>CAYQXJ010000011.1:2814-131824 GCA_964421565.1 uncultured candidatus Brocadiaceae bacterium
TGGCGCTCGAGTTCCCGCTGGACCAGCGAGGCCATCTCGGGGTCGAGGCCGGTCATCACCTGTGGGAGCATCTCAGCGATGGCCACGCGGAAGCCGCGTTCCACGAGGTTCTCGGCCATCTCCAGGCCGATGAAGCCGCCCCCGATAATGAGCGCGCGCCGCTCGCGCTCGGCCGTTTCGGCGGCGGCGTGTATCCGGTCCATGTCTTCCAGGTTGCGCAGCGTGTAGACTTCGGAATCGCCGATGCCGGGTATGGGAGGGCGGAAGGGGCTGGCGCCTGGCGCGAGGATCAGCCGGTCGTAGTGCTCGGTGTAGGTGCGTTCCTCGATGAGGTCGCGCACTGTCACCTGCCGCTTCTCGCGGTCGATGCGTGTCACCTCGTTGCGGGGTCGCACGTCGAGGTCGAACCGTTCTCGCAGCCGTTTCGGCGTGACCACCAGCAGTTCGTCGCGCTGCCGGATGGTGCCGCCGATGTAGTAGGGCAGGCCGCAGTTGGCGAAGGAGACGTGCTTACCTTTTTCGAGGACGATGATCTCTGCGTTCTCATTGAGGCGGCGGGCACGAGTCGCGGCGGACATGCCGCCGGCGACTCCACCCACAATAACGAGCTTCATGCTGCCTCCGGGCAGGTCAGTTGGTTTCTGGTTCAGCATGGGCCGATTCAAGCGCTCGACCCAGCAGCCGACGCAGCTCCCTGGTGGGCGCGTAGCCGACGCGCTTCTCGACGCGCTCGCCGCGGCTATAGATCACCGTGGTGGGCACGGCGTCGACACCCTCGCGCTTTGCCGCTTCACGCACTTGGTCGGCATCCACGACGGCAACCGTGGCTTGCCCGGCGAAGTGCTCCGCAAGGTCGTCTATGGCGGACAGTTGCTTATGGCAGGCGGGGCAATGCTGGGTATAGAAGGTCACCAGCGTGGCGGGCGCCGGGACGACCTCCAGATAGGCGGCCTCGTTTACGGCACGGACCACGCGGCTGCTGCGGACCAGCTCCTCAGCGGGTCGGCTCCGTGCGGCGAAGACGAGTGCTACGAAGACGCCGAGGCCGGTGCTGACGTAAGGGTTGCAAGCCAGCGGGCAAGTGCCGCCGACACTGCGTCCCACCATGGCGACGGCGAGGCCGATGCCACCGCCGAGCGCAACAGCGAACGCGATGCGCAGTGCGATACCCATGTCCCGTTCTCGTGCAATGCGAGAGATAGCGGAAAGCCGCCGCTCGCTCATTGTAGCAGGCGCGCGCGGAGTGTCGAGTGCCACGAGGTGCAGGGGCTCGGTCGGCCGAGCAGGGCCCTTCGATCGGCGTCGCGGAGCGGAGGCAGGCTACCGAACCGCAACGCAAGCCCGACCAGGTCGAACATCATGAAGAACGCTGTTATGCCCTGCAAGGGGAGCAGCCGGAAGCTCAGGTTGGTGTCACCGAGCCCCTCCACGTCGAGGTCGCCACCGAATCTAACCCCCCGTTGACATCGAGATCCGCCTCGCCACCGGTGAAAAAGAGCGCCACGCGAATGACAAACAACATGCCGCCCAGCGCGGCGCACCCGATGAACACCTTGCCTATCGTGGTCATAGCGTTTACCCGCCCGCCTTGGGCCGCAATCGCTTCACCGGAAACCGCACACACAGCAGCACTTCATGGAGCGGATGCAAGCCTTTTCACGAGTGTCGAAATGGGGCTGACGCTGCATTTCCATGTCCCTGCTGGCAATAGACTCGTCCACGCCGCGTTGACAGGGCCCGCTGGCAGGGCGATACTGTGCTTGGGAGCATCGGGCTTACGGGAGCTGACGATATGAAGAAGATCATACTGATAGGCGACTCGATCCGCATCGGCTACCAGGAGGTTGTGCGCGAAGAACTGGCGGGCAAGGCGGAGGTCTGGGCCCCTGAGGCGAATGGCGGCGACAGCCGCAACGTTCTGGCGCGGCTATCGGAATGGGTCCTGAGCCGGCAGGCGGACGTCGTGCACGTGAATGCTGGCCTGCACGACGTCAAGCGTCCTTTCGGGGCGCAGGAGAACGCCGTGCCGCTGGCGGAGTACCGCCGCAACGTGCAGGCCATCCTGGAACGGATTGACCGGGACTCGAAGGCCCGGCCGGCCTGGGCACTGACCACGCCGGTGAATCAGAAGTGGCATCACGAGCGGAAGGGCTTCGACCGCTTTGAGGAGGACGTGCTGGCCTATAACCGTGCCGCGATGGAGGTCTGCCAGGAACTGGGCGTGCCTGTCGATAACCTTTTCGAGGTGGTGATGGATGCCGGGCGCGACCGCCTGCTCAGCCCCGACGGCGTCCACTTCACGGACGATGGCTACCACCTGCTCGGACAAGCCGTCGCGCGGGCCGTCCGTAAGTGCTGCATGTAGGAGGCCGTTGCATGTGCGAAGTGGCGCAGTGGGGAATCTGTGAGCTGGAGTTGGAAGCGGAATGCGAACACGAGGCCCCGCTGTGGGATGTTGAGGCCCTGGTGGAGTTCAGGGGCCCGGACTCTGAGGCGCGGACGGTCGAGGCGTTCTGGGACGGCGGGCGCACGTGGCGCGCCCGCTTCAGTCCATCCCAGAGGGGGGAGTGGAGCTGGCGCTCGCGCTGTGAGGTCGACGCCGGTCTCGACGGCCGGCAGGGGGCCCTTCGATGCGTTCGGTACTCAGGCGACGAAGACATCTACCTGCGCGGTCCCGTGCGGCTCGCGGCCGACCGGCGCCGGTATGCCTTCCAAGATGGCACTCCGTTCTTCTGGCTTGCGGATACCGCATGGAACGGCGCCATCCGTTCCCGGCCGGAGGACTGGGACCTCTACCTGCGGAAGCGCTCCGAGCAGGGCTTTACGGTGATCCAGTTTGTAACAACGCAGTGGCGGGGCTGCCCGCAGGATCAGTACGGGCAGACCGCCTACCGCGCGGATGGGCGGTTGAGCGTGAACCCGGTATGGTTTCAGCGGATCGATGCGAAGATCGATGCAGTGAACGCACACGGCCTCATTGCCGCCCCGGTGGTGCTCTGGGCTTGCGTGCAGGGCGATCCGGGCTACTCGCTGCCGTTGGAGGATGCGGGCCGGCTGGCCCGCTACGTCGTCGCTCGCTACGCTGCTCACCGCGTGATCTGGCTCCTCGGCGGGGACGGCAACTATGGCGGTGAGAGGGCTGAACGCTGGCGACGCATTGTCAAAGACGCTCTCCGCTACGAGCCAGGCAATCCCGTCACTCTGCACATGTGCGGCCAGAACTGGGCCGTCGATGATCTGCGCGATGCCGACTGGCTTGACTTCATCGGTTACCAGAGCGGACATGGCTCAAACGAGCAGCATCTGCGATGGCTTGTGCAGGGCCCACCCTCCGAGGAGTGGCGCAAGGAACCTCCGCGCCCGGTCATTAACCTTGAGCCGAACTACGAGGGTCACCCCTCCTACCACGAGGACCTGATCTTCAGCGACCGTCACGTGCGGCGCGCCTGCTATTGGAGCCTTATGCTTGCGCACACTGCCGGTGTCACGTACGGGCACAACTACGTATGGCCGTGGGCGGCCCGTCCCGAGGTGCCGCAGGGCCACGAAGGGCTCGGGCAGGTCGGGCCGTGGCGGGACGGACTGGAACCGCCCGGAGTCAAGAGCATCGTGGTCATGGAGCGGTTCTTCGACCGCCTGCCGTGGTGGGAACTGCGACCGGCGCAGGAACTCCTCAACGTACAGCCGGGGCATGACGATCCGAAGCGCTACGTGACGGCATGCATGACGGAGGAGGGGTCCCTGGCACTGGCGTACATGCCGAAGGGCGGCGAGCTGATGCTCGACACCGGCCGGCTTCGGAAGCCGGCCCGGGCCACGTGGTTTAACCCCCGCAACGGCAGGCGTACGGATGCCGGCCAAGTGACCGGTGAGGTGCATACCTTCGCCACGCCTGACCAGCACGATTGGGTGCTTCAGATCGGCGACGGTCGTTGACGGCGCGTATGGGCTTGCGGCACCGCGCAACGACTCATACAGATGGGTGTAGAATATGGAGCAAGGGCAGGAAAGCGCAATCGCGACAGCGGAGTTTCTCAGCAGGTTTCTGCTCGAGTGCGGAGCAGCCCTGGTGGGCTTTGCCGCAATAAGTGAGTTTCCGGAGGAGAGCCGACAGGGCTACCCGCGGGCGGTGAGCATAGCTGTGGCTGTGCCAGCGCACTCAGTGGCCGCCGCGCTGGCGGCCGGGCACCGCTGGGCGCATCCCGACAGCGGGCTCTACGCTGCCCTGATGACCTATGGTGCCCTGACGGCCGACCATTTGCGAGCGGGCGGGTATTCGGCGGAGGTACGCCACGTCACGCGCCAGGCCGACGTCTCGCACAAGGCGGTGGCCACCCGTGCCGGCCTCGGCTGGGTCGGCAAGTGTAACCTGCTCGTGACTCCCCAGTACGGCTCAGCCGTGCGACTGGTCAGCGTGTTGACCGATGCGGACCTGCCGGTCGCGCAGCCAGTAGACTCCTCCCGCTGCGGCACGTGCAACGCATGCGCCGAAGTCTGCCCGGCTGATGCGCCGAATGGGGAGCACTGGGCGGCGGGAGTGGGGCGCGACAGGTTCTTCGATTGGCGTGCCTGCCGGGACGTGAAGCAGCGGGCGCAGGGCGCGGAGCCGCACAAATCCTGCGGGCTCTGCATGGCCGTGTGTCCTTTCACGCAGTCGTACCTGCGGCGCTCCGGCGTGGGAGAGCCGCCCGACTGCCGCGTGCATCCGGACCTGCTGCCTGCTCGCCCTGCGCTTTGACGGCAGAGCGTCCAACCCTCAGAATGGTCTCCCCCTGTAGACCTGCGACGAGGAGAGGCCATGGAAGCGGCAAAACCCAACGTGATCGTTGTCTTCGGCGACCAGTGGCGAGGGCAGGCCACCGGCTACGCGGGCGATCCGAACGTGCAAACCCCCGTGCTCGACCGCCTTGCCTCCCAGAGCATCAACTTCGTCAACGCCGTCAGTGGCTGCCCGGTTTGCAGCCCGTACCGCGCCAGCCTCATCACGGGGCAGTATCCCCTGACGCACGGTGTTTTCCTCAACGACCTGCCTCTACGGCAGCAGGGCCCGTCCATCGCCGAATGCTATCGCGATGCGGGCTACGATACGGCCTACATTGGCAAGTGGCATCTGGAGGGACACGGCCGGGCCGAGTTCATCCCGCGCCAGCATCGGCAGGGGTTCGATTTCTGGCGCGTGCTCGAGTGCACCCATACCTACAACGAGTCGTACTACTATGGCGAGACGCCCGAGAAGAAGCTCTGGGATGGTTACGACGCCTTTGCGCAGACACGCGAGGCCATCGCCTACATTCAGAAGCGCGACTGCGAGAACCCGTTCTTGCTCTTTCTCTCATGGGGCCCCCCTCACAGCCCATATCAGACGGCCCCGCAGGAATTCCGTGCGCTCCACGATCCCACCGGGCTGCAGATGCCGCCAAACGTGCCGGAGGAGAGCATGAACAGGGCGCGCGAGACCCTTGCCGGCTACTACGCCTATATCAGCGCGCTCGACACAGCACTCGGCTGGCTGATCGACGCCCTCAACGAGTTCGGCATCGCGCAGGATACGCTGCTGCTGTTCACCAGCGATCACGGTGACATGGTCGGCAGCCGCGGCGAATGGGACAAGCAGCGTCCGTACGAAGAAGCGATCCGCGTGCCCTTTCTGCTCCGCTGGCCGACAGGGCTGGGCCATCGGTGCGAAGAACTGCAGGCACCGATCGACGCCCCCCACGTGATGCCCACGCTGCTCTCCTGCTGCGGTCTGCCCGTGCCCGAAAGCGTCGAGGGGCTCGACTACGCGGGCTACATCCGGGGAGGCCCGAACCCCGGCGACGACGCGGCGCTGCTGCAATGTCCGGCGCCGTTCGGCAACTGGCATCGCGGACGGGGCGGGCGTGAGTACCGCGGCGTGCGAACCGCCCGTCATACCTACGTGAGAGATCTGGAAGGCCCGTGGCTGCTCTTCGACAATGATCGGGACCCTTATCAACTCGACAACCTGGTCAACCGAACGCAACACGCGGCCTTGCAGGACGGGCTCGAGGGGGTGCTTCAGAAGAAGCTGCACGAACGCCACGACCCGTTTGAACCCGCGAGTTACTATCTGGAGGAATGGGGCTATGAGGTGGATGAGAAGGGCTGCATTGTGCGGATGAGAGGTGAGCAGATGCCCGGCGCGCGAGGCTACCGGGATTGGTAACGATGTGCCGTTTGCTGATACTGGTGACCGTGTTGCTTTGCCTGTGAAACAGGGGGACAGGAATCTGTGAGTGATCCCATCGACGATGCACGGCAGATGGCCCGCAGGGTGGCGGAGCGGGTGATTGCGCGTGATGCAGTCTTCGGCAACTACACGCTTAACCTCTCGCTGGAAGCCATGCTCGAGATGGACCGCGCCACCGGCGAACGGGAGTACACCGATCACGTTCTTTCGGTCCTGCGACGGCGAGGGTGCGAACCGGGCGTGCCGATACCCTACGAGATGCAGCCCTTCGTACACCTGGAGTATAAGCTACTCCAGCTCACCCGTGATGAACGGTATGCATCCCCGTTTGTGGCGGAGACAGACCGCTGGTGGCGAGAGGCCCCACGCTCGGAGGAGGGCGCCGTTGCGCACGCCGTCGGTGAGCCCGGCCGCTACCTTCTGATCGACATGATCCAGGATTACTGTAGCCGCATGGCGCAGGCGGGGGAATTGACGGGTGTTGCGAGCTACTTCGCTGAGTGCGCGCAGCAGTTCCGGCTCCACCACAAGCTGCTGCGCTACTCGGAAAGCGGACTCTACAGCACCAGCCGCGGCTGGCAGGACGATCCGGTGGAACTGGCCCCCGGCGCATGGGCGCGCGGCCACGGATGGCTGATCCGCGGCATGACGGACTCACTCAGTTCGATGCCTCGCGAGTACGAGCACTACCAACAGGTTCAGGGTTACCTGCGCGAGTTGGCGGACGCCCTGCTCGCCGTCCAGCAGCAGGATGGCATGTGGCACGCGCTGGTGCACCTTCCGCCGGAGGATAGCCATCCCGATTCCACCGGCACCGGTCTGATCTGCTATGCCCTGTTCCGCGCGGCCCACGAAGGTATACTCGAAGCAATGAAGTACGAAGACGCTGCCCTGCGCGGCTACCAGGCGCTGAGGGGATGCGTGACACCTGAGGGGCTGGTCATGCACGAGTCGGAATCGTGCCATGAGAGCATCGAAGGTTGCTACCGCAAACAGGGAGCTACCAACGATGGGACCGGTCACGGGCCGGGCTGCGCCATCTTTGCCTGTGCGGGCCGGGTGATCCACGAGAAGTGAGGAGACGCGTATGCGTGCGCTGATGTATGCTTTGCCGCTGTTTATCGCCGTTGCCGTTACGCCCTCTTGGGCTGCGCAGGAGACGTTCATCTGGATCGAGGGAGAGAATCTTGCAAAGAGTAGCGTTTTCGATAACCCCTGGTTTAACGACGTAGATGCTGACGAACTCTCCGGAGGGGCATGGCTTGCCAGCTTCTCCGAGCCGAACCAGCCCACGGGCACGGCGGAGTACCTCCTTGACATACCCCGTGCAGGCGAGTATCGCTTCTGGCTGCGTGCCAACCCGCGCGGCACGGGCATCGCGTACCGGCTCGATGACGGCCCATGGCAGAGGGTGGATGTAGATGCCATGCGGCGACAAGTCAGGGAGCATCGCCGCGAGCCCGACTTCGAACCGCGTATGATCCAGGAAACCCCTGTCGCGCTGGACGGCGGCTGGGACGCGCGATTCCTCGCCTGGTTCGATCTCGGCTCTCTTGATCTTTCGGCGGGCGAACACCGGATCGCCTTCCAGCTCGGGGGCACAGAGGCGGAGAAACGGTTCTCGGCCCTGGACTGTTTCGTGCTGACGACCGGGGAGTTCACGCCGCGTCACAAGTACCGGCCTGGTGAGCGACCGCAGAGCATCATCGAGTATCCGGACGAGGAGACCTGGGCCTTTGAGCCGGAGGACGACGCCTTCAGCGAGGAGGCGCTCTTTGACCTGCGCGCTCTCAACGAAGAGTTCGCCGGGCAGCATGGCTTCATCCGACGCAGCGAGGACGGCTTCGGGTTCGTGCGCGGCGACGGCGTGCCGATACGCTTCTGGGGTGGCTCGACTTACGTGCAACGGAACGCTTGGCGCGATGTGGAACGCACGCTCCGCCGGGCCGAGCAACTGCGCGAGCAGGGGCGCGAGGAAGATGCGCATCGGAGCATGGAGAGGGCCGGAGAACTGCGGCAGCAAGCGTGGGAGGAACTGCGCCATCACGCACGCTTCCTCGCTAAGCGCGGGGTCAACATGGTGCGCAATCATGGCGCTGTGCAGCCGAAGCGCGAGGGGTCGCAGATCACCGACGTCGACCAGCAAGCTGTCGAGCAGATATGGCGCCTGGTTGCGGCCATGAAGGAGCAGGGCATCTACTGCACCATCTCGCCCTACTGGGGCTCGCACGCCCGGCGGTTGAAGAGCTGGGACGTGCCGGAGAGCGGGCTCGACAACATGGCGGGCATGCTCTTCTTCGAGCCGAAGACGCAGGCTGCTTACAAGTCGTGGCTGAAGGCCATTTACGATCCGGTCAATCCCTACACGGGCGTGCGGCTCGCCGATGACCCTGCCGTAGCCATCATACAGGTCCAGAATGAAGACAGCATGCTGTTCTACACCATGCAGCGGGTGCAGGGCGAGGCACGGGCCATTCTGCGGCGACAATACGCCGACTGGCTGTCAGCCCGCTATGGCTCCCTGGCGGCTGCCCGCAAAGCATGGAACGGCAACGAGCAGGCGAACGACGACTTCGCCAACGGCGAAGCCGGCCTCTATATCGTGTGGCACTTCGGCCGGGACGCGAAGCAGGGGATGGGCTCCGATGTGGGGTTGCAGCGCAGACTCTCCGACCAGTTCGAGTTCATGGCCCGCACCATGCACGCGTTCAATGCCGAAGTCGAACGCTATCTGGAGGAGGAACTCGGCTGCCGGCACCTGGTCAACGCCGGCAACTGGCGCACGGTCGACGCAGTGCTGGTTGACCCTGCTGAACGTTGGAGCTACACGGCCAACGACGTCATCGGCAAGAACCATTACTATAGCCCGGCTCATCTCGGCCTGCATCGCGGCTGGCAGATACTGGCCGGGCACTACTTCCAGGATCTCAGCGTGATCCCACGTCCCGAGCGCCTTCCCCTGAACGTAAAGCAGGCCGTCGGCCACCCGTTCATCATTCCGGAAAGTCTCTGGGTGCCACCACTCAGCTACCAGGCGGAAGGCCCGCTCATGATCGCCGCGCAGCAATGCCTGACAGGCGTGGACTGCTTCTACTGGTTTGCCACGGGCGTGCGCGAGTGGCAGCCACCGGGCAACAAGTGGACGTTCTCCACGCCCATGCAGCTCGGCCAGTTTCCCGCGGCCGCCCTCATATGGCGGCGCGGCCTGGTGGACGAAGGCGAACCCGTCGTCTACGAGGAACGCGGCCTGCACAACATATGGGAGCGCCGCACCCCGATCATTGCTGAAGGCGGATCTTACGATCCCAATCGTGACGCCGGCGACCTGCCTGCGGATTCCAGCATCCAGGGCGGCGTTGATCCTCTGGCGTTCGTTATTGGACCCGTTCACGTTCGGTACGAAGGCGATCCCGCGAACAACCAGCTCGTTGACCTGACTCGTTACATCGATGAAGACGCGGGCATCGTCCGCAGCGTCACCGGTCAGATAACTACCGACAGGGAGCGTGGTGTCTATCAGGTGAACGCGCCTCGCGCTCAGGGAGCGGCCGGCTTCCTGGCGGACGCCGGTCCCCTCAAGATGGCGGACGTTGGCATTGATTGCGCGAACCACTACGCCAGCATTGTTGTGGTGCCCCTGGACGATCAGCCGCTGGCGACCTCAGCGCGACTTCTGATCCAGGTCGGCACACGCTGTAGGCCGACCGGCTGGCAGGCACGGCCGGCACAATTCAAGGCCGACGACAAGCTGGTCCAGGGAAAGCGCATAGTGCGCGTCGGCACGGCGCCGTGGCGCGTGATCAATACACGTGCGACCGTAACCGTGGCCAACCAGAACGTGCAGGGCGCCACACTGCTTGACGTCAACGGCATGCCCGTGCGCGACGTGCCTGTTCGCCGCGAAGGGCGAATGCTGATCGTCGCCCTACCGTCTGACTCAATGTACGTTGTTCTGCGATAGGGGGGGTGAGTATGCGCACCGCAGTTTTCCTCTCCGCAGTGTTGTGTGCGTTGGCATTCAGCGCCGACGACGTGGCGATGGCCGGCGCGGGGAGCACCGAGGCGACCATTGCCGTGCCGGTGGTGCAGGGCGAGTGGTGGCAAATCGCGCCGAACGCGTCGGATGTGGGGAAATGGAGCACGGGCGATGAGAACGCCTGCGACTTCACGATCTACCGCGCGCACGACGACTCCTGGCACTGCGTGGCCTGCATCCGCGGCACGAGCCATCACGGGAAGCGCCTGTTCTATCATTGGTGCTCGGACCGGCTGACTGATACCGCCTGGGAACCGGTCGGCATCCTGGATGTGCCGCGCGGCAGGCGGGGGAATCCGCCGCAGTTAACCTCCGTGCAGGCGCCGCACGTCTTCCGCTACAGGGGGCGGCACTACATGTTCTACAACAGCGGCGCCGCGTATTGCCTGGCAAGCGACGACGGGCTCGAATGGCGGCCGCATCGTAACGTGGACGGGGAGCTGGAGTTCTTCTCCATGGGTCGTGATGTCTGCGTGTTCCACGACGAGGCGAGCGAACGCTGGATCGCCTACTACTGCGGCACCGCGCAGGTGGAGGGCCAGCGTCGAGGCGCCATGGTGGCAAGAACCGCGCCGACTCCGGAAGGGCCCTGGAGCGAAGACGAGTTCGCGGTGCGCACCACCGGCAATCCGGAGAGTCCTTTCGTGCTGGCGCATGACGGACACTACTATCTGTGGCAGCAAATGAGCTGCTACCGCTCGGAGAACCCGCTCGATTTTGATGAGGCCGAACTGATCTCGCACATGACCGAGATATGGTACGGCGGCAAGTGGGCGCCCGAGGTGTTCGAGCATGACGGCGAATGGTTCGTCGCCGGCTACGGGCGAGGCATACACGTTGCTCGTCTCAAGTGGCAGCAACGCACGCCGCAGCAGGTAGCCGAATGGCGGCGAGGCTGGTTGGATTACCTGAACGAAGAGCTGCGCAAGAAACGCGAGCGCGAACGCCGCAGGCGGCAGGAAGGCTAACAACATGACCCACGCGCCGCCCGGTGCCCGCAGTCGCCTGGATGCGCGGACGGTTGCCCCGTGCGAGCGCGCAAGGGCTACCCTGGACGCAGTCGCTGAGCGGTCTCTGCCGGGGCACAGGGCGTGGCGGTTGCGCCGTGCGGCAACGCTTGACTGCCTGCGGCAACGCGCTAATATGCGCATTGTCGGGCGCAGGGCGTGAGAACCAGCCAATCCGACGGACCCGAACATGTATCTGACACCGTAGCCGCACGAGGAGGGATCCGATGAAACTGGGTCTATGCAGCGCGATTCTGCCGGACCTATCGTTGGGGCAAGTTGTTGAGTTCGCGGCTGAAGAGGGCTTCGAAGCCGTGGAGCTGATGTGCTGGCCAAAAGGCAAGGCCGAACGCCGCTATGCAGGGGTGACGCACATCGAAGTGGAGAAACTGGACGGGGCGGGCGCCGAGCGCATCCGCTCGCTCTGCGCCGACGCGGGGATCGAGATCAGCGGACTCGGATACTACCCGAACCCTCTGGTGCCCGATGAACAGGAAGCACAGGTCTACATCGATCACATCAAGCGCGTGATCGAGGCGGCGGCCATGCTCGGCGTGAACCAGATGAACACCTTTATCGGCCGCGACCCCGCCAGGAGCGTGGAGGAGAACTGGCCCGTTTTCCAGACACGCTGGCCACCGGTTATCGAGTTCGCCGAGAAGCACGGCGTGAAGATCGGCATCGAGAACTGCCCCATGCTTTTCACCGAAGATGAATGGCCTGGCGGCAAGAACCTGGCGCACAGCCCGGCGATCTGGCGTCGTATGTTCCAGGCGATCCCGAGCGACAGCTTCGGCCTGAACTACGATCCCTCGCACCTGGTCTGGCAATGTATCAACTACGTGGAGCCGCTCTGGGAGTTCGCCGATCGCATCTTCCACGTCCATGCGAAGGATGTACGCGTTGATGGGCGGCGTTTGAACGACGTCGGCATTTTGGCTACGCCGCTGGAGTTCCATTCGCCGAAGCTGCCCGGGCTGGGCGAGGTGGACTGGGGCCGGTTCTGTTCGGTGCTCACCGATGTGGGCTACACGGGCGTGGTCGCCGTTGAGGTCGAGGACCGCGCCTATGAGGGGTCCCTCGAGACGCGCAAGGCTGCCCTTCGGCAGAGCGCCGCCTTCCTGCGACAATTCATCGCGTGAGGGGGGCGCCATGGCGCAGGTATACGCAAGTGTGGACCTGGGGGGCACGACCATCGGATGCGTGATGGCCGGTTCGGACGGAGAGATCCGCGCGCGGAAATCCGTCCCCACCGAAGCGCACCAAGGGCCCCAGGCAGTTCTGAGCCGCATGGCCGACGTTGTGCGGCAGGCGGCTGAAGAGGTCGGCTGCGAACCCGCGGCGGTCGGCATCGGCGTGCCCGGGCTCGCCGATCTTCAGGCCGGCACGACATTGTTCGTGCCGAACCTGCACACCCAATGGCGTGGTGTGCACGTGCGGGATGAGCTGCAGGCTGAACTCGGATGCCCGATCTACCTGCTCAACGACGTGCGCATGGCCACGCTCGGGGAACTCACCTTTGGGCACGGCCGAGAGGCGAACACGATGGCCTTCTTTGCCCTCGGCACGGGCATCGGCGGCGGGGTGGTCGTCGATGGCAAGCTGAGGCTCGGCCCCCTCGGGGCAGCGGGCGAACTGGGCCATATCACTGTGTTGCCGGACGGCCCCCTTTGCGGATGCGGCAACCACGGCTGCGTTGAGTCGCTGGCCAGCGGCACGGCAATCGCCGCCGATGGCGTGCGCCTGATGAAGATCGGCCAGGCCAGCAGGCTGCACGAGATCGTCGGAGGAGACCTGAACAAGGTGAGCCCGAAGACGATGGGCGAGGCAGCCGTGGCAGGCGATCAGGCCATACGCGACGCAATCGTTCGTGCCGCGCGTTACCTCGGCATCGCCGTGGCGGCCGTGGTGACCACGCTATACCCCGACCTGGTCGTTCTCGGCGGTGGGGTGGCGCAGATCGGGGACCTGCTCTTCGACACCGTGCGCGAGGAACTCAAGGCCCGGGTGCAGATGTTTCCCACCGACGAGGTGGCGCTCAAGCCGTCGAAGCTCGGCGATCAGGCAGGCCCGCTTGGTGGAATAGCCCTGGCAATGCAGAACGGGCTGCTGGAGCAGTAAGGCCTGCAGACACGAACTGACAACCAATGGAGGATTGGAGCATGCCGGACTACACGTACGAAGACATCGCGAAGATGATCGACCACTCGTTGCTGAACCCCAGCATGAGCGATGAGGATCTGGAGGAGGGCATCCAAATCGCCATTGATTACGACGTGGCGACCGCCTGCATCCTGCCTTACTACCTGGCGCGCTGCTCTGAGCGATTGGCCGGGACCGATGTGAAGCCGAGCACCACCATCGGCTTCCCCCACGGCGCCAACACCACCGCGGTCAAAGTGGCCGAAGCCGAACGCGCGCTGGCTGACGGCGGACGGGAGCTCGACATGGTCTGCAACGTGAGCAAGGTGCTTAGCGAGGATTGGGACTATGTGCGCGACGACCTGGCGGCAGTCATCGATGTGGCCCATGACGCTGGCGAGAAGGTGAAAGTCATCTTCTGCAACGACTATCTGCCGGAAGACAAGTACAAGATCCGCCTTTGCGAGATATGCAGCGAAGTCGGGGTGGATTGGGTGAAGACATCAACCGGCTACGACTACATCAAGGATGCCGAAGGGCACTACTACTACGCCGGTGCCACCGATCACGACCTGAAGTTGATGCGCAAACACGCCTCGCCGCAAGTGCAGGTGAAGGCGGCGGGCGGGGTCCGCTCCCTTGACCGACTGCTGGAGGTGCGGGCGCTCGGGGTGACCCGAGTAGGCGCAAGCCGCACGGTGCAGATGCTCGACGAGTGCAAGAGGCGGCTGGGCATGCTGTGAGCCACGCATCGTAGCCCGTTGTGCCACGCCGTTGAACAGGAGGCCCGGGTGCGCGACGATCGGCCGAACCTGCTGCTCATCACCACCGACCAGCAACGCTGGGACAGCCTGAGTCTGCACGGAACGCCCGGCTATCGGACGCCGAACCTCGACCGCCTGGCGCGCGAGGGCGTCATTTTCAGCCGGAGCTACTGCCCGGCGCCGGTCTGCACGCCGGCGCGCGTGTCCATCCTTACCGGGCAATACCCCACGCGCCACGGCGCTTACGAGATCGGCATGGAACCGGTGCCGGCCCTCGAGGGCCCTACCATCGGCTCGGCACTCACGGATGCCGGCTACGCGACGGCGCTGATCGGCAAAACTCACTTCGTCGCGCGGCACCTGGAGGCGAAGCATGTCGCCGGCGAAGCCCATCCCGACCCGGGGGCGCCCGAGCCGCCGGACCAGTTCTGGCACTGCCACGACGGGCCTTACTGCGGCTTCCAGTTCGTGCGCCATTGTCAGAGCCACACCTGCGACGGTCCGCCGAATGCCCACTATCGGGCATGGTTGCAGAGGCAAGGCTTGAACCTGGATCACCTGCACGGCAGCAAGGATAAGGGCCGCAAGGGCGCTCAGCCATTCCACTGCGGTCCCTGGCCCATCGATCCCGACCTCACCCAGAACGGATGGATCACGGAGGAGTGTGCCGAGTGGATCAGTCGCCGGCAACAGGTCGACGAACCTTGGTTCTGCTGGGCGTCCTACCAGGATCCACACCCTCCCTACGTCTGTCCTGAGCCCTACTACTCCGATGTCGACATGACGGGCGTTGACCTGGGCGGTCTGCGCGAGAGCGAAATGGAGGGCAAGCCGCCCTTCTACCGGCGGTTCTTCGAGGGCCACTACTGGAGCGATGAAGACCCGGGGGACTTCATTGATCCCGATTGCCCGTGTCCGAACGTCCCTGCCCACGGAGCCTATGATCGCATAGAGGACCCCGAAAGCGCCATCCGGGCCTACATCGGCATGGTCAACATGGTGGACGACTACGTCGGCCGACTGCTGGGGGCCATCGAGGTCATGGGCGCCGCCGAGGACACGCTTGTTGTGTTCACCACCGACCACGGCGACATGCTCGGCCAGCACGGGCTCTGGGGCAAGGGCATCGCGGCTTACGATGACTGCCAGCGCATTCCGGCCGTCGTCCGCTGGCCGGCGGCGCAGCCCGGTCCCATCGGTGCCGTTGGCGGCATGTTCAGCCTCGTGGACGTCATGCCGACCTTCCTGGATGCAGCCGGCGCGGAGTGCCCGGCCTTCGTGCAGGGAGTCAGCCAGGTGCCCGTGCTGCGGGGCGAGACGGAGAGTGTGTGCGACTGGGCGCTGGTGGATTTCCTGGCGACCGTCAGGTTGCACCAGCGCACATTCGTGCATGACGGCCACAAGTTAGTGCTCTATCGTCATGCCGACTACGGCGAGCTCTACGACCTGGAGTCCGACCCTGAGCAGCTCGACAACCTGTTCGACCGAGGCGGCGCGCGCGATGTGCGTGAGCGGATGATGCATCGTCTCGTCCGTGCGGAGATGGAGGCCGCCGGAGTCATGCCCAGGCGAATCTGGAACGCCTGAGAGGGAGGGAGAGCGAAGAAATGCAGTTCGGGCACAGCGAATCTGAACCAGGCATCCCCCGCGTACCAGTGGTGGACAGCGACTGGTGGCGCATCTGCACCATGCCCGACCTGGGCGAACTGAACGGCCCCGAGCCCGAGCGTCAACATGTGGTGGACCATGGCTTCATACTGGCGCGCAACGGCAAGTGGCAGCTCTGGGCCTGTATACGCGGCACCGCCATCAGCCGGCTGCTTTACGGCTGGCAGGGCGATTCTTTGGAGGTCGGTCCCTGGGAGCCGCAGGGCATCAAGGCGCGAGCGCAGGCGCAGTACGCAGAAGTCGCCGGCGAGAGGGAGCAAATCGGCGCTCCCTTCTTCGCCCTGTTCAGCGGCATTTACTACTGCTTCTACCATTCGGGGACTCTGCGCGTGATGACGAGCGACGACGGCGTCAACTACACTCGACGCCTCAACGCGAACGGCGAGTCGGTTCTCTACCAGGGGGGAGGGCGCGACGCGATGGTGTTGAGGATAGGTGACACCTACCTCTCCTACTCGACGATTTCGACAGCCGCCGGCGACGGCTGGGCGCGCGGTTTCGTCGCTTTGCGCACCTCGCCCGACCTGGAGCAGTGGTCGGACTACACCATCGTTAGCGAAGGCGGCCGCGGCGGGGGCGGACCGGTCAGTGCGGAGAGCCCCTTTGTGGTCCATCTGGACGGCTACTTCTACCTATTTCGCTCCAGTTCCATCGATTTCCACACCTACGTCTATCGCTCACGGGATCCCTACAACTTTGGGGTCCACGAAGACTCGATGCTCATCGCTCGCTACCCCATCAAGGCGCCAGAGATCGTGCGCCACGGCGCCAACTGGTACATCAGCGACCTGGCCGACTGGCAGGGCATTAAGCTGGCACGTCTGCGGTGGAAGTAGGGGCCGTCTGCCGTTGCCCCGGTCCAGCGCTTGCGCTGTCGTCTTCGGCATCGTTTTGTCTGTGCTCTTCGTCCTCGAGGGGTGCCGTCCGTCAGCGCCAGGAGCGGTTGCTTCTGGCGTATTCGTCACGTGACGACAGTTGTGGATGTTGCGCCCCCTCTTCGCTGATACCGTACCGCCCAGATGCTACAATGCTGGATGACCATAGCGCAGCCCGGAGGTCGCCATGCCGCCCCGTTCAGTGGAGCAGTACCTCAAGCCCGACGTCATTCAGCAGGTGCGCCGGCTCGACTTGAAGGCGCGCTTCATCGTGGAGGGCTTCATCAGCGGCCTGCACGACAGCCCCTACTATGGCTTCTCCAGCGAGTTCAGCGAGCACCGGAAGTACACCGTCGGCGACGACCTGAAGCATATCGACTGGAACGTTTACGCGCGCACCGACAAGCTCTATGTCAAGCGGTTCGAAGCCGAGACGAACCTGGACTGTAACATACTGCTCGACGCCAGCGAGTCGATGGCCTACAGCCACGGCGGCACCTTGAGCAAGCTGGAGTACGCCACCTACATGGCGGCGGCCCTGGGATATATGATGATCCATCAGCAGGACAACCTGGGGCTGATAACCTTCGATGAGGACCTGACGAACATCGTGCCGGCGCGCAGTAAGCGCTCGCATCTGGTGGCGGTTCTGGGCGTCCTGGCGGCTTCACAGCGCCACCGTCGCTCGCGGCTCTCGGCTTGCCTGCACCGGGCTGCACGAGCTCTGCGCCAGCGCGGCCTGGTCATCCTGTTCAGTGACCTGCTACCGGTCGCAGAAGACGACCAGCAGCGCGTGCTCGACGCCCTCCGGCACCTGAAGTACAAGGGTCACGATGTCATATGCTTCCAGATACTCGACCACGCCGAAGTGGCCTTTCCATTCGACGGGCCCGCCGTCTTCGTGGATGTCGAGACCAATCAGACGCTGCGTGCCGACGCCCGTGCGCTGGCGGAAAGCTATCGCCGAGAGGTCAACGCGTTCATCGGGAACTATCGTAACGCCTGCCTGGAAGAGGGGATCGACTTCGTGCAGGTGGACACCGACCGCTCGTTCGACGCAGTGCTGCTCTCCTACCTGCGGGCGCGCCAGGCGAGATTCTGAAGGAACCCGATACGGGAGGTAGCCGGTTCAGCGATGTGGCAGCTTAGTTTCTTGAATCCCTGGACCCTCTGGCTCGGCCTTGCGGCTGCAGTGCCGCTGTTGATACACCTGCTGTGGCGCCAGAAGCCGCGACGGCTACCTTTCACTGCCGTATGGCTTTTGCGCTCCAGCCGCCGTACCTCTCTGCGTCGGACCCGCTTGCGCCACCTGCTGTTGCTGCTGGCAAGGATGGCTCTGGTCGTGCTCGCCGCAATGTTGATCGGGCGTCCCGTGCTTCATCGCGGTGCCGCGAGGGCGGGGGAGGAGGGCGTGGATGCCACGCCGGCCGTCGCGATCATTGTCGATGATTCCATGAGCATGAACTGCCGGGTCGGCGAAGCGTCTTGGTTTGACCTTGCGCGCGGCCGGGCCGTCGAACTCGCCGAGGCGATGCCGCTGGATGGTGCCGCTGCTGTGCTCACAACTACGAGGCCCGTCGGAAAACTGACGCGCGAACGAAGCGAGACGCTGCGCCGGCTGCGCGGGCTTCGCTCCACCTTGCGGGGCGCGTCGTGTTGGCCAGCGCTGCAGGAGGCGGACCGGCTGCTAACGGCCACCGGCGCCGCTCCGACTGCCATCTATCTGTTCACCGACATGACACCCTCCGCCTGGAGCGGATGGGAGCAACGGCGGTTGGAACTGAGCCCTCACGTGAATGTGCAGGTGGTCGACTGCTCCCGGGGGGAGCGGGCGAACGCGGCCGTCACGGCGCTTGAGACGGGAGGACGGCCAGTAGTCCGGGGCGCCGAACTGGAACTCATGGCCCGCTTGCTGGCGTCGGGGGGCACAGCCGAGCGTGCCGTTGAACTCTCGCTGGACGGCATGGTCCGTGAACGCCGCAAGGTGGCGTTAGCAGCGGATTCGGAAGAAACAGTCTCCTTTCGCCTGGCGCTCGAACGGACAGGCCACCACCGGGGCCGTGTCTCCTTTGTCAATCCCGATGTTCTGGCCGCCGACGATGCACGCACATTCACGCTCGACGTGACAGCGGAGATTTCGGTTCTCTGCGTGGAAGACACCCCCGAATCTGGTCCCGAGTCGCCATCGTATTTCCTGCGGCTGGCTCTTGACCCCTGGAAAGGGGGGGGCGGCGGCATCTTCAGGGTGACGCGCGCGGCCACCGCTGAGCTGGAGGAGCAGTCGCTGGCCCCCTTCGACGTGGTGGCACTGGTGGCGGCAACAGGAGTTAGCCGGGCAGCCTGGCGTCGGTTGGACGCTTATGTAGCCGGGGGGGGCGGTTTAGCCTGCTTCGCCGGTCCGGAGGCGAACGAGGCATACCGCACGCCCGCTGCACTGACGGTCCTCGCCGCAGAACCGCTGGAGGAGGTGGCGGCGCCCGAAGACTCGCCGTTCTCACTGCGGATAGTGGCGCCTGATCACTTGTTAGTGGAGGCCCTGGGTGCGGCCCGAGCGGACGTAGGTCGTGCGTCCTTCGCGCGTTGCCGCCGGCTTCGACCGGTCGGCGACGCCCGCGAAGTGCTCGGTTTCGGGCCCGACTTGCCCGGCCTGGTTCTGCGCGAAGGTCAAGGGCGGTCGGCGGTGTTCGCCGGCCCCGCAGACGACCGATGGGGGGACTTGGTCCTCGAGCCCGCGTTCGTGCCACTGCTTCATGAACTTATGCTGTACTTGAGTAGGGCCCGCCTGGGGTCACTGCGCAGCTACCCGGTGGGCACGCAGGTGCCGATCACCTACGAACCAAGCCGGTGGCCGACCGTTGTCGAAGTGCGCCCACCGGGAGGTCCGCAGGCGCAGCGCTTGCTGCCAGGCGCCACTCCCGGCCGGCTGACGTGGTGGAAGACGGACCAGCCGGGCTACTATGCCATCAAGTTCGAACGACATGGGGAGACCTGGCAGGACGGTTTCGCAGTGAACACCGTGCCGGAGGAGAGCGACCTGCAGAGGGTGCAGTTCGGCCGCGTGATGGCGGCGATCGACGCGGGCAGTGTGGAGCTTGTGGAAGAAGCCCGCTTTGTGAGCGGTGCGGGCACTGGCGTGGCCGGCACGCGCGACCTCGTCTTGCCCGCTGCCCTGACGGCCCTGGCGCTGCTCGTCGCGGAGGGATTCCTGGCGAACCGCTTCTACGGTTCGTAGCGGGGCTTGCGGCGGCACCTTTGGTCACTGCATTGGGGCTCTGCTTACCTTCTGCCTCGCAGAGGTGCCTTCAGCCGCGACCAAAGGCGTTTGGGGAGTGCATCGCGCACGCCGATGGCGTCGAAGGGGCAGACCTCCGCGCAGCAGTAACAGCTTATGCAGCGCGAACGGTCGACCAAGTAGCGTTGCCCCTGCAGACGAATGGCGTGGCTGGGGCAATTCTCGGCGCACCGTCCGCACTGTCGGCAGGCTTCCTGGTCAATGAAGGCGTGCCGCAGGCCGAACATGCGCAGATAGGCGCGAACCATCCACCGGGGCACGATGCGGGCAGCCACACCTGTGGCATAGGTGGGCGGCAGCGCGAAGCCCTCCACCCGGAAGTCTTCGGCCGGCTCGCCCCGCACGACTATGCGTTCCGGCGTTGCCGTTCCCAGGCGGCGCATGTCGCATTGTGCGAGCAGGGGCACCTCCATAGGGGCGAGCCCCACTACCTGGCAACAGAAGCTGTCCAGCGCCACGCCGTCGCAGCTCGCGGCGACCATCTCCACGTGGCGTAGTGCGCCATTCGCCGGTCCTCTGCCTTCCATTGCCATGATCCCGTCCATGAATGCGGCGCCGGGCCGTATCACGGAGTAGAGGTCACAGAGCAAAGTGGCGAACTCGTCGAGCCGCGGTGCGCGCATGTGTGCCTGCTTCTTCGCCTGGCCGGGGACAAGGCCGAAGATGTTCTTCACCGCTCCCGTCATTCCCGTCAGCATGTGCGTCTTCAGCTTGGCCACCGAGACGATGAGGTCGAAGTCAACCAGGTTACTGGGGAGCGGTATCTCCCGGAAGACGCGGGCCTGGTCGACCTGCACGGTATGGCGAGGCTGAGTGTCTACGTTGTAAACCCAGGCACCGATGTCATCAGCCACCTGGTCGATCTGGCTGTTGCGGATCGCCCGTGCAGTGGAGCCCTCTGCGAGGCTGCCGCAAGAGTCGCCGATTGCGACCTCGCATCCGAAATCGCGAATCAGCAACTCTGCCACCGCCTGTACGAAGGCAGGATGCGTGTTGACGTGCTCCTCCGGTTGGTGAGTGGATGAGAGCAGGTTCGGCTTGACCAGCACGCGGTCCGCTGATTGGAAGCGCTCCTGCATGTCGGGTAGGGCCTGGACACACGTGCGGACGGCCCTTCGCACGGCGCCCAGGTCATAGCTTATGCACCGGGCCGTGCTGACCTGTGGGGGGCCTCCGGCTTCGGGGAGGCTGGGCCAGCCGATGATTGTGGATGTGCTGGACGCCATGAGTTCCGGGCGGTGGATGGCGATCGTGTGTCCGCCATTCTAACGAAGCGCCACTGTGTTCTGCAACGTATGCTGCACTGCCGAAAAACACCTTCAGTCGCTTCTTCAGCGCCTTCATCGGTCAGACGGGGAAGCAGCCCCGCCTGGCAACCGCCGGGCAACGGTTGCTGGGGGGCCTGCGTTCTTGCGCCGTGAGTGTCGTTGCGGTAGGTTCTGGGGAAGCTGCTGTCCAATCCAGGGAAGCGGATGCACGAGCAACGACACGCCGGTTTCCCGCTGTTTCGCGCGATCGTCTCCGAACAGGAGATCCAGGATTGCGTGTGCCGACTCGCCGGCGAGATACTGAACCAATGTGGGGATGACGGGCCGTTGGTGCTGGTGGCTGTCATGAAGGGCGCCCTCGTGTTTCTGGCTGATCTGATCCGACATCTGCCTGTGCCGCTGGAGATTGAACTACTGCGGGTTGCGAGCTACGACGGGACAGAGCAGGGCGAGGTGCGCATCGCGAGTGATGTGTCAGCTCTCAACGTGTCGGGACGCCACGTCCTGGTGGTGGACTGCGTGCTGGACACGGGCCGAACGCTGGCTGCCGTGACGGCGGCGCTGCGCGGCCGCCAGCCGTTGGCCCTGGCCAGTTGCGTGCTTCTGAGCAAGCGCCGGGAGCGTGTAGCTGACGTCGACCCGGATTACGTGGGCATGGAGATACCGGATGTGTTCGTGGTAGGGTACGGGTTGGATTGCGCTGACCGCTGGCGGCACTTGCCGTATGTCGCTGAGCTACCGACTGAGCAGGCTTAGTGGAGGCGTCTGCGATGGAACCCGAACCGGCGGTGGGTCTCGATCTGGGCGGCACCAAGATTCACGCCGGAGTGGTGGAGCCGAATGGGCGCGTGGTTTGCGAGGTGCGCTGGCCGACTGAGGCAGATGCTGAAACGGACGTCGTGGTTAACAACCTTAAGCAAGGGGCTCACGCTGTGCTGCAGGAGGCCGGCTTAGCCATCGAAGACGTGGCTGGCATCGGCCTCGGAAGCCCGGGCCCGCTCGACATGCGGCGCGGCGTCATCCTGAGCCCGGGCAACCTGCCCTCGTTGCATGGCTTCCCGATCGTGGAAGCCCTGCGGCAGGAGTTTGGCACGCTCGTGGAGTTCAATAACGACGCGAATTGCTTCGGCCTTGCTGAAGCCCGTTTCGGCGCGGGCAGATGTGCCGACATCTGCTGTGGCCTCACTCTGGGCACTGGCTTGGGAGGCTTTCTTTGCCTCAACGGGGAGGTCTATAACGGCCCTCGCGGTGCGGGGGTGGAGCTCTGGTGCAGTCCTCACCTGGGCGATCACGTCGAGGAGCGGGTGAGCGGTCGGGCCGTCACGCGCAACTACGCTAAGGTAACAGAGGAACAGCACACGGCGAAGGAACTCGCCGGAATGGCCCGTGCCGGCGACGAAACCGCCCTCCGCGCCTGGCAGGAGTTTGGCCGCGACCTGGCTGTGCCCGTCGCCTGGCTCGCGAACATCGCCGACCCAGACATCTTCGTGCTCGGCGGTTCCCTGGCGAAGGCATGGGATCTGTTTCACGCGCCGATGCTGGGGGAGGTACGTAAGTACATTAACGCTGTAACGCGCCACAGCATGCGCATTGAGCGAGCCGCCCTTGGCGACCGCGCCGGCATGCTCGGCGCCGCAGCGCTCGTCCTGAGTAAGCTGTAGTCAAGTTCCGACGTCCGCGTCGGGTGCTCTTGAACACCGGTGAACATGCGTTATCCGATGGAAAACGATCCGACCCGTATGCTGGTCACTTCCGATCTGCATTACGGACTCTATCCCGACGGCGACGCCGCCACCAAGGAACTGGCCGGCTTCGTCTGCGACTCGGGCGCTGACGTGTTCGCCATTTGCGGTGATGTCGGCGACTCGGACGCAGCGTCATTCCAGGCTTGCCTGGAGCTGTTCGGCGACTTCAGCGGGCTGAAGTTGGTCGTCCCGGGAAACCACGACCTCTGGAGTGCCGCACGACCGAGTTCGGAGAAGTATCGCGAGATACTGCCCTCCATCGCCGTGGATGCGGGCTTTCGGATGCTCGATGTCGGACCCGTGACCGCCGCACGGACGGGCTTCATCGGCACTATCGGCTGGTATGACTACACCTTCCGCAACCCCGACCTGAACGTCCCGATGAAGCAGTACCGCGGCAAGGAACTGCCTGGAGTCTGCTCATGGAACGACGGGCGCTTCATCCACTGGGACATGACGGATGAGGAGTTCACCGAGAAGTGTCTGCGCAAGTTGCATAGTAGCTACCGCTCGGTGGAGCCGGGAGTTCACACCGTCGTGGCCGTCCTCCACGTGGTGCCATTCAAAGAACTGCTCTACGGAGCCTCCACAGCGGCATACGAGTTCTCGCGCGCCTACTTGGGTTCCGAACAGCTCGGCGCAGCCCTGCGGCAGATGCCCAAGGTGCGTTACACGTTCTGCGGGCACCGGCATGGGCCGGACCGCTGTGTGTTCGACTCGATGAGTGCTTTCTGCGTGGGCAGCGAGTACCGCCGCAAGCGCCTGCTGGACCTGCAGCTCGAGTCGGGTGAATGCATGACCCACGTTTTCGAACCAGAATGCAAGGATGAATGATGGAGCCTATCCGACTCGGCTGTGACTCCTATCGCGACAAGGTGCTGGCGTGCTGGCTCGGCAAGAACATCGGGGGCACACTCGGCGCGCCCTACGAGTGCCAGAAGCACATGCACGACCTGGACTTCTACGAGCCTGTGCCAACTCAGCCGTTGCCGAATGACGACCTGGACCTGCAACTGGTCTGGCTGAAGATGCTCGAGGAGGAAGGCAGCGATCCTCCGTTGCCCGCCTTCGCTGACTACTGGATGCGCTACATATCCGCCTATCCGTGGAATGAGTACGGCTTCTGCGGGCGAAACCTCGCCCGCGGGCTCCTGCCCCCTGTCTCCGGCTGCTTTGAGAACTATTACGTGGACGAAATGGGCTCGCCCATCCGCAGCGAGATTTGGGCGTGCACCGCCCCGGCCGATCCCCAGCTCGCGGCGGCAAGGGCATGGAAGGACAGCGCCCTCGACCACGCCGGCGGAGAGGGCATGCATGGCGAGATGTTCTGGGCCGCAGTCGAGAGCGCCGCATTTGTCTGTGAAGACCCCCTCACCCTCATCCGGGTCGGGCTCGACATGATACCGGTCCCCTGCCAGATATCGCGCGTGGTGCGCGAGGCTGTTTGGTGCTATCGCAACGGGCTGCGCTGGGCGGAAGCCCGTCACCGCATCGCGACTACCTTCGGCCACCAGCAGCCGTGCAATGCCGTGCCGAACCACGGGTTCATTGTCCTGGGGTGGCTCTACGGTGAGGACTTTGGCGACAAGCTGTGCAAGGCAGTCAACTGCGGCTACGATACCGACTGCACCGGCGCTACGCTGGGCAGCGTGCTCGGAATAGCAATGGGCACAGCGGGCATTCCTGCTCGCTGGCGCGAGCCGGTGGGCGAGGGCATAGTCCCTCACAAGTTCACGGGCGAATGCGACCCGCCCGGTGATGTCCACGAACTGACGGAGCGAACCGTGGCGGTCGGCGAACAGGCCATCGCCGCCCTTTCGCCCGGCGTGAAGCTGGCGCGGCGAACGGAGCTGCCGGCAGACGTGCTTACGCGGCTGCACCGCAACGAAAAGGCGCGCGCCGCTCTGGCGCAGGACGTGCATGCTGCCGTGGCTGTCAGCGGCGACACCGAGATTTGGCTCCACTATGGTGGGGAGCCGGTCATTCGGCCAGGGATAGGTAAGGTTCTCGAGGTCACTGTCGGGCATCGTGGCCGCAAGCTCGTCGGTGACGCAGAGATGACAGCGCCGCCGGGTTGGCGTGTCCAGCACGCAGAGTCGTCGCTCCGCCAGATCTTCACCGTCACCGCCGACGAATCGGGCGTGGGTGGCGATCTGCATGTCAGGATCGCTGGCGGCGCCGAGGCCGAATTCCGCATACTTGGCGCCCAGCAGGCAGCAGGCTATCCGGCCGGTCAGAACGTTCCCCGCTGCGAAACGTGCCACGGCATGGAGGGCTATTGCATCTGCACCCGCAGAAGCTGACCGTCACGCTTCACTGCCTTGCGCAGGGCTTGCGTGCTGCAATGGTGCGTGGCCAGCCGAGCGGACAGGGGTCTGGGGGGAGTCCCCATCCGACCTAGCCGAAGCGGTGTTTGGACTCCCGGGCCTTGAACATGCAGTCCTGCGCCTACTGGGAGGACCCACCGCCAACACCTGGTGCAGGCCGACCTGCTGCCGGTAAGGCCGGCAGTCCTCTAACCCCGAGGAGGAACTCTGCTCCTTGACGGCATGGCCGGAGTACGACACAGTGCGACGTCCCGGAGCGGACGGAAACAAGATGCAGACGAATCCTTTAGTCGGTATCACTGACTACATAGAGCCTCCTGCTGACCTCGAGCGCGAGGGCTTCCCGGAGGCGGAATTCATCTTCCTGCGCGATTGGCGAGGCGGCCCCGAGGCCGAGGCCAAATGGCGAAGCTGCGACGCCCTGCTCGCCTGGCACTTCCCGATCAGCGGCGACACGCTCGATCTTCTCGACGCCTGCCGCATCGTCGTCCGCTATGGAGTGGGCTACGATACCATCGATGTGCAGGGGCTCCACGCGCGCGATATCCCCCTCTGCAACACGCCGGACTACGGCACCGAAGAGGTAGCCGACACGGCGTGCGCAATGATCCTTGCACTGCAACGCAAGATCGTCGGCTATGATCGCGCCTGCCGCGACTACGGAGAGGACTGGCAGAGGCGACTGCCCGGGCCCCTGGAGCGTACGAACCGGTGCACGGTGGGCGTCGTGGGTGTCGGGCGAATCGGCACGGCTCTAATCAACCGGCTCAGGCCATTCGGTTACCGCATCGTCGGGTATGATCCCTACAGGCCCTCAGGGCACGAGAAAGCTGTCGGCTATGTGCGCGTCGCGAGCCTGGAGGAACTCCTGACGCTGGCCGATGTCGTCACGCTCCACTGCCCGCTGACGGACGAGACCCGCGGTATGATTGACCGCCACTTCTTTGAGACGATGAAGCCCGGCTCGTCGTTTGTCAATACAGCCAGGGGCGGCCTGCTCCACAGCCTCGACGATCTCGAGGCAGCCCTGCGGACCGGGCATCTCGCCTCGGCCGCGCTCGACGTGCTGCCCTCCGAGCCGCCGGAAAGTCATCCGCTGCTGGATGTCTGGAAGGCTGACGAGAAGTGGCTCAGTGGCCGCCTCATCATCAACCCTCACGTAGCATGGTATTCAGCGGCCGGCTGGCGGGAGATGCGGACCAAGGCGGCTCAGACGGCGCGCCTCTACCTGGCAGAGGGCAGACTGCGCAACCGCATTCCCCCGGGGGGAGAAACGTGGCGGTAGAAGCGCGAGCCGGCGCAATAAGGCTGCAGACCGGGCCCCTCGCTTGCGCGCACCTTGCACTCTAGCTATCCTCGCAGGTCTCTACTTACCGTCATGGAGGCGCTGATGCTCCCATTGATCGAACGCTGCCCCGAGAACCCCATCGTTCAGCCGGGCATCTACGAGTGGCGCCGCTGCGTGACACTCAACCCCGCCGTGCTCTACGAAGAAGGCCGCTTCACCATGTACGAGCGGTGCGCCGGCGGGCTGCGGCCCTTCATCTGCCAGATTGGCATGCTCGAGAGCGAGGATGGCGTGCACTTCGAGCACGTGCTGGACGAACCGGTGATAACACCTGCCATGCTCGGCAGCGAGTACGGCAGCGTGCAGGATCCCCGGACAGTCAAGATCGACGACACCTACTACATGACGTATGCCTTCCGGCCCTACTCCTGGCATTCGTACCCGACCGGCCTCGGCGTGCCCGATTCGCACCAGGGCGAGTACCCTGGTTTCAGCGGACGGGACGAGGATAACCAGTCCCGCTCCGGCATCGCGCGTTCCGCCGACCGCATCCATTGGGAGCATGTCGCCTGGGTGAACGGGCCGGACATGGACGACCGTAACGTGATCCTGTTTCCGGAGAAGATCAACGGCCGTTTTGCGGTGCTCCGCCGCCCGAGCCCTTTTGTGGCGACTGATACGCGTCACGCCGAAGAGGTGCCGGCGATCAAGATCAGCTACTCCGATGACCTGATCGAGTGGACGGACCCGGAGATGGTGATCGAACCCAAGTTTCCCTGGGAGAGCAACCGCATCGGCGGGTCCACCCCGCCGGTCCGCACAAGGCACGGTTGGCTGACCACCTACCACGGTGTGGAGAACGTGGACCCCTCAAAGCGGCGGGTGTGTTACCGCCTGAGCGCGATGCTGCTGGACCTGGAGGACCCCAGTTGCGTCATTGCACGTTGCCCGGAGCCGATCCTCGAGCCGACGGAATACTACGAGAGGTTTGGCCTTTACATCCCCTATGTCGTCTTCCCTACCGGTGGTGTTGTAGTCGACGGCCTGCTGTATATCTACTACGGTTGCTGCGATACGGCGATAGCGCTCGCCACGGTTCCTCTGGACGAACTGGTCGATCACGTGCTGCAGTACGCCTGAGTCCGCTTGCGCAGGCCCCAATAACGAGGATGCAGTGATGAGTGAAGTACGCATTGGCTTCATTGGGACGGGCACCATGGGCCAGATGGCCCATCTGCGCAATTACGTGAACGTAGAAGGCTGCAAGGTAGTTGCCCTTGCCGAACTTCGTGAGAAGACAGGCCGGTTGGTCGCTCGCCGCTACGGCATCCCGAGCGTCTACTCCACCCACGAGCAGATGCTCGATGAGCAGGAGTTGGACGGCGTCGTATGCGCCCAGCCGTTTCGCCGACATGCCGTGTTGCTGCCCGAGATCTACCCTCGCGTGCCGAACATCTTCACCGAGAAACCGCTGGCCGTCATGCCCGAAGCGGGGGAGGAGTTAGTGCACCGGGCGGCTGAAGCGGGCTCCACCCACATGGTCGGCTATCATAAGCGCAGCGACCCCGCCACGGTGCACGCCAAGCGAGTTATTGACCAGTGGAGGAGTAGCGGCGAGATGGGCGCCATGCGGTATGTCCGCATCACCATGCCGCCGGGCGAATGGGTCCAGGGCGGGTTCGCGGGGCTGTTGGATGCCGGCGACGAAGCCCCTGCAGTGAAGGGCGAAGATGTCGCCGAAGACATGAGCGGCGATGCCCGCAGGGAGTACGTCAGCTTTGTCAATTACTACATCCATCAGGTGAACCTGATGCGCCACCTTTTGGGGGAGCCTTACCATGTGACCTACGCCGAGCCTTCCGGCGCATTGTTGGCCGTGGAGAGCGAAAGCGGCGTGCCGGGTGTCATAGAAATGGCCCCCTTCCGGACGACGCGAACGTGGGAGGAATCGGCATTGGCCGGTTTTGAGCATGGCTACTTGAGGCTCGATCTGCCGGCGCCGATGGCACTGAACCGAGCAGGCACGGTGGAGATACTCCGCGACCCGGGAGGTGGCGCTATTCCTGAGCGCACGCAGCCCATCATGCCAAACGTGCACGCCATGCTCCAGCAGGCGATCAATTTCGTGAAGGTCTGCTTGGGGGAAATGGCCCCGCCCTGCGCCGCCGCCGAGGCCGTGGAGGATCTCAGGGTTGCGCGGGACTACATACGCATGCGTTTGGAGGGCTGAGCAATGTCACCCCTGAAGTTCGAGAAACGACTGATCGCCGACGAACGCTATGAGTCGGCCGCCGTCTTCGATGTGGACAACGACGGCTGGCCGGACATCGTCAGCGGCGCCTACTGGTATCCGGGGCCCGATTTCGACCGGAAGTGCCCAATCGGACCGGTGATGGCGAGCGGCGAGTACTTCGATGAGTTCGGCATCGTGCCACTCGACGTGAACGGTGACGGTTACACGGACATCGTCACGGGCGGCTGGTTCGGCGGCACTATCCGTTGGCGAGAAAACCCGAGAGGTGCCCGCGATGCCGGATGGGTAGACCACGAGGTCGCCGAAGTTGGTTGCATTGAGGCGGTCATGGCCTACGACGTCGACGGTTGCGGCACAGTCGAGGTCGTTCCCAACACGCCACGCGATCCTCAACGCATCTTCAAGCTCATCAACGGTGAGCTTTGCCCCCACACGGTGCTGGAGGGGGAAGCCGGCCACGGGCTGGGCTTCGGCGATATCAGCGGAAACGGCAGCACGGATATCGTGCTGCAGGGGGGCTGGTTGGAGGCGCCCGAGAACGCGCGGGAAGGCGATTGGACCTACCAGGAGGAATTCGACCTCGGCTCGGCGAGCTGTCCCGTCATCGTCGCCGATGTCAACGGCGACGGGCTTAACGACCTGATCGTCGGCCAGTCCCACGCTTACGGCCTTGACTGGTGGGAGCAGCGCCGCGACGGGGAAAGCCGCACATGGGTCAAGCATCCGATCGACCCGTTCAACAGCCAGTACCACTGCCTGCACTGGGTGGACATCGACGGTGACGGCGAATGTGAACTGGTTACAGGCAAGCGCTACCGCGCCCACTGTGGGCGCGACCCGGGCGCCTATGACCCGGTTGGCATCTACTACTTCAAGTGGACCGGTGAGGCGTTTAGCAAGCAGGTTATCAGCTACGGCATACCGCGTGCGGCAACCGGATGCGGCATGTGGTTCGACGTGGCCGACCTGGACGCGGATGGCCGACTGGATATCGTGGCTCCTGGCAAGGACGGCCTCTACTTGTTCCGCAACCTCGGTGTTGCTGGCCCAATGGGCGACTAAGGGGCTGTTGCATTACCCCGTTCATGACGAGGCCGAGCGAGAAGCCCACAAGGGCAAGGGGGCAGGGCTATACGACCGCAGGCATGGCTTGCCGCCACATTGAGGATGTCTTGACCCGACAACGCAGCCAATCGGGCTGCGCAGCCGGCCGCAGTAGATCCGGGTTCTGTAATAGCCCCTAAGTGAAGGGCGGCACCAGAACTGGCAGCTCTGACAGTCTTTGCCGGTCACGGCTCCGAGCGGAGCTGTCCTTCGGCGGATTTGCCGTCAGCGAAGGATGGTCTGCAGATACTCCACGTCGCTCATCAGGACGTTGAGCACGTTGGGTTCGGAAGCCTCCCCGAGCGATTCGTCTTCGACGGCGAGCGCACGCTCGTAGCCTTCTTCGCGAAGCAGGCGCACGATGCGCTTCCAGTCGATGTCGCCGTCTGGCAGGGGGCAGACGTAGGTGCCGTACTCCCATCCGACCTCCCGACGCACGTTCCGCCTTTCCTCCGGGTAGGCGATGTTCTTGGCGTGGACGTGTTTGGCGAAGGGCGCGAAGCCCTGCACGAGCTCGAACACGCGCTCGAGCGGCTCACCGGCCCAATAGAAGTTGCCGGGGTCCAGAGCGAGCCCGAAACGCTCTGAGCCGACACGTTCCAGCAACGCGTGGAGGAACTCCGGTTGGTTCGCCACCGGCCCATGGTTCTCGGCGGCGAAGTCCGTCTCCTTCGTCCGCGCCAGTACGCTCTGCACAGCCGCCGCCATGCGTTCGAGGAACTTGTCCTTCGCCGTTAAGCGGGGCTCGAACCAGGGGTCGATCCGCACGGTCGGAGCGTCTACGTCTCGGGCGGCCTCGGCGGCGGCCGCCATCCACTCTATCTGTTCGTCCAGGTCAGGCTCAGCGAAGCGTGTGCTCAGCGAGAGGCAGCACACGTCCATGCCCGTCTCCTGCAATCGGTTGACGAGCGAAGCCCGATCGCCGGGTTGGCCGAAGTCGTAGGGCTCTCCTCGCTGGGCGGCAAAATGCGGCGTACTCATGTCGCGCCCGAGGACGATGTCCACTGAGCGCGCATCGAGCCTCTGCAGCGACGCGAAGGGCCCGGCAGGCACATGCTTCAGCAGCAGGTCTCGGACAGCGATGAACATAGCGCTCCTCCGCAGGAAGGTTCCTCCTGCCCATCATACACCAATGGTCACAGCATGGACACCTGCCCGACCAACGGTATGGGCCGCCCAGCCGGGGGCTGGCAGCAGGGATCCGCCCACCCTCGGGGGCGGTTGCGCAATGTCATGGGCGACGTAGAATGAGAGTGATGCGCATGAGCGATCTACGGAGACAGCCGAGATGCCCGACGCAGCGCTGACACCTGAAGACTACGAGAGGGAGCTGGAAGAGCTGGAACGCCGGCTGCAGGATTATGTCGAGCGAGGCGAGGGTGAACGCAAGCAGCTCCGCCGGGATGCCCAAAGTGTTCTCGCGCTGCGCGGCGAGTTCCCGAACATCTACGCCCGCCACACGGCGATCGAGGGCCTGATAGCCGACCTGCTGGCGCGCGAGCAACAGGAGAAGTTCGTGGCGACCGAAGCTCCCCGGGAGGCGCCCGGATGCATGTTCGGCTGGCTGCTGCGGCGCAAGGAGGGTTGAGGCTCAGTGCTCGTCCACCGGCGCTGGCTGTATGAGCACGCGCAACGCAATCGGCTTCGCAGGTAACAAGCTTTGTCGTTGAGCTGGCGTTCGTAGCGAAGCCAGCTCGTCGGCAGCGTCCATGGCATGTGTCCGTGACTTTTCCCTGGCCCCCTCGATCGCGCTGGGCGCCATCCCGAGCGCCTCGGTGCCCTTTGACCTCCTCTCGCCTTCAGCGTCCTCAACCTGCCGGTCTGCTACCAGGAAATACTCGTAGTCCTGAGCTGCCTGCCGGAAGAAGACATCTTGCCCTGCGCGGGTGTTCCTGAGCATCTGTCGTTCGGGGGGGGCCAGCTCAGCGGCGGCGCGCATGAAAGCATAGTAGCGCTCGGGCGGCACCTCCAGGTAGAGGTCAAGCTCGTCGTTCCGGCCGAACACAAGCCTGCCGCGGACTCGGTTGTGTCGCGCCAGGTCGATGACCCGACTCACGACAGCCGTTGGGTCCTGCGAAAGCATGGTGAGCACCTGCTGCGGTTGGCCCATGGGAGGGGCCTCGGGGCCAGTTGGAGTCTCTGCCCGGCGGCGTAGCGCCGGCCCTACTCCGAATGCAGCGTCGGCCTCCAGCTTGTGCGGCCCTGCGCCGCCCGTGAGCGCTTTCTGCTCTGCCGGCTCTCTCTCGCGCACACGCGCAACGGATCGTGTTGCTGGCATTGGTCTCGCTTCTGACGCGCCATCGTTCTCGGCGACCGGTCTCCGCATGGCGAGTTGCGGGGAGGGTTCGTCCCGGAAGATACCGTTCGGGCGAATGATAACGAGAAGTCCCACGATCACGAGGAAGAGGGCCGCAACGGGCAGCGCCCGCGCCCAGAGCATCTTCACGAGGTTCGGCGTGCTGGCAGTCGCCTCTACACGCGCCATGACGCTTTCTGCGAAGCCCTCAGGCGCGCTCCACTGCGGCAACCCGCGCACAGCCTCCGCCGTGCGCCGGAGCGCCTCCAACTCGGTTCGGCAATCGGCGCAGACGCGCAAGTGTTCCTCCACGGACGAAAGCTCTTTGGGGCCCAGGTCGCCGTCGAGCAGACGCGACAACCGTTCGTCACACTCTGTGCACTTCTCACCCATCACTGCGATGCCCAGTAGGGCTCCAATGAATCCTTAAGTTGTTGCCGCGCGCGATAAAGGCGGCTCTTCACGGTGCCGGCGGGCAGCTCGAGTGCCTCGGCCAGCTCCTCGTAGGTGAGGCCCTGTATGTCGCGCAGCACGATGATCTCCCGGAAACTCGGTTCAAGTTCGGCGATCGCCTTCCTCACGCGCCGCACGTGTTCCTCGCGCACGGCGTGTTCGAGAGGCCCGGCACGTTCCGATTCCAGCTCGTACCGATCGGCTTCCTCCTCGCCGGTGTTATCCACGCTCAGGAACTTCGCCCGCCCGGCACGCCGCCAGTGCGAGCGCACGCAGTTAAGCATGATGCCATAAAGCCACGTGGTGAACCGGGCGTCGCCTCGGAAACCGTCCAGCGCCGCATACGCTTTCAGGAACACGTCCTGTGCTATGTCCTCGGCTAAATCTACGTTCCCCACCAGATGGCGCACCGCACTGTAGATGTAATGCTGATGCCGCTCCACAAGTCGGCCGAAGGCTTGCGTCCGACCGGCTTGCGCGCGCCGCACCAGTTCGGCATCACTGGGGGAGGCCTCTGCCATTCTCTCCCATATCGGTTTAGACGGTGAGGGTATCGGAAATGTTCCGCGTTCGAGGTTCGAATATAAGCCCATACGGTGCCCCGTGCCAACGGAATCTGGGTTGCTGGAGGACAGTTGCCGCAGTAGACTTGTGGGTACGATGATGAAACCCAATAGCGTTTGCTACCCCTTTTCCTGCTGTCGGGTGTCACCGGCCGGGCTGTTAGTTTGCCTTCTGGTCCTTCTGTTCAGCGGCGCGACGCAAGGGGAGGAATACCCGGGAATGCTGGGTCCCATCGGCCCCGTCGACCCGCGGCCCCAGGTGCGGCCGCTGCGCCGGGCGTTGGCTGTGGCCCTGGCTGCGGGGTTTGCGGGCGTTGGTTTCTACTACCTGCGCCGGTGGCGACGACGTCGTCACATTGCCGATGCGCCGGTCACCGGTCGGCTGGAGACCCTTCCCAACCTGTCGACGGATTCCGACGAAGACTTCTATGCGGCACTCTTCGGGACGGCGCGGCGAGCAATCGCCGATTGCTCCGACTGTCCACCGGCGCAACTGACGCTCCGGCGCCTTGCCGAGCTTCGGCCGGGAGACCTCGACGCAGACGCCGAACGCTGGCGGGATCTGTGCAGGCGTGCCGAATCCGTTCTCTATGCCGGCTGCCATGTCAGTGCCGATGAGCGCGCCGCGGACCTGGCCCTGCTGCAGCGGGTACTTGCCGCAATAGAGGCTGATGGGGACCAGGACCGTGGAGCTTGAGCACCCGTGGGCGCTTGCCATCGCCGTAGCTGCTGTGTTGCCTATGCTCCGTGTGAGTATGGGCGCCCGGAACTTGCCGCGGCTGACGGTGCGCGAGGACGTGCGCCGCGCGGGGGCAGCGTGGGTGGCTAAACTACTTTGGCTGCCTTCGGTGCTGCTGAGCGCGGCCCTTGCCGCGTCGGCACTGGCGACGGCTGGTCTGCACCAGGGCGTCGGAACGCTGGCGGATCGCACCAGCGCGCGCGATATCGTGCTGGCGGTTGATGTGTCGGAGAGCATGAGCGCTGTGGACTACCACCTTAGCGGCCGACGGGTATCACGGCTGGAGGCTGCTCGACAGTTTGCAGCGGGCTTCATCGAACGGCGCAAAGGTGATCGCGTCGGCATCGTGGCCTTCGGCGGGCGGGCGGTGACGCAGTGTCCGCTCACCTTCGACCGCCGGATTGCTCGGGCCCTGCTCGGATATGTCGAGCCGGAGATGCTCGGCGCGCGGACAGCCCTCGGCGACGCCGTGGCGCTGGCCGCTGCGAGGATGGAACAGGGAGGCGCGGTAGTGCTGCTGACCGATGGCCGGGAAACGGCCGGGAACATATCCGTTCGCGAGGCCGCTCACGCGGCTGCAGCCGAGGATGTGAAGGTATATGCTGTGGGCATCGGGTTGGAAGGGCCGGCACCTGTGCCGGTGCGTCTGCCCTCGGGACGGGTTCGCCTACAGCAGAAGGACTATCGCCTGGACGAGGCGTCCCTAACGATGCTGGCGAATACAACCGGCGGACGCTACTTCCGTGCGGCCGACAGTGCAGCGCTGGATGAAGTATTTGCCGAGATCGACCGACTGGGAGCGCGCCTCGTGCCCGACTCACGACGCATAGCGCTGAACCGCCGTTGCGCTGGTTTCGGCGCGTTAGCAGCCGGTTGCCTGGCGGCTCTGTTGCTGCTTTCAGCGACGCTTCTGCGCACGACTCCCGTGCTCAGATGAGAGTCAGAGGAACGCCCCCGGCCCTGGGGTGGGGCTCCACGGCCTTGTCGGCGCATGCGGTGTTCACCCCGCGTGCCGGCCGCAGCAGTGCTTGAACTTCTTGCCGCTGCCGCATGGGCACGGCTCGTTGCGACCGACCTTCTGCTGGACCCGGATCGGTTCAGCCCTCTTTGCTACCCCGGCGTTGCTGGCAAGCTGTTCCTGCTCCTGTGCGTACGCGCCGACATCGAACTGGTCATGACGGGCGTCGGATACCTGCCAGATGTCCTCCACCTCGCGCTCTTCGCGCTCCTCCACCTCGACGCGGTAGAGCAGGTCAGTGACCTCGTCGGCGATGCTGATGAGCATCTGCTCGAACATCTCGCCGCCTTCGCTCTTGTACTCGATCTTGGGGTCGAGCTGCGCGTAGCTGCGCAGACCGATGCCGCTGCGCAGCACGTCCATCGCGTGCAGGTGATCCTTCCACTTCATGTCGATGGTGCGCAGGGCGAGGTAACGCCCGAAGTCAAGGAATGCATCTTGCCCAACTGAACTGGCCTTGCCCTCAAACAGCTCTCTGGCCACGCCGATCAGGTGGCGTTCGAGGGCTTCGGCGTCGGCCCGGTAGTCAGCCGGGATCTCTGGCCGCCGCCCAAACTTGCGCTCGAACCAATCGCGCAGGCCTGCCAAGTCCCACGCCTCTGCCGGTTCCCGCGGGTCGACGTAAAGGTAGATGCCATCGCTGACGGCGTCTTCCACCAGCGTGAGCAGTTCCTCCTCGACATCGCGTCCCTCGACGAACTTCTGCCGCCACGAGTAGACGCTTCTGCGCTGTTCGTCCATCACCTCGTCGTACTCAAGGACGTTCTTGCGCATCTCGAAGTTGAACTCTTCCACGCGTTTCTGCGCCTTTTCGATCCAGCGCGTGACCATCTTGCTCTCGATGGCCATGTCCTCTTCCATGCCGACACGTTGTAGCCACTTCTGCATGCTATCGGGTGCGAAGATGCGCATCAGATCGTCTTCGAAGCTGACGAAGAAGCGGCTGCTGCCCGGATCGCCCTGACGCCCGGCGCGGCCGCGGAGCTGGTTGTCGATGCGACGCGCCTCATGCCGTTCAGTGCCTACTATGTGGAGTCCGCCGAGTTTCGGCACGCCCTCGCCCAGCACGATGTCCGTTCCACGCCCGGCCATGTTGGTGGCGATGGTCACGTTGCCGGGCTGGCCGGCCTTGGCGACGATCTCCGCCTCGCGCGCCGCATGCTCCGGCCGGGCGTTGAGCACTTCGTGTTCGATACCCCTGCGCATCAGCATTTCGCTCAGCTTCTCGCTGGCCTCAACGCTCGTCGTGCCGACAAGGACGGGCCGCCCTTGCTCGTGGTGCTGCTCAACCTCTTCCACCACGGCTTTCCACTTCTCCTTCTCGGTGCGGAAGACCAGATCGGCGTTTTCCTTGCGGATTAGTGGCAGGTTCGTCGGTATTGCCACCACGTCGAGGCCGTAGATCTTATGGAACTCCTCCGCCTCGGTCATGGCTGTTCCGGTCATGCCGGCCAGTTTGTTGTAGAGCCGGAAGAAGTTCTGGTACGTGATAGTAGCGACCGTTTGGGTTTCCTCTTTGAGCTTCAGGCCCTCCTTGACGGTGACGGCCTGGTGCAGCCCATCGCTCCAGACGCGTCCCTCCATCAGGCGACCGGTGAACTCATCCACGATGACCACTTCACCGTCCTTAACGATGTACTCCTCATCGCGCAGGAAGAACCGGTGCGCTTTGAGAGCCGTCTCGATGAAATGAGGCCAGTCCATCGTCTCCTCGCTGTAGAGGCTGTCCACTCCGAGCATGCGCTCGGCGCGTTCGATGCCCTCGTCGGTGAGTTGGCAGGTCTGCTCTTTCTCCTTGAGGATGTAATCCTCATCTTCTTCCAGCGCGCGCGCGACGTTATTGGCCATGTAGTACTTCTCGGACTGGTGGGTCACCGGTCCGCTCAGGATCAGCGGTGTGCGCGCCTCGTCGATGAGGATGTTGTCGACTTCGTCCACGATCGCGTAGTTGAGGCCGCGGCGGATCTGTGCCTGTGACTCCGCACTGTAGCGCATGTTGTCGCGCAGGTAATCGAATCCGAATTCGCTGTTCATGCCGTAGGTCACGTCGCAGGCATAGGCATCCCGCTTATCGGCCGGGTCTTGTCCACTCTGGATGACACCGGCCGTCAGGCCCAGCATGCTGTAAACAGGCCGCATCCACTCGCAGCCGGTCCGCGCCAGGTAGTCGTTCGTCGTCACCAGGTGGACGCCATCACCGGTCAGTGCATTCAGGTACACGGCGAGGGTTGCCACCAGCGTCTTGCCCTCGCCGGTAACCATTTCGGCGATCATCCCCCGGTGCAGGACGACGCCCCCGAGGATCTGCACGTCGAAAGGGCGCATGGTCGGATAGGGACTGTCAGGGTTTGGAGTGATGAGAACACGCCGCGCCGTTTCGCGGACGTTGGCGAACGCAGGGGGCAGAATCTCGTCCATGATCTGACGTTTCTCTTCGGCGCTCTTCGGGCCGCGCAGGCGCTCTCGAAACTTAGTTGTCAGCTCGCGCAGCTCCCAGTCGGGTTTGCGCTGAAACTCGGGCTCCAGGGCGCATACGCGCTCCACGATGGGGTACATCTCGCAGAGCATCCGCTCGTTGGACGTGCCGAGCAGCGTCTTGGCGATGTCGCCGACTTTCTCCAGCACCTTCACCAGCATATGGTCACCAAGCTCAGAGTTCAGGCTGCCGATCCAGATGGGGCGCGCGGCACCGCACGCGGAAGCCGCCCGAAGCAGTTGCGCAACCTCTATTATAGGCAAGTTGGCCCTGGCTGTCCATGCGTGCGTGGGACATGTACTCCATCACTAAGCCGATAGTCAGCCACACGTTGCAGACACGGGTGCACAGCCCGACTTTGGCCTTCCCACACCGGACCTTCGGGGCGGTCGCGACGCCACAGATTTCCCCGTCCCCACGCCCTCCCGCAGTTGGGTGCCATCTCGTGGCAAAGGAACTCGGCAGAATTGACACCCCCGCTGGTCGCGCCTATAATGGATGGGCGTGGACGCTTTCTATCCCACCAACGGTGCCGCGCGATGAAGCAAGATGTCGGCGACCTCGCCAGGAAGCTCGCCCGCATTCAGGCTGGCCTGCGCAAGGAACTGCTGCAGGAGCTGCAAACCCACGAGGCCGAGCTGGACGCCATCCTTGACCCTTACTCTTACTCGCCGCTCGTGCAGGAGCTGCGCGAGAAGTACCTGAACCGCCTGTACCTTATACAGGCATTGCTGCAGCAACTGGCCGAGATGAGCCAGGGCGGCAGCAAGCGCGCCACCCGCGTGATGAGTGTGGCCGCCGAGACGCAAGAGGAACTCGTTCGACGGGTGAACCACCGACTGCAGAAACTGAACGGGATGAAGGTGCTCGACGTGAAGTTCATCCCTGCCGGTGACGGGCCGGAATGGACCGCCGTGATAACCTATCAGGTCAACCCCTTCGTTACCGCCTACGACGAGACCGCCGCATGGATGTAAGCCCGCCCCCAGCGGGCGGTCGCTGCTGCGAGGATGACGCAGACCCCCGGCCGTTGCGGTTGCGCGAACGCATGCCATCTGCTATAGTCTGTGGGGCTTGTGTGAGTGCAGCGGTTGCGCTCGTTTGCACTCAACAGCCTTAAGGTTGGACTGTGGACAGGGGGTTGCTCCTTGGTAATCACTGTGGACGGTCCCGCTGCCGCCGGCAAGAGCACGGCGAGCCGGATGCTGGCTGCCAGGCTGGGGTTTACTTACCTGGATACAGGCGCGATGTATCGCGCTGCGACCTGGCAGGCGCTTGAGGCCGGTGCGGACATGGAAGACCCGGAGGAACTGGCGCGTATAGTCTCCAATTGCACGATAGAGCTGAAACCTGGCGATGGCGCAACGCGAGTTCTCTGCGACGGCAGGGATGTCACTGAGCAGATTCGTGAGGAGCGGGTGGCGCGGAACGTATATCATCTGGCTGACCAGCCGGCGGTGCGTGAAAGGTTGATACAACAGCAGAAGCAATTCGCGTGTGGTCGCGATGTCGTCGCTGAGGGCCGCGACCAGGGAACGGAAGTCTTCCCCGATGCGGCCGTCAAGTTCTTCCTGGACGCTTCGGTTCAGGAGCGCGCCAGACGGCGAATGCGGGAGATGGGCACGGACGAGGATTGCTGGACGGTCGAGCGAGTGGAAGAGGTCATACAGGAGCGAGACCGACACGACCGCTCGCGGCCGATGGGCGGGTTGCGCCGGACGCACGACATGGTGGTCATTGACAGCACGCAGATGACCGTTGACGCAGTAGTGCGCACCATGCTCGAGGAGATTGAGCAGCGCGGCCTGTTGCGTGAGTCAGATTCAGCAGGGCTGCGCGATTAAGTGTCAGCGATCAGGCCGGTGGACAGCGCGTTCTATGAGCTATGTCGGTGCTTCGCCTACATCGCTGTTCGTCTGGTCGGCCGCGTGCGCCACTATAACGTGCCCGACCTGAGCGCTGTAAACGGTGGCTTGCTGGTGGTCTCGAATCATCAGAGTTTCTGGGACCCGCCACTCGTGGGCTCCGGTTGCGGTCGGCAGTTGAATTACCTGGCGCGTGAGAGCCTGTTTCGGGTGCCGGGCTTTGGCCGCCTGATCCGGGCGCTGGGTGCACGCCCCGTGCGGCGGGGCGCCGTGGACAGCCGTGCCCTGAAGACGGTGCTGCGCCTATTGCGAGAAGGACATGCATTGCTCATGTTCCCGGAGGGAACCCGCACGCGCGACGGCAAACTCGGGCAGTTCAAGCCGGGAGCAGCGGCGATTGCCCTGCGATGCGCAGTGCCGGTGCTGCCGGTCTGTGTGGAGGGCAGCTACCGCAGTTGGCCGCGTTCGCACCCGCTGCCAAAGGCAGCGCCGATGGCCGTTGCCTTTGGGCCGTTGCTGACGCCCGATGACAGATCGGCCGAGGAGTTGACAGCACAGATCTGCCGCGAGATACGAGAGCTTCAGTGCTTCCTACGAGGTCGCCTGGACGGCGGCCCGGCGCACAGGGGATCGAAATCGTCAGAGAAATGAGAGCATAAGGCGGCCGGCTGCCGCCGTCGGCGCAGCCGCAAGGCTTCGCCGCTTCTGGAATCGGTTAACTCAGGTTTTCCTTTAGCTTGAAGCGGAAACAATGGTAAAGCGAGATGTTCTCGCCGAGTACGGCATCGACGCAGGCGAGGTTGAAGACGAGATACAGGCCTCTTTGCAGGGACTGTCCGGTGAAGAACTGGAGAAGACTCTGGATGAGTCTGTGAAGGACTATAGCGTCAACACCATCCTCGAGGGGCGCGTCGTGAGCGTCCACGATGACGAAGTGATGATTGACGTGGGCTACAAGAGCGAAGGCGCTGTGCCCAAGCACGAATGGGAGAACGGCGAGTCCCTATCCGTCGGCGACACGGTCGAAGTGTTGCTGGAGGCGGTGGAGGATGACAGCGGCCTGGTGCAGCTCTCCAAGCGAAAGGCCGACCGCATACGCAACTGGGAGCGCGTCGTCACGCATCACGAAGAAGGCGGCGTTGTGACCGGCACCGTGATGCGCAAGATCAAGGGCGGCCTGCTGGTGGACATCGGCGTTCCCGTCTTTTTGCCAGCCAGCCAGGTGGACATTCGACGTCCGGGCGAAATCGCCGATTACATCGGCAGGCGGCTGACCTGCAAAATACTGAAGATCGACGAAGGCCGGCGCAATATCGTCGTGAGCCGCCGGCAACTCATCGAACAGCAGCGCGACACGATGAAGCTGCGTATGTTCGACCTGCTGGAGGTAGGGGAGATTCGGCCCGGCAAGGTCAAGAACATCGTGGACTTCGGAGCGTTCGTGGACCTGGGTGGCATCGACGGTCTGCTCCATATCACCGACATGAGCTGGGGCCGTATCAGCCATCCCAGTGAGATGGTTGCCATCGATGACCTGATCGAGGTGATGATCCTAAACGTCGACCCCGAGCGCGAGCGTGTCGCCCTCGGCCTCAAGCAGAAGACTCCGAGCCCGTGGGAGAACATTGAGGAGAAGTACCCCGTTGGCTCCGAAGTCAGCGGAGAAGTGGTGAACCTGATGAGCTACGGTGCCTTCGTCAAGCTGGAGGAGGGCGTCGAGGGATTGGTCCACATCAGCGAGATGAGCTGGACTCGGCGCATCAACCATCCGAGTGAGCTGGTTGCCATCGGCGACATCGTCGACGTGGTCGTGCTCGGTATCGACAAGGAGAAGGAAGAGATCAGCCTGGGGATGAAGCAGACTGAGCAGAATCCCTGGGAGATGGTCGAGGAGAACTACCCACCGGGCACCGAGGTGGTTGGTCGGGTGCGTAACCTGACCAGCTACGGCGCATTCGTTGAGATCGAGGAGGGGATAGACGGCCTGCTGCACGTCAGCGACATGAGCTGGACGCGCAAAGTCAGCCATCCGTCTGAAGTAGTGCAGAAGGGCGACACCATTAAGTGTATGGTGCTCGAAGTCGACCCCCAGAAGCGACGCGTGGCCCTCGGCCTGAAGCAACTGGAGGAGGACCCGTGGGATCGGGAGATCCCAAACCGTTACCGTCCGGGCGATCTTGTGCGCGGTATCGTCACGAAGCTTACCAGCTTCGGGGCCTTTGTCGAGCTGGAGGACGGGCTGGAGGGCCTGCTGCACATCAGCGAGCTGAGCGAGAAGAATATCCCCTCACCGGAAGAGATCGTCGAGGTCGGGGACGTGCTCGACGTGCGCGTTATCCGGGTTGATCCTGAATCGCGGAAGATCGGCCTGAGCCTGAGAACCGAAGGCCCGATCGCCGAGGAAGAGGAACAGCCGCGCATCGTCGTGCGCAGTGACCAGATCGAACAGGCGGAGAACCCCAAGGAACTCGTCGAAGGGGTTATGGAAGAAGCTCCGCAGTTCGAGCACGACGAGGAAGAGCCGGCCGAGGAGCCCGAACGCGGTGCCAGCTCGGGCCTGGAGATTCCCACCGATCTGGTAGCCGAGGAGGAGCCGGCCGAGGCGGGCGCTGACGAGGAGGAGCCCGCTCCGGACGAAATGACTGCCTCGGCCGAGACAGAGGCAGGGGCCGCTCTGGGTCCAGACGACACTCACATCTTCGAAGGGGAGGACGATACGGCGATCCTCCACGTGGAGCCTCAGGTCGGTTCTGACGAGGAGGATGAGTCCGGGCAGCAGGACGAAGAAGACCAATGACGGCTGCGGGCCCAACGGACGAGGCCAAGCAACGGGACCGCCTCGTCCTCTCCCTGGCGCTCCTGCATGCGGTCACGAAGTTCGACCCCGAGCGGGACGTCCGCTTCAGCACGTACGCTACGTGGTGGATTCAGCGTGCCGTGCGCCGCGCCGTCCAGGTTGCCCGGCACACCATCCACGTGCCCGCCTACATGGTGGAGACTGTCGCGAAGGCCAAGCGCACGCAGATGCGCCTGCGTGAGGAACTGGGGCGTGCGCCGAGCATCGACGAAGTTTCTCATCGGCTTGACCTCGCTCCGACGCGGGCCCGACTGCTGCGCAAGGCATTCGGCGCGCGGACTATGAGCATCGACGAAACTGTCGGCAACGGCCCTGACGCCGATCAGGCGCTTGGAGCGTTGCTGAGCGACGAGGGGATGCCCTCTCCGGAGCAGGAGACCTTCGACAGGCTGGCACTGGAGATGCTTGATCACATGCTGGAGCACATCAGCGAGCGCGAGGCCGAGATAGTCTCGGTGCGTTACGGTCTGGAGGAGGAGGGCCCGCACACATTACGCGAAGTCGGTCAGAGTGTAGGTCTCAGCAGGGAGCGAGTGCGCCAGCTCGAAAAACGTGCCCTCGGCAAGCTCAAAAACGCCATCAGCCGGGGTAGGTTCGCCTGAACCTTGAAGTAACGCATGATGAGAAAGGACCACCGATGGATCTGAAGGAGAGCATTCGCAGCATCCCCGACTTCCCGACCGCCGGCATCGTCTTCCGTGACATCACTACATTGCTTCAGAACCCGGCAGCCTTGCAGGAAGCGGTGGACAGGCTGGCAGAAGCATTCGCCGACGATAAGGTAGACCTGGTTGTCGCTCCGGAGGCCCGAGGGTTCATCTTCGGCGGTGTGGTCGCATACCGGCTCAACGCGGGATTCGTGCCTGTCCGGAAGCCCGGCAAGCTGCCGGCCGAAACACTGGAGCGAACCTACGAGCTGGAGTATGGCACGGACACGCTTACTTTGCACAGGGATGCGATCGAGTCGGGAGACCGCGTGCTCGTGCTGGACGATCTGCTCGCCACTGGTGGAACCATCCGCGCTTGCTGTGACCTCGTCGAGGAACTTGGGGGCGAGGTCGTGGGCCTGGGTTTCCTCATTGAGCTCAGCTTCCTTAAGGGCCGCGACCTGCTCGGCGGCTACCGCGTCGTCAGCCTGATCGACTACGAGAGCGAGTGAGCGGTCGGGGAAGGTGGTAGCCAGCTTACGGCTAAACTGACCTGCTTTGTCACTCGCCGAGTTGCTGGTCAGGCCCCGCGCAGCTCTGGCTTCTCGCCGACATCCGGAAGCAAGAACGGTCGTCTTTGCCTCCGCGCCGGCCCCCACCGCCCTCGCTGGCCCGGGTCACTTCGGTAGTGCCCACACGCGTCCGTCCTGGCGCACAAGGTGCAGCGGCAGGTCGAACGTGACCGACAGGTTCTCGGCTGTTAGCACATCGTCCTTCGTTCCCTGCACAATTGTCTCGCCTTCCCGCACCAGCAGCACGTGTGTGATGTTCGGCACTATTTCGTGCAGATGATGTGTCACCAGCACGTGCGGCACGTCGGGCCGCTTGCGGCATTGCGCTTCCAGCTCCACCAGCAACTGCTCGCGACCTGCGATATCGAGGCCGGCGCACGGTTCATCCAGGATCACCAGTTCCGCCTGCGCCATCCAGGAGCGCCCGATCAGACAGCGCTGACGCTGGCCGGTAGACATGACGCCAAACTCCCGGTCGGCCAGCTCCTGGATGCGGAGCCGGCGCATGATGGCTTGCGCTTCGGCGAGGGCTGCCCCGTCCGGCCGCGCATAGAGCCCCAGCGACGCGTAACGGCCCGAGAGAACCATGCGCAGGCCCGTCGTGTGTGCGTAGTGCTTCAGCATTTGGTCGTGGAGCGCCGCGCTCGCGAACGCCACCCGCTGGCGCACCCGAGGCAGCTCAATCTCGCTCATCCAGCCCTCCAGCAGGTATGTCCGGCCGGCACTGGAGGGCAGGTAGCCGGCGGCGATCATCATCAGCGTCGTCTTGCCGCTGCCGTTCGGGCCGAGCACCGCCCACTGCTCGCCGGCGCGCACCCGCCAGTCGATGGGCTTCAGTGGGCGCACGCCGTCGCGCTGGAAACTGACGCCTTCGAGCTGCAGCAGGGCGCGGGATTTGACATTCGCGGTGTCGTTCATGGCACATGACATCGGATGGGGCACGATGTGACGACGCATTCTCCTCTGCCTTCGCTACGCTTTCAAGCAGCGTGCCGGCAGGTGTGTTTTCCCAGCAGTGCGCTGAGGGCCAGGGCTAAGCCTGGGTGAACTTCTGAGCGAGCACGGCACCATGCAGATGACAATGGTCGAGGGGATGTCGGCTCACAGACACATTTGGCGACTGCCCAGCGCGTGCAAAGGCCGATGACGGAGTTGACGGTAGCAGGGGGGTGTGATATAAGGCCGTAACCTGAACCGGGCGGCGCGCTTGTGCCGACCTGGGGACGCCGAAGCTCCGTGAGAGGGGCCGGCGCAGACCCATCCGGACGCCATCACCGAAGGGACAAACACCGTGGCCGAGAAGGGCAAAGTGGTTCTTGCATACTCCGGCGGGCTCGATACGTCCGTCGCTGTTCGCTGGATACAGGAAACTTACGACCTTGAGGTCATCACGCTGACCATAGACCTTGGCACCCATGAGGATCTGGAATCGATCCGCCGGCGGGCGCTTGAGGTGGGTGCTGTGAAGGCGCTTGTGGTCGACGCGACGGACATCTTCATCGATTACTTCATCTGGCCGGCCCTTCAGGCGGGAGCGGTGTACGAGGGCGCCTATCCGCTCGCCACCGCACTGGGACGCCCGCTGATCGCCAAGCTGTTAGTCGACACCGCGCACCAGCACGGCGCGAACGCGGTTGCTCACGGCTGCACGGGCAAGGGCAATGACCAGGTCCGCTTTGACGTGGCGATAAAGACACTGGACCCCGACCTGCGGATCATCGCACCGGCGCGCGAGTGGGGGATGACGCGAGAAGACGAAATCCGCTACGCCGCCGAACAGGGCATTCAGATCGACGTCACGAAGAAGAGCCCGTATTCGACCGACGAGAACATCTGGGGGCGCAGCATTGAGTGTGGCATCTTGGAGGACCCCTGGGTCGACCCCCCCGAGGAGGTCTACGCCTGGACGGTCAGTCCCGCGGAGGCGCCCGACGAGCCGCAGTCGGTCGAGATCGACTTCGAGAAGGGCATCCCCACTGCGCTGGACGGCAAGGCGATGGATGCGGCGGCCCTGATCGAGGAGTGCAATCGCCTCGCCGGGGAGCATGGCGTGGGTCGCATTGATCACATCGAGAACCGAGTGGTGGGCATCAAGAGCCGGGAAATCTACGAAGCCCCGGCGGCAACGTTGCTCTTCGCAGCGCACAAAGCACTGGAAGGCATGTGCATGACCCGGCCCGCCTTACGTTTCAAGGAGACGGTTGCAACGCAATACGCGGACATGATCTACGACGGTCTCTGGTTCAGCAAGTTCCATCAGGACCTGGCGGCGTACGTGTTGAGCAGCCAGCAGGTTGTCAGCGGATCGGTGCGTATGAAGCTGATCAAGGGGCAGGCTGTTAAGGCCGGCGTGCGCAGCGAGATGGCCCTTTATCAGCGTGCCCTGGCGACTTATGATGAGGGTGACCGTTTCGACCACCGGGCAGCTCTCGGGTTCATTGCGCTTCACGGTCTGCCGACCCGTACCCAGGCGCGCGTCATGCGCACAGCACTGCCGGATGAGACCGTCACGCCGAAGCTGAACCCACCCACACTAAGCCCGCAGTAGGGACGCCGTGCCTTCGGGCCGCGCGTATGGTACCGAGATCAACACAGCAGGGGTGCAGAAGATGGCAGAGCAGGGCAAGACGTGCTTAGTGGCGATGATCGGACTCGTAGCGGGGCTTATGGTTGCCTCGCCGGCGTGGGGCGCTTCCGTCTGGATTGAGGGCGAAGATGCGAACATCTCAATGGTCCTGCGCGGTGAGAAGTATGAGAAGGTGAAGAAGTCCGAGCTATCGGCAGGGGACTGGATTCATCACTCCAGCTCGCAGCGGCAGGGCGTTGTGGACTACCGCTTCGACGCAGTGCGCGCCGGGGACTATGCATTCTGGCTGCGGGCCACACCGATCGCGGGAGCATTCACGTACCGTGTCAACTCGGGCGACTGGATGCCTGTGGACGTGAGCGAGGCGACCGACAGCACGAACATCGCTTCCGATGGTGCATCCGAGCAGGTTGTCATCTCCTGGCTGAACCTCGGCAATGTGCCACTGCGTGCAGGCTCCAACAAGATCGTATTCCGCATATCTGGCGACGAGAACAACAAGGGCGCGATCGACGCCCTCATGTTCACTACCGATGACCTGACGCCCGTTGGAAAGGACCGACCGGAAGGCATGGCCGAGCAGTTGCCCGTCCCGCCCAGCCCCCAGGGGACGTGGGCTTTCCAGCCAGGGGTCGATACCTATAGTCCGAATGCGCTGCTCGACCTGCGCGACCTGAACGAACGCCAGGCCGGTGAACACGGCTTCATCCAGCGGTCTGAGGATGGCGCGGACTTCTTGCGGGGCGACGGCGAACCGATCCGCTTCTGGGCGGCCAATACGGGCATCTGGTCTGCCGAGGACCCGCGGCTGATGGATGACCATGCCCGCTTCCTCGCCAAGCGTGGGGTGAACATGGTACGCTGGCATGGCAACATCACGCCCAAGAAAGAGGGCGCGACGATGACCGACTTCGATGCCGTTGCGCGCGAACGGCTCTGGCGTGGCGTGGCCGCTTTCAAGAAAGCGGGCATCTATGTCACGGCCTCCCCGTACTGGTCCAACTCCTGCAACCCACAGCCTCATTGGCCGGTGCCTCGTCGCGGCGGGAAGGACATGCACGCGTTGCTGTTCTTTGATCCCGTGCTGCAGGACGCCTATAAGGGCTGGCTGCGGGCCATATACGATCCCATCAACCCGCATACAGGCGTTGCGCTGAAGGACGAACCCGCCATCGCTGTCATCCAGTTGCAGAACGAGGACTCGCTGCTGTTCTGGACAATCAACAACCTGAAGGGGCAGGACCTGGACGTCGCGAGCAGGCAGTACAGCGAATGGTTGGCGGAGAAGTACGGCTCTTTGGCAGAGGCGCAGCAGACCTGGCAAAGAGCGCAGGTGCAGGGAGACGATCCGGCACGCGGGCTGATGCGCTTCTATAACATATGGGAGATGACGCAGCCGCAGCAGGCCGGCAGTGGGAAAGACATGCGTCTCTCGGACCAACTGCAGTTCTGGACCGAGACTATGCACGAGTTTAACAGTGAGATTGAACGTTTCCTCCGGGATGAAGTCGGCTGTCGCCAGCTCATCAACGCGGGCAACTGGAAGACGGCCGACCCTGTGCGGCTCGAGGATTGCGAGCGCTACTCCTACACCGCGAATCAGGTCATCGCCGTCAACCGCTACGTTGGAGACACCCACCTGGGCGAGCATCGCGGATGGGCCATCGTCAACGGCGACCGGTTTGAGGACCGCTCTGTCCTTATCCGCCCGCACATGCTGGCAACCAATGTGAAACAACCGGTCGGTTATCCGTTCATTATTACCGAGAGCAGTTGGGTCCCACCGCTCAGCTATCAGTCTGAGGGCCCGTTCCTCATCAGTGTCTTCAAGTCATTGACCGGCGTGGACTCTTACTACTGGTTCAGCTTCGGCGCCCAGGCGACCCGTAGGCCGCAGTGGCCGAACTCACCTCACGCACAGTGGCGCCAACCCTCTTCGGCCAACGGCTACCTGCCCTCGATCGGCAAGTGGACGGCGGATACGCCCGAGGTTCTGGGTAACTTCCCGGCCGCGGCACTCATGTTCCGCAAGGGTTACGTGGAGCGGGGGGAGACGGTTGTGCGGGAGAACCGGCAACTGCAAGATATGTGGGACCGCCGCGTGCCCATCATCGCCGAGACTGCCAGTTACGATCCGAACCGCGACCGGGGCGACTATGCGCCCGAGTCCAGTGTCAAGGCCGACGTCAATCGACTGGCTTTCCTGGTCGGTCCCGTTGAAGTGGATTACGATGCCGACCCGGCGGGCACTCGGGTTGTGGACCTGGCACCTTACATCGACGAACGCAGCCGCACCGTGCGTTCGGTTACTGGCCAAGTGCGGTGGGACTACGGTCGCGGTATCTGCACCGTGAACGCGCCGAAGGCCCAGGGGGTAACGGGATTCCTCAATCGCATCGGAACCTTCGAGCTGGACGATGTGACGATCGTCTCCGGCAACGACTATGCGACGGTACTCCTGGTATCTATGGACGATAAGCCATTGAACGAATCGGGGAGGATACTTGTGCAGGTCGGCACGCGCACTCGCCCGACCGGTTGGCGCGAGCGGCCCGTGAAGTGGGAGGACGACGAGGGCAACGTGCACGAGGGGTTTGAGGTGGTGGATTTCGGGCGGGCCCCCTGGCAGGTCATCCCCAACAGCGTCTCGCTGGCCCTGGCTAACTCAACAGTGACCACCGCCACCGCCGTTGGCATGAATGGGATGGCGCGCGGGGAGGTTCGGGTGGACCGCAGCGGGGACAGGATCAGCTTCGTCATGCGGCCGGATGTGAAGTACGTTGTCCTCCAATAGCTGGTCGAGAGTCGGCTGAGGCGTGGCGCACCGACGCCCATTTGGTTAGACTGAGGGTGCGATGAGTATCCGCATCCTGCCCAGCACGCTAACCAACAAGATCGCCGCAGGCGAGGTGATCGAGCGCCCGGCATCCGTGGTGAAGGAACTGGTGGAGAACTCCCTTGACGCCGGCGCCGCTCGGGTCGAGGTCCAGCTTGAGGAAGCGGGTGCTTCACTCATCCGGGTTGTGGACGACGGTTGTGGCATGACAGCCGACGACCTTGCCCTTGCCTTCGCAGGCCACGCCACCAGCAAGCTGGCCGAAGAAGAAGACCTGTTCAGTATCACCACCATGGGTTTTCGGGGCGAAGCCCTGGCCAGCATCGGGGCGGTGAGTGACGCTCGCATCGTTTCGCGCACGTCAGACAGCGACTGCGGGCACGAGGTGCGCATGGAGGCCGGGGTGATTAGCCCGGTCAAAGCGTGCGGCGCGCCGGTCGGCACGCAGGTTGAAGTGCGCAAGCTCTTCCATAATGTGCCCGTGCGCAAGAAGTTCCTGAAGACTGTAGCCACAGAGATGGCCCACATCACGGAGTCGCTCACGCGGCTGGCCTTGGCGCGTTGTGATGTCCATTTTGTGCTGGAACACAATGGGCGCAATGTTTTCAACCTGCCCCCTGCCGAAGACCGCGCGCAGAGAATAGGCGAGTTTTTCGGCCGCGAGATCGCCGAGAGCCTGCAGCCCCTGAGGCGCCGCGATGAGGATATGGAGATCCAGGGGTACCTGCTCCCGCCCACTGTCAGTCGCCGCAACACGAAGATGCAGTACACCTGGGTCAATGGGCGCTACGTGCGCAATGCCACGGTGATGCATGCCATCGCCCAGGGATATGAAGGAGTCATGCTGTCGGGCCGCCGACCCGTCTGTTTCCTGTTCCTACGAACCGGCCCTGGTTCCGTCGACGTCAACGTGCACCCCACGAAACTGGAGATACGGTTCCGCGACAGCCGCCAGGTGCACAGCCGGTTGCTGGCGGCTATACGGGATTGCCTGCGCGAAGCCAAGATCACCCCGCAGGTTGCGCTGGAGCCTGGGAACAGCGAGGCGCAGCAGTCCATTCGGCAAGCCATCGGCGATTTCTTTGCCGGGCGGAGTGCGAACGTCACCTCGGTTGACAGGCCCTGGCGGCGGGGCGGGGGGCGCGGGTTCACGGAACCCATGGAGCGAGTGGAGGGCGGTGAAGTGCGCATCCGCCGGGGCGGGTGCATGCAGGTGCTCGACAGCTACATTGTTGAGGAAACTCCCGACGGGCTGAACCTCATCGACCAGCATGCCCTGCATGAGCGCGTTCTCTACAACCGCATCGTGCGACGACTGGAAGAGGGCGGACTCGCCCGCCAGCAACTACTGGTGCCGGAGCTCGTGGAACTGCCGCGCGGCGAGTTTTATGCAGTGATGGGATTGCAGGAGGAGCTGGGACGATTCGGGCTGGAGATCGAAGCCTTTGGTGAGCAGACGGTTGTTGTGCGCTCCTTTCCCCAGATCCTGAAGGAGTTCGATGGTCGGGAGTTCTTCCGGGACTTGCTCGAAGAACTGGAGGGTCCAGACGGCGCACGTAAGGTGGATGGCCGGCTGGAGAGAATCGTACGGATGATGGCCTGCAAGGGCGCGGTGAAGGCCGGGCAGCGGTTGAGTCCCCGGCAGATCCAGGAACTGCTGGAGGCCCGTGACAGTGCTGGCGAGACGGCTACCTGCCCTCACGGCCGGCCAACCACGATCGAACTGACCTCGGATCAGCTTGCCCGTCAGTTTCACAGGACATGACCATCGCGGCTTGGCTTCGGCAGGTAAGGACTAAACGGCTGAACTTGCGGAAGCCCTCGCGAGGTGATTAGATACGGAAGCGAACGGTGAGCGCAAGAGGTGTCCCTGGTGGGTGGGGAGGCAGAATGGAAACAATTCACGTCCCACTCGGTGGCCGTTCGTATGACGTGCTGATCGACTTCGAGTTCCTGGCCGACTTCGGGGACGCCCTGAAGGAGCACGCGCTCGCGCGCGACAACATTGCGATCTTCACCAGCCCCCGCATCGGGGATTACTATTACGAAGACGTGGCTGACTCATTGGGCGAGGCGCAGTTCCAGCACATTGGGCGATACAATATCCCCGACGGCGAAGAGAACAAGACCCTGGAGAACTGGGAAGGGGCCGTGCGATGGCTGGCGCAGTTTGCTCCCGACCCTTCAATCCGTCCGACGGTGGCCGCCCTTGGAGGCGGGGTTGTCGGCGATATGGGCGGTTTCGCGGCAGCGGCGTTCCGCAGGGGTGTCCCCTATGTCCAGGTGCCCACAACATTGCTGGCGGCGGTGGACAGCAGTGTGGGGGGCAAGACTGCCGTCAACCTGCCTGAGGGCAAGAACCTGGTCGGCGCGTTCTACCAGCCCTCGCTTGTGTACATGGATCTCGCCACGCTACGCACGCTGCCAGAGCGCGAGGTCCTCAGCGGCGTTGCCGAGATCATCAAACATGGGGCGATTCTCGACTCTGACCTGTTCCAATTCCTGGAACACTCGATAGAGGAACTCGTGGCCCTCGATGCGGGGGCGCTCCTGCGTGTAGTGCCGACATGCGTGCAGCTCAAGGCAGAGGTCGTCGCCCAGGATGAGAGGGAACAGGCGGGGGTGCGCATCTGTCTGAATTTCGGCCATACGCTCGGGCACGCGGTGGAGAAGGCCGCCGAGGGGCGATTGACACATGGCGAGGCGGTGGCCGTGGGCATGGTGGCGGCGGGGCATATCTCCACTCGAGAGGGAATCTGCGAGGCAGAAGTAGGGCAGAGACTGGAGGAACTGATCGAACGCGCCGGGTTGCCCACCCACGCCGAAGGCGTAGACCTGGAAGAAACGTTGCGCTACATGGAGCACGACAAGAAGTTCATCAGCGGACGCAACCGCTTCGTGCTGTTGAGTGACATCGGACAGTGGACGGAGCGCGAAGGAGTGCCCGCCGGCGTCGTACGTGCGGCGGCCGAATATGTGTTGCTCTGAACTGACACGCTGAGGAGACTGCTTATGATTACTATCCAGGACTTCAAGAAGGTTGAGCTGAAGGTTGGCAAGGTGGTTGCTGTGGAACCGCATCCGAACGCGGACAAACTGATGATCATCCGCGCCGATGTTGGCGAGGACCGGCCACGCACGCTGGTGGCTGGCCTGGAGGACTACTACGGGCGCGATGAGCTGGACGGAAAGCTCATCGTCGTGCTGACGAACCTTGAGCCGGCCCAGCTGCGTGGCGTCAAAAGCGAGGGGATGCTGCTGGCAGCGCAGGATGGGGATAGAGTGGTGGTGATCACGGTGGATGAGCCGATTGCTCCGGGCTCGAAGGTCCTGTAGCGGGCCAGCGAGCGAAGAGCTCAGAACATCGCACCCCACGGCCAGTTGGTCAGCGTGCGCGGCACGCATGTAGAACCCGTAGCATCCCCACCCCAGGTGTCACAAGGCTTGTGTGCAGAAACTGATGCGCAAATACTCGGCCGCGGAAAGGCCCTGCAGCCTGTGTTCAGACGGCACGGACTCGCAGCCCCTTGAGCCCTACCCGCTGCCTTGATTCCCGCATCCATTCCCCTCAGGGAGGTCCTTACTCCTCGGTGTCCGCCGCGCTATGCGGCTCCTAAGACCGAGTCAATGCGTGTGGCGGCTGCTGCGAGGCTCTTCTTGCGCGGGCCGCTACGAGGAGTATAATGTTGGGGGGTAGAGGTGACGGGGCTGGATGCCGAAACGGCCGCAGGGAGTCCAGCCCGGGGATCGTTGCCGCTGGAGCATAGGGGGCATAGTGGTGCGCGAACCATGCAATCTCACGCGCAGGCTCGGGCCTCTTTGCCGCGAGCTGCCACCGCCGAAGCCGGGCGAGTGGCTCGATGTTAATCCCGAACCCGGACAGAGCTTTGCTGATTACGTCATGTCGGACCCGGCCACGCCGACCGATGATCAAGACAGAGTTTACATTCAGCCGCTCGGGTCCTTCACTGAGGGGCAACGGGCTGTCGTGGAGGCGACCGGTCGGTTCATTGAGCACTACTTCCAGTCAGAGGTGGAGATCCGAGGTGCCTTGCCGCTCTCCGTGGTGCCGGATCGGGCACGTCGGGAGGGCCCCGGCTGGGGCAAGGGGCAGGTTCTGAGCACTTACGTACTCTATGATATCCTCGAGCCACGCATGCCGAAAGACGCTGCGGCGTATATCGCCTTCACATCGGCGGATCTGTGGCCGGGACCCGGGTGGAATTTCGTGTTCGGTCAGGCGAGCCTGCAGGAGCGTGTCGGGGTGTGGAGCATCTGGCGCGGCGGCGATCCCGATGCGGGCGAGCACCAGCGACGGCAGTGCCTGCTTCGCACGCTGAAGACGGGTGTCCACGAACTGGGGCACATGTTCGGCATGGCGCACTGCACGCAGTATCAGTGCGGCATGAACGGCAGCAACAGCCGCGAGGAAGCTGACCGTCGGCCGCTGGCCCTCTGCCCGGAATGTGCCGCCAAGGTCTGTCACGCAACCGGCGCAGATCCCGTCGCACGCTATGAAGACCTCGCTGCCTTCTGCCGCGAGGAGGGACTTCAGCAGCAGGCCGACTTCTATGAGCGGTGTGTCGGCGCTCTGGCCGGAACCCCCCAGACTGCCGCTGACTGAGCGCCCGACAGGCATTTGGGCTCGTTTGGAACCCTCTCATGCGGTAGAATCCTGGCTCCTTCGCTTAGGAGCATCAGATGGATGAGATGACATCGCACGAGCGCTTCAAGCGCATGTTCGAGCATCGAGAGGCAGATCGGGTTCCGATCATTGACAGCCCGTGGGGAGCTACTATAGAGCGCTGGCGCGAGGAGGGAATGCCGGAGGACGTGAACTGGGCCGACTACTTCGACGTGGACAAGACCGCTACCATTCGCGCCGACAACAGCCCGCGCTATCCCTCCGGAGTAGTCGAGGAGACTGATGAATACCGTGTCACCACGACCCGGTGGGGGGCTACGTTGCGCAACTGGAAGCATGCGGCGTCCACCCCCGAGTTCCTCGACTACACCATCAAAGACCGAGACTCGTGGGAAGAGGCAAAGCAGCGCATGCAGCCGACCCGAGACCGAGTCAACTGGCAGTATCTCGGCGAGAACTACCCCCGCTGGAGAGACGAAGGCCGCTGGATCGAGGCGGGCTTCTGGTTCGGGTTCGACGTAACACACTCCTGGACGGTCGGCACCGAACGCATCTTGATTGCGATGGCCACCGACCCGGACTGGTGCGTCGATATGTTCAACACCTTCCTTGACGTGCACATCGCCTTGTTCGAGATGGTGCTGGACGAGGGCTACACCTTCGACTGCATAAGCTGGCCCGATGACATGGGGTATAAGGGTCATCAGTTCTTCAGCCCGAAGATGTACCGAGACCTTCTAAAGCCCGTGCACAGGCGGGCCATTGAGTGGGCGCACGAACACGGTGCCTATGCTCACCTGCACTCCTGCGGCGACGTGCGGCCCCTGGTGCCTGAGCTGATCGAAATCGGGCTCGATGCCCTTAACCCGCTCGAGGTGAAGGCCGGCATGGACCCCATTGGTCTGAAGCGGGATTACGGCGATGTCCTGGTGTTGCACGGCGGCATCAACGCCGTCCTTTGGCCCGAGCCGGAGAAGATCGAGGCGGAGATCCGCCGCGTCGTCCCCGTGCTCAAGCAGGACGGGGGATACATTTTCAGCAGCGACCACAGCGTGCCTTCCTCGGTCAGCCTTCAGGACTTCCGGCACATCGTCGAACTGGCCAGGGAGGTCGGTTCCTATCAGTGAGGGAGTCGTGGATACCGAGCGTTACCTCGCCGACCTGGAGGACCGGATTGTACCGCCGCTCGAAGCGGCGTTGCGCGCCCGGTGGGTTGAGTTCGCAGAAGGCGACTTCAGCGGCGACCTCTTCTCGCCGCGGCGGCAGAGGCGGGTGCCCCCTGCCGTTGAGTGGCCGGAAGTGAGGGTCAATGCGGCGTTGAATGACTTCGACGCCATGACGCTGCAGCAGCTCAGGATGTGCTCGAGCATGCTCGCCGAAGGGGACGGACGGTTGCTCTGCGTGCGCTGTAACTACGGCACCGGCATCCTGCCCACGCTGTTTGGCGCGGAGCTCTTCGTAATGGATGCGAAGACGAACACGCTGCCGACTGTCAGGCCCATGGGGCGGGGCGCCATCGAGCGGTTAGTGGAGCGCGGCCTGCCCGACCTCCACGCGGGACTCGGCGGCAAGGTGTTCGCCATGGCCGGGCATTACCGGCGAGTTTTCGCACCGTATCCAAAGATCAAGCAATATGTTACGATATACCATCCCGACACGCAGGGCCCCATGGATATCGTGGAGCTGCTCTGGGGTAGCGAGCTGTTTACGGATGTCGTGGACCGGCCAGACCTGGTGCACGCGCTGCTCGATCTGGTTACCGAAACGTACATAGCCTTCATGCATGAGTGGCAGCGCAGGATCGCGCCGGAGAATGGCCATGCGGTTCATTGGTCGTTGCTCCATCCGGGCCGCATTATGCTGCGAGATGATTCAGCGATGAACTTCTCCCCTGCGATGTTTGACGAGTTCATCCGACCTTACGAACAGCGCTGCCTGGATGAGTTCGGCGGGGGCGCCATCCACTTTTGCGGACGTGGCGACCACTGGATCGGTCGACTGTCCAGTATGCGCGGCGTGTTCGCCGTGAACCTCTCCCAGCCGGAATGCAACGATATGGAGGCCATCTACCGCGGCACTGTGGATGAGGGCGTCAACCTGATTGGCTTACCTCGTATCGCCGCCGACACTGCCCTGGCGGGCGGCCGCGACCTGCACGGGCGCGTGCACTGTTTCTGAGTCAGCCGGCAGTGCTGTGTGACGGACCATCGAAGATTGTCCCAGCGGGCCAGTTGTCCCTGCTGGGTTGCCTCGAGAGCCTCTGCATGTGTGCGTACTGCCGGACTGCCAACCGCCGGTGTCAATCCGGCCGCCATCCCCACATAGCGGCGTTCTCGGGCAACATCTCCCAGACCTTCATGCCTGCTTCGGAGATCTGTTCGTATTCATCGTCGGTGAGTTCGACCTCGAGGGCGCCCCCGTTGTCTTCCCAGTGCTCCCAGCGGCTGATGCCCACGATCGGAGATGTGACGCCCGGCGTCTGGAGCAGCCAGGCCAATGCGACCTGGGAGCTGCTCCATCCGTGAGCATCGGCCACCTGGTCCACAACTGCTGCCGCCTTGCGCGCCTGGCTGAAAACGGGTTCCTCGAAGAGGACATTATTCTTGCGCACGCCGGTCTTCTCCTCCATGCCACGGCTGAAACGACCGGTCAACAAGCCCTGGGCAAGGGGGGAGTAGGGTGTGACAGCGATACCGTTCTCGCGGCAGAAGGGCAGCACATCGCCTTCGATCTCCCGCCAGAGCGCATTGTACGGAGGCTGGAGGCTGACGATGTCATACTCGGCGGCGACCTTCATCTGTTCCAGGTTGAAGTTGCTCACGCCGATCTGGGCCGCCTTACCTTCCTCGCGCATGCGGGCCATCTCCGACATGAAGTCCGGAAGCGACAGGCTCGGTCTCGGCCAGTGCACGATGTAGATGTCAACGTAGTCAGTCTGCATGCGCTCCAGCGCGGCGTCGAGCTGGGGTTCCACTCCGTCGGGATCGCCCTGCATGACCTTCGTACTGACGATGGCCCGCTCGCGGCGGTTTCCGTCGGCCAATGCCTCGCCGAGGACCTTCTCCGCGTGCCCGCCGCCATAGACGTGGGCGGTGTCGAAGAAGTTACAACCGCTGTCCTGCACGCGGCGGATCAGCTCAATGCTTTTCTCGTCCTCCTGTGGGCCCCATCCCTCCTGACCACTCATGTTCCAGGTGCCCAGGCAGAGGCGAGTAACCTTCATCTCGGTGCCGTCCAGCCGAATGCGTTTCATCCGGGGAATCCTTTGACAGAGGTTGTTCGGGAAGAGAACAGCAGCAGCGTGCTACGGTGTTAGGCAGTGCGACCACCAGCGATAGGCGGGCTTCAGAACTCGGTCGAGGGTCGCTTGAGCGGGGCGGTGTGCACGAGGGGTTCGTGCTCGGCCCAGTCAACCCGGTCAGCGTCTCCCCAAAGCATCTCCAAATCGTAGAGCTCGCGCAGCTCCGGGGCGAAAACGTGTACTATAACATCGCCCAGGTCTATTAGCACCCACCCTGACTCGGGCTCGCCCTCGACCCCGAGAGGCGTGTGCTCCAGCTCGCGCATCCGGTGCCGAACCTCCTCGACGATGGCCCGTATCTGCCGCTCGTTGCGACCGGTCGTGATGACGAAGTACTCGGCCAGGACGGTAAGCGGGGCGACCTCAAGAACGACGATTCGCTCGGCCTTGCGCTCGTCCGCCAGGTGGGCGCAGGTACAGGCGACCGCCTCGGCGCTATTCTCCACGTATGAACGTCCTCCAGCGCTGCATTTCAGAATCCGTGCGGCGTCGCCACCCTCTTGATGGGCTGCGACGCTTCACAAACCATTATAGGGGCGCCTTCTTTGAGCGCGCAAGTAGAACCGCTTTGCGCTTGCCTGCCCGTTGCGGTGCATTAGAATGGGAACAGATAGAGGGGGGCGTTACGTGCACGCAGAGGTCGACGAGGAAGCGAGGCGCTACCGGGAACTGCAGCTACGGGCGGACCGGCTGTGCTCATTGATCGTCTCCAGCGACTACCCGGCTATCGACATTGCGATCGAAATCCGCAGACTGCGTGAGTTCGCAGAGGGGCACTTTCCGGACCGCCTCGAACTCTTTGCCTACGTGTACGAAAGCCGGTTCAGAAGGCTTTGGGAGCAGTTCCGCGCCCAGGGAGGAGAGGAATTCCCCGAAGGGTGTTGGAAACGTTGAGCAGGAGGAAGGACATGTGCGCTGAACGTTGCAGGAAGATTGCCGTCATCTACCATTCGCTCTCGGGCAATACCGCCGCCGCTGCCGATTGCATCATAGAGGGCGTCGAGCAGGAGGGCGACTTCGAGATCGCTCGCGTAAACACCGACGAGGAGCGGCTCGATCCTGCCGTTCTTGCCGAGTGCGCCGGTGCGGCATTCGGTACGCCGGATTACTTCAGCTATCCGGCGGGCACGATGAAAACCTTCATGGACGACTGGCTTATCGCCAAGCGGAAGGGCAACGAGGAGATAGAAGGCATTCCGATCGCCATGTTTCTGACTCACGGGGGCGGCGGGGCGGCCAAGAAACCCTTCGGCGAGCTCTTTCGGCGCATTGGCCCGCCTATAGACGAAGTGCTCGCCATCAAGGGCAAGCCGCAGGGCGGCGATGTGCAGAAGTGCCGCGAGATGGGACGCAAACTCGCCCAGCACGCTGCGTCATTCCTTGCTGAGCAATGAGATTGCCCGCGGCGGACAAGTTGCTCAGCTCCGCCATGCTGCAAGAACGGCGTCAAGGGCGAGCAGGGCTGCGGCGCTCAGGTAAAGCCACGACGATACGGGTCGGGCCTGGCCCCGCGCGACGGCGACGCTGAGTTCAACGGATTCAGGCAACAGGTCGCGGGCTGTTGGTGGTTCTTGACCCGCCAGCCAGGACCGCCCCGCCCCGACCTGTGCCCAGTGGGCCATCTGTTGCGGGCGGGCGCGCGTTCGGTTCTGCTGGTTCGGTGTTGCGATCGGCAGCCGGCTGAGGGGGATGCCCCGGGCAGTGCCCGCTACAACTGTGTGGAGCACGGCTCCCGCGGCCCGGAGCTCGAGTATCTCGCGTTCCGATAGGGACGTCCGGCACTCTCCGTCGCTTACCAGAACGACGACACCGGCACCTGCTGTGTCGCGCACCAGCAGCTCCGCCGCCCGCCTCACACCCGCTACCAAATCCGTGCCGGTGGCGCTCGACCATGACGTATCCGCGCTGTCCAGGATGGCAAGGAAGGCGGCTCGATCCGCAGTGATGGGGCAGACTACGGTGGCATCGGTTGCCGCGGCCACCAGTGCCGTGTGGGCGAACGGCAACCTCTCGCAGACATCTCGGATGGCGTGCTTTGCGACTGCGAGTCGGCTGGGCAACGTGTCATCGGCCTCCATGCTTGCGGAGATGTCGAGCACGAACACCACAGGCGCCGCCCGCTGGATGGCTGGCAGGCGCGAACGCAGAACCGGTCCGGCCAGTGCGACCACCAAAGCACTGAGGGCCCCGGCGCGCAGCAGGCCGCGCGCGGCGTTTACAAGCGCATGGTTGCGCCCCCAAAGGGCCTGCGCAGCCGCATTGGTGATGTGGCAGGCCCGCCACCAGAGAACCCCAAGCACCGGCACAGCAGCCAATGCCAGAAGGACGACCGGTCGCTGTAAGGACAGGCTTGGCATGAGGCGTCTACTGAACTATCTGCGTGCCGACGCCCCTGTCGGTGAATATCTCCAGCAGCAGGGAGTGGGGCAGACGGCCATCGATGATGTGGGCCTTGCGAACCCCGGCGTCGAGTGCCCGGATGCACGCGGCGACCTTTGGCAACATGCCTCCGGTGATGACGCCGTGAGCGATAAGCGTCTCGATCTCTCCCTCGCGCACCGTGGAGAGCAGCGACTCGGGGTCGGCTGGGTCCGACATGATGCCGTGTATGTTGCTGAGGAAGACGATCTTCTCCGCGTCGACCGTCGCCGCGACGGCGCCGGCGGCTGTGTCCGCATTCACGTTGTAAAGCTGCCCGGATTCGTCGCACCCGATGGGTGGTACGACGACCACCGCGGCATCCGGGCTCGTTTTGAGCACGCGGTCGCGGTCCACGCTCTCTACCTCGCCCACAAATCCCAGGTCGACTTCCTTCGTGCGGCCCGCATCGTCGGTTGAGGTCATGGTTTTGCGCACGGCGTGGAGCGGCGTCGCCCCGTCGCGGAAGGCGGGGACCGGTTCACCGCCGAACCGTCTTACCCGGCGACAGATGTCTGCACCGACCTGGTTGACTAGTACGTCCACCACGACCTGCAGTGCCGCGCTGTCGGTGACGCGGTGACCCTTGACGAAGCGGGGCTTGAGTCCAGCTTCCTTCATGGTGGCCGATATCTGTGGCCCGCCGCCATGTACCACGATGGGCCGGATCCCCACTGAGGCCAGGAACACGATATCCTCAAGAACATCGTTGAGAACCTGATCGCTTTCCATGGCGTTGCCGCCGAACTTGATGACGACTGGCTTGCCCCGGAAACGTTGAACGTAGGGCAGTGCTTCGATGAGCACGTTGGCTTTGCGTATGGCGTCTTCCATCTGCGTTCCGCTTCGCTTGTAGGCAGGGCTGTGCGCGCATTCTACCACGGCGGTCCGACAGTGTCAGCGGCGGGTGCCGGCTCACGCGCGGCAATGTGGCAGGGGGTTGACCGGTGCCCCAACTTCGGCGTAATCTGCACGCCACTCGCTGTCGTGGCCCCTTCCATTGACAGGTTGCGGGCACGGTCTATAATGGCCGCATGGATGAGCCAGCTACGTATGAGCATGGGAAAATGACCCGAAGACCGCACGCTCCGCTGTTTGCCCGCATTCTGCTGTGCTTGCTTTATTCCCCCATTTTTGCTGTTGGCGCCGTCGGCGCTGACGGCCTGGGGCAAGGTGACCTGCAGGGCATTGATCCGGCTCCGCACATCCGGCAGTTGTCCTCCTACAAGAGCCGTTTCACCGGCTATCCAGGCTGCCATGCGGCTGCGGAGTACATTGCCGAGCAGTTTCGAGAGATCGGGCTGGCGAACGTTGCCGAGGTCCCCTTCCAGGTTACCATCCCGATCGTGCCGGACGACAGCCGTTGGGGCAAGGGCATGGCGGCCGGCGAGCGCGGGAAGCGACCCGAGCATGGTGCGTGGCTGACCGTGGGCCGGCGCGAGATTCCGCTTTACAACGTAATGCCGAACTTCGTGCGAACGCCCATGACGACCGAAAGGGGCATCACTGGCCCATTGATCTGGGGCGGTGGAGGCTATCTCGCGGACTTCAACGGGAAGCAGGTGGCCGGCAGCATTGTGCTCATGGAGTTCAACAGCTTCACCCGCTGGCTGACCGCTGCGAAGCTCGGAGCCCGCGCCATCATCTTCGTTGAGCCGCAGCATCCGTTCCGCAACGATAGCGAGCAGAAGTACAATCCTTTGCCGGTCCCCGTTCCGCGTTACTACCTGCGTCGCAGCGATCTGGCTGCCCTGGTCTCGGCGGCCACGGGCGAGGGGGTGACGGAGGTCAGCCTTCGCGAAGCCGCTCGGGCGCTGAAGGAAGCCGAGGTGGCTGAGGCGAACGTGCGGGCTCTGATGCGCTGGGAAGAGGCTACGGTTACGCGGATCGAAGGTGAGATACCCGGGACTGATCCCGAACTGTCCAACCAGACGATTGTGGTTTTCGCTTACTACGACAGCATTTCCGTTGTGCCCGCGCTCAGCCCCGGCGCCGAATCGGCCTGTGGGGTAGCGACACTGCTGGAGATAGCGGAGTTCCTGGGCGAGAACCCGCCGCGCCGTAAGGTGAAGTTCATGGCCGCTCCGGGCCATTACCAGGCGCTGTCGGGTGTCAGGGATTACGCATACACCGAGGTCTACCCCTTGCGACACGGGCCGGACAACGTGGCCAAGGAGGGCACAGGCGAGTCGTACCTGTTCATTGGCCTTGACCTTTCGAGTCGCCAGAACAGCCTGGGAGCTTTCTATAAAGGCAGCTTTTACGACCAGCTCGGGACCGGCGAGGTCGAGCTGCAGCGCGCATACAGTGAGTACTCCGGGCTTCTTGTGGACTGGGCTGGCGCAATCACCGGCAGGAACGAACCTGCGGCCGGCCTGCAGTACCAGAGCGGGATTGTGCCCCAGCAAGGGCGCGATTGGCGGTCTCTGCTGCCCGACCTGGCTGCGTTCGACGCCGAAGTGATAGGCTTCTGTGGCTATCCAGCCATCACCCTTGCCACCACCGGAGACCCTCGTAACAACGTAAATAGCCCCCTGGACACCTACGACCGGCTTGAGCCATTCATCGACAACGTGCGCCGGCAAGCCATAGCTTGCGCTCACATCGTGAAGCAGACGGCGGACATCGCCGTGCTGCCGGTCAATCGCAAGGATGTTTGGAAGCAGCGGCAGGCGGCCAGCGTCTTCGGGTTTGCCATCGAGCTGAGCCTCCTGGCATATATGCCGAAGGTAGCGGTGCCGAATGCCGTGGCGGCGGTTAACATGCTGGCGCCCGACCTAGTCAGCAAATCGAAGAGCATGATGGGCGTCGCAACGCATGATTACCGGGTGAGCAACGTTCAGGGGCGCTTCGAGATATTCGGGCTCGCCAAGGATAAGCAATACAAGGTGGACGGCTTCCAGCTCTCCCCGCGCAGTGGGGTGCCGGTCAAGGTGGCTCAGTCAGAGCTGGTGAAAGCGACTGACCGCAAGCGAGTGCGTGACTGGGCCGAACGCGAAACCGACGTGCGCCTGAACTTCTTCCGCGCCGTTAGCACCACGCTGTTCGACCTGACCGACCCTCTGTCGCTGCGCACCCTCGGCCAGAGCACCGTGCGCACGGGCGAGAGTAACAGCGAACTGCAGTACCTCGTCAGCTTCGTAGGTCAGCAGGCGAGGGGCATGTTCAGCAACCCGGTGGCTGTCTTCTTCACCGAACGCGACAAGAGTCTGAAGTTTCTGCTTGCTGCGGGGGCTGTGGGGTTTGAGGGCCTGCTTCTGAACTTTGAGCGCGACCTGCAGGCCGCCGAGGAAGAACGCAAGGAGCACACCGGCCTGGGCTATCGGGCCAGCGAGAACGAGAGCTTTATCTACCGTACGGGCCACATGGTAGCCGACGACATGCATGCGCTGGACCGCTACCGGCTCAGGCGCCTGATGAGGAGCGGTGTCAGCAAGCAAGGTGTCTGGCAGCTCTTTGAGGAGGTGGGCGCGTACCTCGTGGCAGCTCAGCGGGCGTTGGATTCGATGCGGTATGACCGCTTCTACTACAACGTGGGGATGGCGTGGGGGCTGGAAAACCGCGTCTATCCCAACGTGCGTGACACGGCGACCGACGTGGTGAAGGGCGTGGTTTTCTACTTTGCCCTTCTTCTGCCTTTTGTCATCTTCGCCGAACGGCTCCTGATCAACTACGTGGATATTCGCAAGAAGCTGGTGGCGATCGCAGTGCTGTTCGTCATCAGCTACGTGGTGTTGCGCCTGGTGCACCCGGCGTTCCAGCTCTCGCAGACGCCTATTATCATCCTGGACGGCTTCTTCATGCTGGTGGCGGCGATCGGGACCACCTGGTACTTGCTGGGCAAGTTCAACGTCGTGATGGAGAGCATGCGCCAGAAGGTGGATATGATCCACCGGGCCGATGTGGCCCGAGCCAGCGCCACCATGGCAGCCTTCGTGCTGGGCATCAGTAACATGCGCAAGCGCAAGGTGCGCACAGGGCTGACGGCCGTCACGCTGATTCTGCTGACTTTCACCATCCTCTCGTTTACGAGCTTTGAGACCACCCCCAACCAGATGCTGCAATACCCCTCTTCGCGCAGCGCGCCGTACGAGGGAGTGCTGTTGCGCGGCTTGAGCTGGGGCCCGCTATCGGAGTTTGTCTCGTACGACATGATGAACTTCTTCAACGCGCAAGACATGCGCAGTGCGCCCCGAAGCTGGTTCGTGAATCCGCGGCCCACGGAGGAACTGCAGATCGAGATCCACCGGGCCGACGGTGGAGGCGGCGAAGCGGTGGCCAACGCCATGCTCGGGCTGAGCCCCCAGGAACAGTATTTCTCGGGCATCAGCCAGGAGCCCTATTACGAGGGGCAGTGGCTGGATGAAGAGATTGAGGATTATCCCTTCGTCTGTATGATCCCCACGCGCATGAAGCAGAACCTGCGCATCGAGGACCGAGAGATCGGCAACGTGAAGATCAACGCGCTCGGCAGAGAGCTGCGAGTGATTGGGGTGTTTCAGAGCGATGAGCTGTTTGGCTTCGAGGATATGGACGGTGAGGAGATAACGCCCGTCGACTTTGTGGCCCAGCAATTTCGCCAGGGTGGCGCCGGACAGCAACAGCAGCAGGGAGGCGGCCTGGCATTGAGCGCGACGGGTGAGATGGACGTGGAAACCTTCGTCCACCGCAAGTCGGCCAAGGAGGAGGAAGAAGAGCAGTACATCCACATGGAGCCGGACCGCGTGCTGTTCGTGCCCAACGAACTGAACCTGAAGCTGGGGGGCACGTTGCGTTCCATCGCCGCGGGGCCGGGGCAGGCAACGCAAGCCGAACGCGTGCTCCGGCCGTTCGGAACGGTGCTGAAACAGCTTCTCAGCCGCGTAAACCTGGCGCTGTATGCCGGCTTCAGCCGTACGCCCGGTGGCGAGCCGCTGGTTCACCGCGTCGCCACGCGCAGCCGCTTGAGCATGGGCGGCATCAAGGGGCTGGTGGTCCCGATTATGATCGCTGCCTTGATCGTGTTCAACACCATGTTGGGTGCCGTGTACGAGCGCATGTACGAGATAAAGACCTACGCCTCGGTTGGCCTTGCGCCGATGCATATAGCGGCGCTGTTCTTCGCGGAGAGCAGCGTCTTTGCCGTCATGGGCGCCATGCTGGGCTACCTGATCGGACAGGTGATAAGCCGCGTGCTGGTGATGTTCCCGCAACTGATGGAAGGCATATCTCTGAACTACTCCAGCGTCAGCGCCGTGTGGTCTGCCGTGCTGGTCGTCGTGGTGGTGCTGGCCTCGACTGCGTATCCGGCGCGCATGGCGGGCAAGCTGAGCGTGCCAGACGAAACGCGCAAGATGCTCATCCCCAAGCCGGAGAGCGACGAGTGGGAGATCTGGTTCCCGTTCACCGTCAGCTCCAAAGAGCAGCTTGGCGTGATGTCGTACCTGCGAGAGTACTTCGAGAGCAACGACGAAGACGCCGTAGGCAGTTTCACTGCGGACAACGTGCGCTTCTTTGAGGAGGTGAAGGATGAGCGCACGCACATTTGCCTCCAGGCAGATGTATGGGTGGCGCCGCTCGACATGGGCGTCAGCCAGCAGGTAAAGATCGAGGCGATTCCCGATCCCGATGAGGGCGAGATCACCTACCTGTTCTTCAAGATCACCCGCAAGAGCGGCGAGTTCCAGACTTGGCACCGGATGAACCTGGGCTTTTTGAAGGACCTGCGCAAGCAACTGCTCATCTGGCGGCTCGTCACTCCGGAGGCGAAGGAGCGGCTAACAGCCGAGGGCGAGCAATCGCTGGAGCGAGTAAGGAACCCCGCGGAAGCCTGATAGCGAGCCCGAGGGCGCAGCGCCGCCGGCAGTGGGTGCGCGGCCGGGCCACACACTGCAGATAGATAGGGCTCAGAAGGACGAGCAATGGCCGAAGTAGAAGACTATATAAAGCTACGCGAGGAGCAGGGCGAACCCACCGAGTTTGCCGAGGGCTTCGGCATCAAGGCCATCATCGCCGGCCTGTTTGCCGCCTTCGTGGTCCTGCCGGGCTCGATGTTCATGTGGCTTATGCTCGGGCAACAGCTCGGCGTGCCTGCCGTTTGGGTCACCCTCATCATCTTCCTGGAAATCGCCAAGCGTTGTCGCACGAAGCTGACGCGGCAGGAGATGTTCATCATCTGGAGCGTTACCCTCGGCGTTCTCGGTGCGGCGATGGGGCAGGGGATGAACTTCATCTGGATGCAGTACTTCGTGCGTAGCGATGCTGCGACGCAGTTTGAGATCGCTAACCAGATACCGTTCTGGAAGGCCCCCCCTCCCGGCAGCGAAGCCTACCTGACGCGCAACCTGCTGCACCGGGACTGGTGGCCCCAGCTCGCCCTGATGGGCAGCCTCATCCTATGGTGGCGGCTCAGCATGTTGAGCCTGGGCTACGTGATGTTCCGCGTAACGAGCGATATTGAGAAACTGCCCTTCCCCCTGGCTACCATTGCCGCCAAGGGCGTAACCGCCCTTGCCGAGAGCGAGGAGGAAACCTGGCGCTGGCGGTGCTTCTCCATCGGCAGCACGATCGGCATCGCTTTTGGCCTTATCTACGTTGCTGTGCCGACCCTGTCGGGGGTCTTTCTGCGCAAGCCGCTCTACCTGCTGCCCGTGCCGTTCTATGACCTGACTGTCAAGCTGCAGGACATCGGCTGGTTCCGAGCCGTGCCCCTGGCCATTGGAACGAACCTCGGGGCTTTTATGCAAGGGTTCGTGTTGCCGTTCTGGATGGTGGTGGGCAGCTTCGTGGCGGGGATTGCGGGACGACTGGTGCTCAACCCCATACTGTACAGGGCAGGGGTGCTGAAGATGTGGGACCCGGGGATGGACTACATCCAGACCGGCCTGGCGAACCAGTTCGACTTCTGGCTCAGCTTCGCGATCGGCACCGCCATTGCCATTGCCCTGCTCGGTTTCTATACGGCCATCAGCAAGATGATCGCGTCACGTCGGCAGAAGGCGAAGACCGCCGGCAGCAGCATCGCCCCGCCGAAGGGGCGTGGTGACATACCCCTCAGCATTGCAGCGCTCTTCTACGCGGCGACTACAGCCTGGCTGGTCATGCTCTGCCACTGGCTGGTGCCGAAGTTCCCCATCTGGATCATCATTGCCTTCGGGTTCGGTTACACGCCGCTGATGTCATATATCACCAGCCGGCTCGCGGGCCTGACGGGGCATCGCATCGGCATTCCATACGCTCGGGAGGCGGCCTTCGTGCTCAGCGGCTACCGGGGTGTGGACATATGGTTTGCGCCCGTCCCACTGGGCGACGTCAGCGGCGGAGCGGCCCACTTCCGCGAGATCGAGCTGACGGGCACGAAGTTCGGCAGCTACTTCAAGGCGCAGCTCTTTGTGCTGCCGGTCGCGTTGGTGGCAAGCCTTTTCTTCTGGTCGTTCCTGTACAGGATCAGCGATATTCCCGAGGACTATCCGTACGCGATGCGCTTCTGGCCGCGCAATGCCACGCTACGGGCCTTTTGGATGACGGCGACAACGACCGGCAACGAGTTCTTCCTGAAGGCGATCCGCTGGAGATTCATCGCGGCGGGCAGCGCATATGGCCTGCTGGTCTATCCCATTATGCGGATTCTGGGCGCGCCCACGCTGTTCCTCTACGGCACTATTCAGGGCCTTGTTGGTGACCCGGCCATGGCCTTCCCGCGGTTTGCGGCGGCATTGCTCGGCAGATTCTACATGCAGAAGGTCTTCGGGCGCGAACGATGGAGCAACTTTACCCCGGTGCTGGCGGCCGGCTTCGCGGCGGGCATGGGGCTGGTGTCCATGGGTTCGGTTGCCGTCATGCTGATATCCAAGGCCGTAACGATGGTTCCTTTCTGAGAGCTTTGAGTCTGCCCATATGAGTGATCCCGAACTGACGGAAGTTGAGCAGGAGCAGCAGGTTCCTGCGGAGCGAGAGCCCGCCACCGGTCCGCTGGTGCCCCCCTGGTTCAAGAAGGGGTTTTACTTCGTATTCGTTCCCCTTGCCCTGGTGGGCGTTGTGTTCATCGTGCGTTCGATGATCATTCAGCAGGCACTGACGGACGCCCTGGCAACAATACGGGGCGAGCTGGACACCGAGATTGTCCTGGAATCTGAAAAGGGCCAGCAAGCGCTGGCCGTGCTGGCCGAGCACCCGCGCTACTCCTTCCTTTACTGCAACCAGGAGATACTGCAGAACAGGGAAGATGACCCGCGCATGGCGCGCGCACTTGCGCTGGAAAAAGCCCTGAACTGGGAGGGGAATGCGCGGCGGCGAGAGATGATCGCCCGCATCGTGGAGAACATGAGCGAGCGGGGCGAGCTGGCCCCTACCTTCACCATCGGACCCGAGGAGCAGCAGATACTTGAGCGGATGGTGGCAGAACGGCGGGCCGATGAGGATATGTCCTATGCAGCGGACCGCATCACCGATGTTCTGGAGTGGCTCGCCAGGGGGCACCGCGGCCAACCAGTGGGACACGAGAAACGGCGGTTACGCGCCCTGAAAGGGCAACTGGACAAGAAGGTCTTTGTGGCGCAAGAAGCGAGAGCGCTGCGTGAAGTAATGCGGGAGTGGCAGGAGCTCGCCGACCCTGAGGCTAAGGTCGCGGCCGAGCGGTTCGAACTGATGCTCAAGGGTGAAGCGACAAGCCTGCCATCCGACGTGGCAGACTTCGTGCGAAAGATGCGGAATGCCTACGAGGACCAGTACCGCCGCAGTATGGAGCGACTGGCCAACGCCGCCTACCAAACGCTCAAGCTGGTTGTGGAGCGCGAGATGTTTCTCGACCATCCGCACATCCAGCAGTATCTGACGCTGCTTCGGCATGAGTATGAAGGCGTTCGGCATCACGTGCGCGAGGGCGCGTGGCTGCTGCGCCACAGCCGGTTCACCATACGCTACCTCTCCAATTTCGTCGAGAAGGCAAATATCAATCCGGTCATGGCTGTGGAGACGCCGCTGTTGACGAAGGAAGAACATGAGAGGGTGATGCGCAGGCAGAACAACCGCCGGCGCCAGTTAGCTCTGGAACTGCTGGGTAAGATTGGGTTGGACTATCTTGACAATCCGGAGCAGTACGATCTTAGGGTGGACGACACAGATGCCTATGTGCGCGAATGGATCGTGCACACTTTGGAAGAGATGGTCGAGGACGAACTGATCGGTGAAGAGGCGAGCAACCTGCTGCGGGAGTTGCGCACCGCAGACCTCGCCAGGACGGGCGAGCCACGACTTTTCGTCAAAGGCTGATTCTTATCCTACTCTTTTCTCTACCCGCTGCCGGCTGACGACTCGTCCACGAGTTCGGTATCTCGCTCAGCCGCGCCGCTTGCCCGCTGCGGCACGACCGCCTTCTCCCATTCCCCGCGGGAGAAGAGCCACAACGTGATCAGTGCGGTCACGATGTTGGCGACCACCATCGCAAAGTAGGCCCCGAAGCTACCCCATCGGGCGGCCCTCACCAGCAGCAGCGCCAGGGGCACCCGCAGACACCAGAGACGGATCACGCCGACTCCGAAAGCGGGCGCAGTGTGCCCCGACCCGTAGAACGCCGCCAGGAGCACGGTGAGCACACCGAACACGTACGAGGAGGCGGGCACTACCAGGAAGAACCGCCCCGCCTCGCGCCGCACTTCGTCGCTGTCTACGAAGAACCCGGCCACCTGTTGCCCGCCCATCATCACCAACACCAGGGGCACGAACATGACCAGTGCGACGAAGCCGGTGCTCGACCATATCGTCCGGCGTGCGAGCCTGGGTTTGCCCGCCCCAAGTGCCTGGCCGACGATTGGAGCGGCGGCCGATGCTACCGCGAAGCTCGGCATGTTGAACATGCGAGTAATGGCGAAGCCGATGCGAACCGCGGCGATAACCGTGGTGCCGAGCGTGTTCACGATGGTCTGGAAGGCGAGAAAGCCGAGCGAGTCGCTGCCCCGACCAACGGCGACGGGGCCGCCGACAACGATGAGCTTACGAAGCATCGAGCGGTCCGGGCGGAAGTCGGCCCGGCGCAGATGAACTCCCGCCCAGCCTGCGCTCAGGTAGAGGCCGCATAGGGCGGCCTCAGCAGCGCGGGCCAGCAGGCTTGCCCACGCGGCGCCAGCGACCCCGAGCGCCGGCATTCCCCCCAGCCCAAAAATGAATATGGGATCGAGCACGATGTTGAGCACTACCGAAACCGCCCCGATCTTCACGGCGGTCAAGGTGTCCCCCAGCCCGCGTAAGACAGCCCCGAAGGCCACGATGAAGCCGACCAGAGGCATCGCGCACATCATAATGCGCAGGTAGGTCGCCGCGTCGGCCTGGATAGGCGTGGGTGCCTGGACCAGGCGTACCAGGACAGGGGCCAGCAGGATGATGGGAGCCACAACAAGCAAGCTCAGGCTGCACAATAGCAGGATGGTCTGCCCCGCGGAGCGGTCGGCCTCTCCGTGGCGGTCGGCGCCCGTGTACTGCGAAACGAGCGCGGTTCCCGCTGTGCCGAAGCCCATGCTCAGCGAGAAAGCAAGGAACATGAAAGGCCACGAGACCGTTTGCGCAGCAAGCGCCTGTTCGCTGAGCCGGCCGAGCCAGAACGCGTCCGCCAGGCTGTATGCGCTGTGCAGAAGCATGCCGACGGTCATCGGCGCTGCCAGCCGGAACAGGTTCCAGGCCAGCGATCCGGAGGTCAGATCGCGCCGAACGGTGCGTGGTGGCTTCGGACCGGGCATAGGGGAGGCAGTATGTCCATCACGGACAGCGAAGTCCAGGAGAAACGACGGAAATGAAGCCAAAAGCAGGAATAGGGAGGAACTGGCGCCGCGCTCAGTCCAGCAAATCCTTCAGCCTGGTCTTCAGCCCTTCGGCCCCCTCGCGCAGCACGCCTCGGCCTGCCTCCTCGGCCTGTTCGGTCAGGTCTTCGAGCTGCCTTGTACCTAACTGCTCCTTCGCCGCCTCAAGCACTGCTTCATTCAGCGCTCTGATGATCTGCAGCGCGACCTCGTATGGGCTTGCGCCCCCTCCCGCCGACAGGTCGGTCAGCTCAATACCGGGTAAATCCACGCTCATCGCCCGCCCTCCGGGCAGGTTGGCCAGACGCACCGACGGTTGCTCGATTCGCAGTGTGCCGATTCGCAGCCGTCTGTCGGTTCTCTCCCGGGCCTCTTTCTCCTTGCTCTTCATGCCTTTTAGGATGCGACCGAAGTTCGTCGTTCCGCCGGAGAACTCAACGGTTAGCTCCGGCCGGGCCACCTCGACTAGGGGAATCACCACCACGTCGCTCAACAAGGTGCGCAGTTCCGCGTCGACTCGCATCCGGCCGACGTGGGCCGCCCGGGGGCTATCGAACCCCTCCGGATTGCCGACCTCGAAGCCCTGCAGTGCAAACGAGCCGCCCAGAAGTGAGATGTCCACGTCGTCGAGCGTCAGGGGCACACCGACCACGAGGGGCCCCACTTTCTCGATGCCGGTCTTCACGATGCGGTTTAACGCCAGGCCCGCTCCCAGGAACAGGAGGACGATCAGAACAACGGTGCCGATCAGAAGCGAGACCAGTCTGTGCGTTACGAAGCCGATGACCATGTCAAATGCCCCCAATGGATGTGAGAACCCCATGCTACCTGCCGAACATCCCCAGCGCAACGGCAGGGCTTGACACTGGGGCCGGCCTCTTGTATACAATCGGGACAGCCAGAGTCGCCGCCGTCGCTTCCCGCGTGGGACAGTGGCGTGCGAGCGCGAGGGCGGGCGACCCGGGGGTGAGAGGGCTGCGCATAACTGTAGCCTGACGGTTCTGCTCTGTTTCGTGTGGAGGAAGTGCTATGCTGAGGCGGCTGTGTGTTCTGGTACTGGCGGTCTGCGTTGTGCTGGTGGCCGGTTGTGTTTTCCCACGCTATGGTGCGGTCGTGGCCCCGGTCATGGTCACCAAGAGCCCAGTGGCGGTGGGCGATACAAGCGTTGGCTACAGCAAAGTGGGCGAGTCCATGGCGGAGGGCATCATCGTGGTAAGCCGCGGCGATGCCAGCATCAAGGCAGCTATGGAGGACGGCGGCATCACGCGCATCCACCATGTGGACAGCGAGGAGTTTAGTGTGCTGGGCATCTACTGCCAGCAGATCATTCGGGTGTACGGCGAGTAGCTCGTGCGCCGGTTGCCTTGGGCGCGGTGCAACCCCGCACGGGGCACCGCGCCCTTTTGATTGTGCATGTCTTATCTGCCAGGCATTTCTTGACATCCGCGTTATTCGTCGACTATACAGGGGACCAACGGGCCCCGTGTTTAGCGGCGGGCGGAGCGATGGGCCGCTCGCAGGTTAGGAGGCAGCCTTGGCCGTCGTCATGTTCAAATGCCCGTTCTGCGGGCAGAAGGTAGAGACGCCCGAGGAGAACGTGGGCCGGGAGGGGCAGTGCCCCGAATGTCAGCGGATATTCAAGATACCCGATCCGCGATCGGGCCGGCCCAGACCCCAGCAGCCCGGCCCGACCGGTGGCGGTTGGCTGGATCGGGCACCGGAGGAATACCAGGAGGGCAACGTCCTTCTGGGCTCGGCCTCTCTGGCCGGCTGCCTTGTGGTGCTTATTGTCGCCAGCCTGATGCCATGGATGACGCAAATCGCCGCTTTGGAGACGGTGATCGCCGGCGAACGGCTCTATATCCTGCTCGGTTCGGCGGCCAGCCTTACGTACCTTGCTCTGTCTGTGCTGTCACGGAAGAGCCTTATCCCCGCCGTGTTGGGTTCGCTTGCCTGGAGCGCGTGCTCTACGACGTGGATCATCACGCTCTGGAGGCGCGCCGGAGAGGCAACACAGGTTGAGGGCGCAGCTGGGGCGCAGGCGGCGGGCGGCATCTACCTGGCACTTCTTGCAGCACTGGCTGCGGCCTGCGCGGCGCTCTTCGTGACGGCGAAGGTCGGCGAACTGCGGGTGCTGCGCTACTGGGGCATCTTCCTGGTCGGCATGCTCATCATCGGCACAGGGAGCGGCGTTATCGTCTATGGGCGCCACCTCCAGCCTGCAATCAGCGCGGCGTTGGCCGAACAGGCCGCTCGGGAGGAACTGGTGCAGGAGGCGCAAGAGCGCCAACAGGAGTTGCGCGAGCAGGTGGACAGGCTAAGGAAGCAGTTGCAGGACCTACGCGCCGAGTATGAAGAGGGCGTCTTCATACCGAAGGATACACCGCCGGCAGAAATCTGGCGTCGCCTGGAGCCAATCCTCGGTGGCGAAACGGACGGGCGGCGCCGCCGCTGACGGGCTGAACGGCGGCGCGCCCGGTGGTCTGGGCTCTTCCCTTACTCCAGTCCGTACAAGCGGCGTGGGTTGATGTGCATGATACGCCGGGCGACCTGGCGGGCGGTTTCAGGATCCCAGCCCTCGCGCTCCACCTTGTGCTCTAAGACGCGCGCTATGCCCTCTCGCGCCTGCAATGCGTAGCCAACCATGGGGAAGGGCGATCCGGTGTCACCGCCGAAGGCGAAGATGCGGTTACTCGGGACGCAGCTGAGCCATTCGTCGAGCGTCCGTTGCATCTGCACGGGACTCATGGACCATGCCCAGCACATGTTCAGGTGCACGTTGGGGAAAGCCTTGCCGATCGCGCCGGCGGCTTCGCTGTAGGGCCAACCGGCGTGGAAGATGTCGAATCGCACTTTACGATAGCGCTGGAAGACCGGGATCAAGAGCATCGGCTCGCCCCGTCTGAAATCGCCCCAGTTCCCGGCAAGGTAGCCGGTGTGAAACTGCACGGGCAGGTCGAACTCACGGGCCCGTTGCACGAATCGGTGAAACAGGTAGTCATGCAGGGGTGTCAAGTCGCCCTCTCGTCCCTGCATCATGTGCTCGAACGCGCGTTCCGCATCCGCACGGGACGAGCCGGCAAACTCGATCCTTCGCTCATAGGGCAGGCCGCACTTCAGGCCGCCCAGCTTGCCCCCCTGCCTTGCCTTGTCGGTGTAATTGTCCAGAGCGTCGTCGATGTCCTGCAGGGACTGCAACGGTGCGTCGAGAGCATTCTCCCAGGACTCTACCTGATGACGCTTCTTCATGGTGAGCAGCGCGTCGTAACGCAGCATCTGGCGGTAACTGTCGGGATGTTTCTGGCCGGTGAACATCTCAATGGCGGTCGGGCATTCCCAACAGGCATCATTGATGACCCATGGGGTGCCTGCCAGTTCGTGCATCGCCTGGTAGATCTCCCGCCCGTTCTTCTCAGAAGCGAACGCCCGTAGTTTGTCGGTGACGGCCTCGGCATTCCCCTGGTTGAATTCGAGCCCCGTCACTGCTCTGCACGCCAACTCGGTGGCCTGGCCATAGCCGGTGGTTCGCACGGCGTCCCATAGCTGGAAGAAGCGCTCCTGCGGCAGTTCGTGCAGCGGGCTCGGGATGCTCTCAACTCCTGCTGCCGTTAGCATGTCGGCACCGGCGTAACCGAGGAACTCCTGGAATGTCAGCTCTTCGCGGCGTCGCTCGAGTGCTTCGAAACCATTCTGGTGCTCGTGGCAGTCGCACATCGGTTCAGACATTACGAAATCGCGAATTTCACCCATACTTCTGCTCCCTCATGTGACCTGCCTTCATGACAACGGGCCGAGCGCACGAGAAGCGCCCGGCCCGCGTGACGTTACGTGCCGCTTCAGATGTTTAGAACTGGAACATCACTTGCCACCGCAGGAACACGGCGTCGTCCGTCTCGTCGTCGTAGAAGCTCTCGGGGTGGAAGTACTCCGCCCATAGGTGACCGGACATGTACTGATTGAAAGTGTGAGTGTACTTGGCCACTACGAGCTGACCGCGTGTGCCGCCGTCATCATAGGGAGAGAACGGCGGGGCGAACGTCTTGCCCATGGTGTTCTCGTTGCCCAGCAGCAGGTGGTAGTCGAGGAAAAGGCATCCCTTGTCGCTGGGATGGTAGCTGGCACCGAGCGTGTAACGCTGCAGGTTCGTGTAATTGCCGGGCAGGAAGTTCTCGAACGCCCAGCGGTACACGTAGAGCTCGCTCCAGTGCGGCCAGCGGGCGAGTACCGGGTCCCAGGCCTCGAAGTCGCTTGTGCTGGGGTCGTCGCCGCTAAGGTATTCGTATCCGGCATGCACGCGGGGCGTGCCCTTGCAGTCCGCCCACGTGTAGCCCAGGTCGGCAGATAGACCGTAGCCCTCCCTGTCGGCGGTGGACTCTTTACCCCACTGATAGGCGGCTTCACCGTAGTAATCCCAGTTTCCGGCGAACTTCCCTTGCGCCAGTCCGCCAACCGTATGCACGATGCGGCCGGTGGGGGGCGTCGGCAGGGCGCTGCCACGGAAGTCCTCGTCCTTATACAGGTAGTACGCGTGCAGTTCGTGCCCTTCCAGTTGGCGGTTCGTCAGGTAGGCTCCGAACATGGTGAGGTCGTACTCGCTGATCATCAAGTCCTGATCATTGATCGGGTGCAGACGGCTCTGATTAGCGTTGTTGTTGATGTAGAAGAGGTCGAGGTTGCTCTTCCACTCGTCGAGGTGAATGGTGGCCTTTATGGCGTCGTTGTATATGGTCCGGGAGCCGTCAAGCGGCGTGCCGTCCAGGATCACGAAGCCGCGCCCATAGACCATATCCTGTCGGCCGGCTTTGACCGTCAGCGGGGCTCCACCCGGCCGGGCCCATTCTACCCATAGGTTGTCCCAGACCACTTCGTCCCAGTCCGGGGTATGTTGAGTGGGCTGTCGCTGGAACAGATAACGCGGCTCATAGGTGAAGCGCACGTAGCCGCGCAAACCGTTTGGTTGCTCGACCGCTTCATCCACGAAAAACGGCCCGACGGTGGCGTTTACGCGCCAGCGGACACGCAGGAAGTTGCGCCTATCATCCACCGAGTTAAGCAGGCTAATCATGTTGTCGGTGTACGTCTGCCGAATGCGCAGGTCGCCCCCCATGGTGAGCCAGGGGGTGGGGTGTTTGATGTTGTTGACCCAGCGCTCCAGGTCTTCCCGCGATACGCCGAGGAAACAAGACTCTCCCTCGTACTGGCGCGCGGGTTTGGCGGCGTAGGGCAGGTCCTTCTCCAGTTCGGTCCCGCCTGCTCTCTCCGCGCCGAGGGCACAGTGACAGGCGAGCAGCACTCCGACGATGAACATACTGGCCAACAAGGTTCGCAGTTTCACCGGAAGGGCCTCCAGGTCTGGGGGAAGACGGGGAGTAACAGCGTCTTATAGGTCGCGGTGGCCGGCGCACGTCAGTACCAAGCTCGCCGACGCCGCGTTATGTTGAGCGGTTGCGGTTCGCCGATTCCAGAGGTTCGTTAGTCCGGTAAGGCGCCGGATTATAGCGGCGAAGCCCCCCGCATTGCAAGATTTTTCTATGGCTCCTGTTTGAACGATAAGAGAGCCGGGCTCGTGATTAGCCCCTTGCTGCGATTGCACACGAGCCACCGCGCGCTAAAATGCGGGGCAGCGCCAGGGCGAGGCGCTATCCCCTGATACTGCTGTACAACGAGGCTATGGTATGCCGGATACCGAGTACTACCGCATGGCCGTTCCGCAGGTGCTTAAGGCCCTCGAGACGAGAAGGGAGGGCCTTTCAGCCGAGGAGGCCGAAAGGCGCTTGCGAGAGCACGGAGCTAACGAACTGCAAGTCCATGGCGGGACTCCGAAGTGGCTAATGTTCTTGCGCCAGTTCAAGGATCTTCTGGTGATCGTGCTCATAGTGGCCGGTCTGATGTCCTACGCGATCGCCCTGAAGGAGGGCTCCTGGGCGAACTTCCGTGACGGTTCGGTGATGTTCGTCATCGTCATTGTCAATGCCGTCATCGGCTTTGTGCAGGAGTACAAGGCGAGCCGCATCGTGGAGGAGTTGCGGGAGCTGATACGTTCCCCGGCGCGGGTCGTGCGCGACGGGAATCCCACCGAGACTCCGCAGCGCGAACTGGTGCCGGGGGATGTCGTCCGGATTGAGGAGGGCGACAAAGTGCCCGCTGACATGCGCATCATCGAGTCTGTCAACCTGCGCACCAACGAGTTCAGCCTGACCGGCGAGTCGATGCCTCAGGACAAGATTGCGGCTGCTTTGCCTGAAGAGAGGGGGCTGGCGGACCTTGACAACATGGTTTTTGTCGGCACGACTGTCGCCAGCGGCAACGGTAGCGGCGTGGTGGTGAGGACCGGCATGGAGACCGAACTCGGCAAGATCGCCACCATGACCGAGGAGACGGTCGAGTTGAGGTCGCCCATGCAGGACGAACTGAATCTGCTCGCCCGGCGGTTGACTGCTGTTGTGATCGTGATCAGTGCCGCCCTTTTCGTGTTCGCCTTGCTGCAAAACCTCGGGCTGGTGGTCAGCCTGACCTATGCCCTTGGCGTGGCTGTGGCGTGCGTGCCTCAGGCACTTCCGGCGCAGTTGACCGTGGCCATGTCGACAGCCAGCCGCCGCCTGGCGGAGAAGAACGCTGTGGTCAAGAGCTTGCCGTCCGTGGAGACGCTCGGCTCGACGAACGTCATATGCACAGACAAGACCGGCACGCTGACTAAGAACGAGATGACTGTGCGGGCTGTTTGGTTTAGCGGTCGGGACTACGAATTCACTGGTATCGGCTACGAGCCGGAGGGTGAGATCCGCCACAGGGACGGAGAGCCGCTTACGCAGGAAGAGATCGACGAGATCGAGATCATGATGGACGCGGCGACCATGGCCTCAAACGCGGAGATCCATGCACCCGACGAGGACCACGATGGCTGGTACCCCGTGGGTGACCCGACAGAAGCAGCGCTGATCACCATGTCCACGAAGATCGGCACACGCTCTGCGCGCGAGGACCAAGAGAACCCCGAACTGCACGAGTTCCCGTTCACAGCGGAACGCAAACGCATGAGCTCGATACGCCAGTTCGAGGACCGCGAGGTGCTCACCATGAAGGGGGCGACTGACTCGGTAATCTCCATCAGCACATACCTATACCGCGACGGCGAGATCGAGGAGCTGACGGATGAGCAGAGAGACGCCATCCAGCAGGTTAAGGAGGCATACTCCGAACAGGCCATGCGCGTGCTGGCCATCGCATACCGCACACTTCCAAAGGAGAACGGCGAGTACCAGCAGGATGAGGTCGAGCGGGATGTCACTTTGCTGGGACTCGTGGGCATGATCGATCCGCCTCGCGAGGGCGTGCGCGAGGCTGTGGAGGAGTGCCGGCAGGCACACATCCACTCCATCATGATTACGGGCGACCACGCCACCACCGCCCGGGCCATCGGCCGTGAGATAGGGCTGGTGCGCGACGAGGAGGACTGCCCGGTCTTCACCGGACATGACCTGCAGCAGATTGCGGACGAGGATCTGGTCAAAACGATGCGCGAGCACGACTCGGTGATCTTCTCGCGCGTGGATCCCGCCCAGAAGCTGCGGGTAGTGCGGCTGCTGGAGGAGGAACTCGATGAGGTGGTGGCCGTCACCGGAGACGGAGTCAACGATGCCCCGGCGCTCAAGCGCGCTCATATCGGGGTCGCCATGGGGCGGACGGGGACCGACGTGGCAAAGGAAGCGGCCGAAGTGGTGCTACTTGATGACAGCTTCCCCACCCTGATGCATGCGGTAAAGGAAGGGCGCACCATATACGCGAACATTGCTAAAGTCGTTCTGGCCAGCCTAACCACCAACACAGCGGAGCTGGTAGCCGTGCTGCTCGGGCTGATCGGCATAGCGATCGGCAACTACGCCATACCTATCCTGGCAATCCAGATACTCGCCGTCGACCTTCTGGCGGAGATCATGCCGCTAACCTTCCTGTGCTTTGATCCCCCTGGGCCGGAAGTCATGCAGGAGCCACCCCGTAGCCGCCATGAGCACATCCTGGACATTACCAGCGGCGCAGAGGTGATCCTTTTGGGCAGCCTGATTGGCGCGCTCGCAGCGGGTAATTACTTCCTCTACATGGCCCGCCACGGTCTCGGCGTGCTTACGCAAGACGCGGTGGCTACTATGCCGCAGAAGCTCTCTTACATGCGGGCCAGTACAATGACATGGCTGACGATCGGGTTCTGCCAGTGGGTGAACATCCTCTCCCGCCGCTATCGTTACACCAGCATATTCCACCCGAACATACTGACGAACAAGATTCTGCTCGGGTCAGTGTTCTTCTCGCTCGGCACGGTCCTGATCGGGGTATATGTGCCCGGCGTCAGCAGCTTCCTTCAGTTCGCAGCTATTGGGCCGACGGATTGGCTCTACGTGCTCGCAGCGGCGGGTGTCTTCCTCGCCGCGTGGGAGTTTCTGAAGTTCTTCAAGCGCAGGCACCTGGCTACTGATTAGGGGAGGCCCTCCGACGCCGAGATTGCTGCGGCGCCTGCGGAACTGCGGATCCGGGCCGCGGCGGCAGTCTTGACACGGCCGGAGGGCGAATCCTACACTGATGGACATCTTCGGGGGGAGGGTTCAGCATGCCGTTGCGACTGGTGGAGATGGTCTGCCCCGAGGAAAGGCGCAGCGGGGTAGACAGTCTGCTGGAGGGCTATGAACCCGTAGCGGTCTGGCACGACCAACTCACCGACGATCAGGTGTTGGTGAATGTGCTGTTGCCGATGGAACAGACGGAGGACTTGCTCGACGACCTGCAGGATGAGTTCGGCTCCGAGGACGGCTTCCGCATTGTCATGCTTCCGGTCGAGGCTACCGTGCCGCAAGTTGAGCACGTGGAGGAAGATGAGGAGCCTGAGAAGGCACGTATCAGCCGCCAGGAACTCTACGACGCTATCAGCGGTCAGGGGAAGCTGACCGGAACGTATATGGTGATGATCCTGCTTTCGAGCTTCGTAGCGGCAATCGGGATCTGGCAGGGCAACGTCGCTGTGATCATCGGAGCTATGGTCATAGCCCCGATGCTCTATCCCAACATGGCCATTGCGCTGAGCAATACGCTCGGCGACGGCGATCTGTTCCGGAGGGCGATGAAGACGACCTTCGCGGGGGTCGGCGCAGCCCTGGTGCTTGCTGTGGCCGCAGGCTTTGCCCTGCCGCTGGGTGGCGAAGAACAGCAGGCTTTGTGGGGGACGCGGGTGGGCCTCCACAACATCGCACTTGCGTTGGCAGCCGGCGGAGCGGGATCGGTGGCCGTCACGCGGGGCGAACGCACCTCGCTGGTCGGTGTGATGGTCGCCGTGGCGCTGCTGCCTCCGTTGGTGGCGCTCGGCCTGGCGCTCGGCTCGGGCGCGTGGGCGTCCGCAGTCGGCGCAGGGCTGCTGTTTTTGACTAACTTCATCTGCATCAACCTGGCAGCTATTGCAACCTTCATGCTGCAGGGGGTGCGTCCCCGCACGTGGTTCGATCAGGACAAGGCGCGTCGCAGCGCGCGGCGGGCGGTCGGTCTGTGGGTCGCCTTACTCGTCCTCCTGACCGCCGCCATATTGTTCGCCCAGGGCCACATAGAGCCCATCGCTCCCGATGGTACCGGGCGGTCACCTGAGTCCACACCGGAGGGACTATGGCGCTGCGTCTGATCGAGATGGCTTGCCCGACCGAGAAGCGCCACGAGGTGGAAGAACTCGCCCACGAGTTCGAGCCGCTCAGCCTGTGGCATGATCAGATGATGGACCGCCAGACACTGGTCAAGATACTGATGCCGGCCGAACGAGCCGAGGCCGTGCTCGACAAGCTGGAGAGCGCCTACGGACGGACGGAGGGTTTCAGGCTGCTGCTGATGGAGGTCCAGGCCGCCGTGCCGAGGCCTGAGGAGACTGAGGAGAGGGAAGCGAGCGCCCCACGGCTGCGGGCAGGCACGCTGCGAATCAGCCGGCAGGAGCTGTGGGCCGAGATCTCAGCCGGGGCCGACCTGACCCGCATCTACCTCGCCCTCATACTGATCTCCAGCATTGTGGCTGCCATCGGCCTGTGGCGCAACAACGTGGCGGTCATCATCGGCGCCATGGTCATCGCGCCGCTCCTCGGACCGAACATGGGCCTTGCCTTTGCCACCACACTGGGGGACGGCGGCCTGGGCCGGCGCGCGTTGCGCAGCAGCCTCGTCGGGATCGCCCTGGCCCTGGCCGTATCCATCGGGCTCGGGGCTGTTCTGCCGCTCCAGTGGCGTGTGCCCGAGGGCATGGGCGACCTTGGCGGCGGCATCTACTTGCCCGAGCTGTTGTTGCGCACGCAGGTCGGTCTGGCCGACATCGTGCTTGCCCTGGCGGCGGGCACGGCCGGTGCGCTGGCCTTTACTACCGGCATACACACGCCGCTGGTGGGGGTGATGGTGGCCGTAGCCCTGCTGCCGCCATTGGTAGCCTCGGGGTTGGCTGTCGGATCGCGCCAGTGGACGATGGCGGGCGGCGCGTTTCTGCTCTTCTCCACGAACCTGATCTGCATCAACCTGGCCGGGGTCGCGACGTTCCTCGCCTTCGGCATCCGCCCTCGCACGTGGTGGGAGGCCGACCGCGCCCGCCGCGCGGCCCGCAGCGCCCTGATGGCCTGGACGCTCATTCTGCTCGGCCTGGTGATCGTGATCCTCCTCGCGCGCAGGGCCGGATAGCGCCCACTGCTGGCACTGCGGGCAGGCACAGGTCATCCGGGTCTGCTGGCGGGATGACTCGATAGACGGCGCCGCACTCCCGGCAGTGCTTGCCGCTCCGCCGCTAAGACGGCCGATGGTCCCTGGCGCCGCTTGCCGGCCAGCAGGTGGTGGAATCATCGCCGCATCAGTGCCTCGGTCCTCTCCAGGATACGACCCTTCTCTTCAGTTGAGAGCTGGGCGACGGCTCGCCGGGGCAGTGATCTGCAACGGTAAACGGACGGTGTGCTCGCCGCTTGGGCGCGAACCGTAACCGAACGGGCATGCCCTCGTAACGTTTCCGTAACATCCGTGGGGTACAGTGTGCGCGGACGATGAAGAACGCTGTGTCGCTACCCTATGGGAGGTCGAGGCTATGAGAGGGAAACGGTTGTGGATTCTGGCCGTGCTGGTTCTGTTGGCGGCGGTCGCGGCGGGGGGGGCTATTCGGGCCGATTCGGCTTCGGTACTGCTTGAGCAGGCCATATACACCGAGGAGACGGTTGGCGACCTGGACAGGGCTATCAAGCTCTACCAGAGCATTGTGGCCGACGCTCAGACCCAGCGCGAATACGTGGCCCAGGCGCATTACCGGCTCGGTGTGTGCTACGCCAAAAAGGGAGACAATCAGAAGGCGGCCGCCGTTCTGCGGGAAGTCGTCGCCACTTACTCCGGGCAGCAAAACGTGGTGGCTGCAGCCCGGGCGGAGCTGGACCGCCTCGCCGACACCGGAGAGGTCTTCGCGGCCGGAGACCTGCCTGACCCCGCCTCGCTCATGCCGCCCGAGACGTTGTTCTACATGGAGCTGGGCAACCCGGGCGTGCAGTTGGGGAAGGTGCTCGGGATGCTCGAGGGCACGGGATACGCCAACCCGTTGGCGCTGATGGCGGGCGGCATGCCGCGCGGAGGCAACAACCCGTCAGCGGCGCTGGCAGCGCTGCTCAACCCCAGCATGATGAAGGAGTTCAGGAAGATCCGGGGCTTCGCCATCGGCGTCCATGACGTGGTCATAGAGGAGCAGCAGGCGCAGGTTTTGGGCGTTTTCTATCCCGGCGAGAGCGACGCGCTGCGCGGCGTGCTGACCGCCGCGCTGTTCATGGCCGCGCGGCCGGGCGAGAGCATCGAGGGTATGCAGACCTTGCGCTTCGACGGCGACCCGATCCTGGGCTGTGCCATGGACGAAAAAGCGCTGCTGTTTGCCGTTCCCGCTGAGAAACTGGCCTGGATGGTGCGTCAGTACAAGGCCGCCAGCCCGGAGCCGTCGCTGCTTTCGAGCCATGAGGGATTCGTCGACCTGACCGCCTCCGCCCGACAGCAAAACGCCATGACCGCCTGGTGGGATCCAGCCCGGACCGCGCAGGCGGTCCGCGCCATCAGCGCCCATAGCCCGGACTTCCAGGCTGCGTTCCAGGTGGTGGACGCCTTCTTTGACTTCTCGTCCATGCGGCAGGTGACGCTGCGGCAATACATTGAGGAGGGCACCATCGGGCACGATTTGACGCTCTCCTACAGGCCGGACCACAGCGCCTTCGGGTTCAACATCTACCGCACGCCGCACCTGAGCGCGTCCGCCTTCCGCGCTGTGCCTCAGGAGGCGGTCGCCGTGGCGGCCCTCTCATTGGGCGACCAGGTCGCCGAGAAGCTGTCTTCGGTCGAGGGCGTGGGCCGGGCGCTGCAGCAGGCGCCGGGCTCTCAGGACTTGCTCGGGATGGTCGACGCCGTGACGATGTTCCTGCTGCCGCCGGAGCGGGCTGACACCGTGCCTGGCAACATGACCATGCCCGGTGTAGGTCTGGCCATCATGAGTGCCCGTCCGGAAGAGGCAGAACGCCTTATCGCGCAGTGGCTTACGGCCGCGCACCAGGCCCACGGGGGATCGCCGCAAGTGCCAGCAGGCGGGCCGTACACCGTCGGCGTCGTCGGGACTGAGCCGATGAACGTCTACACCGGCTGCGTGGGCGATGGCGTTGTCCTCAGCCTCAGCCCGTCCACCATCGAGTTGTGCCGCCAGGCCGCGGCGAGCGGGCGCAGCATGGCGACGGGCGGCGTGCTGCACGACCGGCTGGCGCAGTTGCCGCAGAGCACGAGCAAGTGGCTCGCCGTCAACGTGCGAAGCGTGCTCTCGATTGCAAGGCACCAGTTGGCGATGCAGAACGTAGCCGCCGCGCCGCAGTTGGAGGCGATGGCGAACCTCGCCGATGCTTTCGGCAAGACCGTCATCGAGGTGCGCAGCGACGAGGAGCCGCTCAAGGTGACGCTTCACGGCGCAGTTGAGGAGTTGGCGCCACTCAGCGAGCTGATACCTGCCATTGCCCGGGCGGCGCAGACGTTTCAGCAGCTCGAACCGGTCAGTCGTGAGCCGGAGCCGGCGAGCCTGGCCTACGCCCTCGAGCCCATCATGGTCGACGGCGACCTGGGCGAGTGGGGCAACATCGACCCTATGCCCCGGCCGTTCCAGGGCGCCGAGGCGAGCTCCGTTCGGCTCGCCTGGCGACAGGAAGGGCTGTACGGCGCCGTCCGTGCCCGTGATGAGCGGATCGCTGTGAACAGCGCCGAGCCATGGAAAGGGGACAGCTTTGAGCTGTTCCTTGACAAGGCCTACTCGCGCAGCAACTTCCAGGGGAAGGATGCCGCGCAGTATGTGTTTGCGCCGGAGGGTGAGCCCGGCGCCGCTCTGAACATGATCGCCTGGGGCGGCAGCACGGACGAAGCCGCGCAGCTCAAATGTGCGTGGCGGCGCACCGGCAACGGCTACGCGCTGGAGTTCCTGATTCCCGTGAACATCTTGCGCCCGGCGAAGATGGAAGTCGGAACTCGCATGGGGCTGAACTTCGCGCTCAACGACGACGGAGAGCCCGTCGAGCAGTTCTACGCCGACAAGCAGGCGAACGAGAGCTATTACCGACCAGTGACGTGGGGCGCGGTGGTCCTGACGCGTTTCGATAGGCTCGCGCGCGAACTGCATCAGGGGGCTGCCGCTGGCGACGCGGCGCGCGTGAGGGCACAGCTCAGCCGGGGCGTTGACCCGGTGGCCCAGGATGAAGACGGCCGCACGCCGCTGTTCAAGGCAGCCGAAGCGGGCCATGCCGATGTCGTGGCGCTGCTCGCCCGGCAGCCCGAGGCGCTTGAGGCGGAGCGGAAGCAAGGGCAGGCCCTCCGCGTCGCAGCGCACAATGGCCATGCCGATGCCCTGGCCGTCCTGCTCGAAGCCGGTGTGGACCCTGAGCTTCAGGACGATCACGGTCGGCGCGCGCTTCACTGGGCTGCGAAGTTCAACCATTTGGACTGCGTGGAGCTGCTTCTCGAACACGGGGCCGATATCGAGGCCCGGGACGAGAACAACTGGAGTCCGCTCTTCATGGCCTGCATGGATGGCAGCATCGACACGGCGCGCCATCTCGTCGAACATGGCGCGCAGGTGAATCTAACCACCGTCCATGGCGAGACGCCCCTGAGCAGGGCAAAGCAGGAGGGCCATCGTGCTCTCGTCGCGTTCCTGCGCGAGCACGGGGCCGACTGAGCGGGCGCAAGCCGAGATCAGGACGCTCCTTGCGGGGCGGGGGCTTGCTTCCCTTGCAGGACATGTCGCTTTGGAATGGGGAGCCGCTATAATGGGTGCTGCAGGCTACATTTGCCACTGGAGGACTGTTATGACTGCGCTACGACGTGCAGGAATGGTCGCTGTTGTAGGAATCGCTTTCATCATGCTCACAGGGTGCGCGATCGTGGCTTTCAATGAGGTTGCTGGAGACGTTGGAGACCTGGGGAAACCGGAGGTCAGCGTCAACGGCGAGTCCCGCGGCAGCACACCGATCACCGTGGCGATGAAGCAGGGAGAGACATATCGCATCCAGCTCCGCCGGGGGCAGGGCGAACCGCGTAGCTTCGTGTTGACCAACCGGGTGGCAGACGGCAAAGTCATCGTCGACACGCTCGACGGCCGGACGCCCGTCCTCGTCGAAGAGGGAACCGGTGCCTGGTATCCCCTCAATCAGGAGAGCCTGGAAGCCCTGCTGAAGCGTCAACAACCTTGAATCCGAAGGAGGCGAAGATGGAAGGCGCGCTGCACAGGGCCGCGACGGGTTTGCTTGCCGGGGTAGTGCTCCTTTGTGCGGGCTGCCTGGTCCAGCGCGACCGGACTGTTCGCGTGCACGGCCAGGAGCTCTCCGAGGTCGCGCTTGCCCAGATCCGCCAGGGAGTGACCACGCGGGCTGAGTTGATCGACACGCTCGGCCCGCCCACCCGCGTCTATACAACCGGGCGCGGCACAGAGGTGCTGGTCTACGAATATCGCAGGGACGTGCATTCCAGCACGCAGGTGTTTCTGCTGTTGTCGTCTAACAGTAGCAAGACGCACATTACCACGCATAAGTTCGAGGTGGAGGACGGGGTGGTGCTTCGCCAGTGGACGGAGTCCACGGGCTGAAGGGCCCGAGGCACGGCGTGAGGCCCAGAGGCAAGCGGAGGCAAGCCGTGGAAGGTGGCCCGAGCGACAGAGCCTGGCCCCTGCTGCTTTTGCTGGTGGCGGCAGTGCTCGTTCCGACGGCGGGGCTGCTCTGGTTCATGGGCGCGGCCATGCGCAACGAGCGGCTGGCCGTGAAACAGAAGCTGGAACAGGCCTATCGGCCCGCTCTCACCGAAGCAGCGCACGCAGTGCGAAGCTATTGGGCGGAGCGTCGGTCCGTGTTGGAACGAGCAGTCGATCAGCCGCCTGCACGGGCGTTTGCGACCGTTGTGCGCAGCGGTGCGGCCAGAGCGGCGGTTGTGCTCGGAGAGTCAGGGCAGGTGCTGTATCCTGCGGCCGAGCCCGACCTTGCTGCGGCGACGCTGCATCCGGCGCTTGCTGAGGCCGCGCGGCTCGAGTTTGCTCTTGACCAGCCCCGGATAGCCGCCATCGCTTACCGGCAGGTAGCCGAGCGTGCGGGGAGCCCGGACATTCGGGCACAGGCTCTCATGGGCCAGGCGCGATGCCTGTTGAAGGTGGCTGACACGGCCGAAGCCATCCGGCTGCTCGTGGTCGAGCTACAACAGCCGGACCTTCGCCGCGCCACAGGCACCAACGGCCGGCTGATCGCCCCAGCGGCGCTGCTCCGCGCACTGCAGGTCATGGAGCCCGGCTATCCCTCGTATCGCCAGACGCTCGACGAGATGGTGCTCCAGCTCAGGGACTACGACAACTGGCCCATGTCATCGGCAGAGCGGCGCTTCCTGATGCGTCGGGTCCTGGAGATAGCCCCCCAGGTGACTACGTTCGACACGCTTGAAGCCGAGGAACTGGCCAGTGAGTTCGTGGCCAGGCACCTCGCTGCACCGGAGGGCGCGGGTCTCGCCCCATCCGCAATGCCAGGCACCTGGCAGTTCACTATTGCCAACAGTCCGGTGGTGGCGCTGCTGGAGCGCGCCCAAACGCTCCGGGAACTGGAGGCCGCGGTGGCGCAAGCCCTGCCACATCAACTGCATATCGCCTTCGTGCGACCCGGCGTTGTGGTTGGGGAGGAGCCGTTTCTGCTGACGACGCTCGACGAGAGCATGCCCGGCTGGCGCCTTGCTGCCTACCTGCGCGGCGAGGACCCACTTGCAAGCCGGGCCGAGCACCAGGTGGCCACCTACCTGTGGACGGGCCTGCTGCTGGTGGGCCTGGTTGCGGGCACGGTTCTGCTGGTCGGCCGCGCGGCGTTCCACCAGATGAAGCTGGCGCGGCTGAAGAACGACTTCATCGCGACCGTCACGCACGAGCTGAAGACCCCGCTCTGCTCCATGCGCGTGCTCGTCGACACGCTGCTCGAAGGGAACTACCGCGACCAGCGACAGGTGCGCGAGTACCTGGAACTAATGGCGCGCGAGAACGAGCGCCTCAGTCGGCTCATCGACAACTTCCTGAGCTTCTCTCGCATGGAGCGCAATAAACAGGCGTTCAGCTTCCGCCCGGTCGAGCCGCGAGAGTTGGTGGAAGCGGCCGCCGACATCGTGCGGGAGCGATTTGAGGCGGTGGGCTGCGCATTCACCGCAGAGGCGAACGGTGAACTCCCCGCCGTCGAGGCGGACCGCGACGCGCTCGTGACAGTGCTGCTGAACCTGCTGGACAACGCCTACAAGTACTCTACCGACGACAAGCGGATCGCCCTGCGCGCGTTCGCCGACGATGGGGAGATCTGTTTCCAGGTGCAGGACAACGGCATCGGCATGCGCCGCCGCGCGGTCCGCAGGGCCTTCGACCGGTTCTATCAGGTGGACCAAAGCCTCTCCCGATCGGTCGGCGGCTGCGGGCTCGGGCTGAGCATCGTGAAGTTCATCGTCGAGGCTCACGGCGGCTCCGTGGACGTAGAGAGCCGGCCTGGCGAGGGCAGCACCTTCACCGTGCGCCTGCCGGCCGCGCAAGGGAATGGAGCCCGGAGGGGACGCGGATGAGCGGCGAGACCATACTGATCGTTGAAGACGACCCAACGTTGCTGCGCGCACTGAAGGATAACTTCGACTTTAAGGGCTATCACGTGATCACGGCCGCCGACGGCGAGGCCGGCCTCAACAACGCGCTCGACTGCCGGCCTGAGCTGATCGTGCTCGACATCATGCTGCCGAAGGTGAACGGTTACGAGGTGTGCCGACTGCTGAGGCAGGAGGGCCTGGACGTTCCGATCATCATGCTGACGGCCAAGGACGCGGAGTCCGACGTGGTGCTTGGGCTGGAGATCGGCGCCGACGACTACGTCACTAAGCCCTTCAGCATCCGAGAGCTGCTGGCCAGAGCGCACGCTTTTCTGCGCAGGCGCTCGGAGGAGGCGGACCACACATACCGCTTCGGCCCTTACGAGCTGCGCACGGACGCCCACTTGCTGACGCGCGACGGCGAGGAAGTGCCCCTCACGCCGAAGGAGTACGGTTTGTTGGAGCTGCTGGTCAGGCGTGCCGGTAAGGCCCTCTCGCGGGAGGAGATACTCGACGAAGTATGGGGACGCACCGTGTTCGTCAGCCCGCGCAGCGTAGACCGTTGCGTGACTACGCTGCGTGATAAGATAGAACCCATACCCGCTGAGCCCACGTATATACACACCATCCGCGGCGTCGGCTACCGGTTCCAGATGCCTCCGCAGACGGGGCCGGCGGCCCCTGCGGGTGAAGCCTTGCCCGTCGTTCCGTGACGGGCCTCCATCGCCCGGTTTTTGACAAGAAGGTCGTGTATCGGTATGCTACGGCGGCCGGTGCTTCCTGGCTTGGGCAGGAGGATGGGCAGTGCAGCTAAGGCGGGGAACGTGCCAGATTCTCGGGGTGTTCAGCTTCTGGCCGGCCGTCTACACGATCGCCTTTACTGTGTACTGCGTGATGAGACCGCCGATCGGCACCGGCTTGAGCAACGAGTGGCAGTTGGTGGCCCTGGGCATGCAGCTCCTGCATGTGTTCACCATACTGCTGCTGTGTGGGCTGGCGGCTGTCTACTTCGTGTTCCTATACCGGACCGACTTGATCGACGTGCGGCGCAAGATCTACTGGGCAGCGGCGCTCGTGTTGCTCTGCCCCGCCGCGATGCCCGTCTTCCACCACCGTTTCTTTGCGCCGGCCGTGACGGCAGGTTTCGTGCGCCCGGTTTTCGAGGTCGACGCCGACGCGGAAGTGGTGGATGTCATAGATGTTGAGTAGCCCCTCCCCGGGCAACCATCTTTTCCGCACACTGGGGGTAGCCATGTGCTCGCTGCGCAACTCAGCGAAGGCAGTCATCGTTCACAACCATCAGTTGCTGGTCACGGCGAACCGCGGCCCAGATGACGACGTTTTCTACCTGCTGCCGGGGGGTGGCCAGCGTTTCGGAGAGACGCTGGCAGACGCGCTGATGCGGGAGTGTGGCGAGGAGCTTGGCGTTGCGGTAGAGCCCCGCGAGCTGCTGTGGGTGCGCGAGTACATCGGGCGCAACCACGAGTTCGCCGTGCACGATGGTGATGCCCACCAGATCGAGTTTATGTTTCGGTGCACGATCGACGACCATAGGGCCCTCGGCGACGGGCATCTGCCGGACGTATACCAGATCGGGCATGAGTGGCTGCCCCTTTCGGAGTTGGCCGACCACCCCTTCTGGCCGCGTGCGCTTGCCGGACCGCTGAGCTCCCTGACGGAGCAGCCACTTTGCGGCCCCGTCTACCTCGGTGACGTCAACTGACAGGGACCTCCATGGCGAAGCGTGGCGAGCAACCGAACCCCCAGAGTTACAAGCAAGCCGGTGTGGACGTAGAAGCCGCCGACGCCATGAAGCACTCCATGGCCGATGATTTGGAGACGGCGGATCCGCGCGTGATGAACCGGCTCGGCCCGTTTGCATCGCTCTTTGATGCCCGGTTTCCGCAGTACGAACACCCGGTGCTTGTGCTAAAGCATGAGGAGCCCGGCTCCAAGCAGAAGCTCGCGCTCAAGCACGGGCGGGTGGAGTCGATTTGCCGCGACCTCATCCATCATCTGATCAATGACATCGCCGTCATGGGGGCGCATCCGCTCGCGGTGCTCGACACGGTGATCTGTGGCAGGCTGGACCCGGCCACCGTCCGGACCATGGTGCGCGCCATGGGCACCGCATGCAGGCAGCAGGGCTGCACGCTGGTCGGCGGTGAGACCAGCGAACAACCCGGCGTGCTCAATGCCGGAACGTACGTGCTGACGGCTGGCGTTGTGGGCGTGGTTGAGCGGCGCCACATAGTCGACGGATCACGCATTCAAGATGGCGACCAAGTGCTTGCCGTCGCCTCCAACGGTCTGCACACGAACGGCTACTCGCTGGTTCGTGCCCTGCTGGAGCGTGAACCGAAGCTGGCAGACCGTCGCGTGGACGGCGAGCGCATGCTCGAAGTGCTGCTGCGCCCGCATCTTTGCTACTACCATGCGCTCAGGGGTATCTATCAGGAGCCTGGTCTGCACGGGATGGCCCACGTCACGGGCGGTGGCATCGCGGGCAATCTGAAGCGCATCATGCCTGACGGGCTGCAGGCCGACATTGCACTCGGTCGCCTGCGCGTCCTTCCGGTCTTCCGGGCGATACGTGAGGCGGGTGCACTGGATGACGGCGAGATGCTGCGGACTTTCAACATGGGTGTGGGGCTCTGTCTCGTGGTGGCGCCCTGCGCCGTCGCAGCTATTCGGGAGCACCTGTTAGATCGCGGCTCTCCCTGCTATGCTATAGGTTGTATAGCGGCGGGCGATCAGCCCGTGCGTGTGCGCGGGCGGGTGTGCTGGTAATACTGGGGGAGGAAGACAGGCTATGGCGGATACAGAAAGGGGCGGCCAAGGGCGGCCGCAACGTTGGATCACGGCGCTTCTGCTAACTTTGGTAATCGCCGGTACGGGCTGGATGGTTCTACGCTCTGCGGTCGGTCCTGTCGACAGGCCGCAGCTTGAGAAGGGAAACTTCGGCCAGATGCCTTACGACTGGAGCGTCGCTACGCTTGACGGCGGCGAGATGCGCGTCTCGGCCCTCAAAGGGCGTCCGATCTTCCTGAACGTCTGGGCGCACTGGTGCCCGCCATGCGTGGCTGAACTGCCGAGCATAGTTCGCCTGCGCCAGGAACTGGCGGATACCGATGTTGCCTTCCTTCTCACGTTCATGGACAGTGCAGCCGAAACGCGCGCCTTTATGGCAGAGCAGGGCCTGGACATACCTGTGCACCAACCCAAGCCAATGCCCGGCGCGCTGATGCCGGAGGCCATACCCACGACGTATATCATCGCGCGCGACGGCACCATTGTGCTGGAGCACACGGGTGCGGCTGAGTGGGATGCGCCCACCGTCGTCGAGTTCCTGCGCGGGCTCGCCGCCGAACCGAAGCCGGCGGAGGGCGCAGGCGGATGAGCCGATACGATCCCGTATGGGTGCGCAGCCACTACGACGCCTACGGGGTGAAGGAGTGGGAGCGTTGGGACCTGAGCCCCGTGGAGCAGGTAAAGTTCCGCGTCCATGTGCACTATCTGGAGCGCTTCCTTCGGCCCGAAATGCGCGTTCTGGAGGCGGGAGCCGGCGCCGGCAGGTTCACGCGCGAACTCCATCGCCTCGGCTGCCGGACGACCGTGGCGGACATATCGCCGGTCCAGCTTGAGCTGAACCGCCGGAACGCCGACGAGCACGGCTACGCGGACGGTGTTGAGCAGTGGGTCGAGTGCGATATCTGCGACCTGTCGGAGGAGTTTTCCGACGCCGAGTTCGACGCCGTCGTCTGCTACGGAGGTCCGCTCAGCTACCTCTTCGAGCGCGCCAGTGACGGCCTGCGCGAGCTGCTCAGCGTCACTCGCCCCGGCGGCCCGGTCCTGCTTAGTGTCATGAGCTTGTGGGTGACGGTTCACAGCGCCCTGTCCTCCGTGTTCGAAATCGCGCTGCCCGTCAACCGCTGCATCGTGCGTTCGGGAGACCTTACGCCGGAGAGCGACGGCGGCAGCTCCCACTACTGCCACATGTTCCGCGCGGACGAGCTGGCGGACCTGATCGCTTCGTGTGGGGCTGAGCAGCGCGCCATGTCGGCGAGCAACTGCCTCTCAACCAGTTGGGCGGAGGACCTGGAGACCGTTCGCGATGACTCGGAGCGCTGGGGCTACCTGCTCGAACTCGAACTCGAGGCCTGCCGCCAGCTCGGCTGTCTCGACATGGGCACGCACCTGATCGCCGTGGCCGCTTGCCCGGACCTTCAACCGGGAGGATGACTCGTGGAGCCGTTGCATAGCATACGCCGCGGGAAGGAGATCGGCCTGCCGCCGGGGACGCCCGTCTACACCGGTAAGCGCAAGGAAGAACCCGTGCGCCTCACCGTCATCGATTACGATGAAGAGCACTTCGAAGAGAGCGAGATCAACCGGCCGCAGGAATGCGCAACGTTCCGCGACAGGCCGACCGTCACCTGGATCAACGTGGACGGGGTGCATCAAGTAGAGGTGATAGAGAAGGTGGGTGACGTATTTGGTCTGCATCCGCTGATCATCGAAGACATCGCCAACACCGGCCAGCGTCCGAAGCTGGAGGAGTACGAAGGCTGTCTATACGTCGTGATCAAGATGTTCAGCGAACACGAGGGCGGCGATGGGCTCGGGGCAGAGCAGGTGAGCCTGATCCTGGGGCGCAACTTCGTGATATCCTTCCAGGAGCGGCGCGGAGACGTGTTCGAAATCGTGCGGGAGCGCATCCGCAACGCCAAGGGGCGCATACGTGCCATGGGTGCCGACTACCTGCTGTACGCCCTCATCGATGCCACCGTGGACGGCTACTTCGTGACTATGGAGACAATGGGCGAGGAGCTGGAGGAGATCGAAGAGCGACTGCTATCCGAACCCAACAGGCAGCATGCGGCCCGCATCCACTCTCTGAAGCGCGAGCTGATCTACCTGCGCAAGGCCATCTGGCCGCTCCGGGAGGTCATCAACGGGCTCATGCGAGAGGGCACGGCGCTCGTCACGGAGCCAACGGTGCCATACCTGCGCGACGTCTATGATCACAGCATCCAGATGATGGATACCGTCGAGTCCTCGCGCGACGTGCTCAGCGGCCTTCTGGACATCTATCTGACCAGCATCAGCAACCGGATGAATGAGGTGATGAAGGTGCTGACCATCATCGCCACGCTCTTCATTCCTCTCACGTTCATTGCCGGACTCTACGGGATGAACTTCCGGTACATGCCGGAGCTCGAATGGCGTTGGGGTTACCCTGCAGTGCTGCTCGTGATGCTCGCCATCGTGGTGTGGATGCTCTTCTACTTCCGCCGAAAGGGCTGGCTTTAGGCGCGAAGTGTGTGCCATGAGACGGCGTGCCTTCACCGCCTGGGTGTATGCGCCATGCCAGGCAGTGGTGAAGGATGCCGCCTCGGTCCGGGTCGGGGCCCGCAACCCCCACTCGGCTTCTGAGCCATGATTGTTCGGTTCGACCGGCCAGGCTAATGGCTGCGGGGGAGTTACGTGCGCGTCAGACACGCCGGTGCCCCCACGCATGGCTAAGAGCAGGCCGACGAGACCAATCTACGGGAACATCGCCCCGCCACATACGCACCGCTGACCCAGTGCAAAACGTCGATCTGCAGGGCCCAAACACCCGCCTGGCGCAGCGCGAACACCAGGAGTAGGAGCCCCAGGAGCCTCACGGCCAGTTCGGACCGATCTTGCTGCGTCATCGCGCTACCTCCTGCTCGTGCTTCAGGGGCATTTGCACCCCTTCCTCTGACGCTCCCTTGGGGCAGTTTATACTGCCCTGCTTGCGTGTCACGCGACTCGGAGGCGGCACCGACGACAGCCGGCGGCACTGCCATGGACCTTCCCTTGCGGCGACCTCTGATGCTAAGATTGCGGTTGGAACTCGATGGTGTGCGCTTGCATTGCCGCAGGGAGAGGGGCATGAGAAGCTTTGCGCTTGCGTTGGCCGTGATCTTCGCGCTCTGGCCGGCTGCATTCGCCGAGGCGGGGAGAGGGGAGGAGGCAGCGCGGAGGGCGGAGGCGTTCGTGGATACGCTCGTCGACAGTCGGTTCGAGGAGGCAGCGGCTGAATTCGACGAGCGCATGACGGATGCGATGCCGCCCGCAAAGCTACAGCAGGTCTGGTCATCGCTGGTGGGGCAAGCCGGTGCCTTCCAAGAACGCGTCGTCTCAAGGACCGAGAAGGCGAGCGGCTTCCAGATGGGCATCGTCACTTGCCGGTTTGAGCGTGCCGTGCTCGACGTGAAGGTCGTCTACAACGCCGATGGCAGAGTCGGCGGGCTCTGGTTCGCGCCGGGCCACTTACCGGAGGACGAAGCGCCACCTTACGTGCAGAAGGGGGCGTTCGACGAGGTCGCGACGGAAGTCTCGGGCGCCGAGGAGCCGCCTTTGCCCGGCACGCTGTCACTGCCCAATACCGGCGCACTGGTCGCGGCCGTTGTGCTGGTGCACGGTTCCGGCCCGCACGATCGTGACGAGACGGTCGGGGCGAACAAGCCCTTCCGCGATCTGGCATGGGGGCTGGCGAGCCGCGGCATAGCCGTGCTGCGATACGAGAAGCGAACGATGGTGGATCCGGGCCGGTTCCCCTCGACGGGACTTTTCACCGTGCAGGAAGAGGTGGTCGAGGACGTCTTGGCCGCCGTCGCCCTGTTGCAGCAGCGTGATAGGGTAGAGCCCGCGCGAGTGTTCGTGCTGGGTCACAGCCTCGGTGGCACGCTGGTGCCGCGCATTGCGGAGCAGATCCCCTCCGCCGCCGGCTTTATCGTGCTTGCAGGTTCGCCACGGCCGCTCGACGAGGTACTGCGCGATCAGGTGGAGCACCTGCAATCTCTGGCACCCGACGGTGGCGAAGCCGCTGCCCTGGCCAGCGTCCGGGCGCAGGCGGAGCAGCTCCGCGCACTGCGGCAGTCCGGCGACTACGAGGGCAGGGCGGTGATGGGCGTGCCCGGCTGCTACCTGCGCGACCTGAACGGCTACGATCCCGCGAAAGTGGCGAGTTCCATGGAACGGCCCCTCTTGATCCTGCACGGCGGACGAGACTACCAGGTGACGCAGGAGGACTTTCGTCGCTGGAGGCAGGCGTTGCAGGACAAGGCCAACGCAGAGCTCAAGCTTTACCCGGCACTGAACCACTTGTTCATCCCCGGTGAAGGGCCGAGCAGACCGGCCGAGTACCTGCAGCCCGGCCATGTCGCTGAGGAAGTGGTGAGCGACATCGCCGACTGGATCGAGCGCGCGAGCGCCAACGCGGTCGAGGGGTAAGCGGGGCGCGGCGCCGGACCTCGACATTCGTGCGGACCCCGCTCAAGTTCTCCTGGCCCTTCCCGGCCACTTTCATTGACATATATCAATATGCTGATATAATCAGGGCGATATGGAGGAGATTAGCGACTGCTTCAAGGCTCTCGGTGACCCGCTGCGGCTGCGCATCCTGCAACTGCTGCCGGACGAGGAGGCCGCGTGCGGCTGCTGCAACGTGTCGCAGCTTGCCGAGGACCTCGACACGCCGCAGCCCACCGTCTCGCATCACCTGAAGATACTGAAGCAGGCGGGTGTCGTGCGCTGCTGCAAGAAATGTCGCGATGTCTATTACTGGATCGATCGCAGGGCGCTGCAAGGGCGCCTGGACCAACTGCTGCAGGAGATCATCCCGCACGAGCACGAATGAGCGGGCCGGGGGCGGCCCGTACGTGGTCTTACTCGACGAACGTTCTGCCGCGAGTTCGAAGGAGATGTCACGGATGGAATACGCAACATTGGGCAAGACCGGACTGAAGGTTTCCAGGCTCGGATTCGGCTGTATGCGTCTGCCGATGAAGTCCCGCGATGAGGTGGACCGCGAGAAGGCGATCCCCATGCTTCGGCGTGCTGTGGACCTCGGAGTCAACTACTTCGACAGCGCCGTCATGTATTGCGGTGGCGACAGCCAGCGCGCAGTCGGTGAGGCCCTGGAGGACATTCGCGACCAGGTTGTCATCTCCACCAAGAACCATCACTACGATAAGGACGACAAGGATCAGTGGTGGCAGCATCTGGAGGACTCACTCGAGCGTCTGCGCACCGGCCACATCGACATCTACAACTTCCACGGCATGAATTACGAGCGGTTCGAGGCCTCAGTTGCCGGCGACGACGGGCTCTATCAGGAGATGCTGAAGGCGAAAGAGCAGGGCATGATCCATCATGTTTGCCACTCCTTTCACGGCAGCGCAGAGAGCCTGAAGAAGTGCGTCGACACGGGTCTGTTCGAGTCAGTCACGTGCCAGTACAACCTGCTGGACCGGCACCTGGAGGAAGCCATCGCTTACGCTGCGGAGAACGGCATGGGCGTGGTCATCATGGGCCCGGTCGGTGGTGGGCGGCTGGGATACCCGAGCGAGAGGGCTGCCGAACTGGTCGGCGACGTGGAAAGCACACCCGAGCTGGCGCTCCGCTTCGTGCTCTCCAACCCGAACGTCACCGTCGCCCTCAGTGGTATGCAGAATGTGCAGATGCTGGAAGAGAACGTGGAGACGGTCAGCAAAGCGGGCAAGCTGACGCAAGAGGACCACGAACGCATCGAAGCCGCCGTACAGGAGCGTAAGGAGCTGGCTGGGCTCTACTGCACCGGCTGCAACTACTGCATGCCCTGCCCGGCCGGCGTCGACATACCACAGAACTTCGAGATCCTGAACCTGGAGCGCGTCTTCGGCCTCACGGAACACGCCCGGCAGAAGTATGCCTCGCTGGCCGGCAAGGCGGCCCTCTGCCGCCTTTGCGGGCAGTGCGTGGAGGAGTGTCCGCAAGATCTGGACATCCCTGCTCGACTCTCCGAGGCAGTCGCCGCCCTTGACGAGCGCGCCGGCAGCATCACGGGCTGGGCCGAACTGAGAGGTGGTGAACGAACCGGCGAGGGGATGCTCAACGTGAAGATACGCTACCACCTTAAGAACTTCACCGACCGCAGGTTCGAGGAAGTCAGTGTGCGACTGAGTTCGCACCGGGAGGAGCAGGTCGCGCCGCAGGAGTTCACCATCAGCGGACTGAAGCCATACGCCCGCCGCCACAAGGACCTGGAGGTGCTCGCCCGCCGGCCGCTGGAGACCCTGAGCGTCGATGCACGGCTCAGCTACGCTAAGATCACGACGCTGGAGAGCCTCTACTTCGTGCTGACTGCGGCGCAGAAGGGCGCTCAGCCGGGCGGCGCCCGCCGCTCGAAGGGAACGCTCCACGTGCCCTCGCCCATCCACCCCATCCATGCATCGAAACAGAGCCCGACCGGGCACGGTTTCGACTGGTCGGCCTCTTTCGACGAGGAGAAACTCTACGTGCGGGCCGAGGTGGACGATGACCTGCAGAAGCTGGCCGACGGGGATGTGGGGGGCCGCACGGAGTGCGACAGCCTGCGCATATTCCTCGATGGTCGCAAGAGCGAGGAGATCGGCCGAGCGGGCTACGAAGACGGGGTCATGCATGTCACAGTCTTCCCGCCGGCGGACGCCGAGGCCGATGCGCTCATGCACGTCCGGGGCAACGGCGAAGGTGTTGAGGCATCCGTCTGCCGCACGGAGACCGGCTACGGCGTCGAATGCTCTATCCCCTGGGCAGCGTTCAGCCAGTGCGACGGCCGGCCGGCCGTGATCGGCTTCGATATCGTTCAGCGCAGCTTCGGCGAGGGCGGTGATGCACTGCGCCTGAGCTGGACAGGTCGCGAAGACCAGGAGCGCGCGCCGGGTACGTTCGGCAAGCTGCTGATGGTGGACTGATCAACGCTTCGTGGCGAAGGCGGAAGCGGTCCTGCGCAGAAGGTGTGCTCTGATTCGTGGTGGGCCAGGGCCCTGACGCCGACGTTCCGTGCGCCGGCCGCCTCGCGCGTGCTATACTGCCGACTCCGCACTTCGCCGCAGGACAGAGACGGCATGCTTGCATCGGTCACCAGCCTGCAGATGGCACTCACGTTTTGGCTCTTTGCGCTTGGCTGCGCCGTGGGCAGTTTCTTGAACGTGATGATCTACCGGCTGCCCCGCGGGCTGGCGGTGAACGAGCCGAAGCGCAGCTTCTGCCCGGTGTGCGAGCAGGCCATCCGCTGGTACGACAACATCCCCCTTGTCAGCTTCGCCCTGCTGCGGGGCAGATGTCGCCATTGCGCGCAGCCCATCGCGTGGCGTTATCCACTGGTGGAGCTTGTGACCGGCCTGCTGTTCGCGCTGCTCTATTTCCGACAGGGGGCCCAGCTCGGGACACCTCTCGCCCATGTGCTGATCATGTTGCTGCTCGCGGCGCTGTTGGTGGCGGCGAGTGCGGTGGACATGGAGTGGCTGATCATCCCGGACGAGATCAGTGTCTTCGGCCTTACAGGTGGACTTGCAGCCGGGCTGCTTCTGCCCGGGCTCCACGTGGGCACAGCCAGCTACCACACCTACGAGGGGCTGACGGGCTACGCCCATCTGGACGGCCTGTTCGCATCGGTCATCGGAGCGGCGGGCGGCGGGCTGGTGGTCCTTGGCTTCGCGGTGTTGGGCACTATCATCTTTCGCCGTGAGGCGATGGGTTTCGGCGACGTGAAGCTGATGGCGATGGTGGGTGCATTCCTGGGCTGGAAGGTGGCAGTCGCTTCGTTCTTCCTCGCGCCCTTTGTCGGACTGCTCTACGGCATTCCGCTCCTTCTGGCGAGCGACGAGCACGTGATGCCTTACGGCCCGTTCCTGAGCATCGGCGCGCTGATGACGATGGTCTTCCGCCAGTCGCTGTGCAGTTTCCTGGAGCCTGTGGAGTACCTCGTCGGCCGACTGGTGGGGTAGGGACAAGCTGGCGGCCAGGCGTGTTGCAGTGGTGCAGCAAGGCTGGGAACGTGGCGCGATTGCGGGTGCCAGCGAGCAACCCCGACCTGCAGATGCCACCTCGTGGGCGTGGGGGCCGCGTTGCCTATCACCCGCCCTCATCTCTGCAGACAATGGGCTGCCATAGCCAACGGTACGCACTACAGCCCGAGCAGTTCGGGGCGGAAAAGCGCAATGCGCAGCGCCGCGGCGGCGCAGACGAGGAGGCTGGCCCACTTGATCCGTCGGGCATAGCCTCGGAATCGGTGGCCGACCTTCGGGTTCTCCAGAACGCGGGTGAGGAAGCCGACCCTCCGGGATATGCTGAAATGTCGCCAGTGGCCGCTGCTGCGGGGGCTGCTGCTCAACATGCCCAGCTTCTCCAGCGCGGCGAGGAGCGCCGTCGGGTCCTCTACGGCACCGAGGGCGAACAGGTCGGACTCGAGTTCCATCCGCCGCGACACCCAGCCAAAGAACAGCACCCAGTACACGGCGGCGAAGGAGAGCATTACGCCTGCCTGCGCGAGCGTCATATCTAAAGCCAGGATGTTCTGGAGGGGCTCCACCAGGCCCACGGCGGCCAGGCCGTCAACCAGGTTGGCGAACATGCAGATGAAACCGAGGGCAAGGGCCATGTAGTAGGGCAGGTGCTTCAGTTTCACATGGCCGATCTCGTGCGCGAAGATGGCCACGACTTCCTGCGGAGTTGACTGGCTCAGCAGCACGTCGCTGATAATGATGTAGCGCAGCAAGGGCGTGGGGCCGATCACTCCGGCGTTGGCCAGGTGGTCGTCGGTGTGCCATATCAGGATGTCGTGGCAACGGAAATCCTGTTCGCGCATGAGTTCATGCAGCCGTCGGCGGAGCGGTCCGTCTGGTAGAGGTGAGCTGCGCCAAATCCAACGCAGCAGGGCAGGGCTGAAGACCACGAGCCCCACGAGAACGCCGCCTGTGGCGAGACCATCCGCCAGCGGGGCGTAATCCGTGCCCGCGAAGACGGCGGCGCTCAGGTCGGTGAACAGAACCAGCAGCAGCCAGGGCAACACGACGATGGCGAGTTCGAGGCGGAACCGAAGCCACAGGTACCTGCCCGGCCGTATGCCCACCCGTCCAAGCTGGGATTCGTAACGGTACTGCCAGGCCATCACAGTAAGCACCATCACCACGGCGGGCAGCAGCAGCATGATGTCCTCGGCCAGCAGTGCCCAGCGATACTTGCCCAGCCAGCGCATGACCACCGCCGGCCAATCGAAGAGGAACACATCGGCGAGCACGAAGCCGACGACCCCGCCCTTTAAGAGTGCAAACAGGCGAGTTGCGGCCAGGCGGCCCCGCATGCCTGTGGACGAGGTGAGCTGGATGGCCAGGCTGCTCGCCGCCCATCCAGCGACGACATTCACGACCGCCAGAGCCAGCACCCCCGCAACCGATACCGGCCATAGCGGCCCGCCGTGGACGGGCACGGGCACATACAAGATCAGCACGCAGAGCAGGAATGTGAGCAACATGCAACGGAATTCCGCGTAACAGCATAGGAAGCGCTCGGGTCGGCCCAGATGACCATACGCGATTCTACGGCGGGCCCCGTGCGGGCGCAATGGAGAGCCCGCCGGTTGCAGCCCCGCAGGCCTTGTGATAACTAATAGCGGGACCAAGCCAGCCCGTGGCAACCCCCACCGAACGGCGAGAGGAAGTCCGAATGGCGCCAACGGCAGAAGAGTGGCAGCAACTGGTCGAGGACGAACTGAGACAGCTCGCCGAAACCGGGTGCGATACGTGGGAACAAGAGCGGCGTGTGTCGTTGATCGCCGAGGAGGGCGGGCCCTTACAGGGGCGCAGACTGGAGGAGTTGTACGCAGCGCTTCAGCGCCTGGAGCCCTCTGCCGACTTTACCTACGAGGAGCCAAACGAACTGGGGCTGATACGCGAGGCGCGCCCGGCCGGACCGCGCCGTCTGGCTGTTCCCCTTACGGACAGTGCGCTCGACGATCGGACGCTCGGTGCATGGCTCGGACGGGTTGCCGGCTGCATGCTGGGCAAGCCGGTCGAGGGATGGTCGCGTACCAAGATAGCCGACCTGATGGAGGCGTGCGCCGTCGAAGTTCTCAGGGATTACTGGCCCACGCCGCCGGCCAACGGCGCGACGCTGCTTAGCCCCCGGCATCCGGCGCTGCGCCAGAACCTGCAGTGCGCCGTGCGCGATGATGACATGGACTACACGCTGACGGGCCTGCTGATCCTGGAGCGTTACGGGCGAGAGTTCACGCCTCGTCAGGTGGCCGAGTTCTGGCTTGCGCATCTGCCATACCAGCGCACATACACCGCCGAGCGCGCCGCGTATCGTAACTTTGTCAACGGTATCTGGCCACCGGACAGCGCGACCTATAGGAACCCATACCGTGAGTGGATCGGCGCCCAGATCCGGGCGGATGTTTACGGCTACGTCTGCCCCGGCAGGCCTGAAGATGCTGCCGCACTGGCTTTCTGCGACGCCCAGGTGAGCCACGTCGCGAACGGAATTTACGGCGAGATGTGGGTGGCCGCCATGCTTGCGGGGGCCTTCGTGACGGACGATCCGCTGAAAGCGCTTCAGTTAGGGTTGACCGAGATACCGCAGAACTGTCGGCTGGCGGAGGGCCTGCGCAAGGTCATCGGCTGGCGAGAGGACGGCGTCGGCGCCGAACAGGCCACTGCCCTCGTGTTGGAGGAGTTCGGCGGCTACCACCAGACCCACACCATCAACAACGCAGCCATTGTGGCCTTGGCGCTGTTGTGGGGCGAGGGTGACTTCAGCCGTACGATAGGCCTCGCAGTAGAGGCGGGCCTTGACACAGACTGCAATGGCGCCACGGCCGGGTCCGTCATGGGGGTCATACTCGGCGCCCAGGGCATCCCTGACCACTGGCGAGAGCCGCTGAATGACCGGCTCGAGACCGCTGTCAGCGGGCAAACGGACCTCAGGTTCAGCAAACTGAGCGCACGGACGCGCGAGCTACAGCGTAGAGAGTAGCGGAAACGACGTAGGCGTATGAGGCCATGCAACCGAACCAGTCGCGGCCGATACCTGTGCATTCGCATGAGCGGCCTGGGCGATGTCGTACACGCGCTGAACGCGCTGGCGTTGCTGCGCAGGGAACGCCCGGGCGCTCACATCGCCTGGTTGGTTGAGGACCGGTTTGCCGACTTGCTGCGAGGGCATCCGCACATCGACGACCTGATCAGCGTGCCGCGCCGCCAGTGGGGCCGGATGCTCAGAAGGCCGTTGCGCCTAACCTCATTGGTCGAGCGCATGCGCCAGGTGGCGGCACGGTTGCGGGAAGGGCAGTATCGAGTGTCGATCGACTTCCAAAGCAGCCTCAAGAGCGCCTGGATCGTGTGGAGCGCAGATGCGGGAATCCGCATCGGTTTCGGTGCAGGCGTGAACCGAGAGTTCAACTATCTGGTGCAGAACGCCCGCGTGCGTGTCCAGAGTGGCCGACTTCACCGCATCGAGAGGGATATCGCGTTGCTGGCGCCGTTGGGTATAGAGCCGCGATACGCCGAGCCCCTGATCCCGACCGATGAGGGGCACGCAAGGATGGCCGCAAGCACGGTGACCTCCCTGAGCGGGGATGGGCCCCTGATCGTTGTGCATCCCGGCACGAGCGGATTCGCCGAGTTCAAGCGGTGGCTGCCCGACCGTTACGCCCGGGTCGCCGACCGACTCGTGCGCGAGCGCAAGGCGCGCATACTGGTGACCTGGGGGCCGGGCGAGAGTAGTCTGGCCGAATCCGTCGTGCGGCCGATGCAAGAACGAGGGATGGTGAGCCCACCAACGAACGCACTCGGCGAGCTCTGCGAACTGCTGCGCAGGGCAGACCTCTTCATTGGTGGCGACACGGGACCGATGCATATCGCCTCGGCGCTCGGCGTGCCCGTGGTGGCTCTGTTCGGACCGAAGGATCCCCTCCAGACCGGGCCTTACTGCAGCCGCAGCGTTGTGGTGACAGGGCAGGCCACCTGTCGGCCGTGCACGCGTCGGCGTTGCCCTCACGTTCGGTGCATGACCTCTATCACGACCGACCAGGTGACCGAAGCCGCGCTGCAGGTTCTGGACGGCGGCGGTGAGCGACGCGCCGACAAAGCGAGAATGGAGATCGATTACGAGATAAAGGGCCCCTTTGCTGGCAAGCGGGCCTCGGAAAGGAGTCGCAGCCGTGTCTGAAGCGATCATCGTGATGGTCACGTGCGCAAGCAGCCCGGAGGCGGAGAAGCTGGCCAACCAGCTGCTCAAGGAACGTCTGGTCGCCTGCGTCAACATCGCCGGCCGGATTCGCTCACTGTTCCATTGGGAAGGCACCGTGGCGCGGGAGTCCGAGTCCCTGCTGCTGATGAAGACCACGCGCGAACGTTGGGACGACCTGAGCCGACGGGTGAAGGAACTGCACCCCTACGAGGTGCCGGAGGTCATTGCCATGCCGATAATGGTGGGCAATCCGGATTACCTGGACTGGGTGCGCGAGGTGACTGAGCCCGGAGAGTGAGCTGCTTTTCCATTTGCATTGCGCTCGCCCGGCACTACAATACATGCACTTAGCATACAGTACCCTTTCGCGAGAACAGGCATGGCGAAGAGCGACAACGGCAAGGACGAGAGACAGAAAGCTCTGGAGCGCACGCTGGAGCAGATCGAGAAGCAGTTCGGCAAGGGCGCCATCATGCGGCTGGACGATTCGGAAACGCGGCTCGACATCAGTGCCATACCCACCGGCTCCCCCGCGCTCGACCTGGCGCTCGGCATTGGCGGAGTGCCGAAAGGCAGAGTGATCGAGGTCTACGGCCCTGAGGCTTCGGGGAAGACGACACTCGCTCTGCAGATCATCGCCAGCGCACAGAAGCTCGGCGGGGTGGCCGCCTTCATCGATGCGGAGCATGCCCTGGACCCCCAGTACGCGCGTGCGCTCGGGGTGGACATAGAGAACCTGCTGATCAACCAGCCCGACAGCGGCGAGCAGGCGCTTGATATTGTCGAAGCCCTCGTGCGCAGCAGTGCTCTCGACTTGATCGTCATCGACTCCGTGGCCGCACTCACCCCCCGTGCCGAGATCGAAGGGGAGATGGGAGACCAGACGGTCGGACTGCAGGCGCGCCTGATGTCGCGCGCGCTCCGAAAGCTGGCCAGCATCACCGCGAAGGCAGGCACCACGGTGGTGTTCATCAACCAGATCCGCATGAAGATCGGCGTCATGTTCGGCAACCCGGAGACGACGCCCGGCGGCCGTGCGCTGAAGTTCTACACCACGGTGCGCATCGAGCTGCGGCGCATCGGCAGCATCAAGGACGGCACGGAGAATGTCGGCAACCGATGCCGAATCAAGGTCGCTAAGAACAAAGTGGCCCCGCCTTTCCGAACCGTAGAGGTAGACCTCATGTTCCGGGAGGGCATCAGCCGCGAAGCCGACTTGCTGGAGCTGGGCGCGGACTACGGCGTGGTGGAGCGCTCCGGCTCCTGGTACTCCTACGGCGAAACGCGACTGGGGCAGGGAAAAGAGAACTCGCGCCAGTTCCTCAAGGAAAACCGCGATATCGCGGCTGAGATCGAGCTCGGCATCTTCGAGCAGGCGTCGCCCCAGCTCGCGGAGAAGCGCAGAGCGCAGCTTGAGCGCATGGGCGTGCGCTGGGCGGAGTCAGAGGAGCCCGGCGACGATGAGGAAGACTGACCCCACATGATTGCGGGCATCGGCGTGGACATCGTCGAGGTGGAGCGCATCGAGGCGGCCCTGCAGCGCTACGGCGGCCGTTTTGTCCGAAGTATCTTCACCCCGACCGAGGCGGATTACTGCCGCAGATCGCCCCACCCCCAGGAGCGGTTTGCCACGCGCTTGGCGGCCAAGGGGGCCGCTCTCAAGGTGCTGGGCACCGGCTGGCAGCAGGGGCTGCGCCTGCTTGGACGTCGTGGTCAGCACTGAGGAGCTGGGCGCCCCGAGCATAGAACTGAGGGGCACGGCGCGAGCGCGTAGCGAGGAACTCAGCGCCGAGCGCATACACGTCAGCCTGAGCCACGGCCGCCGCCACGCGATTGCCCTGGTCGTGCTGGAAGGCGGAGAGCGGAAGTCAGGCGAAAGAAGGTAGAAGATAAGAGGGGGGGCGGGATGAGCGAAGCGCGTCTGCGTGGAGAACCTGCCGAGGCATCCCCGCCCCTACTGCTGGCTGTGGCACGACCGGGGTTTGGCCACGTGCGTCGCATCCCACATGCACCTGACCCTCGCCACTACCCACTGGGGAACGCCCGGCATCGGGCCTCTGGATGCCTACCGGGCGGCCGACGGCCGGGTGCAACACGTCCACCTCAGCAACCTCTCCGGCAACCAGCAACACCGGCTCCCGCAGCAGGGCGAACTCGACCTGGGTGCGTTCCTTCACACTCTCGGCTCGGACGGATTCGAGGGGCCGATCGTGGTGGAGCTGCACCCGGACACGCTCGGCCACGAAGAGGGAGAGGCGGGCAGCAGGCTCAAGCGGACGGCTGACTTCTGCCGTCAGGCGCTGGGCCCAGGCTGAAGGAGCCCCCCGGCCGGACGGCTCAGTCGAACAGCACGCCGGGGTTCAGGGTGCCTTCGGGGTCGAGGGCGTACTTGACGGCGCGCATGGCTTCGATCTGGGCGCTGGTGTACTGGATTGGCAGGAACTTCCTCTTGATGCGACCGATCCCGTGCTCCGCTGCCACGCTGCCACCGAGCCTGACTGCTTCGCGCGCGAACTGAGCGTAAAGGTCCTCGGCCTGCACCACGTCCTCCAGCGTCTCCGGCAGGATGTTCACGTGCACGTGCCCGCTGCCGATGTGACCGAAGATGACGTAGTCGAGTCCGCTGCCGGCCAACCGCGAGCGGTATACGTTCATCATCTCCTTCAGGCTCTGATCGGGCACGGCCATATCCGTGCCCACCTTGTGTAGCTCCGGTACGTCACGTTGACGCCGGCCGATGATCGAATTCACCGACTCCGGCACGGCGTGCCGTAGCCGCTTCATCTCGTTCATGTCCCGAACGGTGAAGCCGGCCCAGCTTTGCTGCGGCGGCAGTCGGTGCAAGCCGAGGACTTCGCGCAAGGCGAGGTAGATGGTGTCGAGTTCCTCTTCGTCGGCGAACGGCACCTCCATGTAAAGCGCCGCCCCGGCGTCTTCGGGCAGCCGGCTGACCTCCATGTAAGCCGGCGTCTGGGGGCCCTGGCTTCTGAGCAGCGCGAGCGCGCGAGGGCCGATGTACTCCAGGGCGAGGGAAGTCAGGCTCTGCTGGTGCTTGCAGGCATGCACGAGGTCCACGGCAGTCGCTTCGGCGTTGTCGGATGCAGGAAGGAACTGCGTCAGGAAGAGGCGGTTCTGCGGGGTGGGGCTGAGTCGCAACTCGGCCTGGACTACGATTCCCAGAGTGCCCTCGCTGCCGACGAACAGGTCCAACGCGTCCATGTCGCTTCTCAGGTGATAGCCGGCGGTATGCTTGGTGCGAGGGATCGGCAGATCGGGCACGTTCATCTCCACAAGCGTGCCGTCCGGGCCTCGGTAACGGAGCTTGCCCCCTTCAGCTTGGACCTCGCCGCGGCGCAGTGTAACGATGCCGGCGTCGGCCATGACCACCGTCAATGCCTCCACTTGGTCACGCGTCGGACCGTAGAAGAGCGTGCGCGCGCCGGAGGCGTTCGTCGCGATGGTGCCGCCAATGTGCGCTGAGGTTTCGGTGGTGTCAACGGGGTAGAACAGCGATGCCGGCGGCCGGCCGTCGGGGTAGTCGCAGAGGCCGTGCACCAGAGCGTCCGCAAGTTCGTCCACGGTGGTTCCGGCCGCGACATCGGCAACCCAGCCGCCGCCGGGGGCGCGTCGGACCACCGGTTCCCGTTTGAACAGTTCGAGGGAGATCACTTCCTCGACCTCGATCGGCACGGCTGCTCCCGTGATGCCCGTCCGGGCGCCGCTGACGGCCACGCGATGGCCCCGCGAACGGGCATCGAGAAGGGCCACCGCCACCTCTTCGCACGTCGCCGGTAAGTGAAGCACCCTGATGCTTCGGGCCCTCATGCGGGATTCGTCCTGAAGATACTGGGTGTAGGCTTCGCGCATGCGCTGCCAACCCACCACCTTGCGGTAGCTGGCGCCCGTGGTGTCCGCCGGTTGCGCACTCAGCTCGTTCATTGCCGCTCCTCCCGCGCTCGCCGGAGAAAGCGCTGCAGTTCTGGCAGCACGGCGCGGTAATCGCCCACCACTCCATAATCGGCGAGGTCGAAGATGGGTGCTTCTGGGTCGCTGTTGACGGCTACGATGGTGCCGGAGGACTGCATACCCGCGCGGTGCTGCACGGCGCCGGAGATGCCCACGGCCACGTAGAGGTCGGGCTGAACGGTCTTGCCCGTCTGGCCGACCTGATGGGCGTAAGGGATCCACCCCGCATCGACGGCGGCTCGGCTGGCGGCGAGTTCGCCCTCCAGCACATCGGCCAGCTCCCGCAGCAGCTTGAACCCCTCCGGCCCGCCGAGGCCGCGTCCGCCGGCCACCAGCACCCGCGCCTCGGCCAGGTCTACGGACTCGTCCTCCTCGACAGTGCGCCCGAGCAGTTCGACCCGATCGCCGGGTACGCCGGCGGCCACGTCCCAGTGCCGCACCGGTGGAACGGCGTCGCTGTCCGGCTCGGGGGGGCTCATAACGCGGGGGCGCACGGTAGCCATCTGTGGGCGGTGGTTGCGGGTGACGATGGTGGCCATCAGGTTGCCGCCGAACGCTGGCCGCGTCTGCAGCAGGTGCCCCTCCCGGGGGTCGATGTCGAGCGCCGTGCAGTCGGCTGTCAGGCCCGTGTGGCAGAGCACGGCCACCCGGGGAATGAGCGACCGGCCCCGGGCAGTGGCGCCGGCAAGCACGATCTCGGGGCGCAGCCGGGCAATCAGGTTGGCTAAAGCGTGCGCGCAGGGCCCGTCCCGATGCTGCCGCAAAGTGGGATGGTCGACGACGTGCAAGGCGTCGACACGGCAGCCGGCGAGTTCCTGAGCCAGGGCCTCGACTTGCTGGCCGAGGACGACGACCTCCAGCGTGCCCTGGCGCGCCCGTGCCAGATCGAGGCCCTTTCCAAGGAGTTCGTAGACCACGGGGTGGAAACGCCCGCCATGATGCTCGCCATAGATCCACACTCGGCGGTCGGATGCGCTACCTGCCGATCCGGCCGCTTCGCTCAGATCGCGGCTGATGGCGCCCACGGGGCATTCATCAATGCACGCACCGCAAAGCGTGCACTTCTGGAGCACCTCCACCTTGTCGCCCTGCTGCTTGATGGCTTCGAAAGGGCAGGCCTCGATGCATCGCAGGCAGAGCACGCATGCCTCATGGTCGACGCGGAATCCCATCAGGCGAAGCCCTCCGCTGCGAGCGCACTCGCCAGTCGGCGGGCGGACTTCTCGGGCTCCCCGTCCCATATGATGGCCTTCCCTCGCGGCGGCGGAGTGAAAACGCGGACTACGCGAGTGGGTGATCCCGCCAGACCCCATTGATCGTCTTCGGCTTCAAGCGCCTGGCTCGTCCATCGGGATACCTCGCACCGGCGAGCATGCATGGCGCGGACCAGGGATGGAAGGCGCGGAACGTTCAGGTCCTTCAGCACGGTCAGCACTGCTGGCAAGTTCACCCGAACGGTCTCGCTGCCATAGTCTGTCAACCGTTCGGCGGTCAGCGACCTGTGATTCAGCTCAAGCAGACGGCGCACATAGGTGACCTGTGGCCAACCGAGGTGGGCGGCGATGCCGGGCCCCACCTGTGCCGTGTCGCCGTCTACGGCTTGTTTCCCGCAGATGACCAGGTCTACGTCGCCCACGGCGCGGAGCGCCGCGGCCAGCGTGAAGGAGGTGGCCCATGTGTCGGCCCCGCCAAACGCGCTGTCGGTGAGCAGTATGCCCGCGTCGCAACCTCTGGCAATTGCTTCGCGCACGGCTTGCTCTGCCTGGGGTGGGCCCATGCTAAGGGCGGTGACTGTGCCCCCCGCCCGCTCGCGCAGGGATACGGCTGCCTCTATCGCGTGGGCATCGAGCGGGTTGAGGATGCTCTCTACGCCTGCGCGGATGAGGGTGCCTCGTTCGGGGTCGATCCTGACCTCATCTGTGTCAGGGACCTGCTTTACGCACACGACAAGGTGCATGGTGTACTCCCAACTTGAGTTTGCCATGCGGTATTGCGCCGGGTGGGGAGTTGACCGAAGACGCTATCCTAAGCCGAAGTTGTGCTGCAATCAACGGCGCGAACTTGAGCCGTCGGGTGCTGTACGGTATGAAGAACTGCCGGTCCCATCCGCTTGGCGAGGAGTTCACCCATGGCGATCGAAGGTCCCCGTGCCGCACACTCCCACGAACTGCCCGGGATCGTTGCCCTGGCTGACGGTGTGTTCCGCCGCCAGAGCGACGGCTCGATGGGTGAGCAGTACCCCTTGCTCTTCGCCGAGGAGAACGCGGAGAACCTGCGCATCTTCTGCGACGACGGCGCCCCGGTGGCCCTGGTCGGCATTGTTGAGCGTGACATCGTGCTCGGGCCGACTCGCCACTGCTGCGGGCAGATCGGCTCGGTTTGCACCCACGTCGACTACCGCCAGCAGGGACTCGCCACACGCCTGGTGCGTGATGCGCGAGCGAAGGCTGCCAATGACGGATGCGAGCTGCTGCTCATCTCCGGAGGGCGCGGCCTCTACCGCCGTCTGGGTTACGTGGACGTCGGTGGCTACCGACGGGCAACGCTGAGGCGCAGCACGCTGCCGAGGGCGGACGCATACCGTCCGGAGCCGGTGCCGCCGGAGGCCCTGGCTGACCTGGTAAGACTTCACTCCCAGGAGTCGGTGCGCTTCGTGCGGCCGCCGGATGACTTCCGCAAGTTGCTGGCGAGCGGCCGGATATGCGACGTGCAGATGGAGATGCGGCTGTTGCGCGCCCGACGCGGCGAAGCGGAGGCCTACCTCGCCTTTCGGCCGCCGGGAATGGGCCAGTCGGAGGATGCCATCTGCATCCAGGAGGTCGCCGGCTCGCGCTGGGCGCTTGTGCAAGCCCTGCCTGTGCTCTTCGACGAGTTGGGGTTGGGCAGCGTGCTGATCGACTATCCGGAAGCAGACGTCGAGATGACAGCGCTCGCGCGCACGTTCAGTTGGAAGGTAGAACCGCAGGGATTCCCCGGCACAGTGGGCATAATCAGTCCGGAGCGCTTCTGGAGGAACTGCAGGCCACTGTTCGAGGAACGACTCGGTTACGACATTGTGAACCGACTGGGCCTGACCGAAGGGCGCAGGATCGCCATATCCCTGGGACAGGAGCGGATCGCGCTGGACGGCATGAGCGAGCTAACGAAGCTGGCCTTCCTGCCCGAGCATCGCCGGGGCGAGCTGGCGCTCGGGCTGGCGCAGGCCTCACCACTGAGGGCAGCGTTGGATTGTGTATTCCCCATGCCGCTCGTCAGCTACGGGCTGAACTACGTGTGAGGCCGCCTATCGCGCCTCACTCTGCCTCGTCCGCATCGGGCCTGGGGCGCAGGGCCGCATAGATTCGTTCGTATGCGCGCAACCTGGCTGCCTGCACGCGCTCGCGGTAATGGTCACCGGCCGTTTCGATAGTCTGCAGGCGCGTGATCTGCTCGGGCGAAAGGAGTTCGGCCTGTCGGGTTTCATAGCGGGCAATGGCTTCTGCCTTGCGCCGGGCGTACCGTTGCCGGTGCTCGCGCCATGCCTCTACGTCGGCCAGCTTCTCGGTGTTCACCCGCTCGAGCAATGCGTCGCTGAGGGTGGCGAACAGTTCGGAACGGACCTCGGTCAGAGCACTCGCTGTAGCGTCGTCGACATCCAGCAACTGCATAGGGGCCGCTGTAGCGAGTTCCGGTTGCAGGCCGAGCTCGATCGAGTCAGCGGCGGGGCCGATTGCTTCGCGGAATTCATCTCGCGCCGCCTGCGCTTCCGTGCGCAGCTCCTCCAGGGCGTCGAGGACCTCGGCATAGGTGCTGGCCATGTCGGCTGGCAGGACGGCGCGAACCTTCTCGGCGTACTTGCGGCGCAAGGCATCAAGCGCCTTCGCTCGCTCGTCGGCGTGTGCGCGGCCGATCCCGCCGACGGTATCCTGGAGGTCGGGCGGAAGATCGAGTGTCCGGATTGCCAGCTCAGACACGTTCGCGGCGGCCTCTTGCGGATCGGAGATCAACTGCCACGTCAGCGCCATGGCGCGCACATCTCCGCGTTCGGCGTCGTCGGATTCGGCAGCGCTCTGGGCGGCAGCCGCCGGGCTGGCGAGACGCAGGGCAGCAAACGCCAGCGCAAAGATGCAGAACGCAGCGTGACGGCGGCCGAACCCTTCCGGCAGTATCATGCGCTCGCCTCCCTGGAGGTCATACGAAGGGCGGCTCTCCCTGGACGTCCCTGATGGTACCTTCGGCGCGGCTGACGTGTTCGGGGCTACCCCAGACGGCGATCCGTATGCTGCCTTCAGCGCCGGCGATCCCCCCGGCAGCGATGGGGGCCGCACTGCCGCCCGACATTGCCAGTTCGAGGGCTTCGATCTCGGTGAATATCAGCCCATCGACAGGCCAGAGCACGGGGCCCTCACCGTCGCCTCCGGCCGCCGACTGTCGGCGGTAGAGTTCGTGCAGGTCGCCCGGGATGCTCTTCTCCAAGCCGACCGGCAGCAGGAGCGTGATGCGGCGTGAGACAATGGTGCCGATGGCCGCACCGATTGTTCCGCCAGTGGGATGGCCGATCAGGATGCCGGCCTGGCCGCGCTCGTAGTTCAGGGCGTTAGCGCCCTTGATGAACACGTCTCCCGGTCCCATTTCATCGAGGGCTTCGGTGGTTGAGACGCCCTGCCAAATCTCGCCCTCGCGCAGCACGACGTCGGGCAGCTTGTTGGCAATCTGGGCATCCGTTCCCTGCGCCGGCACGGTGTGGCCGGTGACGTAGAGGGGGCGATCGATCCCGCCGGCCAGTTCCTCAACCACGTAGCTGTTGGTGGTGCCCTTGGCAATGGCGATGATGCCCGTGTTGAGGGCTCGGATGATAGCGGGGTGCCGGCGGAGCGCGCGAGCGATAAGCCGCTTCGACTCGGAGACTGTCAGCACGAAGCTCATCTGGTGCTCTGCCGCTGGCATGTGGGCTCTACCCTCCTGTGCTGGTGCAGTTAGGTCGGGGGTCAGTCGGGCCAGACGTCATCCAGCGCCTTCTTGGCAGCGACGATGGCGTCGTCGTCTTCCATCGCCTTCAACCGCTCGCTGAAGGGTTCGACCATGACTGGCCCGGTGTAGGCGATTTCGCTCAGGTTTTTCAGGAACAGGCGGGCGTCGATCACTCCCGTTTCGCCGGGCAGTCGCCTCTGGTTGTCTATCTGTTCCTCGCGCTGTTTTTCGGGGGCGTCGTTCACGTGCACGTCGATGACGTCGTGGTCGGTGAGTTTGAGCACGTCGTCCATGGTGCCGCCGCTGGTGTAGAGGTGCCAGCTATCGAGCAGCAGGCCGACGTTGCCTGTCTCCACGGCTCTGCAGAGGGCGAGCATTTCTTCCATGTCGTAGATGAACTCGTAATTCTTGCCAGCGCGGCTTGTGAGCGGCCCTATGAACTCGAGCCCGAGCCGTATCTCGTTGTCGGCCAGGATGGCACCGACGCGGTTGAGCCGGTTGAGCGTAGTGTCGAACATCTCACGGTATGGCTTCTCGTCCGATGCGGGCGGCAGCCATGTGCAGCAGCGCAGAGCGCGCGCGAAGGAGGCGGCCTCCGCAACCGGGGGCAGCTTCTGCAGCCCCGCTTCGAAGTCCTGTTCGGCTCCGGATAGGCGGACCGGCAGGTTCCAGCCGGCCGGGCGCAGGTTGCGCTCCTCCAGCATGTAAACCACGCTCTCCGCTCCCTGGTCGAGCAGGTAGCCCGTGTCGATGTAAACGCCTTCGAACCCGTGGTGAGCGGCCAGTTCAACGGCCTCCTCAAAACCCACCCTAACCCCAATGGCGCCAGCGTTGAAACCGGAGAACATGTCGGTCACTCCTTGCGCTCTTGCGCGCTATCGTTCATTCAAAGTTATTCTTCGTCAGGTCACGGAACATGGCGAGCAGCCGTCGCGTCAGGCTACCCGGCGCGCCGTCGCCGATGACGCGCCCGTCTATCCTCACGACGGGCACCAGCTCCGCCGCCGTGCCGCTCAGGAAGCATTCATCCGCCACGAACAGGTCGAACCGCGTCAGATCGCGTTCGAGCGCCGGTATGCCGGCCTGCTCGGCCAGCTCCAGCACCACTGCCCGCGTGATGCCAGCCAGGATGCCGGCGTGCACCGGCGGGGTGTGCAACTGCCCGTCGCAGACGATGAAGATGTTGTCCCCCGTGCACTCGGCGACATAGCCGTCCTTGTTCAGCATCACGCCTTCCTGCACACCGGCCTGCACACACTCGATCTTTGCCAGGACGTTGTTCAAGTAGTTGAGCGATTTCATGCGCGGGCTCACGGCGCTCGGATGGTTGCGCACCGTGGCGACGGTCACCAGCTCAAGTCCGCTCTCGTAGAACTCCGGCGGGTAGAGGGCGATGCTGTCGGCGATGATGATCACCTGCGGATCGCTGCACAGGAAGGGGTTGAGGCCGAGGTCACCGACTCCCCTGGTGACGAGCAGGCGGATGTAGGCGTCCTTCAGCCCGTTCACTGAGAGAGTCTCCTCCATGGCGTTGACCACCTCCGCCCGGCTCATTGGTATCTCGAGCGCGATGGCGTGCGCGGAGTGGAAGAGGCGTTCCACGTGCTCATCGCAACGGAAGATGCGCCCGTTGTATACCCGGATGCCCTCGAACACGCCGTCGCCGTAGAGAAGCCCATGGTCGAAGACAGATATCGCTGCCTCTTCCCTGTCGAGAAGCTTGCCGTTGATGAATACTTTCAGACCCAAGGCGCTCTCCTTGACTACAGCCACTGCCGCTGGCGATACGTGCCGGGCCAAGCACCAAGTGTAGCCTAATCACTCCGTCGCCACCATGCAACATCCCCGCCCTTTTCGGCCGGAACAGGGGGCCGACGCTTAGCAGGGCAGCCTGAGCCAGCGCAGGGGGTGTTTCAGCAGGAACGTGCGCGAGCGCCGACTCAGCTCGCGCCTCTCCGCTTGCCAGTGCTGGGGCGTGTCCCGCAGCAGTTGCCGCGTGAGAGTCGGGCGCACAAAGTACTTCATCAGTCGTCGGATCCTCTGTGCGTACTCATCATCGCCCATGGCGGTCAGGTTGACGCGCGGCGATGCGCTGTCGAAGTAGGCGTAATCCTGCCACCGCAGGCCGGCGCGCACCTGATCGGGCAGGTTCTCGTATATCGGCGTGCCGGGCAAAGGCATAAGCTGGGCCAGGCTCAGGACCTCGGGTTTCGCCCAGCGCACAAAGCTGACCGTGGCGTCCATGTCCTCGGCCGTCTCGCCCGGCAGGCCGACCATGATGTCGGCGAAGATGCGGAGGCCGGCCTGGCGCGTGAGCCGCACAGCGCGGCGGTTCAGCTCTTCGGTCGAGTTCTTGCCCAATCGGCGGAGGGAGTCGGAGGAGCCGCTCTCGAAGCCGTATTCCACTTGAATGCAGCCGGCCGATCTCATTTGGGCGAGCAGCTCCGGTTCGGCCTGGTCCACGCGCAGGCAGCCGTCCCAGACGATCCGTTCGTGCAGGCCACGGCTTCTGATGCCTTCACACAGGCGCAGCAGGCGGGCGCGGTCAGCGCCGAGGGAGTCGTCCTCGAAGCGTATCGCCTCCACGCCCCATCGTTTGAGCGCCCCCTCTACGAGGTCGAGCACGTATTCGACGGAGTGGTAGCGGACGCCGAGGCCGCAGACGACGTGCCCGGCGCAGAAGCGGCAGCGGTTCGTGCAGCCGCGGGATGTGCGCACGTTCGTCGCCCGCAGCGGCAGCCAGCGGATGAGCCATCGGTCGCGGGCGGTATAATGCGCCATGTCGAACAGCTCATATGCCGGCGGACCGAGCGCATCGAGTTCGGTCTCGGGTGGCCGGGCGGGGGTGAGCACCACGCGTTCGCCTTCGCGATAGGCGATGCCCCGGAGATGCGGGCCGGGGCCTTTCGCCACCAGCTCGGCCATCGTCCTTTCCCCCTCGCCGAGGGCCACCACGTCGACGTGAGGGCAGTCGCGGAGGGTCTGTTGCGGCAGGGCGGAGGCGTGCGGACCGCCGAGGACGACCAGGGCATCGCCGCTCTGCTTAACCCGCGCCGCGATGTGTTCCGCTGTGGGTATGCAGGGCGTGGTCGCCGAGAGGCCAACGGCGTGCGGTTGGAACTCGGTCAGCGTCTGCGTCACGGCCGCTTCCACCGCGTCCCGATCGCCGCCGGACTTCAGGTACCCTTCCTCCTGGCAGAGGATGCGCACCCTGTGGCCGGCCTTCAGCAGCGCCCGGCCGATGTAGGCGAGACCCGTGGGCACCCACCGGGAGCGGAATGAGCCGCGCGGCCACTGGGGGTGCGGCGGTATGGGTTGCACGAGCAGAACGTTCATCGCCGCTTCAGGACCTCCCGAAACATCTGTCGGCGGAGCTTGGAGATGCGGGTCAGCGGGTCGACCGTCACGGACGGCGTCAGCAGCCAGCGGGTCAGCGGGCCGGGCCGGCTGGCCAGCTTCGCCGCGAGCGTGCGGCATTCGCGCACGGCGAGGGTTGCGGCGGCCAGGTGCAGGGCTGCGCCGACAGCGGTGGTGGCGCCCGTGCGCCGCAGGGCGTCGCCGAGCCGAGCTGCGTCCACCTCGCCGGCGGCGCCCCTCGCGGCCTGCGCCACGTCCCATAGCGGCAGCAGGCGGTCGAAGCGATGCCCCGCCGCCACGTGCACCGCCGCGATGAGCAGCAGGGCGGAGGGGGTGGGCTGCGCGTCGCGAGACAGGTCCAGATCGCCGAAGCTGACGGAGACTCTGCGCCGCAGTGGCGGGGAGTTGACCAGGTCCCAATGGATTTCCACGTTGCCGCCGGGCGCCCCGGGCCGGCTCCAGGTGGCCTCGCCGTAGCCGCCGGCGTGCTTGCGCGGCGGCGCAGGCTGCGGCACATAGCCGAGATTCTCCAGGGCATCACCCGCGGCCGGGACCATTGCCTTCGGCACCAGCAGGTCAATGTCCGTAAACGGGCGCAGCTCCGGGCGGGGGTACAGCCGGTCGCAGAACTGCGCCCCTTTCAGCACCACGGCCGGTACGCCGCTGGAGGCGAGCTGCCGCCGTATCTCGCGCAATTGGGACCGCAGCAGCAGGGCGAAGCCGCAGTACTGTACGCGGCGGGCTTCGACTTCGTCCAGGAGGGCTTGAACTACCGCCCGTCCGTCACCGCGCACCAGGGCGTCGGTCCCCTGCTCGCGTGCAAAGGCGCGCAGGTTGGCCGCCAGGGCCGGCAACACGCCGTGCCGGTCGGCCCGGCGGCGCAGCCGGGCGAAGTCTTCGGGCTTCAGCGGCCGCCCCGGCGTCTGGGCCGAAGGCCCGAGGGGGTCGGAGAGCGCGACCAGCCAGCGTCCGACGAGCCGACGGCCTGTCATGTTCCATTTCCCCGCAGCAGGTCGCGTACGATGCCGCCGAGGGAACCGACATCCGGGCCGGCGCTCAGGGAATAGACCGCGCACTGCCGCACCAGTGCCGCCAGTGCGGCGAACTGGCGGCCAGCAGGCCCCGCGGCGAGAGGGTCGAACGCGCGCAGGTTCTCGCGGGTCAGTTCGGCGAGTGCTTCGAGCCGTGGCAGGGCTTCCAGGCGGTGTCCGCCGGGGTTGCGGTCCCGAAGCAGCAGGAGCAGGGCGGGGCCGACCTGCTCGTCAACAGCGGAGTTCGGCCCCGGATGGATTGCGAACTCGCCCCCGCCCATGGGCGTGCGCGGCAGGGCGCGCAGGTGGGGCAGCAGTTCGATGGTGCGCGCATGCACCTTGTACGGACGCGGCCAACCCCAGGCGCGGACCGTCCCGTCCGAGAGGGTCAGGAAGGTTGCATCGTCAGTCAGCAGCAGCATCCCGGCCCGAGCGAGAGCGAGGGCTGTGGTGGTCTTGCCGGTCCCGCTCGGGCCGCATACCAGGACGCCGGCGTCGCCGTCGGGGGCTCGCAGACAAGCGGCGTGCAGGACGTACTGTCCGGCGCAGGAGAGAAACTCGCAGAGGGCGGGGGTTACGCACCCGTAACTGAGCAGGTGTTCCGAGCCGCACGCCGCGACGATGCTGCCCTTGCGACCGTCAAGGTCCAGCCGCAGTCGAGCATGCCCGGGCAGGTGGCCTTCTCGCCGCCGCTCGGCCGTGAAGTAACGCAGAAAGGGACCCCCGGGCAGGTTGCCCTGCCAGAACAGCCGCATACCCTCGGGCTCCGCCTCCGGTCCGGGCGGCACGCCGTAGCGGACCGCGAGGCGCCAGTCGGCCGGCCCCTCGGAACGGAACGGCTCCAGTGTGCTCGTTGTCGCGTCGAGCAAGGCTCCGCTATCCGCCGACGCGGTCAGCCGCAGCCCGTGCACGTCATAGGTGCGCGGCGCAGCAGTATCAGTCGGTTCCACCCGACGCACTCAGGTCCTTCGCACACCATCAGTGACGCTGGTGAAGATCCCCTCTGCGACCTCGCGCAGTTGCCTGCGTCGCTGAACACGGGGTCTCACGTACCGTCGGCGATCCTGGCGATGCTCCATGGAGTGGCTCCCTTCTGTGATGTACTCGCTCATCCGACGACAGCTCTGTCGGTGACGGTGACGGCGCCGCCCTCCGCCACGCTCGCCAGCCGGCGTTCCCGGCTGAAGCGTGGGCGCAGGTAACGGCTGCGGCGTTCGCCCTTTCGCTTATCCATGTGTGACCTCCGCTGGGGTGAGAGCTGTAACTATGCAGCCTGGTTCGCGCGGCGCACGCATTTCCCGGTTGGACTCGCCTACACAGGGCGTGCGTCGGTAACTACAACGCCGTTGCCCTCGGTTACCTTGCGCAACTGTTCGCGCTTCCTCAGACGTGGTGCCGTGTAGCCACGGCGTGTCTTTCTGTGGAGAGGCATTATACACTCCATCGTTTGCTTTTGGGTCGAACTATTCCGGCAGCCTGCGACCGCCCGTGACGGTCACGCTCGCGCCTTCAGTCACCTGCTGTAACCGGTGCTGTGCGCGCAGCATCGGCCTGACGTAACGACGCTTTCGCTTGCGAGCCCTCTCGCTCATGCTCATCCCCCTCAGTGGTTGCAGTATCAGTTGTTCTGTGTCGCGCATTCTACGCCCATGCCCCCTCCATACGCAAGCATTTCTGCGGTGCCGGGCGGCGCCGGTTCACAGAGGGCCCGCCCCCGGACCGTCACCCAGCAGTGAGCGTGCAGGCGCTTCGGATCGGTGCTCGGCGGATGCACGGCAAAATGCACGATCGCCGGCTGACCGGCCAGGCGCAGGAAGTGGTAGAGCAGCAGGCCGCGCCGCAGGCAGGCCCGCCGACGCATGTGCATGGGCCTGCTAAGACGCCGCTCCACCGCTGCGTGCACGGCCGAGCAGTCCACCCCGCGGTAAGGAGCTATCCGGGCGGACGGCGTCAGCAGGCGCAGCAGCCACTTCAGTGGCATCACGCGCACCAGCAGCGGCATCAGCGTCGCTACCAGCCACACGTGTGCGCGCAACGGAAGCCCGCCCGACCATGGGCTCCGCTCAGTCGGTGTCAGTTTCAGCAATGAGCAGCCCTTCACGTATGAGTTCGGACGCCAGCTCACTCATGTCAGAGCGCAGACGTTCGCGCTCCACCTCGAACTCCTCCTCGAGCGCGTCGACTATCTGGTTGAACGTGCGCCGTCCGTCTACCGCTTTCAGAAAGGCCCGCGCCGTCTCGTTGCAGGTGTAGAGGTAGCCGGTGCTGAGCGAAAGCACGACAGTATCCTCGTCCGGCCCGAGGGACTGGTAGCTTACGTCCTCGGCCAGGGTCAGCCGGCTGGTGCCGTCGAGCATCGGTGCCTCCCCTTCCGGTGGCCTGTTCTCAGCCGAGAACGCAGACGCTGCCGGGGTGTTTCAGCCGCAGGGCCACGCTCTCGGAGACGTCGAACTCGTAGTTGCCGCCGGCGGGGCCGATGAAGCCGGCCTTCAGGTCCTGCCCCAGCACGATGGTGCAGAACTGCTTGCCGGTGGCCACCAGCAGGCCGCCGTCTTCGAGCACGGGCGCCTTGACAATGCCGTCGGTGACCAGCGAGCGCAGGTGCTCCATCTCCACCAGCGGCCCCTGCTGGTAGCGTCGGAACAGCCGGTTGTAGCGTCCCGCGGAGAGGGCCAACGCGTACGGGCCGTGGAATCCGGCGTCGTCCAGCGTGGTCGCGGCGGCGATGACGTCCTCGACCGCTGCGCCGACCTCGGACCAGTCATTCAGCTCGGCGGACGTCGTACCGTCCATGTTCAGCAGCCCGTCCACGCCGAGGTCGGCATTGCCGTGGAGGAGAATCTCATCTTCCCGGCGCGCACAGGCGATGGCGGCGTGCGCCACATCCGCGGCCCCGAACGGCATGCCCGTGGCGGCGAAGGCGGCGATGTCGCGGATGGGAATGGTGAACGTTTTGCGGATGGCCGCCAGCGGCGTCAGGCATGGCCCGCAGACGGAAGCGGCCCCCTCATCCTCCTCGGCCACCATGCAATCGGGGCCGGGCACCGCTTTGGTGCCGAGCCCGTAGGGTCCTTCCACGTGGAAGAGCCTTCGGGCGGAGAGCTGGCTCTTCGCCGCTCCGACGACGGCTTCGTCGATCAGTTCCCAGACATTGTCCCCAAACGGTGCATCGCCTCGATGCAGGTAGTCGCTCATGGTTTACCCCCTGATGTTCTTGTGCCCCGATGGTCCGCTTGCGCGGCGGGCCGTTCAGTCTTTCATATCGCCGATGCTGGGCGCTTCCTTCTCGGCGTCGGCTTCCGGTTCGGCGCCGTCGCCTGCCGCTTCCAACTCGGCCGCCATCTCGTCGACCTCTGCTTTGCCGTCAGCGACAAGCTCGTCCTCGTCGGGCGCCAGAATGCTAAGCAGGCGCTGGAACTCGCCGATGTGCTCACGCTCTTCGTTCGCTACGTCGTGGAGCACCTTCTTCGCCAGCGGATGGTCGGTCGCGTCTGCGTGCGACTCGTAGATGTGCACGGCTTCGTGCTCGGCGGCGATGTTCAGGCGGATGGCGCGGATCAGCTCGGACTTCGTCAGTTTGCGGTCAGGAACGACGCCGGGAAACGGATTCGTGAACTCTGGCATCCTTCGGTCCCTTCAGATAGAGCAGGTCTCGGGCGATCTCCATTGGTTCGTCAGGATATGGCGTTGAACATCTTGCGGCAGAAGGCCGGCAGATCGTCGGGGAAGCGGCTGGTGATCAGGTTGCCGTCGACGACGACATCCCGGTCACTGTAGTTCGCTCCGGCCGCTTTCAGGTCGTCGCGCACGCCTTCGTAGCAGGTGGCGTTCCTGCCGCGCAGCACGTCGGCGCTCATGAGCACCTGTGCGCCGTGGCAGATCGCCGCCACGGGCTTGCCGGCCTGGAAGATGGCGCGCGTGACGGCCACGGCGTCGGGGTTGAGCCGCACCGTCTCGGGCGCCTTGCCCCCGGGCAGCACCAGCAGGTCATAGTCTTCGGCATCCAGGTCGCCAAACGCCCGGTTGGTCTCCACCTCGTAGCCGTGTTTGCCGGTGATGGAGCGGACGCCCGGCCCCGCTACGTCCACCTCGTGGCCTGCTTCGAGCAGCCGGTAGTAAGGCACCAGCAGCTCGGAATCTTCGAAGCCATCCGCCGCCAGAATAAGAGCCTTCATGGCGCGTTCCCCCGCGTGCTCTTGTGTGTGATTCGGTGCCCCGAACTTCCCCCGTGGCGCACCGGCCCAGCATGTCCCTTTTAGTGGATGCCCACGGGGTTGTCAAGCGCGTCTGGCGGTTCGATTCGGCGCGCCGTGAGCTTGCCGGAGCGAGCCGGGCATGCTAAGTTCGCCCTCCCGGTGGTATAGCGAAGGAGTGGCGAATGGAGCCGCTGCAGGAGCAGATGCAGAGATTGCAGAGCCTGAACGTGCCGCAGACGAAGCGGCCCGACTTCGAGGAGTTCTGGCAGGGCGTGTTGCGCGAGGTGCGCCGGGCGCCGCTCGACGTTGAGTCGACGGTTGCGGAGCACCCCATACCGGGCATGGAGGTGCGGGACCTGACCTACGCTGCGCTGGACGGCACGCGCATCCGCGCCTGGCTGCTGATGCCGGCGCAGGCGCGGCACGGGCCGGTGCCGTGCCTGGTGCACTACCACGGTGCGGGCGGCTCGCGCGGCTTCCCGTCGAATCACGTGCAGTGGGTGGCGATGGGGTCGGCGGTGCTTGCCATGGACTTCCGCATGCAGGGCGGCAGCACGGGTTCGCAGACCGGCTTCTGCGGCGGCGCCGGCGGCGTGCACCTCGGCACGCTCGGGCTGCCCGGGCGCAAGACGTGGTACCGCTACTGGGCCGTCGTCGATGCGCTGCGGGCGCTGCTGGTAGCGCTTGAGACGCCGGAGGTCGACAGCTCGCGCATCGCACTTTGCGGCGGCAGCCAGGGCGGCGGCATGTGCTTGACCGTGGCGGCCCTGATGCCGGAACACGTGGCGATCGCGATGCCTAACGTCCCGAGCGCCTGCCGGCTGGAGAAGCGCGTCTTCGACCGCGCCGGAGGCTACGGGCAGATCGCCGAATACCTGCGCCGCCACCCCGAGCAGGTCGAGCAGGTGTGCGCCACCCTCAGCTATTACGACAACATGAACCTGGCCGACCGGATCCGCTGCCCGCTGCTGGTTTCCGTCGGGCTCAAGGACCCCGTCTGCCCGCCGGAGTGCACCTACGCCGCGTTGAACAAGGTCAGCGCGCCGATGCAACTGTGCGCCTACCCCTTCGGCGAACACGACGGCGGCGGAGCCGTGCACGGCGAGAAGATGCTCACCTTCTTCCGTGAGCACCTGCTGGCGGACTGAACGCACCCGATACGCAGAAGGAGAGGACCGGGATGAACCTGATCGTCATCTGTGCCGATACGTTCCGCGCCGATTACCTCGGCTGCTACGGCAATGACTGGATTCGCACCCCCAACCTCGACCGCTTCGCCGAGCGGTCCATCGTCTTCGAAAGCGCCTGGGCCGAGGCCCTGCCCACTATCGAGGCGCGACGCGTCTACCTCACCGGGCGCGGCCTGCTGCCCTTCCAGGACGAGGGCCCCGCACCGAAGGGCGTCTTCCCCAGCCCGCCCGGCTGGCGCCCCCTGCCCCAGCACGAGGTGAGCCTGAGCGAACTGCTCCAGCAGAACGGTCACTTCACGGGGCTGATAACGGACGTCTGGCATTACTTCAAGCCCTCCATGAACTTGCACCGTGGCTACGACACGTGGGAGTGGGTGCGCGGGCAGGAGGGCGACTTCTACGGCAGCGCCCCGCTCGGCACCTTCGACACGCGCCAGCACGTGCCCCAGCACCTGTGGGACGAGCACGCCCACCAGCGCCTGCTCACGCACCTGCGCAATACGCAGGCTTTCCACGGCGAGGAGGACTGGTTCTGCGCGCAGACGTTCCGCAAGGCGGTGCGCTGGTTGGAGAACAACGCCGACAAGGCGCCCTTCTTCCTGTGGGCCGACACGTTCGACCCGCACGAGCCATGGGACCCGCCAAAGGCTTACAGGGACATGTATTACGACGACTACCCCTGCGAACGGTTCATCTACCTGTACGGCATTGACGGCGACAAGGCGCACCCCGAAGACTGGCCCGCCATCCGCGGCCTGTACGCTGGCATGGTCAGCCTGGTCGACCGCTGGGTCGGCTATCTGCTGGACGCCATCGAGCGGCTCGGATTGCTGGAGGATGCCCTCGTTGTCTTCACCAGCGATCATGGCACGGAAGTCGGCGAGCATGGCCGCGTGCAGAAGGCGCCGCACCTTATGTACTCGCCCTGTCTGCGCCTGCCCCTCATCATCCATCATCCGGACCCTGCCCTGGCCGGCAGCCGCGTCGATGAACTGGTCAGCGCCGTGGACCTGATGCCCTCCTTGCTCGACTTGCTGGGCATCGAGCCGCCCGAGCAGACGACCGGGCGCAGCTTCTGGCCTGCCGCCGGCGGCACGCCGGTGCGTGACCACGTCGTGACCGGCTGGGGCAACTGGGGCAGCGTGCGCACGAAGCAGTGGAACTACGTGTTCCGCACCGACGAACCGGGCGCCGACGAGCAACTCTACCGCTGGCCCGAGGATCCGATAGAGCTGCACAATGTCATCGACCAGCAGCCCCAGGCCGCCCGCCGCATGCGCACACTCGCTGCCCAGACCTGGCCCGAACTCCACGGCCGGTGAGGAACGGAGGATCCCACAAGACTACCTAAGTATAGATACAAAGCTCCCCCGCGCCGATCGCAACAGAGGGGGGCTTCAATCCTCAAGCGCACAACCCTGTGAATGGCGCAAGGCGCTTCTGTGCATTCTGGGCGGACGAAACGGTGGACATGGCCGGCCGGTGGCCGGATTCCGCGACGGGCCCCGTCCGGGGCTCGAGGGTGACCCTACTCGATGATGGGGCAGAGTCCGCGACAGGGGCCGGAGGGGGCACTGTCGGCGCCGCTCGAACGCGCGCCGCACGGGGGCGAGGTCACTCGGCCAGCCAGCCTTGGAGTGTCCTCATGTATACGCCAGGCAGGCCGTGCTCGCGGGCGGCCTCGATGAGCTGTTGCACGTAATCCGGCTGGGGCCGGCCTGGCCGGTCGTCGGGGGCCACGTAGAGCAAGGCTTCGGCTTCCTCGCCGTCGGGCCCGGTCACGGTCCGCGTGGCGGGTCGGTGCATACCGGCGTCAACCGCCTCGTACCAGTCCAGGGCCTCCCGGTCGTGCTCGCTGAGGTTCCAGAGCACGCCCCACACCTTGGAGCCGGGCGCCGAAATGACAGTCGCTACGCCCTGTAAGTTAAGGATGAGACTGTGGTTGCGCAGGCTAGCGACCCCCACCAATTCGGCGTTGGGGCACTGGCTCCGCATCCGCGTGACGGACATGTTCGAGCCGTATGCGAAGTACAGCATCTTCGCACGTTCCTCCATGGTACACCCCACATGCGATGCATGAAACCCTATCCGTCGCCCAGTATGCCCGCTGCGGCGCCCGGATGCAAGCAGGAAACGCCGGACCCGCCGGGCGAGCGGCAGGGGAAGGCGAGGGACGGCGCGCACTTTCTCGGACGATAGCGCCCATATCGGACGGCGCGCCGCCGCAGAACGCCTACAATCCCCGCCCGCTGCACCGACCGGCTGACTTGACGGGAGCGTTCCGATGGCGAAGCAACGCAAGGAGAGGCTGCTACCCCAGGCGCGGGCCCTCTACGCCGAAGGGCTGGCGAAGACGGAGATCGCCGCCGCGCTCGACATCTCGACCCGCACGCTGCGGCGCTGGGCGCGCGCGGACGCCGACGCCGGCCGGCCCTGGTCGCGCGAGGGCTCGGACCTGCTCGCCGACGAACCGCTGCCCGAGCCGGCCGGGCCGGACCCGGCCCGCATCCGCCGCATGCTGGAGCGCCGCCTGGAGCTGCTGGCCGAACGGGCGGAATGCGACCTGGACGACGCCCGGCTCGACGACCGCATGCTCAAGGTCTGCCGCATCCTGGAGCATCTGGACGTCGGCGCCCAACGGCTGGAGGCACAGCTTCGGGCCGCGAAGGACTTCGCCGCGTTCTGTCTGCGCAACCTGCCCGAGCGCGAGGTGCGGCCCGTGCGCAAGGCCGTCCGCATGTTCGTCGAACACCTGAAGGAGGAGAACACGTGACCTGGATGCAGACGGCCGTTTCGGCGGCCTCGGCCCTGTGCGGCGGCTTCATCGGCGGGTGGGTGGTCGCCTTCCGCCTCGGCCGCTGGCGTCAGCGGATGGAGGATGACCTGGACCACGTGCGATCCCGCCTGAACCGCGGCGACCGCGCCGTCGACAACGTGCCGGTCATCGGCACGCGGGTGGACCTGATCCTCGAAGAGCTGCGCACCATCAAGTCCGAGATGCGGCACGACCGCAAGCAGTTCGTCAGTCACGAGGAATGCAACCGGAGGCATCAGCATGCCGGATAGCGACGCCGTGGAGAACCTGCGCGTGAAGGTGACGCGCCGACGGGACGAGGCCGAAGCGCTCGCCCGCGCCGCCCTGACGAAGCTGGCCCGCCTCAGCAGCGGCATCACGCCGCTGCAGGCGATGGACCCCGACGAGGTGCGGGCCGCCGCCGAGACGTTTGCCGACGAGTTGAGCCGCTTCCGCCACAACGCACAGTTCGCCCGCGAGCTGCGCGGCCTGCTGCTGTGATGGGGATGGGCACCACGACGGGCACGCCGCCCGGCGGCGAACCGTGGGCGAGCACACGACAACCACCAATGGGCAACGAACTTGCGCTGGTCACGACAACACGAACAACTGCGCCGCAAGACGCTCGACCTGATCGAGCGCGACGCCACACCGTTCGCCGACAACTCGGCCTCGGCCGCTCGCCGGCGCCGTGCCCAGGCCCTGCTGCCGTGGTGTCGCAGCTACCTGCCGCACTACTTCGACAGGCCGTTCGCCCCTTTCCACCGGCGCATGACCGCTGTGGCCGGCGAGCCCGGCATGCCGACCTTCGTGGCCGCCTTCCGCGGCGCTGGCAAGAGCGTGCTGCTCTGCCTGGCGCGGCCACTCTGGCGCGCGCTGAATGAGGGCGTGCCCTACCTGCTCTACGGCAGCCAGGTGCAGAAGCTCGCCGCGCAGAACATGGACTACGTGCGGCTGGAAATCGAACACAACCCGCGCATCCACGCCGACTACGGCGAACCGGAGGTCGAGGGACCGCAGGACGGCTGGACCGTGCGCCTGCCCCGACGGCGGGGCAGCACCAGGTTCGAGGCGTTCGGCGTCGGCATGAGCCCGCGCGGACGCCGCCACGGAGAGCACCGGCCCACCGAGTTCGTGGGCGACGACCTGGAGGACGCCGAGCTGGCCCGCAGCCCCCGCCGGGAGCAGAACCTGTGGGACTGGCTGATGGACGCCGTGCTGCCCGCTCTGGAGCCCGAGCGTTTCGTCTTCACCGTGCTCGGCACCATGTTTGGGCCCGGTTGCCTGATGGCCCGGGCGCAGTCGCTCTGCGAGCGCGCAGATGACGCCGGCCGCCCGCTCGCCCGCGTCTTCGTGCAGAAGGTGACCGACGAGGGCCGGAGCGTCTGGCCCGAGCGCTTTAGCGATCAGACGCTTAGCCGCATACGGGCCACCGTGGGGCTGCGCAACTGGCTGCGCAACTACGCCCTGGAGGCCGAGGACCCGGCCAGCCCCTTCCAGGCGAAGTGGATCCGCGCGTGGGAGCAGCGGCCGGACGTGCGCCGGCTCGACGTGGTTGCCTTCCTCGATCCGGCGATCAGCCGCAGGGCCGATGGCTGCCCCCGCGCGCTGGTGGTGGTCGGGGCGGACCGCGCAAGCGGGCTGCGCTACGTGCTGGACGCCTGGGTCGAGCGCGGCACGCCGGGGCAGATGGTGCAGAAGCTGTTCGAATGCCGCCGGCGGCACAACCCCCGCGTGATCGGCGTGGAGAGCAACGGCGGCTACGCACTGCTGCGGCCGCTGCTGGCGGTGCGCGAGGCGGAGCGCGGCGTGCGGCTGCCCGTGCGCTATGTGAACCACAGCCGCCCGAAGGAGCTGCGCATCGAGGCGCTCTGCACGCAGTTCGAGAGCGGGCGCTGGCTCTTTCCGCCGAACCCCTCCGCCGGGGTCAAAACGCTCCAGGAGCAGTTCGTCGCCTACCCGAACGGCTTCGTGGATGGCCCCGACGCGGCGGCCGGCTGCGATGAGCTGTTGCCGGACGCCTTCGCCCCGGCGCAGGCGGGCGCGGCCTACCGCGCGCTCGGCGGACGCAGGGACTTCTCGGCCCTTTGAGTGCCGGCTCCGGCCGCAGCGGCGGGGGCCGGATGATTTCCTCGGACAGTAGCGCCCATATCGGACGGCGCCTGCGCCCATAACGCCTATGATCGGCGCCCGTCGCACGGAGCGGCACCACGCAGACCTGAAAGGACACGTGATGAGCGAAACCCCGGAGACCGGAGTGCTCGGAGCTGCGAGCGAGTTCGGCGCGCGCACGGTCGTCGGCCACGTCGACGTCGACACGCTGACGCCGCGCGCGGTCAAGCGCATGTTGACGGCCGCCGAGAGCGGCGACCTGGGCGCCCAGGCGGAGTTGTTCGAACGCATGGAGGAGAAGGACGGCGAACTGGACGCCTATCTGCGCACGCGCAAGGCCGGCGCCGCGCACCTGCACTACGACATCCGCCCCTCGGACCGCTCGCCGCAGGCGAAGCGTGCGGCCGAGCTCTGTCGCCGGGTGTTGGAGGCCATCGAGGGGCTGCCCCAGGCGCTCTTCGATCTGCTCGACGCCGTGCCAAAGGGCTTCAGCGCGGTCGAGATCGACTGGCGCACGGACCGTGACGACTGGATGCCGGCCCGGCTGCTATGGCGCCCACAGCGGTGGTTCGCCCTGGCCGGGGACGGCGAGACGCTGTTGCTGCGCGGCGATGCGCCGGGGGAAGAGCGCGAACTGAACCCGCTGAACTGGATAGTCCACCGCGTGAAGGCGCGCAGCGGCTTCTGCGGCCGCAGCGGCCTGCTGCGCTCGTGCGTGCGGGCCTTCATTGTGCGTCACTTCGCATGGAAGGACTGGATGGCCTTCGCCGAGGTCTACGGCATGCCGCCGCGCATCGGCTGGCTGCGCCCCGAGGTGGCGTGGGACAGCGAGGAGGCGCGGCAGCTCTTCCGCGCCGTCCGCTCGCTGGGGATGGACGCGGCGGCCGTGGTCCGCGAGGGCAACCGTATCGAGATGCTCGACACGCGCACGGGCAACGAGGGGCAGGTCTTCGACCGCCTGATCGAGCGCGCCGGGCGCGAGCTGACCCTCGCCGTACTCGGGCAACTGCTCAGCACCGGCGGCGAGGGCGGGGGCAGCTATGCACTGGGCCAGGTGCATAACCAGGTCCGCTGGGACCTGGTCGAGTCCGACGCCCGCGCCCTCGAGCGCACGCTGACGCGCCGGCTCCTCGGCCCGATCGTGCGGCTGAACCTGGGCGATGGCCACCCCGTGCCGCTGTGGCACTTCGACACGGAGAAGCCGGAGGACCTGGCCCGGCTGGCGCAGACCGTCAGGACCCTCGGCGAGGCCGGCCTGCCGATACCCGCCGACTGGGCCTACGGGAAGTTCGGCATACCGAAGCCCGCCGAGGGCGAGCCCGTCTTCGGAGGCAAGGAGGGCTGCGATGACGACCGCCGATAACCTCTGCCCGGCCGCAGCGATGGCCCTGCAGGAAGATGCAGACGCCGCAGTGCCTGAATGGGTGATGCTGGCGCGGACCGGCGCATGGCTCGGACATCCCCAGGCGCCCGAGGTGATCCGGCCAGAGGACCTGGCCGCCGCCTGCGACTACTTCCACCGTCACTATGCCGCGCACGGCGCCGACCTGGTCATCGACTATCACCATGCCAGCATCAACGCGCCGGCTGATGGCGCGCCGGCCGCCGGCTGGGTGCGGGCGATGGAGCTGCGCAACGGGGGCGCCGAGCTGTGGGGCCGTGTGCTCTGGACGGGGCAGGCCGCTGCGGCCATCGCCCGGCGACAGTTCCGCTACGTGAGCCCCGTGTTCCGCTTCAACCGGCCGGACCGCGTCAGCGGCGAGGCGGTGCCGCTGCAAATCCACAGCGTCGCACTGACCAACACCCCTTTCCTGACCGAACTGCACAGCTTGAATGAGTCCGCCGGCCGTGATCCGCGCGGCCACGGACAACCGCGTTTCCCTGACGGAGGAGAGAAGGAGATGCCGATACTGGAGAGCCTGGCGTCCGCGCTGGAATGCGCACCCGGGCGGGTCGCCGAGCGCCTCGGCCTCGCGGCCGACGCCGAGGAGCGGGCCGTCGCCGAACGCATCATGGAGCGGGCGAAGCCGCCGGCCGTCTGCGCCGAAGTGGCAAACGCGCTGGACGTGGAGCCCGACGCCGACGCCGCCCGCGCCCGGGCAGCCGTGCTCGCACTGAAGGCCGCTGCCGCCGCCGTGCGCGAGAGGCTGCAACTGCCGGCGCACGCCTCCGACCCGGAGGTGATCAACGCCCTGGATGTCCTGTGCGAAGGGGCCCGCAGCGGCGAGGCGGAGCGACTGGTGGACGAGGCCGTCCGCGAGGGGCGCATCCCGCCTGCCCACCGCGGCTTCTACCTGCGCGAGGCCCTCAACGACCTGCGCGCCGCCCGCGAGGTCATCAACTGCCTGCCGGTGCTGACCGCCCCGGCTCGCGGCCCGCAGAACGGGACGAGGGCCGACCTGAGCGAGGGCGAGCGGGCCGTCTGCGCACAGCTCGCCCTGAGCCCCGAGCAGATGGCCGCAGCGCGGCCGACCGACGACTGACCATTCCACTGAACGAGGAGCAGCACCATGACAAGCCTGAGCTCTGACCGTAACACCGAGTACAGCCTCGGCGACCTGCTGAGCATCCCCGTCGCCGCGGGCGAGACGATTTACGCCGGCGCGATGGTCTGCGTCGACGCCGACGGCTACGCCGTGCCGGCCGCTGACACGGCGGGCCTGCTGTTCGCGGGCGTCGCCACCGCCCGGACCGATAACGCGTCCGGGGCGGACGGCGACGTGAGCGTGGTAGTGCGCCGCAGGGGACGCTTCCACTTCGCGAGCGCTTCGGCGCTCGACCAGTCTGCCCTCGGCGCACAGGTCTGCGCCTCGGATGACCAGACGGTCGCCGTGGCGGCCGATGTCAGCAACGATGTCGTCGTCGGCGTTATCGACCGCGTTGAGGACAGCGCCAGCGCCTGGGTAGCCATCGACGCCGCAGCGCTCGGCGGGCGCGCCTGGAGCGCCCCGACTACCACGACCACCGCCGCCTGAGTCAGCCACACGAGGAGCAATCCATGCAGATCACACAAGGCAATCTGGACGCCGTATTCACAGGCCTGAAGGCGACCTTCACCGACGCCGTTCAGTCCACCGACACCGGATGGGTCGATCGCCTGATGGAGTCCGTCCCCAGCGCGACCGGGGTGGAGAACTACCCCACGGCCACGCTGCTGGGCGACCTGGAGGAGGTGCTCGACGAAGTAACCATCACCAGCATCGGCACCTTCGTGCAGCGCGTGCCGAACCGGACCTTCGC
>CAYQXJ010000012.1:0-109674 GCA_964421565.1 uncultured candidatus Brocadiaceae bacterium
CACTCAACGTGCGATTGCCGACCGCACTGAGGGAGCCTTTGGGCTCCTCCGTTACTCTTTAGGAGGAGACCGCCCCAGTCAAACTGCCCACAAAGCACTGTCCTTCGCCCGGCTTCACGGGTCGAAGTTAGAGCCCTAACAGCACAAGGGTGGTATTCCACGGGCGGCTCCACGAGTCCTGGCGGACTCGCTTCGAAGCCTCCCACCTATTCTACACATGCGTTGCCAGAACCCAATGCCATGCTGCAGTAAAGGTCCACGGGGTCTTTCCGTCTTGCCGCGGGTACGTGGCGTCTGTACCACGACCACAATTTCGCCGAGTCCGTCGTTGAGACAGTGCCCGAGTCGTTACGCGATTCATGCACGTCACCAATTAAGTGACAAGGAATTTCGCTACCTTAGGACTCTCATAGTTAGAGCCGCCATTCACCGTAGCTTAGGTCGCGAGCTTCTTCCTCGCCGAAGCTCGGAATAACCCGCTTCCTTGACTTTACGGCATCGAGCACGCGTCAGTCTGTATACTTGGGCTTTTCGCCTTTGCACAGACCTGTGTTTTTAGTAAACAGTCGCCCGGGCCTCTTCACTGCGACCTCCGGCGCCGCTCTGTAAAGGGCGGCGACGCAGGCGGTCCTTATCCCGAAGTTACGGACCGAGTTTGCCGAATTCCTTAACGACGGTTCTCTCGAGCGCCTGAGGATTCTCTCCTCACCCACCAGTGTTGGTTTTGGTACGGGCGCAAGTAGCCCCTGCCTGACGCTTTTCTCGGCGACCGGCTCGGCCACAACGGGGCACTTAGCCCCTCAGACCATGTCTAATTGATCGTGCGGCTCTACCTGGTCGCGTCGATCAGACAGCTGTCACGGCTACCAGCGGGGCAGGAATATTAACCTGCTGTCCATCGACTACGCCTGTCGGCCTCGTCTTAGGTCCCGCCTAACCCTGGGAGGATTTACCTTGCCCAGGAAACCTTGGGTTTTCGGCGAGGGAGATTCTCACTCCCTTTAACGCTACTCATGCCGGGATTCTCACCTGTATGCGGTCCAGCGCTCCTTCCGGTACGCCTTCAGCCCTGCATACAGCGCTCTCCTACCGCCCTGCCCCGCGAGGGGCACGACCCGTGGCTTCGGCAGCGCGCTTTAGCCCCGTTCATTTTCGGCGCAGAGAGGCTCGACCAGTAAGGTGTTACCCACTTTTTAAATGATGGCTCCTTCTAAGCCAACATCCTGGCTGTCTTAGCTTCTCCACATCCTTCAATGCACTTAGCGCACTTTAGGGGCCTTAGCCGACGGTCTGGGCTGTTTCCCTCTTGACCACGGAGCTTATCCCCCGCAGTCTGACTCCCCTGCTACTGAGGCGACGGTATTCGGAGTTTGGTTCGAGTGGGTAGCCTGGTGGGCCCCCGAATCGATCCAGTGCTCTACCCCCGTCACCGACCACAGGAGGCTAGCCCGAAAGCTATTTCGGAGAGAACGAGATATCTCCGGGTTTGGTTAGACTTTCACTCCTATCCACAGCTCATCGGCCAATTTTGCATCATTGGTCCGTTCGGGCCTCCACGACCTTTTACAGTCGCTTCGCCCTGGCCATGGATAGATCACCCGGCTTCGCGTCTGAGCCACACCACTTTGTCGCGCTGTTCACACTCGGTTTCCCTGCGGCTCCGTGCCTGAGGCACTTAACCTTTGCGCGGTGCAACTCAACTCCCCGGCTCATTCTCCAAAAGGCACGCCGTCACACGGGAAGCCGCATTCGCCGCTTCCACAGTGCTCCGACTGCTTGTAAGTACAGGGTTTCAGGTTCTTTTCACTTCCCTCGTAGGGATTCTTTTCATCTGTCACTCACGCTACTTATGCGCTATCGGTTGCCAACGAGTACTTAGCCTTGGGAGGGGGTCCTCCCGGATTCACGCCGGGTTCCACGTGTCCGACGCTACTCGGGGTACCATCTACACCCGTTTCGTCCTTTCCGCTACAGGGCTATCACCTTCTTTGGCCGGGCTTTCCAGTCCCGTTTGCGTAAGACTACGCGGGTGTGTGTCGATGGCCCCGCAACCCCGCCCAGACCCGAAGGTCCGAACGGTTTGGGCTACTTCCCCTTTCGCTCGCCGCTACTGAGGGAGTCGCTGTTGCTTTCCTTTCCGCGGGTTACTAAGATGTTTCAGTTCACCCGGTTCGCTTGCGCGCCCTATGCCCGGCCTCTCGGCCGGGATTCAGGCGGGCATGATGCCCTATGAAAGGCATCGGGTTTCCCCATTCGGAAATCCCGGGATCTTCGCCTGCTTGACGGCTACCCCGGGCTTATCGCAGCCTGCCACGTCCTTCATCGCCTGTTGGCACCAAGACATCCACCCTGCACTCTTGGTAGCTTGACACAGGAGTGCTCAAGTTTCGGCGTCATCGTGGCTTTCCGCCACTGACGCAATTCCTATTCACATGTCAAAGAGCACGGCGCGCGCGGTTAGGGCCGAACTTCCAACGGCCACATACTGCAGCGCCTCTATTCCTCTTGCCGCAGATGGTGGAGATGACCGGGCTCGAACCGGCAACCCCTGGCTTGCAAAGCCAGTGCTCTCCCGATTGAGCTACATCCCCGCTCCCGCTCCCGTTCCCAGGGAGCGGCCGTTACCACCGTGGTGGGCCTAAGTGGACTTGAACCACTGACCTCGCCCTTATCAGGGGCGCGCTCTAGCCGACTGAGCTATAGGCCCGGCGTAAGGAAGAAGGAGACGGAGAAGGCACTGACCTACCTGCCAGAATTTGCAGCTCACGGGGTGAGGGCCTATCTCAAGGCCGGCGTTGGGCCGATGGATGTTGTCTTTCTGCGAGGCGCCCGGGGTCGAGGTACGCGACCCCTTTTACTTGGGGGCACCTCAAGGACTTTGGCGTCCTTAGAAAGGAGGTGATCCAGCCGCAGGTTCTCCTACGGCTACCTTGTTACGACTTAGTCCCAGTTGCCGGGCTCACGGTGGACGCGGTCCTCCCGCCGAAGCGGGTTAGACCCACGGCTTCGCGTGCTCCCAGCTCCCGTGGCTTGACGGGCGGTGTGTACAATGCTCGGGCACATATTCACCGCGGCGTGGCTGATCCGCGATTACTAGCGATTCCGACTTCACGGGGGCGAATTGCAGCCCCCGATCCGAACTGGGACCGGCTTTTAGAGCTTCGCTCCACCTTGCGGCTTCGCTTCCCTTTGTACCGGCCATTGTAGCATGCGTCCCGCCCAGGGCATAAGGGTCATGATGACTTGACATCATCCCCGCCTTCCTCCGGTTTAACACCGGCAGTCTCCCTAGAGTCCCCGGCATGACCCGCTGGCAACTAAGGACAAGGGTTTCGCTCGTTATGGGACTTAACCCAACATCTCACGACACGAGCTGACGACAGCCATGCAACACCTGTGCAGGCTCCCTGGCTGACCCAGGGTCCTCCCCCTTTCAGGTTCGTACCACCTGCATGTCAAGCCCTGGTAAGGTTCCTCGCGTTGCCTCGAATTAAGGCGCGTGCTCCACCGCTTGTGCGAGCCCCCGTCAATTACTTTGAGTTTTAGCCTTGCGGCCGTAGTTCCCAGGCGGGGCACTTAACGCGTTAACTCCGGCAGAGAGGTGACCCCCACTACCAAGTGCCCATCGTTTACGGCCAGGACTACCGGGGTATCTAATCCCGTTCGCTCCCCTGGCTTTCGCACCTCAGCGTCAGCAACGGCCCAGGGAGTCGCCTTCGCCGCCGGCGTTCCTCCTGATATCTACGCATTTCACCGCTCCACCAGGAGTTCCACTCTCCCCTGCCGTGCTCAAGTCGGACAGTTTTGGACGCAATTGCTCAGTTGAGCCGAGCGATTCCACACCCAACTTGTCGGACCGCCTACGCGCCCTTTACGCCCAGTGATTCCGAACAACGCTTGCCATCTCCGTCTTACCGCGGCTGCTGGCACGGAGTTAGCCATGGCTTCCTTTGGGGCCTTTGTCAACCGCGCGGATTGGCTCCACGCGGATTTCATAACCCCTGACAGCGGTTTACAACCCGAGGGCCTTCTTCCCGCACGCAGCGTCGCTCCGTCAGGCTTGCGCCCATTGCGGAAGATTCCCCACTGCAGCGCCCCGTAGGGCTCTGGACAGTGTCTCAGTTCCAGTGTGACCGGTCGCGCTCTCACGCCGGCTACCCATTGTCGCCTTGGTGAGCCATTACCTCACCAACTAGCTAATAGGACGCGGGCACCTCTCCGGGCGGACTGGGCCGAAGCCCAAAACCTTTGAACCGGACGGCTATCCGCTTACGAATAAGTGAATGCCGTCCAATCATCGTGCAGTATTAGCGGCACTTTCGCCTAAGGGCCGCCGAAGCGGCCGCCGTTATCCTGCTCCCGAAGGTAGTTTACCCACGCGTTACTCACCCTTCTGCCGCTTTACTCTCCCGCCGAAGCGGGATTTCTCGCTCGACTTGCATGTGTAAGGCACGCTGCCAGCGTTCGTTCTGAGCCAGTATCATACCCTTCAATAGGTATTTACTGTTGATCCCCCCGGCACGCTCGTAAGCGATCGCACCGGAGTTCAGCCCTTTTCTGGCCTTGTTTCGGACTCACCTCGTAGCCGCAAATCTCTTGCGGGGGTCCTTACCTTGCTCCGTCTCCTGTCTGTCAAAGAGCATACCTACCCATCATCCCCCATTATAGCACCCTCACGCAGCGCGTCAAGTGTCTCTCGCCGTTTCCTCAACGGATGCTCATCACAGCCCGCCGAGCAACGAGGCACACCTGCATCGCTTTGTGAAAGAACCACCGGTCAGAGACCGGCCGAAGGGAGAAAAACTGAGCCGCCGGCAATGCTACCCCCCGGCAGCTCACACGTCATACTATCAGAACAGCCTCCGCGTGTCAAGGCCCACGAAGATTCTCTCTCTCCGCTGGCCTGCCCGCGTCGGATCAAGACTCGTGAGCTTACCCCAATAGCTGGGCCAACGCAAGGGAATAGTCCATAAGACGTGCCCGTCTTCTCGCAATGTCACGTAGCGTGGGGGCTGCACCCGACACCGCCTGACCCCTTCTGGCCACTGTCCGGCGGTTCCTGCCCCATCGCGTGGGGGAAAACGAAGCCCCGGTCAGGGGTTTCATGTATTGAACATCAAGGCTGCTTAGCCTACTAATATGCAAGCGCGGGGAATCGAACCCGTGCAGGGGAAATGCAAGGAAGTCGGAGCAGTTACAATGGGAACGCATTTTGCTGTACTACCGGCGGTCTCAACAGGCTGAGGAAACCGAAATGAAAGCGATGAAACAAAAGCAACAGCAGATAAGAGAGCAACTCACCGAGATGGAGCGACGGCTGCTCGGCGAGGTGAGCAAGGCGCTCGATAATGTTCATAATGCCTCTGCGAGCGATCCGACTGAACTGCTGGACATGGTGGCGGAAGGCGAGCTCGACTACATGGCCGCCCTCTCCGCGCAAGCGGGGTCGGCCGCACTGGAGGAAATCGAGCTGGCCCTGGAGAAGCTCAAAGAGGGGACTTACGGCGTCTGCGAGGAGTGTGGCAGCCAGATCGGCGAGCGGCGGCTCGACGTGCGGCCCTTTGCCGTGCTGTGCGTGCGCTGCAAGGAACGCCAGGAACGCCTGGGTGAGACCGGGTTGCCCGGCGGCATAACAGTCCGGGGCGGCTCAGACGTTTATGTCAATCTGAACGAGGATGACCTGGAGCGCCCGGATGCGAGCAGTTCACAAGTGCTCCGCGAGATCGAGGACGCAGACGTTAGTGAGATGTTCTGACGCGCTGCGTTTCGGTTCACCGCTGCCTGCCAGTGTGGCGTGGGGACGTTCTGTATACTTCCTTACTGAACCCGCAGCTCGCCTGAAGTGGCCGAGGAACCTGCGCAGAGCGGCACCCCTTGCCTGAGGGGTCAGCAGGTGGAAACTGCCAATCTGACACCTGCTTCATCAGGCATCCTCCCACAGGATAAGGCCTGCGCCCCAGGGCGTGGGCCCCTTTTTTCGGGATCTATACAGGGACCCGTCAAACGGGTCGCAGCAGGCGCGATGCACTGAACGGAAGGAAAAAAGGCCTATGCCGGCAGCCAGACACAGGCCCTCGCTGTTGTGGTGACCCCACGGGGAGTCGAACCCCGATTGTCGGATCGAAAGTCCGATGTCCTAGCCATTGGACGATGGGGCCATCGTGGGAGGCGCAAATCGCACCCATTCGGAGCAACAGCGATTATAGCCCGCCTGCGATGCCGTAGCAAGGTGACACAGTCTCGACGGCCGGGGTCGCTGCCTATGGCACCATCGTCAGGGCCGGAGCCCCCTCCATCTCGCCCTGCACCTCCACCTCCAGTAGCTGAGCGCTGCCGTCCTGCACGCGGCCGACGCGCCGCCGCACCTGGACCCTGACCTGCGACTCAAGGGTGCCGAAGCTCTGCCCCCGTTGGCGAACCAGGCCCACCACGTGCCTTCTTGCCGCCTCTTCGGCGCGACTCAAAGTAGAGAACTCCTCGCGCCCGTCCGGTGCGAACAGGATAAACCGCCCAAACTCGCCCGGCCGCACACGCACGCTCTCCCGCACCAGGATACAGCTTGTCACTGCCCCCACAGCGTTCGCAACGTCGGCGTCCGGCGGAACAATCGGCTTGGTTCCCAGCCGCCGACAGGCTCCGGGCAAGTAGGCCGACACCGGAGCCCCGATGCCAACGACGGGCCGCCTCTGCCTCCACAGCAAATCGAACTCCTCGGTCACCGTATCGGAGACGGCTCTGTCGAGAATGGGCAGGTAACGCTGGAAGTCTTCCCCATTCAATCCACCGTCGGCGACACTCAACTCTCGCCGCACGATCGTGAGCGCGAGTTGCCGCTCAACCTCCTGCACGATCAGCCGCGCCGCTTGCTCCGCCTCCAGGTTCACGAAATGTCCCAGCATCTGCAGCGCCTTCCGCGCCGCCTCTGTATCATATGGGGCGTAGTGCCCGAGAACGTGAAGCGCGTCCGTCGGTGTAACGGCAGCTCGGCGCACCAGCCCGATGTCCTCCAGCCGGCCTATCCGCAGCAGACGGGAGGACAGGCAACCGCATGCCCGGCTCAGAGCGAGGCGCGACTGTGGTGCCGGGGCCAGCAGTTGCGCTATTCTGGCTTCCTGGTCTCTGAGTGACATTTCCCGGGGTCGCCCCACCAACACGAAGAAGTCGAGCGCATCGGCCCCCACGCCCCCCTGCTCGGTCTGCCCGAGCAGCTCCTCCAATTCGTCGCTGACGTGGGGCCAGTGCGCCGCCAGGTACGACAGCGGCACCACGCGCCGTGGCCCCACCCGGACCTTGCCGGTGCCGGCAGGCTGCACGTGGCTGTCACCGCCAAGCCCCGCCGTCTGAATGTCGGCTGCCGTGACGCTGGTGCGCCATCTGCCCACTTGAGCCCCTTCGGGCGTCAGGTCGAGGCGACCGTCCCGCAAAGCCGCCACGTCCGTGGTTGTGCCGCCCATGTCCACAACGAGGGCGTCGCGCTGCCCCGTCAGCAGGCGCCCTCCGGCGGCGCTGGCGGCCGGCCCGCTGAGCACCGTCTCCACAGCGCGCATGCGGGCAGCCGCACGGCGCATAATGGATCCGTCTCCCCTGACAATGAAGAGAGGCGCGTCGACACCGGAGTCGGCAAGCACCCTCTCCACCGACTGCAGCAAGCTCTCTATAAGCGGAATCAGGCGGGCATTCAGCACCGCTGTGTGAGCGCGCGCGATGAAGTTCAACCGCCCGGACAGCTCATGGCCACAGACCACCGGCAGCCCGAACTCCGCCTGCAGGATCTCGCGCACCTGGTTCTCATGCTTGGGGTTCCGCACGGCGCCATAGCCGCTCACGGCGAATGACGCGGCGCCATCTTCCAAAAGGCTGCCTGCCGCTTTCCTCACGTCGTCTTCATCAACCGGGACCTCTTCCACACCGTCAATCGTCATGCGAGCCCCCAGCAGACGCATGAGTGGCGTGCGCACCTGCGAGGCCAACCCCTCATGATAGGGCATAAGGAGCAGGCCCACCGGCTGGCCCCTTCCCTCTACAATGGCATTCGTTGCCAGGGTCGTGGACAGGCAAACCTGGTTGACCCTCCTCAAGGCCGTTCCATCCAGCCCCCCCAGCGCCGCCGCTATACCGTCGACCAGATGGTGATGCGTGGTCAGCGCCTTCGCCTTCCCAATCAGTCGGCTTGCACCCAGGTCGCAAAGCACAGCGTCTGTGTACGTCCCCCCCGCGTCGATGCCGAGCCCCAGGATGTCGTCCCGCCCGGCGTCACCGCTGGCCTCTCCGTACAGGAAGGTGCCCTCACGAACGTCGCCGGCAACGTCAACGCACTTCTGTCCCTGCCCGGCGGGCACGGGGGCGAAGATTCGCGCATCATTGGTGGGGACTACGAGGTGTTCGGGCGGCACTACGAGGAACTCGTCCTCGTTCCAATCGCCGTCCACGAGACGCTTCAGCAGCCTGAGACTGCCTTCCAGACGCTCATACTCCCAGCCTGCTGCCTCAGCGATACGCCGGGTGGCTTCCACGTGTTCTTCGCTGGCGAAACCGTGATCGATAAGGGCGGCCCGCTGGTAGTTGCTACGCCAACTCTCCAGGAACTCGACGATGAAGCGGGCGTTATCCTCCCCGTAGTGCTCACTGAACTCGCCGTACTGCGGATGCTTCGTTGGGTCGTGCTTGCGGGCGGCTGCGATGCGTGTCCGTTCCGGGTGCGCCTTCTTCTCGTACCAGCCGGTTGTGAAGTAGAAGGTGCCGGGATGACGACGGAACTGGCGCTGATACTCGTGCGTGCTGCCGAGGAATAGGGAAATGCAGTCGTGCACGCGGGGTATGACTATCGGTATGCTCCGCGCCACCAGTCCGGCCGTGCCTCGGCCGCACAGGCCATAGGCAAGGCACACGGCATCGTGTCTACCTTCTCGGGCAACCGAATCGACCACTTCCTGGGCGCGCAGCCGCAGCCTGTCCGGCACGGCATGGAGACCGGCATCGAGGAGCTCGACATCGACTTGATTCTCGCTCTCACGAGCGACGCGGTGCAGTTCACGCTCGAACACACCACAGGCAATCACCGTCAGTTTCTGGGGTCGTTCCATGGCAGGGAGGGTCTCGGGTGGGCGGATTCAACTCTCACCCCATATTACACGGACGCCTCGCTGCAGGCAAAGCGCTACGGATGCAAGGGTGCAGCGACAGCGCCTGACGCTCAACGCATCTCCGCGTCGGGGAGGCTGACAGTAAGTTGCCGGTAGGTTCGCTCGGACGCCACGAAGGAGACCGTCTCCCTCTGCCCAATCCTGAGCTCCATCTCCCGCACCCCCGATGGAACCAGAATCAACACAGTATAACGCCGCCTAAGGTCCCGCTGCTGCGTATAGGTGACACCGAATCTCGGTGTACAGGTTGCCAGACCGGCCAGGACCGCAAGCTCCTCCACGATATCGCCCTTGACCAGCCTCTGCCCGGGAGGGTCCTGCAGCTCCACCACCAGCACGCACTGTTCGGACGGGTTCTGCGGACTGACTCTAAGCGTTGCTGAGCCGGCCCGCGGGACACGAACGGACTGCGCCCTGCGAGCCGAGAGTATGGGGCCGGTGACGCTCTGGCCGTCGCCGAAATCGTAGAGCCCGATGGCCACGAAGAGCGTGGCCACGGAGGCCATTATCACACCGAACAGCATGATGCCACTGCGCATGCCGTGCCACTCCTATCAGAATTGCACGACTACCGTGTATGACGGGGTACGCAAACCACGTGCCTCTTGAACGGACAGTGCCCCTGTTCCCTTCAGTTGAACATGTCTGCCCGAAGACGTAGAAGTTGGAGCGGTCCGAGAGTATGCCGGGAGGCTGTAGTCTATCCGGACGAATGGACTGCCGCCGACCTGCTCGGTCTCGAGACGGCGGAGCCGTGAAGGGCGTCGCGATCGTCTTCCTCCGCTGAGGTCGAGCACCGAATCCTCGCCGGTATCCGCCTGCCCCTTGTGGAGCAGGCTCTACTGAATCTGGCGAGTCGGCGGGGTGGCGCCCGGCCATGGCTGTGCAAGCGGAACATCGGCCGGGTTCGTGCGTCCAAGCACAAAGCGACGCGTAAGAATCGAACACTGTCCCACTCAGAGCAAGACACTCGGGAGGGCTAAGATGATCAACCGGTCTGCAGTTGCCACGCTGATTGTTGCCGTTCTGCTTGGCCTCGGCGCCTTCGCAGCTTCGGCAGGCAGACCCGACATGACGAAAGCGGACCATCTCTTCGCACAGAAACACTACGCGGAGGCGGCGGAGACATACGCCGCCGTCTTTCGTACGAAGGAGGGCGACTGGCATCGCGCCGCTGAGCGGTTCATCCTTTGCAAGCTGCGCCTGGAGCTCTACGATGAAGCCATCGAAGCCGCTGAGGAGTACGTCGCACGCACTGAGGGCACCCGGCAGGAGGCCCGTGCCGAACGCCTGATGGGCCACCTCTACATGCTGCTGCCACACTGGGGAACACGTGCAGGAGGCGAGTTCCATCGTGGCGAGCATCGACAGGGCATCCGACTGCAGAGCTGGCGCCATGACAAGAAGCACGCTGTGCGCCACATGGAGCGGGCTCGCCAGCTATACGCCGAATCGGACACCGACGCGGACGACCAGTGGCGCGAGGAACGCATCGGGTGCATCTTCGATCTGGCCAGCCTGGTCGCACGTTTCTCCATCTACTCCGACCAACCGCATTTCTGGTATTCCTGGTGGGGAGAGCGCGATGACGCCCTCGCGGACACTGCGGGCGAGGAGGACTTCGACGAGGGCTACAACGACTGGCACTACCATCGCAGGCGCCCCATCGGCCTTCGCGTTGGAGCCGATGGGAACCCCGTGTGGCCGGAGCGTCCTGCAGACTATTCCAACAGCCTTGAGGACGACGAGAAGATCCTCTACCTCCTGCACGAAGTGCGCAGGCTCGACCGAAGCGAGGGCCAGCCTCATGCCGCGCTCAGCTACTATCGACAGGCCATGCTGGCTCGAAAGCGCTTCGGTATGGACCGGCTGAACGCCTATGCGGACGGCTATTACGCTGACGGCCGCCGACCGCTTCAGGAGACGCTGCAGGAATACAACCCATGGGAACTCCAGGACAACGAAGCCCTGGTCCTGGTGGGCGGCCACGTCCGGCGCGTAGAGCTGCCGGAGCAGTTTGGCGTGCTGGCGCTTCTGCGGAAGGTAAGCAGTGGACACGAGACACTGGACGTTGCCGATCAGGCTCTCTACGCAACCGGACTCTACTACCAGAGCCGCCAGCAGTACGTGCAGGCCCTGCAGGAGTATTCCGTCCTGCGCGAGCGGTCGGCCGGCGCGTCCTGGGCCAGGCACGCCGCCGAGCAGGCACGTCGCATACGAGAGCCACAGGTTCGACTCAGCGACACCGGGGTACAGCTTCCTGGCCGACCGGCCGAACTGCAAGTTAGCTACCGCAACGTGGGCCGCATCTGGTTCGTCGCCCGAAGCTTCGACCTCGAATCGTTGCTTCAAGACCTGCACAACGAGCGGCCTCAACACGAGGACTACTGGGCCTGGCAGCGTGCGCTTACGGGGTGGCACAGCGTACTCGTTCGGGAGCCCGACCATCGCGACGTAACGACCAAGCGAATCGCCCGGTACGTCGGTGAAGAGATCGGACGCTGGAGCCATCCTGTAGAAGAGGATGGGACGCACCGCTACTCGCAGGTAACGCTGCAGTCCACACTGTCCGAAGCGGGCGCCTACCTTGTATGCGCCTATGCGGCCGCGCCGCCCGCGCAACATGCCAGCAAGCAGGGGTTCGCAGCACTCGGGCTCGGCGCCAGCCGCGCCGTCGTCGTCCTTACTGACCTTGCCTACATCGAGAAGAAAACAAACCAGGGCAGCCTCTACTACGTTGCCGAGGCCGTAACCGGTGCACCCGTCGCCAACGCTGAACTCGATGTAATCGAGAGCTGGAATACCTATGACCGCAAACGGCGAAAACACCTGTGGCACTGGCGCGAGCAGCATACCCGGACCACGCGGGAAGGGATGTGCCTGCTGCAGCCCGACGCAGAGAGCCCCGGTGACTCCAGGACGCACTTGCTGATCACTGCGCCCGATGGGCGACTTGCCTGGAGCGGCATGAGCTACTACAGGCGCTATCATCCGTCACGAATGAGGGAGGGCACGTTCTCCTACGTCATTACTGATCGACCTGTTTACCGTCCCGGACAGGCGGTGCACTACAAGGTCTGGATGCGCTACGCCCGCGATGGTGTCCTGCAGAACCTGCCCCACCGCGAAGTCCAGATTACCGTTTTTGACCCGCGCGGGGACCAGGTCCAGCAGGTCACGAAGCGCACTGACGACTTCGGGGGCTTTGACGGCGAGATGGTGCTGGGAGAGGAACCGCCCCTGGGCATCTATCGGATAGAAGTGAAGGGCGAACGTTACGCCGGGGGGCAGAATTTCCGCGTCGAGGAGTACAAGAAACCCGAGTTCGAGGTCACGGTCGAACCCTCTAAGGTACATGCCAGGCTTGGTGAGGCGATCGAGGCCGTCATCAGGGCGGATTACTACTTCGGCGCTCCCGTAACCGACGCCAATGTATCCTACAAGGTGTTTCGCGAGGAGTACACGCACACGCATTACCCGCCTGGACCCTGGGACTGGCTCTACGGGCCAGGCTACGGTTTGCCGTGGTACCCTTCCGACTGGTTCCCCTGGTGGAGCGAGGCCCGGTGCTGCTGGCAGCCGCCGGGTTGGTGGCCCGGATGGCAACCACGCAGTCCCGTCCGCGAACTCGTCCGGCAAGGACAGGCACGCATCGGGGCAGACGGGAAGCTGGCCGTCGAGATCGAGACGGGCACCGCCCTCCGCAACCACCCCGACCGTGACCACCGTTATGTCATCGAGGCCGAAGTGACCGATGCCAGCCGTCGCACCGTTATCGGGCAAGGAGACGTAACGGTAACCCGCCAGGCCTTCTACGCTACCGTACACAGCGACCGCGGCTACTACCGGCCGGGCCAGGAGATGACACTCACGATCCGCTGCATGACACCCGACGACCGCCCCGTGGAAACCGAAGGCGTTGTCACGGTCTCACGCATCGTCTGGGGTGGGCCGGACAACGCACGTGCTGATGAACAGAAGCTGGACCAATGGCGGGCTTCGACGAACGCCGAGGGCGTGCTGCGTTTCCGCCTGCGGCACGAACGCAGCGACCAACTGAAGATCACGTTCAGGGCCCCCGACCGCTGGGGCGAGACCGTGAAGGGGCACGGGCTGGTATGGGTCGTCGGGCGCGACTTCGACGGGCGCCTGCACCGCTTCAACGACATTGAGCTGATCACCGACAAACGCACCTACAAGCCCGGCGAGACGTGCCGGTTGATGGTCAACACGCGCCGCCCGAACAGTTACGTGCTGCTGGCGGATGAAGTCGACAACGGAACGTTGCTAAGCTGGCGACTGCTGCACCTGCGGGACGGCCACACCGTGGTGGACATTCCCGTCAGGAAGGCCGATCAGTCCAATGCCCACGTGGAAGCCAGCACCGTCGCCGACCTGCGCGTCCATCAGCAGGTCGTGCGCATCAACGTGCCGCCAGCGGACCACTGTCTCGATGTCGGGGTGCGGACCGACAAGGCGGAGTACGCCCCGGGCGAGGAGGCGACCATCTGCGTGACCGCGTGCACTGCTGACGGCGAACCGGCACGGAACGTCCAGGTCGCGTTGAGCGGGTTCGACAGATCTGTTCTCTACATCCAGCCAGAATACACGCCCCGAATCGCAGCTTTCTTCCACGGCCAGGTGCGCACCCACCATCCACAGATGCAGACCAACCTTCTCGAACGTTTCGCGGCACAGGGCTACCTGCGTCGTCCTTTTCAGGCACTGCATCCTTTGCCGCCGGCGTGGCATGCGACATGGGGGCCGGACGTGCGCAAGTGGTGGAGCCTCACAGATGAGGAGCTAAACGAGCTTATGGGACGCTCGGCCGCGCTGGGCGGCATGCGCCGTGGCGCCACCATTGCCGAGGGTGAAGTTCTGTACGGCGTGGCGGCACCCATGGCGAACGCCAAAGCGGCAGACGCGATGGCAGCGGAGGCCCCCGCCGGGGCAGGGCCCAGTGTCGAGGAGCCGCAGTTCGCAGAGGCGGCCGTCAGGGAGCAGTTCGCCGATACGGCGCTCTGGTTACCATCGATGACCACCGGGCCGGACGGGCAAGTCACCGCAACGGTAACCATGCCGGAGAACCTGACAACCTGGAAGCTCAATGCCTGGGCAATGGGCCGACAGGCGCAGGTCGGCCAGGGCAGTGCGGACGTCGTCACGACAAAGGACCTGCTGGTTCGCCTCCAGGCGCCCCGCTTCTTCATGGAGTACGACGAGGTGGTCATCAGCGCGAACGTCCACAACTATCTGCCCCAGGCCAAGGCGGTTCAGGTGAGCCTGCAGATCCCTGAGGAGCATCTGGAACTGATGGACGGTTCGCCCGTCGCCGCGCACGTAGATATCCCCGCCGAGGGTGAGCGCCGCGTGGACTGGCGGGTGAAAGTGCTGGAGGAAGGCACAGCCGCCATCACGGTCAGGGCACTGACCGATGAGGAGTCCGACGCCATGCGCATGACATTCCCCGTCCTTGTGCACGGCATGACAAAGCAGGACTCCTTCACCGGCAGTGCGCGTGCGGCCGATGGCCAGACGTCCCAAAGTATCGAGTTCACGGTGCCGGAACGGCGGCGCCCGGAGTTGACGCGGCTCGAAGTGCAGTACGCTCCGAGTCTGGTCGGCGCCATGATAGACGCCCTGCCCTACTGTCTGCATTACCCATACGGCTGCACCGAGCAGACAGTCAGCCGCTTTCTGCCCGCCGTCCTCACGCTCAAGACGCTACGCAACATGGGCATCAGCCTGGAGGAGGTGCGCAACATTCGGGGACGGCTGGAGGAGGTGCGCCGGACTGAGAAAGGCGAGAATCTGCGCTTCTACGCCGATAGCCCCATCTTCGACTCCGACGAACTTCAAGCCATCATCCGTAAGGGCCTCAAGCGCATAGCCGAGATGCAGCAACCCGATGGCGGCTGGGCGTGGTGGAAGCGCGGAACGTCGAGCCCCTACCTGACCAGTTACGTGCTGGACGGCTTGCTTGAGGCACGCGAGGCCGACGTCGCGATCGACGCGGGCATGCTCGAGAACGGCGCCAGTTTCTTGCGGTCGTGGCAGCAGCGGGAGCTCGAGAAGGCACACTGGTCAGCATCCGCCACGCATGCCTACGTGGCTTATGTCCTTGCCCGGACCGGAACGAGCGCCGGCGACTGCCTTGACCGGCTGTTCGCCGGACGCGATCAGCTCAACCTCTACGGGAAGGCATTGCTGGCCATGGCGCTTCACCATCTCGGTGACGGCGAGCGCGCCAGCATCTCGCTACGCAATATCATGCAGTACCTGGAGCAGAACGAGGAGACAGGCATCGCCTGGTTCCGCACGCCCCGAGAAGCCTGGTGGTACTGGTATAACAACGACATCGAGACCAACGCCTGGTGCCTGCGGGCGATCGTGCGCATCGATCCCGAGAGCGACGCAGCGCCGCAGATCGTGAAGTGGCTCCTTGAGAATCGCCGAAACGGCTACTACTGGCGCTCGACACGCGACACCACGCTTTGTGTGACCGCCATGAGCGAGTACGTGGCCGCCAGCGGAGAAGGACGACCTGATTACGCCCTGACACTTAGCCTTGACGATGGTGCGGTTACCAAGACTGTCCGCATCAACCGCGATAACTTCTTCACTTACGACAACCGCCTGGTAGTGGAAGGGGTTGCCCTCGAAGGAGGCCGACACACGCTGAGGATCACAAAGGACGGCCCCGGTGCCCTGTACTGGTCCGCGTGGATACGTTACTTCACCCAGGAGGAGAGCATCGCTGCCAGCGGTCTGCAGCTAAAACTGGACCGCCGCTACTTCCGGCTGGAGCAGATGCCCTTCGACGTCCAGGTTGAGGGCGCCGAAGGACATCGAATCTCCGAGAGGCGGCTGCGTTACAAGCGGATACCGCTCGAAGACGGCGATGCCGTGCATAGCGGTGACCTGGTGCAGGTTGAGATGGAAGTCACTTCGGACAACGATTACACCTTCCTCATGTTCGAGGACCCAAAACCCGCCGGCTGCGAGCCGATTGAGCTGCGCAGTGGGGCGGAGTTTCAGGAGGGGTTCGCCAGCTACATGGAACTGCGCGACGAGAAGGTGGCATTTTTTGTAGACACGCTTGGCCGCGGCAATCACTTGCTGCGCTATCGTTACCGCGCCGAGGTGCCCGGGGTGTTCCATGCGTTGCCAGCAGTCGTCCAAGGCATGTACGCGCCCGAACTGCGCGGGAACAGCGACGAACAGGTTGTGCGCATAGTCGACCGCTGAGCCCCGGGCGCAGCCCGGGCTCATGTGCGCACTCGAAGCGCTGAGACCCTCCTGCTATACTCGGCGTGCCCTGTTATGCCACCGAAAACTGCCACGAAGATCGGTTCATCGCTCCCCTCGCGGGTCGCATACTACCTGCTGCTCGCGTGCATACCCGCCTCGCTCCTGTGCGTGGTATGGCTGCCGCATGGCGCGAAGGTCTACGTGGCAGAGAATATGCCACGTGCCTTCGCGCTCCTGGACGACATTGCGACCATCTTCCCCGCCTGGCCGCAGTACTTCGCCGTGCAGACGCTGCTTGCGGCAATGCTGGTCGTCAGTGCCTGGGCCGCGCTGCGCAGGCGAGGCCAGATCAAGCAGTTGCTACTGCGCAACGAGATGGCATTCCCGGCCACCGTGATTGCCTACGGCCTGTGGTCGCTGGCAAGCTGTTTCTGGGCGACGTGGTCCTATGGCGCCCGGGGCCAGGCGGTTCGGGAGGTGCCCTTTCTGGCGCTCTGTGTGGCTGTTGTGCTCCTGGTGCGCCGGCCGCGTCAGTGGCGACTCGTGGGCAAGTTCTACCTCGTCTCCATCCTTGTCCAGGCAGCGCTGGCTGATCTTATCATCTTCGGCTGGGCGGCGGAGCACGGCTGGCGGTTTCGCGTCGCCTTTCACCGGTTCCCGGTCTTCTACGTCAATCGGAACTTCAGTTGTGCAGTCTTCGTCACCGGAGCGTTCCTCGTTGCAGCGGTCGCCCTGAACCGCGTGCGCGAACTACGCAGGCAAAGCACTGATGAACAGCACCGCCCCCCGGCAGCCCAGTTTGTGCTGACGAGCGCTGCAGCTCTCGCAGCCTTGATTGTGCTCGGGTTCGCGTTCTGGACGGCTGGGTCCCTGGCGGGCTACGTTGCAGCTGCCGTGGGGCTCACCGCCTTCGTGATCCTGAACCTCGGCAGAAAGCCCCGTCGCTACGCTCTCCAGACGCTGGCGTTGATTGGGGTGGGCTGCGGGGTTGCCTTCGTCGTCGTGCGTCCCCTCCGATCGGCAGCCCTGCAGTGGGCCTATCGTCCGGAGACGACGACGGAGATGCGCATGATCTATTGGACGACCGGAGCCCGAGCGTTTGCCGAGCGCCCGCTAAGGGGCTGGGGAGCCGGATCGTGGCCGAATGTCTGGCCGCGATACAAGCCCCCTGTCGCCTCGCGCATGCGCACGCTGGGAGGCATGCGCGCCGAGCATCCGCACAACGAGCTGGTGCGCATCGGCACGGACCTGGGCGCAGCCGGCCTCGCGCTGTACGGGGTGGCACTCGCCATCGCCTTTATCGCTTCCTACCGACAAATCGTGAAGCTTAAGGGGGCCGAACGCCTGGTCTGCAGTGCCCTGTGGGTTGGCGCGCTCGCGTTCCAGGTGCAGTCAGTGCTCGGCAAAGCCAGCGTGGGTTGGGGGTTCGCGGCGAACCAGTGGTTCCTGCTCGGCCTGCTGGCTTCCTCGCTCTGGTGGGGGCGGCAGCAGCCCGGACCGTCAGACGCCCAGGCTGAAATGACCCCCGCTGCCTGGGCCATCGTCGGCGCCACCGCCCTCATTGTAGCCGCCGCGTGGTGGACCTGGGGTGTCGGGGCGTACGCCAGCATGGTCCACCTGCGCCGGGCGGAGCAGGCCCGAGATTTCATGCACCGCCATCCCGCGCAAGACACGCGCGCCATCGACGATCTTATCGCGCATCTGGAGCGCGCCCGTCCGCGCTCCCTGTGGCCCCCGCACATACTCTACCTGGACTACATCATCGGAACCTACCACACGCGAAACGGACACTGGGCACGGGCGGAAGACTACATCAGCGAGCGCGTGTGGCCGGTTGCACCAGGCATGCTCAAGACACGACTGCTGCTGGCGCGGTGCGCTCTGGGCACTGGCCGGCGCGAACGTGCTCTGGAACTCGCCCTCGAGCACCTCGCCGTGAACCCCTACGACGCGGAGGGCTACCGCATGCTTGCAGCAGTTGACAAGCAGAGCGCGCTGACACTTCTGGAGCGCCACGTGCGGCTGGTTGAGGGCCCGGCAGATCCTGAGAAGGTTCTGGAACTGCTACGCCTTTACGCGGACGCCGGGGCCTGGCAGAACGCCAAACGACTGGTGGAAACGACACGGCAGGCGCAGACCATAGATGCAGACGCCCTGGTGCAGCAGCTTGCATCGGAATTGTCGGCGGCTGGCGCGACTGAGCGGCTCGTTCGCCTGCGCGAGAGCTTCCCGGGCATCCTCTCAGGCCCTCAACGGGACTGAATAGCCCTGGCCAGGGCGATCCTACCCGTTCGAGCCATCTCCTTTACGCCATAGGGCCGCACAAGGTCAAGAAACGCCTCGATCTTGTCCTCCGTGCCAGCAAGTTCGACCATCACTTCGTTGCGGCCCACGTCGACCACCCGCCCACGGAAGATGTCGACCAGTTCCAGGATCTCACTTCGCTTGTTGGCAGGCGCATTGATGCGCATCAGCCCGAGGTCGCGCTCCACACACCGTGTCTCGCTGAAGTCCTGGACCTTGACAACGTCGATCAGTTTGCCGATTTGCTTGCGCACCTGCTCCAGGATGGCGTCATCGCCTTCCACGACGATGGTCATGCGGCTGAACTCGTGCTGCTCGGTCTCCCCGACCGCGAGGCTGTCGATATTGAAGCCTCGCGCGCTGAACAGGCCGGCCATGTGGGCCAGGACACCGGGCCGGTTAACCACCAGGGCAGAGATGATGTGCTTGTTCATGCTATTCCGTTGCTGGTTGAGTTCTGCCGCCGGCTCAGGCCATGCCGCTGAGCATGCGGTCGATCGCTTCACCGGCCGGGACCATCGGGAAAACGTTCTCCTCGGGCGCGACGCGGAAGTCGATAAGCACGGGACCGTCCTCGATGCTCATCGCCTCTTCGAGGGCGGGACGAACCTGGTCAGGCTTGTCCACCAGGATACCCCTTGCCCCAAAAGCCTCCGCGAGCTTTACGAAATCGGGATTGCCCGGGGCCAGATGCGTATGGGAATAGCGCCGGTCGAAGAACAGCTCCTGCCACTGGCGAACCATCCCCAGGTATCCGTTATTCAGAAGCGCAATCTTGACCGGCAACTTGTTGTGGACAGCAGTTGTCATCTCCTGGATGTTCATCTGCAGTGAGCCGTCGCCGGCAACCACAAACACCGCCTCATCCGGACACCCGAACTGAGCGCCGATGCCGGCCGGAAGCCCAAAGCCCATGGTGCCGAGCCCGCCCGAGCTGAGGAACGTCCTTGGGCGACTGTACTTAAAGTACTGCGCCGCCCACATCTGGTTCTGCCCGACATCCGTAACAATGATCGCCTCGCCGTCGGTGACGTTCCAGATCTCCTCAACGACCGCCTGAGGCTTGACTTCGCTCTCATTCTGCTTGTAGCTGAGGGGGAAGTCACGTTTCCAGGCGGCGACCTTCTCCAGCCATTCTTCCCGGTCGCGTTCCTCGACCAGCGGCATCAGCTCATTGAGCACCCTCTTGGCATCGCCTACGACGGGGATGTCCACCTGCACGTTCTTGCCGATGGAAGTCGGGTCAACGTCCACGTGTACGATCTGCGCAGCGGGCGCAAACTCGCTGATCTTGCCCGTGATACGGTCGTCGAAGCGGGCGCCGACGGCAACCAGCAGGTCGCAGTTCGTCACCGCGTAGTTGGCATAGACCGTGCCATGCATTCCGAGCATGCCGAGGGAAAGCGGATCGGTCTCCGGGAAAACGCCAAGGCCCATCAGCGTCGTCGTGACGGGCACCTTTGCTTTCCGAGCCAGTGCCGTTAGTTCCTCGCTCGCTCCCGCGATCAGAACACCGCCGCCAACATACAGGACGGGCCGCGATGCGTTGTTGAGAGCGTCAGCAGCCTTCTGTATCTGCAGGCTATGACCCGTTTCGGTGGGCTTATAGCCGGGCAACTGCATGGTATCGTCAACTTCTCCATCGAACTCAGCCATCGTGACGTCAGCCGGCAGGTCGATGAGGACCGGCCCGGGGCGCCCGCTCGACGCAACATAGAAGGCTTCCCGCACGATACGCGCGAGATCTCTCACATCCTTAACCAGGTAGTTGTGCTTGGTGACGGGACGGGTGATGCCCGTCACGTCCGCCTCCTGGAAAGCGTCGTTGCCGATCAGGTTCGTCTTCACCTGGCCGGTCAACGCAACGACGGGCACGCTATCCATGTACGCAGTAGCGATGGCAGTGACAAGGTTGGTTGCCCCGGGGCCGCTGGTGGCCAGGCACACGCCCACTTTGCCTGTGGCGCGGGCATAGCCGTCGGCCATGTGCCCGGCGCCCTGCTCATGGCGGGCGAGTATGGTCTTGATCGGTGCGTCGTACAGAACGTCGTAGAGCTTGATGACGGCCCCGCCGGGGATGCCGAAGACGTGCTCAACGTCTTGTTTCAGCAGGGCGTCAACCAGTATCTCTGCTCCGGTCTTCGACATGACTCACATTCCAGAGGTGAGGGAATCCGCTCCGGTGGGTTGCGGGTAAGTAAGAACAGAGTATACTCACTGACCACCGGCGCGTCCAATGGACAGCGGCGGCAACTTCACGCGTGGCGCGCTTCCATGGCCCGGCACGTAACGTCGAGGGCCCTGTTGACAGGCGGCTCCGCGGACAGCCATGAGCGTAGTCGCCGGTGATACAGCGCCCTGCCCGGCATATCTGCGACTTCCGTAGTGAAGCCGACTTCCTACGCCGGGGAAGACAACTCACTGGCACGCGGCAGGAGTTGCGGCCTCAAAGTATGCCCTCGCCGAAACCTCCCGAGGTCTCTTCGCTCTTGGAGGACCGACGGCGATAGGTATCTGCATCCTCTTCTTCGCCCTGCTCTGCCGCAGCTTCCTGTTGCGCTCCCTCTGGTTCTGGCGGAGCTTCACTGGGTGCCTCTTCACTCACGACGGGCGGCGGGCCCTCCTCTTCGCCTGCAAGTTCAGGCTCCTCGGCGGGGCTGGCTTCCTGCTCTGCCAGCACGCTTTCGATCAGATTGGGCAGCCCTTCTTCCTTCTCCAGGATTTCCGTAGCGGGCTCGCCAAGGGGCATCAGTTCTGCTTCGTCCTCATCGTCGAAGGCCGGCAATTCGAACTCGTCCGCCTCCTCCGATTCAGGCGTGGTTGTCTGCTCTTCGAGGTCATCGGCGAAGTCCTGGTAGTCCTCCTCGTCGGCACCCTCTTGTTCGTAGACTTCCTGCTGAGGTGCTTCTTGTTCGGGCTCAGCTTCCTCGTCGCCCAGTTCTTCCTGATAGGCAGTCAGGACGCGTTGTTGCACCTGCTCACGACACTCGGTGTTGATGGGATGGGCGACGTCCACGTGTACCTTCTCACTCTTGCGGTCGGCCCGTCCCTCGTCCAGTTTCGCGCCGCACTCGTTGCAGTACTCCGCGCGCAGTTCGTTTTTGCCGCCACATCGCGGGCAGTTGTCAGTCAGTTTGCGGCTCGGCATGGCAACAAAGAAGCCGCTCCGTCCTTCGATCACTCGCAGATCATGTACGACGAAGTCATCATCTATGGTGATGCTACAGAATGCGCGGAGCCGATCGGACCGGTTGCGCATGAGTTTGACCCGTACTTCCGTGATATTCAAAGGCTTGCCCTCCGTGCAATGAGCTCCATACAGTCAGCATCGTACGCCGGCAGGCTGCGCACCGCCACGCAACGCGCTTCGAGACGCCCATCGAGCACCCGCGCCGCATGCGCAGCCTCCTCTTCATCTCCAGCCAGGGCAAAGAATGCCGCCCCACTCCCCGACAACAGCAGGCCCCTTAGACCAAGCCTCGGGCAGAGCCCCGCCAGTTCTCGGTGCAGCCGCGCCAGTCCTCCGCTTTGTTCTATAGCGGGTTCTTGCAGGTCGTTGCGGAGACAAGCCGCGATACGCTCCGGCGAGCCAGCAGCAAGCGCCTCTATCATCTTTGTACCGGCGTCGCAGGAATCTGTCAAGGCAGTGCGACTTGCGGCATACACCTGGGCCGTGCTCACGTGAAGCCGCGGCAGCACCAGAACATGATGCAACGTGCCGGAGCAGTGGAGCGGGTGCACTCGCTCGCCGCGGCCCGTGCACAGCGCAGTGCCCCCACGCAGGAAGAAGGCCACGTCGGAGCCGAGACCGGCTGCGAGCTCGCCGAGCTCTCGTAGGGAAAGGCGGGTATCCCAGAGCCGGTTCAAAGCCAGCAACGTAAGCGCCCCATCCGCACTGCCGCCGCCCAGGCCGCCACCTGTGGGTATGCCCTTCCACAGGTGAATTCGCGCGCCGCCGCGAACACCGCAGCGGTGCTGCAACAGCCGGGCAGCCCTCACGACCAGGTTCCCTTCTCCGCAGAGGTCCGGATGGCTACAGGTGAAAGCTATCTCTCCGTCGGAGAGGGTTGCTACCGCCAGCCGATCGTAGAGGCTGACCGCTTGCATGACCGTGCGTATCTCGTGATAGCCGTCGGCGCGCCTGCCCACCACGTGCAGGTAGAGGTTCACCTTGCACGGCACCCGCAGATTGAGTCTCGACACCCGGCTCAATTCATCGCTCCGCAAGCTCGAAGAACGTCAACTGGCTACGGCCGTATATCCTGTGCTCCGTCTCGGTCAACCGCCCGCCGGGCCACAGGGCGTAGGGTATGGGCTCATGATGGAGCATCCAGAGCGCTTCTTCCGTCGTCCAGGTGCCGATCAAGCCTTCCAGCACCGCGAACAGGTCGGCACGCGCGTTCGGATCCGCCGTCTTCTGGTACGGCGGGTCCACAAAGATGATCTCGGCAGGAGCGGCCTTCGGCGGAGGCTGCTGGCGGGGCAGACGCCACACATTCTGCTGAAGAAGCACGCAGCGGTCCGACAGCCGGCATTTCGCGGCGTTACGGCGGATCAGTTCGACAAGGGTCGAAGAGGACTCCACGAAGACACAACTCTCAGCGCCTCGGCTCAAAGCTTCGAGACCAAGGGCACCGCTGCCGCTGAACAGATCGAGAACGGGAGCCCCCGCGACCTCGCCACGCAGGATATTGAACAGGGATTCTTTGACCCGGTCCAGCATGGGCCGCAGCGCGGGATCGGGCAAGGTCTCAAGGCGAACGCCTCCGGCGGCGCCCCCGATCACCCTCATGCTTCCGCTCCGGCGATCCCCTGGGGGGTAACCGCTACAACGCAAACGCCCGCTTCATTGGCCATCCGCGTAACTTGTTCCGGGTGCAGTACGATTGTGCGCCGTGCCTCCACTGCAAGAACGGCGAACCTGGCATGCGACAGGCTCTCCACCGTGGCCGGACCTATGCACGGGATATCGAAGCGCACGTCGTGCCCTTCCTTTGCAACCTTCACCGCGACGGCGTTCTCCCCGGCAAGCTCACCTCCGCGCCTGAGGGCCGCGTCGGTGCCTTCGATGGCTTCCACAGCCGTCACCGCGAGGTCTTTCACAACGACACACTGACCGATCTGCATCGCGGCGATTCGCTTCGCGAGCGGCCAGGCAAAGCGTATGTCAGCCCATTGGGCATCCGATGGGGTCCTGTCTGTGAGCGGCCCGGGCTCCACCAGCAGTTCTGGACAGAAGTCGATAACGCTGCGGACCTTGAACCCCTCTCGCTCAAACTCTTCCGCGAGGGCGCCCAGGATCGTGTGATCCTCGCGCGTGCGAACGCTATAGAAAAGTTTCATCGAACGCAGGTCAGGTACCAGCCCGAACCCACGGTCAAACATCCGAGGCTTGGCGATGGAGCCGACCATCAGTACGTCCTGCACGCCTGCTTCCCCGAAGAGGCGGATCCATTTGCCGAGCTTGGCCAGTCCCGTCCAGTGCACATCATCGGCGTGATCCTCAATCCGGGGGTCAGCATCTCCCTCGATAGCGACCGCCCTGACTCTCTGCCCTCGTTCGCGAACCGCGTCCAACACTCGCAAAGGCAGGTCGCCGCCACCGCACAGAACGCCCACAGCATTATCCGTCTTCAGCAGGTGGTTGGATCCGTCCATGTTAGTCTCTCAACTGGCCGTTACCCACGACGCGCCACTTGTAGGTGGTCAGCTCCTCCAGCGCCATGGGCCCCCTGGCATGCAGCTTGTCGGTGCTAATGCCTATCTCGGCGCCGAGGCCGAACTGCTCGCCATCGTGAAACCTTGTAGTTGTGTTCACAAAGACGGCGGCTGAATCCACCTCGTCCAGGAAGCGTTGCGCCGCCGCGAAGTCCTGTGTCACGATAGCGTCACTGTGACCCGAGCCGTAGCGCGCGATGTGTTCCATGGCCTCAGCCAGTGAACTCACAACCCGCACCGAAAGCGTGAGGTCCAGGTACTCCGTTGACCAGTCCTCTTCCGTAGCCGGCTCGATGCTTCGCAGCACCTCCACGCATCGGGGGCAACCGCGCAGTTCGACGTTCTGTTCGCGCAGGCTCTGGTAAGCGGCCGGCAGGAAACGCTGCGCCACCGACTCATGCACGAGCAGTGTCTCCATCGCGTTGCACAGTCCGGGACGATCGCACTTGGCATGTGTGCAGATGGCAACGGCCATCTCGACATCCGCCGCCTCGTCCACGTAAGTGTGGCAGATTCCCTCATAGTGCTTGATCACCGGGATGGTCGCATTCTCCACCACTGCACGAATCAGGCCCTTGCCCCCGCGCGGGATCACGAGGTCTATATAGCCTTCCGCCCGCAGCAAGTGCTGCACCGCCTCGCGATCGACAGTCTCAACAAGCTGGACGGCCTTCGGATCGATGGAGCTGCCGGCGCAGGCCTGGGCTATCTGCTTGTGGATGGCCAGGTTGGAGTGAATTGCCTCTTTGCCGCCGCGCAGGATGACAGCATTGCCGCTCTTGACACACAGGGCGGATGCATCCGCCGTTACGTTCGGGCGAGATTCGTAGATCATGCAGATCACCCCGAGTGGCACGCGCACCTTGTCCAGCTTCAGGCCGTTGGACAACACCCAGCCGTCAATAACCCTGCCAACGGGATCCCTCAGGTTAGCCACCTTCCGCACCGCACCCGCCATAGCTTCGATGCGCTCGTCAGTCAACTGCAGCCTGTCGAGCATGGCCGGGGACAGTCCGGCTTCGCGGCCGGCCTCCAGGTCGCGCGCATTGGCCTGCTTCAGCTCATCACTCGCGTGAAGCAGGTTCTGAGCAATGCTATTGAGCAGAGCGTTCTTCTCCGCAGTAGAGGCGCGTGCCAGGCTCCGCGCCGCCCGGCGCGCGCCCTTCGCCAGTTGCTCCGTATACTCTCGTAGATCCATGAAGATTCTCCGCGAATCTGTTTGTGGTTACTGGTGGCGCAGAGGCAAGCGTAAACCGCAATTCCCAGCCCATTCGGGCTGGGCGTAGCGCGCAATCCTGATGGGGCCCTGCGCAGCGCCTCAGCCCGCCGTCATGAGTTCCGCGCGGGGGCTTCATCAGCCATGGCATTCAACACCCAGAAGGTTACAGCAGTGATGATGAAGACTGACACAGGCAGCAGAAGCGACGCGTCACCCCAGTTGAACCACCGGCCCCATCCTGTCGACTCATCTCTCAGCCGCGCGGGCCGTTCGCTGACTGCCACGTCCAGGCGCTCTACGCGCTCGTCCGGCGCCGAGAAGCCATACTCCTCGCGGGCTACGCGCTCGATGGCCTCCGGTGAACTGAGTAAGGCGTCGCGCTGCGCCTTCAGCGCAGCTCCCTTCTCGCGCAGTGTCGCCAACCGGCGCTCCAAACGCGCTTCCTCGGCTGCCAAGCGCTCCAGATCACGCCCTCTGCGAGCCAGCAATGCGCCGAAGAATGCCGCCACGAGAGTTGTCAACATGACCGGCATCCAGAACGACCTGAGGGACAATCTGCCCATGCGTTACGTTCCATAGCCTATCGCCACGACATGCGTTATAGCAGGAAATCCTTGCATCTGTCAACGCCAGGACGCAGCCAACGCCAGCGTTACGCGCCTTGACAGGTACGGGCTTCCCGACCATACTACGGGCGGCGTCACGGTCCCGGAGGCAGACCGTCTCGGTCGGCCCGTTCGGGTCTGTAAGACATCAACAATGATTGGGCTGCTTCCGCATGCATTTGCCCCTCACCCCCTACGGGGCCCGCGAGCTGGCTGTTGGCACGTGTGCGGCAGCGCTCTTGGTGTGCCTCTGCCTCTGGGCATGGCCCCCTCTGATTGTTCTGCCTCTGGCGCTGTGGATATGCCTGGTTGCCTTTTTCCGTGACCCTCAACGCAGCGGCCCCCGCCAGTCAGGGTTGATGCTGAGCCCGGCCGACGGGGTTGTGCGGGACATCACTGAAGTTGACTCGCCGGCACACTTGATGCAAGGGCCTGTGGTGCGAATAGGCATCTTCATGAGCATTCTTAACGTGCACGTGAACCGCAGCCCTGCAGACGCCATTGTGCGTTTAAAGGAGTACCAACGCGGCGCCCATCTGGACGCACGCGATACCGAAGCGCCGCGGCGCAACGAGCACTGCCTGCTCGGGCTTGAGCTTCCCGGCGGTCGCCCCATCCTCGTCAACCAGGTAGCCGGCATGGTTGCACGACGCATCGTTTGTGCGCCCGTGCCGGGAGACCAGCTCAGGGCCGCCCAGCGTTTCGGGATGATCAAATTCGGCAGTCGCGTTGAACTTTTCGTGCCAGCAACAGACGAAACTTGTGTTCTGGTGCGCGTCGGCGATCGTGTACGAGCCGGCCTCACCCCGCTGGCCCGCCTGGCGGAACCGGTTCAGCTTCAGTAGGTCATAGCGAAAGCCCGCCGCTGGCCGAGCCTGCCATGACCGTTCTCTATGCTGTGAGGGCACCACAAATGCGGCGTTCTGTGGGCTTCCTGTGCACCGCCATCGTGTCCCTGCTGCTTGTTGGCAGGGCAGTCTCCGGCGCACAGACGGAGGCTGCGTCGAGCCCGATCCTTCTCAAAGCGATTGAGGTGACCGAACGAATCGAGGACATCGGCAAGCGCATCGACGCGTGCATCCTGGTGGCCGAGGCGGCCGCCGAGTGCGGGGATGAACATCTCGTCGCACAGGCGTTGCGCTCAGCGGAGCGCATGGCTGCTCAGGCGCCTATCAACTCCCACCGGAAGCTGGCGCCCGTCTGCACGTCGTGGCTTCGGGTCGGTCTCCCGGACGAGGCCCTGAGAGTCGCCCGATTGACTCCCGCTGAGTTCGCTGCCGTCGAGTTACTGCCCGACGTTGCTGCCGAGTACGGTGCCTCCGGGCGAGGTCCTGAAGCGGCTGAGGTTCTGCAGGAGGCCATCGCAGCCACCGCCGCGCAGCCGAACCATGTGAGAGCGCACGCCCGGGCCCTGGCAGCCAGGGCGTTCGCTGAAATGGGGCGCAGCGAACAGGCCCGCAAACTGCTCCGGGAAGGGGAGAAACTCATCCAGGAGCCTAACGGCGAGAGCGGTAAGACCCTGAGCAGCGTCCTGGAATCTTGGGCGTACCTCGGCGATGCCGACGCCATCCGCCGTCTCGCCGCACGGTTTGAGGCGTCAGAGGAGCTGCCCCCCGCACTGCTCGGTGCTGCCGTCCCCTCCGCGACAAGGGGCGATCAGGATATGGCGGAGATGCTCGTTCGGACCGCAGTTGACCACATGCCGAATGAGGAACCGCTGGTCCGCCAGCTCATTCAGGCTGGGGACAGTGCCCTCGTTCACGGCCAGGAACAGCTCGCACTGTACGCCGCCAAGACCGTAGAAGAGGTCGCGCTCCAGACCTCCACGACACGGGGCTCTTCTGCCCTCAACGGCGTGGCCGCTCTCTACTCCAGACTCGGCCGTTGGGATGATGTCCTGCGCCTGTCGCGACGCCTGGGGGATGACCTCACAACTTGCCGCTATCTCGTCAGTGTGATCCTCGATGAAGCGCGGCGCGGCAACCTGGCCCGCGTCAGGAAGCTGCTCGCCGATCTGGATCCTGATCTGCTAAAATATGCTGGGACTTCGCTGCTCAGAGGTTTGGCCGATGTCTACCTGAAGCTCCATCCCAACCTTACAATGCAACAAGCAAGCAGCGTGATGCCGGCCGAACTGCGCCACGAGGTGCAGGCAGCCGCCGCTCGCAGGGCAGCCCGGGCACGAACATACGAGGTGGCGATCGACTGGGCCAACGACATCACCTTCACCCCGCTCCGCGACGAGGCGCTCCAGGAAACCACCTTGCTCTGCCTGAAAGTGGCAGAGCCGGACGACTTCGAGGCCGCCGCACGCGCGGCCCGCCGGGCGGCAAAACTCCTGAACACGCCCACCAAAGCCCACACCGTCTGGTTCCACGTCGGCGTAAACGCCCTCACCCACGGCTTCGCAGACACAGCGCGCGAAGCAGCGCGAACGTTGGAATCCATGCTCCCCCGCCTGTCACGCGAAGGCCCTCTTGAGCAGGGCCACGCGCGCATAGGCATCCTCAAACACCGTCTCGGCCAGAGAGAAGACGCCATCGAGCAAATAAATGAGGGCATAGGCAGGGCCGAACAAATAAGCTGCGGCAGTTGCCGCGAGGAGGTACTCGCCGAAATCTACCGCGAGATAGCACAGTTTGCAGACGCCGATCTGCTCATCGCGGCTCTCGAGCAAACCTACCTGCCTTACCCAAAGTATACCGGCGCAATCACCGCCCTGAACGCATCAGCGGACCTGACAGCACCGCAAAGGCACAGCCTGCTGAACATTGCTCTGGCAGCCGCCGGCGGCAAAGGCAACTTGCCCGAACGCCTGGCAGGTTACATCGAGGTGGCCAGGCTCTACCGGCGCTTCGGCCTCGAACCGCAGCCCGACATCGTCGGCCCAATCATGGCACAGGCGCGCACCGTCGAACCAATCCAGCGAGCGCAACCAACCAGCGGACCACTGCCGACGAACACCGCCCACCTGCTCTACTTCTACCGGGAAAGCTGCGACCAGTGCCGCAAAACAGCAGCCCTGCTGGAGGCACTGCTGCCACAGTTGAGCGACGTCTACATAGCGAAGCTCGACCTCGATACGGAATACGGCGCCCTGCTCAACGAAGCCATCGGTGCCGGAATCAACCTCCCCGAGCGCAAGCGTGGCGTGGCGCCGGCCATCCTCACGGCGGCCGGGGCACTGGTCGACCGACAGATCACAGAGGAAGACCTCCTGGCCCTCATCGACGCCTCCCGGGGCTACCCCAGTGCAGAGCGCCTCTACGGCAGCGGCAAGGACCTGGCACGCCGCAGAATGCGCAAAAGGTTCGAATCCTTCGGCCTTCTATTCCTGGCCGGCGCGGGCCTGGTGGACGGCATCAACCCGTGCGCCTTCACCGTGATCATCTTTTTCCTCGCCTACCTCGCACACGTCGGCCAGAGCCGCCGACAGGTCTTCACGGCCGGCATCGTCTTCGCCATCGCCGTGTTCGTCACCTACTACGCCATAGGGCTGGGGCTGCGCGGACTGCTCGATATCGGCGAGAAGAGCTGGGACCGCCTGTCCAACTTCATCCTGCTGGCAAGCGCCGGCCTCGTCCTGCTCGCTGCCCTCCTCAGCCTGCTCGATGCCATCAAGGCCCTTCGCGGGAATGCCGAGGAGATGGCCCTCTCACTGCCCGACTCGCTCAAGAGCCGCATCCGTCGCACCATCAGCTCGCGCACTCGCACGGGCGTCACGGTCGGCGCCACATTCGGCCTCGGCGCCCTGGTGGCCTTGTTCGAATTCCCCTGCACCGGCCAGGTCTACACCCCCATCATCGTGTCCCTACGCTACTTCCCCGAACTGCGCTGGGGCGCGGCTGGCTACCTGCTCATCTACAACGCCTTCTTCATCCTGCCCCTTCTGCTGGTCCTCGTCGGCGTCCTGTTCGGCCTCACCTCCGAGAAGCTCACAGCCTTCTTCCGCCGACACATCGCCCTCACCAAGCTCACCATGGCAGCCGTCTTCATCGTCCTGTTCGCCTTCCTCCTCATCCAGATCATCCCCTCTGCGGATGAACCCACCCTCAACGCGGTTGACAGCAAACCACAGAGCACAGTAGAATCCATGGACCTGGGCGGTTAGCTCAGTTGGCTAGAGCGCCAGCTCGACACGCTGGAGGCCACTGGTTCGAGTCCAGTACCGCCCACCATCCCCCCCGCTGTGAGCCGCAGAATGCGCTTGACAGACGGACCGCAAAGCACTATACTAAAAGTAGTTATGGGGGCGAAAGGGTTTCGACCGGGCCCCTGAGTTGGAGTTGCGCACCGAGGTTGTCAGGCGGCCTCGTAAAACACCTGACAAAACCAAACATGCCGACGAAACACCGGCATACGCAATGGCTGCGTAACTAAACGTGGCCGCGCCCTCGCGGGTCTCACCTGCTGGCCCGCCCGGGCGACAAACTAAGCAGGTGTACCCGCCCCGGCGCAGCCAGGTCGCAGGTGGGGAACCCGGCGATCCCGGGCATAACGGGCTGGCCGTGCTGAATCCCGTCAACCGGAGTCAGCCCGGCGAGACAGAAGAAGGTTGACTACGTGCGTAGAAGCTTCAACAGATGGACCCAGGGACGCGGGTTCAATTCCCGCCGCCTCCACCATTCCCCCACCGCAGCAACCTGTACCCCGCCAACAGCTTGCACCGTTAAACCGCCGGCATCCCCTTCCTGCCCGCCGCCGCACCGCATACACATAGCCCACGCACTCACGCCCACAGCATCTCATACAGGCCCCACTATGCCCCGCGATTGTGGTTATCCGTCTCACGCCCTTGAATTACAGGCACCTATGACGAAATGGGTTCGTTTGGCAATGGGCATGCTGCACTGACCTACCTTCCGCCCACGGCGGCACTATATATATGCTGTGCGCGGTGTGGGGCGATTGTAACGGTTGTGTGTCGCGTATGTCCCCTCGCTCCGGGCCTGCGGTGCGGACGGGGCGGCGGACATGGCCGGACGGTGGCCGGGATTCTCGGGGTGCGGCGTCCGGCGCGGCCCCGCGCCGGCAATCGCCCCGCCATGTGCCGGTCGAGGGGCGGCCCCGCGCCGGCCGGCGGCGGCGCCGCGTCCGGATGGTTTCCGGGATTTCGGGGGTAGTGGGTCCGGTTGGTCATAGCGGGGGCCATCCTACCCGTTACCTTTCGGCGCGCCGTCCGATATGTCCCCATTTGGGCGTCGGTTCCGAGCCGCGCGGCGCTATAGTCGCATGCCCGGCCTGCGCATCGCAGCCGCCCAGGGGGCACTGCCGGAAGAAATCGTGAAGCTTCGCGCTGGTGCACCTTTTCGGGCACGGGCAAGATGCCCGTGCTACGCAGGGGATTCCCTGCACAGGCTGCAAGGCATGCCGTGCCGTGGCCACAGGACCCCGGACGAGGACGCGGGCCGTCCTTCCGCGCCGTTGCCTTGCGTGCCTGGCCCTGCTATGGTTTGCCCGTGCTGCAGTGTGATCGGCACCGAACGGAGAAACGGAGGATGAGAGGGCAGACCGGTCGATTGCCCGCCGCGCCGCAGCCCGAAGGCCGGTGAGCGAGAGCGGATTGCGCCGGGCGCCTGAGAACCCCTGTTCCATAGGGAGAGTCATGAGCAAACGCGTGTTGAGGGTGGACGAAGAGAACCGGGCTGCGGGACCTTCCTGCGGGCAGGTGCGCATCGCCGAACCGATGACGCCCCGGGTGCTCGAGGCACTCGGCGTGCCGCGGCCCTTCCCGCCGCCGGAACCGGGCTTCGCGCCGGACGGTGACTGGACGCAGACCTACCGCATCTGGGGCGGGCACGGCTGGATCGACTGCTGCTACAAGACGGTCGGGGTGCTGCGCCTGCGGCGCGAACGCCTCGGGCAAGGCGAAAAAGGAGCCACCCCAGGCGCACATCGCCTGAGTGTGGAGCAACGGATCATCCTGGAAGGTGGCATCGTACACACGCTCGAGGCGGAGGCGCTATCGACCTGCGACACAGTCGGGTCCCTGCGCACGTGGAGGGTTCACAGCACAATGACGACGACATCGGGCGAACCCGAGCCGCGATTGAGCTGCGTGCGAAAGGGGCGGGTGAGCGAAGATGGCGAGAGCTGGCAGGTCACGGTCAGCGGCGCGCGGCAGGCCACTCACGAGCGGCCCCTGGGCTCGTCTCTGACCAGCGACTGGTCGCTTCTGGAGGCGGTGCAGCGGTTGCCCTTTGCGCCGGTTGAGTGCCCGGCCTTCGAGTTGCTGGAGGGAATGGCCACGCTGAAGCGGGGGTTTCGGCTGTACCACGGCGAGGCGCCGGAGGAAGGGCTGCAGGAGCAGCGCCTTCCCCTGCACAGGTTCTACTTGATCGGGCGGGGGCAGTTGCCGACCGACTACTGGGTGGACGAGCGCCACCGACTGATCATGGCCATCAGCGGCAGCCGAGCCCTGTTCCTCGACGACGACGCGGAGACCCCCTTCCGCAGCAGTCTGGAGAGCCAGAGGTCGGGGAAAGGCCACTACCATGAGTGAGAGACGCCCGAACATACTGATCATGACGGCCGATCAACTGAGCCTGAATGCGATCGGCGCTATGGGATGCCACGACGTGGAGACGCCGGCGCTCGACGAGCTGGCGGCGCGGGGGACGCTTTTCACGGAGTCTTACACTACGTATCCGGTCTGTGTGGCGGCCCGGTCAAGCTGGTGGACGGGACGCATGCCGTCGGAGACCGGCATCCAGCGGCCGCAGCCCCATAAGGGCATCCGCGCGGACCTGCCGACGCTGGCCGAGTGGCTCGGCGAGCACGGCAGCTACGAGCCCATCCATGCCGGCAAGTGGCACGCCCCGGACCTGATCGTCACCCGCCACGAGCAACTGCCCGGCTTCTACGCCATCACCACGGGCATCGACGACCAGGGCTTCATCATGGACCCGCACGTTGCGACGGCGTGCTCATCGTTCCTGCGCAACCGGCAGGCCCGGCGACCTCTGCTGCTGGTTGCCGAGTTCATGAACCCCCATGATATCTGCGAGTGGCTCTTCCTGAACACGGCCAACCACGAGGCCCTGCCCTACCCGCAGATCGCCGACGCGTTGCCGCCGTTGCCGTCGAACTGGGACGTGGTGCCGCAGGGCGAGCCGGCGGCGATCAAGAGGTTCCGCCAGACTTTGGAACCACAGGTGGGCTACTGGGAGGAGCTGCACTACCGCTATTACCTGTGGAGCTACTACCGCCACGTGGAGGCAGTTGACGCGGAGGTCGGGCGCATCCTGCAGGCCCTGCGCGACGCGGGGCTGGAGGAGAGTACCATCGTGGTTTTCACTTCGGACCACGGAGAGGGTCGCGGCTGCCACCGAATGACGCACAAGGCGTTTCCGTACGAGGAGGTGTGCAAGGTGCCGCTGATCGTGAGCTGGCCGGGCACGTTGGGCGAGGGCGCGGTGGATCGGACTTCACTGGTCTCGGGGATGGACATCTTCCCGACGCTCTGCGACCTGGCGGGGGTGGAGGCGCCGGGCTCCGTGGGTGGCGCGTCGCTGCGGCCGGCGCTGCAACGGGGGGAGCCGATCGAGCGGGACTCCGTGGTGGTGGAGTTGGCCGGTGGCCGGGCCGCCGCCCTGCGCACGCGCCGCTACAAGTACATTCGCTACGCCGAGGGGCCAACCGAGATGCTGTTCAACCTCGAGGACGACTCGGGGGAGACACGGAACCTGGCCGGCGACCCGGCTCACGAATCGGTCCTGGCCGAGCACCGCGAGATGCTGAGGCGGTGGCAATCCGGCCTTGACCGCTGCCTGGCGGCCGACGACACGCGGTAGCGCCCGGCAGGCGACGGAGGTGGACGCGCCCCGTGTTGGCGTTGCCCGTGTAGGATCGTCCGCTGCGTGGAACCGCACAGCGCCCCGCGCGTCGGGCTGAGCCGGGGCGCCTGGCTCAGGTTAGCTCCGCCCCGTTGCGCACCTCTTGCGGCGTCGGCATGCTGTTCATACGCATCAGTTCCGCCGCCGCGGCGAGCGTGGGGGCGTAGCCGGCGCCGGCGACCGCCATGATGCGGCCATCGCTGACGTAGTAGGCCACAAACTTCCGCTCCGAGGGCTCTCCCCTGATGATGATGTCGTCCCAGCCGGGAGCGTGTCCCACGTACTGCAGGCTGAAATGGCCGTGGAGCGTCCAGAAGAAGGGCACTCCGTTGTAGGCCACGACATGGCCGGCCATGTTGAGCCCGGCGACGCGCCCGTGCTGCTCGGCCAGGCGCCAATGCTCGATGCGTATGGGCTCGCCGGTGCGCCAGTCGGGGAAGCGCGCGATGTCGCCGCTCGCCCAGACCCCTTCGGCCACGCGCAGGCGCTCGTCCACGCTCAGGCTGCCATCATCGTTGAGTTCGACCCCGGCGATCATCTTGGTAGCCGGCCGCACACCGACACCCTCCAGCACGAAGTCCGCCTCGAGGCGTTCGCCGTCTGCCAGGACGACGGCCTCGACGGTTCCGTTCCCCTCGAACGCCTCGACCCTGGCCCCGAGCCGGAAGCCGATGCCCTTCTCCTCGTGCATGGCGTGGAACACCTGCCCGACTTCCGGCCCGAGCACGCGCGCGAACGGCACCTGTTCCGGGGCGACGACGGTCACTTCCACGCCTCGCCCGTTCAGGCTGTATGCCGTTTCCAACCCGATGAAACTCGCCCCGATGACGACGGCCCGGTTGCCTTCTTCGGCCACTTCCTTGATGCGCAGGCAGTCCTGTGCGCTGCGCAGAGTGAACACGTTCTGCAGGTCGCCGCCGGGCAGGTCGAGCCGCCTGGGAACGCTCCCGGTGGCAAGCAGCAGCGCGTCGGCCGTCAATGACTCCCCGTCGGCGCATTCGACGGTGCGGCTGCCCACGTCGACGTGCGTCACCTGCCGGCCCGTCCAGACTTCGATGCCATGTTCCTCGTAGAAGCCGCCCTTGCGCAGTGCGGGCACCTTCGAGCGCTTGGCAGAGCCGAGGAAATCCTTGCTCAGGTCGGGCCGGTCATAGGGGCCGTGCTCTTCGCCCGTAATCATGGTAATGCGCCCCTGATAGCCCCCCTGGCGCATGGCCTCCGCGGCGGCGTTTGCCGAAGCGCCGGCACCGACGATAACGAAGTGCCGCCCGTCTGCGCCGGGATCGTACTTCGCCATCTGCATGGTGCGTTCGGACGCTGTGCCCTCCGGTATCACGACAATGACGTCGTCCCCATCGACGCGCACCTCGAACTGTCCCAGGGCGTCGAGCGCCGGCGGGTCTTCCAAATCGCCGCTGACGGCGTCGAAGACGGACTGATGCCACGGGCAGAACAAGCGCCGCCCATGCAGCGTGCCGTCCTTGAGCGGTGCGCCATAGTGGGGGCACCTGGCGCCGAGGGCATAGAACTCACTGTCCACGCGGACCAGCAGCACCGTGCGCTCACCCACGCTGACCTGCTTCATCTGCCCATCTGACAGATCACTGACCTGCGCCACTATCTGTTCCGGCATTCGCTCTCCCCCTGTGTTGTCGAACATCTGGTCCGCCGTGGCAGCGGCGGCAACCCCGCATGCAGTACACCGCAGGTGGGGGCTTATGTCAAGCCGGCCGGCGGCTTCCGCTTTTGACACGCCTTGCGCTGCAGAGCAGAATGGGTGCGGTTGCCCGATTCACCTGCCGCGAGTGCCCCATGGCCGAAGCCCCGACAGACAGCGCGCGCATTGCCGTCGTCGCGCTGAACCTGCCCCTCCACAGGCAGTTCGACTACCTGATACCGCGCCCGTTGCGCGGCCAGGTTGCCGTAGGCGGGCGGGTCTACGTGCCCTTCGGCAACCGTAAGCGCATCCTCGGCTACTGTGTGGGGCTGAAGCAACAGTCCGATCTGCCGCAGACCGAGCTGCGCGAAGTGCTCGGCACGCCGGACACTGAGCCCATCTTCACCCCGGGCATGCTCGACCTGGCGCGCTGGATGGCCGACTATTACCAGTGCTCCCTCGGCGAGGCGCTGCACGCTGCCGTGCCGGCTGCCGTGCGAGGCAGGGGCAAGCGCCGCAAGCTGCAATTCGCGGTGCTCAACATGTCACCGCCGGAGGCGGAGAAACTAGCCGACGAGGTCTTTGAGCGCAGCCCACCGCAGAGCAAGCTGTTGCGGGCGCTGGCGCAGATGGACGGCGCGGCGCCGGTGGCCGAGCTGACTCGCGCGACGCAGACCTCGCGATCCTCCGTCAAAGCGCTTGCGCGAAGGGACCAGGTGCGCATTGAGAAACGCGTGGTGGAGGCCGAGGACCCGCTCAGCGACGTCACGGCGCAGAAGCAGGAACCCTACCTGCTCACCCCCCAGCAGCGGGTCGCGTACAATGAGATCGTCGCCCGGCTGGACAGGGGCGTCTTCGACGTGTTGCTGTTGCACGGGGTGACCTCGAGCGGCAAGACGGAGGTCTACCTGCAGACCATCGCGCAGGCGATAGAGCGCGGCCAGCAGGCGATCGTGCTGGTGCCGGAGATCAGCCTGACGCCGCAGACGGTGCGGCACTTTGCCGGGCGCTTCGACCACATAGCCGTCCTGCACAGCCGGCTGACCGAATCCGAAAGGCGCCGCCAGTGGCACCGCATCCGGGCGGGCGAGGCCGATGTGGTTATCGGCGCGCGCTCGGCCATCTTTGCCCCGGTCCCCTGCCTCGGCCTGCTCGTCATCGACGAAGAGCACGAGAACAGCTTCAAGCAGGAGAATGTACCCCGCTACCACGCCCGCGACGTGGGCATCATGCGCGCCAGGCTTGACGACGCGCTCGTGGTGCTCGGCTCGGCGACTCCGTCGCTGGAGAGTTACCACAACGCGCAGATCGGCAAGTACAGTCGGCTATTGCTCACCCGGCGCATCGGCGGGCATCCGCTGCCTCCGGTCGAGGTGGTCGACATGCGCGGCGAATGGGCCGGCCACGGCAAGGTTCGCGTGATCAGTCAGCGACTCGAAGCGTGCATGCGCTCCAGCCTCGAGCGAGGCCACCAGGTGATCCTGTTCCTCAACCGGCGGGGCTACTCTCCGTTTATTCACTGCCCGCGCTGCGGCTTCACGCTCAAGTGCGAGCGCTGCGACATCACCATGAACTATCACCGCGCCGCGAACGTGGTTGAATGCCACTACTGCGGTCGCGAGGAGCGGCCCCCGGCCGAATGCCCCGAGTGTGGCCTCGGGCAGATCCGTTTCGGCGGCACCGGCACCGAGCGCGTGGAGGCGGCTGTGGCCGAGCGTTTCGGCGAATGGGAAAGCATCCGCATGGACAGCGACACCACCAGGGCGCGCAACGCCCACGAGAAGAAGCTGGGCGAGTTTCGCGGCGGGCGGGCAGGTATCCTGATCGGCACGCAGATGGTGGCCAAGGGCCTGGACTTCCCGAACGTGACGACCGTGGGCGTCGTGAACGCGGACGTGGCCCTGCACCTGCCCGACTTCCGCTCCAGAGAGCGGACCTTTCAACTGCTGGCCCAGGTGGCCGGGCGAACGGGGCGCGGACCGGCCGGCGGACGTGTCATCGTGCAGACGTTCATGCCGCTGGACCCCAGCATTCGGGCGGCATGCCACCACGACTACGATGCGTTCGCACGCCAGGAGCTGCCCCTGCGCCGAGAGCTCGGCTACCCGCCCTTCGGCCGCATGGCGCGGATCATCTGCCGCGGACGCAAGCTGGAGCGCGTGCAGCGGCACACGCGAGCCCTGGCCGAAGCGCTGCGCAAGCTCTGCCCGCCGGATGCGACGGTGCTCGGCCCGGCTCCGGCGCCGGTAGCGCAGATACGCGGGCGGCACCGCTGGCACCTGCTGCTGAAGTTCGCCGACGCCAGAACGATGCAGGAGACATTGCGCGAGGGCCGAGAGCTGGCGAAGGGCCCTTCGGGCGTCAGGACGCTGGTTGACGTGGACCCCATGTCGATGCTGTAGCAGGCGCGCGGAGCGCCGGCTGCGCAGCGGGACCGGAGCGGTAAACAGGCGCCCAGACGGCCCGGAAAAGGTTTGACACGGCTACGATGATGTTATATGATTCCCCCGAACAGCCGGGCGCGGCCCGCGCCAATCTGCGTTGTCGGCGTCGGCCTTGCGACCTGTCGTAGGAATCATCTGAGCAACTTTCCGGACCGAAGCATGGATGGCACAGTGGGAGGAGGTGATGCTCCGCCGGTCGCTCCGAGGCTCAGCACGTCGTGCATACGTCGCAACCAGTGGGAGGAGTGAGATGTCTTCCTTCGTAGGGAGAGCGAGATGAGCGTAAGCGAGCAGGAAGTGAAGCGCGAAATAGCAGGGATGCGGGAGGCGATCGACGCCGCGACTGCTTCCCGCAAGACCGCTACCATGGTTCGCGTGGTGGCGGTGATCGTCGGATTTGTGATCGTGATCGCGTTCGTCTGGGCGACCGTCGGCACTATCAAGGACCTGGCGGATAATCCCGAGCCGTTGAGGGCCCAGATGAAGCAGCGGATCGAGATGATGAACGTCGACCAGAAGATGATGGGCGCCGTCCGGGAAGCTGCCCCGGCCTACCTCGAGCACGCAGAGCAGATCCTCTCCGATCTGGAGGTGACCGATAAGCTCTGGGAAGAACTCGTGACCATGGGCAAGGACCTGGAACCTGCCCTGCGCGAAGAGCTGGCCCGCGTCAGAGGGCCGTTGCTGCAGACCGCCGAGGCCCAGGCCGATCAGATGGCCCGCGATCTGGACGTCGAACTGCGCAGCATGATCCAGGAAACCCTGCGAGAGTCGCTCGCCCAGCACGAACAGGAGATTCGCCAGCAGGTCGACCTGGATGAAGAAGACGTCGAGCAACTGCTGGTTACCATCGTGGAGGCCAACCAGCAAGCCATTATGAACATGGCCAAACGCCGCTGGGGCAATAAGCGCGACCGCCTGGCGGAGATCAACAACATGCTGGCCGAACTGCCCAAACTTCCTCCGCTGCCCGAGTCCGAACTCGTCGACCACACCGTGCACGTGCTGCTCGCCCTGCTCAAGCACAAGCTGCCCGACTACAACCTGCAGGTAGAGCTTGGCCAGCGCAAACAACTGCGAGCGGTTCCACAGGCCGCCCAGCCGGAGTCGGTGGTTGACTCGCTGCGGGCCACCCTGGCACAGCCTGACATCCCGGAGGAGGCGAAAGCCCGGGTCCGCGAAGCCATAAGCAAGATGGGCGACGACAGGGTCGCCGCGCAGTGGGGCAGCAAGAAGGAGCTCCAGCGAGGCATCGAGGACCTGGAGATGGCCCTCGAACAGCCCATGCCCGACGAGATGAAGGAAGGCATGCGCAAGCAGCTCGATCTGATGCAAAAGGCCCTGCAAGCCCTGGAGGCAGCCGAGTGATCACTCGCCGCTGCACGGACTCAGCCACGCTAACCACCGTCGCACGGGAGGATAAGTGATGAGCGAAGACAAGAACGCCACGACGCCCGAGCCGGAAGCTCAGAAGGGCGAAGTGCCGCAGGGAGTCGCGGACGAGTTGAACGCACTGGCCGCCGACCTGCGCCGCCATCAGCAGGCGGCCGACAGGGCGTGGAAGGTCGCCGCCCTGGTCTCGGCCCTCTTGCTGCTGGTCATAGCCGGCTACCTGTTCCTGGGTATCTACAACCGGTTCGTCAAGCAAGTGGCAGAGCCGGAGAACTTGACGCAGATGGTCATCAACGTGGGCGACGAAGCTCTGCAGCGGCAGGGCTATCCCAGCCTGGAAGATCCCGACTTCGCCGCCAAAGTCGGCGCCATGCTCAGCGAGCGCGCGCCGGAGATCATGCAGCAGCGGGTCAGGCCCAAGGTCGAGCAGATGCTCGCCGACCTACCGCAGCACCGGATGGATCTGACGAAGAAGATCCAGGCCCAGGCGCCGCAACTGGTGGACGAAGCGGTAGAACGGATTCAGACCGAGTGGCTGCCCCAGGCGGCCGAGGGAATGAAGGCGCGACTCGTCGAGGTGGTCGGCCAGATCCTGGAACAGCAGCATCAGGATATCGACAGGCTCATCAGCGGAGTCCTCGCGCAGCACGCGCAGAATATGGAAGCGCTGGCGGCCGACGACCCGCAGCAACTCGCGCGGCTCCGTTCGGCCATGGAGGCGACGTTCGAGCAGGATATGGGCTACCTGATGGACGCCGTCTTCGAGGCGATCGACGCGGGTCTGGCGAGCACCCAGGACGGTCTGGAGGACCTGGTCGCCAGGCATAAGCACGGCAACCTGACCAAGGAACAGCAACTGGAGGTCGACCTCATTCGGCTCGTCTACGCCCTGTTCGAGCAGAAGGGCCTAGAGCCCGAGGAAAGCCTGGAAGGTGTGCTGGACCGCCTCAGCGAGGCGCTGCGCGCACCCACGGTCGATATAGCCCCTGCGCCTCGTCGACCGGCCCGGCCAGAGCCCGTTGCCCGCGAACAAGACATAAAGACCACCCTGAACGATATCAACAAAGCCCTGCAGGACCCACAGGTCCCTGACGAGGCCAAGGCGTTCCTCAGACACCAAGCTGCAATGCTTCAGGAACAAGTGGCAACCGGTGAGCGAGGGCCCAAGGAGAAGATGGAAATGCTCCAGAAAGCCATCGACGATCCGGAGACGCCGCAAATGGCGAAGGAGGCGTTGCGCGCCCAACTGGAGACCCTCAAAGCCGAACGCATCGAGGCCCTGAAGCAGACCATCCAGAACCTGGAAGATACCCTGAAGAACGAAGATATACCGCCGATGGGCAAATCGATGATCGAGAAGCAGCTCGAGGACGCCAAACAGGAACTCCAAAAGCTGCAGTAGTAGCATCAGCCCGACCCTTATCCCAGGGGCGCGCCTGCCGACCAGTGGCAGGTGCGCCCCTCGGCTGTACCCGCTTCGCGACTTCCTCACTTGACATCGCCCGCGGGACTCTGTAACGTAGATAGTGTCATACCTGGGGTATCAAAGACATTGATCCCCGCGCAGCCGGGCTCTTACCGGCAGTGAGAAACTTAGCCAACACACCGAACGTCCCCCCTTTCGGGGCGTTACCCGCAGTTGAGCAAATACTGTCCCTCGGATGTGCCTTGACAGGCGCGCACAGTCCCTCGGCGGCTACACCTTGCGAGTGCCGGCGCTGGCAACCGACTCGCCCTCTCGCTCGGGGGCCCCGCAGCGACCTCTGACTCTCGGGGCAGAGGGGTCTTACGCAAGACAGGCTGTGCAGATGACAGCCGCTTGACCAGACGCGTACCGCGACCACATGGCCGAGAAGCTCTTCGCCATAGACGCCTTCTGCCACATCTACCAGTTCTACTACGCCATCAAGGGCCTGACCGGCCCCGATGGAGAACCGGTCAACGCCGTCTACGGCTTCGCCCGCATGCTGCAGAAACTGGAGACCGAATACTCGCCGGACTACCTGGTGGTGGCGTTCGACGGGCCCGGCAAACCCGAGCGGGCCGAAGTCTTTGAGGACTACAAGGCAAACCGAAAACCGATGCCCGAAGCGCTGGAGAGGCAGATACCGCTGATCGAAGAACTGCTCGAGGTGCACAACGTGCCCCGCCTCTCGGCCGAAAACCAGGAGGCGGACGACGTGCTCGCCACGCTGGCCACGCGAGCCGCAGAGCACGGGCTCCATACAGTGATCGTCACCACGGACAAGGACGCCGAGCAGCTTATCAGCGAACGCGTAAGCGTGCTGCACCTGCACAAGGACCGCCAGGAGATGCTGGGCCCCGAGGCCCTCGAACAGAAGAAGGGCGTCCGACCGGATCAGGTGGTAGAGGCCATGGCCCTTTCGGGTGACACCAGCGACAACATACCTGGCGTGCCCGGAATAGGACCCAAGACCGCTTTCGACCTGATACGCCGCTATGGAAGCGTGGACGGGGTGTACGAACACCTGGAAGAGATCAGCGGGCCGAAGACGCGGGAGCGCCTCGCCGAGCATCGCGACGACGTGCGCCTGGCGCGCGAACTGGTGACGCTGGACAGGGACGTGGCGCTGCAGATCGAGTGGGGGGAATGCCGCCTCGGCGGAGCCCGACCCGAGCAGATTCGGCGCTTCTATCGCGCCCTCGGTTTCCATTCGCTCATCGAGCAAGACCCTGACCCCGCCCCGACCGCGGCCCAGGCGTCCCTGTTCCCGGCGGCATCCGAACCCCTGGCTGACCGAGAGGCTCTCGCGAAGGATTACAGAGCCGTCACGGAACTCGACGACCTGCGCAGCGTCGCGCGAGAGATGTCGCACCAGCAGTTGATCGCCGTGGATCTGGAAACCACGAGCCTCCAACCGCGCAAGGCGCACATCGTGGGGTTCGCCTTCTCCTGGGCGCCCGACCAGGCGGTCTACGTGCCGGTGCGCGCGCCCGGCGGAGGGCATTGCTCGGAGCAGCAAGCCCTCGCAGTGCTGCGCCCCCTGCTGGAGGGGGCAAGCCCCGCGAAGACCGGCCAGAACCTGAAGTATGACATCGCTGTACTGAAGGGAGTCGGGATTGAGCTGGGGGGACTCGCCGGCGACGCCATGGTGGCCTCCTACCTGCTGAGCCCGGCAGACCGCAGCCACGGCCTGGACGCCCTGGCGCGACGCCACCTGAACTACGATACGGTGAAGATCGACACGCTCATAGGCAGTGGCGCAGACCAGACCACTATGGACCGCGTGCCCATCGAGCGGGTGACACCCTATGCCTGTGAGGATGCCGACGTTGCGCTTCAACTCAGCGAGCGGCTGACGCGCGAACTTCGCGAAGAGGACCTGCACGAGCTGTTCACCGAGTTAGAGCTGCCCCTCATTCCCGTGCTGGCGGCCATGGAGTGGCGCGGAATCCGTGTCGACACCGATCACCTGCGCACCATGAGCGAGCAGTTCGAGCGACAACTGACGAGCCTGGAGCAGAGCATCTGGCAGGAGGCCGGCAAGGAGTTCAACGTCAACTCGCCGCAGCAGCTCAGCGCCGTGATCTTCGAGGACATGGGCCTGCCCGTGCCGCGTGGCAGGCGGACGCAGACCGGCTACTCGACCGCCAGCGACGTGCTGGAGGGGCTCAAAGGGGAACATCGGGTCGCCGAACTGGTGCTGCAATACAGGGAACTGAGCAAACTGAAGTCCACCTACGCCGATGCCCTGCTGCAGATGGTGAATCCGGACACCGGGCGCGTGCACTGCTCCTTCAACCAGACGGTCACGGCCACGGGCCGGCTCTCCAGCAGTGACCCCAACCTGCAGAACATACCGGTGCGCACGCCCCTCGGGCGCAGAATCCGCGCCGCTTTCGTGCCCGGCGAACAGGACATGAGCCTTCTGAGCGCCGATTACTCTCAGGTGGAACTGCGCATCGTGGCGCACTGTTCCGGCGATCCGGCCCTGCGGCGGGCGTTCGCAGAGGACCGCGACATCCACTGCTTCGTCGCAGCCCAGGTGCACGGCGTCCCGGAGGATGAGGTCACCCCGGCGATGCGACAGCAGGCGAAGGCCGTGAACTTCGGCATCATCTACGGGCAGACCCCCTACGGGCTCAGCCGGGCCCTCGGCATACCGACCGGCGAAGCGGAGCAATTCATCGCCGGCTACTTCGAGCGCTACCCGAAAGTGCGAGAGTTCATCGGCCAGACCATCGATCGCGCGCGCCAGTTCGGCTACGTAAAGACGCTCGCCGGCCGCAAGCGCCGCATCGAGGGCATACGCTCCCGCGGCGCATCGCGTAGCGCGGCGGAGAGGATCGCCGTCAACACCGTTATCCAGGGCTCGGCGGCCGATCTGATCAAGCGCGCCATGATCCGCATCCATCGCGAACTGCCGCAAGTGAGCCCGCGCGCGGCCATGCTGCTGCAGATACACGATGAACTGGTCTTCGAGGTTCCGGACGCCAAGCTCGAGACAGTCCGCGAGTTCGTAGCCGCCAGTATGACCGAAGCGCTGAAGATCGATGTGCCGTTGAAAGTCGATACCGCCGACGGCAAGAACTGGGCAGAGACGAAATGACCACAGTGTTCGACCAATCCGACTCGGCCGGCCCGCCGATGGTGCTCGGCGTGCTCGGGGGCGTTGGGGCGGGCAAGAGCACCGTCGCCGAACTGCTCGGCGAGCATGGCGCCGAGGTCATTGACGCCGACCGGATCGGCCATCAGGTGTTGGAGCAACCCGAGGTCAGGGCCGCCCTGGCAGACGAGTTCGGCCCGGCGGTGCTCGATGAGCGCGGGAAGGTTGATCGCGGCGCGCTGGCGGAGGTCGCCTTCAGTGAGCCGCAGCGCGTCCAGGCGCTCAACGACATAGTACACCCCCCCATCATCGAAGAGGTAAGGGCGCGGATAGAACGGATCCGGCGGACGGACGGAGCGCCGCTCATCGTGCTGGACGCCGCCTTGCTGGTGGAGAGCGACCTGCACCGCGAGATGTGCGACGCCCTGCTCCACGTGGAGGCGCCGCTCCAACTGCGGCGGGAACGCGCTGTGCAGAGAGGGATGACGCATGCGCAGTTCGAGAAACGCAGTCGCGCCCAGATGCCCCCCGAGGCGAAGAGGCGACTTGCCGACTATGTAGTACGCAACGACGGGTCCCGACGGGACCTGAAGCGACAGATAGAGGAACTTTGGCCCGAGCTGTGCCCGGGCACAAACCGACACTGAACACCAATCACGCAAGTGCATCAGAAGGAGGAAGACGTGGCCAACTCACGAAAGACCAGGAGTAGCGGCCGCCGCCACGCTGGCGGCGACCAGACGGGAGCGAAGTTTCACATCGTTGAGCTCCAGCGCATGACGGTGAAGCAACTGCAGGAAGCCGCCAAGGAAGAAGGACTCACGAACACCAGCGGCATGAAGAAGCAGGAGTTGATCTTCGAGATGCTGAAGCGACGGGTCAAGAAGAGCGGCTCCATGTACGGCGAAGGGGTGCTGGAGATACTGCCTGCGGGGTTCGGCTTCCTGCGCTCGCCGGATTACAGCTACCTGCCGAGCCCGGACGACATCTACGTCTCCCCCAGCCAGATACGCAGGTTCGGGCTGCGCACGGGCAACCTGGTCACCGGCCAGATCCGGCCGCCGAAGGATAAAGAGGAGTACTTCGCCCTGTTGAAGGTCGAAGCGGTCAACTATGAAAGCCCCGAGGCGGCGATGAACCTCGCCGTCTTCGAGGACCTGACGCCCTACCATCCCACCGAGCGGCTGCTGCTGGAGGGTGAGATCCGTGACCTGGACATGCGCCTGGTCGACCTGGTCACGCCCATCGGCAAGGGCCAGCGCGGCCTCATCGTGGCGGCGCCGCGCACGGGCAAGACCATCCTGCTGCAGAAGATGGGCAACTCCGTCGCCGCGAACAACCCGGAGGCCGAGCTGATCATCCTGCTGATCGATGAACGCCCCGAGGAAGTGACCGACATGCAGCGGAGCGTGCCGGCGGCAGAGGTCATCAGCTCCACGTTCGACGAGCCGGCGAGCCGACACATCCAGGTCGCCACGATGGTGCTGGAGAAGGCGCGCCGACAGATCGAGTACGGCCGGGACGTGGTGATTCTGCTCGACAGCATCACCCGCCTGGCGCGGGCCTACAACACCGAGGTGCCGCACAGCGGCAAGATCCTCAGCGGCGGCGTCGAGGCCAGCGCCTTGCAGAAACCGAAGAAGTTCTTCGGCAGCGCCCGGAATATCGAGGAGGGCGGCAGCCTGACCATCGTTGCCACTGCGCTGATTAACACGGGCAGCCGCATGGACGAGGTCATCTACGAGGAGTTCAAGGGCACCGGCAACATGGAACTGCACCTCGACCGCAGCCTCGCCGACCGGCGCATCTGGCCCGCCGTGGACATCACCAAGAGCGGAACCCGCAAGGAAGAGCTGCTGCTCGACCCCGAGGAGCTCAAGCGTATCCAACTGCTCCACCGCATGCTCAACGACATGAACCCCGTCGAGGGCGTCGAACTGCTGCGGGACCGCTTGAGCAAGACGCAGAACAACCCCGAGTTCCTGATGAGCATCAACGTGAACGGCCGCTAATGGCCACATGATGCCGCCCGCGCAAAGCGGCGCGGCTTCGGCAGAACAGGGCGCCGATTGCCACAACGCAGTGAGGTTGCGCTACAGGGAGGCTACGGGCGACTTCGGGGGCGGCGCGGTTGAGGACGGGGGCGTGCCTGCCCGCGCGTGCCGTTTTGCACACCTCGGGCGCAGAGCGCCGGCTCTTCAGCCGCGGGGAGGGCGCAGCGGGCCTGGCAGGTTCGGCGCGACGAAAGCCCTTCTCAAGCCCCTTCCGGTTCGGTGCCGTAACGCAGGTGCCGGTAGAGCTGGCCGATGACCAGGGGTGCAGTCGAGCACAAGGCGATGATCAACCAATCGATGGCCGCCGGTGGTTGCGTCTTCAGAACCGTGTTCAGGCCCGGCATGTAGACGGCGGCCATCTGCAGCCCGATGGTCAGGGCTATGGCACCGAGGACGAAGGGGTTGCTCGTCCACTCCCCCCACGCCATCGGATGACGCTCCTTGCGGGAGGTGAAGACGTGGAAGAGCTGGGCGAACGCGATGGTGAGGAAGCTCATAGTCACTGCGCGGCCCGTGACGTCCTGCTGTCCGGCGTGGATGAAGAAGCCTGAAACAAACGCCGCTATCGTCGCCACGGTTATGAGGGCTCCGTACCCTGCGATTGAGCCGATCATTTCGCGGTTCAACAGCGCTTCCTCGGGGTCTCGAGGCGGCCGCCGCATGATGCCGGCCTCCCCCGGTTCCATGGCCAGCGCGAGGGCCGGGAAGACATCGGTGATAAGGTTCAGCCACAGTATCTGAAGCGGCAGCAGCGGCAGGGCCAGGGACGTGCCGATCACGGGCTTCAGCAGGGGGCTGAGCAGGGACGCTCCGAGCATGGTGAGCATCTCGCTCAGGTTGCAGCTAAACAGGTAGTGGATGAACTTCTTGATGTTCGCATAGATGATCCGCCCTTGCTCGACCGCCGCTCCTACCGTGGCGAAGCGGTCGTCCAGCAGCACCATGTCGGAAGTCTCCTTGGCCACATCGGTGCCCTTGATACCCATGGCCACGCCGATGTCGGCGCGCTTCAGGGCGATGGCGTCGTTCACGCCGTCGCCGAGCATAGCGCATATCTCGCCCCGTTGCTGCAAGCCCTTCAGTATGTCCACTTTCTGTTCGGGGCTCACGCGGGCGAAGACTTCGACCTCCTGGAGCCGCTCCACCAGGCTTTCACCATCCATGCCGGCCAGGTCGCGACCGGTCAGCACGGGCGCTCCCTCGGGCATGATGTGCAGCCGCGTGGCGATGTTGGCGGCAGTTGCCGACTGATCGCCGGTGATCATAACCGTCTTCACGCCCGCTTCGGTGAACAGGTCGACGGTCTCTCGCGCCTCGTCCCGGGGAGGGTCCATGATACCGATAAGGCCCACGAAGACGAGGTCCCGGTACGTTTCGTCCGCCTCAGCGGGCACCTGCTCCACGGGCCGGTAAGCACAGGCCAACATGCGCAAGCCGTCAGCGGCGAGCCGCTCGTTCATCTGGAGGGCTCCTTGCCGATCGCTGTCACTCAAAGTGCGCACGCCTTCCGCGTTGAGAACGCGCTCGCAGTGCTCGAGCACGACGTTCGGTGCGCCCTTCACGCAGAGCGCCCTGCCGCCGTTTGGCCTCAGTTGGTCATCGAGCCCGTCGTTCACCGTGCCCATCATCATGATCGAGGAGGAGAAGGCGAACTCCTTCAGCTCCTCGTGGGTATTTCGCAGGTCGTCGGCGGCCATGCCCGCCTTCCGGGCGGCGACAACCAGGGCGGCCTCCGTCGGGTCGCCGGTGATGGCCCAGTTGCCGTCGTCATCACGATGCAGGCCGGCGTTGTTGCACAGCGCGCCGATAACGAGCAGGGGGCGGACCTGGGGATCTTCGCGAGGTTCAACGGGCTCTTCCCCCTCGGTAAACCTGCCCTCCGGTGAATAGCCGCTGCCGCTCACCTCCAGCTCTCGATCGGGCACCCAGAGGCGCACCAGCGCCATCTCGCTTCGCGTCAGTGTGCCCGTCTTGTCCGTGCACACACAGGTGGCGGAGCCGAGGGTCTCGACGGCGGGCAGGCGGCGAATGAGGGCATTGCGCTTCGCCATCCGCTGCATGCCGACCGCCAGGGTGATGGTAGCGACCGCCGGCAGCCCCTCCGGGACGGCGGCAACGGCCAGGGCGATGGCGGCTTCGAGCATCCTGGCAAGCTCGACCCCCTGCGCGATGCCGGAGACGGCGACCACTGCGGCCACGGCGAGGCAGACGCCGATCAACCGGCGCCCCATCTGGTCGAGCCGCTTCTCCAGCGGCGTCTCCTCCTCCTCCACGCCGCTAACCAGCTCGCTGACGTGACCGATCTGCGTTGCCGCGCCGGTGGCCACGACCACAGCGGTGCCGTTGCCCTGGGCGACGTAAGTGCCCTTGTAGACCATGTTTTCCCGGTCAGCCAGGGGCGTATCCTCGTCCCCCATGGCGTCGGTGGACTTCGTGACGGCTATCGACTCGCCCGTCAGCGACGACTCGTCCACACGCAGCTCGGCGGACTCGGCCACGCGGGCGTCCGCCACCACGGACTCCCCTTCCTGCAGCACCAGCACGTCGCCGGGCACAACGTCCGCTGCGTTCACTCGCCTGCGCTCTTTGCCGCGCAACACCGTTGCTTCTGGCGCTCCGAGCTTCTGCAGGGCCTCCATGGCCCGGTCCGCTCGATACTCGGTGAAGAAGCCGATCCCGGTGTTAAGCAGGATGACCACCACGATGCTGATGCCCTCGAGCGTGTGTCCGAACCCGAAGGAGACCACCGATGCCGACACCAGCAGCAGTACGACCACGCTCCTGAACTGGCCGAGCAGCACCTGCCACCAGGGGGTGCCCTTCGTCGCCCTCAGCCGGTTTGGCCCGTAGTGACGCAGCCGGCGGGCAGCTTCCCTGGCGGTCAGCCCCTCGGCCGTTGCTGTCTCCAGTTCGGACTCCACCTCCTCTACGGGCAGCGTGTGCCAGTGGCGCTTCGTTTGCTCGGCGACGCCCTGTTCGGCGTGCTCCGTCTGTTCGGGGTTCTGTTTTGGCATGGGTTCAGCGTGACCAGTGACTGCTGAGGTATTCGAAGTAGAACTGCGCGTTCTCCAGGGGCACGTTGGCCGGGATGTGGTTGCCCACCGCGAAGAAGAAGCCCGGGCAGCCCTTTGCCAGCGCCAGCGTGTCGTCCACCTCCCGTCGGATGTCGTCTCGGCTTCCGAAGGTCAGCGTGCGCGCGTCGACCTTGCTGCCGCAGATGACATGCGTGCGCCCGAACTTCGCGACCACTGCGTCCAGGTCGACCAGTGGCTCGAAGATAAACCCGTCCGCCCCGGCAGCGGCAATGCCGTCCAGGAACATAGTGTAATCGCCGTCGCAGGTGTAGAGCACCTTCTTACCGCGCCTCCTCAGGATGTTCCAAAGCTGCCTGTAACGGGGGAAGACGGCCCGACGGTAAAACTGCGGATGCATGAACGGCCCGTCGGTCCAGACCATGTCGTCGTGGCAGATGAAGGCTTCGATGGACGTGCGCGACCATGCCTCGAAATGGTGCCGGCTCAGCCGGTAGAAGCCCTCCAACACGCGGTCAAACCGGTCGCGGTCGGCAGCCGCTTCGAGCAGCATGCTCCAACCGAACGCCGCGATGGCACCCGAGAACAGCGTCTTGTAATAGCCTCCGGGGCATAGCTGGTTGGCATTCCGGTGCTGGTCGCACCGGTGCCAATCCTCGTAGTAATCGACCAGTTCGTCCATTTCCGGCAGGCCGTATTCCTCGGCCGCATCGAATGCCCAGAGCGCCTCCACGCTGCGGAAGGGGCACGGGCGGGCGGGACGCTTGTCCGTGCCGCCTTCGACGTACTCCGAGTGGCCCATGTCGGTGGTACGCCCCCTCTGAGACCACGGCACGGGCCCGTCATTGACATGCCAGAGCATGTCGAGCTGCCAGGCGTCGTGGAACTCTATCCACGCTGCTTCGTCAATCCGGGGATCGCGACCGGTGAGTTCCCGCACGAGGGCCTCGTTGAAGCAGTATTCCATGTGCGCCAGCCGGCCGCAGGGCTCAAGCCGGACAGTTCGCACGCCGACCTCGTAACTCATGGATGCATGGCCTCTGTCGCGCAAAGGACGGAGCACAACAGGCTATCCCATCGGCGGCGTCGGGGCAAACGGCGGGCGCGGACGCTGCTGAACATTCATGCGCGAGCGGCCCGTCTCGTTGCCTCTGGACGCCCTGCTCACGAGGTGGCCTCGCGCCGGTCGGTGAGCCAGACCTGCGTCATCACCCCGACTCCGAGCGCGACCATGCCCATGCTGACCAGGAACAGGTATCGCGTGGGGAACAGGCCCGCGTCGACCACCAGCATCACCAGCGCCGGCATGCTCACCCATCGCAGCCCCCACAGCGTGCTGTGCAGCCCCATGCCGCGCATCGTCTCGTGCGATGCTGTGAAGTGCATGACGATGGGGAAGAACGCAAGCACGTTGCCCGCCATGAACAGCCCGCGCACGCCTACGACCACAAGCAGCGCGGCCCAGCTTTCGACCAGGAACATGCCGCCCATCAGCAAGGCCATGACAGCCCAGGTTACGATCACCGTCAGGGGTGCACCAAACCTGTCCATGAACCGGCCCCAGAACCAGAAGCTGAGCAGCGGTGCGCCGAGGGCCGCCGCGACGGCCGCGCCCCACTGGGCCGGGTTCAGGTCCACGATGTCCCTGGCATAGAGCGGCAGCGCGTTGCCGTAAAGCACGCCACCCGAGGCAACCAGGCAGTAGCCGCTCAAAAACACCAGCAGCGTGCGATTGCCCGTGGCCCTTGCCCACGACTCACGTATGTGTTCGCGCCAGGACTCCGGCCGTCCGCCGGCCTGCGGATTGCCGCGGCTGCCGCTGATGCGCCGGAACATGAGCGCCCCGAGCACCATACACACCCCCGCCAGCGGGAAAACCGTGCGCCACGCCCCCAGGTTATAGTGCAGCAGCCAGCCGACCGCCAGCAGGCAGCAGACCCGCACCAGCATATCTACCGTGCTGGGCAGGGAGAGTATCTGGCCGCGCCACTCGCGCGGGTATATCTGCTGCAGGGCGGTGCCCATGATAGGCCGGTAGAAGGTGATGATGCCGAGGGAGAGTGCCAGCGTGGTGGAGAACGCCCACATGCCGGGGGCGAGGCCGCTGAAGATCATCACCGCCCCGCCGAGCCCGAGCGCGAGTCCGGTCAGCCGCACGGGGTTCCGTCGCTCGATGAAATGGACCCAGAGGAAGGCGGGCACCAGGGGCAGTCCCTGCGCGACGTTGAGCAGCAGGCTCTGCGCGGCCGAGCCGCCGAGCGCCCGGATGACGAATGGCCCCTGGCCCAACACCACGGCGAAGAACGCACCGATGAAGACCCAGCTTGCGGCATGCCGGTAGCCCCTGGCCCGGTATTCCTCGGGGACACCGCTGAACGGGTGCAGCCCCCGCAGTAACACGTTGCTCATGCCGGCTCCCGATCGCCCCCCGGCGCTACGTCACCTCAACTGAAGTCGCGGAGTTCCATGCTCCGGATGCTCGGCTCGCACCAGTTCGGCGCCCTTGAGCCGCGCGATGGCGACTTCGGCGAGGTAGAGCACGCGACAGCCGGGTTCCAGGTGGCCGCTGAACAGCTCCTGGCCCCTCAGCGCCATGGTGCAGTGCATGTGCGGCACGCCGTCAGCAATGATGCCGTCCACGGAGCAAAGCTCCACCGGCCCCTCGATCGTGATGAACTTATCTTCCGCCGGGAACCCGGTGTGGACGATGTGGTGGATCCGGGCCACGTCGAACGTGCCGATGCCGCTCAGGATGACGCCGGCGCGGACATCCTTCTGCTCCGCTGCGCGCTCTATGCACTCATGGAAGTCGTCCCCCCGCTCCATGTAGACACAGAAGACTTCGTCAACATGCATGCCGTCGATGATGTCCATGCTTCCCCCTCCCTCAAATCACTGCATAGCCGCGTCGAGTTCGGCCACGTAGCCGTGCATGGCATTCCTTTCGGCGCGCAGCCCGTCCATGACGATGTCAGTCATCTCGTCCAGGCTCGCCTGTAGGCAGGTGTGCGGGTTGGCCTGGGTGGCAGCGTCGAGCTGCTCGACCCACCTGTCCCGCAGCCCGGCCCGGCCGGACAGTGCTCCTGCGATGCCGCCGCTGACGGCGGCCAGGCAGTCGGTGTCGCGACCGAAGTTAACAGCCGTGGTGATGGCCTGCCCGGGGTTGGCATCGGTCGCCTTTACAATCGCGAATGCCTTCGCCACGATCTCGTTGGCATAGCTGAACGCGTAAGGAACGCCGTGGCCACAATAGTGTTTCTCGAATGTCTGGCGCATGGCAAGGGGGCTTTCGGCATCGTGCGCAATATCCAGCGCTCGATGCACCTCGGCCGCGATGCCCTCGCTCGTGCCAGCCAGCCCCGCCGCTATGACGTCGTCCAGATCCGCCCCCGGCCGGCAGGCTTCGGCGATGGAGCCGGCCACCACTGCCGCCCAGTCCAGTCCGCTGCCAGCCGGCCCCTGGAGGACGAGGCCCACCTGTTGCACGTCCCTGCGGGCCTGCTCGGGCCTGAGCGCATTGACCAGCCCGACGGGGTGACAGGAGCGCGCCAGCGATATGAGATTGGTGTATGGGCTGAACTGCCCGACCCGTGTCGCAGGCACTGCGGCGCGAGCCAGGCGGATAAGGTAGCGGTCAAAAGGCTCCATGCACCAGTTCGCCTGCTCGGGATCGACCTCCTGCGCCCACACGTCCGCTACGTCCTGCGCCGCAATGCGGCCGCCCGCGCGGCGTATGGCACGCAGGAACACCCGCTGCCGCTCGATGCCGTCCTCCGTGGTGCCCGGCTGCCGCCGCCAACCGTTGTGATAATGCTCATAGGATTGGAACTCATCCAGAACGCCGTATTCGGACTCGATACGGCGCCAATCCCACCCCTCAACGGCCGCTCCCATGGCGGAGCCGATCTGGCTGGCGGCTAGGCACCCGAAGACACTGTCACGCAATGAACTCATGTGTGGCGCTTTTCTCCTTCTTCGGCTGGGGCAGCGGGCGCGGGGCGGCATCCGGGTGACCGCGTGCAGGGCCGGACGGTTCGGCCCGGCCCGGCGCGCAAACACGCCCCGGCGGGCGTCGATGCCTCAAATCAGGCCCATCTCGACGGCCTTCTCGGCGATCTGGACGGCGTTCAGCGCAGCGCCCTTGAGCAGGTTATCCGACACGCACCACAGGTCAAGGGCATTCGGGCGGGAGGGGTCGCGGCGGATGCGCCCCACGAAGACGGCATCTTCCCCGTCGGCATCGGCAGCGAGGGGGTAGCTGGAGTTCGCCGGTTCATCAACGACGACCACTCCCTCGCTGGCGGCCAGCAGTTCGCGGGCGCGCTCCGGGGTGATCTGCCGTTGGAACTCGACATTCACCGATTCGCTGTGGCTGTTGGCAACGGGAACGCGGACGCATGTGGCGCTCACGGGCAGGTCGGGCAGATCGAGGATCTTGCGGGTCTCCTCAATCATTTTGATCTCTTCGCTATAGTAGCCGGCATAGCGCTCGCGGAGGCTACCCACCTGGGGTATGCAGTTGTTGTATATGGGAACGGGGTATGGACCCAGTTCGAACTGCCCGCCCTCAGCGGCCGCTCGCCGCTGCTGCTGCAACGCGCGGACGCCGGAACGCCCCGTGCCGCTGACCGATTGGTAGGTGCTGGCCACTACCCGCTTCAGCCCCGCCTCGCGGTGCAGGGGCGCGAGCGCCACCACCATCTGGATGGTGCTGCAGTTCGGGTTCGCTATGAAACCCTGGTGACGGTGCATGGACTGGGGATTGACCTCCGGGATCACGAGCGGTACGCGTTCGTCCATGCGGAAGTCGCTTCCGTTGTCGACCACGAACACGCCCTTGTCCACGGCCTTCCAACCGAAGAGCTGACTGGCGCCGGACTCGCCTTCCGTGCCGGCGAACAGCGCGATGTCGAGCCCGTCGAACGCGTCCTCGGTTGCCTCAACGACCTCACGCTCGCGCCCGGCTATCTGCTGCCTGCGGGAACTGGTGGCCATGATGCGCAGTTCGCGCATCGGGAAGTGACGGCGTTCGAGCACCTCCACCAGACGCTCGCCGACCATGCCGGCGCCAACGACTGCTACACTGTACTGACGGTCACTCATCGACGTAGTCTTCCCCAAGGTCCGCTTTCACAAAGTCGCGATACGAATGGACGGTCATCAACTGGATCAACTGGTGCTGGGCGTCGTCGATCGTGATGCGGGCCAGCCACCCGTCGCCGTAAGGGTCGTCGCTTACCCGCTCGGGCAGCGCGATGGCTTCCTCGTTCACCTCCACGATGTCCGCCTCCGTCGGCAGGGACAGCAACTGCGAATGGTCTATGCCCTCGACCTCTCCGAAGGGAATGCCGGGCATGATGGGGTCGTCCGCGTCGAGGAGCGAGACGGATAGCAGCGGCCCCGTCCTTCTCAGAAGCGGCTCGGTGACTCCAAGCAGGATCACCTCATCATCCTCCGGCCTCAACCACATGTGCTGGTCTGTGTAGTAACAGTCTTCCGGTATCATGGTGGAGGTCACCTCAAATCAGGCGGGGAGACGCCGCAGAACCGTATGATAGCAGCTTGGCCGCCTGCGCGCAAAGGGCCGCAATTCCTTTGCCGGGGCAGGATACCCGCCCCTGAAGAAGCCGCTTACGGAGGCGCACCGGGGGTGTCGAGCACGCCCGACGGGCATCAGCCGCAGGGCGGTGCGCACAGGGGCGGGCCGCTGCCCAGGGCATCAGGCGCGCGGGAACTGCTGGCAGACCTGGCGGTAACTCTCGAGCGTTCCTATGTCGTAGGTGCCTTCGTCACGCCGCAAGGCGTACACAGGCTGCCGATCGACCAGCCATGCCAGGAAATGGCCGGGCGCATCGGGATTGTTCCCCTCGTCGATGAACCGACCTACTGCGTCCATCGCTTCGGCCGTGTAGACGTAGAACGGCGGCACTCGCAGATCGCCCCGGGGTTCCTGCGGCTTCTCTTCGAAGCTCACAACACGCCCGTCTTCGCCCACTTCGGCAACCCCCCTGCTCTTCAGATCCTGCGGGTCGTCCACCGGGCAGGCGAACACGGCGCAGCAGCCCGTTCGCTGGTGCAGACCAACGATCTCGGTCAGGTCGAAGCGCGGCAGATTATCTGTCGCCAGAACGTAAGCGGGCTGGCCGGCGAGGGCCGCCCGTGTGATGGCGAAGTGAAGGTCCGCCACCGCCCCCCTGCGATCTTCATTGCAGGTGGAGCCGTCATTGAGCAGTGTGATCGGCTTGCCGAAGTGGCGCGCCGCGGACCATGCCTCGAAGTCCTGCATGAACCGATCATTGCTCACGAGCACAAACCGCTCCACCACGTCGCACCTTGCCAGCTCCTCCGCCAGGTAGTCGATGATCGGCCTGCCCCCTACCGGCAGCAGCGGCTTGGCCCTGTGCCGCGTAAGCGGATAGAGGCGCGTGCCGTAGCCGGCCGCCAGCAACACCGCATTCATGGCTGCCTCCCCTGAACGGAAGCCAGCAGTCTGGCGCTGATCCGCGAGAGTTCTTCGGCCGACAAGTCGGCAAACGAGCGCCCTTCCCCGGCAAGGCGGGCCTCCTCATGGCGTACCGCCTCTGCCAGGCGTCGCACAACGCTGCGCAAAGCGTCTTCCGGGTTCACGTGCATCGGCCGGCAGGCCGCCACCATGCTCAGCGCCAGCATGCCGACCGCATGCTCCGCCGCCCCGGCGTCGTCGGCTGCGCTGGCGGCGGAAAGGGCCTCCAGCCACCGGGCGCAGTCCAACAGGGCCTGCCCCTCATGCCATGGGTCCAGCCCGCTGCCGTGCATCTTGCTGAGCACGCGCACGGCCTGCAACAGCGCAGGCAACTGGGCCGGAACGCCGTCCAGCAACGAATCCTTTCGTTCCTGGCGCTTCTTGATATGCTCCCATCGCTTCAGCACGTCCTCGGCTGTCTGCGCTTCGACATCTTCGAAGACATGCGGATGGCGTCGAATCAGTTTGTCCGTGATCTCCTTGAGCACACCTTCAATGTCAAAGCGCCCCTGCTCCTGGGCCACCTCGGCATGGAAGACCACCTGGAGCAACAGATCGCCGAGTTCCTCCCTCAGGTCATCGTACCGCTCCTCATCCAGTGCGTGCAGTACCTCGTAGGCTTCCTCCAGCAGGTACGGCCGCAGTGACCGGTGGGTCTGAGCGCGGTCCCAGGGGCAATCCTGGCGCAGTCGATGCATCACGGACATCAATCGGTCGAACTGCTCTGTTGAACCCATTCCGCCCATCGAGCCAAAGGAAGGGATTATCCGGAGGGGTCACCACTGCAGCAGCGCCACGCCGTCCGCCGGGAGCTTCACAGAGCCGCAGTGCTCCGTGCCGGACAGAAGGTCGCGACAGAGCTGCCCCTCCTCCAGCGGAAGGTCTGTCGGCTCCGCCGCGTGATTGAGCACGAAGGCCCTGCGGTCCTGCCCCGGCCCGAGCGGGATGACCTCCACTGTCTGCGACGCCCAGGGGTGAGCAGCCAGCCCCGCGTCGGAGATCAGCCGCTCCAGCAAGGCGTTCAGAAGACCTTCATTCCCGGCAGAGCCGAGGAAGTAGGCTGTTCCTTTGCCGACTTCATGGCGCGTGACGGCCGCCTCGCCCGCGTACCAGCACTCCGCATAGGTGCCAACGGCGTCGGCGTCCTGAAGGGTGAGGATGGAACAGAGGGCATCGACCTGAAACTCCTGCCCGTCCATGACAACAATGTTCGTTCCACCGGGGCCGAGTGCATCGACCTCGCGCACCGCAACGCCCAGCAGCGGTGCGAGCTGGGCCGGGGGTTGCTCCTCTACCCAGGTGTTCTGTGCCGTGCGGTAACCGGCCGGAGCGGTCACCAGCAGCATCCCGCCGGCCTCCACGAACGCGCTCCAGCGGGCCGCTGTTTGCTGGCGGCATATCAGCGGCGTGAGGGCAAGCACGGCGCTGTAGTCGGCCAGCGGCTGCTCTGGCGCAATCAGGTCCACACTGATACCCCTTTGGGTCAGCAGGGTGTGGCACGCACGCACCTGGTCGAGGTGGTTGACTTCGGCAGCCATCGAGTCGGCCTTCAGGGCCCAGTGCGAGTCGTAGTCCAGTACGAGCCCCACTCGGGGCTGCGGCGCCCTGCCCTCCCACAGCGAAGCGTGCTCCTTGATCTCTGCGATGGTCTCCCTCAGTTCGCTGTAGCGTGGCGAGGGGGCTCCGTTGGCGTCGAGGATGCCGTGCCAGTGCATCTCCTGTCCGGCGCCGCATGTGCGCCAGCGGAAGTAGGCCACGAGTTCTGCACCTCTTGCCGCCGCTTGCCAGCTCCACAGGTGCAGCTTCCCGGGGCGCGGACGGGCATGCGCAGTGGGTATAAGTGTCGGTCCGCTCTGCTGCTCCATCACCCAGAACGGCTGCCTTTTCACGGAGCGGGCGAGGTCGAGTTGGAATGCAGCCGGCTCGGCAGCATCGCCGCCGCAGGGGTAGTTGTCGTATGCGGCAACGTCCAGAACGCCGGCCAGGGAAAACTGGTTTATCTGGTCCGTCACGGTGCCGAGGCAGTTCGTCGTGATGGGCGCCTTACCTCCGTAGTCCTCTATGATCTGCCTCTGCTCCTGGACGAAGTCACGGGCGGTGGCGGTCATGAAGCGTTCGTAATCCAGAGCCAGCGACGGATGGACGCCGGCCGGCGTGCGCCTGGGCGCCGGGATGAAGATCCAGTCGTTGAACTCCTGACTCCAGAAGCTGCTGCCCCATAGCTTATTCAGGCGCTCGATGGTGCCGTAGCGCTTCTTCAGCCATTCCCGGAACGCCTGTTCACAGTCCTCGCAGTAACAGCGACCGCTGCCATGGCAGCCGATCTCGTTATCTATCTGCCATGCGACGACGTTCGGGTTCGTCGCCAAAGCCTTGGCCGTCTCGCGCACTATCCGCCTTACGTAACGCCGGTAGGGCCTGCTGTTCAGGCAGGCGTGTCGCCGACTGCCGGGGTGCCACTGCCGGCCAAGCTGGTCGACCGGCACCATCTGTGGATGCCGGTTGAACAGCCATGTGGGAGGCGCAGCCGTGGGTGTGCACATGATGGTCTGCAGGCCATGCTCGGCGAGCACATCGATCGCACGTTGGAGCCACTCGGTGTCGTACTGGCCCCGCCTGGGCTCCAGTCGAGACCACGCGAACTCTGCGAGGCGCACAACGTCGATCCCCGTCTGCTTCATCAGAAGGGCGTCGTGTGCCCAGCGGTCCTCGGGCCACTGTTCCGGGTAGTAGGCCACGCCGATCCTCATCTGCACCTCCCAACGCATGGGATGCCACCTCGCAGTCCACGGCCCGTATCGGCCGCCATAGGCGGGCCGCCATAGGCGGGCCACCATCAGTGGCGCCGTCAAGGCCACGGAAACGGGCCGATGCGCGGCGTTATTATAATAAGGCAGCGCGCCTTGAATGCAAACACCGCCGGGCCCTGTGGGCGGCACGACAGCCGGGATGTTTGACCGGTTCTCAGCCCCGCACTACAATAATAAGGGGGTCAGGACACTGAAGCCTACAGACAACGGTGCAACATGAGCGACGGTACCTCGGAGGTGGCCCGGGCTGGCGAAGCGATCGGGGCTCTAATCAACGAAATAGAAAAGGTTTACGTAGGCAAGCGCGAACGCGTTGAGCTGGCATTGGTGGCATTGCTGGCCGGTGGCCACCTGATCATTGAGGACGTGCCGGGCGTGGGCAAGACGATACTCGCCCAGACGATCGCGGCAGCCCTGGCGTGCGAGTTCCGCCGGATTCAGTTCACACCCGACCTGTTGCCCACCGACCTGCTTGGCGTCAACATTTACGACGAGAACAGGGCGCGTTTCGTATTCAAACGCGGCCCGCTTTTCGCGAACGTCGTGCTGGCCGACGAGATCAACCGCACGTCGCCCAAGACGCAAAGCTGCCTGCTGGAGGCCATGAACGAGGGCCAGATCACCGTCGACGGCGTGCCCCACCCTCTTCCTCAGCCGTTCTGTGTTCTGGCCACGCAGAACCCTTTTGAGTTCGAGGGCACATACCCGTTGCCCGAGTCCCAGCTCGATCGATTCTTCCTGCGAATGAATCTCGGCTACCCGACGACAGAAGGGGGCAAACGGATCATACGTGCGCAGCAGATAGCGCATCCGATCGAGGACGTGGAACCGGTGATACGTGCGCCCGAGGTGGTGGAACTGCAGAACCAGGTGCGACACGTGCACGTGCCGGAACACGTGCTGGACTACGTGGTCGCGATCGTCGAGGCCACGCGGCGCCATGAGGCCGTTGTCGTGGGCGTCAGCCCCCGGGGCGCCGTGCACCTGTACCGGGCCTCGCAGGCCCTGGCGCTCATTCGCGGCCGCGGGTATGCCGAGCCCGACGACGTGAAACACCTGGCCGTGCCCGTGCTTTCTCACAGGGTGCGTTGCCACGGCGCCGGTGGCGGAGGAGCGAACTTCGAGGAAGCTGCGCACATAGTCAGGGGCATCCTCTACCACGTTCCGGTGCCCCTGTAGCTCACCCAAATCTTGTGCCGGTGCCATCATGTGGGACGGGGACAGAACCAGACGCGAGAGCCTGGCGCAGATGGCGCTGTTCATGTCTCGCAATGGCTGGCTCATCGCGGCCGTCGGTGTGCCCGTTACGCTTCTGCTGCGCAGTTTCAGCGGCCTGTTCCTCGTTATCATCGTTACTGTCTTCTGGCAGTTGCTGGCGGCAAGCATCCTCGCCGTCGTCCACTCGCGGGGGCGGAGCGTGGCATCCGCCTTGCACTATCACCTCACCCCGTGGGGACGGCTGTACGTGTTCATCTGCGTCGCGCTCACGGCGCTGGCCATATACTGGGGCCTCAACCTGGTGTACCTGGCCGCTGCCTTCCTGCTGGCTGGCCTGGTCGGCAGCTTCGTGCTCCCGCATTGGATGTTCGCCAGCCTCAGCACCCACTGGCACGTTCCGCAGCACGTCTTCGCCGGTGAGCCCTTCTCCATCGCGATGGCCATGCAGAACACGTCGCGCAGCCTCAGCTTGTTCCAGATGAACGTTGCCGCTGATGGAACGGACGCAAGGACAGGCGAGCAGTCGGTGCACGCGCTGGAACCCGGTGCCCAGACCAGCGTGTTGCTGCGCTTTTCGCTGCCTCACAGGGGTAAACAGCGCCTGCCGCAGGCACGGGTAGAGACGGAGTTTCCGCTCGGCGTGTTGCGCGCGGTGGTCACGAGCGGTGGCGAGCAGGAGGTGCTTGTCTATCCGCACATCGGCCGTCTCCGCCACGACGTGCTGCGGCGCCACAAAGGCGGTGAGGCGGACTGGTTGGTGAACCTGCGGCGGAAGGACCCTCAAGGCGAGTTCCACAGCCTGCGCCAGTATCAGCAGGGGGATAATCCCCGACACATACATTGGCCTACCAGCGCCAGGTTGGGCAAACTTTACGTGCGCGAGTTCGAAAGAAACGAGATGCACAACGTGCTTGTGCTTCTGGACGCTTACTGCCCTGCCGATGAACCGGCTGCCGAGCGACAGGCCCGCGCCGAACGGTTCGAGCAAGCGATAAGCTTCGTGGCCACTCTGGCACAGAAGATGACCGACGAAGGCGTTTTCTACGCCTTCCTCGGCTACATGCCGGACATGGTAAGACTCCCCTATGACTGCGGCGCCGGCCACCTGCACGCCCTTTTGCAGGAACTCGCTCTGGCACGACCAAGCGAGAAGCGCGGCATTCCCGACCTCTTGGATGAAGTCAGCCATCACGATCCAAACACTGGCGAGACATGTATCGTCTCGCCGGGCCCGGTCGAGCCAGTGAGCATCCCCGACCTGGGCGGGCAGCATGCCCATTGCACAGTCGTTGTTGACGCCAGCGAACCAGGATTCCATGAGTATTTCACCGCTTGAAGCACACCCGGTTCATCAACACTCAGCCAGCGGGCAGAGCTGGCTGCTGCTGGGGTCGCTGTATGCCGCAGTGATCGCGGGAGCGGTTCTGATGGCGGCGGCGGAGATGAGCCTGACATGGGCGGTGGTGGCCATCTTGGGCTGCATCGCACACGGTATCGTCAGCGGACCGCAGGCCAGGCCGGTTCTCTCGCACAAGGGGTGTCAGCTCTGGAGCGTCGGTGCGTTGCTGTTCGCCCTCATGCAGACGGTCGTCTTCAGCGTCCACATCAGCTACAGCCTCGTTCATTTCTTCATCCTGGTGCAATTGGTGCTGCTGTTCGGCCCCCGCGAGCGTCGGCAAGTGCGCCTGGTGCAGGTGTTGGTGATCGCCGAGTTGATGGTCGCCGGCATCTGGGCTCTGGACCTGATCTACCTGCCCGCGTTCCTTTTTGCGGGCCTGGCGGTCATCGTCACGATGGCCGCCACGCAACTGGAGGCCGGTGCCGCCGGCCGTGGCCCGTGGGAGGGCCATGCGGCGCGCAAGCGCCTGTTCGGCATCAAGACACTGCTGCAAGCCATCTGGCCCATCTCGCTGCTGGTCTTTGGCGCCATGGTAGTCCTGTTCATTCTGATGCCGCGGCTCATTGTCCCCTATCGGATAAAGGCGCACGTAGGCAACTGGGTCACGGGCTTCTCGCAGGACGTGTCGCTGCGGGAAGTCGGGATGCTCAGGGAAAGCTTCCGCGTCGCCATGGAGGTGCGTTTCTTCCGTGTGGATATGGCCGGCGAGCCGCCCTGGGAACCTCCGCAGGTGCTGATGCGGGGGGTTTCCTTGCCGGCGTATCGACATGGCCAGTGGTTCAGCTACGACAGGGTCCGCGGCATCACGACACATCAGCGCGACACCACCGACGTGGCCGAAGAGATCACCAGCGCCGCCACGTATTACCGCTTCGGCGGCAATCCTGTCAGCACTTCCAGGTTGCTGCAGAAGATACGGCTTGTGGACCGTCCCGGAAGCAACCTCTTTGCCCTCTACCGCTGGAGCGAGATCAGGGATTACGAGGGTACCCCGCGCCACGTGGCACTCAACCCCCTCTCTCATGACCTGAGGAATCCATTCTCGTATGGCACGCGAGAGTATCAGGTCACATCCGTTGTGCCTCAGTTCTCGGAGGATCAGCTTCGCTCGACTGATTGCCCGGACGAAGCGCCCTCGCTCGCGTTCTTCTGGCATGTCCCGGATGAGCTGCGCCATGCGCTGAGAGTAACGATCCAGGAGATCGAACGGCTCTACGACCCGCAGAGCGATTACGATCGCATACAGGCAGCGATCGATTACCTGCAGGATCCGGAACGCTTCTCCTACTCTTTTCGGCTGCCCGACTTTGGTGACCGCGATCCGGTGGTCGCCTTCCTGACTGAGACCAGGCGCGGAAGCTGTGAACAGTTTGCCAGCGCCCTGGCCATGATCGTGCGGATGTGGGACATGCCCAGCCGCCTGGTGGCTGGATATAAGGGTGGCACGCTCGACCCACAGACGTTCAACTACGTTTTCCGCGGGCGCGATGCCCACGCGTGGGTCGAAGTCTACTTCGGGGAGCTGGGCTGGGTGGAGTTCGACCCCACACCCGCCGCGGACATGACAACAGGGGCAGCGGCGGGGGTGGGCGGAGGTATGAACGTTTTCGCGCGAGCCTGGCGCGCTGTGCAGAGCGCCTTCCGCTGGATAGACCTGCGCTGGGAGACGCACGTGGTCGGCTACACGCGCACTCACCAAAGGGAGGCCCTCAGTAGCCTTGTAGCGCTGTTGCGGAGCGCGGCGGACGACGCTACCGACTTCTTCCAGCGCCTCTGGCCCAACATACCGGACCTCGGGCTGATCCACTTCGCCCTGGCAGTGGTTGGCTTCACCTTCGTCGCCATGGTGCTCTACGGCCTGGGGGCGTGGGCAGAGCGAGCGATCGCTCGCCTTCGGCAGCGAGAACGTTCACATGCAGAAGTCCGCTTCTACGAGGACATGCTCCGCCTGTTGAGCCGCAAGGGACTGCGCCGGCCTCCTCACCTGACGCCGCGCGAGTTCGCCGCTGTGGCGTCCGAGCGGCTCCTGAGCCCGCCGGACGCGGATGAAGAATCTGTTCGCAGCGCGCTGCAGGCTGTCACGGACTACTACTACATCACCCGTTGCGGCGGCCGCAGCCCCCCAGACGAGCAGCGCCGCAGCATACAGACAGCCCTGCGCATGCTGAAGAGAGCGAGGCGCGTGAAGCGTGGGCTTGAACAGAGCGGGGGCTGAGCATCGCCGGGGCTTCGCGCCAGCGCGGGTTCAGTAGAGCTGCAAAGCGTTCTGTGCCACCTCGGCTGCGCTCCCAGCGTCTTGCACCGCACGGTATGCGCAGAACGCGCGCGGCGTGGCATCCAGCAGGTCTTCCGCTGTCATCGACAGTTCGCCTCTCTCACGTGCGGCGAAGTCCCCGGCAAGACCGTGCAAAAACACCGCGAGCTGCACGGCCTGAAACGCCTGCAGGTTCTGGCACAGTAGGCCGGCAACCAGCCCCGTCAGCACGTCGCCTGTTCCCCCGGTGGCCATGCCGGGGTTGCCCGTGCAATTGACGTACATTCTCTCGCCGTCCGTCACTATCGTGCCTGCCCCCTTCAGCGCAACCAGGGCACGATGCCGCTTCGCAAACGTCGTAGCCGCCTGCTGCCTGCGCTTCTGCACTTCAGCCGCAGTGTCAGCCCCCAGCAGGCGCGCCATTTCGCCGGGATGCGGCGTCAATATGCGAACGGCCGCAGCCTCGTCAAGCGCCTCCAGCCGGCCGCCGAGCGCGTTCAGGCCGTCCGCATCCACCACGGCGGGAACCGGCAGCTCGCGCACCAGCCGCCTGACGGCCGCGACCGTCGGTTCAGCGCGCCCCAGCCCGGGCCCGAGCGCCACGACGTCCGCCTGCGTTGCCCAATCCAGTATGCACTCCGCGCCCGCCTCTGCCAGCACCACAGAGTCCGGCTCGGGCATGGAACGCGACATGCAACTGGTCAGTTTGACCTCGAAGATCGGATTCAGGGCCTGCGGCACGGCAACGGTTACGAGCCCGGCCCCAGCGCGCTGGGCACCCCACGCTGCAAGGCAGCCGGCGCCGGTAAGGCCGGGCGAGCCCGCTACTATCAGCACCCGACCGCAGTCGCCCTTGTGCGATTCCCGAGAGCGTTCGGGGATGTGCGGCAGGCTGTTCACCTCATCAGGCACGGGCGCTCACCTCCCCTCCCCCCACGACCAGGCCGTTGATCATCGCCGCCATGTAGCCTGCGCCGAATCCGTTGTCTATGTTGACCACCGCCACCCCGGCAGCGCAACTGTTGAGCATGGTAAGCAGAGGGGCTATGCCCCCGAAGCTGGCCCCATATCCGATGCTGGTCGGCACCGCTATGACCGGCTTTGCCACCAATCCCCCCACCACGCTGGCCAGTGCCCCTTCCATACCGGCGACGACCACCAGTACGTTCGCACGCTCGAGCTCCTCGCGATAGGCCAGGAGCCTGTGCAGTCCGGCTACGCCGACATCGCTGATGACCTGCACGTTGGCGCCGAGCATGCCTGCAGTCACGGACGCCTCCTCGGCCACCGGCAGGTCACTGGTGCCGGCGGTGAGGATCAGAACGCGACCGAGGCTCTGTTCGGGGCTTTGCCGCACTGTTACGCATCGGCCGGCGCTGTGATACCGGGCATCAGGCAGCACGGCCCTGACAGCGGCGTAGTCGTCTTCGTCTGCCCGTGTTGCCAGCAGGTCGCTGCCGGCGGCGAGTATGCGTTCGGCGATCTGCCCGACTTGCTCGGCGGTCTTGCCCTCGCAGAAGATAACTTCCGGCGCGCCACACCGCAGGCTGCGATGGTGATCGATGCGAGCGAAGCCGATGTCTTCGAAGGGCAGGCGGCGCATGCTCTGCAGCGCGTCCTCGGCCGCAAGGCGCCCGGCTGCTACGTCCTGCAGTAGACTTCTGATCGTTTCTTCTCTCACGGGCTGCACTTCTCCATTCAGGGCGAAGCTTGCACGTCGAGCGGGGCTGTCCGTCCCGCGCAGAGCAGATGATAGCCGACACCGGCAACAATAGCCGCATTATCGGTACAGAGCCTGAGGGGGGCCAGGTGAACAGCTAAGCCGGCGCTGTCAGCCCGGGCCAGAAGCTCCTGCCGCAGCCGAGAGTTGGCCGCCACGCCACCCCCGACGATCAATGACTTAGCCGCATGGCGTCTGGCCGCATCAAATGCCTTGCCGGCCAGCACTTCGACAACAGCCTCCTGAAACGAAGCCGCCACGTCCGCGACGAACTGCTCGCCGTAGTGCATCGCCTCGATGTCACGTGTGGAAGAGTCAGGCCCAAGGCAGTGATAGAGGACGGCGGTCTTCAACCCGCTGAAGCTGAAATCGCTGCTGCCGGGCTCCAGCCAACTCCGGGGGAAGTCGACAGCTTGCGGGTCCCCTGCGCGCGCGACTCGATCAATCTGCGGCCCGCCGGGATAGCCGAGGTGCAGGATCTTGGCAACCTTGTCGAATGCCTCGCCCGCCGCGTCGTCAATGGTGCCGCCGAGTGGTCTGTGATCCAGCGGTCCCGTCGTCAGGAAGAGGCTTGTATGACCGCCGCTGACGACAAGGCTTACGGCAGGCAACTCCGGCTCATGCCCGTCGAGCCAGGCACCGTATATATGGGCATGCAGGTGATTTACGGCCAGCAGCGGAACTCCCGTCGCCCACGCCAGCGCCTTCGCACACGTCAGGCCCACCAGCAATGCGCCTATCAAACCGGGCGCATTCGTTGCGGCTACCGCGTCTATCTCTTCCAACCGAACGCCGGCTTCTTGAAGGGCCAGGTGGGTAACGGGCAGAACGCTCTCGACGTGGGCTCGGCAAGCCAGTTCCGGCACGACGCCGCCGAACCGGGCATGCAGTTCATTCTGCGTGCTGACCACCGATGACAGGATGGTTCGGCCTTCCTCAACTACGGAAGCCGCCGTTTCGTCGCAGGAACTCTCTATGCCCAGTACTCTCATGCCGCTCCGAATGTAGGGTACTTTCCCCCCCTGGCATCCTGATGACATTCTAACTGGCCCGTGGCCAGCGTCAAAACGTAGCCCCCATCGCCCCCGGCGCGTCAACGCCCCTGCGGGCGCTCAGCGCGGCGGCTGTCTCGTGCGGGTATGCTTCTGCTCAAGGACGGCTTCCTCACCCAGGGCGGCACGGTAGCCGCCGTCGCGCAGCCAGCGCAGGGCGCGCTGGTCTTCCCGCAGATAGGCGTCCCAGAAGGCCAGCGAGCCCGCGCGTATGAGCCGCTGAAACTCGGCATCCTTCGGTCCTGGGCGCAGCCTGCCGCGGCCGCTGAAGACCATGTGGTCGCCGCCCTGAAACGTAACCAGGTACTGCGGTGGGCCGTTGATGTTGTCGTACGCCACGCGACGGTCCTCGGGGCGTGTCTCGCGGATCGGACTCTCATCCAGAGTGCCCGTCATGTGGAGGCAAGGTATGTCCACGCCCGAGAATGCCTGCCGCCACGTATCCGGACGCGGCGGCGCGGGCGAACTCATGGCAACGGCTGCGCGCACGCGCCCATCGGCCATGCTCCACTGGCGCCCTCGCGGCAGCACGAAGCTCTGGCCGGCGACGATAAGCGTCGTATGCGCGCCGAAGGAATGCCCCGCCATCCCCACACGGCCGAGGTCCGCGCGCCCCCTTAGCCAGTGTTCCCTTTTGTTCAGATCTGCCAGCATGCCAAGCACGAAGCGAACGTCGCGGGGACGCTCCACGGCGTTGCGAGGGTCCATTGTTGCCCTGCGGATCGCCTCCAGAGGGTCGGCCGACCCGCGCCAGACCTCCGCGTCGCTGCCAGCGTGCTGCAGGTGAACGCACAGGTAGCCGTGACTGGCCCAGTGCCGGCCCAGATATTCATAGCCACCACGCGAACCACCGGCGCCGTGGCTGAACAGCACCACCGGGCAGTGGCGTTGGCCTTCCGGTGCATAGACTTTGACCGGCACGGTGCGTTCGCGCCCCGCATCTCGCCACTCGAAAAGGGCCACTGCGACACCATAGACACCGGACTCGGAGTATTGGGGCTCTGCCTCCTCAACAGCACTGACAGCCGCCGAACAGAAGAGAGCCAGAGCCACACCGGCCGATAGGAACGCCAGCCAACTTCCGCGATGCATGGGCCATCCTCCTCCGCTGCAACTACCACCATGTATAACACGCCGGGAAGCAGCGCATTACAGTGTATGTTCGGCATTGGCGGCCTTTGCCGCCCGATGATACAATCATTCCGTGGTTTCTTGTGCGGCCTGGGGCCCGCACGCCCTCAATCCCGTGATTGTACATCCCGCTATGCCCACGCCGGTAACCATCGTCGACTACCATGCCGGTAACCTTACCAGCGTTCAACTGGCGGTCGAGAAGCTGGGCTGGGAAGCCATCGTGACCAGCGACGCGGCGGACATTGCGCGCGCCCGTCGCTTGATCGTGCCCGGCCAGGGGGCAGCCCGACAGTCGATGGATGCCCTGACAAGCCTTGGCCTGCGGGAGGCCCTGTTGGCATACGTGGGCTCTGGACGCCCACTGCTCGGCATCTGCATCGGGGCGCAGATAATTCTGGACTTCAGCGAGGAGGGCGACGTCGAGTGTCTCGGTATGATACCGGGCAAGGTGCGCCGTCTCCGAGTGCCCCGGGGCGTCAAGATCCCGCACATGGGGTGGAACACTCTGCGCCCTGCCCGAGAGCACGCCCTCTGGGCCAATGTGCCGGACGGCGCCCAGTTCTACTTCGTGCATAGCTATGCCCCCGAGCCGGCCGATACTGCGGATATTATAGGTGTAACGGATTACTACGGGGACTTCGTCAGCGCGCTGGCACGCGACAACATCTGCGCGACGCAGTTTCACCCGGAGCGCAGCGGTCGCATCGGTTTGTTGATGTTGGAGAACTTCCTTACCTGGCAACCGTAGCAACGCCTTCGTCAACCGGGGCTCAGTGTTTCCATGCTCTCCAAGCGTGTCATCATCTGCCTGGACGTCCGCGACGGGAAGACTACGAAGGGAGTGCAGTTCGAGGGCAATGTCGAGGTGGGCGACCCGGTTCAGATGGCGCACGCATACTACGAACAGGGAGTCGACGAGCTTGTATTCTACGACATCGGTGCCAGCCCGCGCCATGCGGGAATCATGATCGATGTAGTGCGCGAAGTGGCGCGCAAGACGTTCATACCCTTCGCCGTCGGCGGGGGCTTGCGCACTGTGGACGACATGCACAAAGTGCTGCTCGCCGGCGCTGACAAAGTGTCGATAGATACCGGCGCCGTGCGCGATCCCCACTTGATAGGCCGCGGCGCAGCACGCTTCGGCAGCCAGTGCATCGTCCTGGGCATGCAACCCAAGCGTGTCGAGCCGAGCAGCAGCTTTCCCAGCGGATACCGCATATACATCGACGGGGCCCGCACGCCGACGCAGCTTGACGCCGTGCAATGGGCCATGGAGGCGGAGCGGCTTGGGGCGGGCGAGATCTGCGTCAACTCCATTGACGCCGATGGCACCAAAGACGGCTACGATCTGGAGGTTACCCGCCGGGTCAGCGAGGCGGTGAGCATTCCCGTCATCGCGAGCGGTGGTGCGGGCGAACCGGAGCATCTGCGCCAGGTGTTGACCGAGGGTAAGGCCGATGCCGCCCTCATCGCAAGCCTGGTGCACTTCGGCCACTACAGCGTGGGCGAAATAAAGGACTACCTGGAACGCCATGGGGTGCCTGTGCGCGCCAGGTGGTAGGCAGAACGGCGCTCAGATGTCCGTGTCGGTGTCCGACTTCTCCGCCAGCTCGATGCCGCGCTCGATCTCGGCCAGGTCTTCCGGGGGCAGTTCGCAGTACTGCCGCAGTTGGAGCAGTGACTTGCCGAGCCATATCGTGTCGCGGTCGAAGACCGGTTTTGTGGTGAGGATGCGCTGCTTGTTGACGCGCGTTCCGTGAGTGCTGCCCAGATCAACGATAAACCACGTGCCGGAGTGGCACTCCAGCCGCGCATGGCTACCGGACACGGTAGGGTCATCCAGTTGAATGTCGCTCTTGCGGCTGCGCCCGATCGTGTGAGCCCGCGAACTCTCCAGTTCCCAGCGTTCTCCTCGCTCCGGGCCGCCTAAGGCTCGAAGAAGCGTCTTGCCGCCGTCCAATGTATCCCCCCTTCTCTGCGCGTTTGCGGATGCTGCCCGCTCACGTCCCCAGCCCGAGGGCATAGCGGAGCACCAGGATAGCCGAAATCAGGTGAAAAACCCAGTGAACTTCGCGTGCGCGCCCGGCGGCCAGTTTCAGAACACTGTACGATATGAAACCGAAAGCAATCCCTTCCGTAATGCTCAGAGTAAGCGGCATCAGCACAACGGTAAGGAACGCCGGCAGGTATTCGGTCGCGTCCTCCCAATCGAGGCGGGCCAGGCTCTTCAGCATCATCGAACCCACCACGATAAGGGCAGGCGCAAGCACAGGGTACTGGCTCATCTGGCCGTGGGGATGTGAACTCGCCACGATGGCCAACAACGGGTAGGCCAGCAATGCCAGCAACATAAGGGCCGCCGTAACCAGCGCGGCCAGGCCGGTTCGTGCGCCGGCCTGCACACCGGCGGCGCTCTCCACGTAGCTGGTGATGGTGCTCGTGCCCATCAGGGAACCGACCACGGTGCCGCTGGCATCGCTGAAAAGCGCCCAGCGCGCCCGCGGCAATCTGCCCTCCTCGTCCAGCAGCCCCGCCCTTTCGCTGACGCCGACGAGCGTGCCCACCGTGTCGAACACATCCAGGAAGAGGAAGGTCAGAACCACTGCGACGGCCCCCTGCGCCCGGAACAAGCCGCCGAAGTCGAGGGCGAACCACGATGCGGTCGCATCCAACTCACCGTAACCCGTCAGCTCCAGGTTCAGCAGTGGCCTATCGCCGACGGTGACACCCCCAAGCGTTGCCACAAGGCCGGCACCGACGCCGGCCATTATGCCGTAGAGAATGGCCCCCCGAACTCCCCTCGCCATCAAAACCAGCGTGACGACCAGGCCAAACAATGCCAGGAGCACAACGGGACTTCTTACGTCGCCGAAGCTTACGCCAGTTGCCGGACTGCTCACGACCACCCCGGCATACTCCAGTCCGATCAAGGTGATCAGCAATCCGATCCCGCCGGCAATGGCCCGCTTGAGCGAATCGGGGATCACCTCCATCACCCGCGCGCGGAACCCGAAGAACGACAGCACAACGAACACGCATCCGCCGATGAAAACGGCCGTCAACCCTTGCTGCCAGGTAAAGCCGAGCCCGAGCACCACAACGAAGGTAAAGTAAGCGTTGTGGCCCATGGCCGGCGCCAGTGCAATGGGATAGTTGGCCAACACTCCCATCAGGATGCATGCCACGGCGCTGGCCACACATGTCGCCACAAAGGCGCCGGTGCGAGGCACGCCCGCCGTGCTCATCATGACCGGTTGGACGAACACAATGTAGGAGAGTGTGAGGAAGGTCGTCACCCCCCCGAGCACCTCCCTGCCGACGGTGCTGCCCCGTTCGTGGACCCCGAACGCCCGTTCAAGGAAGGTCATGGCTTGCCCTCCGCGCTTTGGCATCCTGATGGGGATTATAGGCACCTGCGAGAGCGCGAATCAACCCGCATGGCCCGAATGCTGCGCCGTAATCCGCCGGCCGCCCCCGGCTGCCCCCTCGCCAGCGGGCCACAAATGGCAGCCCCCGTGCGATGGGCGTGGTGCATCTGCCAATATGGCAGCGACATTCCGACTGTGCGGGCATGGCGCTGGCGACCTGCGCAACTGGCGAGAGCGAGCAACCCGTAAGAGCCGTGCAGGACAAGGTTTAGCGGTGGTAACCAGTCGTTGGTATCGCTTTTGCAAAGGCAAGCGGGGTATTAATTGGACACGACGAACACAACGCACCGAGCAGGAGGCTGATAGGCATGGCCCGAGAGAAGATCATCGGTATTGACCTGGGAACCACGAACTCCGTGGTTGCCGTCATGGAGGGCGGCAATCCAGTGGTAATCCACAACGAGGACGGCGCGCGCCTGACGCCTTCCGTCGTTGCTTTTGCTGAGAAGGGCGAGCGCCTCGTGGGCGTAAAGGCGAAGCGCCAGGCGGTAACCAACCCCCGGAACACCATCTCCAGCATAAAGCGGTTCATGGGCAGGCGTCACAACGAGGTGGCCGCCGAAGAGAAGATCGTACCGTACAAGATCGTGGGCGAGCCGGACGAGCTGGTCAAGGTGGAGGCGGGCGGAAAGACGTGGACCCCACCCGAGATATCGGCCATGACCCTGCAAGCCCTCAAGCGAGCAGCCGAGGAGTACCTCGACGAAGAGGTTACGAAGGCCGTCATTACGGTGCCTGCGTACTTCAACGATAGCCAGCGGCAGGCCACCAAAGACGCCGGGACAATCGCCGGGCTCGAAGTCGAACGCATCATCAACGAACCGACCGCTGCATCCCTCGCCTACGGACTCGAACGCGAGGAAGACGAGAAGATAGCCGTCTTCGACTTCGGCGGTGGAACGTTCGACATATCCATACTGGAGGTCGGCGAGGGCGTCTTCGAGGTGATGGCCACGAACGGCGACACGCACCTGGGCGGCGACGATCTGGACGAGGTGCTGATCGACCACATCGCAGAGGAGTTCAAGAAGAAGCAGGGCATCGACATACGGCAGGACGAGATGGCCTTGCAGCGTCTGAAAGAGGCCGCAGAGGCAGCCAAGTGCGACCTCTCCTCCTCGCCCCAGACGGATATCAACCTGCCGTTCATCACTGCGGACAGCTCTGGACCCAAGCACCTGCAGACGACCCTGAACCGTGCCAAGTTCGAGGAGCTCTGCGCTCCGGTCTTCGAGCGTCTGCGAGGGCCCTGCCAGAAGTGCCTACAAGACGCCAAGCTGCAGCCGGAGGATATCGACGAGGTGATCCTGGTCGGCGGCTCCACCCGCATACCGCGCGTGCAGGAGATCGTTAAGGAAGTATTCGGCAAGGACCCCCACCGAGGCGTCAACCCGGACGAGGTAGTCGCAGTCGGTGCCGCTATCCAGGGCGGTGTTCTGGGCGGAGAGATCGAGGACGTGGTCCTTGTCGACGTGACCCCACTGTCGCTGGGCATCGAGACCCTTGGCGGTATCACAACCGTCCTCATACCGCGCAACACGTCCATCCCGACCAGCAAGAAGGAGGTCTTCAGCACCGCGGCGGATAACCAGACGAGCGTGGAGATTCACGTCGTGCAGGGCGAGCGCGAAATGGCAGCCGACAACCGCACGCTCGGCCGCTTCCAGCTCACCGGCATTCCCCCCGCGCCCCGCGGGATGCCCCAGATCGAGGTCAGCTTCGATCTTGACGCTGACGGCATCCTCAACGTAAAGGCACAAGACCTCGGCACGGGCAAGGAGCAGCAGATCGAGATCAAGAGCGACTCCGGCCTGACCGAGGCGGAGGTGGGTCGCATGCGCGAGGACGCCGAAGCGCATGCCGCTGAGGACCGCGAGCGTCGGGAACTGATAGAAGCCCGCAACATGGCCGATCAACTCCTCTACACTACAGAGAAGACGCTGGACGAACACGGCGACAAACTTGGCGCTCAGGAGCGTAAGCAGGTGGACGATGCGCTCGAGAAGCTGCGCCAGGTCAAGGACGGCGACGACAAGGAAGCCATCCAGCAAGCTGCCGAAGAGCTGCAACAGGCATCGCATCGCCTGGCAGAGGTGATCTACCAGCAATCGAAGGCCCAGCAGGCGGAGGCCGGCCCGAGCGCCGCCGGTCCGCAGCCCGGCACCGAGGAAGCCCAAGAGGAAGAGGTAGTGGACGCAGACTTCGAGGTGAAGGAGTAACCACGCTTCCTGCGTCTTTCCGTTCCCGGCTGAGGCGGGCGCCACCGTCCCCCCCTCAGCCATAATTACATAGACGCAACAGAGGCAGAAGAATGAACGTAGAGAGATTCACGGTTAAGGTCCGACAGGCGCTGCAAGCGGCGCAGGCGACTGCTCGCCGACGCAATCACCAGCAGCTCACGTCGGCCCACCTGCTGCAGTCGCTGCTTAACCAGGAGGGTGGCATCGTGCGCCCGCTCCTGCAGCGAGTTGGGGTGACCGTCGAAGCCCTGTCCAGTGATCTGGAGGAGGATCTGGGCAAGTTGCCGCAGGTCTCAGGCAGCGGCGATGTGTACATGAGCCGCGACCTCGCCGATGCCCTCGACGAAGCGGAGGAGCAGGCCCGACAGTTGCGTGACGAATACGTCAGCGGCGAGCACCTGCTGCTCGCCTTCCTGGAGCAACCGAAGTCGCCCGCCGGCCGAGCTCTGAGCAAACACGCCCTCAGTCGCGAAGCCCTGTTGGCGGCCCTGCAGCAGGTGCGCGGCAGCCAACGCGTGACCGACGAGAATCCGGAGGACAAGTACGAGGCGCTGGAGCGCTACGCGCGAAACCTGGTTCAGATGGCGCGCAGAGACGAACTGGACCCCGTGATCGGGCGCGACCGGGAGATACGCAAACTCGTGCAGGTGCTGGGGCGCCGCACGAAGAACAACCCCGTCCTCGTCGGCGACCCTGGAGTCGGCAAGACGGCCATCGTTGAGGGGTTGGCCCAGCGCATCGTCGACGGCGACGTGCCGACCACGCTGAAGAACCGCCGCGTGCTGGCCCTGGACATGGGCGCCCTGATTGCCGGAGCAAAGTACCGGGGCGAGTTTGAGGACCGCCTGAAAGCCGTGCTCAAAGAGATACAAGCCTCCGGAGACGTCATTCTGTTCATCGACGAGCTGCATACGGTGGTTGGCGCTGGAGCCGCGGAAGGCGCAGTGGACGCCTCTAACCTGCTGAAGCCCGCCCTTGCCCGAGGCGAGCTGCACTGCGTGGGCGCTACGACGCTGGACGAATACCGCAAGCACATTGAATCAGACGCTGCCCTTGAGCGGCGGTTCCAGCCAGTCAAGGTGGAGGAGCCGACCATCGAGGACACCGTGGCAATCCTGCGCGGTCTGAAGGAGCGATACCAGGTGCACCACGGCGTGCGCATCACCGACAGCGCCTTGATCGCCGCCGCGCGCCTGAGCCACAGGTACATTACCGATCGCTTCCTGCCCGATAAGGCGATCGACCTGGTGGATGAGGCCGCGTCGAAGCTGCGCATGGAGATCGACAGTGTGCCAGGCGCGCTTGACCAGGTGCAGCGACGTATCACACAGCTCCAGATCGAGCTGGAGGGCCTGAAGAAGGACAAGGACGCGAAGGCGCAGGTCCAGAGCGTACAGGAGCAACTGCGCGAGGCGCAAGAGAAGGAGAAGAACCTGCGCGCCCGCTGGGAGAACGAGAAGAGCGTCATCAGGCGCATCGGCGAGCTGAACGAACAGTTGGAACAGGCGCACCTGGAGGAACAGGCAGCGCGTCGCGAAGCCGACCTGCAGAGGGCCGGCGAAGTGCGCTACGGCCGTGTGCCCGAACTGGAACGGGAACTCCAGCAGCAAGAGCAACACCTGACAGAGGTCCAGTCCGAAGGGGCACTGCTGAAACAGCAGGTCGATGAAGAGGACATCGCTGAAATAGTCTCCACCTGGACCGGCATACCCGTGCAGAAGATGCTTGAGACAGAGCGCGAGAAACTGCTGCACATGGAGGAACAACTCCGCAGGCGGGTCGTCGGCCAGCAGGAGGCGACCCAGATCGTCAGCGACACCGTTCGGCGGGCCCGTGCCGGCCTGCAGGACCCCAACAAGCCGTTGGGCTCATTCATCTTCTTGGGCCCTACGGGCGTCGGCAAGACTGAGCTGTGCAAGGCCCTGGCGGAGTTCCTGTTCGACGATGAAGACGCGATGGTACGGCTCGACATGAGCGAGTTCATGGAGCGGCACTCCGTGGCTCGCCTGATCGGTGCCCCCCCGGGATATGTTGGCTATGAAGAAGGCGGCAGGCTTACGGAGGCCGTCCGACGTCGGCCGTACAGCGTCGTGCTGTTCGACGAGATCGAAAAGGCCCACCGTGAGGTGTTCAATGCCCTGCTACAAGTGCTTGACGATGGTCGGATGACCGACGGCAAGGGCCGCACGGTTGATTTCAAGAACACGATTATCGTCATGACGTCGAACATCGGCAGCGAGTGGATAACCGCTCAGATGACACCTGCCGAGGAGCAGGAGATGCAGGGGCGCATCATGCAGGCGCTGCGGGAGAGCTTCCGCCCCGAGTTCCTGAACCGGATTGACGAGGTGGTCCTGTTCAACTCGCTCTCACCCGCCGTCGTGGAGCGCATAGCGGACATACAGATCGACCGTCTGCGGGCGCGCCTGGCGGAGCAGGGAGTGGAACTCCAGTTGACCGAAAACGCCAAGAAGGTCCTGGCAAACGAAGGCTTCGATCCCGCTTACGGGGCCCGGCCATTGCGACGCACGATCCAGCGGGAGGTGGAAAGCCCGCTCGCGGAGAAGCTGTTGTCCGGCGAGTTCGCCGAGGGGGCAACGGTCGTTGTGGATGCCGAGGGCGGCGAGCTCATCTTCAAACCCAGCCGCACGGCGAAGGCGTCTTGACCGAAGCTCAGGTCCGCAGCTTCTCCGCCGTGATGTCGGGTTGGGCGCCGCGCAGTTCCTTAATGCGCACCTCGGCGTGCATGGCCGCTGTGATTCCGTCCCCGACGGCAGTACCTACCTGCCGGTAGGAGCCTTTGCGCACGTCTCCGATGGCGTAGACGCCGCGGACCTCGGTCTCCATGTTGAAGTCCACCGGCACGATGTCACCGGCGTGCTCGGGCAAGACTGTCTTCAGGTAGTCCGTGTTGGGAGTGTGACCGATGAAGATGAACACACCGTCGCACGCCATGTGGGACTTCTCATCGGTCTTAGCGTTCTGCAGCGTCACCCCCTCTACGCTGTCTTCCCCGTGGATCTCGGTAACCACAGTGTCGAGGGCGAACTCGATCTTCGGGTTCTGCTCCGCCTCCTCCACGTGAGATGCCCTGGCCCGAAAGCCCTGGCGCCGATGCACCAGCGTGACCTCCGATGCAAAGCGTGTGAGGAACACGCTCTCGGTCATGGCGGAGTCGCCTCCCCCAACCACCACGAGCTTTTTATCACGGAAGAAGGGACCGTCGCAGGTGGCGCAGTAGCTAACACCCTTGCCGTTCAGCCGCCTCTCACCCGGCACGTCCAGACGTCGGTGATATGCACCTGAGGCACATATGACGATGGGGGCCACATACTGCTCTTCTCCGTCGGTGAAGACATGCTTCATCGGACCCTCGAGTTGCACGTCCAGCGCCCCACGGTTCGCGATCTCGACGTCGAACTTCTCGGCGTGTGCCGTCAAACGGTCTACAAGGTCGGGCCCGCTGATGCCTTCGTAGAAGCCCGGGTAGTTGTCAACGTCATAGGACTCGATGATCTGACCGCCCACCACTTTCTTCTCCAGCACCACCGTTGGCATGAGTGCTCGTCCGGTGTAGACGGCCGCACCCAGGCCCGCCGGGCCGGCCCCGATGATCACCACGTCACGTTCTTCGGCCATGCTTTCCCCCGTCTGTTTTTCATGCCTCGCGCATGAACATCTCTTCGTACAGGTTTTCCAATCGGCCCTTGTGGGCCCGTTCCATACGGGCCAGTCTCAACAGCACGTCACGCACGTTCTCCGAGTCCGAGGCTTCTGCCAGCTTGGAGTAGAGCTGGTAAGCCTCCAGTTCACGCCCCATGGCATAGACCAATGTGTTCTGCAAGTCGTCAGTCGATGGGACGGCAACTTCGCGCAGGTACCCGGTCAGGCCCAGGTCCCTGTCCGCATTAGGATTAGACCCGGCCGCTTGAGTGAAGTTCAGTTTCTCCAGAGCTTGCTCATGCATGCGCTCCTCAGCCGCCAGGTCCAGCAGCAGTGAACGCACTGCCGGGTCGGTGGCGTTCGCCGCGACTTCGCTGTAGAGGGCGTATGCCTCCTGCTCTTTCGCCACCGCCTGGGCGATAATCTCGCCAATGTCCACGTTTCTCCTCCCGGCCAACAGCCTTGCCGCACTCCTTAGAGCAGTCGGCGCACCTCTCGCTGCAGTCGCTCCAGTTCGCCCTCCCCGTACTCGCCCTGTCGCCATCCGAGCGAGAAGCCGTCGTCGGGCTGCCGCGGTATCACGTGCAGGTGCACATGCTCGATCTCCTGCCCCGCGGCCTCGCCGTCATTCTGGAGAATGTTGAATGCTGGTGAGCCGGTGGCTTCGCTAACAGCGGCGGCGACGCGCTTGGCTACGAAAATCGCCACGTGCAGTTCATCCTGCTGCAACTCCAGGAGGCTCGCAACGTGCCGCTTGGGGACAACCAGGGCATGCCCTGGATTGACCGGATGTATATCCAGAAAGCTGATGACCTTGTCTGTCTCTATCAGCCGTGCGGCCGGGATCGCCCCCTCAATGATATCGCAGAAGACGCAGTCAGCCATCTTCTTCCTCCCACTTACAGGGATGCCCGCAGGTGCCCCATTATACGGCGTGCAAGAGCACCCGGAAAGCCGAAGTTGCTCCAACATTCGCCCGAGCGGCCACGCCTTCCCGGCGCACGTGGCGCTGATCCGCAGAAGCTGTGCTGTCAGAGCAGGCCAGAGATGCCTGCACGAAACACAGCCAACTGGTATGATGCAGCGACGCAGAAAGGCAGGGACGCGGGCGTCGCGGGCTGCCACGGCCGGCTTCATCCCGGAGGAATGAGTGCAGACCAACCTTCTTGCCATCGCCATTGCGACCAGTGAGCGCGGAGAATGGTGGCCGGATGCATGGTTCGGGCGCTTCTGGGTGATCTTCGGGCTCGCCGCCCAGGCCATATTCACTGCTCGCTTCCTGGTGCAGTGGATAGCCTCGGAGCGCAGAGGCCGCAGTTACGTACCCGTGGTCTTCTGGTACCTAAGCCTCGCCGGCGGTGCCATGCTGCTCGCATATGCCGCCCTCTGGAAGCATGACCTGGTGGTGACCCTTGGCCAGACGACAGGCTGTGTGGTCTACGTGCGGAACCTCATGCTCATACATCGGGAACGAAGAAGGCTCGACCGAAGCGGCTGTGGCGATGATCTGCCCGAATGATACGCCGCCTGGGCGGCAGTACCGTCTGCATGGCACGAGAAGTCGAGCACCCTTTAACGCCTTGATACAACATGCGATAGAGCGAGCCGTGTCCCTCGCAGACGGGTGGGGTGCCGGTCGCGGGTTGGGGGCTCTGGAACTGCGGATCGCGCGCGGTGTATCGCGGCTCCTCACCCCAGCAGATACCGCACCGCCAGCCCGGCGCAGAGCGCAAGGAGAATGAGCGACAGCGCCAGCAGCAGCCAACGCTTGCGCGGCGTGCCCGTGGCCTGGGGCGGGTATGGCTCCCGGCGCGTGAACTGGTGACGTTGCTTGCGGTTGAGCCGCATGCGGGCGTTCACGGCCCAGCCGCAGCCCTCCAGAATTGCGCTCAGGTCTCGGCGCGCCAGCTTGAACGCCGCCACAACCGCCGTCGGCACCAACACCACCAGCACGATCAGCACCAGCGCGGCTCCCAGGTGCCACGGCTTCTCCATCGCGGAGCTGAGCTGATTCGTCACAAAGGCAAATGCCGAGCTCAGCGCCGCCACCGACACGCTCGCCCCTAACCACAGGTCACGGCGTGACTTAGCGGGCTCGGCGACACCTCGTTGAGCCGCCTCGGCAGGCCGCTCGGCCTGCTGAATCACCTGGGGGGCCTGGCGTATCGTCTCCTGTGCCCCTGTCTGCACCTTCTGCGTCATCCGGCCGACCTGAGCCTCCAGTTCCTTCTGCGCCGTGCCCGAAATCGCCTCGATCTTGCCGCCTATGAAACGCGCCAGACGCACGAACGGGGCCGCAAGAGCCTCTCTGAAGCTGATCGGGTTGTCGATGATGTCCACCACCTGGGCATCGTACTGCCGACCCTCGGTGTCGATGAAAATGCCCCGCTTCCCCACGCACAGGTTGCCCGTCGTGCCCGAGGTGGCCGGCGCCGCAACGGTGATCTCCTCCGTCTGCTCTGCCCGCCATAAATGTAAGTACAACACGTACATAAGGCTATTCAGTGCGACCTCCTTGTGCGCCTTCACGTCGCGCACGCGCACCGCAAAGTTGAACCAGCGACCATCGATCACCAGCGAACCCATCTCGAAAAGCGCCCGCCTGTGCGGACTGTAGAGGTCCGGAAAGCTCACGAAGTTGTTCACCAACGGCAGCAAATATCGGTGATATAGCAATAGCGTTCGGAGTCGCTCAACGGCTCGCAGACGTCCGGCCACCCCCCGGTCAATGTCCGTAAGTTCGCGCACCTGGTGTCCGTACTCTGGGGCGACGTATTTCGCCAACTTCCCCCGCCCCAAAGCGGATACCCGATCCGGCGGTTTCCGGCTCAGCCATGACTCATGTGGAGCAAATGTTGCCTTAAGTTCTTCCCATTCAGGCTCCGACAACTGCTCCACCTCTCCCAGCACCGGCCCAACCACCACATCGCGGAACCTCTGCACCGCCCTCGCCCACGCCGGGTTCAGGTCCGCCCCCAGCGGCACGACCCCCTCCGGGTTCGGCTCGGTTAGCGGGGCAACGCGCAATGCATCCTCTATACTCCCCGCGCCCCCCGGGGCTGGCGCGGAGTCCACACCCACGCGCTCCGCCGCCTCGGGTCGGAACCTCACGAAACGGCACCGGGCGAAGAACTCGTCCAGCTTCCCCCGCACGGCGCTCAACGCCGCGTGCGCGGCGGGCGTCTGCTGGCCAAGGGGCATCACCGTAGTTGTGCCCTGCCCGTCGGGAATATCGCCTTCGCGCAACCACTCCAGGTAGGCGGTTGCCTCGTTCATGAACTGGTCGAGCAGGTCTTCCGTGACGCCCGCGCGGCCCGTCAGGTCAGTCTCGCCGCCGAGGCAGTTGACGACGTCGTGGATGAACTCGCGCAGATCCGGCTCCTCGGCCGCCACAGGCGGTATCACGCCATCGCCGTTGATCACTGACGCATCGACCGCGCTGGTGAACTCGTCCAGTTCGCGCAGAGAGATGCGGGATCGGTCCTCGGCGTCGATGGCGGCCAGTATGTACTCAGCGGTTTCGCACAGGTCGCAGGCGTCGGGGTGTTGGGGGTTCAGCGCGACCAGAACCAGCTCGGCTGCGCCGTCGGCCAGGCCGCTGCGGTCGCTCAGGCGTTCCAACAGCCAGCGGATGGCGGCGCGGATCTCGTCGGTTCGGATGCGCCCGTTGTCGTCCAGGTCCACGTAGTCCAGGAACTCGCGGTCAGTGTTCAGGCCCTCAACGGGTGCGCTCATGGCAATCCAGAGCGAATCGTCGAGTTCGAGCACCTGCTCCAGCTCGTCGCCGCTTCGGACGCGCAACTGGAAGGTGCGGCCGAACTTGTCGAAATGCATCGGCGTGGTCATGGCTGCGCCAGCTCCCGGTTCGGGCGGTGCGTCGGGCACGTTCGAGCCCGTGCGTGAATGGGCTACATATACCGTACAGGCCCCCGACGGCGCAAACGGGCCGACATTCTCCGCCGCGAATCGGCGAGCCCGAACCATGTGAACAGTTGGCGCGCAGGACGGCGATTGCGGCAGAGGTCCGCTTACCGTATGGTGCCCACTAATGCAACCCTATTCCACGGCCGGAGCAGACGCATGACTGAGCAGGGCGACAAACTGTATGAACAGGAACCGGAGCCGGATGCGACCTACGACGTGATCGTGGCGGGAGGCGGGCCTGCGGCCATCGGGGCCGCCCTCGCCTCGGCGCTCAACGGCGCCCGAACCCTCATACTTGAGGCCCGCAGCCAGTTCGGCGGTACGGCCACCGCCGCCATGTGGATGGAGATCAACTTCATCTTCAAGGACAACCAGGAGACTGACCGCGGCGGAGTCCACACGATACTCGTCGATGCCATACGCGACTGGGGCCCGGATGCTTCGCGCCCCGGCAAGCGCAATCCGAACGCCCCCGGCAGCGGCGGGAACCTGAACGTCCACCCCGAATACCTCAAGAAGGTGCTCTTCGACCTGTTCGAGGAGCACGCCATCGACTACCAGCTCTACAGCCCGGTTGTCGACGTGGTGAAGGAAGAGGATGCCGTCACAGGCGTCGTCGTCGCATCAAAGGAAGGCATGGTCACCTTCCGAGGCAAGGTCATCATCGACGCAACCGGTGACGGCGACGTAGCCTACCGCGCGGGCTGCGAAATGGAGACCGAGGGCGACCCGGAGACCGGATGGCGGCCACCCGTGACGGTCGCCTGGGCACTATGCAACGTGGATTGCGACCGCCTGTTCGAGTGGCTTCATGGCGACCTGGAGCTCGACCGTCACCAGTTCCGGGCGGTCAACAACTTGCTCGCCGCCTACCGAGAGAAGGGGTGGAACCTGCCGGCATGGATGGGCTTCAACAAGACGACAATCCCCGGCGTGGTCTCGATCAACAACGGCACATCGCTTCATATGCGCCTCGACTGCTCCAGGAGTGCCACACGCACACTGATGGAGAAGATGGCGATCGACCAGGCCATCGAGTTCGTCCGCTTCGCCCGCGAGAAAGAGCTGCCGGGGCTTGAGAACTGCCACCTGATGCGCACCGGCGGCTACGCCATGGCACGGGACACCCGCCGGCTGGTCGGTGAATACCGGTTCGGCAACGCGGACGTGATGGAAGGCACCGAGTTCCAGGATGCCGTGGCCAGCAAGTACGGCGGCAGCGACCCCGTCGGCCAGAAGCGGCCCTACACGGCGATCAAGCAGGGGGCCTTGTTCCCCTATCGCTCACTGCTGCCGCGCGAGGTGGACGGGCTGCTGGTCGCCGGCCGTTGCAGCTCCGCGACGATGCTCGGCCATTACGGCGGCAAGAGCATGGGGAACATGATCTCCCTCGGCCAGGCGGCGGGCGTGGCGGCGGCGCTCTGCGCGGAACACGACACCCGCCCCCGCGAGCTGGACTATCACCTGATCCAGGACAGGCTCGACGCCATGGGCGTGAAACTGTGACGGAGCGTCTGTGCGCTTTTGCAGCGCTTCGGCATCTGGTAGGCTAGCGCGCCCGGCGAGAGGCGAGCGCAACGGAGCAAGGGTATGGCATCTGCAAACTCAAGCGGCGCAGCGCACTGGATGGCGCGCGGGACGGTCGTTCTGGCGTTCCTGGTAGTGCTGGGGACGCCGTTCGTGCTGCGAAATCCGCAGCAGGCAGTGCCCGGCGAACCGGCGGAGCGGCCGCCCTCCGGGCTGCCCGAACGGGGGCTGATCATCATCAGCCCTCACAACGAGGCGATCCGCACGGAGTTCGAGCGCGGCTTCAACCTCTGGGCCGCAGAGAATCACGGCTTCGTGGCGAGCGTCGACTGGCTCGATGTCGGCGGCACTATGAGTGCCATCAAGTACGTGGATGACCAGTTCAAGCAGACCCCCCAGGGGATCCAGATCGACATATTCTTCGGGGGAGGGGTGGACCCGTTCCTGGAGTTCGGGGAGAAGAACCTGCTCAGAGCAGCACAGATCCCCGACGAGGTGCTGGAGCCGATTCCGCAGACATACGCCGGAATGGAGGTCTACGACGCGCGCAAGCGCTGGTTCGGCGCCTGCCTGGCGGGCTTCGGGTTGATGTACAACAAGCCGGTGCTGGACATACTCGACCTGCCACAGCCCTATGCCTGGGAGGACCTGGGACGGGCGGAGTACTTCAGTTGGGTCGCCTCCGCCGACCCGCGCCACAGCGGCAGCATGCACATGGTATACGAGATCATCCTTCAGGCATATGGCTGGCAGAAGGGCTGGGAGGTGGTCACGGAGATCGGCGCCAACTGCCGGGGCTTCAGTCGCCAGGCGAGCGACGTGCCGGCCGAGGTCTCCTCCGGCGAGGCGGCATGCGGGATGGCGATCGACCTGTACGCGCTGCAGGCGATAGGCGAGGTGGGCGAGGATCGCCTCGGGTTCCGCCTGCCGGACGGGCTGACCGTTGTGAACCCCGACGGCATCGGCATTCTGAAGGGCGCCCCGCATCCAGAGACGGCAGAGCTGTTCATCGAGTTCGTTATGTCCCCCGCGGGCCAGAGGCTATGGGTGCTGCGGCCGGGCGCGCCGGGTGGACCGGTGCGCCATGGCCTCTTCCGCCTGCCGGTCATCCCGGGCTTCGCTGCTCGCTTCGGGGACGACGCCCTGGTGCGATTCGACCCCTTCGAATTCGAGGGCGGCGTCGAGTTCGACCCTCACAAGAAGAACGTGCGATGGCGGATTCTGAATGATCTGCTCGGAGCATACATAATCGACGTGCACGACGAACTGGCCGCTGCGTGGAAGCGGCTGCGCAACCTGCCCCCCGACCACCCCCGGCGTCGTGCGCTCATGGCCCCGCCGATCAGCGAGGAGCAACTGCTGAGGTACGCCGAGCGCCAGTGGAACGACCACGTGTTCCGCGCCGACACCATTGCGCGGTGGTCGCGGGAAGCCCAGGCGCGCTACCGTCGCTTGCGGGAGGGTGACTGATGGTTGGTGTCTCGATAGGCAACGTGACGAAGCGCTATGGCGAGACTCCGGCGGTTGTCGATGTCAGCTTCGAGGTGCGCAAGGGGGAATTGTTCTTCCTGCTCGGGCCCTCGGGCTGCGGAAAGACAACCCTGCTGCGCATCATCGCCGGCTTCATCAAACCGGATGAGGGAACCGTTCACTTTGACGAACGCCCTATTGATCCCGTGCCGCCGCATCAGCGAAACACCGGCATGGTGTTCCAGAGCTACGCGCTCTGGCCGCATATGAGCGTGGCGGAGAACGTCGCATACGGGCTGCGCGAGCGACGCGTGAGCAGCGACGAGCGCAAGCGGCGTGTCCAGGAGGCCCTGCGCACCGTGCGTATGGGCGAGTACCGCGACCGCATGCCGAACCAACTCTCCGGCGGCCAGCAGCAGCGAATTGCCCTGGCGCGCGCGCTCGTGATCGAGCCGGACGTGGTTCTGCTCGACGAGCCCCTTTCGAATCTCGACGCGAAGCTGCGGCTCGAGATGCGTAACGAAATCCGCCGGATCCACGCCGAGACCGGTATCACCATGATCTACGTGACGCACGACCAGACGGAGGCGCTTTCCATGGCCCAGCGCATGGCGGTGATGAGCATGGGCCGTGTCGAACAGGTGGGCGACCCCCGTTCGCTCTATCGTCGTCCCGCGAACCGTTTTGTGGCGGAGTTCATCGGAGAAGCGAACATGGTCGACGGCACCGTGACGCGGGTTGAAGATGGCCGCGCAACTGTGCAGACCGAACTGGGCGAACTGACGGCATCGTGCCAGCAAGGGCGCAACACCGGAGACGAAGTGACCTGCATGGTGCGGCCGGAGGCGCTTAAGATGTCGTCCGGCCCTGTCAACAGCATGCGCGCGCGCGTGGTCGAGAGCGTTTACCTGGGCGAGGTGGAGCAGTTCGTGCTGACCTGCGGCGAGCAGACGCTGCGGGCCGTGCAGTCGAACCCCGGGGCCGCGCCCCCCGAGGCGGGCGGAGATGTGGAGCTACACTTCGCGCCCGATGACGCCGTGATCCTATCACGCTGATGCTGAGGGCATCGTGAACCGAACACGCGCACTGCTGGTCGCCGCCGTCGTCGCCTTCCTCGGGGTGTTCCTGTTCTACCCCCTGGCCTACTCCTGCTGGGGTGCGTTCTTCGACGGCAACCTGGGCATCCGCACCGGCGACGTGCGCGACTGGCCCGGCCTGGCGCGCCGGCTGACGGAGCCCTCCCGACCGGTTGACGCTCACGTGAGGGACCTGCTGCCGGCGTCGGCGCGAGAAGCGTTCGCGCAGGTGGCCAGAAGCGATTCCCCCACCCAGGAACAGCGCAAGATCATGCGGGACGGGCTCGAAGCCGTCGTGCAGAACCGACAGCTCTATAACCCGCAGCTCTTCGCTGGGGATCGGCTCCCGGAGGGGGTGCAGCATCTGGCGAAGGAACTGCTCGAGGCAAGGCAGGCGGAACAGGAGACGAGGCTACCCGAGGGGCAGATCGCCTTGCTGAACCGGCGCCTGTTGGAGCGGGCCTTCCCCGAAGAGCTTCGTCGGCTGCGCTTCGACAGCGGGCACTTCACGCTGCAGTTCTTCAAGTACTTCTGGACCGATGCGCTCACGCGCCAGTCGGTGCTGAACAGCCTGGCGCTCGGGGTGGTGGTCACCTTGCTGACGGCGCTGATCGCCCTGCCCCTGTCGGTTGCCATGGTGCGCTATCGTTTCCCCGGCAAGGCGGCCCTGACCGGGCTGCTGCTTCTGCCGATGATTATGCCGCCATTCGTCGGCGCCATCGGCATGCGACAGGTTTTGGCTCGGTTCGGCTCCGCCAACCTTCTGCTTTTGAGGGCCGGCCTGATCGGCATGCCCATCGACTGGCTGGGGGGCGCCCGGTTCTGGGGCGTTGTCATCATGGAGGTCCTCCACCTCTACCCCATCATGTACCTGAACTTCGCCGCTGCGCTGGCCAACGTGGACCCCTCGCTGGAGGAGGCGGGGGTCAACATGGGGTCGAGCGGGTTCCGCCTTTTCCGCAAGATCACGCTGCCGCTGATGATGCCGGGGCTGTTCGCCGGCTCCGTGCTGGTGTTTATCTGGGCATTCACCGACCTGGGGACGCCGCTGGTGTTCGGCTACAGGCGGGTGGTGCCCGTGCAGATATTCAACCAGGTGAGCGAGACCGCCGCCAACCCGAAGGGCTACGCGCTCGTGGTCGGCGTGCTGCTGATGACGGTTGTGCTCTTTCTGCTGGCGAAGCGCTTCTTCGGCATCAAGGCCTACCAATCGCTCAGCCGGGGCAGAACGGCAGGGTCTGAGAAGCAGGCGAGCCTCCTCGGCAGCGCGGCCATCATCTGCTTCGTGCTCGTGGTGGTCGGCCTCGCCGTGCTTCCTCACGCAGCCGTGGTGCTGACGGCCCTGAAGGAGCAGTGGTTCATGACCGTGCTGCCCTCTCAGTACACGCTCAGTCACTTCCAGGACGCCCTCGGCCACCGCCTTACGCTCAGCAGCATACGCAACAGCATCGCTTACAGTTCCATGAGCACGGCGTTGGACCTTCTGCTCGGGATCATCATCGCCTACCTGCTGGTGCGCCACACGTTCCGGGGGGCGGCCCTGCTGGACGCGGTGGTCATGCTGCCGCTGGCGATACCGGGGCTCGTGCTGGCTTTTGGTTACGTCGCCGCCTTCTCCAGGCTGCCTGTCAACCCGGATGCCGGCTTTGCCGTGCGGTGGCTGCAGCATGCCCGCAACGCCCTCGACCCGCGCGCCAACCCCATGCCGCTGCTGGTTATCGCCTACGGCGTACGCCGCCTTCCCTACATGGTGAGGGCGGCCTACGCCGGCTTCCAGCAGGTCAACGTGGAGCTGGAGGAGGCTGCCATCAACATGGGGTCTCCTCCGTTGCGTGCCATGCGCAGGATCACCGTGCCGTTGGTGAGCGCGAACTTGATCGCCGGCGCCATACTCGCGTTCTCCTTCGCCATGCTCGAAGTGAGCGACAGCCTGATACTGGCGATGCGCGAGGAGTACTATCCCATCACCAAGGCCATCTATCAGTTGGTCTTTCGCATAGAGGACGGCCCGCCGATCGCCAGTGCGCTTGGCGTGTGGGCGATGGTCTTCCTGGGGCTTTCGCTGCTGACCGCGGGCTACCTGCTGGGGCGGCGGATGGGTCAGTTGTTTCGCGCCTGAGCGCCTTTACGGTTGACAGCCGTCAGCCTGCCTATAGATTAGCGTCAGTTGGTGCCTCTGTTTGCAAGGAGTGTGCATTGCGCTCGCTTTTGGCCTGCTGGCTCCTCCTGGCTGCTCTGGCCTGCGCGACCGGGTGTGGTCCGGAGGCGGGCGGTGACACGGCCCGCTTGCTGGAAGAGGGATGGCGCGCCTATTCGGCAGGCGACTTCGACTTCGCCGAGAGCAGCTTCCGCAGCGCCGTCCGCTCGGAGGCCGCCACTGAAAGGCAACTGTTCTCCGCCCATCTCGGCCTCGCGACAACCTGTCACCTGGGCACCTCGCCCGACCTGCAAACGGCCCGGCAGCATTACGAATGGCTGCAACAGTCCGACGCGCCCGCCGCGCGGCGCCTGGGGCTGCTGGGGCTGGCACAGATCGAACTGCAGCAGCAACAGAACGATGCAGCCCGCAAGCGCCTGGACACCATCCGCGAGGAGTTCTCCGATACCGCCGAGGCGGACGAAGCGACGCTGCACCTGGCGCAGAGCTACTTCGAGCCGCCAGCGAACGAGAGCATGCCGGGCGGTTACGAGCTGGCCGATGCCGAAAGCGTTGAGACCGGCCTGCAGCTTCTGATCGATTGGTTGGGCAGGCGCCCCGAGAACCGCCTGGCGGCGGTCATGCATCAGACCGTGGCGGACAAGCTAATCGAGCGGCAGGACTATCGGGTGGCCGTCGAGCACCTGCGGGCGGCCCTGGCCCGCGGCATAGTGAGCGCGAGAACGCGCAGTTCCATCCTGTGGCAGATTGCCCGCATAGCGGAGTACGAGCTCGGCGACCTGGCGCTCGCTGAGGACTACTACGAACGCTTCGTCGCTGTGTCGCGCCGGCACGTGCTCTACTACCGCGCCACGCAGAGCCTGCAACGCGTGCGCAGGCTGCGCGCCGAAGTGGCAGGAGGCCAAGAGCCGTGAAACTGACCAGGTATCCCGCGCTCATGCTGCTGATTGCGGTCTACGTGGCCTCCTGCATCGTGGTAGCCGGCAACTACCTGCGGGGCCGCGGCGGCACCGGTGAGCAGAAGAAGAAGGTGCTGCGCATGGCGCACTGGCAGCTTGAACCGGGCATCCAGAAGGCCGTCAACTGGGCGATAAGTGAGTATCAGAAGGTACGCCCCGACGTCGAGATCCGCCAGATACTGATCCCCGAAGAGGGTTACTTCCGCTGGGTGAATACGCAGCTCATTGGTCGCACCGCGCCGGACATGATCGAGTGCGGCCTTGGCGGCTCCCAGGAGCTGTGGCAGAAGTTCTACGCCCGTTACTTCATGCCCCTCGACCAGTACGTCGACGAACCGAACCCTTACAACAAGGGCACGAAGCACGAGGACACCCCGTGGCGCCTGACCTACTACGAGGAGATGGAAGGCGGCTATGAGGAAGCCCTTCAGACATACTACCGCGTGCCACTCTCGGCGTTCACCATGCGGCTGTATTACAACCAGGACATGGTGGCCGAAGTCTGGCCGCAGGGGGAGGGCGGCTCCGCCTTCCCGCAGACCTTCGAGGGCTTCGTCGAGCTGTGCGAGCGCCTGCAGGAGCGTCATCCGGGCAACTTCGTGCCCGTAGCGGGGGCGAGCTACAGCTTCCAACGCATCGACCAGGTCTACCGCACGGCCATGACGGCCGGATACCTGGACCGGCTGGATCGCGACTACGATGGCGCAGTGAGCCGCCTGGAGTCGGCAGGCGCGTTGTACTGCGGCGACGTGAAGATGACCGAGCCTGCCATCGAGGCCAACTTCGGGCTTATGCGCAAGGTGGCCGACTACTCTCCGGCCGGTGCAACCGCTCTGGACCGCGACGAAGCCGTGTTCCTGTTTCTCCAGGGCAACGCCGCCATGATACCTACGGGCAGTTGGGACTACCCCAGCCTCTCCGAGCAGGCCGCGTTTCGCCTGGAAGTCGCCGACATCCCGATCCCCTCAAAGAACCATCCCAAGTACGGTCCGTACGTGGCCGGCCAACCGACCGAGGCGGACACGCGAGGCGGTTTCCCGTTCGCCATCCCCAAGACATCCCCACACGCGGATATCGCACTCGACTTTCTGCAGTTCTGCTCGTCCCTCCAGGTCAACGAGGAGCTGAACCATCGCATGTTCTGGCTCCCTGTGATCCTCGATGCGGAGCCGCGCGAGGAATTGGCCCCGTTCAAGCCGCGCATCGAAGGATACTCGCCGGCGCTGGAATACGAAGCGCCAAACATGCAGCTATCGTACGAACAACTGCGCCCGCTCTTCCTGCAGCGCAAGATAGCGTACGATGAGTTTGCCGAGCGCTACGTGGAAGCTTTGCGTCGCAAACTGCCGGAAGGGGTCGAAGACCATGTGCGGAACATGCAGCAGACGATGCAGTCACAGATGCGGTTTGCTGCCGTGCGCCGGGCGGCGATGAACGACGTCCCCGGGGCCGCTGCCGCGCTGGTGGGCGATCCGCAGGCACAGTACCGCCGTATTCTGGAAGCCTTCGCCGGTCAACTCGGCGCGCACGACCACGAAGTGAGGGTCTGGGTCGACAGCGTGGTCCGTTACCGGGAAGAGCAGCAAACGGAGGGGCCCTCAGAAGATGCCTCGTGAGACCGTCAGACTACGCCAGCTCAGGAGCTACTGGCCGCTCTACGTGCTCCTGCTGCCATCGCTCGCTCTGATCGGGCTGTTCATGTACACGCCCGCCTTCAGCGGGGTCTACCACAGCTTCTTCCGCTGGAACGGCGACGAGCTGGCGACTTTCGTCGGGTTGGAGAACTATGCGAAGGCATTCAATGATCCGGAGCTCGGCCACGCCTTCGTTGTCGTCGGCATCTTATTCGTGGCCAGCCTGTTCAAGATGATCCCCTCGATTGTCACCGCCGTCGTCATACACCGCATCTCCAGCGATCGATGGCGCTACGCCTACCGCGTGCTGTTTGTGGTGCCCATGGTTATTCCATGGATGGTGGTGCTTCTGATCTGGAAGTTCTTCTATGACCCCGTAGTCGGCCTGCTGAACAGCTTTCTGCAGGCCACCCGCCTGCTCCATGTGCTGGCCGCAATCAACTCGTGGTTTCTCGATGCAGGCGAGACGGCGATCTTCGAGGCCGGCAAGAATCCCGCCTGGCTCGGCGACCCCTCGCTGGTGCTGCCCGCGCTTATCTTCTGGGGCTTCCCCTGGATCGGCATCATCGGCGTGCTGATCTACCTGTCGGGGCTGGAGAAGATTCCCACTTCCGTCTACGAATGCGCAGAGCTGGACGGCGTCGGATGGCTCGGCAAGTTCTTCTACATAGAACTGCCCCTTATCGCGACACAGGTGCGCGTGAACCTGGTGCTCATGATCATCGGCGTGCTGAAGGGCTACGGGCTGATACTGGTGTTGCTGGGCAACGCCGGCGGGCCGGCCGGGGCGGCGATGGTGCCCGGACTGTACATGTACCACAACGCCTTCATTCTGCGCAAAGCCGGCTATGCGTGCGCCATCGGCATACTGCTGTTCTTCCTGATCCTGGCGCTCACGGTCATCAACAACAAGTACGTACAGGTGGAGAAATGAGCAGACCTTCGGAGGGCGGAGCGGCGCGTTTCCTCAAGCACGCCTACCTGTGGGCGATGCTGGCGCTCGTGTTCCTGCCCTTCTACGTTATGCTGGTCATCAGCTTCAAGACGAACAGGCAGTTCTACAACCGCCCCTGGTTGCCCACGTTCCCCCTGCACTGGGAGAACTGGGCCACCGGCTGGGATACGGTGGGGGTGCACATCGCCAACTCCGTCTTCCTGGCCGTTACGGCCACACTCATCAGCCTGTCCGTCGCCATACTCGCCGCTTACGTGTTCGGCCGGTTCAGGGTGCCTGCGGGCGACATCGTGTGGAGCGCCATCCTGGTGCTGATGCTCATGCCGGGCGTGGCGAACCTCATCCCCCTGTTCACCCTGATGAAGCGGCTGAACATGCTAAACTCCTTGATCGGCCTCTCCATCGTCGGAGCGGCAGGAGGCCAGATCGTCTGCCTATACGTGTTGCGCAACTTCATCGAAGACATGCCTAAGGAGTTCTTCGAGTGTGCGCGCATCGATGGCGCATCGCACCTGCAACAGATCATCCACGTCGTTATTCCGCAGACCGGCGGCATCATCAGCACGCTGGCAATCCTGCGCTTTGTCGGCGAGTGGAATAGCTTCATCCTGCCGCTCATCACCATCCGTGACCCCGAACGCCTGCCTCTTGCGGTAGGGCTCTATTACCTGCAGGGGGCTTACGTGAAGCAATGGGGTCCGCTAATGGCGGCCTATTTCATCTCGGCAGTGCCGCTGGTGGTGCTGTTCGCCTTCACCATGCGGTTCTTCATCCGGGGCATCTCCGAAGGCGCCATCAAGGGATAGCATCCGGACCCAGAACGTGTCCGGGGAGGTCGATACATGGCCGAAGTCAGGTTCGACAACGTCAGCAAGGTCTATCCCGGCGGCGTGCTGGCCGTCAACGAGGTGAGCCTCACCGTAGAGGACGGCAGCCTGCTGGTGCTGGTCGGCCCGTCCGGGTGCGGCAAGTCGACCACGCTACGGATGGTAGCCGGACTGGAGGAGGTCACCGAGGGGGACATCTACATCGGCCAACGCCGCGTCAACGACGTGCTGCCCAAGGACCGCGACATCGCCATGGTGTTCCAGAACTACGCTCTCTACCCGCACATGACCGTCAGGAACAACATGGCCTTCGGCCTGAAGCTGCGCAAGTATGCCCGGGATGAGATTGACCGGCGTTTGCACGACGCGGCGGGCTTGCTGGAGATCGATCGCCTGCTGGACCGACGGCCGAAGGAGCTCTCCGGGGGGCAGGCGCAACGGGTGGCCGTCGGGCGGGCCATCGTCAGGCAGCCCCAGGTCTTTCTGTTCGACGAACCGCTCTCCAACCTGGATGCCAAGCTCCGCGTGCAAATGCGCGTGGAGATAGCCCGCCTGCACGAGCGCCTCGGCGCAACCATGATCTATGTGACGCACGACCAGGTGGAGGCGATGACGCTCGGCTCCAAGGTAGCGGTCATGCGCGACGGCTACATACAGCAGGTGGCAACGCCGATCGAGCTCTACAACCGGCCCGTGAACCGCTTCGTCGCCGGCTTCATCGGCAGCCCACCCATGAACTTCGTCCGGGGCGAGCTGAAGCAGGACGCCGGGCAACTTCGCTTCGTCGGCCCTGGCCTCGAGCTGCCCCTGCCCGAGCGGCTTGCCTCCGCCATCCGTCAGCACGCCGACAGGCAGGTGCTCTTCGGCATCCGGCCGGAGGACATTCACGACCAGCAGTTCTCCCCACAGGCTGAGCCCGGCTACACCAGGACGCTCCCCGTGGAAGTCGTCGAGCCGCTGGGCGCAGAGACGCTCGCCTACCTCGGCGTCGAGGGCCAGCGCGAAGAACTGGTGGCTCGACTCGACAGCCGCAGCGCACCGCGTGTGGGGCAGCAGATGAAGGCCGTTTTCGACATGACGAAGGCGCACATCTTCGACAGCCAGACCGAAGAGTGCCTGACGTACGACGCGGAAGGCAGCCCGGCCCCCCAGCAGTGAGGGCAAGCTGCCCGCGGGCGAGAAGACAATGCCACTCCCCTCTCTCAACGCCAGGAGCACAAACGCTTGACCGACCTACAAGCCAGACTTCGCTACGGCCTGCGAGCCATGCTCTACCTGGCCGAGAACTACCGCGGTGAGGAACCCACCAAGGTGCGCAGGATCGGAGCGGAAACAGCCGTGCCGCCGAAGTACCTGGTCCACATCCTGCTCGGGCTCAAACGTGCTGCCCTCGTCAACAGCACTCGTGGACCGTCCGGAGGCTACTGGCTGTTGCGCCGGCCCGCTCTGATCACCGTTGCGGAGGTGGTCGAGGCCATCGAGCAGGACAGCGCCGATCGGGGCGGGCCGGAGCTCGTGGAAGTCCCCTACGACCACGCGATCAACCGGCTGTGGCAACGGATGCAACTGCGCCGGCGTGAGTTCCTGTCAAGCATCACACTGGCCGACCTTCTGCCGGAGCCCCCTTCCGCCTGACGGCTCAGACGCGCCCCTCTGGTTTGCGGGCGCATACGCCGCCGACTGTGCGCTTCACGTCACGGAAGCCGGCCTCCTGAAGCCGTCGCATCACTCCCCTGGTGTAATCACCTCCTCTGCGTCCGCCCGGCGCGCCCACGTAGTGGTACAGGAAGCCGCCCCAACGCAACACCTGACGGAAGCGACGATACAGGACCTCCGAGTAGAGCTCCCCTGCCAGGTGCACCGTCGGTGGGTCGTGGAAGATGCAGGCAAACCGCTCCTGCTCGGCCTCGGCCAGCAGATAGCGCACGTCTTGCAAGCGCACCTCCACGTTCGGCGTGTGGAACAGACCCTCCGACCACGGGTTGACCGACGCGACATCCAGCACGTTGGCGTCCGCTTCCGTGGTTACGACGCGGTCATAAACCGCGGCCAACAACTGGGCGCTGTAGCCGAGCCCGCAGCAGGTGTCCAGGCACTCGCCGGCCTGCTCGGGCACGCAAGCTACCTTGTCGCGAACGTCACTCCACGGATCGGTGCGCACGATAGCGTGCATCGTCATGCCGTTTATGACGATGGTAGGCGCCATGTCCTGAAACGGTTGGAAGAGCTTGTAGTAGCTGCATTTCGTCTGGTCGTAGTGGTAGACCTTACGGCAGCGGCCCTGGTCGAGGCGCACGCAATCCTCGGGCTCTGAGAAGGCGTCCCGAAGTTCAGCCCGCGGCACATGCTCGCCGCGCGGCAAAAAGAGGCGCTCCCCATGCACCTGCACGGTCGAAGCCGTGCGGCCGAGGTCGAGGCTCACCGTCAGCGGTCCGTCAGGCGCATCGAGCAGTCGCTCAGCAGTGCGTCCCGACACGATGGGCACCTTCTGCCACCGGGGCACGGGCATGGCTACCACCGGGAATCTCCCTCAGGTCGCAAGGCTTTGCGAGAGCGCCTTCATCTGGGCGGCCTTCACGTCCTCCATGGCGTCCATGACCATGTCCAACATTCGGTCGTTCTGCTCGCGGCTGAACGCCTGTTTCTCGGCTGTGCCCTGCACCTCAACCAGGCGGCCGTCGTGCGTCATCACCACGTTCATGTCCACGGCGGCCGCGCGGTCCTCCTCGGCGCACAGGTCCACCAGCACGCGCCCTTCCACCACGCCGACGCTGAGGGCCGCCACGCCCTGCAGTATGGGCAGGGCATCTATCTTCTGGGCCTTGCGCAGGCTCGAGAGCGCATCCACCAGCGCCACGTATGCGCCGGTGATCGAAGCCGTGCGCGTCCCGCCGTCCGCCTGGATGACGTTGCAGTCAATCCATACGGTCCGCCGCCCCAGGGGGTTCAGGTCCACGCAGGCGCGCAGGCACCGACCGATCAGGCGGCTTATCTCCATGTCGCGCCCGTCGGGATAGTTGCGCAAGCTTTTGCGCCGGTCACCGGCACTGGGCAGCATGCCGTATTCGGCCGTCACCCAGCCGTGACCGGCGTCGAGGCAGTGGCGCGGAACGCGATTCTCGACCATCGCCGTGCACAGCACGTGCGTGCTGCCCATCTTCACCATCACGGAACCATCGGCATGGCAGGTGTAGTCGCGTTCAAGAGCGATCGCCCGGATCTCTTGCGGCGTCCTTCCGTCATTTCGCATATCTATCTCCTCACGTTACTTCGAAGCGTCGGAATTCCCCAGCAGGCGGCCAAGGCGCCTGCGACTGAGGCGCACTTGCAGGGTCCGGGTCTCCGCATAGCTGACCGTCCCCTTGGGCGCGCCCTTGAGGCGGCGCACGTTCTTGCACTGCGTATAGATGACCTCGGCGTAGTCCGTGCCGCGAATCTTCGAGAAGTGCACGGCCAGATGCGCTGCATCGAGCAGCGTCTCGGGTGAGACGGCCTTGTCCGGTGGCTTGCGCACGACCACGTGCGGCCCGGGCCAGCCGAGCACATGAAACCAGTAGTCGTTGCCGCGCGCAATGGTGAAGGTCAGTTCGTCGTTCTGCCGGCGGTTGCGTGCGACCAGTATCCGAAGCCCTTCCTGCGAGACGAAGCGTCGGGGCGCGTTCCGGTCGGTCTCCTCGGTGCGGCTCGCAGGCGGTGCCAGGAGCCCGGCCTCCAGGGCCTCTCGGCGAAGCGTTGCGACTTCGTCACATGAGCCGGCCTCGGCTGCGGCAGCCGCGGCCTGCCGCAATCTCTGGACTTCACGGCGTGTGCGATCAGCGCGTGCTCTCAACGTCTCTGCCGCCGCGTCGGCCTTCCTATACTCCTCAAAGGTCACCTGCATGTTCTGCAGGGGGGTCAGGGCAGGGTCGAGCTGGATGGTCACCGTGGGTGTATCCGGATCGAAGACGTCGGTCACCTCAACTGCTGTCTGCCCTTTGCGCATGCGTGGCAGTGCTATCTTGAGCAACTCTCCGCGTCGGCGTATGGCGTCCGCGCGTTCCGCGTGTCCCAGTTCGGTTTCCACCTTCCGCAGCCGCCTCTCTGCCCTCGCAAGCCGGGCTTCAAGCTGTCCGAGCAGTTCGCAGCGGGCAGTCTCGAACTCATCCGCGGCCTCCAGCGCAGCGTAGTGTGCGGCGATGGCCCGGCTTAACGCCAGCGCATCGGCGGGTTCCACGGCACTCTCAAACCGGTTCCGGTGCGCTTGTGCCGGCAAATGCTCGGGCGCTTCGAGGGGCTCATATCTCCTACCCGGCACGAGGGTCCGCCGCCTTGACTCCTCCCGGTGAAGCACCGCCAAGACGCGGTCGGATTCATCGACAAGCACCAGGTTGCTGCTGACGCCGACCAGTTCAGCGACGAGGCGGACCGCATGGGCGCGCATCAGGCTGTCACGCTCCTCGGCCTCGACAGTCACGATCCGATCGTCCGGAACCTGCCGCAGTGCCAGCAGCGGCGCTCCGGACAGGTGCTCGCGCACAACGTTGCAGAAACCCGCCGCCGGTCGACCCTCGGCAGGGCGCCTGGGCAACAGATGCAACCGGCTGAAACGAGGGTGCACGCAGAGCAGCAGCCAGTAGGTGGCCCCCCTGTTCCGCACGCGCAGCACGACTCGGTCCTCGCCGGGCTGATCTATGCGCTCTATACGGCCACCCTCCAGGCGAGGAGCCAGGTCACTGACCACGCTGCTGATCTCCGCCATTGAGAGACTCATCGAGGCGAGCGGGTGTCTTCGGACAGAGGGTGGATGGAACACACGTTCAGCCCGCCAGCATATAAGGCCGAGGCGACCAAAGCAAAGGCGCCGGAGCCGTCACTGACCGGTGGCATCCGCCGTGCGCTCTACCCGTGGCCCCCGCCCGGTGTTCGCCGCCATGAATGCGCCGACACGAAAAGATACCAGCGCGTGCCATGGCGGGGCGGGATGTGCCAGCTCGAGAAGCCTCGCCAGCACGCGCTCGGCCGTGGGGGCCGGGCTGTCGGTGTAGCAGAAAGCCCTGCGGCCGAAGACTTCCCGGGCGTCGTGTCGGGGTTCCATCGGCGGGTTGCCCTGTGGCGTCACAGTGTGGCTCAAGTGGTCACGAGCGATTCTGATCCCCGGCCTAGCGTAGAGGCAACCGCCGCTGCGTCCTGCGACTTCGCCCCCTTCGTTCACTGGCACTGCGGGGTAACGTATAATACCGTCATTGACTGAAACCGCTGCGCATGCCCGGAGGTCCTGGCATATGTACCCCCTGGAACCGCTGAAGACGTACATCATGGAACCCGTGCGTCGCGAATCGCACTGGGTGGCGCGTGCCGAACGCATCCTCTCTGCCCTCGGCCGCTCTGTCGAAGAAGCCGTCACCGTCAGCGAGGACAATCTGCCGGAGGTCGCCCTCGAGCTGGAATCCCTGTGGCCGCCTGACGACGCGACGGGCGTTTCGCAGGAAACGGAGAGCGGGCCGGCCCCGCTCACACACCGCCGGCCGCTTGTGTTCACGACCATTGACCTGCGCAGCAACAGGCCCCCCCTGGAACCCCTGCTGGAACGCTGCCCTGACGGCGTGAGTCGACGCACGCTGGAGAAGATGCTCGGGCACTATCAGCTCGTCCGACCGACACACCTGCCGCAGCAGGACGCCGTCCAGGGCCACGTCTGCTGGCCCACGTACGACTTCGGCGCAATGGTAGGCTGTCCCCACGGCTGCCTCTACTGCGCCGAAGGCTGCGGCGGTGGCTTCATCAGCATCGGCGTGAACCTGGAGGAATACGTCGAACAAGTCGTCGGTCCAACAATCGAGAGGTGCCCGTCGCAGAAGTGTTTCCGCATGATCGGCTGGGGCAGCGATCTGGCTACGTTCGAGCCGGAGAACGGCCTGTTCGACCTGTTCACGCGCAAACTTGCCGATTACGAGGAGCGCTACGGTTACTTCCACACGGCCGGCGACAACGTGGAATGGGTCGCAGACCTGGAGCACAAGGACCGGCTGATCGGCGTCTGGAGCCTGACCGGGCAGCGGGTTGGCGAACTGGTCGAGCCGGGCGCCGGCGACGCCACAGCGCGAGTCGACGCGGCGCGCAAGGTGCAGGATGCGGGTGTGCCGGTACGGTTCAAGTTCAAACCCATCGTGCCCATCAAGGGCTGGCAGCAGGACTATGAACCGGTTATCAAGGCAGCAGTTACGCAGGTGAAGCCGGAGTCCGTGGGCTTCTGCATGCTGGCGTGGATGGACTACGACCAGATGATCGGCCGCATCGGCGTTGACACGCTGGATTCCCGCCTCAACGCCGCCGCCCGGCGGGCGGCGGACGAGCTACGCGGCTCCCATCTGGGGCCGTTCCCGCATGCAGCCCGGGCCGAGGTCTACCGCTTCTTCATCGAACAGATCCGCCGATGGGATACCGACGTGCCGCTCTACGTGAGTACGGAGTCGCGCGAGATGTGGGACGAGCTGGCCGACGAGCTTGGTCAGGAAGCGGGCTGCTACGTCTGCGGTTGCGGACCGGTGGCCCTGCCCGGAGGGGGGCTGGCGTTGAGCCAGGGGTGCCCGGCATCCACATACGTGACGGCCGCGCGCTGACAGCGCACGCAACGCGGCGTCCGTCGGGCACTATCCAGCGGCAGTTACTCGCTGGATCCGGGGAGTCAGGAAGACGTAGCCCTCGCCCTCCATGGCTTCGCGCAGACGTTGCGCGTTATCGGGCCCGTCGAAGGTGCCGACAACAGCCCCCCCGCTGCCGCAGAACTTGCAGGAGGCGCCGGTGGCGCGCCCTGTCTCGACCATTTTCAGGTCGTCATCGCGGATGGGGTAGATGCGGCGGCGCAGGTCGAAGTTCCGGTTGATGGTCTCCGCCAGGCGGCCCCAGTTGCCCGCCTCCAGCCAGGCGCGGGCTACATCGGCGAGGGATGCAATCTCGCTCATCGTCTGTATCACCTCGCGGTCGCCGATCTCGTAGAGCTCGCGCACCTTGATATGGGCGGTCGAGCTCTCCTCGCCGAGGTCCTCACGATAGGCCAGGTAGACCGGGGGTAGTTCACAGTCGAGTCGCTCGTATCGCCCGTGCCCGTGGCGCTTCATGTACTGCTCGTCGAAGTCCATGTAGACCAGCCCACCGTATGCCTGCACGACACGGTCCTGCAGCCCGGCCGTGAGCCCGAGCTCTTCGGTCTCAGCGCTCAGCACGATATTCGGCAGCTCAGCATCGGGTATCTCCACCTCGAAGAACCGCATCAGCGCGCGCATCACGGCGGTGATGATGGCGCTGGAGCCGCCGAGCCCGACCTGGCGGGGTATGCTCGTGGTATAGCGGACGGTGAAGTTGCGCTCGGGCAATGGGATCGAGCGGTGACGGCAGTATTCGGCGAACTTCTTCGCAGCCGCTTTCAGCAGGCGGATGCCCCCGTAGTAGCCGGTCCGGTTCACGTTCTCGAGCAGCTCGCAGAGGCTGGCAAAGATGGCGTGGTCTTGCGGTCCCGGCCGCAACTCCAGCTCCGGCGACTCGTAAAGCGTCACCTCGGCGAAGAAGTCCTCGATGGTGAAGGCGATGGTCTTGCCATGATAGCCGTCCGAGGGGTTGCCGACGAAGCCCACCCGCGCGTAAGCACGCTCCTTAACGATCATCGTGTTCTCCCTGGCTGCGCTTCTGCCCATCCCCCGTGGCCGCATTATCGGCCCTGGCACCGTCCGAATCAAGCCCTTCGCCGAGGTAGCTCTCCAGAACGCCGTCCGCCGAGGCGTGCATGAGCGCGAAGTCGTAGCGCACGGGGTCGCCCGGCTCTATGCTGCGGAAACCGGCGGTGATCTGTAGCGCGGCCTTCAGGTCGCACGTGCGCCGTTTGGCCATGCCAAGCCGGTTGCAGATGCGCCACAGGTGGGTGTCCAGCGGCACAATGAGCCGTGCCGGCGAGACGTCTTGCCAGCCGCCGGGGTCCACGGCGTCCGAGCGCACCATCCATCGCAGCAGCATCATCCACCGCTTGCAGGCGCTTCCCTTCGCCGGGTCGGCCACCAGGTGGTCCGGCCCCGCCCCGCCGGCCCGCAGCGCCTGCGCCAAACCGGTGACACCCGCCAGGACTGTTGCCGACTGCGGGTCGTCATAATGCCGGAAGCAACTCTGCAGGCTCCCGTGCGCCTCCAGCACGCCCTTCATGCCCCACAGCAGTCTCCAGAGCCGATCCGCGTTGACAACGCGGTGCACGAATCCACGCGTGACGGCATGCAACCGCTGCGGGGTCGAATCGAGCAGGCAGCGTCGCGGGTGATTGCCGAGTCGGCCCAGTGCATCACCAACGGCTTGCATGATCTGGCTGAGCTGCCCGTAGGCGAGGAATGCGGCCACCATGCCCGCCACCTCACGATCCAGGGGTTCTCCGTAGCGATGGACGAACACCACGGGGTCGCGCCTGGCGCACTCCCAGCGGTTGTAGTGCTGGTAGAGGCGCTCCAGGCGGTGATGTAACGCGTGCGCCAGGCTCATGGGGCCAGCAGGTGCTCCAGAAGTATCTTGGCACCGATAACGCACAGGACCAGGCCGCCGAACAACTCTGCCCCGCGTTCCAGCCGGGCACCGACCCGGTCGCCCAGGCGGATGCCGACAACACAAAGCACGCCGGTGACGAGCCCAATAACGACGATCGGTTCCCACAGGTTCACTTCGATCATCGCCAGGCTCACCCCAACTGCCAGAGCGTCGATACTGGTGGCGATGGACAGTGCGATCAAACGCGCCCCCTTGCTTGGTTCGCGTGGTCTGGCGATCTCAAACCCGAAGACAGTATCCAGGATCATCTTGCCGCCGATCAGCGTCAGCAGCCCGAAGGCCACCCAGTGGTCGAAGCCCGCAATGTAGGCGCGCAGAGAGGTGCCGGCAAGCCAACCGATCAGGGGCATGGCCGCCTGGAACACGCCGAAATGTATGGCCACACGTACCGTGTGGCCATGAGTGACCCGCTCCAGTGCGATGCCCTCCGCCACGGACACCGCGAAGGCGTCCATGGCAAGGCCGATCGCGATCAGGAAGACGGCGAAGTGACTCAAGGATGTGGCTCTCCGGGCAGCAACTTCAGCTCAATCCAGTCGATCCGTCCGGAGGTGCGCTGCCCCGGCTTCGGATCGTAGTGCAACATGATCTCCTGGGCGCCCGTGCGCACCAGATCAGCGTCGAAGGGGAACTCCTCACTCTTCTGCTCCCCCCGCCTGGCAGTGAGACCCTCGCCGATGATCCGTCGGTTGAACACCACCCGATAGGGCGTCGTTCCCTGCTCCGAGTCGTCGGGCGCGTAGGAGTGAACGACGAGCACGGCGCTGTGATAGTCACCGGGGGCGGTGTCCACCTCGAGCCCGCGTATGACTGCGCTGAGGGCGCTCGCCCTGCTCATCATGTGGCCATCTCGACGCACGCCCACTTCCACGTAGCCGTCCGGCGAGGGGAACACCTGCAGACTCTCCCGGTCTTGATGCATGGACATGCGGCCGCCGGCGGCAATCTGCAGATGGGTCATGATCGTGGCGCTGTGCTCGGAGATCTCATAGCGGTAGGTGGCAGGGGCAGTGGCGTGGACCACTTCTCGGGGGCGTCGTTCGCCGATCCGCGCCATCAGGGCGTCCAGTCGCGTCTGCCGCTGATCCGCATCCCAGTAGGGGAAGGCTACCGCCCGGACAGTTCCCCATTCCTGCACAGAGCCGCCCGCGAGGCCGGCGAGGAACCCCTCATTGACGGGCACGTCTCGCCGGGCGATCCTGGACCTTGTGGACACGTCGAAGCGCAGGTCCCCATCGGTGAGCGTCAGCAGTCCGGGCCCGCCGATCTCTGGGGCCTGCCCGAGTTCCCGCAACGCCGCCTCCAGGTCCTGCTTCGGCCGATCGGCTGCCGCGACAACCAGCGTCCACGTACGCCCGGTGCGCGGCGGCTCGTAGTAACCGCCCTCCCCGGGGAAAACGATCTCGGAGACCCTATCCGACACCTGCGACGGTTCAGGATGCAGCAAGCGCGGGCGCTGCTCGCGCGCCGCAGCGATCACATAGGCGAAGACCGGTCGCGAGAAACGCGCCCGCAGTTGAACGCCGTCACCCGGCGCCAGCGGCGAGGCATCCGCTGTCAGCTCCTGGTAGGAGCTCTGTTGTCCTGACGGTCGCAGTCGCACCTCCATGGTCGCCGTCAGCGGCGCCGGAGTCGGAGACCGCAGCAGCAACCAGAGACCCACGGCGGCGACCAACACGCCCGCCGCCAATGCCCCGAGGAATGCGATGCGCCGAGCCCGGATACTCCTGAGCGCCCTTGCCATCTCGCCGGCGTTCTGGAAACGCTCGTCGGGCTCGGGAGCCATTGCTCGATTGGCCACCGCACACAGGGAGCGCCGCAGCGGCGAGCCCCCGGGTTCGACCATGCGCACTTCGCCATTGCGCGCCGCCCGCATCGCGTTGGCCGCCCCGTGGTAAGGCCCTTCGCCGGTAAGCAGGTACTTCAGCAGGGCGCCCAGACCGAACACGTCGACCCGGTGGTCGGCCCGGGGATCACCACGTGCTTGCTCCGGGGCCATGAAAGGCAAGGTGCCGGAGACATCACTCCGCGACTCCGCGCTGTACGCGGTCACCAGGCCCGCCAGGCCGAAGTCGATCAGCTTCGGTTCGCCGCCTTCCGTCAAGATCACGTTCGCCGGTTTGACGTCACGGTGCGTGATGCCTCGGCGGTGTGCACCGTCGATCGCTTCCGCCAGGGAGGCGATCCATTCGAGCGCGTGGCGCGCATCGGGCGCTTCGCGACGCACGCACTCGTTCAGGGGCAACCCTTCCACCAGTTCAGTGGCGACATAGGGATACGCCCCTACACGCCCCGCGTCGAGTATGCGCACCACGTTGGGATGCTCCAGCCGGGTCAGCGAGCCCGCTTCCGCATCGACCCACTGTTGGAGCTGCTCCTCGCCAAGCGGGCGGGTCGGCACCTTGAGCGCCACGTGACCGGCAGTGCCGTGCTGGTCGAACGCCTGGAAGACCTCCGCCTGGCCGCCGCCACCGAGCCGCTTCTCAATCAGCCACTTTCCCCAGGGCGCGCCGACTCTCGGCCGGCCGGGCTGCTCGCGCTGCCCTCCCTCGTGCCCGACAACCTGGGTTGGTTCATCAGGGAGCATGTGTCTGCTGAATCCCTCCGGAGTGGGGTAGCCTCGCTTCCCTTACCATGATACGCTCCGTGAAACCTCATTTCATAGGTAGCGTCCGCTCTGCGCTGGCGGGGCACCACGCCGTTCGCTATCCTACGTGGGCTACCGTGCCATCGTGACAGGAGGGCGCCCGGATGTCCGCTCTTCAGCTCGGCCCGCCAGCTTTGCGCCGCATGAAAGCGGGCGGGCTCTGGGTGCCGAGCCCCCTGGCACTGGACGAGCGCCTGCGCATGCTGCCAGAGCGCCAGCGCCTGTTGACGCTCTATTACATCCGCAGCGGAGCGCGAACAGTGGTGCCCGGCGCGCATACCGGCGAGTTCGCGGGACGCGACACGGCGCTGCTGGGACGCTGGCTCTCGATCGTCGCGGATACGGTTCGCGAGTACGGAAGGGGCATGTTCCTGATGGCGGCCGTGGGGGGCCCCGATGTAATGGCCCAGGCCGAACTGGCGGCCCGTGCCGGCTATGACATCGCCATGGTCGCACCCACGGCCTTCGCAGGAATGGACGATGCGGAAGCCCTGGCCCTGCTCGGCCGAATAGCGGACATAATCCCCACGTTCGGCTTCGAGCTGCAGCGCGCCATCCCCGGCGCCCGCGAGTTCAGCGACGAGTTCTGGGACGGTCTCTTCGAGATAACGTACGGGGCGAAGGGCGCTTCCTTCGATACGTATCGCGCTCAAAGCATGCTTGCGGCCGCAGCCCGCAGCCCCCGCCGCGCGGATTTGGTGCTCGCAACGGGAAACGACGATCGCATTGTCCACGACCTCGGTGGCCTCTTCCCTTTCCGAGTAGGAGGTCGCGAAGTCGTCTTGCGCTACTATGCCGGGCTGCTCGGACACTTCGCGACCGACACGCATGCGGCTGCGGAGTGGTCATCGGCCGTAACGGCCGCCAGAGACTCCTCCGCCCCGGCGCTTCCCCAGAGCGAGAGGCGCCTGGCGCACCTGGTCAACCTCTGCAACGGCGCTTTGTTCGATGCCCTCGGGGGCTTTGAGAACTCCGTGTGGGGCGTCAAGTGCCGCCTGAGCCAGCTTGGTCTTCTCGAAGCACCCTGGTGTTACCACGAGAGCGGACGTGCCGGCCAGGCGGAGGCAATCAGGGCCGCCTACCACGCCTGCCCCCTGCTGAACGACGACAGGTGGGTGGCCGAACACCTGGACCAATGGCGACGCGAACTTGGCATGAGACGCTGAGAGGAGCGTCATGCGCTTCCCGGACATAGAGACCTCCGAACAGTTGCATGACTTCATGACAACACCGAGCGACGCACTGGTGAAGTTCTGCAGCGAACTAACCGGCGACCTGCTGGTGATGGGCGTGGGTGGCAAGATGGGGCCGGAACTGGTGGAGACGATGCTGCGTGCAGACCGCCGGGCGGGCATGAACAGGACCGTTCACGCGGCGAGCCGCTTCTCAGACCCTGACGCCGCCGTTGAGCGCGATTTGGCCGAGTCGGGGGCCGTCGTGCACAAAGGCGATTTCACGGAACGGAGCTTCCTGAAAACCTTGCCGGACGCGCCAAACATAATCTTCATGGCGGGCATGAAGTTCGGTGCGGCGGCGGACCACCGCCGGACTTTTCACCTCAACTGCATCATGCCCTACTTGGTCGGGGAACGTTTCCCCCGCTCGCGCGTCGTCGTCTACTCCTCCGGCAATCCATATCCCCACACCACTGCGGGCGAAAGTGGCTGCCGAGAGACTGAAGCCCTGGCACCGGTGGGCGCGTACGGATGGAGCATTGTGGCGCGCGAGTCCGCGTTTGAGACCACGGCTTCCCGCTCGGCTGCGCAACAGGTTTGTTTCTTCCGGCTAATGTATGCGCAGCATCTGGCATACGGCGTGCTGGTCGACCTGGCCCGTATGGTGCACCAGGGCAGACCCGTGTCACTGCGCATGCCGGCCGTCAACATAGTGTCGCAGCGCGATGCCATCGACCGCTCCCTGCGTGCCCTGAGCCGATGCAACAATCCGCCCTTCATCCTCAACTGTGCCGGCCCGGTCGTGCACGTTCCCTACATTGCCGAACGCATCGCAGAGCTGATGGAGTGCGAGGCGCGGTTCCTCGATGACGAGGGCGAAGCGGCTCTGCTCGCCGATGACGAACTTTGTGTGCGCGTTTTCGGCCCATACCGCGACACCGCTGAGCAGATGATCGAGGGCGCAGCAAGATGGGTGATGCACTCGGGCGAGAGCTGGGACAAACCCACCTTGTTCTGGCGAACAAACCACAACTACTGAGTCGCGCTGCGCTTGCATCCGAACCGAGCAGGTTGTACAAGCAGTGCCCTTCACTGCCGGAGATGTCCAATGACCAGCCGTGAGATCGTAACCCGATGCCTGACCTTCGCGCGCCCCGAGCGCATCCCCATGGCGCTGCCCGCCCCCTATCCCAACGATATCTGCGGAGCCGCCACCAGCCCCGACCCCGATCACGCACCGATCGGCTGGCGAGAAGTGAGCCCAGGACGCGAGGAACGGCGAGACGAATGGGGAAACACCTGGGCCCGGATCGAGGGGTTCAGCAAAGGAGAGGTAGCCGCAGGCGCCCTCGAGGACTGGCGCGACCTGGAGCGATACGAGCCGCCGAACTACGACCTGCCCGAGCGCTACGTCAATGCGCGCGAGCACTTCGGCCAGCACCCCGACAAGTTCCATGTCGGCCATCTCGGCGGGTTCCCCTTCAACATCGCCCGCAAGCTGCGCCGACTCGACAACTTCCTGATGGATGTCGCGCTCGAGCCGGAGCGCGTCGAGCAGTTGTTGGCACTCGTCGAAGAGCAGCTCCACCACGGCATCCGGCGCTATGCGGAGGTCGGCGCCGACGCCGTCATGTTCGCCGAGGACTGGGGCACGCAGGATCGCCTTCTTGTCAGCCCGGCGACCTTCAAGCGCCTGTTCAAGCCCGGCTTCTCCCGGCTCTGCGCGACGGCGCGGGAGTGCGGCGTATTCGTGCTCATGCACTCGTGCGGCTACATCTACGAGGCGATGGACGACATGATCGAGGCCGGTATCAACTGCTTCCAGTTCGATCAGCCGACCATCTACGGCATCGACCGACTGGCGCAGGAGTTCGGCTCGCGGGTAACGTTCTGGTGCCCGGTAGACATCCAGAACACGCTGCAGAAGCGAGACGCCGCCCTGATCGCGGCCGAGGCGAGAGAAATGGTGGAGAAACTCGGCGCCGGCGGCGGGGGCTTCATCGCCGGCTACTATGCTGGCAACGAGGCGATAGGGCTCGAACGCAAGTGGCAGGAGATCGCCTGCCAGGCTTTCGTCAGGCACGGCGCCCCGGAGCTGTGGGAGCCTTTGAGGGACGAACTGCCCGAACGGGCCGAGACCTGAGGTAGGCCCCAACTGCCCGCCCCTGCGCAACTCTCCACTGCTGTTCTACTGCGTCCTCTTCGCAGCGGCGACTTTGCCCGCTGCTCCACGCCATGGTATCTTCGCCGTTCTGCAGTCTCTCCCTCTAACCATCCAGTAAGGTGAACAGCATGAGCGAGGTGCGACTCGGGATAGTCGGTTTCGGTGGCATGGGGCGCGGGATGATCCGCCGCGCCGAGAAACTGGACGAAGTGCAGGTCACGGCGGCCGTGGACGTGGAGCCGCAGGCACGGCAGAGGGCCGAAACGGAATTCGACCTGGCAGCCTACGAGAGCGTGGAGCAGATGCTCGACGATGCAGCAGTCAACGCCGTCTACATCGCCACTCCCAACAAGTTCCACGCGGAGCAGACGATCGCCTGCCTGAACGCGGGCGTACACGTCTTCTGCGAGAAGCCGATGGCAATGAACGCGCAGGAGGGTGAACGCATGATCGCCGCCGCCGAGCAGAGCGGCTGCCGGCTCACATTCAACCTCTCGTTCCGGGCAACCGGTGAGGCCCAGGCTCTCAAAAGGGTCGTCGACGACGGATTGCTGGGCGACGTCTACTACGCGCGTACCGGTTGGATGCGCACGCGCGGGATACCCTGGCGCGGCTGGTTCGGCAACAAGGAGTTGGCCGGCGGCGGACCGCTCATCGATCTGGGCGTCCATCGGATGGACCTGGGGCTCTGGCTGATGGGCTACCCGAAGCCGGTCGCCGTCAGCGGCGCCACCTATGACACCCTTGGCAAGCAGATCGCCGAAAAGCTGGGCAAGGACTACACCGTCGAGGACCTGGCCACGGGCTACGTACGGTTCGAGAACGGCGCGACGATGACGGTTCAGACGTCCTGGGACACTAACAGCGAGTGGCGCGAGGACATGTTCACCTATGTCTACGGCACCAAGGCCGGCGCCGCACACCGCCACGTCGGCGGCACGTACGAGTTCGAGGCGCTCATGTGGGGCGAGGTGGCCGGCACGTACGCCGCCACGAAGCTCCAACCGGCCCCGGCCCCCGATCACCTGGTTGGTTTCGTGCATTCCATCGTGAAGGATGCACCCGTTCCGGTCGATCCCCAGGATATCCTCAAGGTTCAGTACATTATCGATGCGCTCTACAAGAGTGCGGAGAAGGGCGCCGAGGTGCGCCTGTAGGCGTTGAAAAAGGGCCTGCAGTACTGTACTAAGAATAGTAGTAACCGTCACGGGTACAACGTAGCACGGCCCTCCTGGCCGTGTTTCACGGGCTGAAGGCCCGTGCTGCGAGGCCCATGAGCCCCGTCTGCGTGCATTGCAGCAGGGCCGTGAACGGTTACGAATGGTGCTTGCGAAAGCGGGCTGGTGGTTCGCTTCCAGGACCTTCTCAGAGGGAGGACGGATATGAGAGCACGTGTTGCGCTGTACGGATTGCTGGCACTGGTGTTGGGGCTGAGCGGCTGTGCATACGAGAAGCGAATCGCCACCAGCACACCGATGCCACCGTGGGCGATGCAGACACCGTCTGACACCGAGGATCGTGTCGTCTTCGTCGGCACGGCTCTTGGCGACAACATACTGGACGAGAGCAATGCCCGGGCCCGCGCCATGGAGGACGTGCGCGAGCAGATAGCCAGATCCCTCGAGACAAGCGTGGTGACAGAAGCGACACGCATCGTTGAGGAAAAAGGCGCCGCCCATCTGGGCAAGGATTACGATCGGGCCTCGTACTCCCGCATGATCGAACAGAAGGCACAGCAGGCGCTCGCCGGCGTGCGGCAAGACGCCTTCTACTGGGAGAAGTGGAAGATCAAGACTGGGGCGTTCAGCGGTGCCTACACGAAATACAAGTACTACGTCAGGGCCAGCATGCCGCGCGAGCTCTACCAGAAGATAATGACCGAATTGACGCATGAAATCGCGGACCAGATGCAGTCCGAGGCTTAGCCGTGGCACCCCGTTCGGCAGAGATTGGACCGCGGGCGGCTTTGCTGTCGGTCTTCGTCTGCCTGCTCGCATCGGGCTGCGCTTCGGAACGGCTTCTGGCACGTTCGCGCGAAGCGCCCTCCTGGATCGTATCCACCCCCGGCTCCGACCAGGAGATGTTCTACTTCGCAGGCACTGCGCTCGGCGACAATGTGCTGGACGAGCCGGAGATGCGTTCGCGGGCTATGGCTGACGCCCGCGCCCAAATCGCCGAGAGAGTAGCCTCCAGAGTCTCGACGCGCGCCGAACAACATATCGAGCAGCGCGGCTATGCGCCCTCCGGAGAAAACGAGACAGCCGCTCGCTATGCGCGCGAAGTGCAGGCACGCGCTTCAGAGCGCCTCATCGGCGTCTCCCTCCAAGATACTTACTGGGAGAAGTGGCGGGTCGACCCCGGTCTGTTCCAGCACTCCTACACCCGCTATAAGTACTACGTTCTGGCCGCTTTCCCGCGGCAGCACTACAACCGGCTGATCAACCGCTACGTCCGCCTCTACACCGACCGCGCTGCCGCCCGGGAGCTGATGCGAGACGGGCGCCCCCGGGAAGCTGCAAGACTGCTGGAGAAACTGCTGGGCGACCTGCCGGAGGAGTCGGTTTCCATCCGTCTCCTGCTGGCCGAAGCGTACGAACAGGCGCAGATGTACGGGCGGGCGGCGGAGGTCCTCCGCGCCGCGGCCGAGTCGGACCCGGGCGAGGCCGAAGCGGCGACCATCCGTGAGCGCCTGGAACGCGCTGAGGCCGCCTTCCCCGACCTGGGCGGTCTCGCAGCAGAGGTCCGCGTAAGGGATAGCGCTGGTCTGGAAGCGAGGCGCCTTGCTGCCTGGGCGGAGGAGGCCGCAGCGGCCGCAAACCTGACCCTGGATGCTCCCGAGGCCGATACGCGCTGGATCGTGCACGTAAGCCTGAAGGACCTGCCGCTTGAGCGGGGCACTGCCGCCTACGGTGTTCGCATAGAAAATGCGTTCGTGGAGTGCAGCGCCCGAGTCACAGAGGCCGGTGGGCGCCTGCTGGCGATGGCCTCCGCAGCCGAGCGCGGCTATGGCCGAACGCGCGACGAGGCGCTGCGCAACGCGGCTCGCAAGGCCGTTCATGCCGCCCTGCGACGGTGCTTCCTGGAACTTGCCCCCACTGCGGAGTGATCCGTGCCAACCAAACTAACCATAGCGTGCCTGCTAATCGCGGTGGCCGCCGGCGGATGCTGTTCGAGCGGCGAGGGCTTCGTCCGGCCGGGGTTCGACTTCTCGGGCGTCCGCCGGGTTGCCGTGGCTGAGATCACGGGCGTCGGCAACGAAGCCGCCAAGACGGACATCGGCGACCTGTTTGCACGCGAACTGCTGAAGAGAGGCTATGAGCCGGTTGAGCGGCGCCAGATCAAGGCGGTGCTTACCGAGCAGGAGTTTCAGCAAACGGACTTCACCTCCCCTGTAGCCACTGCACGGCTGGGCCGCGTGGCCAACGTGGATGCGATCATTGTCGGCAACCTGGCCGTCCTCGACGAGGAGCGCGTATCCATGACCGCCAAGCTCCTCGACGTGGAGGACGCCTCGATCCTGTGGATGGGCTCAGGGTCGGGAAGAACCGGCCGGACGCTTTTCACCGTCATCGGCGGCGCCTTCGGGGCGGCTGCAGGCTGGGCATTCGGCGGCGACCCAGATGGCAAGCAAGCCGGAGCTATCGGCGGGGCCGTGGCGGGCGGGATGATCGGCAGGTCGCTCTCCCCCGAGCGGCGCGAGCAGGCACGCAAAGCTATCCGTGTGATGTTCGACAGTTTCCCCCCGCGTGCGCGCCGGTGAACGCATAACACACCCCCCTAACCGGAGGGAGAAGGGCGTAGACTCACTCTGCCGCCTGCATGGGCGCACGGCGCTGGTGAGCGGCTCGGGCGGCGACGGAATGGGGCGCAGCATCGCGCCCAGGCTCGCACGGGCCAGCGCGAACATTGTGCTCAACTACGGCACGTTTCACCGAAAGGCCGGGGAAGTGTGGAAGA
>CAYQXJ010000012.1:109774-122500 GCA_964421565.1 uncultured candidatus Brocadiaceae bacterium
AACATTGTGCTCAACTACGGCACGTTTCACCGAAAGGCCGGGGAAGTGTGGAAGACCTGACCACCGACGAACCGATAGAGCCCGTGAAGGGGTCCTTTGATCCTCGCCGCATGTCGGCGGGCGACCCGGCGTTGCCGCGTCGCTTCGCCTGGCGCGGCGAAGAGCACCTCGTCGGCCGGGTGCTGAGAAGTTGGAAGGAGACCGGGCAGTGCCGCACCGGCGCCGATGAGCAGTACGTGCGGCGTCACTGCTACACGGTGCGCACGACGCGAGGGAAGGAGATGGACATCTACTTCGTGCGCCAGCCCTCCTCACCTCGCAGCAAGTCCGAGCGCTGGTGGGTGCGTGTTGCGCGTGAAGCAGGTCCCACGTAGCGGGCTGAGAAACGCCCCGGAGGAAACGGCGAAGGCCGCTGGCATTATGCCTTGTCGGCTCCGTCCGCGCCCGATACACTGGCCTTCACATTGCACGTAGCGTCCTGACCATCCTACTCCGATAGGTGAAAACTATGGGCACCTCGCTCGTCCTGCTCATCGCATCAGCACTGACTCTGATCGCCGCCCTGCCCTGCCTCGCCTCCGAGGAGGCCATCCGCGAACACCGCATGGGCACCATCACCGTCCGCGCCGAGCCAGGCACGCGCGTCGAGGTCACTCAGCTCGGCCACGAGTTCTGGTTCGGCACCGCCATAAACGCGAGCATGTTCCCTGACGGCGCAAACGCCGAGCAGCAGCAAAACTACCTGCGCATCCTGAAGGAGAACTTCAACTCCGTCGTGCACGAAAACGCTCTGAAGTGGTATTCGACCGAGCGAAGCCAGGGCGAAACCTCCTACGAAGGCGTGGACCGCATGCTCGCCTGGTGCGAGGAGGAGGGTCTTCGCACCCGCGGCCATTGTCTGCTGTGGGCGAAGCCCCGCTTCGTGCAGTCGTGGCTGAAGCCGCTGCCTCCAGAGGAACTGCGGGCGGCGCTCGAACAGCGCCTCCGTGAGGCTGTGTCCCGCTACAGGGGCCGGATCGTGGAGTACGACGTGAACAACGAGATGCTGCACGGGCGCTTCTACGCCGACCGCCTCGGCGAACAAATACGCGTCGACATCTTCAAATGGGCACACGAGGAGGATCCCAACGCCCCGCTCTTCGTCAACGATTACAACATACTTTCGGGCAAGGACGTGCGCCGCTACGAGGATCAGATCGAGTGGCTGTTGCAGCAAGGGGCGCCGGTCGGCGGCATCGGGTGCCAGGGGCACTTCGGCGAGGATGTTGACATGCAGGCGGTGAAGGCGGCGCTCAACCGTCTTGCCCGCTTCGGGCTGCCAATACGCGTGACCGAGTTCGACATCAACACCGGCGATGAGACGAAGAAGGCGCAGCTACTCGAGGAGTTCTACCGCACGTGCTTCGCCCATCCCGCAGTCGAGGGCATCCTGATGTGGGGCTTCTGGGAGGGGCGGCACTGGCGGCCAAAGGCGGCGCTGTGGCGGCGCGACTTCACTCCGACGCCGAGCGCCAGGGCATATCGCCACCTCGTCTTCGACGAGTGGTGGACCCGGTGGCAGGGCAAGGCGAACGCAGATGGCACGTGCGACTTGCCGGCCTTTTACGGGCAACACATGGTTAGTGCAGATGGTGACCAGCGGCAGGTGGAACTCAGCAAGTCATCGGGCCGTACAGTCGTAGATTTCACGCTGTAGTCGGCGCACGGCCCGTCGCGGCGTGAAACCGGCCGGCGGGCTACGTCCACCGTTCCTGTTCGTAACCGGGCAGACACGGCGGTGTCTGGCCCTGGAGCTTCTGAAGCTCGCCGCCCTTGACGAACCCCTCGGGGCGCCCTTCCAGCTCCTTTATGAGACGGGAGCGCCACCGTGCCATCTCCTCGGCGCGCTCCGGCGCCTCCGCCAGATCCTGCATCTCTTGCGGGTCTCGATCCAAGTCGAAGAACTGCTCCTTGCCCATGCCGGGGAACCAGGCGTACTTGACCTTGCCGTCGGTCAGGTACTGCTGTCCGCTGTTGAGCGTCGGCACCGCTGAGCATTCCCCGTGCTGGTAGTCGCGCCACTTGCCCTCGCCGCGCAGCAGCGCCAGCAGGCTGCTGCCGTCCACAGTATCCGGGATGTCCACGCCTGCCGCCTCCAGTAGCGTTGGCATGATGTCCATCAGCTCCACCGGCTCCTCCGGTGCAACGCGCTGCTGCAGGCCCATGCTGTCTGGGAAGCGCATGAGCATGGGAATGTGCGCGCTGCCCTCGTATGGGCTGCGCTTGCGAATCCACTGGTGGTCGCCCAGCATCTCGCCGTGGTCACCGGTGAACACGATGATGGTGTTACGCGGCGTCTTGCGCAGTATGCGGCCGATCTGATTGTCGATGTGGTCAATGCAGCCCCAGTAGGCGGCGCGGTACTGCTTCAGCACGCGCTCGGTCGGCCAGAACCGCCACGCATCCACGGGCAGTCCACGTTGCGGCTCGTCGTAGATCCGCGCCCAATCGGCGACCCAGGGCTCCGGCAGATCCATGCCCATATAACGGTCGTAGTAGCACTGCGGCGGCGTGAGCGGCTGATGGGGTTGGTGGAAACTGACCTTCAGGAAGAACGGTACGGTTGGATCGCGCGTTTCCAGGAAGTCCACGGCTTCACTGGCGCACCAGTTGGTGAAGTGGAACCGCTCGTCCATGTGATAGGGGCGCACGGGATATCCGTTGACGCTCATACCGTGGGCGATACCGGCCTCAGGGGTAGTCACGCCCTGGCGGGCGAGCCAGCGCTCGTAATCGTTAGGCGGGTTACTGCTGTGCGGCGCGTCCGCCCAGCGTGAGCTGTCAAAACCATAGAGCTTGCGCATCGGCCACAGGTGCAGCTTGCCGACAAGGTGCGTCTGGTAGCCGGCCTTCGAGAGTTCGCCGGGCAGCGTCGGGCCTTCCAGCATGGTGTGGTAGTTCATCAACACGCCGTGCGAACTCGGTTTCTGCCCCGTCATCAGTGTGCGGCGAGCGGGGATGCAGACGGGGCAGGCGGTATAGGCGCTGCGAAAGTGCACGCCCTGCGCAGCGATCTGGTCCAGATACGGCGTCTGGAGCACCGGGTGACCGGCGATGCCGAGCGCATCCCAGCGGTGGTGTTCCGTGATACACAGCAGTATGTTCGGCCGTTGGTCCGGCATAGCTCACTCCCCTCTTGTTGCGCCGGTCGCAGAACGCGCGACCGAGAACGGCATGGTAGGCGAGCGGGCAGCCGTTTTCAAAGCGCCACCCATTGTGCTTCGCCGCCGGCGAGACTAAACTTTACAGAGCCTCGCCATGGAACTGCGGAATATGAACGGTCTTGAGCGATACACTGCCGTACTGGAAGGTCGAGCGCCCGACTACCTGCCTCGGCTGCCGATCCTCATGCAGTACGCGGCCGAACACATCGGCTCGAACTATGCGCGCTTCGCCGCCGACCATCGCGTGCTGGCCGAAGCTAACCTGCGTTGTGCCAGCGATTTCGGCTTCGACCAGATCAGCGCGATCAGTGACCCCTACCGCGAGACGGCCGGGTTCGGTGCCGACATCGTGTTCGTGCGGGACGGCGTTCCGCGCTGCCTGCGCCCTCCCCTGGCGGGCACGAAGGACCTGACGCGCCTGGCGCAGCCTGACCCCAGGGGCTCCGAACGCATGCGAGACCGTGTGTTGGGTGTACAGCTCATGCGGGAACGCGCGGACGCAGACTACTCGGTGATGGGATGGATCGAAGGGCCGGCGGCCGAAGCTGCAGACCTGCGCGGCGTGACGCAATTCCTCATCGACCTGCTCGACGACGAGTCGTTCGCCTGCGAGCTAATGGACCTCTGCGTCGAGACAGGCATTGAGTTCGGGCGGGCCCAGGTGCAGGCCGGAGCGGACACTGTTGGCATCGGCGACGCCGTTGCGAGCCAGGTCTCCCCGGCGCTCTACGAACGCCTGATTCTGCCGAGGGAACGAAGGTTGGTCGAGTCCATGCACGAGGCCGGGGCCTATGTGCGCTTGCACATATGCGGCGACATAACGCATCTGCTGGCCGGCATCCGCACGCTCAGGGTTGACGTGCTGGATGTGGATCACATGGTGGAGATGGCTACGGTGCGAAGCGTGGTGGGGCCGCAGGTGGTGCTCTGCGGCAATCTGGATCCTGCCTCCATCGTGCGGTCCGGCAGCCCGGCCGCCATACGGCAAGCCGTGCGCCGATGCTACGAGACCGTCGGGAACCCCTTCATGGTCGGCGCGGGTTGCGAGATACCCTCCGGCACGCCCAAGCAGAACCTGCGAGCGCTCTGCGAACCCCTCGACTACCGGCCTTAGCGCCCGCTGGTTTCAGTCGGCGGAGAGTCGCCACACGGGCGTTTCCCCGCGCTCAAGCAGCACAACGAAACTGCCGACCGGCTCGGCGGCCAGCTTCTCACCGGTCAGCGCGTGCGTCACCCGCGCTGGTGCGCGGAGCCGCACCATGCGCTCGCCCGCATACGCCGCGTGGATAGCCAGCAGGTCGCCCATCGCAAATGCCTGGTCTCCGCTGTCGGTGTACACGTGCACGCCGGCCTCCACCATAATCCGGCGCAGCACCACAGCAGGCAGCGTGGGCGCACCGCTCCACACTGAGCGCCAGTCGGCGAAGTCCTTCACCATCAGCGCCGGCGCGTCCGGTTGCACGTAATGGCCCATCACGCGGACATTCTCGTCGCGCTCGGGCCTTCCCACAAGCACAGGGCTCAACAGTGCGTGCGGCCCGTACTGCACCAGGCTGCCGGTCCAATAAGTCGTCGCTCGCAACACCTGTGGCTCTTTGCGTAACTCAACCGGCATACCAGTCAGATCACGCATGGCATCCGCGCAGAAGCCCGCCTGCGTCACGAACCCCGCGCCGTAGCACCACAGCAAGGTCCGTCCCTCGCAAGCCAGGCCGTTGCGTACAGCCCTTTGCATGCCCTCGGTCGCCGAGAAAAAATCCACGAAAACGAGCAGGCTATAGCCTTTCAGGTCGCCCTGCTCAACCAGCAGCTCGACATCTTCGGCATAAAAGACATCGACCGGCGCGCCGCAATGGAGCAGCTCCGAGATCTGGCGGCAGTATAGACAGTCCGTCAGGACAGCGTCCTGGCGAAAGTAACGCTTGCTACGTTTGCTCACCAGCACCGCCACCTGCGCGCGCTTCTCGTGCATCGTGGCGAACTGCTCGTCGAAGAGGCGGACCAGACGGCCAATGTGAGTGGCGACGTCCGGCCCGGCGAACCAGCGCTCGCCGGAGAAGTCGTGCCAATAGATGGAGCCGCCGGCTGACAGGGTGCCCATTGCGTTGCGCGTGAGAACTCCCCGCGACTCCGCCGGCGTGCGGCAGGCTTGCTGCCACGACATCTCCTCCCGGGCGGCGTGCGTGGCGGTGTCATCTTCCTCATAGAGCAGCTTGCCGTGTGCCGTCACGCTGGAACCCGCCATGTGGTGGACCCAGAGCCCGCCGGGCTTACGCTCGAAGTGGGAATGGATGAGCGAGAAGAAGTCGATGTCGGGGCAGTTGAGGACGCGCTGCATGTTGTGGTGGCCGGAGTTGTGGTAATGGGCGGCGTGCCCGGCGGGCCAGAACTCATACCCATACCAGCTTCCGAGCACCTTGCACGAGCCGACCTCGCGGAGGGCCAATTTGACCGCCCCGGCCAGCTCGACCAACGCGTCGGCGACGACCTCCGAGTGGAAGATCAGGTAATCAATGATCCGTTGTTCCTGCGTTGGGTCGAGCAGCGCAGGAGTCTGCGGGCGCGTTCGGGCGCGATCCAATGGGACCTCCGCTCGCTCGAACGTGGTTTCGCGCTCTGTCCACGCATCGCGTAGACGCTCGACGTCGTCGTCATAGCGATCCCGCAGCCAGTTACGAAAGCCCTCAACCTGCGCCGAGCTGTAATCGCTCAGCACCTCGTCCCAGGAGTACGCCCACTCGAAGACGCCTCCGTGCAGGAAGTAGCCGACCACTTTGTCGGCGTACTGCTCCTCGCAGTAGTGCACCATCTCAGCGACCCAATTCGACACATCGCGGCGCCAGAGCTCGCTACTCAACGAAGGACGCACTTTGGAGGGCGCAGGCTCCACCACCTGACCGGTGTAGGGATCCCGATGGACCATCAGTTGATCGGGATGAGCCTCAGCCCACCACTGCGGCGGTTCCGGTCGGGGCAGGCGGGCCAAGTACAGCATATCGGGACACGCCGCAAAGAGGCCCTCCAGATGCCTGTCGAACTCGCTCGTGTCGAGGCTTCCGTCCGGACAGACACGTATTGACGCCGTGTCCCGGTAGATCTCGACCCCCTCTTCCCTCAGGCTGCGTGCAGTGGCATAGGCACTCTCAGTCTGTCCAAACAGGAATCCCTTGTGGGATACCATGATGCCGTTGTGGGCATTCCCGTTGATGAACAGGCAGGGCCTACCGTTGTGCTGACCGACGCGACTCTCCAGTGCTGACAAGGCATTGCTCCCTTCGGCCTACCTCGGCAGGTAGCCCCTGGCGACGGAATCCTGTATGAGCGAGCGCGCGAGCTTCCACAGAGTGGTGGACCCTTCCTCTATGACGGCGTTGCGCTCGAGCACTTCGCGGCTCGTCACCCCGTGCTCCAGCCATGACTTGCCCCGGGTGTGGTGGTTGTGCAGAAGCGGCATCAGGCGGTCAAGGGCACGGGCGTATCGGGCCTCGCGGCTGTCGCCGTACTCAAACTCCTCCCACAACTCCCGCAGCTCCAGTTCCTGGTCTTCGGGTAACAGCGCGTAGAGCCGGTCGGCAGCCGCTTGCTCGCGGCGGGGTTTGTCCTGCGCGGCTTCAACGTCATAGCAGTAGGTGTCACCCGCATCGACCTCCACGATATCATGCACGAGCAGCATGCAGGCCGCCTTCGTGGCATCGAGGGGCTCATTGGCGTGCTCGGACAGCAACAGGGCCATCAGGGCCGTGTGCCAGCAGTGTTCGGCCGAGTTCTCGCGCCGCTCGGCGCCGATCAGGTACGACTGGCGCAGCACACCCTTGAGCCCGTCGACCTGTAGGAGGAACTCTATCTGTCGGGCCAACCTGTCTACGGCCACCATGAGCTCGCTACTCTGGAGGATAGCCGACCGTCTGTGCCAGCGTGATGTGCTGGGCCTCGCTGAGCCCAAGCGCTGCCGACAGCCGGTCTCGTGGCACCGAACCCCGGACCACCGTGTTCAGTCCTTCGCTCGCACAGTAGAGGTAGACGTTCTGCGCGATGAACCCCGTATCGCAGGCGGCGTAGAACGACTTCTGCTCGTCCGAAACGCGCCCCATACGCCGGTAGTCGGCCACGTAAACGAGGTTCAAAGGGGCATCGGCCACGAACGTCTGTGTGCCGGTCTGGGCTCGCAAGTCATCGCCGGTGACCATCTTCAGCCCGTGGGTTCGGGCGTCAAAGACGTAAGCTCCCCGGGCCGTCACAACGTATATGTCGATCTCTTGCCAGTTGACGGCCGAAGGTGCAGTGCGCTTCCCCGACTGCCGGCGGTTGACTCCGAAGGCCGCCCAGAGGAGGTCAGAGAGCTCCTGCGCCGGTAGCGGCCTCGGGCTGAAACTGCGTGAGGTGTGGCGCCTCGCCAGGGCTTCCATCAACGGCATCCCACCGCTGGTGCGCGGTGCAGTTAAGTGGTTGTCGGCCGCCGCCTGAGCGCGAACAACGATCGACAGCACAGTGCCAAAGAGCGCGAGTACGCCTATTGTGCCGAGTTGCTTCATTCGTCCGACTCCATCGCTCCTTGAGGTGCAGGGCTCACGGTATAGGCCTGATGCTATGGCAACTATGAGGGCATGAACAAGTAACCGAACCGCACGTCAGTGAGCAGGCTGATAAACGTCAAGGCTCCGATCAGCGCCACCTGCGAGGTGACAACGCCGAGGAAGAAGCGCCGTCCGCCGCGCAGCACTCCCCCGGAGCCAAAGCGCAGCATGCTTCTTTTGACGAGCCAGCCGATCAGGAAGGAGAACCAGAGCGGGCGGATGGCCCAGGAAGCCGATATTAGAAACCCCAACGGATTGATGGGCCACCAGTAGAAGACTGTCCGCAGCGTCTGAAGCGCCGTCATCACAACGGCACCGCAGGCCAGCCCGACATAATGGGCCTGCGGCGCCGCCGGTGAGTTGCGGATCATCTCATGGGTTGGAGCATAGATGAGGATGGAGCCCCAGTTGATGGCATGCGTATTGGCCAGGTTCAGCGCTCCGTGCCGGTAGTAGACCCACTGCAGCGAGGAATAGGTGCCGGCCGCCAGCGCGACAAGGAGCGCAGCGATCATCACCGGCAGAAACAACCACTTCCGCCTGCGAAACGCCGATGAGATTCGTAGCGCATTCATGACATGCGGACTGAGGATCTCGCGAGAGTCGCGCCACAGGAAGCCAGTCTGGATCTGGGTAACAACAGCCGCTGAGCCGAGCAAACCCCAGCCACCGAACAGGCCGTAGAACAGTTCCGGAGGCTGCCAGCTCTGGCCGGTGAGAATCACCCCGCCCTGGCATACCAGCCGCGCATGGACAATGACCACCGTCATGATGAGCAACATCAACAGCAGCCCCACCAGCGGCCCCACGCCGTAATGCGCGTACCACAGCAACGCCGCGATGACACAAGCCACCAGCCCCCAGAAGCTCAAGCGATACGGTATCGGCTCATCTTCATCCTGACCCTTTGAGCGCCCCAGCGCCGACAGTAGAACCCGCCACAGATGCCGGCGCGCCATCCAGAGCACGCCGCCCGTGAACGCAATGAAAGCCCCCGCCTGCTGCCATTCGACGAAACGGTATGCGCCGCCCTCGATGGGCACGCCCGACGTGTTCAGCAGGTGGACCTCCAGGCACGTCAGTATGTAAAACAGCCACATGCTCAGTGATACCTCAGCGGGAACCAGGAAAGCCATGGCCACCGCTATGGGAAAGATGCGGCCGTCGCGCAGAGGCGTGTTCTGAAGAGGCGTGCCCTGCAGAAACTCCTGCACTGGTACGCTCAGGACCATCCCTTGCTCCGCACCGGCGAACACCGGGCTGAGTTGAATCAATGCCAGGGCCAGAGCCGCCGCGGCCCCGACCAGGAAGGCGCGAGTGCGCATCAGCGGTGGCAGCAGTTGCCTGTCAGCCTGCTCCGTCAGGTCCAGGGGGTACCTTGCAATCGGAAACGCCAGGCGCTCATGCTCGACCCATTGCCGACGCAGCATGCCCATCAGGAAGAAGGTGCCCAGGTAGTAGATAGCGATGAAGATACCCCATGACGTGATAACCGGCATCCACCGCGCCCAGGGCACTCTTACGGCTTCCCTGGCTGCAGTGCCCTCGAAGAACCGGTGCACTGCTTGCGAACGCATGTCCGTACTGAGCAGCAAGTCCTCCGGCGCGCGCTCCAGAACGGTATCTTCCCAGAAGAAATCTGCCCGCTGCGCCAGGTACGCCGGCGACGCTGTAACGGGGAACCAGTAGCGCATCAGGCCGCTGGCCGGCACCGTCGCCGCAACCAGCATCATGCACAGCACTAGCATCAGTTCCTCGCGGCGCAGCTCCAGGCCCCGACGCAGCGCCCGCGCCGCGACGTTGAACCCCAGCAGCAGGACCAGCATGAAGAAGAATACTCCCACCGGAAAGTGGTTCCCCGTAAGGTAAGTATTCCCGACCGCGTAGTCGTTTACGGGAGTCAGGAGGGCAAGGCCCAGCACGCCGACCAATCCGATGAGGAAGCCACGAAGGGTCATCTTGCGGCCATCGCTCCTCTGAAGGCAGGTCCTCAAAAGATACTGCACGATACGGCCGATGCCCTCCAGGTTTCAACCAGCGCTGTGGCATGTCTTGCCTTCTGCCCTTGCGAGCTGTATGCTGGCCGCGCGGAGCGGACCTCCTCGGGAGGGAAGGACACGTTGAGCGCCAAGGAGCTCGCCAGTGCTCGTCTACGGATGCTGCACGCCTGCGCCGTTGTGCTGATGTTTGCGCTGCTGCTGGCAAACGGCGGCACTGTGGCCGCCGAGCTCCCAGAAGGTCACATCCAGATTGCCAATGACCGCAAGTCAGCCGGGCGGCGGCCCGCCTATGCGCCGCTTGAGCGCGTCCACTGCACCGGCGTTGCGCCTGATAGCTCGCTCCTGACCGTTCGGGACGGGCGCGCCCGGATATACGCCCGCACCGAGGTGACAGGCCAGTTCGCTTTCAGCTTCCAGGCTCGGGGGGCCCTGGGCCCTCACCGCTGCGTCCTGGACACGGCAAACGGCCGGCGGCTGGCAGTAGCCACGTTCATGGTTGACGCGCGCTCCGAGATACGTTGTCCCTCGCTCGGCTACGGCTGGATGTGGCGAGAACTGGAAGAGAGCATCGGCGCGCAGAGGCAAATGCGAACGGTCGGCGAAACCGCGATCGTGCACTACTCGCCCCGCCTGCGAGAAGAAACGCAGCAGATGAAGGCGTACAGGTACTGGGAACCGCAACCCGGCGGTCTGCATGAACACCTCCTGAGCGTGCAGTGCCCGGACGGCATGCTTTACAGCGAACTCACACCCAGGGCAGTCGCGGAAGAGCGCGAAGAAGCGTTCGGTGCGCGCTACTGCCGTACCAAGGCCACCGGGGATGTAGGTTACAGCCGCCTGCCGACCCAGGCCGACACTGAGTACCTTGCAGTGGAAGGCGTCTACACAGCCTGGCAGGCGCGCGCAGATGACGATTGGATGGCCCGGCTGCTTCCCGCCCTGGAGCGAGCGCTCGCCTACAGCACGAGCGACCCCCTGCGCTGGAGCAGTGAATACCAACTCGTAAAGCGTCCCTACACGATCGACACGTGGGACATCAAGTTCCTCGGGTTCGACCGCGCTGACCTTGCCGATGCCCGTGACGCGCATGAACAGATGTTTAACATTCGCCCGGAGACTCCCCTGTGCATCATGCACGGTGACAACAGCGGCATGTTTCAGGCTTATCACCAGATGGCCGTGATGCTCCGTGCTCTCGGGCGCGAACACGATGCCGCGCGGTACATAGAGCGCGCAGAGCATTTCCGCCAGCGCACCAACGAGCTCTGCTGGAACGGCAAGTACTACGACCACTGGGTTCCGCTCACGCCGCTGGAACTGGACCAAGGCGGCATAGACGGCAGAAAGGTGCTAAGTGCATCGAACGTGCTTGCCATCACGCGTGGCATCACAACACCGGAACAAACCCGGGCAATCCTGAGCGCATACGGGCGCATGCTCGGTCGGGCAGGAGGCGTCGCCGAGTGGGTCTCCGCCAAGCCACACTGGCCCAAAGGGTTCTCAGGCATTGAGCCGGGCGAATCCATAAACGGAGGAATACTCGCCCTGGTGGCCGGCGAGTTGGCCAGAGCCGCATTGCAGAACGGCCGAGAAACATACGCCATCAGTGCTCTCTGGCGCATACAAATCCAGATGGGAGGTCGCCGCGCCGTCCCGCCAGGCGCATGGTCAGTTTCTGGCGAACCAAGCTACGGCGTTTCCGATGCGGTGGCTCACGCCGCGTTGGCCGCCGCCCTCATGGAGGGACTGGCAGGGCTGCGCGACGGCTCTCGTGGCTTCGAAGTGGCCCACGTCGAGCCCCGCTGGCTGGCAAGCGACGTAAGAGAGGCTTACGCCTGCGCTCGATACGGTGCATCCGACTCCTACGTCTGCTACGATTACTTCAACGACTTCGCCCAGCGTTACCTCAAGGTAGACGCCTCAGGCAGCGGCAGCACGTTCGTTTTCCACCTGCTGTTGCCTTCAGGCATGCAGGCGGAGAAGGTCACCCTCGCCGCTCGCCCTATTCGCTATACTCAACAGCCGGTCGGCAGGCGCATGTATGTGGACTTCGTCGTCGAGGGCCCACTCACGGGCCCGGTGATCGTCTCCTACCGCCGGACGACGGGTGGTTGATCGTCAGATGGGGCAGCGGCTCGTGATGCCCCTCTTCTTCATGTAGTCCTGATGGTAATCCTCCGCCGGCCAAAAGGTGGACGCAGGCTCCACCGCCGTCACCATAGGCCGCCCAAACTCACCGGACCCCTCAAGTTCTCGGATCTTCGCCTCAGCCGCCTGTTCCTGTCCGGGAGAATGGTAGAAGATGACCGACCTGTACTGATAACCGATGTCCAGGCCCTGGCGGTTCGGCGATGTAGGGTCGTGAATGGCGAAGAAAGCGTCCAGCAGGCGCGCGTAGCTCACCTGCTGCGGGTCGTAATGCAGGTGCACTACCTCCGTGTGGCCTGTCCCACCGGCACAAACCTGCTTGTACGAGGGGTTTTCCACGTGCCCGCCCATGAAACCAACCGCTGTATCCATCACGCCCGGGACCTCCTGAAACGAAGACTCGACGTGCCAGAAGCACCCCGCCCCGAAAGTCGCTTTCTCGGCCATCACACTATCCTCCTCCTGCGTGTCATCCCTGACGGCATCGGCTAACGACGCTTCGCCGCAACCTGCCAGCACACCTCCCAGCACAGCAACAACAGCTAATGCAATCAGCCTGAACATTGCCGCCCTCCTGTATCACGTTGTGCCACTACCCCTATTATACTCGCAGCCGACCAGCGTGCACAGTCGCCAGTCTACGGTTCGGGATCAAAGAGGCTACCCTCTGACTTCGCCGTTTTGACCACTCGCCGGCCGATCGGGTATAATCCCTCCGTGGCATCGGGGCGTGGCGCAGTCTGGCGAGCGCGCGTGCTTTGGGAGCACGAAGTCGCGGGTTCGAATCCCGCCGCCCCGACC
>CAYQXJ010000013.1:0-75182 GCA_964421565.1 uncultured candidatus Brocadiaceae bacterium
ACCGGGGCGAGTGGGTTCCTTGGCGGCCACGTCTGCGAGATGCTGGTTGAGCGTGGCCACAATGTTCGCGGCATGGTCCGGCCCACCAGCCGCATCGGACTGCTGGAGAAGCTGGGCGTCGAACTCGTCGTCGCGGACTTGAAGGATCCGGACGCCCTGGCACGGGCCGTGGATGGTGTCGAAGTGACCCTTAACACCGCGTCCACCATGTCCGGGCCTCCGGAAGAATACGAGGCCGCGACCATGGAGGGCACGCGCAGTCTGATGGCTGCCGCGGAGGACGCGGGGGTGCGGAGATTCGTCCACGTCAGCTCGGTGAGCGTTTACCCTCTGCGCGAGTCCTCCGAGGAGAATCCGGTCACCGAGGACGCGGCGTTCGAGGACCGGCCGGCTTACCTGAGCCATTACGTCCGCTCGAAGATCGCGTCCGACCGTGTTGCGCAGGAGTTCATCCGGTCCAGCGACATGCGGGTCTTAATCCTGCGCCCTGGCATTCTCTATGGTCCCCGCGGCCACTGGAAGGTATCGCGTCTGGGCTACGCGCTCGGCAAGAACCGCGTAGTCGTGGTCGGTGATGGGCGCACGATGCTGCCCGTGTGCTATGTCCGCGACTGCGCTCGGGCGGTGGTGCGTGCGGCGGAGGCGGCAGATGTGCCGGAGGGTGCGTACAACGTCGTAGACGATGAAGCCTTCACGCAGATGGAGTACTTGCGACGACTGCGCCGCGAGGTGCGGCCCGGGCTGCGCATCCAGCGTGCACCCTACCGGCTGATGAAGGCGCTCGGGTGGTGCCTGGGGCTGGGCACGCGGCTGCTCGGACGGCCCTCGCCCATCCACCCGGTTGCGCTGGAGCAATGCGTTACGCCGAGCCGACACTCGAACCAGAAAGCGAAGGACTTCCTCGGCTGGGCGCCCGAGATCGGCAAGGGGGACGCCCTTGCGGCCACGATGGCCGGCTTCCGCGAACGGGAATCTTTTAGCCGTCGCGCCAGGCCCGAGATACTCGGCCGGGCGGCACCCGGCGGACCCGTCCTCTCCGCGTGCATCATAGGCGGAGGCATAATCGCGCAAGAACACCTGCGTGTGCTCACGGATATGCGGAACGTGCGCGTGCTCGGCGTCTGCGACCTGGACATCCAGACGGCGCGGGAGACCGCCGAGACCTGGGCCGTGCCCGACGCCTACGATGACGCGGAAGCGATGCTGGACCAGCTTTCCCCCGACGTGGTGCACGTCGTCACGCCACCGCAGTCGCATCTGCCGCTGACCGAACTGGCCCTGAAGCGTGGCTGCCACGTGTTGGTCGAGAAGCCGATGGCCCTCGACGCCGAAGAGGCCCGGCGCATGGCCGACCTCGCAGCGGAACGCGGCCTGAAGTTGGGCGTCGATCATAACCACCTTTACGACCCCGCGATTGTGCGCGCACGTCGAATGATTGAATCGGGAGGTTTGGGCGACGTGCTGTGGCTGGACAGCTACTACGGTTTCAACCTTGGCGACAACCCGCGCAGTCGGTATATGCTGCCCGGAGGAGGAGACCACTGGACCTTCAGGCTGCCGGGAGGACTCTATCAGAATCTTGCGCCGCACCCGCTCTGCCTCGCTCTCGAGTTGCTCGGCCCTGACGTGGAGGTTGACGCCTTTGCCCGTTACGGTCGCGTGCTGCCACATGCGCCCACGGACGAGCTGCGCGCCGTGCTGAAGACGCCGGGAGCGTGTGGGCTGGTCACAGTCTCCATAGCGGCCCGTCCCCGCATGCAGTATCTCAATGTCTACGGGACCGGTGGCATGCTCTTCGTGGACCTGCTGAACAAGTGGGTGATCCGCCAAAACACCATGCGCGGTGTGCCGAAGCCCATATCCCGTGCTCTCCTGAACCTTCGCCAGGCAGCTACCGTCGGGCTGGGTACGCTTGGAGGTATGATCAAAGTTGCCCGCCACAAGTGGTCTCCATACGACGGGATGTCAACCCTCATCAAGGAGTTTTACCGGTCCGTGCAGGGCAACGCTGACGCGCCCGTCACCGCTCAGGAGGGCGTAGAAGTGATGGAGGTGATGGACGAGATGTGGCGCCAGATTGGACCTGGCAGTCTGTGGTTGCAGAGCGATGATGCTGTTGGGGGCGCGGACCGCTGACTCAGCGGGCCATCTTATCCTGTCAGGACGGTTGGGGTTTCAGTGGCACAGCCTGGTTCGATACAATACTCTCTTGTAGTAAGGTATATTCGCCTGACACAAACCTCCGTGAGGACGCTTGAAGTACCTGATCACTGGCGGTGCGGGGTTCATTGGGTCGCATCTGGCTGAGAGGCTGATCGGCGACGGGAACGGGGTGTACGTGCTGGACGACCTGTCCACGGGCAGCATCGAGAACCTGGATGCCGTGCGCGACCATGAGCGGTTCCACTGTGCCATCGGGTCCGTTTTCGACGAGCAGTTGGTGGCCGAGATGGTCGACAGGGTTGACGTGGTCTTCCATCTGGCCGCTGCGGTGGGGGTTCAACTGGTCGTGGAGGATCCCGTCGGGACGATCGAGACAAACATCCATGGAACGGAGCTTGTGCTGCGAAGCGCAGCCCGCAAGGGGAAGAAAGTCGTCATCGCCTCCACCTCTGAGGTTTACGGCAAGGCCCGGCTCGAACAAACCGGGGAGAGCGGCCTGCGCGAAGACGACGACATGCTGCTGGGACCCACCAGCCGGTCGCGTTGGAGCTATGCATGTTCGAAGGCAATCGATGAGTTCCTGGGCCTCGCCTACTGGCGCGAGAAGCAGGTTCCTGTCATCGTTGTGCGCTTCTTCAACACGGTGGGGCCGCGACAGGTGGGGGACTACGGGATGGTGTTGCCGCGGTTCGTGCGGCAGGCCCTGTCGGGTGGGCCGATTACCGTCTACGGCGACGGACAGATGGTGCGCTGTTTCGCCCATGTTCAGGACGTGGTCGACGCGGTCGTTAAGCTGTCCGAGCATCCCCGGGCGCCGGGCGAAGTATTCAATGTAGGCAGCGGCGAAGCCGTCACGATCGTGGAGCTGGCTGAACGGGTGCGCTCGCGCATGGGGCAGGATGTGGCTATACGCTTTCTGCCCTTCGAAGAGGTCTACGGGCCAGGTTTCGAAGACATCCGATGGCGAGTGCCAGACCTCTCGAAGCTGCGCCGGTTCATCGACTACCGTCCGCGTAAGAGCCTGAACGATACGGTCGGCGATGTCTTCACTTATTGTAGGGGCCGCATCGAGGGGGCGTAATCGGCGGGTCCCGTGGGAGCGTGCTAACCGGCCTGTCCACAGCGAAGCCGGGATTGGCGGGAGATCACGTAGAACCTTCACTCGGACGGTGGATCAAAGGTGGCAGAAACGGAAACGCTGAACGGTACGGGCGGGGAGAACGCAAACAGCGCAGAGCGTTCCCCTCGCCTGCTCCGTCAGGCTACGCCGTTATGCGTTTTCCAGGCCATGTGTCTGGCTGCGGCATGCGCCGGCGCTGCCGTCCTGTTCGCGGTCTATCGGACGCAGACTCCCACTGTTCTCGTCTATTACTTCGTCACTCGCCCGGCATTTCTGTGGTTCGGGATGCTCGTGCCGTTCCTTCTGGTCGGCGTCATGGGTGTGCGCGTCCGCTGGGCTGTTCTGGGCGTTGGTGCGGTGCTCCTGCTATACGTTTCATCGGCGGAGGTGCTTCAGGTTCTGAAATTCTGGACGGTTAGGGCGCGTCAAGAGTTCCGGGCCGCTCAAATGGGCTACAGGAGCTTTGTATCGCGGGAGCATGCCGACGGCCGGACTCTTTCGGTTCCGTTGCGCGTAGTGAGTTGGAATGTGAAGGGCGGCTCGCTGGGGGCTGTGCATTTGGCCGCCGCTTTGGCAGACATGGAGCCTGACATCGCCGTGCTGCAGGAGTCGAGCGACGCCGCCCTGCACAGGGCCATCCGGGAGAACGTCAGCTTCGCCGGATACACGCTTTCGGGTGGGAGGCAGAGCTTGCTGACGCGGTTCCCTGTCGAGCCCCTCGATGCCCGGCCCTTCGGCCCGGATCGTGCGAACGCCTGGCGCGTATGGGTGCGAGCTGACGTCTCGGTCGTCGTGATCAATACGCACCTGTCGCCGACGGTCCTGCGGACCCAGCTTCTGACGGGCTGGAGCGTTGCCGGTGTTCGTGCGGCCATCCAGCGAACGGCCAGTGAGCTGGCCGACCTGGGCGGGTTGGTAGGATGGTTTTCCGATGGCGATGCGGTGATTCTGGGGGGGGACTTCAATCTGCCGCCGGGCTATCCGGGGCTGAGTGATGCGACGCGAGGGCTGAAGGACTGCTTCGCTGAGAACGGCTTCGGCTGGGGCCGTACCGCCCCGAATCGGCTTCCCGCTGTACGCGCGGATCACGTTTACGTGCCCGTGCATGCACGGGTCCACTTCTGCGCGGCGCCGCCAACGCAGTTCTCCGACCACCGGCCCGTTGTGGCGGAGGTGTCGGTTCCACTCGTGCCGCGGGAAGAGGGGCACGAGCCGGGGGCGCCGGAAATGGCTCTGGAAGCAGCGAGCAGTGTGGGCCACTGGTAGTGGTGAGGCCGAAGCTTATCTCCGGGATGGGGGCGGATGTCCACGAATGTGGACACCTGCGCGGGACGGGTTGACAAGCGCCAAGGGGCCCCTATAATCAGCTTACAGATTCAGTTGTGGGGCCGGAAGGGCAGTTCAGCTCCGGATGCTCAGAGGGCAAACGGCCGTCGCGGGCGAGCTACGCCGCTGTGCGGGGCAAGGGTAGAGGGCGTGTGTCTCCGACGCCGGTATTCCTTGCTTTCTGCGAGGTAGCGTGTTGTTTCTGATGAACACGGTGGCCAGCGGCGGGATGCGCAGTATAATGCACACTGCGAGCAGGCAGTGCTGGCCGGGCGCTCGCGAGGCAACAAGTGCGGAGGACGGGGTGTCTGAACGAGGGTGGTCTTCGGCATGAATTCGAATCAGCAGGTAGTGGTTGTATACGCCGACCGGGCGTCCGAGCCGGCCCTGGAGGAAGCCATCCGTTCGGAGGGATACGAGGTTCAGTTGGCTCCTTCGGCGGAGGATTTGCCAGCCCTGATTCACCCGGATAGATGCGCTGCCATTACGCTCCTGACCGGGGGGCAGGCTTCTGCGAACCCAGAGGATCTGCTATTGGTGGCCGCCGAGGTGCTGCCGGGGGGCAAGTACGTCGTCCATGTGCCGAACGGTGAGCATTCGCCCCAAGACCTGTCGAAGGGTTTTGGGGAAGATCAGGTTCTCTGGATGACCGGAGATCTTTCCAGCCCGTCGAACATCCACCGCCTGAGGCGTTTTCTGCAGGGCGAGGGATACCGCTGGGCTCGCGAGGTGGATGGTTCTGGAGGTCGGGATGTCTCGTTGTTGGAGACCGCCCCAAGCCCGGGCAGGACCAGAGGTCAGGCGTCCAAACTGCAGACCTTTGTCAGGAATCTGGCGGAGATCGGCGACCTGGGGGAGATGCTGCAGGAAGCGCTGCGGCGTTACCTGGAGGTGCTGAAATGCGACGCTGGAAGTATATACCTTTGGGACGAGAGAACAGAAACGCTCATCCTGGAGGCTGCCGAGGGGCCTGAGTCCGAGCAGCGTATCGGTATCCGCCAGAAGATGGGCGAGGGGCTGGCCGGGTGGGTTGCCCAGGCCCAGGAGTCGATACTTGTCTCTGACACGCGCAAAGTGCACAAGCTGCGTGGCCGCCAGTGCGACCGGTACCCGGACTTTAGCTGCCTCGCCGCCCCCATTGCCCACGCCGGACAGTTGTTTGGTGTTGTTTGCCTGACCATGCAGCGGGAAGAGCGCCCGTTCGATCGCGACGACCTGCGCCTGATCGAGCTCCTCTCGCAACGCCTCGGATCGTTGATACGGCCCCTAAGCTTCATGGGAGAGCTGCGCAGCTTCAACGAACGCCTGCTCGAAGTGCTCAGATCCTGCTCCGACCTTGTGGTGGAGAAGGACACGCAGGTGGAATCGATTCGGGCACAGAGCTCAGACATCCTCGACAGCATACCCATCGCGGTGGTGGCCTATGATCGACACCTGCGGGTGCGTTCGGCCAATGTGGCAGCACGGGAGTTGCTGGGGCTGAGTCCGAACACATCGGGCGAGGCGGCCAACCCGCCCCTGGTGCAGGGCCTTGAAGTGGACCCCTCGCACTGGCGGCGCAAGCTGCTGGACGTGGTGGAGGGGGGGGGCGAGTTCCGCCTGCAGCGGGTGGTGCTGAGTCAAGAGGACCGACGCCGCATCCTGGATGTGCACTGCTCGCCGCTGCACGACTCGGAAGCTTCCACGGTGGGGGGGATTCTGACCGTTCAGGACGTGACCGAAGACGTGGAGATGGAGGAGAAACTCTCCTCGGCCCAGCGGCTCGCCCTCATGGGCAAGCTTGCCGCAAAAGTGGCCCACGAGCTGAACAACCCGCTGGACGGTATACTGCGGTTTATGAACCTGGCGGTGCGTAAGATGGAGGAGAGGCCAAAGGAAGCGGAAGCCCACCTCGAAGAGTGTCGCCGCGGTCTGCTGAGGATGGGTAACATATTGACACAGCTTCTGGCCTTCAGCCGGGGGCATCGCGCGGCGGGCAGGCCCACGAGCCTCAGCCAGGTGGTACGCGACGCACTGACCCTCTACGAGCAGCGTGCCCGGGAGGCGGGCGTGCAGGTGGAGATGGACATTCCCTCTGACTTGCCGCCTTCTGAGAGCGGCGAGTTGTGCGACGTGTTCGGCAACGTGATCAAGAACGCTCTCGATGCCATGCCGGAGGGCGGGGTGCTGGGCGTGAGCGCCCGGCAGGGCGACAGTCACGTTGTGATAAGGTTCAGCGATACGGGTGGCGGCGTGCCGGCGGAGATACGCGACAAGATCTTCGAGCCTTTCTTCACCACCAAGAGAAGTGGCACGGGCACCGGACTGGGCCTGGCCGCGTGCCGGGACTCGCTGAACCGCATAGGTGGCGCCATCCGCCTGCGGCCCAGCGATAATGGCGCCGTGTTTGAGATAGAGGTGCCCGTCAAGCAGCAGATGGAATAGGGGAGTCCATGGAGAACGATATACCGGTGCTGGTATTGGACGACGACCCGATTGTGCTCAACAGCCTGAGCGAATACCTGCGCATGGAGAACTACCGAGTTCGCGCTACGGAGACCCTCGACGAGGCGATGCGGCAGCTTGAGCAGGAGAGCTTCCGCTGCGTCCTGACGGATGTGCGGCTGCCGGAAGGCAGCGGGTTCGACCTGCTGCAGCACGTAAAGTCGCTGAATCTGTCCACCGCCGTGATCATGCTTACCGGCTACGGGACGATCGACGACGCGGTGCGTGCCATCAAGCTGGGAGCCTTTGACTATGTGACCAAGCCGATTGCTGACGAGGAGATCAAGCTCGCCATTGAGCGGGCGCTTCAACAGCAAGAACTGGTCGAGGAGAACAAGCGGCTGCGCGAGCAGCTAAACATGAGCTATCATCTCGACAACTTCATCTGTGCCGACTCCAAGATGAAGCGCGTTCTCGATATGATCGACGTGGTGGCCGGCACCGACGCGACGGTGCTGATGACGGGGGAAAGCGGGACGGGCAAAACGCTGGCCGCACGCGCCATCCACATGAACTCGCGGCGGTCGGGCAAGCCTTTTATCGAGCTGAGCTGTGGTTCCTTAACCGAGACGCTGCTGGAGAGCGAACTGTTTGGCCACGTCAAGGGCGCATTCAGCGGCGCAATTGCGGACAAGCGAGGACGCTTCGAAGCCGCTGACAAGGGCACGCTCTTTCTGGACGAGATATCCCTCTCCTCTCCCAGCCTGCAGACCAAGATGCTACGGGTGCTGGAGTCCCTCAAGTTTGAGCCGGTCGGCAGCACACGCACCAAGGAGGTCGACGTGCGGCTGATCCTGGCTACAAACGAGGACCTGGGGGCTCTGGTCAAGAAGGGAGAGTTCCGCGAGGACCTGTACTACCGCGTCAACGTGATGAACATCTACCTGCCGCCGCTGCGCGACCGCCGTGACGATATAGTGCCCCTCGCGCGGCACTTCATCGAGAAGTACCGTGACGAAGCGCCCCATGACGTTCAGGGCCTAAGTGACGATGCGATCCGCGTGCTGACGCGGTATGAGTGGCCGGGCAACGTGCGCGAGCTGGAGAATGTTATCCACCGGGCGGTGCTGCTGTGTGGCAACTCATGCATCTGCGCGGAGGACCTGGAGATGCAGAACATGGGAGGGCCCGAAGCGGCTCTACCGGACGGCGAAGTGTTGCCGCTGAAAGACGCAATGAAGCGGGTAGAGCGAAAGCTAATACTGGAAGGGCTCGAGGCCACGGACGGCAACCGGAAGGAGGCCGCGAAGCGGCTCGGGATCAACCGCACCACACTGTACAACAAGATGCACGAATACGACTTGATGGACGCCTGAACAGGCATTCAGGCCGAGAAGCGGTAGACATCCACGCGGGGGCGTTCGTCAAACCTGACGGCAACTCCCGCTTTATTGGGGGAGGGTGTCTCTCTTTCGGCCGGCTCAAGGCGCACTATGGTAGCCTTGCCGCGCAGGCTGCGAAACAGGGGTCCGAAGTCGTATCCGCTCAATCCGGACATGCGCAGCCGCACACTCTGGCCGGGCTCCAGGGCTTGCCACTCTGAAGTGACAAAATACAGCCCCCCGGCCGAGACGTTCGCGGTCGTTCCCGCACCGCTGACTTGCCGTTGTTCGCCCTCAGCTACAAACTCAACGTTCAGCTTGAGTTGCAGCCGGGGCCATTGCCGTCGGTCGGTTTCGTTGCCATTCACGTTTTCGCCTGCGTCCCGTCACGAGCTCGGCTCCGTCGGTCTTAATCCGCTTAGCACCAGTTTCTGCAAACTGCGCACGTGGGTGTCCAGAATGTACGCCTTCTCGGGGGGCTCTGTCAACCTCCCTATCCGCTGCTGCTATGAGGGTGTGCTCGAGTTGGCCCTACCGTTCAGGCCGTGCTCCTTCAGCTTCTTGTACAGGGTGCTGCGGCTTATCTGCAGTTCACGTGCAGCGTGCTGCTTGTTCCAGTCGGTGGCCTCCAGGGCATTAACGATGCAGCGCCGCTCGGGCTCACGCAGGGCCTCCTTCAGGTTGGTGCATTGGCCGTTTGGCGATTTGTGGCTGCGTTCGCACCACTCGAGTATGTTGGCTGGAAGGTCGCGGGCCAGGATGTGGCGTCCCGCGCAAAGGATGACACCATGTTCCACGGCATTCTTCAACTCATTTACGTTCCCTGGCCAGTGGTAGCGAACGAGGCAGGCGATCGCTTCGGCGCCGAACTCGCGCGCGCGGCGGCCATGGCGTGCGGCCATGGAGAGCAGGAAGCGGCGTGCCAGAGGAGGTATGTCACCCACGCGGTCACGCAAGGGGGGCAGCTCCACGGATACCCCATTGTGGCCCTGCAGCCAATGCTTAAGGGATGCATCGACGCTGCATCGCTGTGGCGGGGCTGTAAGCACGAGGCGAACGTCGCAACGGCACGCCTGGTCGCTACCGGCGCGCTCGAACCTTCCATCACTGGCGGCGCGCAGCACGCGGGCCCTCAACGCCGCGGGCAGGCAGTGCACATCGTCCAGGACCAGGGTGCCGCCGTCCGCCTGGTCCAACCGGCCTCGAATGATGCGGCGTTCGGCAGGCGCCGGGTCCCAGACATGCCCCATAAGCTCCCGTTCCATGCGGGCCTCGTTGTCTCGCGCGCAACGGAACTCGACGAACGGAGCCAGGCAGCGCCGCGAACGCTGGTGCAATGCTCGGGCGAGAGTGGTCTTGCCGGTGCCGACCTCTCCGCATATCAGAATGGGCACTTCGGAGGCGGCCACGCGGGCCAGCGTCTCGGACGCCGCGAGCACGCGGGTATCGCCGGTCAGCAATCCGTCTCCGCAGGGCGCACCCTCTCGCGCGTGACCGTTACCGTTCGTTGCGGCGCATTGTGCGCGGTGCAACAGGGCTTGCAGGCCACGTGGGTCGTCCGGCGGTTCGGCCACGTATTCGCAAGCGCCGGCCCTCAGTGCGTCAACCGCGTCACGGATGGTGGCGTGACTGCTGGTGGCGATGGCTGGCGCCACGCCACAGAAGCTCAGACCCTCTCCGATGCGCTTCCTCACCTGCCGGCCGGCGCCATCCATCTGCACAAGCACTGCGTCGTAATCTCGGCGGGCCATGTCTTTGGCGGCCTCACCGAGGGAACTGACCACGCTCAGCTCAATCTCGACTTGCTCGGCGAGACGACGATACGTTTGCACAATCTTAGAATCAGTGGCCACAAACAGAATCGATGCCGCCACCATAGAATCCCCCGAACGCCTTTGCCTTCGGATACGACAGCCACCGCACACTCCTACCCCCGGCAGGCGCGCAAACTCCATGCCACCATCCATCCACTGAAGGCGCAATCTGTGGGACGATATGGGGCGTGTGGTCACGTGGCAGCCCGAGCGGCATAAGCCTTTGTGGTAGCATAGGATGTAGGAAGGTGCTGTGCACTTTCGAACCGCCCGATGTGGGCAAGGAGCGTCTCTTCTGGTGGTGAACTCCGGAGACTGTGTTGCTATTCCTCAACAGGACTGTAGTCACTTCCGGATGCGCGGGGCAGGTGCAACTGCTGCCCGGGCGGTCTTCTTGCTGGCCGGCCCCCTGCCTTGGTGAATCTCTGCGGACCTTGTCGTGGGATGTTAGCACGAAGCCCCGGCGGCACGCGGCCTCGCATGATTGCTTTGAGCTTGCTTCGGCGGGGCCGATAGGGTAATAATCACAAACTGGGGAGCGAGGTCACGGTGGCCGTGTGCCCGTGGCCCTGGCCGTTAATCACTCCATGAAGACGCTGTGGCTGACAGAGCGCACTGGCGGGGAGTACGGGTCCGTCGGCTCTGCCGCGCGGGGACCTGTGCCTGACCTCTGGGGGGAGTGACATGGACAGCGAGGAAAGGGCCGCCGAGGGTGCCACTGGAGTGCTGTGCGGGGAGATCTGCGTGCAGCGGGCCATGGGCCGCGACGAGCTGGAGCAGGCGTACGGCCTGGTGTACGTCAACTACCGCCAGCAGGGCTACATAGCCCGTAATCCGGCGCGGATCCGCATGTCGGTGTTCAACGCCTTCCCCTCGACGGTGACATTCGTCGGGAAGCTGCGGGGTGACGTCGTGGCCACCGTTACGCTGGTGCCGGATACTCCGGTCGGCCTGCCGATGGACGCTATATACCACGACGAGGTGCAGTCCCTGCGGGACCAAAGGCGCAAACTGGCCGAGGTCACCATGCTCGCCGACCGGCGTCACGAGCTCAGGCGCAGCCTACCCGTTCTGATGTCGCTGATGAAGCAAGTGTTTGACTATGCCACGCTCATTCTCGAGCTCAATGACCTTTGCATCACCATCAACCCGCGCCACGAGAGCTACTACCGCCGTTACCTCCCGTTTGAGCCGATGGGGGGGCTGAAGGCGTACCCCAGCGTGCGCAACAACCCGGCCCTCGCCCAACGTCTCGACCTTGATAGGGCATATGAGAACTGCGAGGGCAACCAGCGCCTGCTCAAGTGGTTCTTCACAGACCGCACGCCGCTCGATACCTTGTGCAACGGCTACCACATGACGGGGGAGGATCTGGAGTGCTTCTTCGTGGAACGCGTCCCCATCTTCTGCCGGGCTCCAGATGAGGTCATTGATCACCTGCGGCGCGTATACCCCCAGTGCCCTTGGGACAGGTGGACAGAGCCGGGATAGCCCTTACGCCCACGGCTGGACAGGCTGGGGGCGTTGTTCCTTCACCGTTGCGATAAGGGCCAGGCGCAGCTCTCGGTATTCGGCTTCGACTGCGGGGTCATCCTGCTGCTGCATAAGCTCAAGCTTGCGTCGACAGCGCTTTGCCAGGTCCTCGGCAGCTTGCCGCGTGGCCGCATCCCTCAGGTAGGAATCGCGCCGTTGCCAGTTGGCATTCGCGGCGGCGTCAACCAGTGCACGTGCTTCACAGTAGACGGCAAGGGGGGCGCTGCCCACTTGCCCGTCCCTGTAGAAGTAGCGGCGCAAAGTGCCGACGCGCACGCCTGTGCGCTCCGAAAGGGCCCGGCAGATGGCGACTTTCGTGCCGAACTGCTCCAACAACGCTGGCAACAGGGCCCGCATCCGCGCGACGGGGACGGCCCGGTGCTCATCAGCGGCTTCAATAGCGCGACCGGCAGCGGCGATGCGGAGCCAACCATGCAAGCACTCACGGATGCCGACCGGTAGCCGTCGGGGGCGGTGCCCCCCGCTGAGAGCTTTGTGCACCGCGTGGTAGGTGAGAGTTGTCGCCGCGGCTATCGCCCTGTGCATAGCCGCATGGCTGCGGAAGAGCAGCTTGCGGCGGGCGTGTTCCAGCCACCGATCAATGTCGTGCGTGCCCACCAGTTCGCGCCAGGTGATCAGGCGGTTTGCACCGTCACGGTTCATAATGGTTCAGGGGCAGAAGCCGACTGCTGCGCTGAGTCCAGAGAAGCCTGCCCTCTTGCTGAGCCGTTGCCATCGGGATGCTTGCGCGTGTAGCGGCTCAAGGGGAAGAGCCGGACGCCTCGGGGCTGTCCCCACAACCCGGCGCGGTAGCTCTTCCCAAAGGTCCGACACGTTGGCCGGTCCTCTCTTCCCGCGCTTGGAGACGTCCGTTTATGCAATCGCTCCCATCGGCGGGGTGCGGTTCCGTCCGGGGTTCAGCCAATCGGCCAGTGGGAGGATGCGCGTGTCAGCCGCTGATGGGACAGCGACTCCCACGGCGACACAAACCTGCGACCGATTGGCCGCCCCGCCGGCTCGCCCTGTGCAAGGGCAATCTCGCACGCCGCCAAAACAGCGCTACCCTAAGCAAAAGGGCGGGACACAACAATCGGTGTTTTTCTGACTTCCGGTGGGCAAACGTCTGATAGAGGGGCCCTCTCACAGCTCGAGGGTCGTCAGCCCCTCCCGTATGGCGTACTTGGTCAGGTCCGCCAGGCTCTCGGCGCCGATCTTGCGCATCACGTTGCGCCGGTGGGTGGAGACAGTCTTCACGCTGACGTCCAGCGAACGGGCGATCTGCTTGGGCCGGTTGCCCTCCGCCAGCAACTGCAGTATCTCGCGTTCTCGCGGGGTCAGTACGGCGGCTGCGGAATGGTCATGCTCGCGTATGCGGCGCGTGTAGTCATCCGTTACAGTGCGGGCTATCTCGGGGCTCAGGTAGGTCTGGCCGTGCATCACGGTGCGCACGGCCCGCACCAACTCGTCGAAAGTGCAGCCCTTCCGCAGGTAACCGGTGGCGCCGGCCAACAGCATCTGGCGAACGAAGCGTTTGTCCGAATGGATGGAAAGCCCAACTACCCTGACCGAGGGAATCGCTTCGCGGATCTTGCGGGTGGCTTCCACACCGTTCAGGTCGGGCATGGCAACGTCCATGATGGCGACGTCGGGGCGCAACTCGCGTGCAAGCGACACAGCTTCGCGTCCGTTGCTTGCCTGCGCCACCACCTCTATCCCGGCTGCCGACTCCAGCAGTGCGCACAAGCCTTCCCTCACGATGTCATGGTCGTCTGCCAGCAATACCCGAATGCTCACTTAAGCTGCTCCTGTGTCTCGTCAGCCAACGGTGCGAACATGGTCAGCAGGCTGCCTTTGCCGGTCTGCGACTTCACCTCTAGCCGCCCTCCGAGCTGGGTTAGTCGCTCGCGGATGTTGAAGAGCCCGAAACTACCCGTATCCCGCCATGCTGTGCTCAGCACTTCGGGCTCGAAGCCCACTCCATCGTCCTCGATGTCCACCCGCACTGACCCGTCCTCCCGCGTGAGTGACACACGCACGCGGGAAGCGTCGGCATGCTTGATCACGTTAAAAAGCATTTCCCGCGATGCTTTGAACAACGTCGCCCTTGCGTCTTCATCGAGAGGTCTAGCTTCACTGTCCTCGTAGAAACCAACCTTCAGTCCGTGGCGTCTCTGCATGTTCTCGGCCAACCACTCCAGTGCAGGTCCGAGGCCGAGGTCATGCAGCACCGGCGGGCTCAGCTCGAAGGTGAGTGTGCGGGCGGCATCCAGCGACTGGTTCACAAGTTGTAGCACTTCCTGAAGTCGGGCGCGTTCCGCTCCGTCCCGCGTGCTGTCGACCAGGACCCCCAGCTTCATAACCGCCAGGGTCAGCGTCTGCCCGATGCCGTCGTGCAGGTCCGAGGCGATGCGTTGTCGTTCCTTCTCTTCGACTCGTGACAGACGCGAGGCCAGGTCACGCAGCCTGTCGCGGTAGTCCAGCAGCTCCCCTTCTGCTCGCTTGCGGTCCGTGACGTCGTGTGCAATCAGTTGCACCTGCGCCTTGCCGTCCGTGCTGGGTATGGTCCTGCAAAGGTGAGTTCGGAAGAACCGCTGCTCGTCCTCCACAACCCAGGGCGTTTCCTTGACGACCAACTCGTGTTCGTGCAGAGCACGGCGGATGCCCTCCATCTGATACTCGGCTATGTGAGCGGGGAAGAAATCCCACACCGTCGCGCCGATGAAGTCTTCCGGCCGACCGCCGATATACTCCGCCGCCACCGTGTTTAGAAGGCGGCACACTCCGTCCTCGTCGAACACGAAGATGGGCTCTCCGGCGTTCTCGATGAGTACCCGATAGCGCGACTCGCTGCGCCGGAGGGCGGCTTCTGCCTGCCTGTAGGCCGTTACATCGTGTGCGATGACGGAGAGAGCTTGCACTCCACCCGCTGGGGCCACGATGGGGGCAACCGCAAGGTCCACGTGTATGGGCGTGCCCTCCTTGGTGTGGTGCACGGTTTCCAGGCTGCCGGTCGTCAGACCGTTGGCGGCTTCTTTCATCACCTGTTCCACGTCGGCCAAAGACTCAGGCCCCACCAGGTCGAAGAGCGTCAGGCCATCCTGTTCCTCGGGTACATACCCGTACATGCTTTCGAATGCCGGGTTGCAGCAGAGGAGTTTGCCTTCGCAGCTCACGCCCATGATCGCGTCGGAGGAGGAGCGCACAACCGCGCCCCAGTGTGCGAGCACGGCGTCCGCCATGCTCTGTGCCGCCGTGTCCCTCTGCACGACGAGCAGGGCGGATACCTGCCCGTCGGCTCCACGCAGCGGCAGGCTCACGATCTGCCACGCTCGCTCGTCCTGGTTTCCGTACAAAGTCGGTTCGTAGACGACCTGCGGCTCGCCGGTCTGAACGGCCTGGCGGTCGCGCTGCGCAAAGCGCTCGGCAAGCTCGGGTGGATAGAAGTCGAAATCCGTCTTGCCGATCACCTCCTCGGGCGGTGCCCCGAGAACTTCTGCTACCTGATCGTCAACCCACATGAACCGCAAGTCGGCGTCCTTCAGGGAGCAGCGCAGTTCAAGGGCTGTTCCGGTTCCCGTGAGATCAACGCCACTCTCACGAAGCTGTGCTTCGATCTTGCGGCGTTCGGTGATGTCATTAACCACTCCGACAATGGCGATTGGGTGGCCATCTTCCGCCCGTAAGACCGATCGTTGGGTGCTGACCCAAACATGGTGGCCGTCCTTATGTCGCACGCGCAGGCGGATCGGCGGCTCAGGCCGCTGCTCATCCCGGAACTCCAGCAGATACTCGGTCAGGCTCTTCAGTCGCTTGCGGTCCTCTTCTGCCACCAGCCGCAGCAACTGAGGCCAACGCGTCGCGGCAAGCTCCTCACGTGTATACCCCAGGATCCGTTGCACCCTCGGGCTCACGTAATCGAGAAGCTGAGTGTTCAGGTCGATCTTGTAGGCCACGCCCGGCAACGTCTCCAGAACCGTCCGCAGGCGTCGTTCGCTTGCCTGCAAGGCACGCTGCGTTTCTCTTTGCTGTGTCACGTCACGCATGACTACGGATACGGCCGCCGTTTCGCCGGCGGGGGTGAGGATCGGGGACAGCGTTGCCTCGCCTTCCATCAGGCCGCCGTCCTTGCGCTTGAACAGCCCTGCGAAGTTCTGCACCACCTGCCCCCCTATCGCCTTTCGGAAAGCCTGCTGCATTTGCGCCTCGCGGGGCTCCGCGCACAGGTCTGCCCAGGTCAGCCGCGCAGCTTCGGAGGCAGAGTACCCCAGAATGTGCTCAGCGCCGGGGTTCCACGTCCGCACGCGACCGTCACGGGTGATGCTGAGCATTGCATCCAGCGAGGAGCGCGCAACGGCGACCCACTGCGACACCAGCGCCAACGCGCGGTCAAGGGCGGCCACGTTGCGGTGGCAGGTCAGCAGGCCGGTTACCTCGCCATCGGGCGCGTAAAGGGGCAGTTTCGTCACCTCCCAGGAGGAACGCCCCCGCTCCCCGTACACGCTTCGGTATATCCGGATATCGGGCTTACCGTTGCGCAGCACGTCGCGGTCCTTCTCCAACCATGTAACACCGACTTGATCCCCGTAGAAGTCTGCATCGGTCTTGCCGATCGTCTCTTCGGGAGGCACGCCGATGCGCTCGGCCACCTTCTCGTCGCAATAGGTGAACCGCAGGTTGGTGTCCTTGATGCTGTAGCCCTCGAAGCTCCCGGCTGCAGCCGCTGCGCTCTCCAGTTCCGCGTCGCGTATGTCCTCTTCGATGGTCTTGCGCGTCGTTATGTCACGCGCCATTCCGACCATAGCCAGAGGGTTGCCTTCTGCATCGCGCACGACGCGCCGGTTTGCGCTGAGCCAGACGTAACGGCCCCTGCGGTGCCGCACTCGGAACTCGAGTGTCGGTTCCTCCCAGCCTTTCCACTCTGGGGCCAGCAGGCGGTTCGTCGCCCGGCTGAAGTTCTCCCTGTCGTCGGGGTGTACAAGCTCCAGCAGTGACTCGCGGGGAAGGCCGACCAGTTCCTTCGGCCTGTAACCCAGCACGTCATCGACTGAAGGGCTCAAGAAATCAAACGTGCGGAGCCGGGCGTCCATCTTGAAGGCGATGTCAGGCACACCTTCCAGTAAGCCCCGTAGGCGTTCCTCGCTTAGCTTGAGCGCGGCCTGTGTGCGCTGCTGGGCCAACCCCATGGCGAGGCCATCGGCCATTATCTCGATGAACCTCAGATCGCCCGCGTCCACCCAGTTCGGTCGCCGATCGTGCAGGTGTATGAGGCCGAGCGCCTGGCCTCGCGCCCTCAAGGGGATCAGCGCCAGGGTGCGCCACGGCAGGTGCTGCCAGTGAGGACAGATGTGCGCGGCGGAGGGAGCGTCCCCTTGCTCAGGGTTCAGGGACTGCACGTCCCTGACCAAAACGCTGCCGCGCGGCGTCTGGCCGGCCGCGTCCGGCCAACACCCTCCTTCTGCCAGTTGACTGCATAGCGCGTCTGCACCGATCTCGGCCCCTGCAGGGCAGCTCTGCTCGCCGGTGCTTACTACTTCGGCGATGCCCTCTGCAGCAACGAGGGGATAGCGCCCGTTACTCTCCAGACGGATGCCGACTGCGGCACAGCCCGTGTATTCCCTCAGTATGCGCACCACATCAGCCGCCAGATCCTTTGTATCTCGGGCGGAATTGATCGCCTGGTACATGCGCAAGGCGGTTTCTTCACGCCGGCCAATGCGGCACTCGGCGGTGACGTCGCGGATGGCGGCGACCAGCCCGCGCGAGCGACCGTCCTGCTGCGGTAAGGGTGTATGGCAGACTCTCACACAGTGCGTGTGTGGATGCTCGGACTCATAGTGAAGCTCGAACTCCACGGGCTCGTGAGTCTGCAGACAGCGGTCCACGTACGGCTTGACCCGCGAGAAGAACTCCTCGCCCAGGACCTCGGGGGCAGGGTGGCCGATGACTTCATCGCGGCTCAAATCATGCTTTTGCAGGAAGGCGCGGTTCGCGAGCACATAGCAGTAATGCTCGTCGATCGCCGCCAGCATATCCCCTGCAGACTCGAAGGCACGCTCATACTCCTGGAGCTTTGACTGCTGCTGCTTGCGCTCGGTGATGTCGCGCCCCATCCCGAGCAGCAGGGGCTCGCCGGAGGCGGTCTCGACAAGTTGTGCCGGACCCGCGATCCAGACGTACGAGCCGTCCTTGCGCCGCAGTCGCATCTCTCTCTCGCCGTAGCCCTGCTGCATGCACTGCTTGGCGACTGCACGCAGCTCCTCGACCTCGTCGGGGTGTGCCAGGTCATACAGCGTCTTGCCGCGTATGTCGTCCTCTGTGTAACCGAGCAACTTCAGCGCTGCTGGATTGGCCTTCCGGATGCGCATGTCCGGCAAGGAGTAGAGCGCCATTGTTATTGGCGCGTGCTGCCAGACGCATTGATGGTCGCAGAGCTCCTGCACGTCATCCGCCGGGGGCGCTGTAGGCTGCGCCGATGACTGCTGCCTGCTGGTATTGCGCTCTGCCATGCGTTCCCCGCCCGAAGCCACCCGTTCAGGCTATCTTCCATGAAGATGCTAACATCCGACGGCCTAATGTCAAGGCTGTCGAGGCATGAGGGACGAGTCGCCCGCCATGCCCGCTGCTGCCCAGGATCGGGGGCCGTACATGAAAGTGGAGCGGGTGAAGGGATTCGAACCCTCGACAACCAGCATGGCAAGCTGGCGCTCTTCCACTGAGCTACACCCGCTCCGATACGGCGGCGAGTCCGCAACTTGGTGCGAAGGGGGGGAGTCGAACCCCCAATCCGCCCGAAGGCGAACCAGATCCTAAGTCTGGCGCGTCTGCCAATTCCGCCACCTTCGCGCCGAACGCGTATGATAGCCCAACTCACCGCCCGGTGCAAGCGCTACGATGCTGCAGCGATGCGCGAGATTCTTGACAGGAGAGGCTGTTTGCTACATAATAGGCCACGGACTGAGGGATGGCGCCGGGCCGGGCTGCGGCGTTTTCATGTAATCCGCTGTGAGGAGCGTTCCCCAGTGTCCGCCGCCCGGCGATAGCGTCGATATCCCGTCGTCCATTGCTGCATGGCGGAACGTTCCGATATGGCGGACAAATAGAGCAGCCTCAGTCGGTGCCGGTGAGGACCGGCGGCAGGTTGCACCCGCGCGGTGCGAATGCGCAACGCGCTATGAGGCGCATAGAAGGACTATGGTTAAAGGACTTCCGCAATTCCGCCGGTGGCCATGGGATAAAGGCCATATTCTTGCCCGCTACTCCTCTCAGGTTGGGTTTTCCTTGATGGGATAGCCAATGCCTCAACGTCACCAGCCAGGCGCCCGGCGTGGCGTGGCGGCTTCAGGCGCCGCGCACTGCTTCAGGCTGCTGGTTGTGTGCACGGTCCAGGCAACGCAGCGCCCCTGCGGATAGCTGCGCCCCCCTCATAGCGAGCCGCGTAATGTGCCACTGAACGGGTGCACGGGCTTGGCGTTCGCCGGCTCACACTACCTGCCCTCCGCCCGGCCGGACAGGCTGCCGCCCTCAAGGGGCGAAAGGAGCTACCGATGCCGGGTCTCTACTTTGCATTGGCCGCGTGCGGCGGCCTGCTGGTCGGTTATATAGTTCGCTTCGCGATCGACAAGATGACCGAACGCGGGGCGCTCCAGACCAAGCAGAGAATCCTCGACGAGGCACGTAGCGAGGCCGAGCAGATACGAAGAGAGCAGGAACTGCAGGCCAAGCAGGAAATCATCCAGCGCCGAGAGGAGTTCGAGCAAGAGGTCCGCCAGACCAGGAATGAGCTGCGCCAGACCGAACGCCGGCTCGACAAGCGCGAGGACGGCCTCGACGAGAAGGAAGAACTGTTGGCGAAGAAGGAGCGGTTCCTGGAGACCGGCGAGAAGAACGTGGCCGAGCAACGGCGCGAACTGGCTAACCTGCAAGAGGAGCTGGAGGAGCTGGAGCGCAAGAAGAGGGAAGAGATGTTCCGGGTCAGTGGCCTCTCCGTCGATGAAGCGAAGCGCATGGTTACCGAGAGCCTCCGGCAGGAGGTCGAGGACGAGTGCGTGGAGATGGTCAACCGACAGGTAGCCCGGGCCACGCGCAAAGCGCAGCTCGATGCACGGCGCATTGTGGTCGACGCCATTGAGCGTTGCGCCGCTGAGACGACCAGTGAGGCGACGGTCAGTACGGTAGAGCTGCCGAGCGACGATTTGAAGGGGCGCATTATCGGCAGGGAAGGGCGCAACATCCGTTGCTTCGAGAAGGCGATCGGCGTCGACGTCATCGTGGACGACACGCCCGGGGTCGTGGTGCTCAGCAGCTTCGACAGCGTGCGCCGTGAGACGGCGCGGCTCGCCATGGAAAGGCTGGTCAAGGACGGTCGCATACACCCGGGCCGCATCGAGGAAGCCATTGAGCAGGCATCATCCGACGTCGAGAAAATCATCGTCGAGACGGGTGAGGAGATATGCTACGACATGGAGCAGAGCAACATACCCGACTCCTTGAAGAAGCTGCTGGGGCGACTGAAGTTCCGCACCAGCTTCGGGCAGAACGTTCTGGCCCATTCCGCGCAGGTCTGCGACCTGGCGGGCCTGATGGCGGCAGAGCTTGACCTGGATGTCGTCCTGGCTCGGCGCTGCGGGCTGCTGCACGACATCGGTAAGGCGCTCGACCATCGGCACGAGGGTTCCCACGCTGCGCTCGGGGCGGAGGAGGCGCGAAGACGCGGGGAGTCCGATCTGGTGGTCAACGCGATCGGCGCGCACCATGAGGAGGAGGAGCCCGAGTCCATCTACGCCGGGCTGTTGATCGCTGCAGACACGATCAGCGCAAGTCGCCCAGGCGCACGGCGCGAAAGCCTGGAGCGTTACGTCAAACGCCTGGAGCGTCTGGAGAACCTGGCCGCCCAGCATGGAGGCGTAGGTCGTGCGTTCGCCATACAGGCCGGCCGCGAAGTACGTGTGCTGGTGCAGTCCGAGAAGGTGAATGACCAGACGGCGGCACGCCTCTCGCATCAAATCGCGCGCGACATCGAGGACGAACTGCAGTATCCTGGTGAGATTGTCGTCACCGTGATAAGGGAGACCCGATTCCGGGACACCGCGCATTGAGGACGACAGATAGCCTTGGGAGGGTGAGTTCCATGGCCAGAGTACTGGTAGTCTACCATTCCGAAACGGGCCACACCGCCGCCCTAGCGGCGTGCGTCGCCGGGGGCGCACGGGATGCGGGCGCCGAAGTGGACCTGCGCGTTGCCGACGAACTGGACGCAGAGGAGCTGCTCGGCTACGACGGCATCATCGCTGGCTCGCCGACGTACTACGGCTTGATGAGCGCGCCGATCAAGGCGCTATTCGATGAGTCGGTGGAGTTCCACGGACGGCTGACAGGGAAGGTCGGCGGGGCATTTACCTCCGCTGCCAACATCGGGGGTGGCAACGAGACCACGATCCTGAGCATTCTGCAAGCGATGCTCATCCATGGGATGATTGTGCAGGGCACTGCCTCCGGCGACCACTACGGCCCTGTGGCCATCAACGCGCCTGACGAGCGGGCAGAGGAGCAGGCCAGGGCCCTGGGCCGGCGCGTTGCTGAGCTGACGGCCAGGCTGTTCGGCTGAGCGGAAGCGGGCGTCTTCAGAGCCGCACTTCCTTTGCCCGGCGGATGAAATCCGTTAGGAGCTTTCGCTCCTTCCTGCCGGGCTCAATCTCCACCCCGCTGGCCACGTCCACGCAGAAGGGACGCACGGCACACACGGCATCGGCGACGTTGTCCGGGTTCAGGCCCCCGGCCAGTATCACCTTCTGGCGGCTGGCGGCGCGGCGCGCCAGTTCCCAATCGCACGTCTGACCCGTCCCGCCCGGCGAGTCTGCACTGAAGGTGTCCAGCAGATAGGCGCAGACGGGATAGCGCTCCAACTCCTTCAGATCTTCCTCGCCGCGTATGCGTACGGCCTTTATGGTGCGTAGACCCTCCAGACGTCGCACCTTGCGGGGGCCCTCGTGGCCGTGAAGCTGCGCGTAATCGAGCCCCACGTACTCCATCACGTCACGTACCGTCTGAACGGGTTCGTCGACGAAGATGCCGACCGAGGCCACGAAGGGAGGCAGCGACATCCGTATGGGCAGGGCCTTCTCGGGAGTGACGTAACGCGGGCTCGGTTTGAAGAAGTTGAATCCCAGCGCGTCGGCGCCCGCTGCGGCGGCCATCAGCGCGTCTGTCGCGCTCGTGATCCCGCATACCTTTACCTTTACCATCATAGTATCCAGAGTGTAACAGAAGCGCTGCGAACGCGCCAGAATCATGCCGCGGCCTTCCTCGGCGTTTGACATCGGCGCGCCTGTGCATTAGTTTTTCTGCTCCGCAGTTGTGCCGGGCCACGCGTCAGTAGCGGGGCCACGCGGTGCCGCTCGGCACCACTCTCAATGGAAGGCGCTTCCTCCTTTACTCGGACCACAGCGACGGGAGAAGACCATGACGGAGATCATTGACGTGAAGGCACGGGAGATACTCGACTCACGAGGCAACCCCACAGTGGAGGTGGATGTCGAGCTGGCCAGCGGCACAGTGGGGCGGGCGGCAGTGCCCAGCGGGGCATCTACGGGGGCTCACGAGGCAGTCGAGCTGCGGGATGGGGACCCCGCTCGATACGGCGGCAAGGGAGTGCGGCAAGCCGTCGCCAACGTCAATGAGGTGATCGGTCCGGAGTTGCTCGGGTTCGACGCACTCGAACAGCGCGCCCTTGATCAACTGATGATCGAGATGGATGGCACGCCGAACAAGGGCAAGCTCGGCGCGAACGCCATACTTGGCGTGTCGCTGGCAGTAGCGAAGGCCGCCGCAGCGGCCCTCGACATTCCGCTCTACCGCTACATTGGTGGAACTAACGCGCGCTGGCTGCCCGTCCCAATGATGAACATTCTGAATGGCGGTAAGCACGCCGACAACAATGTCGATTTGCAGGAGTTTATGATCATGCCCATCGGCGCCGGCAGCTTCGCCGAGGGGCTGCGCATGGGTGCCGAGGTCTTCCATGCGCTGAAGAAAGTGCTGAGTGAGGCCGGCAAGAGCACCGCCGTCGGTGACGAAGGTGGCTTCGCGCCCGACCTGGGTTCGAACGTGGAAGCCCTGCAACTGATCATGGAGGCCATACAGGCGGCAGGTTACATATCGGGCGAAGATGTCTGCATCGCCCTCGATCCAGCCAGCAGTGAGTTCTTCGGCCAGGACGCGAAGGGCGAGGGCATCGAAGCCGAGGGAAAGTACGTGCTCGCCGCCGAAGACGAGGGACAGCGGGTGAAGAGCTCCGCCGATATGGTGGCGTTCTACGCCGACCTGTGCGAGGAGTTTCCGATCATCTCCATTGAGGACGGCCTGGCCGAGGACGACTGGGACGGATGGAGGCAGCTCACCAAGGAGCTGGGTGGCAAGATCCAGCTCGTCGGCGACGACCTGTTCGTGACAAGCGTGGAGCGCCTGCAGCGCGGCATCGACAACGACATCGCGAACTCCATCCTCGTTAAGGTCAACCAGATCGGCACACTCAGCGAGTCCCTGGACGCCATCGAACTCGCGCACAAGGCCGGCTATACTGCCGTGGTCAGCCATCGCAGCGGCGAGACGGAGGATTCCACTATCGCGGACATCGTGGTCGGTGCCAACACGGGCCAGATCAAGACCGGCTCCGCGTGCCGAAGCGACCGCATCGCCAAGTATAACCAGCTTCTGCGCATCGAGGAGCAGCTCGCGCCGATGGCTCGCTACGGCGGAGAGCTGATGCAGAACGCATAGCGCAGGGGGGGCAGGCTGGGCGTTGTGCCGGCTGCCGGGGGTTTGACCAACAAACGCCTGACTGCCCCGAGTTTTGGGGTTGCGTCGGCCTGGCTCTCTATGCTATACTGATAGTTGGATAGGGGGTACTCTTTGCGGCTCTCGCCGTCCGGCGATGGGTACGTTTCCATGATCATTTTTCGCGTGTGCGCGCGGGTGTGATCGAAGTGCGCGCACTAACTGAGCCGGTTGGCTCTACTTTCGACAACGAATGAGATGATGAGTGTGCTGGAAGTCGCCGACAACAGTAAGACCGCGCTGAACAGTGTGCGCAACATCGGGATCGTTGCCCATATTGATGCGGGCAAGACGACCGTGACCGAGCGCATGCTGTACTACACGGGTCGCACCCACCGCATGGGCAGTGTGGACGACGGCAATGCCACGATGGACTGGATGGACCAGGAGCAGGAGCGCGGGATCACCATCGTGAGCGCAGCCACCACGACGGAGTGGCGCGACCACCGCATCAACCTGATCGACACGCCCGGGCACGTGGACTTCACGGTCGAGGTCGAACGCTCGTTGCGCGTGCTGGACGGCGCCGTGGCGCTGTTCTGCGGCGTTGGGGGAGTGGAAGCACAGTCAGAGGTGGTTTGGCGACAGGCACGTAAATACGGAGTGCCGACCATCGCCTTCATCAACAAGATGGATCGTGTGGGCGCGGACTTCGAGCGCGTAGTGGACGACATCGCCCGGCGGCTCGGCGCGCAGCCTGTTCCGGTCACTGTGCCCGTCCTTGAGGACGGCGTTTTCGTCGGTGTGCTCGATCTGGTTGCTGGCAAGATCGTGTACTACAACGACGACGATCTGGGCAAGACCTACCGTGAGGAAGACATACCGGAACAGAACGCCGACCAGTTCGCCCGGTGGCGAGAGAAGCTCGTGCACGACGTAAGCGAAGCGGATGAGATGCTGTTTGAGAAGTACTGTATGGACGAACAGTTCACCAGCGACGAATTGCGCCGGGCCATTCGACGCGCCACGCTGTCGAACCAGATTGTGCCGCTCCTCTGCGGCTCGGCCCTCAAGAACAAAGGCATCCAGCGCCTGATGGATGCCGTCGTCGACTATCTGCCGTCTCCCGCCGATCTGCCGCCGGTTAAGGGGATCACGCCCGATGGCCAGCCCGTCCAGCGCGGACATGGCACGGACGAGAGCCCGACGGCGCTTGCGTTCAAAGTTGTTACGGACAGGCACCTGGGCACCATGACCTATGTGCGCGTGTACAGCGGGCAGCTCGAGACCGGCAGTTACGTCTACAACGCGACCAAGGGCAAGCGGCAGCGCATAAGCCGGCTCATACAGATGCATGCCGACCACCGTGAACCGCGTGAGCTGCTCGGACCAGGCGAGATCGGAGTCGCCGTCGGGTTGAGTGAGACGACTACGGGGGATACGATCTGCGGCGAAGATGAGCCGGTGCTGCTGGAAGCGATCGAGTTCCCCGATCCCGTCCTTTCGGTGAGTGTTAGCCCGCGTTCCAGCGCGGAGAAGGAGAAGTTGGGGCATGCGCTGGGGTGCCTGGCGGCCGAAGACCCGACGTTCACTGTGGAGTTTGATGGCGAGACGGGCGAGACGGTCGTAAGCGGAATGGGTGAATTGCACCTGGAAGTGTTCATCGAGCGCCTGCGGCGGGAGTTCAAGGTCGCCCCGGAGGTCAGCCCACCGCGGGTGGCATACCGAGAGACGCTGACACGGGGCACTCGCATCGACCACAAGCACGTTAAGCAGACGGGCGGCCATGGGCAATACGCGCATGTTGTGCTGGATATCATGCCGCTGGAGCCGGGCAGTGGGTTTGAATTCACTGAAGAAGTCAGGGGCGGGAACGTGCCCAGAGAGTACATCCCCGCCGTGGAGCGAGGGATACGTGATGCGCTGGCGGAGGGCGCTCTGACCGGCTCTCCCATTGTGGACGTGGCTGTCTGCCTCGCCGATGGTTCGTTCCACGAGGTGGATTCATCCGAGATAGCTTTCCGCACGTGTGCCCGCGACGCCTTCAAGCGAGGCTTCCTGCAGGGCAAACCCCAACTGCTGGAGCCGGTTTGCGCCATCAACGTGGTAACTCCGGAGGAATACAGCGGGCCGGTGACCAGCAGCATCTGCTCGCGACGGGGACGCATTACCGGTGTGGAGCCGCGCCCAGAGGGAGGCATCCAATACGTGAAGGGGTTCGTGCCGCTGGGCCAGGCCTTCGGCTACGCGACGGAGCTGCGCAGCATTACCGGCGGGCGCGCCGGCTTCGACATGCGGTTCGAATGCTATGAGCCTGTGCCTGCGACTCTCGCGGAGGAGATCGTCGAGACCCGTCGTCAGGAAGGCACAGCGGACTGAGCCCCGCGCGCGGCGGTTTCGCAATGCCGCCTTCGGCGGTATAATGAGTCTATGAAGGGCTTCAGCACGGGGGAGAAGAACCATGCACGAGGGTGATATGCTGAGACACGTGCGCCAACGTTTGCAGGGCATTGGGGAGAGCATCGACGACACGCTGCGGCAGGTGCCCGGCGTCGGCCGATTCGTGCCGGGACGCTATCCGCCCGTTGACGTTTACGAAACGCCGGACTCGGTCGTCGTGCGGGCGGAGGTGCCCGGCGTCGCCAGGGAGAACCTGGAGGTCCGAGTGCGGCCGCGTTCGTTGAACCTGAACGGTCGGGCTGCACCGGGCCGTTACGAGGCTTACAGTGCCGTCTCCCGCGAAAGCGGTGAGGGGGAGTTCAAACGTGAGGTACCCCTGCGGACCGAGGTCGACGACGAAGCCGAAGCGTCTGCCGTGCTGGAGAACGGCGTGTTGACGGTTCGCTTAAAGAAAGCGCGGACCGAACAGGGCAAGCCCATCAACGTGGAGATGCGTTGAGGGCTGTGACGCTCACGCAGCAGTGCCAACTACTGCAGGTAAGGGTAGCCCCGCGAGTGCGGGGTCCACAAAGGAGCGAGAATGGTCGACAGAGAAGAGGTTGCCCGAGTCATCGAGGAAATCCGCGGCTCGCTGCAGATGCACGGCGGTGACGTGGAACTGATCGAAGTCAGTGATGATGGTATCGTGAAGGTCCAGCTCCAGGGCGCCTGCAAGGGCTGCCCTATGGCCCAGATGACGATCAGCCGGGGCGTCGAAGCGAAACTGAAGCAAGAAATCCCTGAAGTCAAGGAAGTCGTGCCGGTCTGACACTGTGGCGATGCGTTACGCTTGATGAGGGCGGCGAAGACGACTACCTTCGCTGCCCATTCCATGTACGGACGGGAGGAGCACCACCATGCCGGAGCCGATCTCCATCTACTGCGACTGGGCTCTGCACGACGAACTGGGCGACAACGTACGCCTCACCGAAGAGCTTACAATGGGCGCCCTCGACACGCTCGATCGCTGGCAGCGCGAACACGATGTCGCTTTCGATTACTACTTACTCGATTGTTTCTGGTTCGAGCAACCGGGCGACTACACGAGCTTCGACCCGGAAACCTGGCCCAGTGGCTTCGAGCCGGCCCGACAGCGTATGCAGCAGATGGGCATGACGCCCGGGCTCTGGCTGGATACCACCGGCGCGGCCGTGGCGGGCTGGCATCCGTGGCAGGGCGGCGAGGGCGACCATGGGTGGGGCCCATGGGCGGACAGCCTGGACTGCCGCAGCGGATGGAGCTACTGCCTTTTTGACGGTCCCTACGCCGATGGTCTCTGCAGTGCCATGGTCCGCGCCGTAGAAGAGTGGGGCGTCGGCATGTTCAAGTTCGACTTCGCCAATTTCTACGCGGTCACCGAACGCCATCGGGGGCTCGATGCCGGCGAGGTCTACCGCCGCAACGTAAACGCCTTTAAGGACATCCTGCGCCGTGTCCGTTCCGTCCGCCGGGATGTCGTCTTCCTGGCGTACAATGGTTTCCGCTACAACCGCGGTTACCTGGACAACACCACAGATGCCCTGGTGCCGGGCATCGAACAGCACTGGCTCGAACTCATCGACTGGCTATACAGCGGCGACCCCCGGCCGGCCGATCTGCCGTGCACTTCCCTGCGCCGGGCGGTGGACTTCTACCAGGACCACATGGTGCGTAAGTTTCACCACAGCCGCATCCCGCTTGACCGCATCGACGACCACGGCTGCATGGTGGGAAAGACGAACACCATCTACTACTTCGGCGCGCGGGGCTTCAGGCGCACGTGGGTGCAGTCGCTCGCGCGCGGTGGACGGAAGGCCCACTTCTACGGCGACCCTGCACTGCTCAGCGACGATGATGTGGAGTTCCTTAGACGGGCGCAGGAGCTCTTTTTCAACCTGTTCCAGAGCGGGGCTGTCACCAAGCCCGTGGGGGGCGTTCCCTGTCAGTCTGCGGGGCACGGTTTCCTGACCGGCACGGGAGAGGATGGTGTGCTGTTGCTTGCGAACTCATCCGGTGCCGTCCGCACCGCTACCGTCCCGATCAAGAGCCTGGAAACGGCGAAAGTGCTCTTTCATGACGAGGGCTTCGTGCCGGAATGCACGGTGCACCGCAATGTGCTTTCGGCAACCCTGGCGCCGGAGCAGGTGGCGCTGGTAGGGCTCGGCGAACGGGCCGATGAAAGCTTCGAGCTGGGCACAAATGTCGGCGGCGACCCCGTGGTGGCACGCACGCATTCCGTGAATCTGGATTGGACCCACGAGGACGGCGTGACGGCGTGCACGCTGCCAGTAAAGCGACTGGTGGAAGCCATGGATGAAGGGCGTTACGATACCTTGCGCGTCTCCTTCAGACTTCGCCAGGATGGCAGGGCGTACCGGCACGCCTTTGAGCGTGATAAGGCGCCGACCGAGACGTTGCGCGTCGAGTGCCTTGCGGACGGAACCCCGGTGAAAGCAACGCAACTACTGCCCGACGTGAAAGTCTGGTCGGGCTGCTCGTGGGTAACAGCGCTCTACTCCATGGGGGATCTGAGCACCGCGACGGAAGCAAGCGTGAGTTTCCACTGTCCAGACCCCGAGCCCGAGCTGTTCGCCGAAGCCTGGCTGCAGGGCGGTTGACGCCCGGCGCCGGCCATGTGCTACTACTTCTTCAGGTAGGGATTCTCGGCCACCGACTGCGGAACGCCGACCTTGTTGAACTTCATCTGTGAGTAGTGAGGCAGGGCAACCGGCCCTCCGATGACATAAATGAACTCGTCGATGAAGTCCTGCGTCGGGCCGTCCATTCCCAGGACGTACTCCCCGGGCACCTGGCGCTCTTTGGCGGCGATGTTCGACATGTCTGTCAGGTCTGTCTTAGTGCGGCCGTTGTCACGCTTAAGGATGACGGACTTCTTTGTCTCGCCCTCTACGATCGCCTGAACGCTCGCGAAGCCGACCTTATAGGCTTCAGAGGCATCCACGCTGCTCATGCTGAAGCTGCGCTGGATGTGCTGGGGGTTCAGCGAGCAGTCCTTTACTTTGCCGCCGACCGCCGGCACCTGCAGTTCCTCGGAGACAAGCCCCGCCAGGAACGTGGCCGGCGAGAACGACGTTGCCCGCCCGTGCTGGATGTTGCCGTGCTGGTCGTAGACGACATCCGTGCCGTAGACCTCGGCTATGCTCTTGCCGCTGTCCTTCTCAGTCAGGTCTTCCTGGACCACGATCACGCATTCGCCCAGCTCGGTCAGCGTGTCGGCCACTTTCGAGAGGAAAGCGTCCTTGTCGAATAACTCCTCCCTGCACAGGATGATATGAGGAGGGGCTTCGGGGATCATGTCGCCCTTCGGGTCTACGCGCGCAAAGGCCGTCCCCTGCGCCAGCCAGCCGGCCTTGCGCCCCATCACCTGGTAGATGACAACGGGTGCCACGTCCCATGCCTGCTTGACTCCGACATCCTCAGCAAAGCTGGCCATGACGCGGTAGGAGCTGAAATCGTTGTGCACGTTGCGCAGCGCTGTCGCGTTGAACAGGGCGGCACTGCCGTAGCCGGGACAGTGGTGGGTGACGGGCAGGTCGTTGTCCACGGTTTTGATGGCGTGGATGGCGGCACCATCCCAGAGTCCGGTCAGGCCGAGCAACTGGTCGGAGCTGTCGTTGCCGCCGATGTAGATGATGCCGTCGATGCCAAAGGCCTCGAGGTGTTCGGCGATCTTCTTATACTCCGGCTCTTTTGGCTTGATGCGCGTGGTCTTAAGCCCTGCCCCGGGACCGTTAAACACGAAAGACATGGGGTCCATGGGCGTTAGATCCACGACGTTGCCTTCGATGTTTGCGTTCAGCAGGCCCTCGAGCCCGTTGACCATGCCATAGACCTCGATACTGGCCTTCTGAGCGGCGTCGATAATGCCCGCCACTTCCCAGTCGATGACGGGCGTCGGTCCGCCGGACTCGCCTACGATGATTCTGCTGACCATGTGTGGAACCTCCTCGCGCTGCAACGGGATTGTGCTCTGCTCAGGGGGTGTGGCCGGCACTGACGCCGGTCACTGCGAACACTATACGCGAAGCTGAGTGCGAGGGCAAATGCGGCGCACCACAGGTACTCCGGGCGGAGGTGGCCACGGCCGGGCTTCATATGCTATATTGACGGCCGTGCGAGCCGCCCTCGTACGACAGGAGGCTGTGTAATGCGCAAACGCTTGTTGCTGATGTTCTTCCTGTCGGGCTTCTGCGCGTTGGTCTACCAGGTAGTCTGGGTGCGTATGCTCGGGCTGGTGTTCGGGGTGACCAGCCTGGCGCTCAGCACCGTGCTCAGCGCCTTCATGGCGGGGCTCGCCCTGGGCAGCTACTTCGGCGGACGTTTCATCGAGCGGCGCCGCGACCACCTGCGAGTATTCGGCGCGCTTCAGATCGGCATCGGGCTGTTCGCCTTGCTGTTCCCGCTGCTCGTGGCCGGCATGACGGCGCTCTTCGTGAGCGTCTACCGTCAGTGGCCGGCGCACTTCTATGTGTTCAGCCTCATCCGGTTCGCGCTGGCATTTGGGATACTGCTGGTGCCCACCACTCTGATGGGTGCCACACTGCCGGTGATTGCACGCTGCTACGTGAAGGGCATGCCGGAACTCGGGCGCGATGTCGCCGCGCTCTACTCGGCGAACAACTGCGGGGCTGTTCTCGGGGCCCTGGCGGCTGGTTTCGTGATGATTCACGCCCTCGGCATGCGGGAGGCTTCGTTCGTGGCAGCGGCCCTCAGCCTTGCGATGGGGGCGATCGCCTGGCACATGAACGGGCGCAGGGAGGGCGGCCGGGACAGCCCGGGGCCGGCATCACAGCAACCCCAGCCGAACGCGGAAACAGAAGAACCCGCAGCGGAAACACCGACCTACCCGCGCCACGTGGTCGCCGTGGTGCTGGTCGTCTTCGCGATAGAGGGGTTCACCTCGCTCGCGTACGAGGTCGTCTGGACACGGATGCTGGCCAGCTCCTTCGTCGTGGTGACGGTCTACACGTACAGCCTTGTGATCGCCACCTTCATCGCCGGGCTGGCGATCGGCAGCTTCCTGGTGCGGCGCTTCGTCGACAGCAAGCGCGACCTGCTGTCGATCCTGGGATGTATCGAGATAGCCATAGCCCTCTGCGCAGTGCTGTTGCTGCCCTTGTTTCAGGCTTCGGACGTTCCGGACCGGCTGGCTGGCGGGGATGCCACGTGGGCCACAGCGACGCTCGCCACGGCGGCGTGGCTCGGGGCGCTCATGCTGGTGCCGACTACGCTGATGGGTGCCACTTTCCCGCTGGTAAGTCGCATCTACGCCGTCAACTTCCGTGAACTCGGACGACGTATCGGCAAGATCGGCTTTCTGGACACCGCCGGCAGCATATTCGGTGCGTTCGCCGGGGGGATGGTGCTCGTGCCCCTGCTGGGCACGCAGGGCAGCGTGCTGTTGCTGGCCGCTATGAACGCCGTCATCGGACTCGCTGTTCTCCTGGTTCATCCGGCGCTACGCTTGCGCTCCAAGGCGGCAGTTGCGGCGTTCGTGGGCGCCGGCGCGCTCTGCGCCTGCGTGTTGCTGCCTCGCCGCGTGATGTTTTTGCGTCCCTACCTGCAGCGTAGTGACATTGCAAGACGCGACGGATTCGTGATCCTTGACTACGAGGAGGACACCGGCGGCACCGTGGTGGTGGCCAAGTTCCTGCCGGAGAATGAGAAGCTGCTGATTGTGAACGGCGCCGACGTGGCCGGCAGCGGACGGATACTGCAGACGACGCAGGTCGTGCAGGCGCACTTGCCGCTGCTCCTCTACGAATCGCTGAACGGACGCCGGGCCAGGCGAGCGCTAACTATCGGGCTTGGGACGGGCTCGACTTCCTACTCACTCAGCCTTCACGATCTGGAGACAATAGACTGCGTCGAATTGGTGCCCGGCATCCTGCGGGCAGCGCGAGAGCACTTCCAAGAACTCAACCACAATGTTTTTGAGGATCCGCGCTACCGCGTGATATTGCAGGACGCCCGCACACACGTGATGGCCACCGAGCAGAAGTACGACGTCATCCTCGACGACTCGGTGCACCCCGGTTACGAGGGCAACGCAAACCTCTACAGCCGGGACTTCTTTCGCCACTGCCGCGACCGTCTGACCGAAGACGGTGTGATGTCCGCGTGGGTGCCCGTTTTTATGCTTTCCACGCAGGATTTGCAGACGATCAGCAGATCCTTCCAGGAGGTCTTTCCCCATGCGAGCATGTGGTGCGCCCGCAACGGATGGAACAAGCACCTGGTGTTGGTGGGCACGATGAAGCCCCTCCAGATCGACTTCGAACGCTTCAGTGAGGCGGTGACCCGACCCAAGGTGCAGGCAGACCTGGCGCAGGTTGACCTGGGCGATCCCTGTTTCCTGTTGAACGCACTTGTTCTGGGCGAAGACGACCTGCGGCGATATGCCCGGTCGGCGCCTCTGCACACCGACAATCATCCGCGACTCGCCTTCACGGCTGCGCGGAACCTGCGCGAGTTCCGGATGCGCGCAGCCTGGTCGCAGACGCTCCGCAATGTGCTTCAGCAGGTCTCGGACATCTCATCCCATGTACGTTCTTACGGCGAGACTGCCGACGCAACTCGAGCAAACCGGGAATGTGTCGAGCGCGAAGCCCGGGTGGTTGCGCATCTGGACAACGGCTTCTACTTCGGGGCGATTGGTCGCTATTCGGATGCCATACGCAAAGGGCAGGCGGCCCTCGAGATCAACCCCGGGAACAGGTCGGCGCACCTGCTGCTGGCGGAGGCGCGCTGCGGGCTCGCCTCCCGGTTGATTGCAGCGGGCGACCTATCAGCGGCCAGGCAGCAGTGCGAGGAGGCTGCCCGCCTGCTGCCCGATTACTTTTGGGCGCATGCGATACTGGCGGGCATATACGCGCGAGAGGGCAGACTGGAGCGGGCGGTGCAGGTCGGCGAAAGGGCGCGGCAACTCCGCCCCGACGACCTGAGCTGGCGTTACAGCATGGCGATGCTCTACGAACAGGCCGGGCTACGGCGCCGAGCGGCCGAGGAACTCCGATACGTGGCTCAGCGCGTCCCCAACTCCGCACAAGCTGTAGAAGCCCTCGCCAGGTTGAGAGATCGCGTCGCTCTCAAACCCGGAAGCTGACGCCGGGCGAAGCTTGCTGGTGCTGGCGCCCGGCGACCTGCACTCGACCGGCGTCAGGCCGCGCCCTCGATGCGAACGTCCAGCCCCTCGACATCCCGGATACAGCCCCTCAGGCGGCCGGCCAGGTCGGCGCGCACCTCGCCGTATTGCGGGTCGGTGACCAGATTGTTTCGCTCATGCGGGTCACTCTCCAGGTCGTAGAGGAAGTCCTCGACGTAATGGTCGCTTGCGGCGTCCTTGACACCGTTCTTGTCGGGTGCTCGCACAGAGTATTTCCACTGGCGGGTGCGCAACGCACGCCCGACGTGACTCTCGCTGATCTGTATGAAAACTTCGGCGCGCCACATGTGCGTAGTCTCCCGGGCGAGTGGCTGCAGAGAACGTCCGCGCATGTAATCCGGCACCTCCAGACCCGCTTCGGAGAGAAGCGTCGGTGGCAAGTCGATAAGGCTTACCAGCTCCTCGACGCTTCGGCCGCCTTCGAACCCCGGCCCCCGGATGATCAGGGGAATGCGCACGCACGCATCGTGGCAGGCGCGCTTATACTCCTTGTTTCGGGTGCGGAAGTGAGATCCGTGGTCGCTGGTGACGACAATCAGCGTGTCGTCGAGCACCTTCATCGCTTCCAGTCGGTCGAGTATGCGCCCCAGGTTCTTGTCAAGGCTGTTGATGCATCCGAGGTAGTCGGGGTAGTTCTGGCGCCAGTCGCCCTGCGTGTCCACCAGATCACCCGGCACCTGGAAGTCGGCGAATCTTTCCTTGGATCCCTCTGGCCCTTCGTACCGATTGTGGTCATTCTGATGGTGCGGCTCAATGTAGGAAAGGAAGAGGAAGAAGGGCTGCTCCAGGCTGCGGGAGTCGAGGTAGTCGAGCGCGAAGTCGGTCTGGCAATCGACACGATAGCCCTTGAAGTCGACACGCCGGTTCTCCGCGTCGAACATGTGGCCGTCGTAGCCGTGGCTGGTAAACTCGAGCACGTCCGAGGCGAGCCAGTGATCCTTGTAGCCTCCGCGCCATTCCAGGGGCACAGGCCGTGTGCGGTAATCCTGGCCGGCCCAGGTGGATGATGCGAGGTGCCACTTGCCTATGTAGCCCACTTCGTAGCCGGCCTCGCTCAGCCAATGGGCGAGCGTTTTGTGGTCCTGCGGCAGGGCGATGTTATTGCGGTAGCAGCCGACCTCAGTGGCAAACTTGCCCGTCTGCAGGCAGGAACGGGCCGGGCCGCAGACCGGCTGGCAGGTGAACGCCTGGTCGAACTTCACACCTTCGGCGGCCAGTCGGTCCATGTTCGGTGTCACGTGGAGCGGTTGGCCGTAGGCGCCGACGGTGTCCCAGCGCTGCTGGTCGGTGAAGAAGAAGAGGATATTCGGCTGATGTCTTCTTGCCATGGTCGCTTTACTCCAATATCAGAACCCACGCCGGTCGGGGGCGTGGGGCACTACATCGCCCGTCTCCAGGTAGAAGCGCAGCAGCCTCTCCTTCATGGCGGAGAGGGATTTCCGGTAGTTCGGCAGGTCGACTATGTTGACCTGCTCTGCCGGGTCGTTCCGCAGCTCATAGAGTTCATCCTTCTCGTACAGGCGTTGGACGTACTTCAGGTCTTTCGTGCGGCACATGGTGGCCTTTGTGTGCTCGGGGCCTTCCTGCTGCTGCAGTTTGAGCCGCGGCCAGTAGAGCCCTTCGGGGTTCGAACTACTCTCTCGCTCCATGCAATGCGTCTCACCCCGCAGGCGACCTCCCTCGCAGAACACGGCGCTGCGGTGCTCGTCGGTCTCTCCGCTCACGACGGACAGCAGCGAGCGGCCGAAGTGGGTGTAGGTGCGCTCCAGGCCCGTAAGCTCCTCCACCGTGGCCGGCAGGTCGATCAACTCGACCAGGGCATCGCTCACCCTGGGGTCCGCCGGAACGCAGGCGGGTGGTTTGACAACAAAGGGCACTCGCGTCAGGACATCCTCGAAGGTGTTCTGCGTCTTTTCGACGAGGCCGTAGTCGCCGGTGAAGTCGCCGTGGTCGGCGAACAGGAAGACCGCTGTCTCGTCGTATATGCCTGCATCGCGCAACGCGTCCATCACCATGCCGAACTGGTGATCCACCCGCGCACACATCCCCAGGTAAGTCGCCCGCAGCTCGCGCCAGCGCTCCTCGCCCCAGCCCTGCAGGCCCTGGTTCTGCCAGATGCCCTGCAAGATGGACGGCTTATCGCCCCAGTCTTCCGGCGCAGGTATAGCGGCAGGAACGGCATCACGGTCGATCATGGAGTACCACGGTTCCTCGACCGCGTAGGGCGGATGGGGGTAGACGAGTGGCAGGTATATGCACAGCGGCCGGTCGTCCGGCCGGTTTCTGATCAGGTCGACGGCCCCCAGAACGTGCGCCCAGTCGTGATCGTAATACAGGTCCTCGTCTCCGGTTTCCAGTCTGCCCACGTAGAACGACCAGAAGGTGTCGCTCCCCGGTTTGCCGCGCCACCGGTCGCATTCGTCCATCTGCCAGAGGGGCTTCGGCTTCGGCCGCGGCCTGTGGTAGACATCGCAATACCCCTCCGGCCCGTTCTGGCCGGGCACCAGGTCGTTCTTGCCGCCCCACCACACGAAGTAGCCGGCGTCCTTGAGGCGCTTCAGCAGCACGGGCTCGTCTTCACGCAGCATGTGGAACATGGTGCGGTGGCCGCGCACGTGTGGATACCAGCCCGTCATGAATGAGCAACGACTCGGGGTACATACCGGGTTCTGGCAGAAAGCCCACCGGAACGAAACACCGTCCTGCTCGACAATTCGGTCCAGGTTCGGGGTTACGGCGGCCGGATGGCCCATGTGGGCGAGGGCTTCGCCACGCCATTGGTCAGGGTTGAACAGCACTATGTGGGGGCGATTACTCATGTTCCTGTTCCTGGTGGCTGCGTCCGGGAGTCGGCGGTCACTGGCGACGATGTACTCACTCGGGGGCCCTGAGCTACAGCCGAGGGTAGCATGCCCCTGCCGGTGCGTCAATCGCACGGATCTCCCGGGAGGGGTGGGCAGAGAAGGGGGGGAAGGGAAGCCTTGCGCTGGCGCCAGGTTGTGGTATCTTACCGTTGGCATAGTGATTTTGAGCGGAGCAAGGTGATCACCCTATGGAAGCCGCGCCCGCCAACCGTTCGCCGGAAGCGTGGCCCTTCGCTGAGTTGTGTTCCATCCGTCATGAACTGGGCAAGAGTCAGAGCGAAATGGCCCAGATGCTCGGCGTCTCCACGCGGGCCGTGCAGAGCTACGAGCAGGGCTGGCGTGAGCCGCCGCCGGGGGTTCGCAGGCTGGCCTTGTTCCTGCTCTACCTGAGTCGCCGTCAGGACGACCGGCGACCTGTCCCCTGCTGGGAGGTCGCAGGTTGTGCTGCAGAGGCCCGAGGCCGTTGTCCCGCACACGAGCTGTGTGACGGCGAACATTGCTGGCTGGTGACAGGCAACCTCTACCGCAGCGCAGAACTGCCGTCGTGGAGGGCAAAGGCGGCTTGTTGCGCGCAGTGCCCGGTGATGCGAGAGCGCCTGGCAGAGGAGCCGCCGATCGTTGACAGCCAATCGTAAGGCCCGTAGAATGACATGAAAGGGGTAGGGCCAGATGGCCCACATCTTACACTGTAACTGCTCAGACGGGGGATTGTCGCGATGGCCAAGAAGCCGGATAAGATGACGGTGGGCGAGCATAAGCTGTTTGAGAAGCATCAGGGGCACGCTCAGCACCTGTGCGACATGGTGGCCAAGCGAAAGATGGCGGAAGTGGCCCGGCTGGCGGAAGGAGCGAAGTACATCTGCCACATCTGCGGGCGTGCCGCCAAGGATGCCAAGAATGTGTGTGAGCCCGTGGAGATCTGACGGGCTGCTATAGCGCCGCAAAACCTTCTGATCGGCCCTCGGCGCCATGTCGGGGGCCGCATCCTGTACCTGCCAGGCCTGCTCGCGGCATCAGCGAAGGGCTTTGGGCATGTCGCCGCCTTCGAACGGCCCCAGCAGAAGAACCCACCAGAACCGCCGCCGCGCGCGCCCGTAAGTAACGGGCGTCGCAGCAAACAAATGGCCCTCATCTGCGTCGATGGCGGTGCAGAGCAGCTTGGCCTTGCCGACCACCGAGACTTGCTTGAACAACGCGATTTCCGGCAAGGTTACCGAGCCTGCGAACGGTATCGGCACTTCCATCGTGGGGATGCCCAGAAGGAACTGGCCACTGTCTACCGATAGGCCGCCGGACGCTACCTCCAGAACCACGTCGGCCCGATCGCGTTCCGACACCAGGATTGCACCTGCGTCCAGCACCGCCTGTCGCAGTCGCTGCACCAGGTACTTCTGATCATATGCGTCCAGGTTCTCCGTTGCGATCAACACCGACTTGCCGATTGCCCAGCGGGTCTCAAGGTCCGTGACCGCCCGGTCGCCGGCTGTGGAGATTAGCACCTGCTCGGTCGCGGAACGGGCAGGCAGCGTCTCCCGGAAGGAACTGCAGCCCAGGAGCCCGAGCGAGAGAGCGATCAGCGTTGTGCGAAAACAGAACCTGCGCATTCAGACAGCTCCCGAATGCGACGAAAGGTATGGCGGAGAGGGAGGGATTCGAACCCTCGGAGGGGTATGACCCCCTCAACGGTTTAGCAAACCGTCGCTTTCGACCACTCAGCCACCTCTCCGTGGCGTGTGAGCGACACCCCACTGTATGCAACCGCTCTGTCGCTGTCAAGAAGACGTGGTGGCACCGCGTCAAGCGTCTCATCAGTTTGCGCACGTCGGACGTTGCAGCGTAGAATGCCCTACGCGTGCGCACATGTTCAGTTCCTGACCGTGCGGAGATGACTGGATGGGCGAGAAGCTGCTAAGCACGGGCCTGGACGCTATAGATAGCGTATTGGGCGGATTGCGGCCCGGTGACAACGTGGTCTGGGAACTCGCGTCCGGTGCCCCGGCAGAGCAGTTGGTGCGCCGCTTCGCCGCAGTGGCCGAGAAATCGGGCCATGTTGTGATGGTGAGTTTCAATCGGTCGCCGCAGTCCGTGTTGCGCACCTACCAGGATGTCGCCCCTGAGGGTCGGTTCGTGCTGGTCGATTGCTTTACGAGCGGGAAGGGCAGCGGCGACAAGATCTTCTGGGATTTCTACATGACGGGCCAGGCCAAGGAGGAGCCGGCGCGCATTGTGCGCGTCGCTCGCACACATGATCCCGACAAGGTCATAGAGACCGTCGAGCAACTCGAAGATGATGCAGGCGAGGGCGCCTACTACGTGTTCGACAGCTTGACCGGCATGCTCGAGCTGTGGACGGACGAGCAGAAGGCGCTCGGCTTCTTCACCCATATGTGCCCGCGTTTCCATGACCAGAATACCACCGCCTACTGGCTGCTGGAGCGCCAGGCGCATTCTGAGCAGTTTCTGGCTAAGCTGCGGCACACGGCCCAGGTTGTCATCGAACTGTCCGTCGCTGAGGGTGCGCCAGGATTCGTCGTGCGCAAGGCGGAAGAGCGTCCCCCCACGATCATAGGGGTCTCGCATGCCCTCGGGGTGGACGCGGCTGTCGCGGCCTACGGAGCCGCTTCGCGCGAGGAGTTGGAGATGGCGATCCTGCGTGAGGTCGGCGAATCGATGGGGCGCAGCGCACTCGAGCTGGAGCGCGTCTTCGAGCACACCATGGACGTGCTGGCCCGGCGGCTGCGGATGAAGAGGGGCACCCTCGTACTCCAGGACCGGATCAGTGGCGATCTGAAGATAGCCGCAGCCCATGGCCTGACCGACGAGGAGAAGCAGCGCGGACGCTACCGCATTGGGGAAGGCGTGACCGGGGAAGTCGTCAGCACCGGGCGCGCCGTCACCGTTTCGGACATTGGCAGGGACAGCCGCTTCCTCAACCGCACCGGTGCCCGCACCGAAGACGCCCGCAAGGGCATGGTCTCATTCGTCTGCGTGCCGCTAAGGGTCGACGGAGAGGTGGCCGGCGCCATCAGTGTCGACCGCGACTACGTGGATGACGAGACGCTCGCCAAGGACCGCCGGCTGCTGCGCATAATCGCGTCCCTGATCTCGCAGGCCATCAAGATCAACCGCATGGTCATGGTGGAGCGCGAGCGCCTGCTTGCCGAAAACATGGCCCTGCGCAAGGACCTGGAGAAGCGTTACAAACTGGGCAGCATTGTGGCGTCGAGCGATGCCATGCAGGATGTCGTGGCAACCGCCGGCGTGGTGGCCAAGAGCAACGCCACCGTCTTGATACGCGGCGAGAGCGGGACGGGCAAGGAGCTGGTGGCCAGCGTGCTGCACTACAACAGCGATCGCGCTTCGGGGCCTTTCGTAAAGGTAAACTGCGGTGCGCTGGCCGACAACTTGCTGGAAAGCGAGCTTTTTGGCCACGTGCGCGGCGCCTTCACGGGCGCAGTAGCGGACCGCAAAGGCCGGTTTGAGCTCGCCGACGCTGGCACCATCTTCCTCGATGAAGTGGCCACGATGAGCGAACAACTGCAAGTAAAACTCCTTCGGGTTTTGCAGGAGAAGGAGTTCGAGAAAGTGGGAGGGGCGAAAACACTGAAGGTGGACGCCCGAGTCGTTGCCGCCACCAATGCCGACCTGGAGAGCCTGATGGCTGAGGGGCGGTTCCGCGAGGACCTCTACTATCGCCTCAACGTGATCCCTATCCACATTCCCCCGCTGCGAGACCGGCGCGAGGATATACCCGTGCTGCTGGACTACTTCCTCTCGCGCTACAATGAACAATACGACAAGGACGTGGCCCGAATCGCCCGCGAGACATTGGATGCCATGCTCAGCTATGACTGGCCCGGGAATGTCCGCGAGTTGGAGAGCTGCGTGGAACGCGCGGTCGTTCTGAGCCAGGACGGCCGGATCCCTTTCAACCTGCTGCCCGTGCGAATCCGCAGTCAACGCGGCGCGCCTGGAGACCTCGGGTCGTGCTCGCCGGACGAGGTGGTCGCGCGAATGGTGGAGACCCTGCGCGCGCACTGCCGATCAGGCCAGATCCACGGGCGCGTGCTCGCCGAAGTGGAAAGCCACCTCCTTCGCCAGGTTCTGGCCGATAACGACCACGTGCAGACGCACACAGCGCAGCAACTCGGCATCAGCCGTAACACATTACGGCGTAAGATGCGCGACTACGGGATCGAGACACCGTAGCGGTGCACACGAAGTGCGCAGTGCACTGAGAGTGCACAGCACTCCGTGCCCTCTGGGGTGATCGGGTTCGAAGCGCCGGCGCTGGTAACTCGTGTGTGAAGCATAGGATGCGACCTCTAAGGCGCGCCGCCTGTCAGATGGCACCTGTTTTGCTATCCCTAGGGTTTCCTCGTACCTCGTGAGCGCTTATTGTGCATCACGGGTGAGCGCGGGCTCACCAACTTAAACGCAGCGGAGGTAGTGCATGAATCTGCAACGGCCGAATGCCGACGAGGCAACACAAACCAGGAACCGCAGTTGGAGCGTGACTCCGTCGTCAGGGGTCTGCTCGCGGTGCGTCGACGGGTGTCGAGGCAACTGCGAGACGTTTAAGGCGTCCTTCCGTGGTCGCGAGCTTCTGTACCCGGGTCCGTTTGGCGAGATGACGGCCGGGGCGGTGAAGGACTATCCGGTTGACTACTCGCACCTGAATATCTGCGGATACGCCCTCGGCGCCAAGGGCCTGCCGGAGGGAGTGGAGCCGAACCCCGACAACACGTTGTTCACGCGGGTCAGCACAGAGACCACGTACGGCACCGAGAACCCTGTCACGATGAGGGTGCCGGTCTTCACCGGCGCGTTGGGCTCAACGGAGATTGCTCGGAAGAACTGGGAGCACTTCGCCGCCGGCGCAGCGCTGGCAGGCATAACGCTCGTGTGCGGCGAGAACGTTATCGGCGTTGATCCCGAACTCGAACTCGGAAGCGACGGCAAGGTGAAGAACAGCCCCGAAATGCGTCGGCGCGTCGAGACCTATAAGCGCTGGCATCAGGGCTATGGGGACCTGATCGTTCAGATGAACGTTGAGGACACACGGTTCGGCGCCGCCGAGTACGCCGTCAACGAGCTCGGCGTCGAGACCATAGAGCTGAAATGGGGCCAGGGAGCCAAGTGTATCGGTGGCGAAATCCAGGTGGACACGCTCGAGCGTGCGCAGCAGTTGAAGGACCGCGGCTACCTGGTTACGCCAGATCCGAATGACCCGGCGGAGATCCACGCCTTCAACGACGGCGCGCTGAAACACTTCGAGCGTCACAGCCGGCTCGGCTTCATCGACGAGGAGGGCTTCAAAGCGGGGGTAGAGCGCCTGCGCAGCCTCGGCACAAAGCGCGTTACGCTTAAGACGGGTGCCTACCCCATGCGCGAACTCGCGATGGCGCTGAAGTGGGCCTCCGACTGCAAGGTCGACCTTGTGACAATCGATGGCGCCCCCGGCGGCACGGGCATGAGCCCCTGGAGGATGATGAATGAATGGGGTGTGCCGACCTTCTACCTGCAGTGCATGACCTATGAGCTGTGTCAGATGCTCGCCGAACAGGGCGCCTACGTGCCGGACATCGCCCTTGCCGGTGGCTTGAGCACGGAAGACCATATCTTCAAGGTGCTTGCCATGGGCGCGCCGTGGGCCAAGGCCGTCTGTATGGGGCGTGCCATCATGATTCCGGGCATGGTGGGCAAGAATATCGGCCAATGGCTTGAGGCCGGCGATCTGCCGAAGACGGTCAGCCAGTTCGGCACGACGAAGGAGGAGATATTCGTCCATTACGATGAACTGGTGGAGAAACTGGGCAGCGACACGGCGGCCGAGATCCCGCTCGGCGGCGTGGCACTTTATAGCTTCGCGGAGAAGCTGCGCATCGGCCTGCAACAGATAATGGCCGGCAGCCGCAACTACACGGTGGACAGCATCTCGCGCGGTGACCTGATGGCGCTCACGCAGCAAGCGGCCGAGATCAGCGGCATCCCCTACGTGATGGACGCTTACCGAGACGAAGCACTGCGGATCATCAAGGGTTGAGGTCGCTTGCCGCTTCGGCCACTGCGTGCTACAATACCGCGCGCTTCAGGGCAGCCCCGCCGGCAAAGGGCGGGGCTGCTGCGCTGACCTTCGAGGGTGCGTCAATCGAAATGCCGGCCGCGCGCCCGTCGCAGCACAGCGGCGGGGTCGGGTCCGGGCGGTAACAGGTACGTGAGTGCAGCGTGACGGCGACGCCCCCTGGGGATGTGTCGCTCACGCTGCTTGTCCAGCACCACCTTCCTCATCCGAAGGGGCTCGCACAGGGATGAGCACCGAAATGGACAAGGAATTCGTCCTGCGCAAGGTCCGCGACGAGAACGTAAAGTTCGTCAGTCTTTGGTTTACGGACGTTCTGGGTTCTCTGAAGAGCTTCGCGATCGCCGTGGACGAGCTGGAGACCGCGCTGGACGAGGGCATGGGCTTCGACGGCTCATCCATCGAAGGGTATGCGCGCATCGAGGAGAGCGACGTTATAGCCCGCCCCGATCCCTCAACCTTCACCATTCTGCCATGGTACGGCACGGCTGACAGTCCCGTTGCGCGGATGTTCTGCGACGTGCTGGAGCCGGACGGTTCCCCGTACGACGGCGACCCGCGCGGGGCGCTCAAGCGCAACCTAGCCCAGGCGACCGAGATGGGCTTCACGTTCTATGTGGGGCCTGAGCTGGAGTACTTCTACTTCAAGGACGATCAACCGGCAACACAGACCCTCGACAGCGGAGGCTACTTCGACCTGACGCCGCTGGACGTTGCCAGTGACCTGCGCCGAGACACGGTGCTCGCCCTGGAGCGCATGGGCATCCACGCGGAGTACAGCCACCACGAGGTTGCCCCGAGCCAGCACGAGATTGACCTGCGGTACATGGATGCGCTTTCGATGGCCGACGCCGCCATGACCTATCGGCTCACCGTGAAGGAAGTCGCCATACAGCACGGCGTCTACGCCACGTTCATGCCCAAGCCGCTGGAAGGCGAAAACGGCAGCGGCATGCACGTGCATCAGTCGCTGTTTCGCGGTGAAGAGAATGCCTTCTTCGATCCCGACGGGCGTTACCATCTTTCGCAGACCGGACAGTCATACATAGCCGGCCTGCTGCGGCACGCCCGTGAGATGTGCTGCGTGGTCGCCCAGTGGGTGAACAGCTACAAGCGTCTGGTTGCGGGCTACGAGGCGCCGGTCTACCTGACATGGGGCCAGCGCAACCGCTCGGCGCTTGTGCGAGTCCCCATGTACAAGCCGGGCAAGGCTCGGGCGACGCGAGCGGAATTCCGCTGCCCCGATCCCGCCTGCAACCCTTACCTCGCCTTCTCCGTGATGTTGGCGGCCGGACTGAAGGGAATCCGCGACGATTACGAACTGGAAGAACCGGTGGAGAAGGATATCTTCCAGATGACCGCCGAGGAACGGGCCGAGCACGGCATACGCTCGCTGCCCGGGAATCTGGCGGAAGCCATCGCCGAGACGGAGCGCAGCGAACTGGTCCGTGGGGCACTCGGCGATCACATCTTCGAGAAGTTCGTCGCCAGCAAAATCATTGAATGGGACCGCTACAGGACGCACGTCAGCCACTACGAGCTGGAGCGTTACCTGCCGATCCTGTGACGAGAGCCGCCGTCCGCACACCGTATCTCTGCGCTCACACTACAGAAGCGGTGCAGAACAAACTTCAGGCATTGCTCACGCACATGACATAAGAGGAACGCGATGAAAGGCGCAGTCGCCCTACAAGACGGACGCGTGTTCGAGGGGGAGTCCTTCGGTGCCGAAGGCAAGCACGCCGGGGAGGTCGTCTTCAACACGAGTATGACCGGCTACCAGGAGATCTTGACCGATCCGTCGTACAAGGGGCAGATCGTGATCATGACCTATCCCCTGATCGGTAACTATGGGGTGAACGCTGAGGACGTGGAGTCGGAGGCGCCCCAGGTTGAGGGGTTCATCGTTCGGGAGTACTGCCCGTTCCCGTCCAACAATGCCGCCCAGGGGACGCTCGGCGACTACCTCCGCGAGCATGGGGTCGTTGCTCTGAGCGAGATCGACACCCGGGCCCTCACCCGGCACATACGCACGCGGGGCGCCATGGAGGGGGTGATCGCGGCGGGGAACTACGATGTGCACGAGCTGGTGGCCGAGGCGAAGTCCGCCACGGACCTGAACTTCCGCGACATGGTGGAGAGGGTCACCTGTTCTGAGAGCTACGTCTATGAGCCGAGCCCCGACGCACCGCCCGACGCGCCATTCATAGTCGCCATCGACTACGGCATCAAGAAGAACATACTGCGCTGCCTGGCGCAGATGGGCTGCCGCATCCTGGTGATGCCAGCCGACACCACGGCGGAAGAGGTGCTGGCCCACGATCCGGACGGTGTGCTGCTCTCCAACGGGCCGGGCGACCCCCGCGGTGTCCCTTACGCTATCGAGACGGTCCGCAACCTTCTGGGCAAGAAACCGCTGTTCGGCATCTGCCTGGGGCACGAGTTTATGGGCCTCGCCCTCGGCGGCGAGATCAAGAAGCTGAAGTTCGGCCATCGGGGTTCCAACCACCCTATCAAAGACCTGAACACCGGTGAAATCGACATTACCTGTCAGAATCACGGCTACCACGTGGACCTGGATTCCCTCTCCTCGCGCGAGGAAGTAGAGGTAACCCATATCAATCTGAATGATCACACGGCGGCAGGCATTCGGCACAAACGCATCCCCGCCGCGTCCGTTCAGTATCACCCCGAGGCATCGGCCGGACCCCATGATGCGCGCCATCTGTTCCGCACGTTCATGCAGATGGTGGAGCAGGAACGGGAGAGAAAGCGTCATGCGTGAGATGGTGCTGATCCTTGACTTCGGCTCGCAGTACTGCCAGCTCATCGCGCGGCGCGTGCGCAGTCTCGGGGTCTACTGCGAGATCGTGCCCCACACAGTCTCATGGTACGAGATAGCCGGCCGCTCGCCGAAGGCGGTGATCCTCTCCGGCGGGCCCGCATCTGCGGCCGAAGAGGGCGCCCCTGACGTTGCGGACGAGCTACTCGGGTCCGACCTGCCCCTGCTGGGCATCTGCTATGGCATGCAACTGATCGCCCACAGGTTGGGCGGTCGGGTGCGGCGAGCCACCAGCAGGGAGTATGGGCCGGCGACGATTGAGGTTGACGAACACGCCGGCCCCTTCGAGGGTTTTGCCGACATGCTGGACGCCTGGATGAGTCACGGCGACCAGGTCGTGACCATGCCGGATGGCTTCCGCGTCTTAGCTCATACACAGAGCTGCCCGGTGGCGGCAATGGGGCATCCTGAGCGCCGGATCTACGGGTTGCAGTTCCATCCCGAGGTCGTTCACACGCCCCGGGGGACCGAAATCCTGCGCAGCTTCCTATTCGGCGTAGCGGGCTGTCGCGGCGGCTGGTCCATGCGCGGGTTCATCGACGATGCCACTCGAAGCATCCGCTCTCAGGTGGGCGAGGGGCGCGTGCTCTGCGCGCTATCCGGCGGCGTCGATTCGACCGTCGTCGCCGCGCTGCTGAACCGTGCGATCGGCGAGCAGGTGGGCTGCGTGTTCGTCGACAACGGCCTGCTGCGTAAGGGCGAGGCGGACGAAGTGCGCCACTTCTTCACTGAGGAGTATCGGGTGAACTTCCACTTCGTCGATGCGTCGCAGCGCTTCCTGGACGGTTTGGCCGGGGTGGTTGACCCCGAACGAAAGCGAAAGGCCATCGGCCGCCTGTTCATAGATGTGTTCACCGAGGCCGCCAGCGAACTCGGAGAGTTTGGCTTCCTGGCACAGGGAACGCTGTACCCGGACGTGATCGAGAGTGTCTCTGCCCACGGCGGACCCTCGGCCACTATCAAGAGCCATCACAACGTCGGAGGGTTGCCGGATGATTTGAACTTCGAGCTCGTGGAGCCCCTCCGAGAACTTTTCAAAGACGAGGTGCGCGTTCTCGGACATGAGCTCGGGCTGCCCGATAGGGTGGTCAAGCGTCAGCCTTTCCCCGGACCAGGGCTGGCGGTGCGTGTGATCGGCGAAGTAACGGGGGAGCGGTTGAACATCCTGCGAGAGGCCGACCTGCGCGTACAGCAAGAGTTGGCGCGCTACGAGGATGACGATCAGATCGCCATGTCCTTCGCCGTTCTACTGCCCGTGCGCAGCGTGGGTGTGATGGGCGACGAGCGCACTTACGCAAACGTGATCGCCCTGCGCATCATCAGCACCCAGGACTATATGACGTGCGACTGGGTTCGTGTGCCGCACCACGTGCTTGCCCGCCTGTCCAGTCGCATCATCAACGAGGTGGACGGCGTCAACCGGGTGGTCTTCGACATCAGCCCGAAGCCACCCAGCACCATCGAGTGGGAGTAGGTACTTTCGCAGCGGCCGGCTGGAGCCGGCCCGTCTGAAACACCAGGGATCGATGCCAAAACGAACCGATCTACACAAGATACTCGTCATAGGCTCCGGCCCGATCGTAATCGGGCAGGCGTGTGAGTTCGACTACTCCGGCACGCAGGCCTGCAAAGCGATTCGCGAGGAGGGCTACCAGATAGTCCTGCTCAACTCGAACCCCGCCACCATCATGACCGACCCTGTGATGGCGGACCAGACCTACGTCGAACCGATCACGGTGGAGACGCTGGAGAAGATCATCGAACGGGAGCGGCCCGACGCATTGCTGCCCACGCTGGGAGGGCAGACCGCCCTGAACGTGGCCGTGCAGGCCGCGGATGCGGGCGTCCTCAACAGACACGGTGTTGAGATCATCGGGGCGAACTACGATGCCATCCAGTGTGCGGAGGACAGGGAGATCTTCCGCGCTGCGCTCCAGGAGATCGGAGTGGACATGCCCCGCAGCGAGGCCGTCCATTCCCTGGAGCAGGCGCAGCGCGTCGCCGGCGAGATCGGCTTCCCGGTGGTTATACGGCCCAGTTTCACCCTCGGGGGCACGGGCGGCGCAATCGCATACAACGCCGAGGAGTTCGTAGACCAGGTGGCCTACGGCCTCGAGTCGAGCATGGTGAACGAGGTCCTCATCGAGGAAGCCATCATCGGGTGGAAGGAATACGAGCTGGAGGTGATGCGAGACCGCAAGGACAACGTGGTGATCATCTGCTCCATCGAGAACGTGGACCCGATGGGCGTCCACACGGGCGATTCCATAACTGTGGCCCCCTCCCAAACCTTGAGCGACAAGCAGTACCAGGCAATGCGCGATGCGGCGATTCTCATCATACGGCGCGTCGGGGTGGAGACAGGAGGTTCGAATATACAGTTCGCCGTCAACCCCGCCACGGGCCGCATGGTTGCCATTGAGATGAACCCGCGGGTGTCCCGCTCCTCCGCCCTTGCCAGCAAGGCTACGGGCTTTCCCATCGCCAAAATGGCCGCCAAGCTCGCGGTCGGCTACACGCTGGACGAGATACCGAACGACATAACGCGCGAGACCCCCGCGTCGTTTGAGCCAACCATCGACTACTGCGTGGTGAAGATCCCGCGCTTCACATTCGAGAAGTTCCCCGGTGTCGATGACACCCTGACCGTCTCGATGAAATCCGTCGGGGAGACGATGGCAATCGGGCGCACCTTCAAGGAGGCGCTTCAGAAAGGCCTCAGGGGCCTCGAGATAGGCCTGACGGGGTTCGACCGCATCGGCGAACGGGGAGTCGATCCTGAACAGCTACGCCCCATGCTCACGCGTCCTAACCCCCAGCGCCTTTTCTACATCAAGCACGCGCTGAAGTCCGGCGCCCCGGTGGAGGAAGTCTCTGAGCTGACGGGCATCGACCCATGGTTCATTCATAACATGCGCCAGATTGTGGAGATGGAAGGGCGAATTGTGTCAGAAGGCCGTAGTGGTCCTCTGCCATCGCAGTTGCTGTGGCGAGCCAAGAGGATGGGCTTCTCCGACGCGCAGATCGCGGAGCTGACGGCAAGCGACGAGCATGCGATCCGCCAGCAACGTATCGGGGCCGGCATTGAGGCCGTGTACAAACTGGTGGATACATGCGCCGCCGAGTTCGAGGCGTACACGCCTTACTTCTACTCGACCTACGAGCAGGAAGATGAAAGCCGCCCCGGCCAGAAGCCGAGCGTGATGATCATCGGCGGAGGCCCTAACCGCATCGGCCAGGGGCTCGAGTTCGATTACTGCTGCGTGCACGCCGCCCTGGCCCTGCGCAAGATGGGTTACGACACCATCATGGTGAACTCAAACCCCGAAACTGTCTCCACCGATTACGACATAGCCAACCGTCTCTACTTCGAGCCGCTTACCCTGGAGGACCTGCTCAGCATCATCCGGCGGGAGAATCCCGAGGGCATCATCGTGCAACTGGGCGGCCAGACCCCCCTCAACCTCGCCGTGCCGCTGGAGGAGGCAGGGGTCCGCATCTTCGGCACGCCGCCTTCGGCCATCCACCGTGCCGAGGACCGCAAGCTCTGCCGTGAACTCATCGAGAAGCTCAACCTGCAACAGGCCCCGAGCGATACGGCGCTCTCCTACGCCGAGGCCCTCACCATCGCCGGTCGCATCGGCTACCCGGTGCTCGTTCGGCCATCCTACGTTTTGGGCGGTCGAGCCATGGTGATTGCCTGGGAAGAGGATGACCTGGAGGACGTTGTCGGCGAGGCGATGCGGGCCGCACCGGGTCGCCCGATACTGATCGACAAGTTCCTCGAAGACGCGATCGAGGTGGACGTAGACGCAGTGTGCGACGGCACGGATGTGGTGATAGCGGGCGTAATGGAGCACATCGAAGAGGCTGGCGTCCACTCCGGCGACAGCGCGATGGTTCTGCCCCCTTACTCGCTGGCGGCATCCGTGCTCGGAACGATACGAGAGCAGACACGGCGCATTGCGTTGGAACTCGGTGTCGTCGGCCTGATGAACATACAGTACGCGGTCCAGGACGGGACGGTCTACGTTCTGGAGATCAACCCGCGCGCTTCCCGCACTGTGCCCTTCGTTTCGAAGGCAACAGGCATACCTTTCGCGACGATCGCCTCCCAGGTGATGGTGGGCAAGAAGCTGCAAGAACTGGGAGTGAGAGAGGATCCGCACCCGGAGCACTACGCGGTCAAGGAGTCCGTCATGCCGTTCTCACGGTTCCCGGGAGTGGACCCGTTGCTGAGCCCCGAGATGCGATCCACGGGCGAGGTCATGGGGCTGGATAGGACGGTGCCTCTGGCCTTTGCCAAGTCGCAGATCGAGGCGGGCCAACCCCTGCCACAGCGGGGCAACGTGTTCATCAGCGTAAAGGATGGCGACAAGGACCGGATCGTGCCCATTGTCAGAGCCCTGTCGGAGCTTGGCTTTGGCATACTGGCGACTGCCGGCACGGCTGAGCGCCTTGAGAAGGCGGGCATCGCGGCGACGGTGGTGCCTAAGCTCGCCGAAGCGAAGCGCCCCAACATCCTGGACTACATGAAGAACCGCGAAGTGTCCCTGCTCATCAACACCCCCAGCGGCCCGGTGCCCCGGCACGACGAAGTCTCGATCCGGGCCACAAGCGTGAAACTGCGCGTGCCCCTCATAACGACCATTGCCGCCGCGTCGGCCGCGGCGCAAGGTATCGAGGCGTTGCGCACCAGGGAGTTCGAGGTCTACAGCCTGCAAAGCCTGCACGGGCTCGAGCCGGGCGAGATACCCACCATCGCGTAGCTTCAAGCACATTCCGCGTGGAGGCCGAATCGGCGCGCCATGGCCGCGATCTCCTCCACCTCCGCATCGCTGTAGGGTCCGCACTGCAGTGGGTATTCGCGCCCCAGCCATTCGTACTTTGCGCCGGCCGACGGGTTGTACGGCAGCAGGGCAAGGTCGCCGAGCCCTGCATACCGCATGAAGCGGAAAAGCGCGTGCAGATTCTGCTTCGTGTCCGTGATTCCGGGTATCAGGGGCAATCGCACCTGGACTTCGCGTCCCACCAGCAGCTCGGCGTTCCACAGTATCCGTCGGTTGCTTGCCCCCGTCCATCGCCTGTGCTCCTGGTCGTCCATAAGCTTCAGGTCGTACAGCACCAGGTCGGTGTGTTCCACTACCTGCTGCAGCACCTCCGCTTCGCAGGCGCCGCACGTCTCCACAGCAGTGTGGATGCCCTCGCGGCGGCATGCCTCGATGATGGCTGCGGCGAACTCTGGCTGCATGGTGACCTCGCCGCCGGTCAGCGTCACGCCCCCGCCAGAGTGCACGAAGAACGGCTTCATGCGGACGGCCCGTTGCACGATCTGCCGAACGCTGAGCAGGTCTCCCTTGAGCTGCAGAGCTCCGGGCAGGCAGACATCTGCACATCTGCCGCATAGCGTGCACTCCTCGCGCCGAAGCGCGTGGCTTCGCGCCGCCACCTGATGGACGGAGTTCGGACACGTCTCGGCGCAAAGGCCACAGAGCGCGCAGCGCTGCTGAGCGAAGACCAGCTCTGGCTCGGGCGCTTGCGATTCGGGACTGTGGCACCACGCGCAACGCAGGGGACATCCCTTCAGATACACCGCCATCCGGATGCCGGGCCCGTCATGGACTGCGAAGGTGTCGATATCGAATACCGTGCCCTCGACGGCAGTCGCGCATTCTGCCATCAGGCGCCCTCCTGCCGACTTATGTGGTGGTCTTGTTGCTCGCGGCTGAGCATAGTGAAGTAGGCCGACCAGCCGCCCATGCGCACGCGTAGCGACTCGTAGTTCTCGGGTTCCCGTTGTGCGGCGCGCAGTTCGGCGGTATCGGCGACGGTCAAAGTCATCATGGCTCCCGCACTATCGGCGAAGCTGCGAATCAGCCCGAGCATGCGGTCTGTGCCGGCCTCGCCCTGCACCAGGCACAGGGGCAGGCGCAGGTCGAGCGGCCCGCCGGCGGGCAGGTGGCTGTGGTGCATCTTGGAGTAGGAGAGAATGGCGCCCGGAAGCCCGGCGACGTCGCGTCCGAGGGCAGGGGAGAAGTTCGAACTGACCGGTTCGCCGCAGCCCCGTCCGTCCGGGCTCGCTCCCAATCCCTGGCCGATCCCGATGTACCAGGAGAAGGTACCCACCCCGCAGGGAAACTTCACCGCATCGGCATGCGCATCTGCGTGCCGTGCGACGCAATCCGCGAAGGCTCGTATGACATCGCGACCTACGCTGTCGGCGCGCTCGTCGTCATTGCCATACTTCGGTGCCCTGCGCAGAGCAGCGCGCAACCGCTCGTGACCCTCGAAGTCGGTCCGCACAGCATCGCACAGTGCGTCCATCGTTGCCTGGCCGTCCTCGAAAACAACGGTCTTGATAGCGGTGAGGGAGTCGATGGCGTGAGCAGCCGACTCCGCCAGGCAGGCGAACGTGCGGAACCGCGCGCCTCCTGCCGTCATGTCGCGACAGGCCTGGATCGGCCCATCGATCAGCGCACTGAGCAGGGGAACGGGCGCAATGGTGCTCCGTTCGTCCACGGTCTGGACGATGTGCTCCACCACGTGTCCGACCATTTCGTCAAGCTGGGTCAGGAAGGCTTCCCAGACTTCCTCGAAGCTGCTGAAGCGGGCGGGTTCGCCGGTGTCCACGCCCCCGAGAGTGCCGTCCCGCAAAGACCGGCCGCGATTCAGCACCCATTCCAGGCAGAGCATCAAGCTCAGGCGCTGGAAGCGGAAATCCGTGCGCCCCGGGATGATCACTTCCCAGCACCCGTCGTTGGTGTAATCACGCGCGTCAGCGGCGGGGAAGCCGATGCGTTCGAGGGCAGGAACGAGAGCCTCGTCGTTGAAGATCGCCGGCATGCCTCCACCGTCCTTGAGCACCTCCGCGGCGTGGCGCAGCAGGCCCTCGGGGCTGTTGCGGTGCACACGAATTGTCAGCAGGGGGTTGGTCATCTTGTTCCGCCGGTAAGCCTCGAGCAGCAAGTGGCTTACAGGATTAGTGCCGTCTTCACCCTTGGGTGTCCATCCGCCCACGACGATGTTCTGCAGCCAGTGATTCGTGGCATCGACCCGGTCGCGTCGGGTGCCGATCTGGGAGGAGGTGTAGTGCCGCGTCCGCCGGCCGAAATCCGCTTCCTCATGTTCCCGTTCCTCGGGCCGCTGCTCATCCGTTGTCTTGGCGCGCTCGTTGAACTTCAGGCACCAGAGCGAGGTCATTTCGAAAGCCGCCTCCAGGTCCGCGCGCCCGGCGCGCAGGTCAGCTTCCATGAAGGGCCACACGTACTGGTCCACGCGACCAAGTGCGTTTCCGTTCTTCGTGCTGTGAAAGACCATGTGCAGCAGCCAGACCGACTGCAGTGCCTGCCAGAACGTCTGAGCCGGTCCGGCAGGCACCTGACGCAGGTTCTGTGCCATTTGACGCAGCTCGAGGGCGCGCTGGCCGTCCTCCTCGCGCTCGGCATCCTGGGCACAGCGTGCAGCCAGGCGCTCCGCATAGTGAAGAACGCCGCACAGGGAAACAACCACCGACTGCAGGAAGGCCCGTTCCTGGTGGTCCTGCGTATTCTGCAGTTCCGACTCGGCGTCCGCCCGGATGGCGAGCAGGCCCCGGTTGAGCAGGCGGGAATAGTCGGGAACGATGTGGCCGAATACGGAGTTGACGCTGAGTCCCCGTTCTGCTGCCTGACGGCGCTGCTCTTCGGTTAAGTAGTCTGGAAACCCCCACTCCGCGTGGACGCGCGGCCTTTCGAGGGTCATGGAGCCGGCGAAAAGCTGGCCCTCCCACAGGTCGGTCGGCATGTGGGCCAGCTTCAGCGCGATGGCGCGCCCCTTGCGCACCGGCAGCGGCTCGTGCATGAACTCGTGAGGTATGCTGTGGGGGCACTCCCATCGGTCCGGCGGCTCGGACATCGCGTGGCGCACCCGGCGGCGCAAATCTGCGACCCGTGAGGTGTCTTCAACGCGCCAGGCAGCTTGGGCAACACTCATCTCAGGCTCCTGCAGGACGAAGTGAGTTCTTCAGCCATTCTATGCCTCCCGCCCGATGGGCGTCAAACTGTGGGCTCTGATGGGTGGGGTCGCTGGTGTGGGCACCTTGGAGGGGCCGAAGCAGCGGATGCCCATCCAAGAAGGTGAGCATGGCGGCGCTACTGCGGTTCGGTACCGCACAACCACGCAAGCACACGCTCTTCGTCGGCGTCGGTCCACGGTTCGGCGTCGGCGGCGCCGACTCCGTCCCAGCCGCTGAAGATTCGGGACATAGTCTCGCGATATGTGCCCGCATCGAGTTGCCCCTGGCGCCAGTGGCGGAAGCTCTGGCGGTCATACTCCTTGACTCGCGCATCAACCGCCTCGTAATCCACAAGCTCGCGCAGCGCCGCATCCATATTGGCCGCAACTGCTGGCCGGTCATTGACCAGATCATGCACCTCCGCGGGATTGCCCGCCAGATTGAACAACTGCGCTCTAAAGCCCGGGTAGGCGACGTACTTCCAGTCACCCAGCCTCAGCATGAAGGCACCCGTGCGGCTGGTGCAGCCGTGGAACTCGGCAAACGCCCGATTCGGACGCGCCGGACCGTCCCCGCACAACTCGGGCAGCAGCGATTGGCCGTCGAGGGCCGCCGCCGGGGGCAGACCCGCGATATCGGTCACGGTGGGGTGCAGGTGGATCAGCGACGTCAGAGTCTCCACCTCGTGGCCCTGCTCGAAGCCCGGACCGGCGACGATGAGAGGCACGCGTGCCGACGGCTCATAGTGGCACATCTTGTAGAACTGGCCGTGCTCCATATTCATTTCGCCGTGGTCGCTGGTGAAGATCACACAACAGTCGCCCCACAGGTCTGCACCCTGAACCACGCCGAGCACACGCCCAAGCATGGCATCCACTTCCGCCACCATGGCGAAGTAGATACGGCGGACCAGCCGGACCGTCGTTTCGTCGAATCCGTGCATCCAGTTCTTCTTCACCTGCATCAACTCCATCACGGGGTGGGCGGACTCGTCCGGCGGGGGCAGTGCCACAGCCTCGGGGTCTATCATTTGCAGGTAACGGCGCGAGGTCGAGAAGGGCGGATGGGGCTGGTTCAGGCCAAGGTAGAGCAGGAAGGGCCGCTCGTCATCCGAATGTTCGGTCAGCCACTGAGTAGCCCTGTCCACGTTGCGCCAGTCGTGCTCCAGCACGCGCTCGCGCTCGTCATTGAGAACCTGCGGCCCGGGCATGCGGTACTCCGGGCGGCGTATACCGGCCGCACGCGTCCAGGGAGTCACGCGCGCCCGCACCGTGTGATGGCCGGATACGTAGTCCGTCTTGCCGAACGTTTGCACCCGGTAGCCCCCTTCGGCAAGGCGGCTCAGAAACGTTGAGTCGCCCGGCTCCAGCCCCTTGTAATTGTTCCATCCCGCGCAATGATGAGAGAAAAGTCCGCTGAACATGCTCGCTCGTGACGGGCAACAGACGGGGTTGTTGCAGTACATGTTGCGAAACAACACGCCCCGTTCCGCCAGTGCGTCCATGTTCGGTGTGGCGCCCTGCATGGCGCCGTGGCCCATGCAGCCCATGGCCCGTCCGTCGTGGCTGTCGGTCTGAACGATGATGATGCTCGCGCTGCGCTTGCTCACTGCGACCTCCTGGTTCGTTCTCTCGATCCCTTGATCCGGCTCGGTTCATCTGCAGGTGCCTTGCGACACAGTATCTTGGGGGCCATGGGGGCGCAACTCCTGAGGCAAAGTCCGCCGCGCCGACCGGGGGCGGGTGAAAGGTCTTCTGAAGGAATTGACCAGCGCCTCGACACTCCAGCAGGTGCGATAGGCCCTGCCCGAGGCGCTCCGGCAGGGCGGGGAGGAGTTTCTCGAGCCCAAAGGGGTACGTCCGACCGCTGCAGAAACACACAGGACTGCCTTCGACCTAACTTCGCCCGCTCCGCATGCAGCCGGGCCGGGCCGCTCGGCCGCATCTATGCGGTCGGAGCCCAACTCCGGCGGCGCAGCGGGTTGCATGCGGGACGGCAGCGGGGCACAATACCGGAGTCACGAACGGAGGCAGGACGGGTGAAGACGGTGAGAGCGGGCGTGATCGGGCTGGGAACGTGGGGTGCGGCGCATCTGGCAACTTACGCAGAGCACCCCGCGGCGCGGCTCGTGGCGGCCTGCGACCTGGATGCCGCACGTCTCGAGGCGGCCACCGAGCGTTACGGCATCCCGCACGCGGCGTCAGATTACCGCGATCTGCTCGGCCTGCCGGAACTCGACGCCGTCTCCATCGTAACCCCCGATTTCACGCACACGCCGATCGTGCTCGACGCCGTGGCGGCCGGCAAGGCCGTGCTCGTGGAGAAGCCGCTTGCAACGACACTGCAGGACTGCGATCGCATCGGCGAAGCGCTGCGGCACAGCCCCGTGCCCTTTATGGTCGACCTCCACAACCGGTGGAGTCCGGGAGTCGTGCGCATGCGGCAGGCCGTGGGTGACGGCGAGGTCGGCGCCGTGCAGAGTGGCCTTTGCCGGCTCTCGGACACGCTGTTTGTGCCGACCCAAATGCTCCGTTGGGCGGGGCAGTCGAGCGTGCTCTGGTTTCTCGGCAGCCACTGCGTGGACACTCTCCGCTGGGTGCTCGGCGACGAGGTGGCTCGCCTCTACAGCGTGAGCGGCTCACACGTGCTGCGTGATCGGGGGGTCGAGACCGCCGATTACTACCTCACGACACTCGAGTTCCGCGGCGGCGCCCGGGTGTTGCTGGAGAATAGCTGGATTCTGCCCGAGGGGAGCCTGACCGTCGTCGAGTTCGCCCTTGAACTGGTCGGCGAAAACGCCGCCCTGCGCTTTGACGGCACGCCGCGCCAATTGATCCGCACCGGCCGCTGTTGCCCCGAGGGGCTCGACACCTTCATTTCGCCAAAGGTACACGGGCGCGTGCTCGGTTTCGCGACGGAGAGCATCCGCCACTTCGTGGACTGCGTGGCCGAAGGGCGCGAGCCGATGGCGGGCTATGCGGACGGGCGGGAGGCGACGCGTGTGCTGCTGGCCATCGAGGAGTCGGCGAACACGGGTCAGCCGGTCGAGCTGTGAGGCGAGGCGGCGTTACCGGCCGGCGTCGGCAACGGGCAGGATGGCGGCGACGCCGTAATCGAACATGCTGGCCACCGTGATCAGGGCGACGGCCCCGCTCAGCCCGTGGATCAGGGCGCTGTCCCATGCGCCCCAGTACAGCGGGCCGGCCATGAGAAGCAGGGCGCACACCCCCTGCACGATGGCCTTCAGCTTGCCCGTGTAGCGCGCGCTCACGTCCTGACCGCGCTGTGTCATCAGGATGCGCGAGTAGCTGACCGTCACGTCCCGCACGGCCATCACCAGGGGCAGCACTGCCCAGCAGCGACCGACCACGGCGAGCGACCAGTAAACGGTGAGCCGCGAGATGCTGTCGGCGTAGGGGTCGAACATCTTGCCGAACTCGCTGACGGCGCCGCGACTGCGCGCCAGGTAGCCGTCGAGCAGGTCGGTCAGTTCGATCAGTGCAACCAGGCCTACGGAAGCCAGCACGGCCCACCTCTCGTGCGCGGACCACAGAGTCAGCAGCGCGACGGTGGCGGCAAAGGCAAGGCGAGAGCCGGTCAGCAGGTTGACGATCAGCACGCCGTTGCGGTCCTTGGGCATGTGGGGGCTTCTCCCATCGGGTGCGCCGGTCGCCAGTGGACGGCGCTCAGAGCATAGCAGGCGGCGTGCGGCGCCGCAAGTGGAGCCCCAGGCAATTTGTGCTGTGGGGGCATTCGGGGCCGGAGGGGACGCTGATGCGCCGAAGGCCCCTCCGCCGACGCACCCCCGCGGAGGGTTCGCTCGGTTCTCGGCTTCTTCGTTGGCCCGGCAGGCGCCTCAGACGGCGCCCACCAGGCTGCGCACCGTGGGGGTCTTTCTGCTTCTGCTTGCCCTTGCGCTCCCGCGCCAGCCGCACCACACGCCCGTAGTGGCCCCTCCGCACGGCACCTTACAATCAGCGCAAATGGCTCGGCTCCGGGCGGGGCGTCGGCCAACAGAAAAAGGGCCCTTGTCAGGGCCCTCGGGCGGTTTGCGGAACGGGGGTTGACCTACAGGTGGGGCAGAAGCGCCAGGAAGCGTGCGCGCTTGATCGCCGATTTCACCTGTCTCTGATGGCGACTGCAGTTGCCCGACCGTTTCTTGCTGAAGATCGCTGCCTCGCCCGTCATCAGTCGCTGCAGGTTCTCCAGGTCTTTGTAGTCAACATAGTCCACCCCGTCGCGACAGAATCGGCACCTCTCGGCGGTACGTCTTCTTCGTTTACGCTTGGCCACGTCTTTGCTGTCTCCTCATGGGTTGCTGGTCATGCACGGTGGGCCCAACCGGCCGGGATATGATACGGCGTCTCCGCCTGCGTGTCAATCGGAGGGCTTAGCCGAACAGGTCCGCCGTATCGTCTTCATCGCCCAGGATGGCGTCGGTCGATATCTTGTAGCGGCCGAGCTTGTTATAGACTGACTTTTCGCTGATGCCCAGCAGCGAGGCGGCGCGGCGCTTGTTGCCTTCAGTGTGCTTGAGCGTCTCGATGATGCACAGCTTCTCCACCTCCTCCAGCGGAGTGCCCGGTGGCACCCGCACCGGCTCGCCGGGCTCTTCCACAGCGCGGCGCACGCGGGGCGGCAGTTCCTCGGGCGTGACGGCGCCACCTTCGCAGAGCACCAGTGCGCCTTCGATGATGTTCTCCAGTTCGCGTATATTGCCGGGATAGCTGTAGCTCATCAGCAACTGCATGGCTTCGGAGTCGACGCCCACGACCTTGCGACCCATGGCCCGGTGATAAATGTCCAGAAAGTAATGCGCCAGCAGCGGAATGTCTTCCTTGCGGTCGCGTAGCGGCGGGATGTCGATCGTTACCACGTTCAGGCGGTAATAGAGGTCCTCACGGAAGCGCCGCTCATCGATCGCTTTCTCCAGGTCCTGGTGAGTAGCCGCAAGTATGCGCACGTCCACGCCGATGGGTTCGTGGCCGCCGACTCGTTGAAACTCTCGGTCCTGAATAACACTGAGCAGTTTCACCTGCAGTTCCAGCGGCATGTCGCCGATCTCGTCGAGCAATATGGTGCCGCCATCGGCCATCTCGAACCGCCCGATGCGCTGTTGAAGGGCGCCGGTGAATGAGCCCTTCTCGTGGCCGAACAGCTCGCTTTCCAGTAGGTCTCGGGGTATGGCGCCGCAGTTGAGTTTCACGAAGGGCGACTGAGCCCGAGGGCTGTTCTTGTGGATGGCATGCGCGACAAGCTCCTTGCCAGTGCCCGTTTCGCCCCGGATCAGCACGTTGCTGTTCACTTCACGCACGAGGTGGATGCGGTGCAGCACGTCCCGCATGGCGGAGCTGTTGCCGATCAGGCGCTTTCCCGGGTTGGCAAAGGAAAGGCGGCGGCGCGCCCCGAGGTTGGAGTGGCGGGTCAACAGTTCACGCGCCGCCCCGTCGATCGCCTGCTGCAGGCTGCGCGCCTCGAGCGGGCGGCTCAGGCACTGGTAGGCGCCGAGTTTGATAGCCTCCAGCGCGCGGGAACTATCACCCGTTTCGGCAATTGCTACGGCCATCAACTGGCTCTGCTCCGCAAGGGCCTGGCGCAGCAACTGAAGGCCGCATGCTGTCCTAGCGGAGACATCCACCACCAGGACGTCGACATGCCGCTTGGCGAGCAGCTCCATCCCGTCTTCGCAGCACGATGCGCTGACGACGTACGCGTAATGCTCGGCGAGCAGCTCCGAAAGGTTGCGCTGCAGGTTGGTATCGTTCTCAAGGATGAGGACAGAAACGTCATGATCGTCGACGCGGCTTGCGCCGTTGCATCTTACGGCTGACATGCTTCGGGCTCCCCCTTCAACTCCACTTCTGGCCCCACGGCGACGCATGCTAAGCGTAAGACCACACGGAAGTCAAATGTGTTTCTCTTTTTCGCGGTCAGGACATTCCGCGCGACACTCTATCCTGTTGTGTAGGAGTGCCTTACGCCCATTAACGATGCCAGGCCCGAGGGGATATCATCACCTGGGCGGAGGACAACCGCGCGCATGCCGCTATGCAGTAGAGCTGCGCGCAGGCGTGCGTCGAGCCCGTACTGGCCTGACTGCAGCCGACTCTCTTTGCTTGGGCTCCGTAGCGTCAGCAGGGCGCCGCTCTCGGACTGCCTACCCATAGCCAGGCAGCGCTGCGGCAATGCACAATGCGACAGGCATACGCCGAGCAAGGTGTGGCGCCGGGCGCATCCCTGCAGCGGTTGACGCACGGTCGGTTCGGCAACGTCCGGATCGAAGGCGAAGTCGCTGATCAGAACTACGAGCGCACCCCGCCGCAGGTTGCCGAGCAGTTTGAACAGGGGCCGTGCGTCAGACCTCGGCCCGGGTTGATGTTCGGCGAGGGCGCGCGCGAGCACCTGCAGCGCGTGCCTGGTTCCCCGGCCAGGCCCGACGAGGACGGGGCTGGGGCTGCCGAAGAGGGCGGCACTGAGGCGGTCGCCAGTGTGGGCGGCGGCCAGGGCGAAGAAGGCTGCTGCCTGAACGGCGCGGGCCAGGGGCGCCTCCCGCCCGTCAATGCATCGCATCGACGGGCTAACATCCACCGCCAGCACGACGTGCAGGTCGCGTTCCTCGTGGTAGCGGCGCACATACGGACGGCGCCGCCGGGCCGTCAGCAGCCAGTCGATGCGCCTCGCGTCATCCCCGGCGACGTACGGCCCAAACTCGCTGAACTCCATGCCCCGGCCGTGGAATCTGCTCGTGTAGGCACCGGTGAAGCGGCTCAGTGCCGCATCAGAGAGCCGAAGGCGCATGCGGCGCACGGCCCAACAGGCCTGTGGCAGCTCTGTCGACAGGGCCTCACTCATCGCTTGCCTCCAGCGCCGGCCGCCCGGGTGTGAGTTCGAATAGAACCACTTCCGGGCGGGCGAGCAGGCGATAGGGTGTGACGGCCGAGACGCCGAGGCCGCAGTTGATCACGAACGTGCAACCGTCTTGGGTGAACGTGCCGTGCGCCATCTCACGCGGCAGTGCGGAGCGGGTGACCACCGCCCCGACCAACGGCAGGCGCACCTGCCCGCCGTGCGTGTGGCCGAAAAACGCCAGGTCCACTCGTCGGGCGCGCAGCCCGGGCAGCACATCGGGACTGTGCGCCAGAACGATGCTCGGCACAGCGTGGTTTAGTCCTTGCCACGCCGCTTCATAGTCCGGTTCGCAAACAAAGGCATCCCGCAGGCCCACCACGGCCGCCTGCGTGCCGCCGGGCAGCTTCACCATCCGGGCTTCGTCGCTCAGCACGCAGACGCCTTCCGCCTCCAGCATCTTCACTGCCGACCGCCACGGGTTCGGCCGCTGTGCGGCAGCCCTCCTGCGGCCGGTCAGCAGGTACGTATAGGTCGACACCCAGCCGTAGTGGCGATAGTCGTGCCCGCCCAGAACGGCGAAGCTACCGAGACGGGCCGGCAGGGCGCGCACCGCCTCGCGCAACGCTTCCAGGCCCGCGGGCCGGTCAATCAGGTCGCCGGTGTACACCACCAGATCGAACGGCCCCTTGCGCGAAGCAACGTCCCGCAGGAAACTCAACATGCGCCTGTGCCGCCCGTGGAAGTGTGTGTCGGTCACGTGCAGTATGCGCAGGGGCGGCAGTCCTGCCTCGGTAGTCGGGCGCACCACCTCGCGCACATGGTAGCGACGCGGCTCGACCAATAGCATCCAGATGGCCAGGGCCAGCCCGCCGGCGCCGAGTATCGCGTACATCATCACGGGAAGGGCCGTTCGCGGAGAAAGGGACGCATGCATGCATTATAATCATAGGGTGTATGCCCTGCACGACAGTGTAGCGTGCCGGGACGTCAGACATCAAACCGACCAATCGCTGAGGGCCCGATGCTGCTGCGCCTGCTTCTGCTGCTGACGATCGTGCCGCTGGTGGAGCTGCTTCTGCTGGTGCGTCTGACCCAATGGACAGGGAGCTTCGCGCTGACCGTGGCTATTGTGATCGGCACGGGCGCGCTGGGGGCATTCCTTGCGCGGGCCGAGGGGCTCCGCGTCTACCGCAGGCTGCAGCGCGAACTGAATCGTGGTGAGCTGCCGGGCGAAAGCCTGATCGACGGCGTGCTGATCCTGCTGGCCGGGGCGTTGCTGCTGACCCCCGGCCTGATCACCGACTGTCTGGGCTTCCTGCTGCTGACTCCGATCACGCGTCCGTTCTTCCGCAACGGCGTTAAGCGATGGGCGCGTCGCAAGGTGCAGGAGGGCAGCCTGCACGCCTCCGGGTTTGCGCACTTCGGCCCCATCCACCACGAGCCGCCGCCGGGCGCGCCGCCGCTGGAAGACGAAGAATCCTGAGCTTCCCCTCAGCCTTCGGTGCGGATGGAGACCGACCGGGCGTGGCCTTCCAGCTCCTCTGCAAGGGCGATGCTCAAGATGGCGGGTGCGTCTTCTTCGAGCGCATGACGCTCGTACTTCAGCACGCTGGAGCGCTTCAGAAAGTCATTGCAGCTCAGCCCGCTGGAGAATCGCGCTGTGCCTCCCGTGGGAAGTATATGCGAGGGGCCCGCCACGTAGTCGCCGACCGGCTCCGGGCTCCACTCCCCCAGAAAGATAGCTCCTGCGTGCCGAATGCCCTGTGCCGTGCGCTCGGGGTCCCGGGTCATGACTTCCAGGTGCTCCGGGGCCAGCCGGTTCGCCAGTGTCACGCACTCCTCCAGGGAGCCCGCCACCATCGCCGCGCAGTAGCGCCGCACGCAATGGCGCGCCTGTTCTGCCCTGGGCAGTGAGGTCACCTGCCTCTCAACCGCCTGTGCCACTTCGCCCGCGAGGTCGGCATCCGACGTCAGCAATATGCCGCATCCGGGATTGTGCTCCGCCTGGGAGAGCAGGTCCGCAGCGCAGTAGTCAGGGTTCGCGCTGGAGTCGGCGATGATGACGATCTCGCTTGGCCCAGGTAACATCTCGATCCCCACCCGGCCGAACGCCTCGCGCTTGGCGAGCGTGGTGTAGATGTTGCCGGGCCCCGCGATGAAGTCCACGGCTGGTACGCTCTGCGTCCCGTAGGTGAGGGCGGCCACTGCTTGTGCGCCGCCGATGCGATAGACCTCGTCCACGCCCGCCAGGTGCGCTGCGACAAGCCTGTCACAAGTTACCGATCCGTCGGGCCGCGGCGGAGTGACCATCACCACACGCTCGACGCCGGCAACCTGCGCGGGCACCGCCGCCATGATGGCGCTCGAGGCCAGGCTCGCAACCCCGCCCGGCACACACAGCCCCGCCGAATCAACTGGCGTGTAACGGATGCGCAGCTCACGTCCCTCCAGGCAGAGCGGTGGTGGATCGCTGAGCAGGATCGACTGCTGAAAAGCGCGCACGCGTTCGGCGGCCAGCTCCAGCGCGTTCATCAGGTCGGGCGGACATTCCTGCAGGGCCGCCTGCACCTCCTCATCGCTCACCCGCAGGCGTTCAGGCGTCAGCTCGCAGCCGTCAAGGCGCCGTGTCAGCTCGATTAGCGCTTCATCGCCCCGCTCGCGCACGTCGTCCATTATGCGCTGCACGGTGCGGGCAGGCGGCTCCGCCCCTTGCTCCCCGGCCGATCGCAGCCCTTCTTCCAGGCTCATACGGTTACGCAACGCGTCGAAACGGCTCGCGAAGTCGGCCTCGTCCGTTCTCCAAACGGTCAGCAGCATGTCGACCTCAGGGCAGGGGGTGCGGGCGGGGCAGCGGCGGTGCCTTACTGGCTCTCGGCCGGTGGCTGTTTCGTTGCATCGTCCTCCCCGCCGGCCGACTCCACGTCCTCTTCGATCTCCCGCAGGCCCTTCTTGAATTCGGTAACGCTCTTGCCGACCGAACGCATCACGCTGGGCAGCCGGGAGCCGAAGATCAGCAGGGCGATGATCAGGATGATGACGAGTTCCGTGGTGCCAATGCCACCAATGAAGCCGAGCATCAGCCGACCTCCATCATTGGGTGTGCGCGGCCGCCGAGCATGCCGACGCGGGGAAGGCGTCCAGTCGGCGATTATACGGCCGTCAGTGCACAAATGCAAAAGCGTCAGGGCGCGCTACGGCCCGTTTCCGGGGCTCTGGTCGCTTCATGCCGGCTCTTCGGTGGCATTCTCACCCGTGCTCGACCGCGCAGAGGCCTCTGTTAGCGATTCTGTAAGCGGGGCGATTGCCGCCGCATGCCTTCGTCGGCGGCTTGTGCGCGGGGGTCGATGCTGATGCTCGCGAGCCCCTCGAGGGCGCCAAACGGGCCGACCACGGCGCAACTCGGTTCGATCGTCCGCCCGAAGAAGTCCCGCTCCACGAACTCAACGACCTCACATTGTGGACCATCGCCCTCGCAGTCCACACGCAGCGTCAGCGTTTCGGCGTCCATGTTGAGTCTGAGCAGCCCCGTGGTGCTCGTTATGTCGAGGCCGTGAAACTCCTGCCAGGCGGCGAAATCGAGGTACTCCTCCTCGTCGGCAAGCTGGAAGGCGCCGGGCTCGACCTGCGAGACGTCGTAGAAGTTCCCCTCACAGGTGCTGTCCGCATTCTGCAAGTGGATGGCCTCTGCGTCTACGGCGAACAGGTTGTTCAGCACGCGATGTCTGCGGGAGACTGGTCCGCGCCCCTCGATCATGCGGTCCGCGAAGACCTTGGCGAAGTTGAGCAGCCGGCCCTCGCACTTTGCAGCCAGGTTGTGGGCGACGGTGGCGTGGTCGGTGAACGTTATGTGCATCCCATGCCCGCCCTGCATTTCCGGGCGGTTGTAGGGCTGGGGCGCGCGGCGACAGCCGACGATGACGTTGTTGTCGACGAGGTGGTGGTGGTGCGAGTTCTCGATGAAGATCCCCCCCGTGCGGCTCTTGACGTCGAGGATGACATTGCGGGTCACGCGGGTGTTCTTGATTGCGCAGTCGAGCCAGATGCCCGAGCCAAACTCGGTGCGCCGGATCACGTTGCGGCTGATCAGCGTGCCGTCGGTCCAGTGGAACTTGATTGCCGAGGACTCGTACATCTCCTCCACGTCGTGCCAGCAGCAGTCCTCGATCAGGTTGCTGTCGATTAGGGAGTCTGGCAGCCAGAGCCCTGCGATGCCGCAGATACCGCAGTGACGGATGGTGTTGCGGCGGACGAGATGGCCTCCCAGCTCGGACGGCAGTTGTGCCCGTGCGTCCCACAGGCCGATGTCGATGCCGGTCCCGTTTGCCCACTCGATAGTGTTGTCCTCGATGATCCAGTGATGGCCGCGATAGGTAGACAATGCCCCGGCCTGGGGCTTGAAGGGGAAGGCGTTCCCCGCCCGGCGCATGGTGAAGCCTTTGACGCGAATGTAGGCGAGTTCGGGCAGGTCCGGTGCGAAGCACTGCTCCCGTGCCGTCAGCTCAAACACGCTCTCCCGCGGATCGCCGTCCTCGTGTGGTCGCACATGTAGCACCAGTCCAGTCGGGTCGGGCCAGAACGCGCCCGGTCCGTCGTAGAGGTCGCCGAAGGAGGCCACTTGCTCGAGTCGCTTTCCGTCCTGAAACACGAGTCCGCGGCGCAAGTTATAGATGACCAGTTTGTGCCGCTGCAGTTTCGCATGCCCGACCTCCGGCTTGTTTGCCTTCGCGAGGGGGTTGTCCCGCTCGAAGATGGCGGGGTCGATGCGCGTCATCCAGATGCGCGGTTCGCCTTCGCACGGATTGTGGAAGTCGTCCGGGCGCCGATGCCAGCGGCGCCTGTTGTGCGGGCTCAGCCAGCCGCGCGACGGTTGCCACGCACACTCCACCACTGCGCCTCCGGTGATTGCGACATCACCGTCGGCTTCGTAGCTGATCATGGCGTCGGGGCCGGTGCCGCTCCGGGCGGGGCGGACGCACTCCCGGTAGGTGCCGGGCCTGACAAGCACGCGGTCGCCCGGCTCGGCTCGCTCCGCTGCCGCGCCGATGGTGCGCAGGGGGCGCTCCGCCGTGCCCGGGTTGCCGTCGTCGGCGTCGGGATGGTTCTGGTCGACGATCAGAGTGCGTTTAAACTTGGTGGTGGGATGCCAGAACCGGAGCGGCTCGCCGTCGGGCAACCGCCAGTTCGTGGCGTCTGCGGAACAGTGCATAGCTAAGCTTCCTCATAAAGCGAGTGTGGAAGCCGATGCTACGCCACCCGGCTGGGACTGCAAAGTGAAACGCAGGAAAGCTCAGCTACCCGTCGACCGATAGTGTGCCACGCCGAAAGCCCAGACCTGGAGCATCACCAGGAGAAACGCGACTCCGAACAGTGGACCGACCCAGTACAGCAGGGGCGGCGCACCGAGCGGATCCGGGCGCCCGAGGATGGCATGGGCGGGGAAGTAGTTGATGCACGCGAGGGGAACGATGAATGTGAAGAAGCGCCGGAACCACTCATGATAGATGGTCAGGGGGTACTGCGCCGCCTCCACGCCGCCGTAGGTCATGGTGTTCATTATCTCGAGGGTTTCGATTGTCCAGAAGCACATCGTTGCCTGAAGCACGAAAAGGCCTGTGAAAACGCACGCACCGCCGCCGACAGCCGCGAGGGCAAGGGCGATGCGCGGGGCCGTCCAGCTCACCTCCAGCCGCCACGCGGCCCACAACAGCACGGCCAGCCCCTGGGTGAGACGTCCCACTCGGATCATCTGAAGCTCCCGCCCGGCTACCTGGAGCACGGTGCTGCGCGGGCGCAGCAGCACGCGGTCGAACTCGCCGGTTCGCACGAGCCGGTTGAAGGTGTCGAACCCCCGGGCGAACGCCTCCGCCAGTGCGAAGGCGCAGTGCACGATGCCGTAGAAAAGGGCCACTTCGGCCATGGTCCAAGCCTTCAGGCTGCCGAAACGGCTGAACAGCGCCCAAAGCCCGAGGAACTCAATGCCCGTCGCTGCCAGGTGGCCCAAAGCGGCAAGCGCGAAGGAGGCCCGGTACTGCAACTGGCTGCGCACGCTGGCCAGCGCGTAGAGCAAGTAGACCCGGATCGAGTCGGCCATGGTCTCAGCCCCCCTGTATGACGAGCTTACGTATCCCCCGGCCCATCAGCCAGCGGCCCAGAAGGATCAGTGCCACCGTCCATCCCAACTGCTGGGCGAGCAGCGCGGGCGCCCGCCCGGCCGGGATGTGACCCATGTAGAGCCGGAACGGTGTGTCCATCAGATGCCGGAAGGGCAGCATGCTGAGCACCGGCTGCGCCCAGTCAGGAAACAGCGGTATGGGCACGATCAGGCCCCCGAGGAGCATCACGATCGTGCCGGTGAACATCCGCACCCCATCCCCGGCGATCGTCCAGAGCAAGGACACGGTGACCAGCGTGCTGAACGCGGCTGCCAGCAGCACCGCGCAGGCCGTCGACGCCACCCACGCCGCCGCCGATGCAGACGAAGGCGGCGCCTGCAGCCCGAACAGCAGCCCCGCGACCACGAGCATGGGCACCGAGCGCAGCAGCGTCGGCGCCGTGCGCAGTGCCAGCGAACGTGCATACCAGACGCGGTAGAGTTCGAGCGGGCGCAGAAGCTGGTAGGCCACGTTGCCGGAACGGATCATGTCGAACAGCTCCTGGTCGATGCTCCAGGGCAGCATCAGGAGCATCGCCTGGCCGAGCCAGACGTAGTTGACCACCTCCTGGTAGCTCATCGGCATGTCGGCGGTGGATGCGGCATAGAACGCCCGGAAGATCATCACCCGGATGAAGCCCCAGAACACCTGTGTGCAGAATCCGGCCAGAGCCGCCGCGCGGTACTGGAGCAACTGGCGGAACCGTGCGCTGAAGTAAGACCAGTAGGCTCTCACGCGTGGCTCTCCCGGTAGAGGCGCGCGATGATCTCCTCGATCGGAGGATTCTCCACGAACAGGTCGCGGACCCTGTGGTTCGCCGTTATCCGCGCGATCAGCTCCGCCGTCGCCACCTCCGAGGGGTCGAAGCGCAGCGTGACACGGTGGCCGTTGTCGCGAAAGACCTGTGCCTGCGGGTGGGTCACCGTCTCCGCCTCGTCCAGCAGGTCCACGATGAGCAGCCGCTCGCCCGTGACCTGCGCCCGTAGTCGGGAAAGCGGACCGTCGAACAGGACCCGCCCGTGGTTGATCAGAATGACCCGCTCGCAGAGCGCCTCAATATCGTCCATATCGTGCGTGGTCAGCACGACCGTCACTCCCCGTTCGTGGTTCAGTTCCCGCACGAAGTCACGTACGGCCAGCTTGCTGACGGCGTCGAGGCCGATGGTCGGCTCATCGAGGTACAGGATAGGGGGCGAATGAAGCAGCGACGCGGCTAGGTCGCAGCGCATGCGCTGGCCCAGGCTGAGTTGGCGGACAGGCGTGTCGAGCAAGCCGCCGATCTCGAGCCGCTCCACTAACTCCGCGTGTGAGCGCCGGTAGTCGGGGGCGGGCACTCGGTAGATTTCACGCAGCAGGTCGAACGACTCAACGACAGGCAGGTCCCACCAAAGCTGCGTGCGCTGCCCGAACACAACACCGATACGGCGGGCGTTCTCAATGCGGTTCTGCCAGGGAGTTATCCCCAGGACCTGGACTCGCCCCGAGTCGGGCACCAGAATGCCCGACAGGATCTTGACTGTAGTTGACTTGCCGGCGCCATTCGGGCCGATGTAGCCGACGACTCCTCCAGCGTCTAATGTGAACGAGACGCCCCTGAGCGCGTCGACGGTGCGGTGGCGACGCAACGCCAGTCCCTTCAAGGCACCCCAGACGCCCGGGGTTCTCTCGGCCACACGGAAGGTCTTTACCAGGTCTTTGACGACTATCTGGGACACGGCGCCCTCCTCGGAACCTGAGCTTGGAGGCCCCGTTGACGCACGGGGGTGCTGCAGTTTCGGCGAGAGGAAGCCGGCGCTTGCTGCCCGGCGTGGGGCAGATCGCCCGGGAGCATATGTCACGGAGAACTGGCGTGAGGAACAGGCGCAACGATGGCGCCCGGCCTCAAGGAATGAGCGAGAATACTAACGACACATCAAGTGCGTGTCAAGCGCACATCGGCGCGAGAGGGGGGGGGCACCATACAGTTGATGGTATGTAAGGAGTCGGGACACATCAGTGGATTAGGGGAGCCGTATGCATGAAGACTCTCTGGTGGTGGGCTCAGGTGCTCGCCGTTGCGATGCGGCCGAGCGCCTCCCTGAGAAGCTCGTCGGGGTAGGTGAGGGAGATGCGGAAGTAGCCCTCGCCACACTCGCCGTAGCCCAGACCCGGTGTAACGACCACGCCGCTCTTCTCGAGCAGGTCGGCGGCGAAGGCAGCGCTTGACCCTTCGTACTTCGGCGGCACGGCCGCCCAGACGTAGATCGTGGCCCGCGGCGGCTCGATGCTCCAGCCGGCGCCGTTGAGGGTGTCTACTACTGCGTCGCGTCTTCGGCGGTAGACCTCGTTGATGGGCGGTACCAGCTCGTCCGCCATGTCGATCGCCTTCGCTGCGGCGAACTGGACGCCCCTTAGCACGCCGTTGTCGATGTTCTCCTTGACTGTCCGCAAAGCTGCTACACTGCTCGCGTTACCGACCACGGCGCCAGCCCGCCAGCCGGTCATGTTAAAGGCCTTGCTGAGCGAGAAAAACTCAACGGCCACATCGTCGGCCCCTTCGACTTGCAAGATGCTCGGCGCTTGGTATCCGTCGTAAGTGTTCAGGCAGTAGGGGTTGTCATGTGCGATGAGGATGTCGTTCTGGCGGCCGAACTCCACTGCCCGCTCGAAGAATTCCAGCGGGGCGGTTGCCGTTGTCGGATTGTGGGGATAGTTCAACCAGAGCACCTTCGCCAGCCGCCGCACTTCCCGCGGGATGGCCTGGAAGTCGGGCAGGTATTCGTTCTCCGCCAGCAGGGGGACTTCGTAGCTGACGCCGCTGCAGAAAACGGTGCCGATGTTGTAGGTCGGGTAGCCGGGCCGAGGCACAATGCACAGATCGCCCGGGTTCTGGGTGGCGAAGGCGAACTTGGCGATGGCATCCTTGCCACCCATGGTTGTGACGACCTGGTTCTCTGCCAGCTCTACGCCCCAGCGGCGGCGGTAGAAACTGCGGACTGCCTCGGGGTACGCATCAACAGGGTTGTCACAGCCGTAGCGGTGGCGGTTCGCATCATCGGCGTTCTGCACGGCGCGACAGAGCTCTCGCACGACGGGGTCGGGGGTCGGCATGTCGGGGTCGCCGATGCCGAGGGATATGACCTCCTTGCCTTCGGCACGGCGAGCGGCGATCTTGCGGCGCAGGTCGGCGAACAGGTAAGGGGGCAACTTGCTCAGTCTCTCGGGCAGCAGTATCTGCATGGCGATTCTCCGGTAGTCTCAGGCCTCAAGCTGCTTCTCAACGGCCGCCAGCTCTGCGCAGACGGCGAGCACGTGGGTGGCCTGTGTCAGTTCCTCCAGAGGCGGAAAAGTCGGGGCGATTCGGATGTTTCGGTCTTGGGGCTCTTCCCCGTAGGGAAAGGTTGCCCCGGCGGGAGTCAATTGCACGCCGGCAGTTGCTGTCATCGATACGACTTTCTTTGCGCAGCCCTCGGCCACGTCCAGACTGATGAAGTAGCCGCCTTGGGGCTCGGTCCATTCGGCGAGACCTTTGCCCGCTAAGCGCTCGGAGAGGATGCTGAGCACGGCGCTGAACTTGGGCCTCAGAATCTCCGCGTGGCGATGCATGTGGCGACGCACGTGCTGCGCATCGCGCAAGAAGCGCACATGGCGAAGCTGGTTCAACTTGTCGGGGCCGATGGTCTGTGTGCGCAGGTGGTTCACCATCCATTCCACGTTCTTTGGGCTCGCGGCCATCGCCGCCACGCCGGCGCCGGCAAAGGTGATTTTGGAAGTCGAGCCGAACACAATCGGACGGTCGGGGTTGCCGGCCTCCCGGCAGGAGTCCAGGACGTTCATCAGTTCCGGCGGGTCGTCGACCAGGTCGTGCACGGCGTATGCGTTGTCCCAGATGATGCGGAAGTCGGGACTGGCACATTTCATGGATGCCAGGCGCCGAACTATCTCGTCCGAGTAAACGGCGCCCGTCGGGTTGCTGTACTTGGGCACGCATATGATACCCTTGACGCGGGGATCGCCAGCCAGCTCCTCGACGGCTTCCATGTCCGGGCCGTCCTCCCGGACTGCAACCGGCAGCATCTCGACGCCCAGGTGTTCGAGCAACGTGAAATGACGGTCGTAGCCGGGGCATGGGCAGATGAAGCGGGGGGCCGCATCGCCCCAGGGACCGGCCCCGCCGGGCACACCGTGGCTGACCGCGCGGGCAACCGTGTCATGGATAAGCGTCAGGCTTGCGTTGCCGGCCACGATGGTTTGCTCTGGCGGGGCGCCGAGCAGCTCGCCGAAGAGCCGGCGTGCTTGCGGCAGCCCGGTGAGGCCGCCGTAGTTGCGGCAGTCTGTGCCGTCCTGGGACGTGTAGTCACTCGCGTCGACTGCGGTGAAGAGGCCATTCGAGAGGTCAAGCTGCTCGGCGCATGGCTTGCCGCGCGCCATGTTCAAGGACAGCCCGGTGGCGCACAGCATCTGATACTCCCTCTGCAGTTGCTCCCGTCGCGCCGCAGGATCACTGATGGGGCAATTAGCCATGGGTGTAGTTCTCACTTCGGGGTGTAGGGAAGCGGTTGTCGAGTGCGGATACGTGCCTCCGCCGAAGCGGCCATTATAGGCCAAAAGCCCGCGCAGGCAAGCTCCCGCCGCTGCGGTTGCCCGACGCGCACTTCTGCAGCTTGCGCGCGGGCCAGGCTCCATCTAAACTTGACTGTCCACAAGGACGGGAGCGAGTATGGCCAAGATTGGCGCCCTGGATTTGGAGAAACACCTGGAACGTGTCGAACCTGTGCCGGTATATGCGCTGGTAGGTAATGACGAGGCGTTGCGGGCAAGGAGTCTGGGTATTTTGGAGGGTTTCGCTGCCCCACAAGACGAGCCCGGCAGCAGCGTGCGACGCTTTGATGGGGGGGGCGAGCCATCCGACGTGTTCGGCGAACTGCGCACTGCCCCCTTTCTCGGCATGGCGGGGCGCCGTGCCGTGGTGGTAGAGGACGGCGACGCTTTCCTGAAGTCGCACGGGGAGAAACTGGTTGCCTACCTAAAGAGTCCCAGCAGAACGGGTTCGCTGATTCTGCTGGTCAAGCGGTTGGACGGGCGGACGAACGTTGCCCGAGCTATCCGATCTGTTGGCCTCGAAGTGGACTGCGAAGGCGCTACGTGGAATCAGGCGCGCACCTGGTGCCGGGAGCGCGCACGAGAGAAGGGCAAGCAGATCTCCTCCGAGGCTGCCTATGCCCTGGTAGAGGCCGTCGGGCCGAACGTGCTTGCGCTGGAGAACGAACTCGAGAAACTTGTCGCCTACGTGGGCGAGGCGGGCAGCATAACAGCGGCGGACGTGGGCGAAATGACCGCACAAGCCCGTTCTCGCTCCATCTATGAGTTAGGTCAGGCAGTCGCCGCAGGCGATACCGCGGAATCGTTGCGGCTCTGCGATGATCTGCTTCTGCGCGGTGAACGCCGGGAGGGAATCATTGCCGTCCTCGCCCGCCAGGTGCGACAGTACTGGCAGCTCCGACGACTGGCGCAACGCAACGCCTCGCCGGCGGAGATGGCGCGGGCGGCAGGCATGCCGCCGTTCGCCGTGCGGAAGGTCTCCCCAGTGGTGAGGCGCCTGTCCGATAATTGGTTCGCCCGGCGCCTGCAGATGCTCAGCGACGCGGATCACGAATCCAAGACCGCATCGTTGAGGTCAGGCGAGGAGCAGACCTGGTTGGAAACGCTTCTGGTGAGGCTCTGCGAGGCAGGCAGGTAGGGGCGGTGGAGGGAACTCTACCGCCCCACTGATACGGTATCAGCGAACGCCAACTCATCCGAGTCGGCCAGATCTTCGAACGGATCGTAATCGTCGACATCGTCGGCGAACATGTCGCGGCGGCTTAGTATCAACTCCCTGTGGCGCTTGCGTATGAGTTCCAGCCGCGACCTGGAGTCCGGCTTCCTGCCTTTGCTCTTACTGCGGGACATCGGTCAATGCCTCCTGAATCTTCCAGAACCAAGTTGCTGTGCGACGCCAAGGCCGAAGCACTCCGGCGTACGGCCCGTGCGCAGCGAAGCTATTTGTCATTATCATGTAAAGAAGCGCCGCGCTGGTATGGCTCGCTGGACGGCCGGAATCATATCCCGGCCCCCAAACGGTAGCGCGACGTGCAACGCAACCCACTGCCGCTGTCCGTGGTGTCAAAACGCAACGGCGGATTCACCGGGCTGCGTACAAATCCCAATGGCTGGGCGTTGAAGTACGCTGAAATGATACCCGAACCCCATGCCCTTGTCAAGGCCAAAAACGGCCTCGCCAGAAGCTTGCCAACGACCCCCCCCTTGATGCATAATACAGGGCAAACCGCTTGCAGGACTCCACGCATGCAGAAATCCAGATTCCTTTGTTGGTTGCTGGCGCCTCTGGCCAGGCGGAAGTCGAGCGAGGATACCGTTTTGGGGCGCCTCGGCGCCGATTACCATGAGCAGCCCGGCGCGCTTCACGAGGACGAGCCACTGCCTGAGGAGGAGGACTGGGAGTGCCCCGAGCGCGACGCAGAACTCATCTACGGCGCCCGGCATGTGAACGAAGGTGAAGCGCCGGGCGAGAGCGCCTGAGAGCACCGTCAGCGTAGTGACCGTCCGAGCCGCCGTGCCTTCCGAAGGTGTTTCTCCGGGATGTCCTCCATTGAAATGGTGCCCGGCAGCGTGAACTTGCCTGCGACCTTGATCCCGCTGTAGCGACACACCTCGTGAAGTCGGCTGAAGACGGCGCGCGACTGGTTGAACACCCAATTCAACGGCCAGGGCGTGCTGCATGCCGTGATGAGCACCGCCTTCTTGCCCTTGCCTTCCCGTGCCGTAGGCGCACCGCGCGGTTGCTCTTCGATGAGGAAGCCGAACAGCCGTTCCAGTGTCCGCAGCATGATCGCGCTCACGTTGCCCCAGTGGACGGGGCTGGCCAGCACGATCATCTCGGCACGGCGGATGGCAGCCTCCACGCGTTCGATGTCGTCACGGATGATGCACGGAGGCTCTTGCTGGCAGCGCATGCAGCCGGTGCAGTGTCGCACATGCAGTTTGCTCAGGTGGATGTGCTCGGTCTGGTGCCCGTTCTCCCGGACGCCATCAAGCACTTCTTCGACGATGTGGCTCACGCGGCCATCGGCCCTGGGGCTGCCATTTAGCGCTACAATGCGCACGGCACATCCTCCTCGGTTAAGTGCCCCCGCAGCCTACCATGATACCGTCTGCAGTCCCTAACGGAACCGTAGCAGCCCCGAGCCGATGATCACCTAAGAGGTCTGACACAAGTGTTCCAGAGATTGACTTTGCCCTTTCACTTCGGGCCATACGGTGCTCAGATGGGCTCTGTTCGAGAGGGCGGGGCATGAGGTACGTCAGAGCATTGATCGTCGGATGAGCGAAGGACCGAGGGAGGCAGGGGGCGCCGCGCCCCGGGGCGGGCGCCAGTTCCAGGCCAGCGTCGGCCGGGGAGGACGGCGCGGACGCCGCCGGGCTGTGCGCCCGAGGCAGGTTGGTGGTCCTGCTACACCTGGGTGGTGCAGCGGCAGCTCTCCGTCAACCGCGCTGAACTGTCCCGAGTAAACGTGGCTCCGAGCCGGGCAGCGCCTGCGGCGCACTTGAACTCTTCGGCGGGGTAGGAGAGCCCCTGTACGGTGACGCTTCAGGCACGCACCCGCCAGGCGACGGAGGCGCCCAGCACCGCCCGCGCGTAGAAGATCGGGGGGAACCCCTCAGGGATCATCCGCTGCTCTCGTGGGGGACCACCTCCACCTTCATGCATTCGTCCGGGTTCACTACGATCCCCATGTTCTCCGCCAGTTCGTCCAGTCCCATCCGGTGGGATATCAGCGAGTCGAAGGGGAAGCGTTCCGCGTGCGCGCCCATCATGGTGAGCACCGGGCCCCAGTTGGTGCCACAATGGAATACGGAATGAATATGCACGTTCTTGGAGGTCACGTGCTGCATGACGTTCAACGGGACCGGTTCTCCGGTGTCCACCCAGTTGCCCACCTCGATCACCGTGCCGCCCTTCCTGACCATATCAAGGGCCTCGAGGAATACCTCCGGTACCCCGGCGGACTCGATCACCAGGTCCGGCCCCACGCCCTCCGTCAGTTCCTTGACCATCTGCACCCGGTCCGCGACGAGCGTCTCCGACGCGTTGATCGTGACGTCGGCGTACAGCTCCTTCGCTTTCTCCAGCCTCCTGTCCGCCAGGTCCGTGGCGATGCTTGTGCCCGCCCCGTGGATACGGGCCATGATCCCATGGAGGATTCCCAGTGGCCCGTTTCCGAGCACCGCCACCGTATCCCCCGGCCCGAAGCCTTCCTTGACCGCTGGGAAAGGATGGGTGGCCCTGGCCAGGGAATGATAGGCCACGGCCATCTCCTCCACGAAAACCGCCACCTCCGTCGGCATCCCGTCGGGGACCGCGAACAGCGAGGAGCCCGGCGCGATGTAGATGTACTCGGCGAACCCTCCCCGCAGGTGGGGCGGCACGTCGACGGTCGGATGGATGCCGTAGGCCATGACCTGATTCTCGCAGGTGGTGTTGTTGTACTGGTTCCGGCAGTACCAGCACTCGCCGCAGTTCACCTCCACCGCGAGCGCCACCCTGTCTCCTGCCCGGAGGGGCCTGTGGTCGTATTCCATGGTCTCGGCCGCGTTCTCGCCGATCTCTTCGATCGTCCCGATGATCTCGTGCCCGGGGATAAACGGGAATATGGATTGGCCCCGAATCTCCGTGGCGTCCCCCTTGAAAATATGCTTGTCCGTCCCGCAGACCCCGCACATCTCCACTTTCAACACCGCCGAATCCCCGTCGATCTCCGGATAGGGATAGCTCCGCGGTTCCATGGCTCCCGGTTCCGTCATCACCGCGGCCCTGACATCCTCCCGTCTTGCGGACATCGTGGTCACCCTCCTGGTTACACCCCTGTCTCTCGTCTCCTGACCGCCGCTCCTTGCTGACCCTCGGGGCGACAGCCATCACCGATGGAGCATTCTACCACCGATGGACCGCGCCTCAAAGCTGCGGAATGGCAGTGCTGGCGATTCCCCATCTGCTGTAGAGGCATTACAAATTGTCTTTGGGCATCACAGGATGCGCGTTGAGAAAAGGGGTCTTTGGCTTTCGAAGCATAAACCGTTGCGTTCGCGAAAGCAGAACGTGCCATTTCTGTGCCCCTCGCGCGATGTCAGGTCGGCGCCGGGGATAGCGTCTGAATCCGATTCAATTGGGAAAGGATGGGTGGCCCTGGCCAGGGAATGATAGGCCACGGCCATCTCCTCC
>CAYQXJ010000013.1:75282-112946 GCA_964421565.1 uncultured candidatus Brocadiaceae bacterium
GTCGGATGGATGCCGTAGGCCATGACCTGATTCTCGCAGGTGGTGTTGTTGTACTAGTTCCGGTCAGCGCCACGGGCTGCGCCGGGACATGGTGATCAACCGCGTGGACATTGCCCCGACCAGCCTCGGGCTCTGCGGCATCGAGCCGCCGGGGCGGATGGCGGGCACCGACTACTCCGGGCACTTCTCACGGGAGAGGGAACCGGCCAAGCTGGCCGATTCGGCCTACCTGCAGTCGGTCATCCCGACGGGCCACGGGGACAGCGTGGACCGGCCCTGCCGGGCAATAGCCACGCGCGAAGGCTGGAAATACGTCTACCTGGAGGGGCAGCCCTGGCTGATGTTCAACCTGAACGAGTTTCCCTACGAACAGGTCAATCTGGCACACAACACACACTTCCGCCGGGACCGCCGGCGCCTGCACGACCGGCTGGTCGGAAAGAAGCTCGACACCGACCCGGTGGAAGACCCAGCCGGCTTTGCCGATCAAGTGAAGTCTACCTCAGTCCGGTCCTCACTTCTGAATCACATAGCTGATGGCGTCGCCGCCCAGTTCGATGTGCTTGGCCGTACCGTGTTCGGCCACAGGGTAGCCGTTCCAGTCGACTGCGGTCACCCTGAGGCTCCGGGCGTCGGCACGGGTGAAGCGGACGGTGCCCGCCGGCCGACGATGCTGGATGGGCGAGCGGCCGACGTCCACCACCTGCAGGCCCTGTATACTGTCGTTGCGACGCGGCTTGAGCGTGGCCCGCTCAGTCTTCCACCCGTAGTTGAAGTCTTCCGTGACTGCCGTGAGCAGCATACGCCGTGACTCCGCCAGCGGCTTTCCGTCCAGCGCCACGCAGACGATGCTGGCGTACTCGTTCTCGCAGTCGATGACCATATCCGCCAGCTCGATTGTGCTGCTCTCCTTCAGGAAGCCGACGGCGCCCTGGGCGCGGGCGGCCTGAATGCGCAGCAGGCCGATGCCCCAGTCGAGGTGGAGCTGACCGTCGACACTGCGCACGGTCTTCGCCTCGGCGTCCACGCACTGCTCCACGTTTGCATCGATGCGCAGGCCTGCCTCGGTGGGGTCGTCGACGATGTTCCTCTGCAGGCTGCCGGTCATAAGCATGAGCGGATTCAGCCCCGGGCCCCTGCCTTCTTCGATACGCAGAAGCGCGAGATCGCGCGGCTGGATCTCGCCGCGGCTGATGGAGCTAATGGGGTGGAAAGCTGCGCCCTGCAGGTCCAGCAGCGCCTGACGGCTGAGGGTTTCTTGGATGACCACCGGAGCCTGCGCGACCAGGCCCTCGCGATAGATGAGCGCCAACGCCGGGCTCTGCCCCATCATAGTGGGCTCGTCGATGCCCCAGCGAGCCGTAGTCGTAAGCCAGTTCAGACTGCCGGCGAAGTGCATCTGGGCGTCCATGCCTTGCAGGGCGCCCCAGCAGGCGCCCAGGACCAGCCACTCGGCGCGGAAACGGTTGGGCATGGTGGTCTTGGGTTCGCAGACCATGGTGGCGTGGTCGTTGTAGTGCAGCTCGTTCCACGGTAGCTCCCAGGGCTCTTTCAGGCCCGAACGGCTGGCGTAGTAGTCGCCCGCCTTCACGTGCCAGAACTCGTCTAACTTCTCGTGCGCGGTCCAGGTCACTCCGTGGCGGCTCAGCAGTGAGGCGTTCATGTTGGCCATCTTGTCCAGCGGCTCCAGATAGCGGGCGTCGGCCGAGAGCCAATTCCCGTTATTAACCACGCCCTCGTAGCCCATGTCGCGCAGGTGCGCTATGAAACCGTCAGTGATGGCGCGGTAGTCGTGCACCTGGAAGGCGGCCTGGTCGCGGCCACGCTGGCCGGAGTTCGTCAGGTGGTGTACTGTGAGCAGGCCCAGGCGACCGCCGTCCAGATCGTCGCGCGGGTGGTTGTGCTGCCAGCCGGCTTTCGCCTTCTCCAGGCTGCCGTATTCCTCCCGCAGCCACTTGGCGTAGCGCTGTTCCATGAACTCCATGGTCTCAACGGGGATCACGTCATACGGCTGGAAGTTGTGGAAGAAGTAGTTGTCCTCGTTGCTGAGCTGGATGATCGCGATGGTCGGATCCTCACTGTTGCGCATGCCCGTGTACGGGTTCTCGCGGTCCAAGAGCCGGCCGGTCCACCGCCGCCAGAGGGCGCGTCCCTCCGGATGGATAAACTGCCAGCCGTTGGGGTGCTCTCGGTCCTTGTGGCCACCCCCGACCTGCGAGCCGTGGATCCAGTGGTCGTAGAAGGTGTTGACCATGAAGTAGACGCCGTTCTTCCGGCAGGTGGCCACGAAGTGATCGAAGCGGTCCAGGTAGTGATCGCTGATGGCGAGTGCATCACCTTCCACGCCGCCGTGGAAACGGGCGTGCAGCCGGATCATGTTGACACCCAGCTTAGCCATGCGGCGAACGTAAGCTTCCTGGGCCTGATCGCTGGCTACGATGGCGCTACGCCCGACGACCTGTCCCCAAAAGCGCACCGGCTTGTGCGGGCCCTCGGCCCAGAAGAAGTCGCCGTCGCGCACGACCAGGCGGCCCAACTCGCCGCAGATCGTGTGGTTGCGGTCGCGCAGGTCCACCAGAACCTCATTGGTGAAGGTGTCCACGTCCGGCTCGAAACCGGTACATCCCTCCTCCTCCAGGCCCAGCTTCTCGCCCGGCTTGAGCCTGCCGCTGGGCTTCCAGGGGAACGGGACCAGCGCGAAGCAGTCGATGCCGAAATACCCGCCGCCTCCGGGCTTGTCCGAGCCCGTCTGCGTGAAGCTAAAGCGGTGCTTGCCGGCCGCTAACTTCACCTGGCCGGCATCCATCCATGTCGCGCCGAGCTTGCGGCGCAGTGGTGTATAGTCAAATAGCGCGGCGTCACGCGTGACCTCACCCTTTGGGCCATCCTCGAACTCCCAGGTGAACAGCGCGTGGTGCCAGGCCTTGCGAATCCAGAAGGTATAGGTGTCGTGCTTCGGCACGGTGATCTCGTAGGCGGCGCTGTAGGGCTCGCCAGTGTTGCCCTTGTCGCCGGAGATCCAGTCTCCACCGGAGAGCCGCGTGAAATCGAGCGAGCCTTCCTGGAACGGCGACTGCGCGGCCGGGGGGAAGGTCTCGCTGACCGGATCCTCGGCCTCCCACCAGACCCAGCCTCCCTCTCCCGTGGTATGGCCTGTCTGGGCGAGGGCTACACTGTCTGCCGCGGATACCAAACACAGCACAAAAGCCAACAGCCCGCATGCAATTAGACCTCTTTGCATCGTCCTTGCTCCCCGGTTTGCATGGTTGCCTGAGTCAGCTCACCAACGTTCCCACACGCCTCAGCCGAGATCACTCATTTACCGTAGCGAAGTTACACGTTCGCCTCGATCGCGAGAGGGCACCCCCCCCGCGCTGTTTGTCAAGGACGAACCCGTGATAGAAACCTGTCCCCCTGGTCTCCGGTCGCCGTTTGCCCGGGGAGATACGGCCGCCCGAGATGACTTTTCGGCCATCGAGAGGCACCCTGACTGTCGAGAAACCGCGAAGTCAGGTCTTTCTGCGAAACCCGGCGCCACTCGTCAGGTCGGCGCCGGGGATAGCGTCTGAATCCGATTCAATACCGCTCCGAACAGGTGCCGCGGCACTGTCACCTCCGCCATCTGGGAAGCTATGTAGCGCGCGTGGCGCACCCCTTCGCCCCGATCTTCACTTCGCGGGCCTCCGTAGCTCGCTTCGAAGGGCGAAGGAGGTCTCACCGGGCTGTCAAAACTGATCCTGAGAGGACCCTCAGCTTGCTTTTCACCCGTTGGTTGCCTTTCTCAGCGAGTGTCTGAGCGCCGTGAAACAGACCTGAGAAGGCCATATTACGGCATCGCGGCACTCCCAGCACCAGATCAAATGGGCGATTCGGGTTCTACCCAATAGAGACGGACATTTCGAGTCTTCCATTGGCTCTCAAGCACCCCCATTGCGCTTGAATAGGGGCCAGGCTACGCCGTGTGCTCGCCGTCCACGATGGCGTCGCGGCATCCGTCGAACCGTGGATCGCCGTGGAACCAGTCGGGCAGGTCGTCATCGCGTTCGACGGCCAGGTTGCGCACGACCAGCTTGTCCACCCCGCGCGCGTAGATCGGGTAGAGATCGTGCTTGAAGACCGCCAGTTCCGGTCGGCCTTCGACTGGCCGCAGATCGAAGTTGCCGCCGTGCGTCGGATTAACCGGGCTATTGTGCAGGTAGAGCCTGACATCGTCGAGCAGCACGTCCTCGATCTCCCCGGGCGTCTCGCTGTACATCATGATGCCGCCCTCGCTGTGGCACGTGATCCCGCTCATGTGAACACGCTGCACCTTGCCGGGCGGCGTCGACTCGGTGCGACGCAACGAGCTGATGGCGATCGGTTCGGCCTGTCCCCACCACCGGCCCGCGAGCAGTTTCGTGTGGATAACCAGGTTGCTGATACGGATGTCCTCCAGCGTGCTGCCGTCGCGCTGCCAGATGACCACGCCGCGGTGAACCTGCCGCATGACGCAGTTCGTGATTGTCACATTCCGCACCGGACTCTGACCAGCGCCGATGCGTATACCGGCCGAGGAGGAAGAGAGGATGCAGTTGGTGACTACCAGGTGTTCGGCATCTCGGGGCGGGTTGCCGAAACCGTGACCGGGGTGATCGAAAAAGCCGGTGAAGGCTATGCAGTCGTCGCCAGCCCTGATGTCGCAATCAGAAATGCGCACGTTGGTGCATTGCGTGCAATGGATACCGTCGTTGTTGGGCACCAACATGTTGTTTTCGATCGTCACCTCATGGACAGAGACACGGTCGCAGTTGCCGAAACGGATGGTCCAGTGTGGCGGTTCCTGAATGGTAACGTCGCGCAGTTGCACATGTTTGCATTCGACAAAGCAGAGCATCTGATTCGGCCGCTTCAAAGGCCGCACAGGCCCCTCGCGCATGTCCTTCTCCGCAGCAAGATAGGACTTGCCCTGGCGGGTACAGGCCGGGTCGTAACCATGACTGCCGCGATGCACATGGGTGTCAGACATGAACTGCATGCCGTTTCCGTCGATCGTTCCCTGCCCCACGATCGCGACGTACTCGGCGTCTTTCGTGTAGACCAGGCCCGTCCGCTCGCCGTCCCGCTCGTAGTCGCTCAAGTCCCCGCTGGCTTTGAGCATGCTGCCGGGCGCCAGTTCCAGCGTCACGTGGCTGGCGAGCCCGAAAACCCCGGTCACAAACGTGCCGGGCGGGACCACCACGGTGCCGCCTCCCGCACGCGCTGCCGCTGCCACGGCGGCGGCTATTGGCTCTGTGTTGACCGTCTTGCCATCCCCGATGGCACCGAACTCACGGACATCGTAGCGCATGGCTGTCTCCATCTTCCCAGTTACCGCAGGAAAGTTACAACTCGGACTTTAGCATGGAACGGTACCCTCCCCCGCCAGGTCTTTCAAGCCGCGTTCTTATCGGCATCTGAGAGTTGCGTCGCCTGCAAGCGCTTACCGCCGCCTCATGGCAGGGCAGGGAACGGGTTTCCGGCTTTACAGACATGCCCGGGCTGTCGCCCAATACATGAAGTCTGTTTTCTGCGGAGAATCAGGGCCAGCACCCGGCGCGCTTCACGAGGACGAGCCACTGCCTGAGGAGGCGGACTGGGAGTGCCCCGAGCGCGACGCAGAACTCATCTACAGCGCCCGGCATGTGAACGAAGATGAAGCGCCCGGCGAGAGCGCCTGGGACTAACGGACCGAACGCTTCCACCGACGGATGTCCGAACGCAGGAACAGCGAGGCGTTCTTGAAGTTCCTGGAGCACTTTCTGGCAGAGACCGCGAAGGGGCTGGAGCCCTGACTCACCGATCCAACTGCATCTCAGACCCGTCGCAGGCCTCTGTACGGCCGCTTGGTTGCCGTTATCTATACAGTCATGTAGAATGACCACCGTGCGCACATATTGCGGAGGCCACAAACATGGCAACGGCTACCGACTGGCGGCACAAGGGCGCGGAGCTCTATATCGGGCCGGCGGGGTGGTCGTACGACGACTGGGACGGTATCGTATACCCCCGTTCGAAGCCCAAAGGTTTCCGGGCTCCAACTTACCTGACCGGTTACTTCAACGCCATAGAGCTCAATAACACGTTCTATCGACCGCCGCGGCCCGCTTACTGCCGCCGTTGGGTCCAGGACGTGGAGGGCCGCCCTGACTTTCTGTTCACCGCCAAGCTCTGGCAGCGGTTCACGCACGAACGCGACGAGCCATGGCTGAGCACCGAGGTGGAGGTTTTCCGCAATGGCATCGCGCCGCTGGTCGAGGCAGGGCGCCTGGGTGCGATGCTGGTGCAGTTCCCCTGGTCTTTCCGTTTCAACCGCAACAGCCAGGACTATCTTTGCCGTTTGGCGGATGAGTTTCGCGACCTGCCCCTCGTCATAGAGGTGCGCAGCAAGGGGTGGATCCAGGAGAGAGCTCTGCAGTTTATCCGCTCGCTCGACGTGGGGTTCTGCAATATCGACCAGCCTGTCTATCGGGGGAACATACCCCTGACCTCCTTTGGCTTCGGCCCCATCGGCTACCTGCGCCTGCACGGACGCAACTACGATGCTTGGTTCGACAAAGGGTCGGGCCGTGACGAGCGTTACGACTATCTGTATGGCCGTCAAGAACTGGAAGATATACGGGCGGCCGTGGGGAAGATGGCGGAGCAGGTAGAGCGCATGTTCGTGATAGCGAACAATCATTACCGGGGGCAGGCTGTGGCGACTGCCATTCAGCTTAAGCAGCGGTTGCTGGACCAGGACTGCGCTGCGCCCGGTCGTGTCGGCGAGCTGTACGATCTTGCGTAGGCGCGGTTCGCTCCTGCCTTCAGCGGCGAGATGGTGGGCATGGCCTTTTAGCTACGGCGTTGCCAGCTCGATACCGATGAACAGCAGATGTGGCGAATGCCGGGTTCCCGGCGGCGTGGCCGGCATCAGCAGCGGGGCGTCCGTGCCGGTGAATACGAGCGGTAGCGCGGATCGGCCCAGACGCCTGCGGTAGCTTTCCAGCAGTGTGAGGACTGCCCCCGCGCAAGACCAGTAAACACCCGCCCGAATCGCCCCGGCCGTGTCGCGCCCCGGCACACAGGGGGGGGCAGTTAGCTCCACGCGGGGCAGCAGGGCGGTGCGCTCGTGCAGTGCGCGGGTTGCCAGCCCGACCCCCGGTGCGATGGCTCCACCTGCAAATCGGCCTTCCGGATCCACCATATCCACCGTGACCGCCGTCCCTGCAGAGGCAACAACACACGGCGCGCCGGCGAGCTCTCGTCCGGCGAGGGCGAGTAGCAGGCGATCCGTGCCCACGCCCGTCGGGTTAGGCAGGTCCACGGCGATTGGCAACTCGACATCACGACCAAGAAGGACAGGGCTCGACATGCCAACTGCCCTGACGGCGCGCAGGACGGCGTCGGTCGCCCTCGGGTGTACCGAGGAGACGGCGCACTTTGGTGCCCCGCAGAGTGCATCCTTGTCGCCATGCACTGCGCGCCGGAGCCGACTTTCCAGGGAGTCGACGGGAGCGGTGGGGATTCGGCAGACGACCTGCCATTCCGCCTCGTGGCGGACGCCGCACTTGACCGAAGTGTTCCCCACGTCGAAGGCTACCAGCGAAGGCTGCTTCCCCATGCGCAGTAGGTCCCCTGAGGTGCAATGGCAGAACTCCTGGACGCAGTATAGCAGAGACGTCTCTGGGCTGCCAGAAGGGCGTGAATCGGCACATGGGCCCGGCGGTTGATTGGTCGTCGCCAACCGCTATAATCACTGGTTACCGCACCTTCCCCTCGCGCAAAAGACATGGAGACCGCGCATGACCGACCGATATGACCCGGCCCAGGTCGAGTCTCGGTGGCAGAAATACTGGGAGGAGACGGGCCTCTTCCGTTGCGATGACCGCAGCGATAGGCCGAACCTCTACTGCCTGACGATGTTTCCCTATACCTCCGGTGCGCTGCATGTGGGGCACGGGCGCAACTACGTCCTCGGCGATGTAGTGAACCGGTATCGCCTGATGCAGGGCTACAATGTGCTGCACCCGATGGGTTGGGATGCCTTTGGGCTGCCTGCAGAGAATGCCGCCCTGCGCTTCAATCAGCATCCGCGCGACTACGTGGCAGAGAACATCCCCGTGATGAAGCGGCAGTTCAATATGCTGGGGATCGGCTACGACTGGTCGCGGGAGATCAACACCAGTGATCCAAGCTACTACAAGTGGACTCAGTGGGTCTTCCTGCAACTGTTCAAACGGGGGTTGGCCTATCGCAGCGACGCACCGGTGAACTGGTGCCCGAGTTGTCAGACCGGCCTGGCCAATGAGGAGGTCGTTAACGGCCTGTGCGAACGGTGCGACACGGAGGTGGTCGAGAAGGATTTGCCCCAGTGGTTCTTCAAGATCACGGAGTACGCCGATGCGTTGCTGGACGACTTGGCGCTGCTGGGGGAATGGCCCGACCGCGTCCGCCGTATGCAGGCCGACTGGATCGGGCGCAGCGAGGGGGCGCTGGTCACGTTCCACATCGCCCATACGGGCGAGGAGCTGCCGTGCTTCACCACCCGCCCGGATACGCTCTGGGGCGTCACGTTCATGGTTTTGGCGCCGGAGCATCCGATTATACCAAACCTGGTGGCAGGCACAGAACAAGAAGATGACGTTCTGGATTTTGTGGCCGATGCGGTAGAGCAGCCGGAGATTGCGCGGTTCTCAGACGCCCTGGTGAAGGAGGGAGTCTTCACCGGGCGCTACGTGGTAAACCCGGTCAACGGCGAGCAGGTGCAGCTCTGGGTCGCTAACTACGCGGTCATGGAGTATGGAACCGGCGCCGTGATGGCCGTCCCGGCGCACGATCAGCGCGACTTCGAGTTTGCGCGCAAGTATGGCATACCCGTCAGACCGGTCATCCGCCCGGAGGGCATGCAGGAGTTGGTCGGCGAGCAGATGGAGGAAGCGTGGGAGGGGGCCGGCATCATGTTCCAGAGCGGCCCCTTTGACGGGACGCCGAGCCCCGAGGGTATCCCGCAGGTAGTGGACTACCTGGAAGAGAAGGCAATGGGCGAAGCGGATGTCAACTACCGCCTGCGAGACTGGCTGGTGAGCCGCCAGCGTTACTGGGGCGCGCCGATACCCGTCGTGCACTGTCCCAAGTGCGGTGTTGTAGCCGTGCCTGAGGAGGATCTGCCGGTCCGTCTGCCCGAGATTGCTGACTTCCGCCCCCGCGGCAAGAGTCCCCTGGCTTTCGTCGACGAGTTCGTGAACACCACCTGCCCCGAGTGCGGCGCGGATGCGCAACGCGAAACCGACACCATCGCACAGTGGCTATGCTCGTGCTGGTACTTCCTGCGCTATGTCTCTCCCCACCTGGAGGACGCACCCTACGATCGGCAGTTGGTAGACGAATGGCTCCCCGTGGATCTCTACATTGGCGGGGTCGAACACGCCGTGCTGCACCTGCTCTACTCGCGGTTCATCGTCAAGGTTCTGTACGACGCCGGGCTCGTCGGTTTCCGCGAGCCCTTTGAGGCGCTCTTCACCCTGGGCATGATCTGTAAGGAGAGCTACATCTGCACGCGTTGTGGCAAGATCGTCAGCGACGACAAGAACGTGCGTGAGCCCTGCAAGTGCGACTTCGACATGGACCTTGAGGAGCGTATCGAGCAAGAGGTCGAAGTGGTTGCCAGCCTGGAGAAGATGAGCAAGTCGAAGGGCAACGGGGTGCCGCTCGACGGAGGAGTGGAGGAACACGGCGCCGATACCGTGCGGCTCTACACCCTTGCCATCGGACCGCCGGAGAAGGACGCGGAATGGCAGGACGGCGGCATCATCGGCTACCGGCGATTCCTCAATCGACTGTGGGAACTGGTGAACACGCACAGGGAACACTTCCGACGAGTGCCGCAGCGCGAACTCGTAACCGGCGACCTGGATGCAGAGTGGCGGGAGGTACACCGCCTCACACACGCCACTATCCGCAAGGTGACCGAGGACATCGAGGGACGCTGGCACTTCAACACGGCCATCGCGGCCATCATTAGCCTGGTCAACGAGGTGGGCAAGCTCAGACTGCGCGAAGCTTATCAGGGCGATGAACCGGAGCAGGAGCTCACGCATTTCGGCGTGTTCCGCTTCGCCCTGGAGAACGTGGTGAAGATGCTTGCGCCCTTCGTGCCGCATTTCGCGGAGGAGCTCTGGGGTCGTATGGGCCACCGGCCGAGCATCTTCAAACAAGGCTGGCCTGGGTTCGATGCCGAAGCGGCGCGGGCGGAGGAAGTGGAGATGCCCGTGCAGATCAACGGTAAGGTGCGTGACCGGCTGGTAGTGGAGCGGGACACGGACGAGGAAGCCCTGCGCGAGCTTGCTGTTGCACTGCCCAGCGTGCAGAAGTATCTGGAAGATGCCGAGATACGTAAGATCGTGATCGTGCCCAATCGGATCGTCAACATCGTGATTGGCTAACTGGCTGCCATGTAATGGTGCGCTGGATTTGAGGTTACTGACCAGAGGGCGCAATCGTGGACCGCAGGAAACTCACTGAGTATCTCCAGAAGTTCCCCCAGAACTTTGGGCCCGGCCCCGTCTTCTGCTCGCGAGCTCCCGGGCGTGTTAACCTCATCGGTGAGCACACCGACTACAACGGCGGCTTCGTTATGCCGATGGCCGTGGACAGGCATGTGGCCGTCCTTTTCCGTCCTGTGGAGTCCGGGCCGGTACGGCTTTGGGCCGAGAATTATGGTGAGTGGGACGAGTTCGGCCTGGACGACATAAGCCACAACGATGAGCAGAGCTGGGCGAACTACGTCCGCGGCGTTGCGCTTGCGCTGCAGGAAGCCGGTCACAGCCCCGGGCCGTTCGATGGAGTCGTGTTCGGAGACCTTCCGGTTGGCGCCGGCCTGAGTTCCTCGGCCGCCATTGAGGTGGCGGTCGCCGGGGCCCTGTGCCACAGTGGCGCATGCGAGGTGATGCCCAAGGAACTGGCGCTCATCTGCCAGGCCGCCGAGAACCGCTTCGTCGGCGTCAACTGCGGCATCATGGACCAGTATGTCAGTATACACGCTCAGAGCGACCACGCGTTGCTGCTTGACTGCCGCTCCCTCGAGCACGAACTGCTGCCTTTGAATACCAGTGTGGTCAAAATCGTGGTCTGCAACACGATGGTCCATCATGAGTTGGGTAGCTCTGCGTATAACCAGCGCCGCGCACGCTGCGAAGAGGCCGCGCGCATACTGAACGACCGCGTGCCAGCGGAGATCAAGCAGCTCCGCGACGTTAGCCCCGAGATGTTGGAGCAGAATCGATCCGCACTCGACGAGCTAACATACCGACGCGCGCGACACGTGGTGACAGAAGATGCGCGGGCCCTGTGCGGTGCCCAAGCTCTGCGGCAGGGGGACTACCTGCGCTTCGGACGTCTCATGTTTCAGTCACACGCGAGCCTGCGCGATGATTACGAAGTCAGTTGCGTCGAGCTGGACGTGATGGTCGAGGCTGCACGGCGACAAGAGGGCGTGTTTGGGGCGCGGATGGTGGGCGCAGGCTTCGGCGGTTGCACAGTGAACCTGGTTGCGAGCGAGGCAGCCGACACCTTCGCCAAAGCCATGGAGCGAGCCTATGAGCAAGAGACGGGTATAGAGCCGGAAGTGTACCAGTTCGTCGCAGTCGACGGCGCGGCCGTAGAGAGGTGTTAGCCGCACGCGACGGAGCAGATGGCATCCAGCATCTGCTCGTACTGGCGTTCCAGCGTGTGCTTAAGGGCCAGTCGCCGGGCGGCGCCTGACGCCAGCGCGAGGAATTCTGGGTCAGCGAACCGTTGCATGTATCCGGCCACCGCCTGAGCATCAGCCGCGTCGCGAACGTAGAACCCGTCTTCACCTGGAGTAAGAAGCTCGTACGCGCCGTTGTACGAACTGGTCACGACGGGCAGGCCGCACGCAAGGGCTTCCAACGTGACGTTGGCGCAGGGGTCGAAGAAGCTGGGCAGCACCAGGAGGTCGGAAGCGCCGTAGTAAGGGTTCGGCTCGGCGGGGCCGGTGAATCGCAGCTGACCCCTCACGCCGTGGCGAGCGGCGAAGCGCGCCGCATAGCGCTGCCTCCCCTGCCCCACGATGATTGCGAAGGGTGGCTCCGCCCCGGCCGCTGCAATTATGCCTAACGCGCGGACCAGTGTGTACAGGCCCTTTCGCTCCCATCCCGTGCCCACAAAAACGACAACCAGCGCATCAGCCGGTATGCCCAGCCGCTCTCTGGTCGGGCCGCGGTGCTTGAGCCGCAGTCCGGGATGGAACAGTTCTGGGTCCGCCCCGTTGTACACCACGCGAATACGGCCGGCAAGGTGGGGATAGTGGGCGCACAGGTTGCGCCGAACCATTCCCGAGTTGGCGATGACCAGGCGGGGCCCGGGCGGGGCATAGAGCACATCGTCGATGTGCACCCGCAGCCGGTCGCGCACGCTCAAGGCGTGCTGCAGACGGTATACGGCGCGAGCGAACCCGGTAGGCGGGCTTTTCGCCCTTTGCTTCAGGTACTCTCGCTGGACGCCACCGCCAGGGCGCACAACGTGGGCTCCCCAGCACTTCTGGTCGCTGAACGTTACGTCGGCGGTGTCGTCAGCAAGCGCTGCCCGAGAGACCCGAGCCAGCGCCCAGTCCTGGAGCACACGGGGAACGGGCGGCATCCACAGTCGTTGGATCTCGGCCTCCCTCGGCTCCGCTGTGACCTCGGCCGCGATGATCTTCACCTGGTGGCCTCCATCGACCAGATAACGGACGAAGTTCGCCAGGAACTTCTCGGCGCCGCCGCTCGGTCCGTACCGTTTGCAGCAGATGGTGACTTTCATCTCGCCTCGGCTGAAGGGTGAGAAGTGCCGCAGTATGCCGCCTGGGGGACGGCGGCGCAAGCGTGCATTGTGTTGCACTATGGGGGGGCCAGCAGGTATAGTCTTGACTTGCCTCACTTGAGCCCAAGTAGCGAGGAATGCACCGTGCGACGATACGTCAGTAGTATCGCGAGCTTGCTGGCGCTGGCATTTGCCATGTCCTGGACGGCGGGCTGCCTGACGGAAAGGCAGCGGGCCTTGCTGGAGCGCCGGCCGAGCAACCGAGTTTCCCGCCCTGAAGACATAAACCTGCCGCCTGGGGAAGCTTACAGCTTTATGCAGATCGACCGCGGTGGCTCGCAGGACCTGGTATCCTTGACACTGGCTCCGGGCGCGCGGCTGGAGAAGCGCTACCACCGCGACCACGACCTGACCATGTTCATCGCCGCCGGCAGCGCTATCGTGATGGTGGAGGAGACGCGCTACTTCGTGGAAGCGGGCGCGGCGATCATACTGCCGCGTTACACGGCGTATGCCGTCATCCCGCATAAAGCTGAGAGCCCGGTCAAGGCGGTGCTCGTCTTCTCGCCTCCTTACGACCCTGACGACGTCCACCTGACCGACTGAGCGTCGCTACGCCTCCAGGTGCACAGACAGGGAACTGCCATCGGCTACGACCACGGGGGACGCGAACCGCAGCTCGGTCCACTCGCCCTCAGTGTAGGCGGAGCACTGCACCACCTCTCCGTCGAGCTTTGTGTCGGCCACCTCTTCACCTTCCGGCAAGTCCAATTCGAGTTGGAGCGTACGCACCTGCTGCTCCCCGTGAAGCACGTCAAGGCCCATGTCGGCGTATCCTTCGTCCAGCTTTTGCCGGAAGATGCCCCAGGCTGTTCCGCTTGACCAGAAGCAGCGGAAGTTTTCCCGTCGGACCTGAGGATCGAATCGCATCAGGCCTCTGCTGGCATCGCAGAAGTAGCCGCTCAAGGCCAGTATCAGCCCCCAGCTCGACATGGCACGGGCGTAGTGACTGCCGCACTCGAACTCGTCCCAGGGATTCCGGCGCACGCCGTCATGTCGGTCGCGGGCGCCCCGGACAATGGCGAGCCCTTCCTCGACCATGCCTTCCATAATCAGATGGCTTGCAACCTGGTACTCTATGCCCGTCCACACTTCGTCGCAGTAGCGCGTCGGGATCAGTGGGCGGTTGCCGAAAGGCCAGGAGGCCATCAGCAAACCGGCTTCGTCGGCAAGCGCGTATATGCGCTGCACGTTGGCATGCCCGGCCAGGCTGGCGCGCCAGTTGTAATCGAAGACGCTACGCAGGGCAGAGTGCACGTTCTCGGGTTCGAAGAGGTAGCCCAGGTCGCAGATTGCTGCCAGCCACTGGCCCAGCATCTGGTCGGAGAGGCAACCTTCGCCGAACTGCTGGGTTCTCACCTTTTCTGGATCGTACTCCTGCACGTAGTACTCGCCGTTGAACAGGATGTCGTCGGTTTTGCGCGAGCCCTTCTCGAATAGATCGCGGTATTCCTCAGCCAGGTCCTCTTCCCCCAGGTGGCGCGCCATCTCTTCGGCGGCGCGTAGAGCACCCATGTAGAAGCCGCCAATCAGAGGGTTGGGCCCCACGAGTTCGATGTCATACGTGTTGTGCTGGACGCCTTCGCAGAGCCCGTCGCGGTCCGCATCCCATTGCTCCCAGGCATAGGCCAGTGCCTTCTTGACGCGCGGCCAGAGCCCGCGCAGCCAGTCGTCATCGCCACAGAGCTGCCAGTCGCGATACGTCTTGATGATACCGCCGAGCTGGCCATCAGCCGCAGCGTGAAACTCCCAGTCGGAGTTGCCCAAGGGTAGCTCGATGCGGAAGCACATGCGCCCGTCGGATTTCCGCAGGTTGTGCATGTAGTCCGCGGCGCGCATCGAGCGTTCCAGCGAAGGGAACAGGAACGCCAGCGCTTGCTGGTAGTTCCACACATGAGTGCATGAGCCGTGACAGCAGCCGCCGGACGCGGAGCAACCCTCGAAACCGTAGAAGGTGCCATCCGCCAGCCGTAAGCACGAGCACGTCTTGAGGGTTGACGTATTGGCGCTCGCCGCGTCAATTGCTACGGCGGGCAGCGACGAGCCGAACAGGGCGTCGTGATACGCCAGACTCTTGCCGCGCAACCGCTCAAGGTCCGCCGCCGAGTAGGCCGCGACCTCCCACGCGCTCTTGAAGCGCGTAGCATAGTGGTTCTTCCACTGATCTTCGTTGCGACCATCCGGGCGGCCGAAATAGCGCAGGAAGTTCGGGAAGTACCATGCGAGCAGGAAGGTCACATTCTGCTGCTGGTCTGGCTGCAGGTGAAGCTGCACGCCCAGGGCGCCCACGGCGGTCCGCCCGTCTTCGGTCGGATCTTGCAGGTCGACATTTTCGAATCCGCCCCGGTTCGCCACTGCATCCCAGAACGCGTGCCCGATCGTGAAGGCGTCCTGATGCTCGGTCAGCGAGCCGGTGTAGGTGACCTCCTCGCAGGGGGTGGCCACAACCATATTACCGAACTGAGGGGAATCGGCGGGGTGCTTCACCGAGTCAAGGAACAATCCCTTCAGGCCGTCGGCGCTGCGAAAGACGTTGCGATTGCCGCCGAGCGCGGGGCGGTTCGCATCCGCCCCTCTGCCCAGACCGACCACGTTCTGAATGGAGAACACCAGAAGGGCGTCAACGGGCTTCCGCGACGTGTTGCGCAGCCGGTAGGTGAGCACGGCGAGTGGGAGGCCCGAATCGTCGGGCTCCAGCGGCATAAACGGGTTAAACGCCTCCATGGATAGCTTGACAGGCATGGCGCTGTCCGCAAACTCGATCCATGCGAACGGGTATTCGCCGCGGAACCGGGCGGAGTCCAGGTGGGGCAACCCCTCACCATTGACGTGGTTGTAGCCGTGCGTGCTGGAGAAGGGGGGCACGGAGGCGGTTTCGGCGACCTTCACGACTGGCTCCTCGCCATCGGCTTGTGCCCGCAGCGTCACGAACGTATGAGCCGGCCGGTAGCCCATGTTTGGGCGGTTGAAGATCTCCCAGTCGCGCAGTTGTCCACGCCCGCCCAGCGAGATGCAGCCTGCGCCTATGCCTCCTATGGGGAAGGCAATCTCGCGCAGAGCAGTTCCGCTGAACCGCCGCTGCTCACGGACGGCCATGAGTTCATCGGTGCCGTATGGAATCATCTGTCGCTCGGCCATCTTGTCTCTCCGCAGGATAACGCCGACTGTAAGGAAGCCACGCGCTCGACCTTGCCTGAGCGCACAGGCGGCCACAGTCTACTGAACTCACGGCTCGAGTCAAGAGCGTCGGCAGCGAGACGTTGACGAGGAAGGATAGTGCATCTATACTTGTGGGGTTGCATTGAAACTGCGGGAGGGATTGATGGGTCTTCTTGTCTCGGCGATCCAGGTCTACAGCCTGATCGTACTGGTCCGGGCCATCTTCTCGTGGCTGCCTGTCAGGCACCGACAGAATGAGTTCTACGCATTCCTCTACCGCATCACTGAGCCGGTGCTTCGGCCCGTGCGGCAGGTGCTGCCCTCCATCGGTGGTATTGACCTCTCGCCCCTAGTCGTCCTGTTCTTGCTGAGCCTGCTTGCCCGTTTGCTGGTGCGCATGTAGCAGTCTTATCTGACGGGGACCTCGGCGAGTAGCCTGGCTATCAGAGCATCCGTTCGCACGCCTTCAGCCTCCGCCTCAAAGGTCAGTACCAGCCGGTGCCGCAGCACGTCTGCAGCCACAGCCTGCACGTCGTCGGGTGCCACGTAGCCGCGCTCCTTCAGCAAGGCCCGCGCCCGTGCGGCCATCAGCATGTGGACAGCAGCCCTGGGTGAGGCGCCCCACGCAACGTAGCGGGCCCAGTCCGTCTCGCTGTTCGGATTGCGGGTGGCGCGCACTATGTCCAGCACGTAGTCCTTGATCCGCGGAGCGGCGTGCACCTGCTCGGCCGCCGCGCGAATACGGAGCACGTCTGTCGGCTGAAGTACGGCATCGACGACATCCGGTGTTTCGGCGGTCGCCATTCTGTCAAGTATCTGCAGCTCCTCAGCGCGCTGGGGATAGGGCACTCGCAGTTTGAGCAAGAACCTGTCCATCTGTGCCTCCGCCAAGGGATAGGTGCCTTCTTGCTCGATCGGGTTCTGCGTGGCGATGACCATGAAGGGCTCGGGCAGCGGGAAGGTCTCGCCGGCGATAGTGACCTGGCGCTCCTGCATCGCCTCCAGCAGGGCGCTCTGCACCTTAGCGGGGGCCCGGTTCACCTCATCCGCCAGAATGATATTGGCGAAGATCGGCCCCCGGTGAACGCTGAACTGCTCGGTGCGCGGGCTGTAGACCTCTGCACCCAGAAGGTCAGCCGGAAGCAGGTCAGGTGTGAACTGTATGCGCCGGAAGGTGGCGTCCATGGTGCGCGCGAGAGTTGTGGCGCAGAGCGTTTTTGCGAGCCCGGGCACGCCCTCCAGCAGCAAATGGCCGCCGCAGAGAAGGCCGGTCAGAATGCGATCGATCAGGTCGTCCTGCCCGACGACAACGCGATGGACCTGCTCGCGCACGGCAGCCAGCATGCGGCATATTGCGTCGCATTCGCTGGCCTGCTGTTCCGCTGAAGTCTGCCGGGCCATCACTCTGTCAACCTCGCCAGTAGCTCCTCATTGCGGGCAGTCTCTGCCCCCTGCTCACGCATGGTGCCGCAGCGGAGCCGTCCGACCTTGCCTCGTTCGAAGTAGGCCGCTGCCATGGTCAGCTCGTCGATGTCGGTGCACAGTGCTGGCCCGGGCTGTTCGAGGTGCATGGATTGCCTCGCAGCGATGAGAAGAAGACTTCATGGGCTCCGTCAGCCAGTATAGCGCAGAGGTGATGGCCTGCAACAAACGTGCGGGCACTTACAGGGCAGCCCCTGGGCGTGCGGAGGCACCTCGGCTGTCTGCAGAGAGGACTGTGCCAGGATGGAACACGGCACGCACTTTGCTCCGATATGCGAGGGAGGTATTGCCATGGACGCTGCATCCGTACAAGCGGCGGGGAAGCTACTGGGAGTATTCAGCGGCATGGACCTGATCGTCATAGCGCTGGCGCTGGTAGGTATGGGTATCGGCTTCTACACGGGATTTGCGTGGCAGTTCGTCAGGATTGCCGGACTTGTAGCGAGCCTGTGGGTGAGTTGGGCATACCATCCCGTGATGGCTCAGGCCCTGCCGGAGGGCATCGGCGAGCCGGCTCGCCTGATCGGTGGGACGTTCATTGTCTTCGTGGGCTCGCTGCTCGTTTGCTACCTGGTCGCTTACCTGTTCCGCGATATCATCAACGCCCTGAAGCCCGAGATGCCCGATCGGCTATTGGGTGCGGCGTTTGGCCTGTTGAAGGTAGGGCTGCTGATCGGTGTCGCATCATTCCTGGCAATCCGCTACCTGAACCCCGAACATCCCGTCCGCACGCGTGTGCAGAGCTCCAGGGGGGCTGTCGCCGCGGCCACGTGTGTGCGCGCCTTCCTTTACGTCTTGCCCGACGAACTTGCGGAAAAGGCGGAAGACGACTCGGTGCGCCCCACGGACGAGGCAGCCCGCGCGGCGACGCGCATTGCGCAGCGGTGCCCTGCCGATAACGCAGGACCCTCGAGGCAAGTAGCTGCAGCGCCGTAGCGGCATGGCGAGCGGTCGGGGACGGCAGCATACCGGATGAGCTGGCACTGTCACGCTCGGTTACAGTGTAACAGCCCTGGTTACACATAGGTCCGTCTCACGGCGCGCAGTCGACCCGACGATTTCCGTACTCAGTCCTGTATCCGGCCCTACGTTGGGACCCTACATCCGCAGAGGCTGCGCGTGGGAGCTATGTAAGCAACTGTTGGGACAGGACTTAGGGCATGTCGTAAAACTCGCGCGGGTATGCGGCCGACACACGCGTGCCATTTGCCCTGATAGACGCGCGAACCTCCGCCACCGTTGGCATCGCTGTTGCATCATGGAGGGGGACTCATTGACATCATACTGCTGATCTTATCGCGTTGCTCTATTGGCCGGAGTTCCCATGGCGACAGAGGTCATCGATTGCTCGTTCTGCGCGGAGTACTGCAGTTATGAGGAATTGCTGAACGTGCTGGGGTTGTGTCCAAATAAGGATGCCCTGGCGGATTTGCTGCTTGAGAATGGTATCAGCCGCGAGGAAGCGATGCGGCTTCTGCAGGCGGCGGAGGGGGAGGCGCCGCCCGAGGCCGCCGACGCTATGGCGAAGCGGGCTCACAACCTGCGCCGTGCTGTCTGTCGTAAGCTCAAGGCCCTGGGCATTGGCGCTCCTGAGGGCCATGATTCCCTGCTCCGACTGCTCGACGGTTTACCGGTGGAGACGAAGCGTGACGTAGCAAGGGGGCTTCTGGAGGAGGACGGTGGGGACCTTTGGGAGATCAGAACGGTGCCCGGTTCGGACTTCGTGGCGTCGGTCAAAGAACACCACGAGTTGAAGTCACTTGCTCTGGTCAAACTCATCCCTTTCCTGCGGCGCAGGCTGAGCGAATGGGGCCTGGCGTTGACGAACCGGCAGGTGCGGGATTTCTTCGGGGGTTCGCCGAACGTCTCCGTGCCGTGGTGCGCCGCAGAGATACTGCGAAGCGTAAACGGTGAGTTTGAGAAGGGACTTGTGCCACTGGAGGAGTTGGTCGGCGCTGAAGAGCCGGACGAGTGGCTCGAAAGAGCGCGCCGCAAGCTGCTGTTTCGCAGCCACAGCTCCATGCACAAGGCCATAGCCGAGGCAACGAGCCTGAAGTACGACTGCGTGCACAAGGCGCTGAGCGGTCGGGAGAAGGCGAAGCGCATCCAGGCAGAGATTGTTTACTGCCTGGAGCGCTGGCTGCGTGAGCAGGAGGAAGGGCTCGAACTGGACGTGCACGATGACTACCGCGGTGTGCCCGTTGAATGGACGTGCGCGCTGTTGCCGCAGCTTGAACCGCAGTTTGACAGCAAAGAAGCCATTTACCGGGCAATATCCGAGCAGACCGGCATCAAGGCCGGCTCAGTGCGCAGATACTTCCAGAGCAATGGCCAGTTGAAGTGCGCCCCACTACAGGTTTACCGCGTGGCCAGCCGTATGGTTGAAGGTGCCGACGATTTGCCCGGCCGACGGGGTTCCTACCTGCAGAGCGATGCCACCCGCCGTGTGGCCTATCGGCTGGCGGGTCGCACCCGCGCGGCGCTGAAACGGTGGCGGCGCGACAGGCAGGCGCTCGAACTCGAGATGGAGTTCAAGGAACTGCGCCGGGAGCTGATTGTCGTGATGAAGGAGCAACGGACAGCGCTGCCTGATTCGGTCTCAGCTAACTGAACTCCTCCCACGGAGAGGGGGCGAGGCTTCGGCGTATGCGGAGCCGCGCCCCTCTCTCTTATATCGGCTCTCAAGTGCCCTCGCGCCAGCCGGACACGTAATCCCTCTGCCGTTCGGTTAGCTCATCGATCCCCACACCCATCGTCTTCAGCTTCAGCTTGGCGACCCAATTGTCGATCTCGGCCGGCACCGACAGCACGGCGCAGGGCAGCTCTCCAGCGTGTTTGATGGCATGTTCGGCGGTCAGAGCTTGTACGGCAAAGCTCATGTCCATCACGCAAGCCGGATGCCCTTCGGCAGCGGCCAGGTTGATGAGGCGGCCCTCCCCAAGCAGATACACGCGTCGGCCATTCTCAAGGCAAAAGCCGTCGACGTTCGGGCGCACGTTGCGCTCGATGTCTTCGGCCAGGTCCGACAGTTCTCCGATGTTGATCTCGACGTTGAAGTGGCCCGAGTTGGCCACCAGGGCCCCATCTTTCATTCTCAGGAAGTGTTGGCGGCGCAGAACGTCGACGTTGCCGGTAACGGTGACGAAAAGATCTCCCACGGCGGCTGCCTCGGCCATGGGCATCACCTGGAATCCTTCCATTGCCGCTTCAAGCGCTCGGAGCGCGTCCACCTCGGTGACGATCACGTGGGCGCCCATTCCCCGCATGCGTTTGGCCAGCCCCCGCCCACACATCCCGTAGCCGGCGATCACCACGTTCATGCCTGCCAGCAACACGTCGGTCGCGCGTAGAACGCCGTCAATGGTGCTCTGGCCAGTGCCGTAGCGGTTGTCGAACAGATGCTTGGTCTGTGCGTCGTTGACAGCGAAGACAGGGAACGTCAGCACGCCGTCCTTCTGCATGGCGCGCAGGCGAGTGACGCCGGTGGTCGTCTCCTCCAGGCTCGCGATGATCCCGTCTGCGAGTTCGGTGCGCTCCGTGAGCACGGTGGTCACAAGGTCGGCACCGTCGTCCATGGTCAGGTGCGGCTCTGCATCGAGAGCGGCCGCGATGTGGGCGTAATAGGTTGAGTCGTCCTCGCCCCGCCGCGCGAAGACCGGGATGTGATAGAACTCCACCAGGGCGGCGGCAACATCGTCCTGCGTGCTAAGCGGGTTGGAGGCGCAGAGCACCAACTGGGCGCCCCCGGCGGCCAGTGTGCGCATCAGGTTCGCTGTCTCGGCCGTCACGTGCAGGCAAGCGCTGATACGCTGGCCCTTCAAGGGCTTCTCCCGATCGAAACGCTCCCTCACCTCGCGCAGGACGGGCATGGATTGGTCTGCCCATTTGATCCGTCGGCGTCCGGCATCGGCAAGCGTCTTGTCGGTGACGTCGTACTCCATTTCAGCTCTCCACTGGAGGTTGAGCTTCTGGCAATGGTGTTCAGAGGCCCGCCTTGTCGCGCAGCAGGTCTGCTTTGTCCGTTCTCTCCCAGGTGAACTCTGGCTCTTCCCGGCCGAAATGGCCGAAGGCGGCGGTTTTGCGATAGACGGGTTTGAGCAGGTCCAGCGCCTCGATGATGCCGGCTGGGGAGAGGTCGAAGCACTCTCGCACCAGCTCCGTGATCCGCTCTTCCGGCACCTGTGCCGTGCCGTACGTGTTCGCGTAGACGGAGACCGGTTCCGAGACGCCGATGGCGTAAGCCAGCTCCAGCTCACAGATGTCGGCCAACCCGGCGGCGACGATGTTCTTCGCCACGTAGCGCGCGGCGTATGTTGCGCTGCGATCCACCTTGCTGGGATCCTTGCCGCTGAAGGCGCCACCCCCGTGGCGGCCGCGGCCACCGTAGGTGTCGACCATCAGCTTGCGCCCGGTCAGCCCACAGTCGCCATGCGGCCCGCCGATGACGAACCGGCCGGTGGGGTTGATATGGTAGGTGATGTCGTCGTCGGCGAATCTCTCCGGCAGGCAGGGGCGAACGACCTGTTCGATGACCCCCTCGCTCAGTTGCTCATGCGTGACCTCAGGTTCGTGCTGAAGGCTCAGCACGATGGTATCAATAGCGACAGCCTGCAGGCCGTCGTAGCGGACCGTGACCTGTGTCTTGCCGTCGGGCCGCAGGAAGGGGAGAGTCTGCTCCCGCAGCACGCGCTGTGCCCGCTGCACGATCTGGTGGGCAAGCATGATGGGCAGCGGCATCAGTTGCGGAGTCTCACGGCACGCAAAGCCGATCATCATGCCTTGGTCACCGGCGCCCAGGCTCTTGCCACTCTCGCCGTCGGCGTCGACTCCGCGCGCGATGTCCGGAGACTGGCGCCCCAGTGACACGAGGACCGCACACGTTTCGGCACTGAAGCCGTAGGCCGGGTCAGTATAGCCGATCTCGCGTATAACCTCTCGGGCTATCTGCTCGTGGTCGATCTTCATGCGCGTGGTTATCTCGCCCGCCAGCATGACGAGGCCCGTCTTGACCAGCGTCTCGCAGGCGACGCGGCAGCGCTTGTCGGAAGCGATCAGCGCGTCGAGTATGGCATCACTGACCTGATCGGCAATCTTATCCGGATGGCCGGCACATACCGACTCCGAGGTCAGCAAGTGTTGCTGCGGCATCGTCCGCCTCCAGCTTTGTGTATGGGAATGCGCCGACTATAGCAGAAATGCGCCTCTGCCGCAACGCGTCAGGCGCGCCTGGCCGGGCGCGCTATCGTGCGTACCGAGGCTTCAAGGCGCACGCTCGGGGGCGGGAGCGCCATCTGCTGGAGCGGAAAGACCGGGACCTGAATGCTCGCGCCGATGGCACGGCGCTACCTTCAGGGGGGGCAGCTTCCGGACGGGACGCGCGCCTCTCTCAGAATGGCCGCACGGTCCGCACATGGAAACGAGAGGGGAGTGGTGCGGATGGGGGGATTCGAACCCCCATGGCCTTTTGGGCCACTAGGTCCTGAACCTAGCGCGTCTGCCTGTTCCGCCACATCCGCACAGCACCTCATTCTAATAGGGACAGCCCGCCTGTCAAGCGAACGACCGTCTTGACAGGAGGTCAGGAGTTCGGTGCAGGAAACTGGTATTCCAGGTCCCGTCACAACAGGCAGGTAGCCCTCTGCGGGGGCCGCACGCCGAGGAGATGCCCCGCCTCCTATCTTGTCCAGACGATTCGCCCTACGACTCGGCGTCATCGCTGAGAGGAACCACGCACGAGTTGATGAAAAAGGGTTGACAGAGCCCAGCCTGAGGGTACAAAGAAGGCTACTGGAGCAAGCGAGCACGGGTCCATGTATCAGGCATGAGATTGAGAAAGCCTGAGGCGTCAGGATATGATCCGGGTTAACCGGAGCGCCTCATCTCAGTGTGCCGTTTGCTCCAGTCCCTGCTGTCTGGATGCCTTCCCGTCGTGCTTGCCACTACCCGCTTGGTGTGGTAACTTCGATATCCTTGGGATTCGCGTGCGCAGGGACGCCCGCTCACGCCTGCGGTATTCAAACTACTCGATACCGAACTCTACGCGGATAGCTTCGCAGGAGTAGAATAGTGGCGCTTACGGCGTACCTTCAACTCATCGATTCGGCGATCAAGCGGGACGATATCCGTGGTGTGTATGGCGAGAACATTGACGAGAGTTTCGCGCGTCATCTCGGCCGGACCCTGGCCGGCGGGTATGCACGCTGTACACCGGTGCCACCTGTCAATGTCGTGGTAGGCTACGACATGCGTCTGAGTGGACCCGTCCTTGCCGAAGCGCTCTGTCGCGGCCTTGAGGAAGGGGGGGCGAGGGCTATCAACATCGGGCGAGCCGGCACGGAGTTGGTTGGTTTCCTGCCGGCGAAGTATGCCGACGTCATCGACGGCGGTGTGATGATCACTGCCAGCCACAACCCGAAAGACAACAACGGCTTCAAGTTCTTCGGACGTGGTGGCCTTCCTTTCCCGCTCGCGGTGAACTCGCAGGGCCCATGCCCCTCGGATGAGCTGGCCCGCCTCGCACTGGGCATCAAGAAGCGCGGCATCCCGTCGCATCTCCGGTGGGAGGACTTCGCCCCCGACTACATTGAGACGGCGCTGGACAGGGGATCGTGCGACTTTGGGTCGAGCGCCGAGGGGGCGGGCGAGCCGTTGCGCATCGCGGTTGAAGCGGGCAATGGGATGGGTGGGCAGATCATCCGTGAGTTTGCCCGCCTTACGCCGCAGTTCGAGTGGCACTTCTCAAACGACGTCCCGGACGGCAGTTTTCCGCTCATCGTGCCGAACCCCCTGCAAGCTGCCTACCAGGATATGCTGCGCGAGTTCCTGCAGGAGACTGCGAGCCACGTGGGAATCTGCTTTGACGGGGACGCCGACCGGGTCGCCCTGATGGACGAGAAGGGCGACATGCTGTCGCCGCCTCTGCTGACCATGCTTGTGGGCCGGCGCCTGCGTGAGAAGCTGGGAGCCGACAACACGGTAGCCTATAACCTGGCGACGAGTTGGGTGGTGCCGGACACCCTGGGCGACCGTTCGGATGTGATTAGTGGTGCGGCAGTGATGACGCCGGTCGGCTACGGCAAGATAAAGGTCATCATGCACGAGAACCCGCAGATCGCCTTCGGCGCGGAGCATTCGGGTCATTACATGTTCCGCGAGTTCTGGGGCGCGGACAGCGGCATGCTGGCAGGACTGCTGACGCTCGAGTTGGCGGCGGAACTGCATTCCGAAGGTAAGATGCTCAGCACCGTTCTGGAGCAACCTCGCAGCCGCTACTTCGAGTCGGGCGAGATCAACTTCGAGATGCCTGCCGAGAGGCCTGCCCGGCAGGTGATTGTCGAGGCTGCTGAGGAGTTCAGCAGTGAGATCAAGCGCACCTATGTTGTCGTGGATGACCGGGTGCGTGAGGTCGACCATTACCCGCCTGCCGGCCTTGAGCTGAGTGTGCCCGACGTCCGTTGCGAGGCGGAGGACTGGTGGTTCTGCATGCGGCCGAGCGGCACTGAGGGCTCAGGCGGCGGCATCCTGCGACTCTACCTGGAGGCCGACGGGGACCGAGAACTTATGGAACGCAAACGGGATGAGTTCATTGCGTTCATCGGTCCCGAGCTGCGCATGTGAGAGAGATGCACCGCCTGTTGCGCAAGCTGCTCGCCATGTTGCGGGGTAGAGACCCCTCCTCTGAGCCCAACCGGCGCGCCGCTACGGGTAAACTGGGAGAGGCCGTGGCGGCTCGCTTTCTGAGGAAGCGCGGATATCAGGTGTTGGCGCGCAATTACGCCACGCGGCTCGGCGAGATCGACCTGGTGGTCTTCCGGGGTGGCACGGTCGCCTTTGTCGAAGTGCGCTCCGTGAATGAACCCGCCGGGCCGGATCCTGCACTCACTGTGACGCCGGCCAAGCAGCGCAGAGTGGTGCGCGCGGCCGAGGAATACTGCACCCGGAATGGCCTGCGAGGCAGGGCGGCCCTCCGCTTCGACGTGATCGCTGTCCGGTTTCCTGAGTCAGGGCGGCCCGAACTGAGGCACTATGAGAACGCGTTCGAGTCGAGCAGGCGCGGGTTCTGAACGCAAGGCAGAGCCACGCTTGACAGTTAGTCGCGTTGCTGCCGTATACTTGAGTTCTCCCGGCGAATGACAGGCGGAGGTGCAATGGCCAGGAACAGCGAACTGCCCGGCTTCGAGAGAAAGCGGAAGGTGCTTTTCAGCGAGAAGGGCAACCCCGACCAACTCCGGCAGATGGGCCAGCAGTTCCTGGAAGCCGGCCATTTCTACGACGCCCTGGAGTTCTTCGAGCGCGCGGACGCGCGCGAACTGGTGCGACAGGTCGCTGAGAAGGCCATCGATGCTGGCGATACGCCTCTTCTGATGCGGGCCAAGAGAATCCTGAGCGAAGAGACCAGCGAAGAAGAATGGAGCCAGACCGCTCGGCACGCCGAGGATGCCGGGTTGCTTGCCGCAGCCCGCCTGGCCCATGAACAGGCCGGGCACGACGACGAAGTGGCCCGCCTGTCCGAGAAACTGACCGAAGCGGCTGCCGAGGTAGAACCACAGGGCACCAGAACCGAAGGCTGAGCTGTCATCACACCCGAGCCGCTGGAGAAACGCCCGTGCTGGTCGAAGCTGAACGACTGACCCGACGCTATGGTAGCTTCGTTGCCGTGGACGAGGTGAGTTTCGGCATAGAGCGGGGAGAAGTGGTGGGGCTGCTCGGCCCGAATGGCGCGGGCAAGAGCACGACTATCCGTATGCTCAGCAGTTTCTTGAGCCCTACGGCTGGCACGGCCAGGATAGCCGGTAACGATGTTCGAGATGAGTCGCTCGCAGTTCGCCGCCATATCGGCTACATGCCGGAGAGCAATCCCCTTTACCCCGAGATGCGGACGCGGGAGTTCCTGCGCTTCCGGGCTGAACTCAAGGGCGTCCCCCGAAGGGTCCGCACGCGTCGCATCGCAGAATGCCTCGAGCTATGCAGTGTTCGCAATGTCGCCGGGCAAATCGTCGGCACCCTCTCCAAGGGCTATCGCCAACGTGTAGGGCTCGCAGATGCGTTGCTGGGCCGGCCGGATGTGCTCATACTGGATGAACCGACGATCGGCCTCGACCCGAACCAGGTCCGGGAGGTCCGCGACCTGATCGCCGGTTTGAGCGAGCGACACACCGTCCTGCTCTCCACGCACATCCTTGCGGAGGCGGAGGCCGTCTGTGACCGGGCCATCATCCTTGAGCGGGGCCGGGTTGCCGCTGACGACTCGCTGCATGCCCTTTCCGATCGCTTGCTTAGTACGGTGGTCACAGCGGAGATACGGACAGGTCCCAGCGTCACGACTCCCGCACTGGAAGCCTTAGAGGGTGTCAACCACGTGCACCACCAGACGACAGGGGGTTGGAATCGCTATACGATTATCGCCGATGCCGAGACGGACGTGCGATCCGCTGTCTTCCGGTTGGCGGTGGACAGAGGCTGGGATCTTCGCGAACTGGCGCGCAGCCGCGGCAGCCTGGAGGATGTGTTTCGCCGTCTGACCAGGGAAGAGGGTGGAGGCGAAGTGTGAGGAACGACCTGGGGGCCGAGCATGGCATGCTGGCGTGGGAGAACCTGGCGGCGCAGCCGGCTCGACGCGCAATGTGGCAGAGCATGACAGAGCTGCTGGCGCGTCCCACGGCGTTCTTCTCGAAAATGAGCCTCACCGGCGGGTTGCACGAGCCGCTCACTTTCTTCGCGCTTGTGCTGACTGCGCAGCTATTGCTGGCCTTCCCGGCAGCGATCACGTACTTCCTGCTCACAGCACCAACCCCCGGCTTCGTGCCGGCGGAGCAGTACCGCGCGCACCTTCTGCCTGTGCAGGCTACAGGGCTCTGCCTTGCTTTGCTGCCATTTGTTCTGGCTGCGGGCTGTGGGGCCATGGTGTTTCTGGGCACCGTGTTCCACCTGCCCGGCAAGCTATTCGGCAATCGCAACTGGGAGGGCTCCCTCAGCGTCTGGTTGTATTCCGGCGGGGGGGCGCTTGTCCCTCTGGTGCTTGCCACGGCGCTGACTCTGTGCGTGTGTTTGACGGGCTACCTGTTGTCGGTGGCCTTGCCGGGCATTGCACAGAGCGCGGCACAGATAGGTGGTTGGGCTGCCCACCTGTCCCTCGGGGCAGGCCTGATCGGGGGGGTTGCCTTGGTGCTGGTGTTCACAACAGTCGGCTCGGCGCGGGCGTTCGGCTTGGAGCCAGTCCTGGCTGCGGCCGGGGCCGTTACGGGCGTGCTGATGGTCCTCGCCGTTTTCGTGGCGGCCGCAATGGCCCTGGCGCTCGCCGGCCTGCGCTCAGGCATGGCCGCTCTCGGAGTGGCACTGGCCAGCGTCGCATGCCTCGCAATCGCGGGACTGGTAGTGGCTTCGCTCAGGGCGGGGGCGGAGTAATGGTCAACGTTCCGGTAATCGCGCGGCGCGAGTTGAACGCGTGTTTCCTGTCGCCGACCGCGTACGTTGTTCTCACCGCATTCGCGCTGGCGCAGGGCGTGCTGTTCGCGCTCATCCTGCATCCTCCGATCGACCCGGGCTGGATGGTTCAGAAGCTCTTCACCCTGCCGGTTTACCTGTTGACTGTGGCGGCACCGGTGCTGACCATGCAGCTCGTGGCCGAGGAAGCCCGCACGGGAACTCTGGAGGCCCTGATGACGGTGCCCGTGACGGAGGCGGAGGTCATACTGGGAAAGTTCATCGGTGTGCTCTGCTTTGCGACGGCCCTGCTCTTGCCTGTTCTGGCCCAGACGGTCTTTCTGGCGACGCAGGCGCCGGTTGATGTGGGTATGATGCTTGCGGCGGCGATGGGGCTCTTTCTGCTCACAGCGCAGTACCTGGCCGTCGGTATACTCTGTTCGGCGTTGGTCCGCACCCAGATTGCGGCTGCCATGCTGTCATTCGTCGTGCTTCTGGTCCTATGCTTCGCAGGAGTACTGGCGGGAGGCGAGCCAGGACCTGCTGGGCAAGTCCTGGCCTACCTGAGCCCGCCGGCGCACTTCGCATACTTCCCGCGCGGCTTCGTGGACAGCCGACAACTGGCCTACTTCGTCATCACCACCATTGTGTTCCTTTTCCTGGCCGTGCAGGCGATGAAGGTGAGGAGGTGGCGGTGAGGATCCGCAATGCACTCCGGCGCCTATGGCGGCCGGCAAGCCTTGGAGCGGTCCTGATTGGGATCGTTTCCGCAGTTCTCGGACTGCTTCTGCGCGACGTTGCAGCTCCACAAGGGGAAGCCCGTCGGTGGGCTTCGGCCTTGATGTCCGCAGGCGGCCTGCTGATCGCACTGGGGTTGGTGTTCAACCTACCGGCGTTGGTCTGCCGGGCGCTACGCCCACGCGCGCGCGAGTCGGCGGGGGCTGCCTTGAACGTGTTGCTCGTGCTTTTCCTGGCGGGAAGCCTGGCGTATATCAGCACGCGGAAGTTCCTCACCATGGACTGGCGCACGCACCATCGCGCTCCGCTCCACATGGCTACAGTTGAGCTGCTTGAGAGCCTGGAAAGCGCTGTCAGGGCGACGGTCGTACACCGGACGCTGTACTTCCCGGACGACCGTGAGTGGATGCGTGTGATGGAACTGACAGAGGAGATGCTGCGTGATCTCTCTACCATCAGTGGAGGGCAGATCGAGGTAGAGACGCTGAACTGGGACATCCCGGAGCAGAGACGCCTCGTGCAGGCGCTTGTTGAGGATCTCGGCACCTCGAACCTACCCGCTGAGATGTTCGTCGTTTTCCAGTCGGGGGCCGAGCACCGCATGGTGCCGTTCAGCGCGCTGGCTGAGCGGACGGGAGGAGCATCGGCACGAATCGACCGCTTTCAGGGCGAAGCCGCCTTCGCCGCAGCCATCGCCCAGCTTACCGGTAAGCCTCGGTTGGCCCATGCGTTGCGTGAACGCATGCAGCCACAGCGCGTTCGCTTGATCGACTTGAGCATCGCTGGTGTCAAGGTTGCCCGATACGTCTTCATCGGAGCGGTTCCTGCCATGCCGGTGCTGGTCGGTATCCTCGTCTGGTTCCGGCGCAGGAGGTGAACTCGAGTGAGACGTCCCTGCACCTTGCTTCTGCTCCTGGCCGCAGTCCTGGCCGGCCTGCTGGCGTACTACTTCTCACGGCTACCGACGAGCGATGAGGCCCACCGGGGGCAGAGAAGACTGCTGGCGGACCTTGATCCGGACGCTGTTTCGGAGTTCCAGATAGTCCGTGCTGACGCAAGGATAACTTGCCAACGCGAAGGTGTCGAATGGTGGATCGCTGAACCTCAACATCTGCTGGCAGATAGGGCGCGCGTGGAGGAACTCCTCGAACTTGCCGGTACGCTCCGTTTGCATAGCTACGTCGCTGCTGGCGATGTTCGACCCGAGGAGTTGGGCCTGAAGGAGCCACGTCTCGTACTGCGGCTCGCGAGTGAAGGCGGCAAGAAGTGGGAGGTCCGGGTCGGCGAAAATGCACCCGTCGGTGAGCTGGTGTATGTTAGTGCAACCGGCCGGTCGGGTGTGGGTACTGTGAGCCGTTCCCTGGCCGAGCTCCTGCAAGTGGCTGTCGCCGACCTGCGCAGCCGACGGCTTCTGCCGCTCGTTATGGCCGGTTCGGTCGAGGAGATGTCCCTGGAGGCGAGGAAGCAGTCCGGCATCCTCGCCTCCTCCTATGCGTGCCGCAGGATGGATGGACGCTGGGAAGTGGTGCGGCCCGAACACGATCTGGCGGATCACGATGTAGTCGAGGGCATTGTGAAGGCGTTGATAGACTACCGGATCGCGCCGCGGGACTTCGTGCCACATGACTCGGCAGCGGCAAAGACCATGGCTGAGAATCCGGACGCGCGCCTTACGCTGCGCACGGATGACACGGAGTACAGCTTGCTCCTCGCTCTGTCGGCTGAGTCCGGGCGCGGCACAGCATATGCCATGCGTCCACAGGAAGGCGCACCGGTTAAGGTAGGCGAAGACCTGCTGCGGGCGGTGTGTCGAGACCCCCGCAGCTTGCGCGAGCCGACGCTGGTGGAGGTTCGCTCGGGAGATGTCCGGAGCATTCTTGTCGAGGGGCAGTTTGGCCGCGTGACCGCGCTCCGGCGCGGCGAGCGCTGGGTCCTGGACGGCAGAAGCCCTGTTCTTGCGGATGAGGGGTTGCTCCACTCCTTGCCACGACAGCTCGATGAGCTGCCCGTTCGTTTCGAGCCCCCGGGTGCTGACGGCGCGACAGCCCCCGGTATGGGCAACGACGCAGCCTTGTCGGTCACTCTTCTGTCGGAGAAGGGGGGAATCCTGGCCCGAGGCGTATTCGGCGCATCTGCTGGCGAGGGATGGGTTTATGCAACCCGCCCGCCATACGCCGGCCTCCTCTTAGTGCCAGCACCCTCCTGGCTCCCCCGGCTTCGCCAGGGCCGCCTCGGCCTGCTGCGAAGGATAGTACTTGAGGAGCCCGCAAACAACGCAGTGTCGGTGCAAGTAAATCGCCCTGAACGCTTTAGGAGTGTATTGCTCGACGGCCTGTGGCGCCTCTCTGAACCTGTAGAGGGCCGGGCCGATCTGTGGGCGATCCAGGACATCCTGGGAGCCTTTAGCAACCTGCGCGTGGGGTCATTTGCGTCCCAAGACCTCCACGATCCGGCGGCATTCGGCCTGGACGATCCGTTTGCCGATGTGCAGGTGACCTATGGCGACGGTAGCACAGTCCACACGCTGCAAGTGGGTGCCAGGGCACATGATAGTGTCACAGGTCGCTATGCAGTTCTGGACGGCGCGGGCCCGGTGTTCGTCATTCACGACGCGATGGCAAGCTACTTCCGCAAGGGCCTTGCCTCGCCCCTCATATGTCAGGTGGCGGATCCTCGCCGCCTCGCCGTTCGCCGGGATGAGCAGTTTGTTGAGTACGTGCGGGGCTCGCAGGCCGACGCATGGCATGACGCAGCCGGCACTGCCTTGCCCCCCGAACGCCTGAGCCGGGTGCAGGCCGCCGCTGAACTCCTCAGGAACTTCCGTAGCATCGCCATCGCTGACTACGTCGAGCGCGGGGGGCAGGCGTATGGATTCCATAAACCCTACATGATCATACAGATAGACACGCCCACAAGCGTCGGGAAGCAAATCGTCATCGGCAGCCCAGCGGCCGGCGGGCGCTACGCCAAGGGGCCCGCCACGGCATACGTGCACATCGCTGCAAAGGCGGCTCTCGAGGCGCTGGAGGCCCTTCTGCCCGATTAGTCCATGTATCCGAGTTGCTTCAGGCGCCTCGCGACCTCGCGCTCCTCGGTCGCATCCATCTCAACATGCCGCAGCGCCTTCACCTCGTGCCTGCGGTACCATTCCGCCATCGCTTCCCGCATCTCTTGCAGGCGCTCAGGACGCTTCTCCGCACGGTTCTGCCGCTCCTCGGGGTCCGTCGCAATGTCGAAGAGCATCTCCAGCTCGCCCCTGTCCACGCGCTCCAAAGCCTGCGTCATGTTGTAGTGCCGGCTCTGCTTCTTGCGATGCGCGGCGGCCTCGGCCGCGCGCCGTCGCAGGTCCTGCCAGTGCTCATCAGGCGCCTGGGCAAACGAAACATACTTCTGCGTGCCCTCCACGCACCCGTGCATCTCCGGCGGCGGACCCCCGGACATGCTGGCGGAAAAGTAGCAAAAACGTCCGGACACTGTCCCAGTTTCTCGCACCCCCCTGACCGCCCCCGCCATGCTCCGCCCGTCGAACCCCAAAGGTTGCTCCCAATCTATGCCCAATAATTCCGAAATAGTCGGCGCCACGTCCACCGTCGATACCGGTTCCTCGATCACCTGCCCCGGCGCCACCTCACCCGGACACCACAGGATGATCGGCACACGACAAACACCCTCCGACCATCCACCATGATTATTGTGAATGGTGCAATGCCGCGACAACCCTTCCCCGTGATCGCTCAGGATCACCACCAGTGTCTCCTCCAGTAGGCCCCGGCGCTCCAGCTCTCGCCAGACCTTACCGAACTTGCGATCCACCTCCGTCACGTTGCGCAGGTAGAGCCGCCGCAGGTTGCGAAACGGCGTCCCGGCCGCCAGGTCCCGCCGCACCAGCTTGCGGAAGACGCGGTGCGACTTGCCGTACGGCCGATGGACCGCCATCGTGTGCCAGAACAGATGCCAGGGCGCCTTGCCACTCACGCGGCGGAGCCACCTGCGCGTCTTGCGCCGCAGCCAACCGCCGAACGCCTCGAAGTCATAGCCCCGGTTCAGCCCCACCTTGTCATCGTCGAACATGTCCCCGTCCCGCCAGCCACGCCCCGCGTTCTGCCCCGCCCGCCAGCCCCGCTCGCGTAGCGCCTCGGCCAGCGTCTGCACCTCCGCGTTCAAGCGATATTGAAACAGGTCCAGCACCCCGTGCTTTGGCCAGTGCGTCCCGGTGAAGATCGCCGAGTGCGACGGCGACGTATAAGGGCAGGTGGTCACCGCGCGGGCGAAGAAGGCCCCTTCCCCCGCAATCCGGTCCAGGGCCGGCGTCGCCGCCAGCGCAGCGTCCTCGCCCAACAGCCGCCGGTCGGGCGCGCAGCTCAGCGCGTCGAACCGCAGCGTATCTAAGCTGATCAACATCAGGTTGCGCGGCATGTCTCGCTCCGCTCCCCCTTTCCCGGGTGCACTCGCAGACGATGCATGCTATCAGCGCCCGCCGGCCCGGGCAACGTTCCGCCCCCTGCGCTTTTGACGCCCCTCAGCCCGTCTGCTATAAGGCCGCTGTCAAATGTCATCCCCCAGATACTCGACCAGGAGGCCCCGATGGACCGCATACCCATCGCCGTTCAGCTCTACTCAGTGCGCGAAGACTGCGAGAAGGACCTCCCCGGCGTGCTCCAGGCCGTCTTCGACATGGGCTACGACGGCGTCGAGTTCGCCGGCTACTACGGCTACGACGCCGGGACGCTCAAGTCAATGCTCGATGACCTCGGCCTCCGAGTCGCCGGCACGCACACCGCCCTGAGCACACTGCTCGCAGACGAACTGGAGCAGACCGTCGAGTTCAACCACACGCTCGGCAACAAGTTCCTCATCGTCCCCGGCCTGCCCCAGCAGCGCTGCAACTCCAAAGACGCCTGGCTCGAGACCGCCGACCTGTTCAACGACATCTCCGCCCGCCTCGAACCCCACGGCATGTACACTGGCTACCACAACCACGGCGTCGAGTTCCAGCAGTTCGACGGCGCCACAGGCTGGAACATCTTCTTCAAGCAAACCGACGAACGCGTCGTGATGCAGATCGACACCGCCAACGCCATGCACGCCGGCGCCGATCCGGTGCCCTACGTCCAGCGCTACAAAGGGCGAGCACTGACGGTGCACCTGAAGGAATACTCCTCCACGCAGCAGGCGCCGATGGTCGGCGAGGGCGAAGTGCCCTGGAAGAAGTTCTTCGACGCCTGCGAGCGCATCGGCGGCACGCAATGGTACATCGTCGAGCAGGAAAGCTACCGCTACCCACCGCTCCAATGCATCGCCGAATGCCTCAACAACCTGGAAAAGATGGGCAAATAGCGAATGCCGGGGCAGGGCGGGGCAGTCGGGGCGGCACTTCCGCAGCAAGTTGGCGACGCTCCCCGCCTGCATGCCCCCCGGTCGAGGGCGCAGCCACCAGAAGACCACAACCCCGATAGGCCTTCCTCGGCCGGCAGCGGCACCGCGACATACGGCAGGGGGGGGCACCTTCCCACGGCGGCCGGCGGCCGGCGACCGGCGGTCTCCCAGCACCGAACTGCCGACAGTATCCGAAGCTCGCTGCGCTTGACCGCACAACCCGTTCTGCTACAATGCAAGCGGCGCTGGCCCAACAGAACGCGTCCGGTTCCCCGGTAGCTCAATTGGTAGAGCGGGTGGCTGTTAACCACTAGGTTCGAGGTTCGAGTCCTCGCCGGGGAGCCAACCCTTTTGTAGCGGACATCAGAGCGGCTTCTGCTTAACGCAAAACCCCGAGGCCGAGAGCTTTCGGGGTTTTCGTATATCTCGCCCCTGCGCAACCCTTTAGCGCATTCCCGCCAGTCTGCCCGTACTCTCCGTTTCGACAGAGAGTTTTCGGGGTCCGAAAGCAACCATGGGGGTTGCTCTCGGTGCCCGAAAATCAGCGGAAAAACTCTCTGACTCTCTGGTGAACAACCCCCTCTGGGTTAACAACCGCGTACGGACCGGACCCCATTTCCGACGTTTCGAACTGCCTGGGCTCAGCGAAGGCAAAGACAATATGGGCCGTGCGCGGGTGCCAGCCCGGAGTGTGGCGATGAGCTTTGACAGCGCGCCGGGCATCCTCTACATTGTCGTCAGGAGGGAGGATGGCAGCTTCATGAGCTTTTCGCAGTGAGGCTGACTTCCCGAAAGGCCATGCTCGCCGGGTTACCTCCCAAGTCGTGGCGCTTTCACAAGTTCGGAGGTACGAGATGCTCACTCACGACAGAACTCTGGAACTGAGAGACGCCAGCCAGGCCCGGACCGATGAGGAGCGCTTGGTCTGCCGATTGCTCCAGACGGAAGGGCCGTGCACCGTGTCTGAGATGGTTCGGCGAATGGCTCAAGTCATGTACGATGATACCTTGAAGCACGGGGGCTGGGCAGCGGACATCGGACTCTTTGGCCCCCGGCTGTTCGAGCGGGACGCTCTCGCCGTGCTGGATGCGATGAAGGACAGATGTCTGTCAGTGGAAGGCGAGGATGATAAGTGAATGGACCCAGCCATGATTCGCCGGAGCCACGCCGTGTCTCGGGCTTCAGCCTTTTCTGGACGTTTCTCCGCATCGGCTTTACGACTTTCGGCGGCGGCTTTGCCATGGCCGCCGTGTTGAGGCACGAACTCGTGCTGAAGCGAAGGTGGCTGACCGAGCGGGAGTTCTTCGACACGCTATGCACGGCGACGGCGATCCCCGGTGCGGTGGCCGTGAATCTCGCTTTTCTGGAAGGCCGACGCTTGCGTGGCCTTTCAGGCGGGCTGACCGCCGCCGTTGGCACAGTATGCCCATCTGTGCTGATGATCCTCTTGATCGCCCGCGTGGCGGCGCCGTACTTCGACCAGCCCACAGTTGCGGCATTCCTGAAGGGATGCGCCATAGCGGTGGCTGGGCAGATCGCATTTGCCGCTTTCGCGTTCGTGCGGGGCCTGCGGCCGCATTGGCAGAATGCCGCTGTATGTGGACTGGGGCTGTCCGTTTTGGCCCTGGGAGCGCATCCAGTCTGGGCAGTCGCTGCTACCGCCGTATTGGGCTACCTGATCATGCATAAGCGGATGGCGCGGCGCACAGATGAGGCCGAGGCGGAACTGGACCTGCTGGAACTGATCGAGGGTATCACGGCTCCCGAGTTCGCGACCGGGTCGTTTGAGAAAGACCTGAAGGATGTCCTGCACAAATCCGATGAGACGATGTGGGCTCGATTCGCCACCCTTCTTGAGGAATGCCCGGTCCTGGATTTGAGAGAGTCGATGAGTGTGGATGAGTTTCTGGATCTGGCCGCCGAGGAACTTGCGCCAAGGCTCCATGCCGACGCCACGACGCTGGCGTCGGCGCTGAAGAACCGAGAGGCCAAGAGCAGCACTGTGCTCAACCAATGGTTGGCGGTACCGCACGTTATCCTGGAAGGCGAGGGAACATTTGAGATGCTGATGGCTCGCTCGCGAGGTGGAGTCCGTTTTTCAGGGCAAGCCCAGGACATACGGACCGTCTTCGTGCTGGTCGGGTCCGTGGATGAGCGTGACTTCTACCTGCGGGCCCTTGTGCGCATCGCCCGGATAGCCGGCAACGACGAGTTCCGTGAGCGTTGGCTCGAGGCGGAAGGGACACGAGGACTGAAAGAGGCTGCTCGGTTGGCAGGGAGAACGGCGACGGGCTGATCTGCGCCTGCTCAGCGTGACTTCCCGCCCTTCATCTGGCCGGAAGCGGGCGCGTCGGTTATCGAAGGAGCAATGACGGCATGCAGAAATTGTGGTTGCTGGCAGTAAGCTTCGCCATTATAGGCATTGGGGCCTATGGCGGGGGGCTCGTAACCGTGCCCCTGATCCAGCGAGAACTGGTGGAATCTCACCAAATGCTCTCCACGGATGAGATGTCCAAGATCCTGGCCATCGCACAGATGACGCCCGGCCCGATTGCCATCAACGCGGCTACCTTCGTAGGTTATCGAGTCGCAGGTCTGTGTGGCGCTTTACTTGCCACGATCGTCGTCGTCATGCCGGCCATCGTGATCCTTGCGGTGTTGTTGCACCTGCGCGGCCCGGTAGCTCGGAACCACCCGTTCCTGCATCGGCACTTTGTCCGGTTGCGCCGCGGTTTGCGGGCGGGCGTATTGAGTCTGCTGTTTTTCGCGACCTGGTCATATGGCCGCGGTGTGGTCACCGGGCTGCACGAGCTGGCCATCGCAATCGGGGCATTCCTGATTCTGACGGTATTCGAAGGGAAGGTCCACCCCATTGCCGTAATCGCGGGCTCGGGTCTGATCGGCTTGCTCATTTTCTGATGACTGGACAAGGCACTGCACGCATGACGCAAAACGAAGGGTGTTCCCGCCACGGGGGGCGTGTGCGGGCTATCCCGCACCTTCCCACTACACGCTGCTGTCCAGGTTTCACCCGACCCCAATCCGACGTTTCGAACTCCGACGGGGTATGTAAACAACAGAGAGAGTACACCGTCCTGCCCGACGCCGCACCGGCGGCAAGGCCGAGGTCGTCGTGGGCGCAGCTCGATAGGAGCCGCCCATGCATCCGACCGATGCCGACCTGAGTCCTGACCCGTTCGACAAGCTCACGGCAGGCGAACGCCGACGCGAGATCGCCGCCATCTTCGCAGCCGGTATCCTGCGCCTGAGCACCTGCCCGGGCATCGCGCCCGAACCCACCTCGCCGGGCGCGGATGACGCCCCCGCGAATAGCCCGGATTCGGCCCAGAAACCCCTTGACTCTGGCGGTGCGTCGAGCCCTCATGTCCCTGCTGGTTAACGGGTTACGAGAACCAGAGATAGGAGGGCCAGCATGGCCAGGAACATCGGCAAAGAGGTCGCCGCCATGCAGCGCATGACGGTGGCCGAGCTGCGTGGGAAGTATGCCGAGGTCTGCGGCGAAGAGACACGGTCGCGGCACAAGAAGCACCTGGTCCGCAGGATCGCCTGGCGGCTCCAGGCCAACGAAGAGGGAGACCTCTCCGAGCGTG
>CAYQXJ010000014.1:0-88242 GCA_964421565.1 uncultured candidatus Brocadiaceae bacterium
GCGCCATCAGCTACCGCCACCCGCCCATCGTCCGCATGACCAACACCTTCATGGAGCCCGGCGAGACGCCGTTCGAGCAGATGCTCGCCGAGACCGAGGACGGCATTTATGCCGTCGGCTGGCTGGGCGGACAGACGAACATGGAGATGTTCACCTTCAGCGCGGAGGAGGCATACCGCATCCGGGGCGGCCAGGTCGCGGAGAAACTCCGCGATGTCGTGCTCACCGGCAACGTGTTCAAGACCCTTGAAAGCATCGACCGCGTCGGCGACGACTTCCACATGGAGGGCGGCCTTGGCGGTTGCGGCAAAGGCGGCCAGAGCCCCCTGAGAGTGGGCGACGGCGGCCCGCACTGCCGGATACAGAACGTCATCATCGGCGGCAGATGATTAACCACGTGGTGAGAGTTCGTTTCTGGGGGGAGGACCCATGCAAGATACACAAGCGGAAGCAATACTGAGCCTCGCCGCCGGTCGCTTCGATGAGGCCGAGGTCTACCAGGAGGAGAGCGAGACGCTGTCGGTCAAGTTCGAGGACAACCGACTCAAGGAGGTCACCACCCGCCAGCGCCGGGGCGTCGGGCTCCGCTGCATCCTGCGAGGGCGCATCGGCTTCGCCTCCACCACGGACCTGCGCGATCCGGCCCGGCTGGTACAGATGGCCGCCGCGAGCGCCAAGTTCGGCGACGAGGCGAAGTTCGCCCTCCCCGGCCAGCCGCAACGCCTGAGCCGTGCCGAGACCTATGAGCCCGCCATGCTCAGCGTGGATGCCGAACGGATGGTCGAGATGGGCGGTGAAGGGTTGGAGGCGAGCCGCCAGGCGAACGATGACTACCTGTTCGCCGCCGGCCTGTCCCGCTCCGTCGGAAGCCAGCGTATATTGAACACCAGCGGGCTCGACTTCGAATACCGGTCCAGCGGCATGAGCGCCTCGGTCGAGGTCCAGCTCGTCAACGACGACGGTATGCTGATGATCTACGAGTATAAGAGCTGGGGGCGGCCGTTCGATTCGATCATGGACATCACGCGCACCACGCTGGACAAGGCGGCGAAGGCGCTGACGGTGGTGCCCGCGAAGCTGGAGGCCATGCCCATGGTCTTCGTGCCGAAGGCGCTCGGCAACCTGTTCATGCCCCTGGCCGTCGCCATCAACGGCAAGAACGTGCAGAAGGGCGCCTCGGTGCTGCGCGGGCGGATCGGTGAGCGAGTGCTCGACGAACGCATCACCATCACCGATGAGCCGGCCGTCGACTACGCCCCCGGAAGCTGCCCCATCGACGACGAGGGAACGCCGACGCGAACCCGCCCCCTGTTTCAGGACGGCGTGCTGAAGACCTACCTGGCCGACCTCCAGACCGCCGCGCTGCTCGGCATCGAGCCGACCGGGCACGGATTCCGGGGCTATTCCAGCCGGCCCGCGCCCTCCGACACCAATACCCTCGTCGAGGCGGGCGACACGCCGTACGAGGAGATGATCGCCGGCATGAAGCGGGGGCTGATCGTGGACGAGACGCTCGGCTCCGGGCAGAGCAACATGCTGGCCGGCGAGTTCAGCGTCAACGTGGCGCTCGGTTACCTGGTCGAGGACGGCCGGATCGCCGGACGAGTCAAAGACTGCATGGTGGCCGGCAACGTGTACGAGACGCTGGACCGGGTGGAGGCCATCGGCGCGGAAAGGGAGTGGCTCGGCAGCAACTGCGCCCCGGCGATCATGGTCGGTGGCCTGAAGCTGGCCGCCCAGGGCTGAGGGGCTCCGTGGCGGGAAGGCCCGCTGGCAGCAAGCACTGACGGCGACGCGCAGAAGGCTGCGGAAGGTGGACATGGGCACTCACAGCCAAGACGGCAGACAACGACGGCTCTTCCGCGCGGCCACTGGCCCGGAGGCCGTCATTCACTGCCAGGACTGCACCGAGGGTATGCGCCAGCACCTAACTGAGGGCTGTGTGGACGTGATCGTCACTTCGCCTCCCTACAACATCGGCGTCCGCTATAACACGCACGACGACAACCTGCCCTTCGGCGAGTACCTGGACTGGATGGAACGCGTTGCGGTTGAGTGCCGGCGCGTGCTGAAGGACGAAGGCTCCTTCTTCCTCAACATCGGCGACCGGCCCTCTGACGAACTGCGTTCCCTGCGCGTGGCGGACCGCATGAGCTGTCACTTCCGCCTGCAGAACACTGTCCACTGGATAAAGTCCATCGCCGCGCCGGAAGAGGGCGTGAACATGGGCCACTACAAGCCCGTCAACAGCCGAAGGTTCCTCAACAACTGCCACGAATACATCTTTCACTTGACGAAGGACGGGACGGTCGAACTCGATAAGCTGGCCATCGGCGTGCCCTACCAGGACAAGAGCAACATCGGCCGATGGAAAGCGGCCCGCCAGGACTGCCGCGACCGGGGCAATACGTGGTACATTCCCTACGCGACGGTCGCCGCCGCCAAGCCGCACCCGGCGGCCTTCCCCGACAGGCTGCCGGAGATGTGCATCCGCCTGCACGGCCTCGGGCCGGAGCCACTGCTCGTACTGGACCCCTTCGCGGGCACGGGCACCACGGGGCTCGCCGCGGCCCGGCTCGGCTGCAGGTTCGTCGGCTTCGAGATCGACGAGCGCTACGTGGCGATCGCACGGCAGAGGCTGGCGTTGTAGGGGGGGCGTGCGCGGGCGACGACTGAGGACGGGGCCCGTCGCGTTGACAGGTCGGCCGGGGCGGAATATAGTGGCCGGCCGGGGCCGAAGCAAGCACCAGGAACCAGGGAGACCGACCATGAAGGGCTCGCTCCAGATCGCCGAGGAACTGGTCAAGCGCAACGAGATCGAGGGCAAGAAGCTCGTGCTGCTGGTGATGGACGGCGTCGGTGACATACGCCACCCCGAGAACGGTTTCCGCACGCCGCTCGAAGAGGCCCAGTGCCCCCAGCTCGACGCGCTCGCCCACCGCAGCGCCCTCGGGCGCATCATCCCGGTCGACTACGGCATCACTCCCGGCAGCGGGCCGGCGCACCTCGGCCTGTTCGGCTACGACCCGCGCCGGGTCGAGATAGGCCGCGGCGTGATGGAGGTGGTCGGCATGGGCATGGACCTGCAGCCCGGCGACGTCGCCGCCCGCGCCAACTTCTGCACCGTGAAGGACGGCAAGGCGGTCGACCGCCGCGCCGGCCGACCCGCTACCGAACAGAGCGCCGAGAAGGTGAGAGTCCTGCAGCAGAAGATTGCGAAGATCGACGACGTGCAGATCATCATGGAGTCGGGCAAGGGCCACCGCTTCGGCATCATCTTCCGCGGGCCCGGGCTCGTCGGAGGCAACACCGACACCGACCCCCATGAGAACGGCGAGCCGATTCACGAATCCAAGGCGCAGGCGCCGGAGCAGCGGAAGATGGCCGGCGTCGCAAATGAGCTCCAGCAGAGGGCTCTGGAGGTCCTGGAGGGTGGCGAGCCGATCAACGGCATCCTGATGCGGGGCTTCTCCGGCCGGCCCGACATCCCCTCACTACAGGAACGCTTCGGCCTGCGCTGCGGGGCCATTGCGACCTACCCCATGTATCGCGGCTTGGCCTCGCTGGTGGGGATGGACCTGCTCCAGACCGGGCAGTCGGTCGAGCAGGAGTTCCAGGCCTACCTGGAGAACCGCGACGACTACGACTTCTTCTTCATCCACGTCAAGCCGACCGATGAGGCCGGCGAGGACGGCGACCACGCGCGCAAGGTCGAGGCGGTGGAGCAGACCGCCGCGAAGCTGCCCATGCTCATCGACGCCGAGCCGGAGGTGCTGGTCGTCACCGGCGACCATTCCACGCCCTGCGCGATGAAGCTGCATAGCTGGCACCCCGTGCCGCTGCTGCTGCACTCGCCGCGCTGCGGGGCCGACGGCGCCACGAAGTTCACCGAAGCCGCCTGCAACTGCGGCAGCCTGGGCATCTTCCGCGCCATGTACGTGCTGCCGCTCATGCTCGCCAACGCCGGGCTGCTCGACAAATACGGCGCCTGAGCAGCAGGGGCGGCTCCGCAGAACGGGAGGCCGACATGCCGGTCGAGACCATAAGATGGGTGGACGGGTTGGAAGGGCACGCCGAGCTGGTCGACCAGACGCTGCTGCCCGAGCAGTTTACCTACCGACGCATCGAGACGCCGCAGCAGATGTGGGAGGCGATCAAGGTGCTCAGGGTGCGCGGCGCGCCGGCCATCGGCATCGCCGCCGCCATGGGGCTGGTGCTCGGAGTGCGCGACTCGCAGGCGCAGGACGCCGATGCGCTGCTGGCCGACCTGGCCGAGGTGAAGGGCTACCTGGCTACCAGCCGGCCGACGGCGGTGAACCTGTTCTGGGCACTCGAACGCATGGAACGCGTGGCGCGCCAGAACGCCCAACTCGCCGCCGACGAGCTGAAGGAACGGCTGCTGCAGGAGGCGCTGAGCATCGCGGAGGAAGACCGCGCCACCTGCCGCGCCATCGGACGCCACGGCGCCGAGCTGCTGCACAGCGGAGACTGCGTGCTGACGCACTGCAATGCGGGCGGCCTCGCCACGGCCGACTACGGCACGGCGCTGGCCGTGCTGTTCGCGGCGAAGGAGGCGGGCAAGCAGGTGTCAGCCTTCGCCGACGAGACCCGCCCGCTGCTGCAGGGCGCCCGGCTCACCACGTGGGAACTGCAGCAGGCCGGCGTGCCCGTCACGCTGATCTGCGACAGCATGGCGGCGCAGGTCATGCGCGAGGGGCGCGTGCAGGCTGTGGTCGTCGGCGCGGATCGTATCGCCGCCAATGGTGACGTGGCCAACAAGATCGGCACTTACGGCCTGAGCGTGCTGGCGAAGGAGCACGGCGTGCCCTTCTACGTCGCCGCGCCGGCCAGCACCTTCGACCTGTCGCTCGCCAGCGGAGACGAGATACCCATCGAACAGCGCAGCCGCGAGGAGATCACCGAATGGGGGGGCCGCACGATCGCCCCCGACGGCGTGCAGACATATAATCCCGCGTTTGACGTGACGCCCGCCGAGAACGTGAGCGCCATCGTCACCGAGAAGGGCATCATCCGGGAGCCGAACACCGAGAGAGTCCGGGAACTGATCGGCGCGCCGGACTGAGGCCGCCACGCCCTGGCCGCGTTCCTTGCGTGCATTTTGCGATGAGAGTCGGAGGCAGCCGCGTGACGGATGGACGCCCGAGCTGGGACGAATACTTCATGCGCATCGCTCACGAGGTGGCGAAGCGCTCCACCTGCCTGCGCCGGCACGTCGGGGCCGTGGTGGTGCTGCAGAAGCGCATCCTCGCCACGGGCTATAACGGGGCGCCGAGCGGGCTGCCGCACTGCGCAGAGGTCGGCTGCCTGCGGACCGAACTGAAGGTGCCCCGCGGCGAGCGGCACGAGCTGTGTCGGGGGCTCCACGCGGAGATGAACGCCCTGCTGCAGGGCGCCCGGCACGGCGTGCGCATGGACGGGGGCACCATCTACAGCACGTTCGTCCCCTGCAGCCTCTGCGCCAAGATGATCATCAACACCGGCATCCGGCGCGTGGTGGCCGCCGCGCCGTATCCCGACACGTTCGCCCGCGGCATGCTGCAGCAGGCAGGGGTCTGCCTGGAGGAGATGCCTTCGCAGCGCCCGGCGGCGGAGGGCGCGGGGCCCCAGCCTCCCTTCGGCGAGGAGGCTCGCGATGTCTGACGCTCTGCGTCTGAACTTCCCCGGCGTTTCATTCGTCGGCTGGGGATGTGTGCAAGAGCTCGGGCCGCAGGCCGCGCGGCTCGGCTCGCGCGCGCTGCTGGTGACGGGCCGTCACGCGCTCAAGGAAGCCGGCATCACTGGCCGTTTGGTGCAACTGCTGGAGGGCGCCGGTGTCGAGGCCGTGCTCTACGACCGGGTGCCGCCGGAGCCGGACCTGGCCTGTGTGGACGAGGCGCGGCTGCTGATCGGCGAGGAGGGTTGCGACCTGGTGGTCGAGGCCGGCGGGGGCAGCGCCATCGACGCCGGCAAGGCCGCCGCGGCCCTGGCCGGGGAGGACGCGCCGACGGCGCAGTTCCACCGTGGCCGCCGGTGCACCCGCCCCGGCCTGCCCCACATTGCGGTGGCGACCACCAGCGGAACGGGGGCGGAGGTGACCCCCAACGCCGTGCTGAGCGACCCTGAGGCCGGCGTCAAGAAGAGCCTGCGCGCGGGCGGCGTCATGCCTGCCGTCTCCGTCACCGACCCCGAGCTGACCGTGAGCTGCCCGCCGGAGGTGACGGCCTCCTCGGGCATGGATGCGTTGGCCCAGGCGATCGAATCGTTCTTCTCCGTGCACGCCGTGCCGGTGACCGCGGCGCTCTCGCTGGAGGCGGTTCGGCTGGCTGCGGCGAGCCTGCCCGTTGCGTTCGAGAAGGGCGAGGACCGGGCGGCGCGTGGCGCGATGTCGCACGCCAGTTACATGGCCGGCCTGGCGCTGGGCAGCGCGCGGCTGGGCGCGGTGCACGGCATGGCGCACCCGCTCGGGCTCAGCTACGGACTGCCGCACGGCGTGGTCTGCGCCGCGCTGATGCCGGCGGTGCTGCAGCGCAACATCGCCGCCGCGCCGCGCAAGTACGAGCGTCTGCGCGAGGCCATCGGCGGCGAACCGGTGCGCATGCTGGAGAACCTGCTGGACGGGCTGGGCCTGCCCCACACGCTCGGTCCATATCCCGAGCCGGACTGGGTGCGCGCGACGCTCGACTACGCGCTCTCCAGCGGCTCCAGCAAGGCCAATCCCGAACCGGTGACGCAGCAGTTCGTGCTGGCCGTGCTGAGGGAAGTGACGCGGGCGGGCTGAACGGTGCTGCCCGGCGGCCTGATCACTCGTAAGTGCGCCCGCCCTCGCCCTCGCCCAGGTTGCGGCGGGCCTGTTCCATCAGGCGGCAGCCCCACTGAGTGGGGTAGCTGGCCGTCACGCACCCGAGGCAGAGCGAGCCCTGCTCGAGCCCGAGGCAGGGGCCGAGGTCGCCCACGGTCAGGTAGCGCAGGCTGTCCAGGCCCAGCTCGTGCGCCATGGCGCGCAGCATCGCCTCATCCGGCGTACCTGTGTAGTCATCCGGGGCGAAGCGCGGCGCGAACAGTTCGCCGAGGGTGGACATGTCGATGCCGTAGAAACACGGGGCCACGATCGGCGGGCAGGCGACCCGCACATGCACCTGCCTGGCGCCCCCGCGCTGGCGCAACTGCCGCGTGAGCGCCCGCAGGGTGGTGGCGCGCACGATGGAGTCCTCGATCAAAAAGACCCGCTTGCCCTCGAGCACGGAGAGCAGGGGCGTGTACTTGCTGCTGGCGCGGTCTCCGCGCACCGTGCTGGGTTGGATGAAGGTGCGTCCGACGTAGCGGTTGCGGATGAGCCCTTCCATGCTCGGCAGGCGCAGTGCGTAGGCGAAGGCGTCGGCGGCGGCCTTCGCGGTGTCGGGCACGGCCACCGCCACGCAGGAGTTGTCGAGGGGCTGGTCCTCCAGTTCGGCCAGGCGTCGCCCCGACTCGGCGCGCGCCAGGTAGACCGAGGCGCCGTCGATGGTGCTGGCGACGTTGGAGAAATAGACCATCTCGAAGAAGCAGCGCGCCTTGGTGGGGCGGGAGGCGAACTGCTCGAGCCGCAGCCGACCGTCCTCGATGATGACCATGTGCCCCGGCTCCAGGGGGCGTATGTCCTGAAAGCCCTGGTTCGCCAGCGCGGCGGACTCGCTGGCCGCGCCGAACATGCCGTCGCACAGGCCCCAGCTCATGGGGCGGAACCCGAGCGGGTCGCGGGCGACGAACATCCGGCCCATGGCGTCCAGGAAGGCGATGTTGTAGGCGCCGTCGAAGTCCTGGCTGACCGAGGCCATCACGTCGAGCAGGTCCACCGGCTGGTCCCCGCGCAGCCGGTAGGCCAGCGCATGCATGATCATCTCGGTGTCGGTGTCCAGCGTGAAGTGGTAATGGTGCCTGGCCAGCAACTGGTCCCGCAGGTCGGTATAGTTGGCCAGGTTGCCGTTGAAGGCAAAGGCGAACCACTTCCACAGCCGCCCGTGGTGGCGCTCGAAGGGCTGTGCGTAGCGGGCGTCGTCCTGCCCGCAGGTCGCGTAGCGGGTGTGGCCTATGGCGGCCCGCCCGCTGTAGTCCGCCATGATCCGCACGTGTTCGGCGGGGTGCGACATACGGAACGCTTCGGTGACGGTGCCGACGTCCTTGAAGGTGTCGATGATCTGCGCGCGCCCTGGCTGGTAGCTGCTGATGCCGGCGGCGAGCTGGCCCCGGTTCTGCAGGTCCAGCAGCATGCTCGGCAACCGGGCGGCGACATCCTGCGGGCTGCCCTCGCGCAGGCCGTAGAGGGCAGCCACTCCGCATTCGTGGCGGGGTTCTTCGCGCATGGGGGGCTCTTGGCTGCTATCGTTTCTGCGGCGTATCGGCGCCCAGCGGCGCCTGCATGAAGACGTCAGAATGCTTCGTCTGCTTGTAGGGCTCGATATGCTCGAAGCCGAGCCGCTCGTAGAAGCGGATCGCGCCCTGCAGGTCGGACGAAGTGTGCAAGCGCACGCGCTCGAATCCCCGCGAGCGCGCAAAGCCCATCAGACGCCGCGCCATCTCGGTGCCGAGGCCCCGCCGCCGAAACCCTTGCAGGATCCACATCCTGCGCAGCTCGCAGACGGTGCGCTGCAGCGGCGCCACGGCGCCCGTGCCGACCACGCGGCCGTCGGCCAGGATAACGCGGAACGTGCCGCCCTGATCGAAGTAGTGCTCGCGCACGTTGCGCACGTCATCCAGGACGCCATCCGCTTCGACCCGCCGGCGCACGTCGGCGGGGGCGCTGCCTTCCTCGCCCCAGAACTCATGGAAGCAGCGGCAGATGACGTCGATAGCGGCGTCCGCCTGGTGCGGCTCTATCTCTCGGAAGGTAATCACTGTGGTCCGGGCGAACGCCGAGGGCTCCAGCAACATTATAGCGCAACCGCCCGCCCGGGCAAAGCGCCGGGCGGCGCCCGCGCCGGGCACCCCGGGCGGCGTCGGTGCTGCGAGTTGACATTGGCCTTTGGCTGGCGTATAGTGCCCGAAATACGGCACAAGGCGGCGCCCGCGCGCTGCCCGTCGCCCGGGCGTGGGGCGCCCGTTGCAGTCCGGTTTGTCTCCAGGCAGACGGCACGCCGATGGATCTGGCATCCCTGATAAGTGAACAGAACGTCAAGATTCCGCTTGAGGCGTTCGACAAGGAAGAGGCCATTGCTGAGCTGGTCGAGCTCCTGGTGCGCTCCGGCGCGGTGCAGGATCGCGAGGGCGTGCTGAACGCCCTGTTGGAGCGCGAGCAGAAGGGCACTACCGGCATCGGCGGAGGCGTCGCCATACCGCATGCCAAGCACCCCGAGATAGACGGCGTGGAGCTGGCCGTCGGCGTGAGCGAGGACGGCATCGAGTTCGACGCGGCCGACGGGGAGCTTGTCTACCTGGTGTTCCTCGTCGTCGCCGAGGCGCACAACCCTGGCCCCAACGTGGAAGTGCTCGCCTCGATCGGGCACCTGATGCAGATGCCCGGCTTATACGAGAAGATGGTCTCCGCCGGGGGGGCTGACGATCTGATAGAGGCTATCCGCGAAGTCGAGGCCGAAGAGTGAGCGACGTCATTCAGCGGCTGCTCGAAGTGGAGAGGGACGCCCGGCGCATTATCGCCGACGCGCAAGAAGAGGCAGAGCGGATACGCGCCGAAGCCAACGAAGAAGCCCGCAAGATCCGCGACCAGGCGCGCAAACAGGCGCGAGAGCAGGCCCAACAACTGCTGCAGCAGAAGGACGACGAACTGCAGAGGCAGATGCGCGAGCGACTGGACGAGGCCCGCTCTGAACTGCCGGCCGCCGACCAGATGGAGCGCGAGCAGCTCCGCCAGGCCATCGACTACGTCGTGCGCGCCATAGCGGGCCTTGAAGAAGATCAGTAGATTCGCCTCGCAGACCTCCATCCACGCCAGGGGTGAGCGCATGAGTGCCCAGCCCTCAGCCGCCTTGCGCGAGCGCGCCGCGATCCCCGTGCCCTCGCGCTTCCTGTACGCCAAACTGCGCGCACGGCGCGCGGCGCTCTACGAGGGGGAGAGGCTGCTCGCGCTCGCCGACGCCCTGGACATCCAGGACCTCGCCGCGCGGCTCTTTCCGCACGAATCGCTGCGGGACCAGTTCGAGCTGGAGCTGAGGATACAGGCTGCCTGTGTAGCGGAGCTCTGCTCGCTGGGCCGTTTCGTGAGCGGCGCCGAGGCAGGCCTCTACCAGGCCGTACTGGAACGTTACCGGGTGGAGAACCTGAAGGCATTGCTGCGCGTCTTCCGGCCGGGCGAGAATGGCCAGAACGCATCCGGCGCCGACCTTGTCGAGCTGCCGGAATGCTGCTGCCTGCCCGAGCGGCGCCTGCTGGAAAGCGCCGACGTCGCCCAGTTCGTCGAGCGCATCCCGATGCCCCTTGTTCGCGACGCGGCGAGGGAAACCATGCCCTTTAATGAGCGCCAGGGGCGCAAGGCGTTCCTGGAAATGGCGTTCGACAAGGGCTACTGGACGGGGGTGGGCCAGGCCCATGCGCGGCTGAGCGCGTCCGACCGCCGTGCCAGCGGAATGCCGCTCCGTTGCGAGTACGATGCCATGCGGCTGGTGGCCGTGCTTCGGGCCGCGTGGGTGTATGATCTCTCGTGGGATGCGTTCGGCCCGCTGCTGCCCGACGGCTGGGGCGTGCTGGCGCGCGAGCGGTTGAGGCAGTTATTCCACGCCCCCGAGGTGGGGAACGTGCGCGATGCGCTCGGGCGGTTCGGCCGTGCCTGTCGCGACGCCCTGAGCGACGAGGAGATACGCCAGATCACGCCACTGGAAGAGCTGCTCTGGCACGAGACGGCGCGCCTCGCCGAACGGCAGTTCCACCGCGCCCGCAGCGGGTTCGCCGTGCTGGTCGGCTACTTCTACCTGAAGCACGAAGAGCTGCGCCACCTGCTGAGCCTGACCCAGATGATACGCCGCGGCATGGAGCGCCGCAGGATCGTGAGATACCTGGAACAATAGGGGACGCATGGCGATGTTGCGGTCGGTGGACATGCTGAAAGCACGGATCATCGTGCTGGAGCAGGACGTGGACAGCGTGACCCGCGCCCTCGGCCAACTCGGCGTCCTGCACCTGCGCAGCAGCCTCGACGACGGGGGAGAGCTTGAGCCCGAGCGCACCGAAGACAAGCTGGAGCACTGCCACCAACTGCACAGCCGGTTGGCCAGGCTCATGGATAACCTGGGCCTGCAGCAGCAGGAAGGCCTTGCCGCGGGTGACGCGCCGCCCCTGAGCGTGGCGCAGGCGGAGAAGCTGGCCGCTACGCTGGAGGAGGCGGTCGCCCCCGAGCTCGAAGAACTGGAGCAGACGGAGCAGGCTCTCGAAGATGCAGGCTCCCTGCTGGAGGATATCGAGCCGTTTCGCAACGTGCGCACGACGTTGCGTCCCCTGCTGGAGAGCGACCTGGTGGAGGTGCGCCCCGGCGGGGCGCCGAGCGGCAAGCTGGAGGCTCTCAAGCAGGCGCTGCCCCCCGGGGTGCTGAGCATCCCCCTGGGCCGGGCGCGGCGGGATGAGAGTGCCGACCTGCTGATCGTCGCCGCCCGACGGCGCCGGTTCGCCCTCGATACCGTGCTGCAGGAGCACGGCTTTGAGGAGATCGAGGTGCCCGAGTGGGAGGAGCGGAGCCCCGCGGACGTGTACGAGAAGGCGGCCGAGAAGGTGCGCCAGCTCGAAGCGCAGCAGCAGCGCCTGCAGCACAGGCTGGTCGAGGTCGGCGATAGCTACCGCGAACAGCTTGTGGCGGCCATGCAGTCCGTGCGCACACAGATGGAGGTCTACCAGGCCGAGCAGCAGTACGCCAGCACGTGGGCGACGGCGATCATCAGCGGCTGGGTGCCTTCCTCTCGGGCGGACGAGCTGCGTCGGACCGTGCGAGAGGTGGCGCGCGAACATTGCGTGATCGAGCTGACCCCACCCACCGCCGAAGACCTGCAGCAGGGGCGCGTCCCGAGCTACAAGCCGTACCATCGCCTGCTGGCGCCCTTCCAGCGCCTGGTCTCCGGCTACGGGCAGGCGACTTACACCGAGCTGGAGCCGACCCTGCTGTTTGCGCTCAGCTTTGTGCTGCTTTTCGGCATCATGTTCGGCGACCTGGGGCACGGTTTGCTGCTGGTTGCCGCCGGCTGGGCGATACGCCGCCGCGGCGGCGCGTCGGCCGTCCGCGACCTCGGACACGTGGCGTTCTGCGCGGGCGCGGCGAGCGCGCTGTTCGGCGCTTTCTTCCAGGGCAGTTTTTTCGGAGCATCGCTCGCCGAGTGGGGCTTTCCCCTGACGTTCGGCTTCGAGCCGATCCGGCTTGGTCAGCACGAGGCGGGCGCCGCATACAGCGTCATCCGCTACCTGGTGCTCGCCCTGGTGGTAGGCATCTGCATGCTGAGCATCGGCAGCGCGCTGAACATCGTGAACAGGCTGCGGCACGGCGACTGGGAGCACGCCCTGCTGGACCGGTTCGGGCTGGCCGGGCTCGTCTTCTACCTGGGGGCGGTGGGCCTGGCGGCGAAGCTGCTCACGCATGGGCCGGGTGCGGCGGACCCGTGGATGGCGGGGCTGTTCATCGTGCTTCCGCTCGGCGCGCTGGTGCTCCGCGAGCCGCTGAGAGTTCTGCTGCCTGGCAGTCACGGGCGCGAGGGGGGCGGCATGGGGGTGGCGCTTTTCGAGGGCCTGATCGAGGCGCTGGAGACGGCGATGACGTACCTGGCCAACACGTTCTCGTTCCTGCGTGTGGCGGCGTTCGCGTTGAGCCATGCAGCGCTCTCATTTACAATCTCCGTTCTTTGCGGGCTCGTCGGGGGGCTGCCCGGCGGGGCGGTGTGGGCTGCGCTGGTGTTCGTGGTCGGCACCGTGGTGCTGATCGCCCTGGAGGGCCTGATCGTCGGCATCCAGATCCTGCGGCTCGAGTACTACGAGTTCTTCACCAAGTTCTTCAGCGGCGAGGGGCTGCGTTACGTGCCATTCCGCCTCTGCCGTGTTAGTGAGCAACCAACGACGATTGCTGCAAGTAAGGAGAGCGTATGATTGCGGACAGAAGGTTTGTGACGGGGCTGGTCGCGGCGCTTATCATGGTGGTCGTGTTCGCAGCCTCTGCGCGGAGCGCCAACGCTCAGGAAGGGACGACAAGCAGGCAGGCCACCTCAGCGGAGCAGACGCAGCGACAGCAGTCTCCGGTGCGGTGGGACATCTGCGTCGCCATCGCCGTGGCGATCGGGCTGCCGTGCGCCGGCGCAGCCTATGCCGTGGCCCAGGTCGGATCGGCCGCGCTCGGCGCCGCCAGCGAGAAGCCGGAGATACTGGTGCGGAGCCTGACCTTCGTGGCCCTGGGCGAGGGCATCGCCGTATTCGGCCTGCTGATGTCCATCCTGCTCTGGATCAAGCTTTAGCGCGCTCGCGCGGGGAGGGCCGATGGGATTCCACGTCGTCGCAGACGAGGACACGGTCGTCGGCTTCCGCTACGCCGGCGTGCCGGGCACCATCGTGCGCAGCGCAGCCGAAGCGCGGCGGGAGCTGGACCGGCTGGCCAGCGGCGATGAGAAGACCATCATCGTGACCACGGAGCAGATCGCAAATCAGGTGCGCGACCACGTTAACCGCATACGCACCGAGGAGGAGTTCCCCCTGATCGTGGAGATACCCGGCCCCGAAGGCCCGAGCGAACAGAGCCCTTCACTGCTGAGCCTCATCCACGAGGCCGTGGGCATCAGATTCTGACATCTGCGGAGGCGCCGCCGTGAGCGACGACGGCAGCACGCTGGAACAGGAGATTCGGGCCGACGCCCGCAAGCGCGCCGATCGCGTGCGCCAGCGCGTCGAGCGCGACGCGCAAAAGGTGCTCCGCGAGGCCCGCGAAGACGCCGAGGAGATACAGCGGCGCATCATGGACGATGCGCAGGCCCGGGCCGCACAGCGCGAACGAGTGCAGCAGGCCCGTATCCGCCAGGAGTTGGACCGCCTGCGGCGACGCTGCTTCGAAGACGTGCTCGACCGTGTGCAGCAGGAGGCACGCCGTGAGCTTCGCCGGCTGGCCGACGGCGATGACCACCGGCAGACGCTGATAAGACTGGCGGTGGCGGCGATCCGGGCGATGAAGGGTGAACAGTTCCAACTGGTGCTCCGCCCGCAGGATGCCGACAGGTGGGCGGACGAACTGGCCGAGGCGGTCACAGAGGCCGTCAGTGAGGCCACGGGGCGCGAGGTGAGCGTGCAGGTCGCCCGGGAGCGGCTGCAGGCCGACGGCGGTCTCGTGGTGCGCGGCGCCGATGGGCGCGAAGCGGCGGAGCAGACGTTCGGGCAGCGGCTGGAGCGGCTGTGGCAGGAGTTGCGCAGCGAGGTCGCCGATAGACTGGTCGAGGCGGGGATCGAGCGATGAGCCAGGGCTCCGACGACAGGGCAATGGTGGTCCGCGTCAGCGGGCCGATCGTCGAAGCTCGGGGTATGGGCGGCGTCGGCGCCTTCGAAATGGTGCGCGTGGGCCCGGATGCGCTCGTGGGCGAAGTGCTCAGCGTGCGGGGCGAAATCGCCACCATCCAGGTCTACGAGTACACGGGCGGCCTGCAGCCGGGCATGCAGGTGACAGCCACCGGAGCGCCGCTCTCGGCATTGCTCGGACCGGGCCTGGTGGGCAACATCTTCGACGGAGTCCAGCGCCCCCTGCGCACGCTGGGCGAGATGACCGGCGCCTTCCTGCGCTCAGGAGTCAAGGCCAGCCCCCTCAGCGCCGATCAGAAGTGGCCCTTTGCGCCGATCGCAGAGGTCGGCGACGAACTGCATGAGGGCGAGGCGTTCGCTGAAGTGCAGGAGACCGACAGCATCACACACCGGCTGATGGTGCCGCCGGGGCGGGCAGGTGAGGTGAAGCAGATAGCAGAAGAAGGCGAATACGCCGCCGGGGAGGCAGTATGCGTCATCGAGACGGCAGACGGCGAGCTGCAGCTCGACATGCTGCAGCGCTGGCCCGTTCGCCGGCCGCGTCCGTTCAGCGCTCGGCGCAGCACCTCGCAGGTGCTCATCACCGGCCAGCGCGTGCTCGACGCCTTCTTCCCCATTGCGCGGGGCGGCTCGGCAGCCGTGCCGGGCGACTTCGGCACGGGCAAGACGATCCTGCAACAGCAACTGGCCAAGTGGAGCGACGCTGACATCGTGGTCTACGTCGGCTGCGGCGAGCGCGGCAACGAGATGACCGACATACTGCGCAGCTTCCCCGAGCTGGAGGACCCCCGCACGGGGCGCAGCCTGATGGAGCGCACGGTGCTGATCGCCAACACCTCCAACATGCCCGTGGCCGCCCGCGAAGTCTCCATCTACACCGGCATCACTATCGCTGAGTACTACCGCGACATGGGCTACTCTGTCGCCCTGATGGCCGACTCCACGAGCCGCTGGGCAGAGGCGCTGCGAGAGGCGAGCAGCCGGCTGGAGGAGATGCCGGCCGAGGAGGGCTACCCGGCCTACCTGGAGGCGCGCCTGGCGGAGTTCTACGAGCGGGCGGGCCTGGTCGAGACCCTCGGCGGGCAGGAAGGCAGCGTGACCGTCACCGGTTCGGTCAGCCCGCCCGGCGGCGACTTCAGCGAGCCGGTCACCCAGCATACTACGCGCTTCACGCGATGCTTCTGGGCCCTGGATCGCGAGCTCGCATACAAGCGCCACTACCCGGCGGTTAGCTGGCTGAATAGCTACAGCGAATACGTGCGCGACATCGGCACATGGTGGAGCGATTACGATCCGGACTGGGCCGACCACCGCGAGCAGATGATGAACCTGCTGGGGCAGGAAGACGAGCTGCAGCAGATCGTCAAGCTCGTCGGCGAAGACGTGCTGCCCGACGCCCAACGCCTGGTGCTGTTGACGGCGGACATGTTCAAGGTGGGGTTCCTGCAGCAGAACGCTCTGGACACCGTGGACCGCTACTGCAGCCCGCAGAAGCAGATGCGGCTGCTGCAGGCGTTCGTCACCTTCTATCGCCGCTCGCGGGCCATCATTGAGGCTGGCGCCCCCATCGGCGTTATCCGCGACATGGAGGTCGCCCGCTCGCTGCGGCGGGCCAAGTCCGAGATAGAGAACGACGACGAGCAAGCGCTCAACGACCTGCTCTCCAGGCTCGACAGTGAGCTGAGGGCGCTGGAGGACGAATACCGATGAGGGGCGACAGGCCGGTCAAGTACTGCGGCGTCGAGGGTGTGGACGACCCGCTGATCTTCGTCGGCGGCGTGCATGACGTGGGCTTCGAGGAATCGGCGGAGGTCGTTGCGCCGGACGGCGAAGTGCGGCTCGGCAGCGTGCTGGAGGTAGACCGCGACAGCGCCGTGGTGCAGGTGCTCGGAGGCACCACCGGCCTGAGCGACCGGGACACGAGCGTTCGCTTTCGCGGCCGCCCCTTCACCGTGCGTGTCAGTGAAGACATGCTCGGGCGGGTCTTCGACGGGCTGGGGCGGCCGATCGACGGCGGTCCCGCCCCGCTCGGCGGCGAAGTGCGCCCCGTGCACGGCGTGCCGATCAACCCGGCCCGGCGGGCCTACCCTACCGACTTCATCCAGACCGGCATTAGCATCCTGGACGGTTCCAACAGCCTGGTGCGCGGGCAGAAGCTGCCCATCTTCAGCGGCAACGGCATGCCGCACCAGCGGCTCGCCGCGCAGGTTGTGCGGCAGGCGCGGCTGCCCGGCGAGCGGCAGCGTCAGCAGTTCGCCATCGTCCTGGCCGGCATGGGCATAAAGAACGATGAGGCCAAGTTCTTCCGGGACAACTTCGAGCAGGCGGGCGTGCTGGAGAACGTGACCATGTTCCTGAGCCCCGCCGACCGGCCCAGCGTCGAGCGCGTGCAGGCGCCCCTGTGCGCCCTGACCCTGGCGGAGTACCTGGCCTTCGAGCGCGACATGCACGTGCTGGTGCTGCTGACGAACATGACCAACTACTGCGACGCCCTGCGCCAGATAAGCAGCGCGCGCGACGAGATACCGGCGCGCAAAGGCTACCCCGGCCACCTCTACAGCGACCTGGCCGCCCTCTACGAGCGCGCCGGCCGCGTGCAGGGCTCCGAGGGCTCCATCACTCAGATGCCCATCCTCACCATGCCCGCCGACGATATCTCGCACCCCGTGCCGGACCTGACCGGCTACATCACCGAAGGGCAGGTCGTCTTCGACCGCCAGCTCTACCGCCAGGGTGTCTACCCGCCGGTGGAGCCCCTGCGCAGCCTGTCGCGGCTGATGAAGGACGGCGTCGGCCCCGATCAGACCCGCGAGGACCATATGGAAGTGGCCAACCAGCTCTACGCCGCCTACAGCGAGGTGGAATCCGTGCGCGGACTGGCCAGCGTTATCGGCGAGGAGGAACTCAGCCCCGCCGACCGGCGGGTGCTCCAGTTCGGCGACGCCTTCGAACAGCAATACATGAACCAGGGGGAGGAGGAGGAGCGCTCCGTCGAAGAGAGCCTCGAGCTCGCCTGGAAGGTGCTGAGCATACTGCCGCGGGGCGACCTGGACAGGGTCAGCTCCGAGCTGCTGGACACCTACTACGGCCGCCAGCAGACCACCGACGAAGACAGCGACCGGGAGCACTGAGATGGCACGGCTCGAGGTGGCCCCTACGCGTCACAACTACCTGGAGATACAGGGCACCCTGCAACACGTGCAGCAGGGCCACGACCTGCTGGAGCAGAAACGGCAGATACTGATCACCGAACTGATGTCCGAGGTCGAGGCCGCCAAGCGTCTCAAGAGCGAGATTGAGCAGACCATGGCCGCCGCGTACGAGGCCCTCTGGGCGGCGGCCGTGCAGAGCGGCATCACCGGCCTGCGGCGCCAGAGCGCCGGCATCGAGATGAAGCATCGACTCTCCATACGCCAGCACAGCGTGATGGGCGTGGCGGTGCCCGACATCGAATGCGAACCGGCAGAGTTCGACATCCACTTTGGCATCAGCGACGGGCGCAGCAGCACCGACGAGGTGATGCGCCGCTTTCTGGAGGCATTGCGGCTGACGGCCGAGCTGGCGGAAGTGGAGAATACCGTGGTGCGCCTGGCCCGCGAGGTGCGGCGCACCCAGCGCCGCGTCAACGCTCTTGAAAAGGTCTACATCCCCCAATATAAAGAATCGTTGAACTTTATCGAGCAGGTGCTGGCCGAACGGGAGCGGGAGGAATTCGTCGTTCTGCGCAAGGTCAAGCGCCGGCGGCAGGCCGCCGCCGAGAAGCGACGCAGGGCACGGCAGCAAACGCTTCGCTGAGGGCGACATGGCCGACCATACCTACTCCACCATACTGCTGTTCGCCGAGAGCAGCGAGAGCGGAGGAAAGGCTGCGCGCGACGCCGTACACCTCGCCGCTGACGAGGGCGCCACGCTCATCATCGCCTCCGTGGTGGACACCAACGTGCTGAGCCAGCTTGTCAGTTTCAAGATCTTCGTTGAGGACGAGCGCAAGGAGTACGAGCAGGAGCTGGAACAGTCGTGCCGCAAGCAACTGAACTACGTCAGCGAGATGGCCGACCGGGCCGGCGTGACCAACCGCACCAGCCTGCTGCGCGGGGCCTGCCACAGCGCCATCCTGCGGGAGCAACGCGAAAGGGGCGCGGACCTGCTGGTGATGGGCGCCTTCCGCGCCAGCACGGCCAGGCGCGACATGATGGCGCATGAGAAGCAACTGATCATCGACGAGATGCCCTGTCCCGTGCTGCTGGTGCGCTGAGGGCGCGCGCGGTGCCGTTCACTTGCAATCGTCGGGTAGTGTGCTATAAGGTGGCATTAGCCGTCCGCGCTAGTGTAGCTCAACGGTAGAGCAGCGGTTTTGTAAACCGCAGGTTAGGGGTTCGATTCCCCTCACTAGCTCCAGTCCCGACTGCCGGCGCGTGTGCAGAGCGTCGTCACCGGGCCGGGCTGTGTGGTCATTGACAGCGAGCGGTGGGCAGGTTCCCGAGCGGCCAAAGGGGACAGACTGTAAATCTGTTGGCGATGCCTTCGGAGGTTCGAATCCTCCCCTGCCCACCACAACGAAACGCGCGGGCGTAGCTCAACTGGCAGAGCGTCGGCCTTCCAAGCCGGCTGTTGTGGGTTCGAGTCCCATCGCCCGCTCCAGCTTGCAGGTATATCGGGTTTCCCCTTGACTTGCCGCGTTGCATGTGCTACTATCCCGTTACTCTGCGATCCTTGTATGCGATCCTATTGTGCCGCCGGATCACGGCGGCCGGCCGATCCACCGGGCAATTGCTCTGTGGACTGCCACGGGGCAGGTTCGATCGCTCTGTGCTCTCGCATCGGGTCGAGAGGGCTGCTGTAGCTCAGTGGTAGAGCGCGTCCTTGGTAAGGACGAGGTCACGGGTTCAAGCCCCGTCAGCAGCTCCATTTGCTGTTATAGCCGTCACGCCTGTCGGTGCAAGCGCGCCCTTTCCCCAGTCAGCCCTTTCGGCATGGGGCGGCGCAGTCTGTGCCGCAGGCGACGCGCACATATACGAACGCACTGATTGACGCAGGCTACTGGACTTCTGAAGCAAGAGGCTCTTGGAGGAATCATCGGACGATGGCTAAAGAGGACTTCAAGCGGACCAAGCCGCACCTGAACGTCGGCACCATCGGTCACGTCGACCACGGCAAGACGACGCTGACCTCGGCGATGACCCTGCACCTGAGCAAGAAGGGCATGGCCGAGTACCGCGAGTTCGCCAGCATCGACAACGCACCCGAAGAGCGTGAACGCGGCATCACTATCCAGACCCAGCACGTCGAGTACGAAACGGAGAACCGCCACTACGCTCACGTGGACTGCCCCGGCCACCGCGACTACATCAAGAACATGATCACCGGCGCCGCCCAGATGGACGGGGCCGTGCTGGTCGTCAGCGCCGCCGACGGGCCCATGCCCCAGACCAAGGAGCACGTGCTGCTGGCCCGTCAGGTCAACGTGCCCGCCATCATCGTCTTCCTGAACAAGACCGACCAGCTCGACGATCCCGAGCTGCTCGAACTGGTCGAACTGGAAGTGCGTGAAATCCTCAGCGAGTACGACTTCCCCGGCGATGACGTGCCCGTGATCGCCGGCAGCGCCCTGGCCGCACTGGAGAACCCCGACGACGAGGAGGCCACCCAGTGCGTCGCCGAACTGCTGGACGCGCTGGACGAGTACATCCCCGAGCCCGTGCGCGCCATCGACCAGCCCTTCCTGATGCCCGTCGAGGACGTCTTCAGCATCAAAGGGCGCGGCACGGTGGGCACCGGGCGAGTCGAACGCGGCATCGTCAAGGTCGGCGACGAGGTGGAGATAGTCGGCCTGCAGCCCGACGTGCACAAGACCGTGGTCACCGGCGTAGAGATGTTCCGCAAGACCCTGGATCAGGGCCAGGCGGGTGACAACATCGGCGTGCTGCTTCGCGGCGTGGAGAAGGACGAACTGAGCCGCGGCCAGGTGCTGGCCCAGCCCGGTTCGATCACCCCGCACACGAAGTTCGAAGGCGAGGTCTACATCCTGACCGCCGACGAGGGCGGCCGGCACAAGCCGTTCTTCACAGGCTATCGCCCGCAGTTCTACTTCCGGACCACCGACGTGACCGGCAGCATCACGCTGCCGGAGGGCGTGGATATGGTGGTGCCGGGCGATAACGTGACGCTGCAGGTCGAGCTGATAACCCCCGTGGCGATGGAGCAGCAACTGCGCTTCGCAATCCGCGAGGGTGGCAACACGGTCGGCGCAGGTGTCGTAACCAAGGTGCTCGAGTAAAGGACATTAAGACCGTGCGCGAGTACGTCACCTTGGAATGCACCGAGTGTCGGGAGCAGAACTACCGCACCTCCGTGGAAACCCGCGGGGGCAAGCGGCTGGAGCTGAAGAAACACTGTCCGCGGTGCCGCCAGCATACGGTGCATCGGCAGCGCAGAAGGTAGCGCGCCGCCCCTGCGAGCGGAGGCGAGGGTTAGGCCAGTAGCTCAAGTGGCCAGAGCACCGGTTTCCAAAACCGGCGGTTGGGGGTTCGAGTCCCTCCTGGCCTGCCAGCTCCCGCCCCGGCGGCAGATTCGAGAACGGAGGTCTGGCGTGTCTGCAGCAATGGCACCGTACCGGCCCGCCCAGGGCGTATACGCGCGCAGCGGCATGGCGGGCGCCCTGCTGGTGCTCGTCCTGTTCGGCAGCTATCGCGTGTTTCAGATGACGCAGGTGGAGGGGGCGGTCGCCTTCTCCCTGCTCGGTGTCGACGTGCCGGTGGCCGTCCTGTGGGCCGGGGGCGTGTTCCTGGTCCTGGGCCTCATGGTGTTCCTGTTCACGTTCGGGCCGCAGACGGGGCTTCAGTTCATTGACAAGAACACGCACGCACTGATCGACCTGCTGATCGATACGGAGGCCGAGCTTGCGAAGGTCTCCTGGCCGAACAAGGAGGAGCTGACGCGCTCCACCACGGCGGTGCTGCTGTCCATGCTGCTTCTGGCCGTCTTCCTCTTCGGTGTCGACCAGGTGGTGCTGACGTTCATGCGCATGGCAGGCGTGCTGCCGGGCTGAGCCTTAAAGGGTGCATATTCCCATTCTGATTACACAGAGCTCGGGCCGCGATGGCTACCAAGGATAAAGAGACAACCGCCCAGCCGACCGCCGAACAGGCCGCCGAGGGCAACCCGAAGAAGTGGTTCGTCCTGCGAGTGCAGAGCAACCGCGAGGAACGGGTGCGCAACAACTTGGTGCGGCTCGTCGAGCTGGAGGGATTGAGCGAGCGGATTCCCCAGGTGCTGGTGCCGTCGGAATCAGTGACCGAAATGCGCGGCGGCAAGCGCCAGGTGGTCGACCGCAAGCTCTATCCGGGCTACGTGCTGGTGCAGATGGAAGTGGACGAGAGGGGCCATATACCCGATGATCTGTGGCACCGCGTGCGCGAGACCAGCGGCGTGGGCGACTTCATCGGTGGCGAGAAGCCCTGGCCGATGCGCGACGAGGAGGTGGCCCGCATCCTCGGGCAGGCGCGCGAGGTGGAGGTCGAGACGCCGAAGCTCGACATCGACCTGCGCGAGGGTGAGATGGTCGAGATCAAGGAAGGCCCGTTCAAGAACGTCGAAGGCTACGTGGAGGAGGTCAACCGGGCCAGCGGCAAGGTGAAAGTGGTCATCAACATCTTCAACCGCGCCACCCCGGTCGAGCTGGAATACTGGCAGGTCGAATCCGTCTGAGCCCGACCCGCTGCGCCGTAAGCGAAGATACCGCATACCGAGGAGTGTCATGGCCAAACGCAGACCCCAGGCTGTGCTGAAGGTGCTGGCCACGGGCGGCCAGGCCAGCCCCGCCCCCCCGCTGGGGCCGGTGCTCAGCCAGCATCGCGTCAACATCAGCCAGTTCATCCAACGCTTCAATGAACGCACGCAAGACCAGATGGGCGTGCCCCTGCCGGTGATCATACGCGTTTACCGCGACGGCTCGTTCGACTTCGAGGTCAAAACGCCGCCGGCCAGCTACCTGATAAAACGGGCGGCAGACATCGCCAAGGGTGCCGAGAACCCCAAGCGCGAGACGGTCGGCTCCATCACGCGGGAACAGGTGCAGCATATCGCCGAGCAGAAGATGGAAGACCTGAACGCCAGCGACATCGAGATGGCGATGCGAGTGGTGGAAGGCACCGCCCGCAGTTGCGGCGTGGAGGTCGTCGACGGCTGAGCCCCGCACAAGCCACCATCCAGGACGGATCAACGATGCCACACAGAAGCCGCAGATACAGAGAAGCGCAGGCGCTCGTCGCAGAGGAGGGGGCCTATCCCCTGGAGGAAGCCCTCGACAGGGTGAAGAGCATGCCCCCGGTGGCCTTCGATGAAACGATCGAATGCACCGTCGCCCTCGGCATAGACCCCCGGCAGAGTGACCAGCAGGTGCGCGGCACCATCTCGCTGCCCCACGGCACGGGGCAGAGCCGCACCGTGGCCGTCTTTGCCGAAGGGCCGGCCGCCGAGGCGGCCCAGCAGGCAGGCGCCGACATCGTGGGCGCTGACGAGCTGATACAGCAGGTGGAAGAGGGCTTCATGGACTTCGACGTCGCGCTCGCCACCCCCGATATGATGAGCCGTATCGGCCGGCTCGGCCGTTACCTGGGGCCACGCGGCCTGATGCCGAGCCCCAAGAGCGGCACCGTGCGCGAAGACATTGCCGAGGCCGTCGGCGAGTTCAAGGCCGGCATGATCGAGTTCCGCAATGACAGCGGGGGCAACGTGCACGTGCCTGTCGGCAAACGCTCGTTCGAGACCGATCAGTTGGCCGAAAACGTGCGCAGCCTGCTGGAGCAGTTGCTGCGCATGCGCCCCCCCGCCGCCAAGGGCGCCTACGTGCGCAGGGTGCACGTCTGCTCGACGATGAGCCCCGGCGTCCGGGTGGATATGTCCTAAGCTAACGAGGAAGAAGATGCCCCGCGAAGTCAAAGAACTGATGGTCCGGGAACTGGAGGACGCCTTCCGCCAGGTGCCCGGCGCCGGCTGCGTGCTGGTGAACTACCAGGGCATGAAGGCGGACGACTCCATCGCCGTGCGCAGCGCCGTGCGGGAGGCCGGGGCGCAACTGACCGTGGTCAAGAACTCGATGTTCGCGATCGCCATGGAGCGGCTCGGGGTCGACGATATCCGCACTCTGCTGGAGGGCCCCGTGGCCGTGCTCACGGGCGAGAACCCCGTCGCCGCCGCTAAGGCCGCCCGCAACGCCACCGAGGCGTGCGAAGCCATCCAGATCCGGGGCGGCTACGTGGAGGGGGCGATCGTCAACGCCGCCAAGGTCAAGCAACTGGCCGAGATACCCGGCCGCGAGGAGCTGCTGAGCATGATCGCCGGCATGCTGCTGATGCCGCTGCGTCGGCTGCTCCTGTGCGTGCTGGACAGGCCGCGCGCCCTGCTGAACGGGCTGGAACAACTGAAGGAGCAGGAACAACAGTAACCGTCGGGGCGCAATCGGCCCGGCAGAATCGTTTGGAGACATCCCTACACGAGCGCGTGCTCGCACGAAACAGGAGGCACAGCACAGATGTCAGAAGCAACCGTAGAGGAGAGCACCCAGTACTGCGAGAAGGTGCAGGACGTTCTGGATGCGATCAGCGGCTTCACGCTGCTGGAGTTGTCGGAGCTGGTAAGCGCCTTTGAGGACAAGTTCGGCATCACGGCGGCGGCCGCCGCACCGGTGGCGGCTGCGGCTGCGCCGGCCGAGGCCGAGGAGGAAGAGGAACCCTCCAGCTACAAGGTCGTGCTGACGAGCTTCGGCGACAAGAAGATCCAGGTCATCAAGGCCGTGCGCAGCGAGACCACCCTGGCGCTGAAAGAAGCGAAGGCCGTGGTCGAGGGCGTTCCCTCGGATATCAAGACCGGCCTGAGCAAGGAAGAGGCGGAAAAGACGGCCGAGACGCTCAAAGAGGCCGGCGCGGAAGTGGAGGTCCAGCCCGAGTAATCCTGCGGGGGAGACCAGAGTTCGTGCGGACAGTCGGGCAGCGGTACCGTCTTATCAGTTTGGATGGCCGCCAGCGGGGGGGGTGCGCATCCGCCCGAGCGGCCTTCCACACGTTCAGCCAGGCAGTGCGCCTGCCGGGGCGGAGCAGCACCGGATGCGGGCAGCCCTTCTCCCTATAGCCGAGTCAGCGGAGTGAACAGTATGGAACATCGCAGCTTCTCGAAAGTTCGCCGGGCCGTCGACATCCCCGACCTGACGAGCATTCAGAAGGACTCCTACCGAGAGTTTCTCCAGCTCGATGTCGACCCCGCCAAGCGGGAAAGCATCGGACTGCAGCGGATCCTGGAGGAGACCTTCCCGATTGAGAACGAGGCCAAGGGCATCCGGGTCGACTACATCGAATACCGGTTCGGCAAGCCCCGCTATATGCCGGAGCAATGCCTGCAGCTACGGCTCACCTATGGGCGCCCCTTCTACATCCGTGTGCGCCTGCACAAAGCGGACGAGGTGCTCGAAGAAGACGTCTACATGGGCGAGATGCCCATCATGCTCGGGGGCGGCGAGTTCATCATCAACGGCGCCGAGCGCGTCATCGTCACCCAGCTTCACCGCTCGCCCGGGTGCGACTTCTCGAGCGAGACCGCCGGCGACCGCGTGCTCCACTCCTGCCGCATCATCCCCCAGCGCGGCAGTTGGATCACGATGGAGGTGAACCGGCGCGCGTACCTGACCTGCAGCCTGGACCAGAGCGGCAAGATACCCGTCACCCTGGTGCTGCGTGCCCTGAGCGAGCAGCACGACAGCGATGCCGACGTGCTGAAGCTCTTCTACGACGTGGAGAAGGTGAAGTTCACCGAGGGCACCGCCGGCGCCAAGTTGCGCGAACGCGTCAGTGCCCAGACCATCTACGCCGACGAGGAAGAGGAGCTGGCGATCGTCAGCGCGGGTGAGCAGATCACCGAAGAGAGCGCCCAGCAGCTCGCCCAGGCCGGCGTCAGCACACTGGAGGTGCTGCCCGAGGAATACGACCCCCTGATGCTCAACACCCTGCGCGAAGACCGCAGCCACGACCATGCCTCCGCCATTCGCGAACTCTACGGCAAGCTGCGCCCCGGCACCCCCTTCACGTTCGAGAAAGCCCGCCAGACCATTTGGGAGAAGTTCTACGATCCGAACCGCTACCAGCTCGGCGAGGTCGGCCGGTTCCGCATGAATCGCAAGTTCGGCGAGAACGTGCCGCTGGAGCAGCAGACCCTGCGGCCGGAAGACTTCATCAACGCCGTGCGCTACATCGTCCTGCTGCGCGAAGGGCGGGGCCAGGTGGACGACATCGACCACCTGGGCAACCGCCGCGTGCGCACCATCGGCGAGCTGGCGACCGACCAGCTCCGGCGCGGTTTTCTGAAGATGCAGCGCACCGTGCAGGACCGCATCAACCTGAAAGACCCCGAGAAGTTCACCCCCCGCAACCTGATCAACAGCAAAACGGTCAGCGCCAGCATCAACTACTTCTTCGGCCGCAGTGAACTGTCCCAGATCGTCGACCAGCACAACCCGCTCAGCCAGCTCACCAACGAGCGTCGGCTCAGTGCGCTCGGCCCCGGGGGGCTTAACCGCAAGCGGGCGGGCTTCGACGTGCGCGACGTGCACATCAGCCACTACGGGCGCATCTGCCCCATCGAAACGCCCGAAGGCACGAACATTGGGCTGATCACCAGCCTCGGGCTGTATGCCGGCGTGGACGAGTTCGGTTTCCTGGTCTCGCCCTACCGGGTTGTGCGCGACGGCGAGGTGACCGACGAGATCCACTACCTGCGGGCGGACGAGGAGGAGGAGATCTTCATCGCCCCGGCCGACGCCGAGCTGGGCGAGCTGCAGCCGGACGATGCGATCATCGTGCGCTACGGCGGCGACCTGGCCGAAGTGCGCGTGGCTGACGTGCAGTACGCCGACGTCTCGCCACAACAGATCGTGGGCGTCAGCGCCAGCCTGATACCCTTCCTGGAGCACAGTGACGCCAACCGCGCGCTGATGGGCTCCAACATGCAGCGCCAGGCCGTGCCGCTGCTGAAGACCGAACCCCCGCTGGTGGCGACCGGCACCGAGCGGGCCGTCGCGCGCAACTCCGGCATGGTGGTGGTAGCGGAGGCGCACGGCGAGGTGACCCACGTCGACAGCGCCAGGATCGTCGTGGACGACAAGATATACCGGCTGAAGAAGTTCGTCGGACTCAACCAGAAGACCTGCCTGAACCAGCGGCCCGTGGTGGAAGTGGGCGACAAGGTAAAGGCGGGCGACGTGCTGGCCGACGGCGCCTCCACCAGTGAGGGCGAGCTGGCACTCGGGCGCAACGCCCTGGTCGCCTTCATGCCGTGGGAGGGCTACAACTTCGAGGACGCCATACTGATCAGCGAGGAGCTGCTCAAGGAGGATGCCTACACCTCCGTCCACATCGAGATGTTCGAGGTGGAGATCCGGGAGACGAAGCTCGGCAAGGAGGAGTTCACCCGCGACATACCCAACGTCTCCGAGCAGCAGTTGCGCAACCTGGACGAGCACGGCGTGATCCGCGAGGGCACGTGGGTGCAGTCCGGCGACATCCTGGTCGGCAAGGTCGCCCCCAAGAGCCGCAGTGAACTGACCCCCGAGGAGAAGCTGCTCTACGCCATCTTCGGCAAGGCGGGCGAAGACGTGCGCAACGACTCGCTCACCGCCCCCAGCGGCGTGGAGGGCGTGGTGGTCAGAACGGAGCAGTTCAGCCGCCGTTCCTACCTGAGCGAGGAGGAGCAGGCCGAACTGGACACCCAGATCGAGGAGGTTAGCGAGCACTACAACAGCCAGATCATCGGCCTGTTCAAAGAAGCGCTCGAAGCCATCCGCAATGAGCTGGACGGTCCCGTGGTGGACGTGCGCAGCGGCCGCGTCTTCGAGGCCAGCGGTGACCTCGATGCCGAAGCAATCCTGGATATGGAGGACGATTTCCAGCTCAGTTCGGTGGACTTCGGCGGCGCCCGCATCAACAGCAAAGTGCGCAAGGTCTACGCACCGTACGCTGACAAGATTGAGCAGCTCAAGCACGAGCGCGATCGCAAACTGCTGCAGTACCAAAGCGGCGACGAACTGCCGAGTGGCGTGCTGGAAATGGTCAAGGTCTACGTCGCCACCAAGCACAAGCTGTCGGTGGGCGACAAGATGGCCGGCCGGCACGGCAACAAGGGCGTGATCGCGAAGATATTGCCGGTTGAGGACATGCCCTTTTTGGAGGAGGGAACGCCGGTCGACATCGTGCTCAACCCCCTCGGCGTGCCGAGCCGTATGAACGTGGGGCAGATACTGGAGACGCACCTGGGCTGGGCTGCACGGACGCTCGGTTTCCAGGCCGTCACCCCCGTCTTCGACGGTGCCACGGAGGAGGAGATCCGCGAGTGCCTGACAGACGCCGGACTGCCTCAGGACGGCAAGACCATCCTCTACGACGGGCGCACGGGCGAGCCGTTCGACCAGAAGGTCACCGTCGGCTACATGTACATGATGAAGCTCGACCACCTGGTCGACGAGAAGGTGCACGCCCGGGCCACCGGCCCCTACTCACTGATCACGCAGCAGCCCCTCGGCGGCAAGGCCCGTTACGGCGGCCAGCGCTTCGGCGAGATGGAGGTCTGGGCGCTCGAGGCCTACGGCGCCGCGCACATCCTGCAGGAATTGCTCACCGTCAAGAGCGACGACATCGAAGGACGCACCAAGATATACGAGTCCATGGTCAAGGGGGAGAACCTGCTCGAGCCGGGCATCCCGGTCGCGTTCGAGGTCCTCTGCAACGAGATACGCGGACTGGGGCTGAACATCCGCCTCGAGAAAGAAACCCTCTGACCCTGAAACAGCCCGCGCGAGCGGCCAGTTCTGGCTGAAGCGACGCCGGGCAGAACGAAGAGAACAAACTGGCTCCTTTACGGAGGCCGACGAAGATGCTGGAGAGCGGCTACGATCGCGTCAATGAGTATAAGTCCGTGCGCATTTCCCTGGCTTCGCCCCAGGACATCCGCAGCTGGTCGTACGGCGAGGTTACCGAGCCGGAGACCATCAACTACCGCACCTACCGCCCGGAGAGGGACGGGCTCTTCTGCGAGCGCATATTCGGCCCGCAGAACGACTGGGAGTGCAGTTGCGGCAAGTACCGCGGCATGAAGCATAAGGGCATCGTGTGCGACCGCTGCGGGGTGAAGGTCACCCACAGCCGCGTGCGGCGCCACCGCATGGGCCACATCAACCTGGCCGCACCCGTCGTGCACATATGGTTCTTCAAGAGCATGCCCTGCCGGCTGGCCAACCTGCTGGGCATGAAGAGCACCGACCTTCAGCGGATCATCTACTTCCAGAACTACGCCGTCACCGACCCCAAAGACACGCCGCTCGAATACCAGCAACTGCTCAGCGAGGAGGAGTACCGCGACGCGCTGATGGAGTATGGCGAGCACGGGTTCGATGCACGCATGGGCGCCGAGGCCATCAAGCAGTTCCTGGAGGACCTGGACCTCGAGACCCTGTGCACCGAACTGCGCGCCGAACTGAAGACCTGCTCCTCCAAACAGCGGCGCAAGAAGATCATAAAGCAGCTCACCGAGGCCGAAGCCCTGCGCGAGAGCAACAACCGGCCGGAGTGGGTCGTCCTCGACGTCATACCAGTCATCCCGCCGGAGCTGCGCCCGCTGGTCATGCTCGACAGCGGCAACTTCGCCTCCAGTGACCTGAATGACCTCTACCGCCGCATCATCAACCGCAACAACCGTCTGCACAAGCTGCTCGACCTGAACGCCCCCGGCGTGATCATCCGCAACGAAAAGCGCATGCTGCAGCAGTCGGTCGACTCCCTCTTCGACAACAGCCGCTGCAAGCGGCCCGTGATGGGCAGCGGCAACCGGCCGCTGAAGTCGCTGACCGACATGATCAAGGGCAAGCAGGGCCGGTTCCGCGAGAACCTGCTCGGCAAGCGCGTGGACTACAGCGCCCGCAGCGTCATCGTGGTCGGACCCGACCTGCGGCTCAACCAGTGCGGCCTGCCCAAGAAGATCGCCCTCGAACTCTACCAGCCGTTCATCATCCGCAAGCTCAAGGAGAAGGGCATTGCCGACACGCTCAAGAGCGCCAAGCGCGAACTGGAGAACCGCACCGAAGAGGTCTGGGACGTGCTGGACGAGGTCATCGAGCGTCACCCCGTACTGCTGAACCGGGCCCCCACCCTCCACCGCATGGGCATCCAGGCGTTCGACCCCGTGCTGGTCGAGGGCAACGCCATTAAGCTGCATCCGCTGGTCTGCAAGGGCTTCAACGCGGACTTCGACGGCGACGCCATGGCCGTGCACCTGCCGCTCAGCATCGAGGCACAGATTGAGGCCAAGACGCTGATGATGGCCCCGCACAACGTGTTCACCCCGCAGAGTGGGCGCCCCATCATCAGCCCCTCGCACGACATCGTGCTCGGCTGCTACTACCTGACGGTCGAGCCGCGCCGGGAGCAGGAGGAGATCAAGAACTACGCCGGCCTCCAGGAGGTGCACATGGCGCACTCCCGCTCCTCCAAGGCGCAGAAGCGCCGTGAATCGGCTGGCGAACAGGTGCCCACTACACCGGCGGGGCAGATTGACGTGCACACGCGCGTGCGCGTGCGTGATAAGTCCATAACCGAGGTCGTGGACCGCCTCGACGCCGAACCCCGCGAGCACCAGGGCATGCTGGAGACGACGGTCGGGCGCGTGATCTTCAATGATATGCTGCCGGAGGGCATGCCGTTCTATAACTTCCAGCTCGTCAGCGGCGGGCTGAACCGGGTCATTCACGACTGCTACGAGCGGCTCGGCCGCCAGACCACGGTGGACATGCTGGACGACATGAAGGACCTCGGCTTCCACTGGGCCACGGAGGCCGGCATTTCCTTCGCCATGCAGGACCTGCGACTGCCCCCGAGCAAGGCGCGCATCCTGCAGCAGACCGAAGAGGTCGTCGAAGAGATCATGCAGGCCTACCGCGAGGGCGCCATCACCGACATCGAGCGGCGACAGCGCGTCATCGACGAGTGGAACGCCGCCACCGACGCCGTCGCGCAGGAACTGTTCGAGCAACTGGGCACCGACGAACGCGAGGGGCGCCCCTACCTGAACCCCGTCTACATGATGGTGGAGTCCGGCGCGCGCGGCAAACAGATCCAGATCAGCCAGCTGGCCGGCATGCGCGGCCTGATGGCCAAGCCGAGCGGGCAGATCATCGAAACGCCGATCAAGGCGAGCTTCCGCGAGGGGCTGGACGTGCTGGAGTACTTCAGCTCCACCCACGGCGCGCGCAAGGGCCTCGCCGACACTGCCCTGAAGACAGCCGAGAGCGGATATCTGACGCGCCGGCTCGCGGACGTGGCGCAGAATGTCATACTGACCGAGCAGGACTGCGGCACCATGAACGCTATCACCAAGGGACCGGTGCTGCGCGGGGATAAGATAGCCGTGCCGCTGCGCGACGTAGTCGTGGGGCGGACGGCGCGCGACACGTTCATCCACCCGATCAGCGACGAACTGATCGTGCGGGAGAACCAGATCATCACCGAAGAGATCGCGCGGAAGCTGGAGGAGTTTGACGAGCGGATGAAGATCCGTGTCCGTTCCCCGCTCACGTGCGAGTGCCGCCGGGGCAGTTGCGTGAAGTGCTACGGTATGGACCTGGCCCGCAAGGAGCCGGCCGAGGTCGGGTTGACCGCTGGCATCATAGCCGCCCAGTCCATCGGCGAGCCCGGCACGCAGCTCACCATGCAGACCTTCCACATCGGCGGCGTCGCCATTGGCGGTACCGAAGAGACGGAGATTGTCTCCAAGCGGGCCGGCCAGGCGCACTTCGAAGAACTGCAGGTGGTAGCCGACCCGGAAGGCCGCCGCGTGGCGATCAGCCGTCACGGCGAAATGGCTATCCTGGACTCCAAAGGCCGCGAACTGGAGCGTCACAGCATTCCCGCCGGCGCGGAAGTGCCGGTCGAGGACGGAAGCGCCGTGCAGGAGGGTCAGGTGCTGGCCTCGTGGGACAGCCACTTCACCCCGATCCTCGCCGAGGTCGGCGGCAAGGTGCACTACGAGGACCTGGTCGAGGGCAAGACCCTGCGCATCGAGGAGGACCAGGTGCACGGCACCAGCCGCAAGCTCGTGATGGAGCACAAGGGCGACATGCACCCGCAGGTCCTGATCGAGGGGCCGGACGGCGATATCCTGAGCCTCTACCCGCTGCCGGAGAAGGCGATCATCGAAGTGGATGACGGCCAGCAGATAACTGCCGGCACGCGGCTGGCCAGAACGCTGCGCGAGGCCCAGCGCACACAGGACATCACCGGCGGCCTGCCGCGCGTGACCGAGCTGTTCGAGGCACGCACGCCGAAGGACCCCGCCGTGATGAGCGAGATCGACGGCGTGGTCACCGACATCCAGCGGCGCCGCGGCCGCACCGTCATCAAGGTGGAAGACCCCGAGACGGGTTACGAGTCCGAACACACCGTGCCGGCCGGCAAGCACCTGCGGGTCAACCGCGGTGACCGCGTGGCGGCCGGGCAGGCGCTGGTCGACGGCCCGCTGGTGCTGGAGGACATCCTGCGCATCAGCGGCGAGGAAGCCCTGCACAACTACATGCTGCAGGAGATCCAGAACGTCTACCGCACGCAGGACGCCACCATCGACGACAAGCACTTCGAGATCATCATCTCGCAGATGACACGGCGCGTGCGTGTGCAAAACCCCGGCGACACGCGTTTCCTGCCGGACGAGCAGGTGGACAAGTTCGTCTTCCGCGACGAGAACGAGCAGGTTGTCGAGCGCGGCGGCGAAGCGGCCACGGCCGAGCCCGTCATCCTGGGCATCACCAAGGCTGCGCTTAGCAGCGACAGCTTCATCAGCGCTGCTTCGTTCCAGAACACCACGCGTGTGCTGACGCGGGCCGCGCTCGCCGGCGCCACCGACCCGCTGGAAGGGCTGAAGGAGAATGTGATCGTCGGTCACCTGATACCCTCGGGCACCGGCGTGACGCAGTTGCTGCAGAGCAAGGTAGAGACCCTCGTCGAGGGCGCCGAACTGCTGGAGCTTGAACAGCCGGCCACCAGCAGCTAAAATAAGGGGCGCGACCGACTTGTGGGAAGGCCCCGCTATACGGAGAGAGTGAACAGTATGCCGACGATCAATCAGTTGGTGCGCAAAGGCCGCGCCAAGCGCAAGAAGAAGACCAAGCGCCCCGACCTGGAAGAATGCCCGCAGAAGCGGGGCGTGTGCCTGTACGTGACCACCCGCACGCCGAGGAAACCGAACTCCGCCCTGCGGAAGATCGCCCGCGTGCGACTGAGCAACGGGCGCGAGGTGACCGCCTACATCCCCGGCGAATCGCATAACCTGCAGGAGCACAACATCGTGCTGGTGCGCGGCGGACGCGTGCGCGACCTGCCGGGAGTGCGCTACCACATCGTGCGCGGCACGCTGGACGCCATGGGCGTGCCCGACCGCCGACGGGGCAGGTCCAAATACGGCACGAAGAAGCCCTGACGCCAGCCGCCCGGAAGGACGACCAGATGGCCTTGAGATATGACTTCGACGACGAACACCTGAAGCCCGACCCCCGGTTCCGCAGCAACCTGGCCGGCAAGTTCATCAACTGCCTCATGCACGGCGGCAAGAAGAGCACCGCGCAGAGAATCTTCTACGACGCCATGGACGTAGTGGCCGACAGGCTCGGCGCCGATGAGCCCCTGGAGGTCTTCGAAGAGGCGCTCGGCAACGTGGCGCCGATCATCGAGGTGCGCTCCCGCCGCATCGGCGGCATGACCTACCAGGTGCCTACCGAGGTGGACCTGAAAAGGCGCGTATCGCTGGCCATCCGCTGGATGCTGGAAGCCGCCCGAAACAAGCGCGGCAGGCCGATGCACCTGCGACTCGCCGACGAGATACTGGACGCCTATCGCCGACAGGGCACCGCCTACGAACGGCGCGAGAACGCCCACAAGATGGCGGAGGCCAACCGGGCGTTCGCCCACTTCGGCCGCCGACGCTGAGCACCGAGTGTCGCCCAAACGGGCAGCCTGATTAGCCCCCAGCCGGGGCGCGCAGGCTGCCCGTTCTGCATCAGCCGTCACCTATCAAACGACCAGCCATGGACCTGCACAATCTGAGAAACATCGGCATCGCCGCCCACATCGACGCGGGCAAAACCACCGTCACCGAGCGCATACTCTACTACGCCGGCCGGCTCCACCGCATGGGCAGCGTCGATGAGGGCACCGCCACCATGGACTGGAAGCCGCAGGAGCAGGAACGCGGCATCACCATCGTCTCCGCCGCCACGGCCTGCGATTGGAAGACCCCCCAGGACGGCAACGCCGCCCCCCGGAGCAACCCCTACCACATCAACATAATCGACACCCCCGGCCACGTGGATTTCACTGTCGAGGTCGAGCGCTGCATGCGCGTGCTGGACGGCGTGGTGGTGGTCTTCTGCGGCGTAGGGGGCGTGCAGGCCCAGAGCGAGACCGTCTGGCACCAGGCCGAACGCTACAACGTGCCCCGTATCTGCTTTGTGAACAAGCTCGACCGGCTCGGCAGCGACTTCATGCGCGTCGTGCGGGAGATGCGGGAGCGCCTCGGCGCCAACGCCGTGCCCGTGCAACTGCCCCTCGGCTCCGACGCGGACCACGTCGGAGTGCTGGACCTTATCCGACGCGAGGCAGTCGTCTATGAGGATGAGTCGCTCGGGGCCAGGTACACCGTCACGGAAGTGCCGGAGGAACACCGGCAAGACGTCGAGGACGCCCGCGAGCGCCTTGTCGAGGCCGTCTGCGAAGAAGTCGACTGGATGGCGGACAAGTTCCTCGCCGAAGAGCCGATCACCGAGCGGGACATCATCCGCGGCATCCGCGAGGCGTGCATCGCCAACCGGCTCCACCCCGTCCTCTGCGGCGCCGCGCTGCGCAACCGGGGCGTGCAGCAACTGATGGACGCCATATGCGACTACCTGCCCAGCCCGCTCGAACTGCCCGCCGTGGTCGGGCACGAGCCGCAATCCGGCGACCTGGTGGAGCGCCACCCCGACCCGGAAGAACCGCTCAGCGCCATGGCGTTCAAGCTCCAGGCGGAGAAGCACGCCGACCTCTGCTACATACGCGTCTACAGCGGCGAGCTGCGGGAGCGGTCCCGCGTCTACAACGCCAACCAGGACACCATGGAGAACGTGGTCCAGCTCTACCTGATGCACGCCAACTCGCGCACGCAGGTCGAAAAGGCCGGCCCGGGCGCCATCGTGGCTGCCACGGGGCTGCGCTCCACGGCAACCGGCGACACCCTGTGCGACCGGCGCCAACCCGTCGTCTACGAGCGGATGATGATACCGGAGACGGTCATCTCCATGGCGATCGAACCCCGCACACAGGCCGAGAAGGATAAGCTGAACGAGGCGCTGGATCGCCTGGGCCAGGAGGACCCCACCTTCCGCCAGCACATGGACAGCCAGACAGGCCAGTTGCTCATCAGCGGCATGGGCGAACTGCACCTGGATATCATCCGCGACCGCCTGCTGCGCGAGTTCAACGTGGACGCGCGCATAGGCGAACCGCGCGTCAGCTACCGTGAGGGGCTGGAGGAAGCAGTCACCGTGAAGCAGACCTTCGAGAAGGAGCTGGAAGGTCGCCGCCAGTTCGCCCGGGTGGTGGTGCGGTTCGAGCCCGCCGACTGCGGATCGCAGCTCGAGTTCCGCAACGAGTGCCCGAAGGAGAAGCTCTCCCGTCAGTTCGCCCACGCGGTCGAGCAGTCCCTCACTCAGTCGTCCTCCGGCATGCTCTACGGCTTCCCGCTGATCAACGTGCGGGCCACGTTGCTGGACGCGGTGGCCCACCCCGTCGACTCCACCGAGCTGGCCTTCGAAGCAGCCGCCAGCATGGCCCAACGCCGCGCCCTCGAAGAGGGCGGCTGCCGGCTCTACGAGCCCTACATGCGCCTGGAGGTCGTCACGCCCGAGGAGAACATGGGCGACGTGATTAGCTTCATCAATAGTTGTCGCGGCGTCATTCATGATGTGGTCCAGCGCGAGAAACTGCGCGTCATCCGGGCTCAGGCTCCTCTGGCGGAGCTGTTCGGGTTTGCCACGAAGCTGCGATCGCTGACCCAGGGGCGGGGCACCTACAGTATGGAACCGCTCGAGTACCGCCCCGCGCGCACGGACACGCTTGACTTCGCTTAGGCCCGGGCGTAGCCTGTCGCGTTGCTTTCCATTCGTACCTGGCACTCAGGAGCGCCGGAGGCCCCCCATGAACCGCAGCACGTACCGCGTCACCTTTCAGCCCGAAGGGCGTAGTGTCTTCGTCCTCGGCGGCACCGCACTCGTGGAGGCCGCCGGCCAGGCCGGCATCATCCTCAACCAGCCGTGCGGTGGGGAGGGCGTCTGTGGCAAGTGCCGCGTCGAGGTGCTGGAGAATGCGCCGGCGCCCACCGCCGCCGACCGCCGCCACATCAGCGAGGAGCAACTGGCCGAAGGCTGGCGGCTGGCCTGCCGGCTTTGCGTTGAGAGCGACATGGTCGTCACCGTGCCGCAGGAGACGCGTTTCTTCGAGCAGATGGTGCTCACCGAAGGCGAGGGCCGCCGTTACCCCTTTGCTCCATACCTGCGCAAACGTTTCGTCACTGTGCCGCAGGCGACCGTCGAGGATCAGCGCAGCCATCTGGACCGACTGAAGGCCGTCCTCCACGAGAACGGCCTTCGCGTTGAGCTGCCCCTGGTACGGCGTCTCGGGGCCATGATCGGCGACGGCGAGCGCGCACTGACCGTCGTGACCGAGGGCGACGAGATTCAATGGCTCGAAGACGGCGACACGACGGACGAGCTTTTCGGCGTCGCCTTCGATATCGGCACCACAACGCTCGCCGGCAGCCTGCTGGACCTCACGGACAGCAGCCACGCCGGCGTGCGCGCCGTGGCCAGCCGCACCAACCCCCAGATACACTTCGGCGACGACGTGGTCAGCCGCATCAGCTACATTGGGAAGAACGCCGACGGGCTGGCCAGGCTGCGCCGTCGACTGCTGACGGCGCTGAATGAGATCATCCTTGAGCTCTGCGCCTCAGCGGGTATTGAGCCGGAGGGCATCTACGAAGCGACAGCGGTCGGCAACACCACCATGTCGCACATATTCCTGGATGTCGATCCGAGCTGCATCGGGCGCTCGCCGTACGTGACGGTGTTGCGCGAGGCGGTGGACGTGAAGGCCCGCGATGTGGGCATCGAGATCAACCGGAACGCGAATCTGCACGTGTTGCCGAATATCGCGGGCTTCGTCGGCAGCGACACGGTGGCCCTTGTGCTGGCGAGTGGCATGTCGAGCGATGAGCCGATCCAGCTTGGCATCGACATTGGCACGAACGGAGAGGTAGTCATCGGCAACCGGGACCGGCTGATCGCCTGCTCCTGTGCCGCCGGGCCCGCCCTGGAAGGCGCGCGCATCCGCTACGGCATGCGGGCGACCGAAGGAGCCATCAGCAAGGTGGTCATCAACGACGGCATCGAGGTCGGCGTCATCGGCGGCGGGCGTGCGGGAGGCATCTGCGGCAGTGGCCTTGTCGACGCCGTTGCCGAACTGCTCAACGCCGGCGTGATCGACGGCGGCGGCCGCATCCTGACCGGGGGTGCGTTGCCGGAGGGGCTGCCCGTGGGCGTGCGCGAGGCGGTCGTCGAGTTCGAGGACCAGCCGGCCGTGGCCCTGGTTGCTGCGGGCGAGAGCAAGATCGGCGGACCGATCCTGCTCACGCAGCGCGACATACGCGAAGTGCAGCTTGCCAAGGGTGCCATTCAGGCGGGGGTGATGGTGCTGGCCGAGGAGTTCGGCGTCGAGCTGCGCGACATATCGCGCGTGCTGGTGGCGGGCGGCTTCGGCAACTTCATTCGGCGCTCCAACGCGAAGCGCATCGGCCTGTTGCCCGACGTGCACAGCGATCGCATCGAGTATATCGGCAACGCCGCACTGACGGGGGCGAAGATCGCACTGGCCTGCCGCCAGTGCCGAGAGGAAGCGGAGAGCATCAGCCGTCGCACGCAGTATGTAGAGCTGGCCAATCGCCCGGACTTCCAGATGCACTTCATGGAAGCGATGACGTTCTGAACCCGTACATAACGAGGGCGGACCGCGACGGTCCGCCCGTGAAGCGCACACGTGACGCTGCCCTGGCGCCGGTCATTCGACGCGGATGGAGACCGATTTCTTCTCTTCGGTGATGTTGACCAGTTCGCCGGTGGCGCCCTCCTCGATCATCTCGACGATGAGCTCGGGGTCGATGCGGCCCAGCTTGCCCTCGGGTACCATCCGCAGGCCGGCTTCGGCCAGGGCGATGGGGATACGCAGGTTGATGTAGGACTCCTCCCCCGTTCCCTCGATCACGGCGTTATGGTCGACGACGCAGATACACAGGTATCTTCTTTCGGCCACGGGTGTTGCTCTCCTCTCTCTGCGGGATGGCTTCTCCGGCTCGGGTTCCGACGGTCCCGACACCTCGAACGTCTCAAGCCCTTCGTCGCTCATGGTCTCCCTCCAGCTTACCTGCCGCTCTCGGCGGCCTGGGGTTGCGCGCTACGGTTCACGGAATCTTTATAGCCGAATACGGCGGGCTGTCAACCAAAAGCGTTGAAGATGCCGCCACTGACCACGTAGAATCCCTGTGCAGCGCCTCACTCAACGGTGAACCGCACATGGCAGACCGAACGGATGACCGCACACCTCGCAAGCGCCGCGCCAACGGGGGCTACCTGTATGCCAAGCGCAGCATTCGAGACGATTTCGAACTGTTAGACGCCAGCCGCCAGCGCCCTGACTTCACCCGCACGGACACCTGGCGCGTTTTCCGCATCATGAGCGAGTTCGTGGAAGGTTTCGAGCAACTGGCTGGCGTTGGCCCGGCAGTGAGCATCTTCGGCAGTGCGCGCGCTTTAGAGCAGGACAACTACTATGAGGCCGCACGCCAGACGGCCCGCCTGCTGGCGCAGAAGGACATATGCGTCATCACCGGCGGCGGGCCGGGACTGATGGAAGCCGCCAACCGCGGGGCGAAGGAGGGAGGCGGCCATTCTGTGGGGCTCAACATCGAGCTGCCGCACGAGCAGGCGCCGAATGCCTACCTGGACACGATGCTCGAGTTCCACTACTTCTTCGTCCGCAAGGTCATGTTCCTGAAGTACTCCGTCGGGTTCATCCTCTTCCCCGGTGGATACGGCACCATGGACGAGCTGTTCGAGTCCCTCACCCTGGTGCAGACCGGCAGGAACCGCAACTTCGGCGTCGTCCTTTACGGCAGCGACTACTGGCGGGGCCTCGTCGACTGGCTGATGGAGCCGATGCTCGCCCGCGGCTACATCTCGCCCGAAGATCGCGACCTTTTTGAGATAACTGACGAGCCGGCGCGGGCGGTCGAACGGATTGTCGAGCAGCTACACGCTGTTGCCGCAGAGGTCGCAAGCCGGCAGGCGGACTCGTAGAGCATGCGAGCCGGCTCCGGGCGGCGACGACTCACGGCAGGAGGGCCTGGAATGCAGTTCGGGCTCAACCTGATGCTCTTCGGCGACACGGTTACCGACGAGGTGATGAAGCGCCTGGATCTCGTGCGTCAGGCCGGCTATGACGGTGTGGAGGTGCCCGTCTTTGCCCCCGAGGCGCTCGACGCCGAGGGGGTGCGGCGCGCCGCCGAGAGCCGGGGGCTGGCCCTGACCGCCTCCGGCGCCCTGCCGCCCGGCAGCAGCCTGTGCGGGGGGCGGGCAGGCGCGCGTGCGCTGGCGGAACAGTACGTCCGCGGTGCGCTCCACGCCTGCGCCCGCATGGGGGCTACGGTCTTCTGCGGTCCGCTTTACAAGCCCGTCGGCGAGACCGGCGGAGCGCTGACGCCCGCGCAACAACGCGAACAGGCCGGAGCGGCCCTCCGGCCCCTGGCCGCACAGGCCGCTCAGCTCGGAGTCAAGCTCGCCGTCGAGCCGCTCAACCGGTTCGAGACCGACGTGTTGAACACCGTCGCCGACGCCGTTGAGCTTGCGCGCTCTGTTGGCAGCCCCGGTCTGGGCTTGCTGCTCGACACCTTCCACATGCACATCGAGGAGAAGGACTCAGCCTCCGCCATCGGGGATGCCGCTGAGGCCGGTCTGCTGGCCCACTTTCACGCAAGCGAAAACGATCGGGGCGTGCCCGGCACGGGGCAGGTGGACTGGGAGGGCGTGGCCAGTGCGCTGTGGGCCTGTCAATACGAAGGCTGGGTCGTGCTGGAGACCTTCAACCAGCAGAACGAGGCCATCCGCCGGGCCGTCTCCTGCTGGCGGCCGTTCTATCCTGACGAGGCCCAGTACCTGCGCGATGGCCTGTGTTTCGCGAAATCTACCTTCCGCCCCAACCACAACACCGGATGACGCGACGGCGGACTGGCGAGCGGCGCGTGCACAAAGTATAATGTTGAGGCAATGGGCTCTGTCCCGGGCGGCAGCCTGGCGAGGCGTATCGACAGACCACGGCGACGCGCACGCTTCGCTGAGGATTGACACAGGAGGCGCCATGCTCTTCCTGGTGTATCTGCCGAAGGGAAACGTTACCTCTTTCTCGCTCGCAGACGGCGAGGATGTGCTGCTGGGCCGGGACCCCGACCGTTGCGACATCAGCGTGATGGAGCCCTCCCTCTCGCGCGTGCACTGCAAGTTCACCGGCACCGGCTCCAGGGCGTGGCTGGAGGACCTGGGCAGCACGAACGGAACATTCGTCAACGACGAGCGCGTCGACATCGCGCTCGTGCAAAGCGGCGACACGATTCGCCTGGGCGAATGTCGCGTCGACGTGGCCATAGCCGGCACGGAGGGCAGACAGGCCGAGACCGTTCGGCTCGGCCCTGCCGGAGCCCACGACCGCACCGTTGTCAGTTGGTCCGGTCAGGCGGGTGACCAGGTGGCGGAGCAAGAAGCTGACGACGAACAGCGCGAAGGCGACAGTCGGCCCGGCGCCGCCAGCCCCAAACCGCGCTTCCCCTTCCTGCGCCACCACCGGCCCGGCTTCTGAGCCGATTCGCCGGCGACGTGCACCCGCCGGCGCTCATCCCGTGAGCCCTTGCAGGAACTGCAGCACGCAGCGGCCCAGGCCCTCCCGATCGTAGCCACCTTCCTGCACGACAAGGGTGGGCAGGCCGAGCCCGGCCACCATCTGCGCCATGCGTGCGAACCCGTCGGGTTCGATCTGGAACGTCCCGAGCCGGTCGTCGGCTCCGGTATCGGTGCCGAGGGACACGACCAGTTGGGCCGGTGCGTAATCGCAGATGGACTGCACGGCCCGTTCGAGCGCTTCCAGGTAAAGGGCCTCGTCGGCGTCGAGGGGCAGCGGCAGGTTCAGGTTGCAGCCCTCGCCCTCGCCGGCTCCGCGCTCATGCGTCCAGCCCCAGTGGTAGGGATAGGCCAGGTTGGGGTCGGCGTGCAGGGAAGCGTAGAGCACGTCGCCGCGCTCGTAGAGAATGTCCTGCGTGCCGTTGCCGTGGTGATAGTCGAGGTCGAGGACGGCCGCGCTGCCGCCCGGCGAAAGCCGGTCAGCGGCGAGGGCGGCGTTATTCAGGTAGCAGTAGCCGCCGCAGTAATCGCGCCCGGCGTGATGGCCGGGCGGACGGCACAGGGAGTATGCGCTCCGCTCGCCGTCCAGCAGCATCTCGGCGCCGGTCAGTGCGCAGGCGGCGGCAGCCCGCGCCGCCCGCCAGGTTCCGGCGACGATCGGGGTCTCGGAATCGAAGCAGTACCATCCCGAGAGGCGGGACATTTCGCGGGAGCGGCCGCGAACCCGTCGCAGAGGAAAGACATCGGCGATTACCCCCGAGGTCGGGCGGCGTGCCTCCACCCACGCCGGGTACGCGCCGGCCAGCCAGGCCAGGTAATCGGGGCAGTGAACGGCGCCGAGCATGGCATCATCGCAAACGTGGGGCTCCACCACAGCGAAGCCCGCCTCGCGCAGCTTCTTCAGGATGGTCAGCGCCCGCGCCGGCTGCTCGGCGTACGGCACCTGTCGCCCCCGTGCGAAGCCGTAGGCCGGATCGTGAAGGCGGTGCGCATCGGAGTAGACAGCCTTCATGCCTGATCTCCAGAAGCAGCGCTCGTCCCGCGCTCTGCCAGAAAGGCGTCCACTTCCCCGCGCGTGGGTATGCCCGCGCGTCCGCCGAGGGCGCGGCATTTCAGCGCCGCCGCGGCGCTGGCAAACACCAGGTTGCGCTCCAGGCACAAACCCTCGGCCAGACCATAGCAGAACGCCCCGTGAAACACGTCGCCCGCGCCCGTGGTGTCGATTACGTCCACCTCGAACGCCGACAGCCGGCGGAAGCGCTCGCCGTGCAGTGACGCCAGACCCCTGTCGCCGAGCGTCACGCAGACGTGCCGGGGGCCGAGCTGCTGGATGCCCTCGCAGGCCTGGCGAGCGTCGTCGGAGATGCTTTGGGCGCAACTTTCTGAGACGATGGCATGGTCGATATAGGGCAGCAACTCGCGGAGCTTCTCGTTCACAGGGTGTCCGAAATCGGCGACGACGGGCACACCTCGGCGCCGGCACTCGCGGGCCGCGCGCAGCGCGCTGCCGTGATGGTGGCCGTCGATGAGGATACAGGCCGCCTGCGCGAGCCGTGCCGGGTCGCCCAGATCGGTCTGATGCAGGTGGCCCCAGCCGACTCCGCCGGTAAACGTGCGCTCGCCCGTCGGCTCGTCCACGCACGCGATGACGGTGGGGCCCGTCTGACCTTCGATGCGGCGCACCTGGCTGGTGTCGACCCCTTCACGCGCCAGGTCGTCTATGATGCGCTGACCGACCAGATCGCTACCGACCGACGCCCATATCTCCGCCCGGCCACCCAGGCGAGCCACCGCCGTCATGGCGGTGCCGACCATGCCCCCGCCCTGGAGCTGTTGGCTCAGCACCCGGTTCCCGAAGACCGGCTTGCTCATGTCCTCCCACAGCAACACCTGGTCGAGGACGGCGACGCCGATGCCTATGACCTTTTTCGGCTGGTTCTGCACGCGGGGCCTCGTGGTTCCTCGGTCTGGGGCGAGTCAATCCGTCTCGGAAGGGATCTCATTGATCACGTGCGCGCCCATGTCCCGCAGCATTCGCACCCACGAGGCAACGGTCTCCTCGTCAGGGGCCTCCACCCCTTCCATGCCTTCCCCCTCGATGCCGAAGCGTTCCCGCTTGCTGGTGCCCAGGCGGTGGTAGGGCATGACCTCGAGCCCGAGCAGGCCGGGAAGCTTGCGCGCCAGGTCGGCTACGCGGCGGAAGTGCTCCTTGCGGTCGTTCAGCCCGGGCACGACCGGCAGGCGCAACAGGACGGACGCTCCGGCTTCGTGAAGTTTGCGGAGGTTGGCGATGATAAGTTCGGTGGAGACGCCAGTGAACTCCACGTGGCGGCCGGGGTCGGTCTCCTTGATGTCGTAGAGGAACAGGTCCGTCAGCGGCATCACGCGTTCGAAGCGCGCGAACGTGACGTGGCCGCACGTCTCGATGGCATTGTGCAGCTTCTCTTCCTTCGCCACGCGGAGCAGCGCCTCGGCGAAGTCAATTTGCATCAGCGGCTCTCCCCCGGAGAGCGTCATCCCGCCCCCGCTGGTCTCGTAGAAGGGTCTGTCGCTAAGCACGTCTTGCATCACTTGCTCCACCGTCGCCTCGCGACCCACGATCTCGAGCGCTCCGGCATAGCATTCCTCCGCGCATTTGCCGCAGACCACACAGCGGGCACGGTCGAGCAGGTGACGCCCGTCCTGCATTTGGTGGGCCTCGTTGGGACAGACGCGGAAGCAGTAGCCGCAGCCGATGCAACGGTCCGGCAGGAAGCTGAGAAGCGGCCCGGCGTCGATGCCTTCCGAATTGTGGCACCAGACGCAGCGGAGCGGACAGCCCTTCATGAAGATGGTGGTGCGTATGCCGGGCCCGTCGTGGATGGAGAAGCGCTGGATGTCGAAGATGCGGCCGCTGACGGCGTTCAGCTTGCTGATGGGGGTTGTGCGCATGATGCGGGGCCACCCTGAGACTGCAGTTTCCTTCCCGATGTATTATAGGCGGGGCGGCTGCGGCCCCGCCACTGGAGAGCGTCTAACCTTTTAAGGCGACGTCACGCATGGCGATGTAGTTCTCCTGCGGCACGTATGCGGGGATACTGTTCCCGGAGCCGAGGGCATAGCCTCCCCGTCCTTCGGTGCGTTCGAGCATGGCCCGGCAGCGCTCCTTGATCCGCTCGGGCGTGGAGCGGCAGAGGAAGTCCACGTCGATGCCGCCCAGGATGGCGATGCGCTTTCCCCACTGTTCGTAGGCCTGCTCCACCGGCAAGATCTGGTCTTCGTAGCTGTGCTTGCCGTCGTAGCCGATTGTGTCGATTACGTCGTCCATCACCCCCGCCAGGTTGCCGCACGAGTGCAATACGGCGGGTTTGCCCGCGGCGTGGATGGCGGCGACGATGCGCTGATGCCAGGGAATCACCCAGCGGCGCATCTGTTCGGGGCGCAGCATCGTCTGCGTTTTGAAGCCCCAGTCGTCATTGCCCATCAGGGCGCCGACCGTATCGTAGCCGGCGCAGAGTTCGTAGTAACGAACGAGCCGGCTGCCGATGGCCTCGAAGATCTCGTCCACCAGTTCGGGCTCGTCGAGGCTCAGATAGCAGAGCCGTTCATAGCCCACGAGGCCGACCGCGTTCTCCAGCACGCCGCCGGGCCCCCAGACGGTCAGCTTCATCCCTTCCGGCAGGGGGGACTGGGCCAGGGCAGAGTAGTCGCACGCGTCGGGCTCGGGCCATGCGTAGGCCTCGAAGCTCTCACGATCGGTGATCAGAGCTCCCTGGTTCATGGAGACGGTGGATTCCTTGGCCCGCTCACCTTTGGGGAAGGCGAAACCGCCGGCGTGGCAGAGCATGTAGTCGTAGCCCAGGTTGCGCCAGGCCAGCAGCAGGTAACGGCTCCGGGGGCCGCTCCAGTCTTCCGGCACGCCGGGTTCGGCGAACCGCTTGATCAGCTCGCCGTTGACGGGCAGTTCGAACAGCACGGGGTGGTCGGGCTCGTCGCCGCCCAGCACGCGGACCAACTGGCTGAAATCGGGAGCGCGCATGGCTTCTCCACTGACAGTGCAACGGGAAGCGCCCACGTTACAGCGGGCTGCGCCACTGCGCAACCGCAGCGACGGGCACTGGAGGGCGCGGCCCGCCTGCGGTACACTGTGTGCGTCCGGAATCCCCGCACTCCGCGCTTTCCTTAGAGGAGCCTGCAATGCGCATCCCCGTCTCCGCCGCACTCATCACCCTCTTTCTCTTGTCGGTGTCAGCCATGGCCCAGCAGAACCCCGCCCGCGACCTTCCGCGCCCCGAACCGCCGGCGAACTCCGATCAGCTCGGCGCAGGCATCCAGCGGCCCATGACCCTTATGGCCACCAGCACGCCAGAGCGACGCAACACGGTCAAGGTGCTCTACTACGGCCAGTCGATCACCAACCAGCAGTGGACCGACCAGGTCAGCGAACACCTCCGGCAGACGTATTCCCACGCCGACCTGCAGTTCGAGAAGCTCTCCCTGGGCGGCTTCGCCAGCCAGAGGCTGGTGCGCACCACGGATTACGACGTACTGCCGTACTACCCGGACCTGCTGGTCTTCCACGTTTTGGGCGACCACCGGCGCTACGAGGATATCATCATCAAGGTCCGCCAGAAGACCACCGCCCAGATCGCCATCTGGAATGATCACATAACCCGCCTGCCGACGTCGCCCGACGATTGGAGCGAGCAGATGTCCTACAAGTTCATACCGAGCTACGCCGAACGCTACGGCTGTTACCTGATGGATATCCGCACGCCGTGGAAGGAGTACCTGCTGAAGCATGGCTTCGAGCCGAAGAAGTTCCTGCGCGACGGCGTGCACTTGAACGACAACGGCAACTGGCTTCTGGCGACCCTCATCAACGACCGTCTGCTTTACAACCCCAAGCTGCCCCGTGACTGGCAGGACCTGGTGCGCGACTATGCTGTCGGCGAAGATGTCGAGTGGCAGGACGGCCGGCTGAAGCTGGAGTTCACGGGCAACCGTGTCGATGTCGTCAGCGCGTGGACAGGGGGGGGCGAGCCCGGGCATGCGAAGGTGCTTATCGACGGCAAGGCCCCCAGTGAGCATCCGGAAGTCTACTACCACGCACGCCCGACGGGCACACCCCACATCGGATGGCCAGCCATCAAGCGTATCGGCCACCGCGTACCGCTGCTGCAGGAGCAATGGACGGCGAGAGTCTGGGGCTTCAACGAGGATGCCACGGATTTCCAGTTCGAGGTCACCGGTTCGGTTACTGGCCCGGACGGGCGTGGGCGCGGTGCCGAGACCTTCGTCTCGGAGTCCGGCCGGGTCGTGATCGAGCCGCAGGACTGGACCTACGACTACGATTGGAGCCTGGCTCAGCGACGCAATGATGCGCCACGTCTGCCGCAGGAGCATGTCGTCCGGTGGCAGACCAGGGCGATAGCTGAGGACACCTACGCGCCGGAGAAGGTCGAAGACCCCTCCATGACATACGCCACGGTGCTCGCGCAAGGACTCCAGAACGCGCGGCACACGCTGGAGCTGCTGAGCAGTTTTGGAGGGCCGATGCCGATCGGCGCAATCCGCGTCTACGAGCCGCCTCTGAAGCAGGTCGAACCGCTTCACGGCCAGCCCGTGCAGTAGGGGTGGGAAGAGGGTGACATGCTTCGCGGGTGTTACCGGCTCTGGGCTCTCGCCATTTTGACGGTTCTGGCCGGCTGCACGGCGCAGCCGGTCGGAACAATGCGCAGAAGTGGAGCGACGGCAGTGGAACGCATTGACTTCCATGGATGGCGCGACTGCTACCGGTTGAGCAACGGCGAGGCGGAGGTGGTCTTCGTGCCGCAGGTGGCGCGCATCATGCGCTATGCGCCTGCGGGTGGCGAAAACGTGCTGTGGGTGAACCCCCAGACGACGCCCGATGCAGTCGGCAACGGCGAGCCGCCGCACGTCGGCGGCTGGGTGAACTACGGCGGCTACAAGCTATGGCCGGCCCCGCAGCAGCGCTGGGGATGGCCTCCGCCGAGCGCACTGGACAGCGGACAGTGCACGCTCGAGGTCGAAGAGGGGGCGCTCCACGTGAGAGGCCAGGTCGACGAACACATCGGGATCCGCTTCGACCGCGTCATCCGGCTCGCGCCGCAGGGCACACGGGTTGACCTGCAGCAGAAGATGGTGAACGTCTCGGCTGAGCCGGTCACGTGGGCCGTCTGGGACGTAACGCAGATCCCGTCGGCCTGCGTCGTATTCGTGCCACTTGCGCCCGGCTCGGACTATTACACACAGGAAGGCCTGCGCCTGAGCAACCAGTGGAGGCGGGTCGATTCGGTTCTGCTGTTGAGGCCGGAAGGGGAGCCGGAAAAGGTCTTTGTAAAGGGCGGGCCGGGCTGGCTCGGGGCGAAGGTATCGGGGCGCATATTCATCAAGATGTTCCGCCTCTCGCACATCAGCGCACCGGCGCCGGAGGCACCACGGGAAGTTTGGACCGGAGACACCGGCTACGTTGAGCTGGAGGTCGTCGGGCCACAGACGACGCTGATGCCGGGCGAGAGCGCAACGCTGGCGGAGACGTGGTTTCTGTGTTCGGCAGGCGCCGACGCGGAGACTGACGGGCAGGTCGCGGCCGCCGCGCGCGCCTGCGCGCAGAAGGCGCACCGCTGAGGCGCTGCTGCCAGGGGGTGGTGAGGCCTTACTAACGCGCCTCTACCCCCTTAAGCGGGTGGGGCCCCATGTCCTGGCATAGGGAACTGGAACCGATTGACTGACCCGCGCCGGCTGGTGGACCTCCGCCACCCTCGTGCCCGGCGAGCTGCGCGAGACCCTCACCGCCGAGGTCGTCCGGGAACACGTCCATGTTCGATTTGCTCTGCTACCGGCGCCTACTGGCGAGACAGGACCTGCCGGACAAAGCATGCGGGCGGCTCACGCGTGCCCTTCTGGCCGCAGTGCAGGCGCAGGTGCAGGCTGGCCGCATGAGATCGGCTGCCAAAGGGCTGAACGGCCGCGGCTGCGTAGAGGGCTGCGAACTCTCGCTGCCCCGGACCGCTCGGGCAGCGCGGCTTTGGGGTTTCGACCTTGACGTGCCGCCCCGAATAGGATAAAGTATCTAAATATAAAGATACTTCGATGAAGCGGGCCGGTGGGGCGGTCCGACAGTCGAGGGGGCGAGGATATGCATCCCGGGGCAATCTGAGCAGAATCCGGCGGGGGGCCTCTGCCGGGAGCCAGCCATCACCAAGCGCGGGAGGAGTCGCGCATGAGACCACAGGTCGAAGATGATGCTGCAATGTTCAAGGCGCTCTCCGATCCCCTGCGTCTGCGGCTTTTGAGCCTGCTGCCGACCAGCGGCGACAAGCGGGAGTTCTGCGTCTGCGATCTGGCCCGCAAGCTCGACGTCAGCCAGCCCTGCCTGTCGCACCATCTGAACATCCTCAAGAATGCGAGTCTGATCGGGTTTGAGAAAGACGGCTGCAGCACGTTCTACTACGTCGAAGATGATGAAATGCAGCAGAGACTGCGTGACTTTCAGAAGAGAATGAAACTGTGAAGACGGCACTGATATACGACGAGATGACGCCCGACGGCCGGGCCGGCTGGGTGGAGGCCGAGTATGAATCGCCCGAGACAATACAGGCGCTGCTGGACGCCATAGCGGAGCATTGCGATGAGGCGGTGGCGGTGCCTTTTGATGAGGGCCTCATCGGCCGGCTCCACATGGAACGTCCGGACCTGGCCTTCAACATCGCGGAAGGGCGCGCGGGGGCATCGCGCGAAACCATCGTCCCCTGCGTGCTGGAATACCTTCAGGTACCTTACACCGGCTCGGACGGCGTTGCGCTGGGGGTGTCGCTGAATAAGGCGATGACCAAGCAGCTTGCCATGCGCGCGGGAGTGCCGACGCCGGAGTTCTCACTGTTCCGCGAGACGTGGCAGGTGGAGGAGGCAGCCGGAAGCCTGCCATATCCTGTGCTGGCCAAGCCCAACTACGGTGGCTCCAGCGTAGGCATTGAGCTGGACAGCGTGGTCGAGGGCCCGGACCGGCTGGTGCCCGTTGTGCAGGAGCACCTGCGCGTCTACGAGCAGCCCTGCCTGGTGGAGCGTTACGTGCGGGGGAGCGACGTGACGGTCGGGTTGCTCGGCAGTGAGCAGGGCGCGGGCATCGAGGTCCTCCCCGTTGGACGCATCGAAGCCCCCGACGGACTCTACTCCGCTCACGTTAAGCAGTCTCACGAGCGACGCGTCCTCTGCCCCTGCGACCTGCCCGAGGGCGTCGAGGAGCAGTTGATCGACTGGGCGCTGCGCGTTTACCGGGCGATTGGCGCACGCGACTTCGCGCGGGTGGACTTCATGGTCGACGAGGGCGGCGAGGCACACTTCCTGGAGATCAACCCCTTGCCCGGGCTGAGCCCCTTCTACGGGGTGTATCCTGTGCTGGCAACGGCTGCCGGTTACGACCACAGCGCCCTCATAGGCCGGATCATGGAGGTGGCAATGGACAGATACGCACGCAAAACGAGGAGCATGCAGCATGGACGACTGGCAACAGCAGTTGCGCAACAGCATCACAACTGTTGAGCAACTTGAGAGATACGTGAATCTGACGCCCGAAGAGCGCGAGGGGATAGCGCGCATTCAAGGCGTCTTCAACTGGGGCATTAGCCCTTACTACGCGTCGCTTATGGAACGCGACGATCCCCAATGCCCGGTGCGCCTGCAGGTGGTGCCGCGTATTCAGGAACGGCATGACGAGCTCGGCGTGTGGGACCCGCTCAAGGAAGAGGACCACAGCCCCGTCGAGAATCTGATCCACGTCTATCCGGATCGCGTGGCGTTCTGCGTCAGCAGCGTCTGTGCCACGTTCTGCCGGTTCTGCCTGCGCAAGCGGATGGTGGATACGCGCGGTTCGGCCATCACGGCGGCGAACTTCGAGGAAGGGCTCGACTACATCCGCGCGAACCCCGCCATACGCGACGTGCTGCTGACCGGCGGTGATCCACTGTTGATGGAGGACGAGCGCGTTGAAGAGGTAGTGGCCAGGGTGCACGAGATACCGCATGTCGAGCTGGTGCGCATCGGCAGCCGCACGCCGTGTACACTGCCTATGCGGATCACGGACGAACTGATGCGGCGCCTGAGCAAGTACCAGCCCTTCTGGATCAATACCCATTTCAACCACCCGAAAGAGCTGACCGAGGAGGCTGTAGCAGCCTGCGGACGCATCGTCGACGCCGGCATCCCCATGGGCAACCAGACCGTCTTCATGGCGGGCATCAACGACGACACTGAGGTGCTGAAGGAACTCGGCGAACGGCTGGTCGCGGCGCGCGTCAGGCCTTACTACCTCTACCAGTGCCAGGTGCTCAAGGGAACGGCCCATTTCCGTGTGCCGATTGAGCAGGGCATACGTATCGTGCGGGGGCTGCGGGGGCGCACCAGCGGATTCGCCATCCCGCAGTACGTCCTCGACACGCCTTACGGTAAAGTGCCGCTCAATTATGACTACTTGAAGGGGCGCGACGGGGAAGACATGGTCATGGAAACCTTCTCGGGCAAGATCTGGCGCGAGCCAAACTCCCTGCGCAGGTGTGCAACATGTCAGGCGGATCCGAACCTCGTCTCATCCTAATCTGCCTCGGCAACCCCGGGCCCGAATACGCAGGCACCCGTCACAACGCGGGTTTCCTGTTCGCCGACTGGTTGCGTGAGCGACAGGGCTTCGGCGACTACCGTCAGCTCGACGGAGCCGAGGCGCGGGTATCCGAAGGCAACATTGTGGGCCTGCCCGCCATGCTGGTGAAGCCCATGACCAGCATGAATGAGTCGGGACGGGTGATGGATGCCCTTGCGGAGCGGTACGATCCCGACGAGCACCTGTACGCCATCGCGCACGACGATCTGGACGTTGCCGTCGGCAGCGTGAAGGGCCGGGCCAAGGGCGGCCACGCAGGGCACAACGGTGTGCGCTCTATCCTGGAGGCTGCCGGGCGCAGAGACATCGTCCGCATCAAGCTTGGGGTCAACAGCACCGCCCGACGCGGCTATGACGGGCCAGTCGAGTTCCTGCTCAGCGACTTCGACGCCGGCGACCGCCAGGAGCTTGAGCAGGCTTTCCCCGACGCGGAACAGGTGCTGGTGGGGCAGGTGAAGTCCTTCCTCGCGAGCCTCGACAGGCGAGACGGGCGACGGCAGGCTGCCGAAGCGTACGAACGCGATGTCCTGGTGGGGGCGCGCGAGGCTCTGGTAGAGGTTCCGGCGGCGTCGCCGTGGCCCGTCCTGCTGGAAGGCAAGGACATGGCGCGAGTCTTCGACGTGGTCTCGGTGCTTGCCAAGCTGCTGCGCAAAGCGCGCGTGGCCGCTGCGGAGAACGACGTGTTCTACGCGCGGCTGGCCTCTTGCATCCCAGAACACCTGCGCGCCCTGCTGGCGGGGCGGCGAAGGACCCAGCGGGTGTTCTTTGCCGTGGATCTGCATGTCTCAGAGCAGGGCATCAAGGTCATCGAGCTGAACTGCGCCGTGGGCTACGGGCACTACGCAGCCGTGGCGGACGAAGCCCTCTGGGCGCTCGTGCAGGACGTGCCCGGCCCGCTGCGCCGGCCGAACGACGAGCAGTTCGCCCCCTTCCTCCTTGAGAACGGCCTCCTGCCGCTTCACGATCCGGCGGGCGGCTGCATCGCCTTCCTGCGCGGCTTCGGCGGGGAGGATATGTTTAACGTGGACGAGTTGGGGGGCGTGGTGGCGCGCATCGCCAAATCCGGAGGTCCGTCAATGCCCCTCTGTGACGAGGGCGAACTGGAACTGCGGGATGATGGCCTGCATCTGCCTGATGGAGGGCGGATCGACTTGCTGTACGTCGAGGAGAACCTGGCCGAGTGGCCCGCTGATCCCGCCGACTCTGCGGTGCGGCGGGCTGTTGAGTGCGGGCTCGTCAGAACTTTCCCGCCGCTCGATATGTTCCTGTTCACAAGCAAGGCTTTCCTCGCCGCCCTGCTGGACCCGGACCTGCGGCGGTACTTCGATCCCGACGATGAGGAGAGCAAGGTCCTGCGCGAGAACGTGCTCTGGTCCCAACGGCTTGATGCACACATCGAGCCGGCAGCTTACTACATGCTGGAGCAGGGGCTGCCCCTCGTCGTCAAGGATGCATTGGGAGGCGGTGGGCGCGGAGTGACCATCCTGCGCCCCGACTCCGCAGGCCAGCAGGCGGGGCACATCCTGCGGCGCCGCATGCTGGAGGGAGGTAGCGTCGTGCAGGGCTACTTCGCGCCGGGGCGATGGCGAGAGGGCAGCGACCTGCGCTTCGACGTGCGCGTCCTCTGCGCAGCGCACGAGGGCGACATCCGCATCGGTCCCGTCTACGGCAGGACTTTCCGCAGCGACAAGCTGTCCTTGAATGAGCCCGATGCCGGCGTCGCGCCAGTGTACGTGCTGGACTGAGCTGCTCAGAGGGCCGCCGCGATCCGCCCGCGCAGCCGGCGCATGAGAGGCAGGTGTTCCGCCCGGGCGGCCAGGTTTGTGGTCTCGCCCGGGTCCACGTTCAGATCGTAGAGCTCGTGTTCCCCGAGGGGGCTGCAGGTAAAGCGCCAGCCCTGTGCCGTGACGAGCGTGCGCACAGGGTCCGACCACGACTCGAGGATCTGTTCCTTCGTGGCATCCGGCAGCTCGACGTTGGGGCTGTAGCCGTTTGAGCCGTTCCACTCGATGACGATATCCTGGTCGAGTTCCGTGACAGTACCCTCCGCGGCTTGGCGCAGGCTCTTGCCTTCCAGCGCTTCGGGGACTGGCTGGCGCATCACGTCGAGCAGCGTGGGCACGAGGTCGATCTGGCTGATCGGCCCGCTGACCCGGTGCCCTTCCCGTTGGCCAGGCACGCGCACCAGCAGAGGCACCCGCACCGACTCCTGGTACATGACCGTCTTTGCTACCATGCCGTGACTGCCCATCATGTCGCCGTGGTCGCTGGTATAGACCACGACGGTATTGTCGGCGAGGCCGAGCTCCTCCAGCACGTCCATGATGCGGCCGAAGTAAGTATCGACCTGGCTGCAGAGGCCCCAGTAGCGCGCTATGAGCCGGCGGAAATCTTGCTCGGACTGGAAGCGGTTGTGCCACTTGGCATGGCCGGCCCGCAGCCGTAGCGGCTGGTCCGCTCCGGGCACGGCTTCGAAGTTGTCCGGCAGGGGTATACTTTCGGGTTCGTACTGATCGTCGCGCGGCCCGGTGAACGGCATGTGCGGCTCCAGGAAATTGACGAACAGCACGAAAGGGTTGTCATGGTTCTTGCGCAGGAAGCGGGTGGCTTCCCGGGCGAGGTAGGCCGGCTTGCTGTATTCTTCGGGCAGTTTTGCCGCCTGGCTACGGTTGAAGAAGTCGCCCTCGGGCGCCTCCAATCCCTGCTCGCGGAGCCAGCGCTGATAGTGCGACAGCTCGTCGCGCGGCTTGCCCGGACGGTAGTACGGGCGATACATGTCCTCTATGGCACGCCATTCCGAAAACCCGTGCTGCGGGAATATCTCGTCCCCCAGGTGCCACTTGCCGTGATGGGCGCACGTGTAGTTGCCCTCGGTCAGCATCTCCGGCAGGCACGGGGTGTCCGGTGAGAGCGGGACGTTGTTCGCTATGCAGCCGTTCGTGTGCGGATAGAGGCCGGTAAGCAGTGACGAGCGGGACGGCGTGCAGACCGGCTGAGTAACGTAGGCTTCCTCGAACACCGTGGCAGTCTCCGCGAAGCGGTTCAGGTTAGGCATCTCGATGTGTGTATTGCCGTAGGCTGCCATGGTGTCGTAGCGTTGCTCGTCGGTGTAGATGAACAGCAGGTTGGGTGCGGGCATGGGGTCCCTTCTTCCTCATTGTCTGAGTAGCGCCTCGCACGCGGCGCGTTGTGCGAGAGAGCTATCGGCGCGCGCCGGTGCCAGCTGACGCGACGGCAGCCAGCCACGTGGCGGCGGGCGAGTTCAACTTCAGGTGATGCTGCACGATTCGTTCTGTAAGTTCGGCCACCACTTGTCTGCAGGCAGGGTCCTCAAAGCGGTTGTGCACCTGGGCCGGGTCTTTGCGACGATCGAAGAGGACCGGCTCAGAGCGGTGGACGTACGCCAGCTCCCAATCCCTGGCGAATATGCCGGCGGCCAGATGGCTGCTGTGGTGTATGAAGACATCGTCTCTCCATTCGACATCCTGCCCGCTCAGCAGGGCAGAGGCGTCCCGCCCCTGCTCCCTGCCGCAGGGCTCGATACCCATCAGGCCAAGGATGGTGGGCTGAAAGTCCACCGTGCTCAGGAGTGAAGTGAACACGGCGCCCGCCGGCACCTGCCCTGGCCAGCGAACAAGCATTGGAAGTCGATACACCGACTCGTAGAGCATGTTCTTATTGACCAAGCCGTGCTCCCCCATGTAGTCACCGTGGTCGCTGGTGAACACGACGATGGTCTTGTCCAGAATCCCCCGCTGCTGCAAACAGTCCAGAATGTGGCCCAGGTTGTCATCAATGCACCGCACCTCGCCGCAGAACAACGCCATGCGCCGGCGCAACTGGTCTTCGTCGCCCTGCCAGAGGGTGCCGCCCAGGGTGCCACTGCGCACCCAATCGGGCAGGGCCTCCTGGCGAACGGTGGCCGGCAGTTCCATGTCCTCGGCGCGGAACATGCTGTGATAGGGCTCGCGGATATCCGCCGGGTCGTGCGGATCGGGGATGCTGAGCATGTGAAAGAACGGTTCTTCCGCGCCCTCGAGGATCTCCAGTGTCTTGGCGGTCAGGTAATCTGTAGTGTAGGACTCCTCGTTTCCGATCACGCCATAGGGATAGACCATGGGCTGGGTCTCGGCCATCGGCATATCCTCCATGCGTTGCCAGTGGCCTCGGTTGAACATGAAGCGGTTGTCCTGGAAGCCCATCCCGCGTTCGGGGTGAACCCAGCCGGGGCGCGGCGCGCCGTCCAAATGCCACTTGCCGACGTAACCTGTGGAATAGCCGGCATCACGCAGCACGTGGGCGAGCGTGACCTCGTCGGAGTTCAGCGGGTGGTTGTTGGCGTAGGCCCCATGGCAGTGAGGGTAGCGACCGGTCAGGAAGCATCCGCGCGAAGGAGTGCAGACTGCGCTGTTGGTGAAGAAGTTGGTCAGCAACGCGCCCTCGCCGGCCAGCCTGTCTATGTTCGGCGTCTCAACGGGCGAACGACCGTAGGCGCTGACCATCCACCACGGCTGCTGGTCGGTGTGAACGATAAGCAAGTTCGGACGCGGCATGAGGGCTCCGTCTAACGGGTTGCTGAGTCTTCTTGCTGGATGGAGAGCGGTCCGATCGGCGCCGTGCGCAGCGTGGCGTATTGCGTGTTGAAGAGCGAGACGTCCCCGATCTCTTTCATCTTGCGCCACATGCGCATGCACATCTCCTCCAGCACGCCCCGATGCTCGGGGTCGTCGGCCAGGTTCTGCACTTCATGCGGGTCGTCGGCGAGGTTGTAGAGTTCGTCCATGCCGCCGGGGGTGAAGATGTACTTCCAATCGGCGTGCCATGTAATGCGCTGGGTGTAGACGAAGCGTTGGCCGAAGAACTCCGCGTAGGCGTCCTGCCAGTCGGCAGGGTCGGCCGTGCCGTCGAGCACTCCTCGCAGAGAGCGGCCCTGCGCCGTATGCATCGGCTCGGCGCCGCAGAGGTCGAGGACGGTCGGCGCCACGCAGGTCATATCCATGCGATGCGCGCCGTCCTCGCCCGTCCTCATGCCGGGCATGCCGATCACGAGGGGCACGTTGTAGACCTCCTCGTAGCCGGTGCCCACCCCCTTGGTCACCAGGCCGTGCGCGCCGAGCATGTCGCCGTGATCGCTGGTGACGATGACGAGGGTATTCTCGTAGACTCCGGCTTCTTTCAGCGCGTCCACCACTCGCCCGACCTCGGCGTCGAGCCATGTGACCACCGCCCAGTAGGCGGCGCGCACTGTGCGCCAATCGTCGTCGGTGAGGTCCCGCCAAACACCCCGCATCCGCTGCAGCACCTCGGGTTTGTCGCCGTAGCCGTATTCTTCGTGGAGCGTGGGGGGCAGCTCGATGGCGCTGACGTCGTACATATCCCAGAACTTCTTGAACGGCACATAGGCGTCATGCGGCTCGTTACTGGAGATGAAGCAGCAGAACGGCTCCTGCCCGTCGGCATGCCGGCGGATGAAGTCGATGCCCTTCTCGTAGGCGGGGTGGCGAGGGTCCTCGACGTCCCGGCCCACGGCGCAGAGCCGGTACGGTCGGTATCCCCGATTCTCGACCACGACGCCGGTCCCCTCAATCTGCGCGGGCTGCACGCCGCCGCAGGAGATGTCCCACTCGTGCCAGCCGAATGGTGTGAGGTCCTTTGTCTGCTCGACATGCCACTTGCCGAAGTAGCCCATGGCGTAGCCGGCATCGGCGAGCGGCCGGGAGAAGTAAGTGAGCCGTTCGTCTACGTTCACCCATTCGCTGCGCTGAGTGTGCGTGCAGTCCCACATGCCGTGCGTCGAGGCGTAGGTGCCCGTCATCAGCGAGGCGCGGGCCGGCGAGCAGATGGCGTTCGTGGTGTAGAAGTGCGCGAAGCGCAGACCCTCCTGCGCGAGCGCGTCCACGTTTGGCGTCAGGCATTGACTGCCCGGCGCGAGGGCCTCGGCGTTCGTGTGGTCGGACATCAGGATGACAACGTTGGGTCGAGACGGCATGTGTGAGTCTCCATCTTATGTGTTTCTCGGTTGCGTCAGTCCGGCGCGCCAGCGGTTGAGTCTGCCCATCAAGTCGCGGACGATCGGCCGAAGCCCAGCGTCCCCGACGCGCTTGTCCAGCTCGTACGGATCGCTCTGGGTATCGTACAGAGTGAGCGCCCGGCTGCAAGGGGAGTCGGCGACGAGCTTATAGCGGCCGTGCACGATGCAGCGCTCCTTGTGCTGAATGAATACGGCCCTCTCCGTCACAGCGCTACGGGGCCGCCGTAGCAGGCGGCCCCGTAGCGCGCTGAGCTGATCGGGGAACACGAACAGCACGTTGGGGCGCGTGGGCATCGCTCAGTCCCTACCGTGCAGCGAGTCGAGGTCGAGGGCGTAGCGGTCGTTCAGGGCTGCAAGATCGAGCCGGTTCGACAGGTCATCGGCGAGAGCCACGTTTGTCCGTACCTGGTCGCAGTTCGTCATGCCTATCAACGCGCAGTCGATCTCGGCCGTGGAGAGGACGAACCGAATGGCGAATGCGGTAAGGGCGCGTGTGTCGGCCTGGGGAAACTCCAGCGCCATCGTCCGTTGCAGGAAGCCGCTGGTGGCCGTGCGCATGGAAAGGATGCCGAGCCCGAGCTCGCGCGCCAGGGGCACAACACCCCTCGGGCCACGCTGGTAGTCACAGTGCGACTGGTAGATGAACGAGTAGGCGATCTGAAGCGTGTCGAAGATGCCCGTGCGGAGCAGGCTTTCGAGCGGGCCGGAGTCAGTCTCCGCCGTAATGCCCAGGTAGCGGGTGCGTCCGCGCGTCCTTTCGCGTTGCGCCCACTCGAGCACCGGGCCGCCGATGAGCGCGTCGGCGGCGCACTGTCGGAACCAATCGCCGTGAAGCTGGAGCAGGTCTACGTGGTCGGTCCGCAGCAGGCGCAGGCTGCGGTCGAGGGTGGCCTCCAGTCGGGCTATGTCGCCGCAGCGCCACTGGTGGAACTTGGTGGCGATGACGCACTCATCGCGCCTATCGCCGAGGACGGAGCCCATCAGTTCCTCCGATCGGCCGTCGCCGTAGGCCGCTGCCGTGTCAAAGAATGTGACCCCGCTGTCGAGTGCGAGTCGAAGGGCATCCTGGGCCTGCCGGACGAACCCTTCCGATGCCTTATCCTGGCCACCGAGGTAGCCCTGTAGCCCGAGCGGCGCGCCGCCGAAACCGATGCGCGAGACTTGAAGGTCGCTGTTACCGAGTTGTCGCGTTTCCATCGTTGCCCTGTTCACGTTTGCCGTATTGGTGCGGCTCGTCGGTGAGGGGGGTGACCGGGCAGTGCTCGTATGCGCCGATCTCAACCGTGTAGCCGCACGGACGGGGGTTGCCTTCGAAGTCCGTCTGCGGCGCGCGTTCGGCCGTGCCGGCGTCAATGGCCGGGCTGCCCTCCTGCAGGCGGAACTCGCCGCTGCCGCTGTCCACGAACATCGGGTCGCCGAGAACGAATGCCTCGCCTCGCGTCTGCGTGTCGCCGTGGATGAGGTTGTGGTCGATCACGGCGAGTGCGGCCTTCTTGCGCACGACGATCTGGCCGAGGGTGTTCTGGCTCAGGATGTTGTTGCGGACGACGACTCCGTGTGCCTGTTCGTTCTCGAACCACATGCCGGCTCCCCAGCGCTCCGTGCCGTTGTTCCACGCGGTGTTGTTGATGTAGGCCACGTCGCGGATGGGGTGCGAGGCGCCGCGTCCCCAGTCGGCCACCACCATCGCCGGGCCCCTGTTGTTGTAGATGACGTTATTGTATGCCCTCACGTTGTGCAGCAGCCCGCCGGTCTCCGCGCACATGGCGATGCCGAAGCCGCAGTCGTGCACCACGTTGCCGACGAACTCGATATTGAAGGTCTCCACGTTCCACGCGTCGGCGTAGAGCCCCTGGCGTTCCACGTGATGGATGTGGTTGTGCGCGACCAGCACGTTGCGCGCGCCCTCTTTGATGTCGATCCCTTCCTTGCGGGAATGATGGATGTGGTTGTTGGTGACACGTATCCGGTCGGAGCGTATCTTCACCGTGATGCACTCTTCCGCGCCGGACAGGCAAGCCTGTTCGATCTCGTTGCCGTTCACCGTGCAGTCCGTGCATTCGATGAGTTTGACGCCAGAGGACGCGGTATTGCGGGTGTGGCAGTTCTCGACCACCACGTGGCGCGAGCGCTGCAAGAAGATGCCCGACTGCCCCCGTGTGTGCGCATTGATCACGGTAAGGCCGCGCAGGCGGATGTGTTCCTGTTCGATGATATTGAACACGCCCCCCGCCCGCCGGCTGCTGCCGGAACCGTCGACTGTCGGCGTGGCGCCGTCCGCTGCTGCGAACGTGATCGGGTTGCCCGGCCGGCCCGAGACATTGACGTTCACCTGCTCGGGGTAGATACCGTCGGCCAGGATGACCGTGCTGCCCGGCCCTACTGTATCAGCGGCCTTCTGCACGGTGCCCCAGGGATGCTCGCTCGTGCCCGGGTCGCCATCGCTCCCATGCGGCGAGACGTAGTACGTGCGGGGGCTCTGCGCGCCCATGATCGCAACGAACAGCACGAAGATGATCAGCAGGTTGGTCATTTCGTTCGCCCTTTCCGGGGGCAGTGTGCCGGGTGCCCATCAATTCAGGCGGGCTCGCCAAGAATGCGGCGCACGCCCTGCCGATGAGCGTCAAGGGCCGGCTTGGGCCGGCCGTCGCGGCCCACCAGGCCCCAGCCGGTCTCGGCCGGGCAGTCCGGCGCGCCGCATTGCCAGCAGGTCTCTTGATCCTCCCACCGGTAGAAGAACAGGCCGAGGAGCTTCTCGCGCCGGGAGGCGAAGACATCGAAGGCGCGCTCAACGAACTCCGCCTGGCCTTCGGGGTTGTGCCCGGCGCCCCAGGTGTTCTTCCACTTATGCAGGTCACAGACGGAGGCGCCGGACTGCTTCTGCTCGTCTGTCATCACTCCGCCGGCCGAGGAGAAGCCCCATTCGTTGATGAGCAGGGGGTGGCCCGTCCATGCGTAGACGGTATCGATCCGTTCCCCCCAGCTAAAGGGCCCGCCCTGCTGCCAGGTGCCGTAGTAGCCGTCCAGACCTACATAGTCGAGTGGCCCGTCGCCCTGGCCGCGGAAGTAGCCGAGGAAGTAGAGGGTCTTGCCCCATCCGGCCGTCAGGTTGAACCCGACCAGCAGCGAGGGGTCGGCCTCCTTGAGGCCGGTGGCCCCGGCCGAGAGCAAGTCGCAGGCCTGCCGGGGATTCATGGGACCGGCGAACGGTGGGATGTCCAGCTCGTTGGCGACCTGCCATGCGGTCACGAGGCCGCGCAGGTCATTGGCGAGCCATTCGCACGTCTCCCCATAGATCTGCACGAACCGGGGCGTGTCCGGCTCTCCACACCATTGCGGCACGCGGGGGTTCCACTTCCGGAACTGCAGATTGCCATTCTCGTCGGGCTCGCGCGTGGCGATGCCCGGCGGTGGGGTGACGCCGAGGATGCGGAACCCGTCGGAGACCAGCGAGGCCACCGCTTCGCGGCGTTCGCAGTAATCCTCGCTCAGCTCTCCCCCCACATGGTCGCGGAACGGAAACGGCATAGTCTGGCGCAGCCAACCCATGCCTGCTTCGCGCAGCATCTTGGGGTCGGCGCCGGGATAGGCGCTCGTGCCGATCATGAATTCTTCCATCTCTACTCTCCCCTATTGCGCGCAGTCACTTGCGGCAAGCCGGCACCTCAAAGGTGCCGTTTTCACCTTCCGAAAGCAACTCCACGATCTGCATCACGGCTACCCCGTCGGCGATGGTGGAGAAGGCCGGCGCCTGCCCGGTGCGGACGGCTTCGATGAATGCCTGCACCTCTCCAGCGTAGCCCTGCAGAAACAGGCTGCTGTTCTCGGGGGTCTGGAGAGCCATGTTGGGGCGTCGCACCTCCCTGACCGAAGGCTTCCAGACGCTCTGCACGCGGGGGTAGTACTCCAGCGTTGCAACATCGTCCACCACGACCATCGCTCCCTCGCCCGTCAGCTCCATGCGCTCGAGGACGGCCGGCGCCTGTGAAGACATCACGATGACTCCGCTGGCGCCGGAGGTGAAATCGACGCTTAAAGTAAGCGTAAGCCCCTCGCCGGCGCGGCCCCAGAGCGCGTGCATCCGGCCGTAATCGCCCATCAGGTGCCGCGCAAGGTCGAGGGGATGGGAGCCCATGCCGGCCAGAAAGCTGCGTCGGTCGCCGCTGGTCTTGAACGAATAGCGCAGTGACATGTGCGTCGGACGACCGAACTCATCCCTTTGGCTGATCTTCTTTGCCATGGCGTACTTCTGCGCGAACCTCTTCATGAACGCCACCATGCAGATGCAGCCCGAGCTCTCACTGACGGCCAGCATCTCCTCGGCCTGCGCCAGGCCCTCGCTCGGGGGCTTCTCGCAGAAAACGTCCAGCCCCCGCTTCATTGCGGCGACGGCGGCCTCGTAGTGGAGCCGCGGCGGCCCGCTGATCATCACGGCGTCCAGGTCGTCCTGCCCGTCCAGGAGGTCGGCGTAATCCTCATAAAGGTTCGCCACGTTGTAGGCCCGCGCGATGCGCTCGCGGCGCTCCTCATAGAGGTCGGCCACGGCAACGATCCTCGCGGACGTAAAGCGGAGCGAGGGATACAAGTTCATGCTTGCGTGCGTGCCGCAGCCGATGAAGCCGATTCTGACCTGGTCCATGCCCTGCCTCCTCGATTCAGGCGCCGACGTCTGGCTGGTAGGGGCGGTCGGTATCGGTACGGGTGCACCAGTCGATCATCTTGCGCTGGAGCTCGGGCACGATCTGTTCGTAGCCCTCGCGGCCCCACAGGTTGCGCATTTCGTACGGATCTTCTTCCATGTCGTACAGCTCGTCTCCGCCGACCAGCCGGGTGACCAGCTTCCACTTGTCGGTGCGCACCATCTTCGTGCGGGCCATCGTCTCCGGATGCAGGGCGTAGGTGCGCTGCTTGCCGCTGCTGTCGGGGGCGTACTCTACCCGTTCCCACATCTCTGCCTCGTGCCCGCCGTCCGCGAAGACGGCCTCCTTGTGCCGAGCCCCGTCGATCACCGGCAGCAGACTCTCGCCGTGTATGCCCCAGGCGGGCTTGATGCCGAGCAACTCGAGGATCGTTGGCGCCAGGTCAGTGTGCTCGCTCAGGCTTTCGATCAGGCGGCCCTGAGGCAGGCCCGGCGCGTACAGGATGCAGGGCACGTGCAGCAGGCAGTCGGCCATGCAGGTGTCCCATTTCTCCGGCAGGCCGTACTGCCCCGCGAAGTCGCCGTGATCGACGAAGAACAGGACGATCGAGTCCTCGAAGAGTCCTTCGCGCTCGATGGCGTCCAGAACGCGTCCGAGCACGTGATCGGTCTTGGTTACCATGGCGTAGTAGACGGCCTGCACTTCGCGCAGCATCCACTCGGGGGCGTCCGTTCCCGTGCGCACTTCGCGCATGCGGCGCAGCGGCAGCGGGGCGCTTTCCGGCAGGTCGTAGGGCCACGGCTGGATGGCGTCGCGCTTGTACATGCTGAAGTAAGGCTCCGGCGCCTTGTAGCCGGGGTGTGGCCAGCTAAGGTTCAACTGCATGAAGAAGGGGCGCGAGCGGTCGCGCACGTTGGTCAGGTATTCGATGGCCTGCTCGGCGCGGTTGTCGTCGCAGAAGAAGGTCATCGGCTCCTCAACGCGGCCGCCGTAGTGGTAGTCCGCATCTGTGGGCGGGGAGGGCGGCCCGACACTCAGGGGGCCCGGCGGCTCCACGGGCCACTGTCGTTCGAGCATATGGCGGAAGTAGCCCTCGGTGAAGGAATGGTAATCGACGTAGGAGGCACCCTTTTCGTTGAGTCCCTCGCCGAACACGTTCTCCCATACATGGTTGATGCCGAACAGGGCGCTCTCGTAGCCGTGGGCCTTGAGGGCAGAGAGCAAGTCCGGCTGGTCGTTCGGCAGGTGTTGCTGGATGGTGCGGAAGCCGTCGGTGTGGCAGTAGCGCCCGGTCATCATGGCGATGCGAGTCGGTACGCACTTGGGGAAGACGGAGAAGTGGTTGCTCAGGTTGACGGCGCGCGTGGCGAAGCGGTCGAGGTTAGGCGTGCGGCAGTCGGGGTTGCCCATGTAGCCGGGGCAGTCCCCGCGCATCTCGTCGGAGGAGAGGATGATGACGTTCTTCCGTCGGTCGGGCACGGCTGCGGCTCCCTGTTATGGGTTACGGCGTTTGGCCAGTGAAGTGACAGTGTATGCGGCCACTTGCAGTTCTCAAGCGCCGGGGTGGAAAAGAGCGCCGTTCGCGTATCCGGGCGGGTCGATTCGCGATTCGCGGTTGACGTGGGCACGACTATGCGGTATAGTTCTTACATACAACCTGCCCTCAATAAGGCATGCGGATGGCGGTCGACCCCAGGAAGGCCGAGGAACGCATGCGGCAGTTCGAGCGCGCCTGCCGGGAGTCCGGTCTGCGGCGGACACACCAGAGGATGGTCATCTTCCATGAACTGAGCCGCAGCGACGAGCATCCGAGCGCTGAGGACTTGTGCCGCCGGGTGCGCCGGGAGGTGCCGACCATCTCCCAAGACACCGTGTACCGAACGCTCTGGATGCTCGAAGAGGGGGGGCTTGTCGGCACCGTCGGTGCGCTGCACGATAGGATACGGTTCGATCCGAACACGGATCCTCACCACCATTTCATCTGTACACGCTGTGCTGAGGTGTTGGATTTCACCAGTGCCAAACTGGACGCCTATGAGCCGCCAGAGGAAGTGAGGAACTGGGGGCAGATTGACAGAATGCAGGCCGAGCTGCGGGGGACGTGCAGCAAGTGCCTGGAGGAGTTGAACGAGTAGGCCGGGCAAGCGCTGTCGCGGCAGGGGGGCGCGCACTGGAGTGCGCGGCCGCCAATGAGGGGCACAACAGGGAAAGGAGGCCACCAGGGGAGTATGGTGTCGTGCGCAGGGGCGGGGCAGGCATGCACTTCGATCAACCTCACAGTAAAAGGGGGCAACAGATGTCGGGGAAGATTCAGACTGAGAGTGCCGAGGCCTTCGGCAGAACGTTCGTGAAGGGCAACATCCCGGAGGTCAACGGCGTGCGGTGCCTTGCCTGCGGCCATTGCGTGAAGCTCTGCCGCAAGCTGGGGCCAGACGTGCTGGAGATCGTGGACGGCGTGGCCAAGCCCGTCCGGGCGGAGGCGTGCATCGGCGATGGGGCCTGCATGCTGGCTTGCCCGACCAAGGCCATATTCCTGATGAGCAAATACGATCCCGATTCGCCGCCAGACCCCGTCTGATACGGAGGCGGACCGAGCACATGGGGGGAATCCGTCGAAGCGACGCAGTCAATGGCGACTGAACGCCGGCGGAGCATTACTGACCGCCTTACATTTCTCTGCAATGAGGGGGCCACACATGGCCAGAGTAGCGCGCAAGATGGTGGAGGATGCCGGAGTCAACGTAGATGAGCTGCTCGAGGCGCTGATCGCCAACGCGGCGGCGGAGTTTACGACTTTCTTCTACTACACGCACCTGCGTTACAACTTGATTGGGCTCGAGGGGGAAGGTCTGAAGCTGATCGCCGAGACCGCCCGCATCGAGGATCGCAATCACTTCGAGGCGCTGCTGCCGCGCATCTACGAGCTCGGCGGCAAACTGCCGAACGACATGAAGGAGTTCCACGACGTGTCGGGCTGTCCACCGGCAACGTTGCCGGAAGATGTGACGGACGTGAACGCGATACTAGAGGTTCTGGTCAACGCCGAACGCTGCGCGGTGAGGCAGTACACAGGCATCTGCGACATGACCGCAGGCAAGGACCATCGCACCTACCTGCTCGCGCAGGCGATCCTCAACGAGGAGGTGGAGCACGAGTCGTGGTTCTCGGAGTTCCTGGGTGAAGGTCCTTCGGGCCATTACCTGCGGCAAGGCGACACTTCGCCCTTCGTGCGGCCCTTCCTGCGCTGAACAACGGGTGAAGCCGCATTCTTCGGCGAACCGGGGCCGCGCCGAGCGGCCCTGGTTCAGTTTTCCCAGCAGCAGGTCCTTATGCCTCAGCCTCGAAGGCGCACAGCAACGGTTCGAGCGCGGCCGTAGTGACGCCGGCGTGATTCTGGCGTCCGTGGCCGCGGCAGACGGCGCTGACGCTCTTCGCGGCGCACCCGTGATCGCGGCCGTCGGGGAGGGCCCGTCGCGCCAGCGAGAGGCAGACCCGGCCGATGTCGAGTGCGCGCGCGGCGAGCTCTCGGTCGCCCCGAATCTCGGCGCCGAGGGCGAGCGTGAGCGGGTTGCAGCGGCGTTCGCGACCGTCCTCCAGCCAGCGCAGCATGTCCGCTCTTTTGCCGATGCCTGAGGGCCGACCATCGAGCCGCACGGAGGGATCGAGTGTCAGCTCCGAGAACGACCAGGGATCGAGTGATTCCACCACTTCCATCACCGCCTCGTCGTAGCGCCGCTCGCCTGTGGCGTTGCGATACGCCCGCACGGCGTCGGCCGCGGCGCCCGCGTCAGGGTCAGGGAGCTGCGTGACCAGCACATCGATGATGCGTTCGGCGGCGCGTCTGAAGTGCCGCTCCCCGGTGATGCTACCCAACTGCAGCAGCGCCCCGGTGACGTCCGAGGCGAGCAGGTTCTCGGCGCGGTCCACAGGGCTGTCCATCTGCTGCGGCAGCATGCCTACGAAACTGCGGTAGAGCTGCTCCTGGTCGGCGCCGAGGGTGGTAACCCCGCCATCCGGGCCGAGTGCAACAGGCAGGGACTCGGACTCGTTGACGGCTTCTGCCCAGCGGCCGAGGTAGTCGGTGCAGAACTCGATGTAGCGCGATCTCGCTGTGGCCCGATGCGCGAGCAGGCAGACGTTGACGAACCGGACATGGTCCGGCACGTTGAGGGGCGGTTCATCGGCGACTTCGGCCGTGCCCATGTGCACGGCGCGGAACAGGCGCGCATCGGCGTCGTACCAGTCGGGCACCCCCGCTACCCAGTTGCCGACATGTTCGGCTGCGTCGTCGAGCTGACGGGCGGTCTCGTCGTCGTTTGGGTTGAGGGCGAGCAGCGTGCCGAGGAAGAGCTCGTAGTGCTCGGTGCCGTGATGGGGCTCATGCACGCGCCAGTAGCCGTGCTGCCAGGCACCGCTCTGCACGAAATGGTCGCGGATGCGGTCGCGAGTGTCCTTCAGGAAGGCGAGCACTGCGCCGTCGTCGCGCCGACGCACCCAGGGGGCCCAGCCCGTCGTGTAGGTGCCCTGATCGTGCCCGTCCGTCGGCGCGGTGTCGCCATACCTGCGCACGCATTCAAGCGCCCAATCGCCTAACTCGTCCAGGAAGCGCTCGGCGGCCTCCTCGAGGCCGGTCGAGGGCTCAATCCGGGCTGAGAACATGTCCGCTCCTTCCGACATCGCTACTTCTTCTGTAGGATTACGTCGACCGTATGTGCTTCTGGCCCGGCCAGCTCTACGGCGGCGTAGCGGGAATCCTCGACGGTCTCGGTGCGGAACTCGACCGGGGCGCCGTCGACGGTGACCTGCGCGGCAGCGCGGCCCTCCGGCAGCAAGCAGCGGAGGGTGGTCTCGCCGGCGCTTCCCGTCACCTCGACCCGCAAAGCCTTATCACCCGCGCTGTAGCGGTAGGCCACGTAGCCGTCGGAGGCGGGATACTTGATGGTCACGTCCGCCTCGTCCACGCCGGCCGCCGCCCAGCGGGGAGAGATCCGCGCGCGGTCGAACGCGGCGCCCTCGTCGACGACGCCGGCGATGCCTTCCACGAGGGCATAGATGATGCTGCCGGCGCCCCACATGTCGGGGATGCCGTAACTGACGTCGGAGACGGGGAGCAGCGCGCGCTCCTCGCCCAGCGAGACAGCCACTATCCACCATGTGGCGCCGTTTCGGGCCGCTGTGAACTTGAGCTCGCTCAACTCGCAATCAGGCCGCGGGTTGTCCACCGCGCAGGCCCAGACTCCGACGTTCTGGTACTTCCCGTTCTCGCCCGACCAGGCCAGGCAGAGTGGCTCGCGCCCGAGTGTCTCCTCCGGGGCTGGCGGCATGAACCAGTTGCCGACCTGCCGGCCATTCTGGACGTAATGCACCTGCTCCTCGCCGTCCGCGTAGCGAAGGGTCATCCATCCGATCAGGCCTCCGCCGCTGGCGGCGTGCAGGAGGTAGAGCGACCGGCATTCGCGTCCGACGGACACCGCCGCCCGATCGGCATAGCCGCTCTTGCTGGAGAGGCCGATGCACGCGCGGCGTCCGTTCCGGGCCGGATCGATCACGTCGAACTCAACTGTGCGGAAGGTCTGGCGGCCGACCGGCAGGTTGCGCATGTCGTTATCGCCGTCTCCGGCCCATCCCGTTACTTCGCCCTCCACGTCGCCTCGGAAGTCGCAGTTGGCCTGCTCGCGCAGGTCGAGGGGATGGAAGGTCCGCCCCTTCAGCTCGGGCATCTTGCCCCGCAGCACGCAATGAAGGTGGTCGCGGTGTTTCTCCCCCCAGCCGCGCACGCGATCCAGGATGTCCACGCCGTAATGCTCGTAGCCGTGCTCGAACGCGCCGCGCGCCAGCTCGCCGGCGGTGATCGTGCTGACGCCGCCGTTCATGTAATGCCATTTCGAGTGCCGGCCGAAGCCCTTCTCGAAGGGCGGGTAGATGAGGTAGAACTCGCCGGGGGAGCTGTCCGGCATCTCTCGCCGGATGCGGCGGTAGCTCTCGATGATCGCGACGCACTTATCGTGGGGCAGGCCGCGGTTGAGGGCGTAGGCGTTTGAGAGGCTGACCTGCGCGCTCTCGTTGGTGTCGCCGAAGTCCCGTTCGAATGATGGGTCCTCGCTGACGTGGTGCGCGTAGAACTCGCCGTTCCAGGCCAGCTCGGTGAGCCGCTCCATCAGTTCGTCGCCCAGCCGGTCGAAGCGCTCCGCCTCTGCCTGGCGTCCGGCGTGGCGGAGCATTTCGGCCAGGTAATGGCAGCCAACTGCAAAGCCAGTGTTGTCACCGTGGAATACGCCGAAGACGGTCCGGTCGGGGTCGACGATCATGTTGCGCCCGATGCCGAGGTTCTGGTCGTACTGCGAAAGGAAGTCCCACGTGTCGATGGTGTATCCGCGCTTCAGGAGCGCGAACTTCTCGCTCCAGCGGTACTCGTCGCTGGTGGCGTATTCGCAGGCGCGGATGGCGTTGTCGAGCAGGGACGCCATCCATTTGTCGTCGCCTGTTGCCTTCCAGCTGAAGTAGAGCCCCTCCAGGAAGAGCCATTCGACGTCGTTCTCGACCGGCACGCGGCAGAAGCGCCGCTTCGGGTGGCCCGGCACCTTTCGGATGAAATCGCCGCGGGCGAAGGTCACATCGAACCAGTTCTGGGCGTTCGAGTGAAACTGCTCCTTCACCTTGTCCCAGATCATGCCGTCCTCGCGCTGCCAGTCGGCATACAGGTCGATGCCGCTGCGCAGGTCGCCGACGAAGTACTTCAGCCCCTTCATGGAGTGGACGTGGTCGCGCAGCCAGACCTTGAAGTACTTGTAGAGCTTGTCGTTGATACGAACGCTCTTGGTGTAGCCGCTGGTCCAGCCGTTGTACATGGTGTCATGGGCCATCTGGAAGAGCCGGCGGAAGCGCCCATCTGCGTCGTCTATGCGCGTGCGGCAGTCCACGCGGAAAGCGGCGGATTCCAGCAGACGCCCCTGCTGATCCTGCAGGGTTACGTTGTGCGTGCCGAGGGCGCCGCCGACGGAGAACTCCAGCTCTCCGCCGGGAGGCACGGGTTCATCCACGTAGTGGTGCCCCTGGCCGTCCCGTACGGTCACGTGCCCCCCATCAGGAACATCGAGCACGACGCGTTCGAGCGGAAGGTATTCGGTCTTTCCCATAGTGATCATTGCGTGCTCCCAAACGGCTCAACTGAGTTCGATGCGCACAGCATGGGGCCCAAGGTCGTTCAGTGGCACACACACGTAGCGCGAAGATTCGACCTGCCGTATCTTGACGGCAGCCGCCTCGCCGTCCACTGTGACCGACTTGACCCCGGTATCCTCCGGCAGCAGCCAACGGAAGTCCACCTCATCGGCGCTGCCGGCCACGCGCATTGTGGCTGATTTGCCCTCGGCATCGTACTGGTAGCACACGTAGCCTCCCGAGGCGGGATACTTGACGGTGACCGCGGCCTCCTGAACACCCGCAGCGCTCCAGCGGGGCGCAACCAGCGCCTTGTCGAAGGCGACGCCGCTGTCCTTCACTCCCGCCAGGCCCTCTACCAGCGCGTAGAGCACGGCGGCGGCGCCCCAGTTGTCGGGTATGCCAAAGGAGACGTCGCCGGGGTCGAACCAGACCGGCGCGTCGCAGAGCGTGATGCCGAGCACGGGCCAGAACGCGCCGCTCTCGGTGGCATGCAGAGTCAGGTGGTCGACCAGCTTCTTCGGCTCGGGGTTGTCCCATCCGTAGACGTAGCAGCCCACATTCGGGAACACGTCGTTAGGTCCCCACCAGGCCACCTCGCACCTCTTCTTGCCGTGCCGGCCCGGATTCGGTGCGCTGGGCAGCCACCAGCCGTTCAGGTGCTGGCCCTTCATGATGTATTCGCTGTGCGTGGTTCCGTCGGCGTAGCTCACCTCCAGCAGGCCGATCGGGTTCTCGCCGCCGGCAGTGTGCAGGAAGTAGATGGAGGCGGCCGCCTGGCCGACTGGCACGGTGCACTCGCCGTGGTAGCCCTCGCGATTCATCATGGTGACGACGGTCCGCCGGCCGTTCTCGGCCGGGTCGATTACATCGAAGGGGATGCCTTCGAAGGTCTGCTTGCCGGTGGGCATGTGGGCGAAATCATTGCCCGCTTCACCGCTCCATCCAGGGACCTCTTCGGCGCCTTCGCCGCGCAGATCGACGTTTGCCTGCTCACGCAGGTCGAGCGTGGTGAAGCTGCGCTCGGGTTCCTCGGGCAGGGCGCCCTTCAGGCAGCAGGGCAGATAGTCTCGATGGTCCTTGCCCCAGTTGCGTACGCGCTCCAGGATGTCCGCGCCGTACTCCTCGAACCCGTGCTCGAAAGCGCCGTGCGCCAGTTCGCCGGCGACGATTGTGGTAACGCCGCCGTTCATGTACTCCCACTTGGAGCCGTGCCCGCCGAAGCCCCGCTCGAAGGGCGGGAAGATCTGATAGAACTCGCCCGGGGAACTCTCCGGCATCTGTTCGCGAATGCGCCGGTAGGCTTCGATGATGCGGACGCACTGCTCGTGGTCTATGCCGCGGTTCAGGGCGTAGGCGTTCGAAAGGCTGACCTGTTTCGACTGGTCGACGCCTAGGTCACGCTCGACATCTGAGTCCTCGGGAACATGGTGAGTGAAGAACTCGCCGTTCCAGCAGACGCTGTCGAGTCGCTCCTTGAGCGTGTCAGCGAGCTGCGCGTATTCCCTCGCCTCGCTGTCGCGACCGACGTGTGCGAGCATCTCGGCCAGGTAGCAACAGCCGGCGATCATGCCGGTGTTGTCGCCGTGCATGATGCCGAAGCGCGACTTCTCGGGGTGCACCACCATGCTGTAGCCCGTCCGCGCGGCGTCTTCCTCCGCCTGGAAGTCCCAGGTGTCAATGGTGAAGCCGCGCTTGAGCAGGCCGTACTTCTCGCTCCAGCGGTACTCGTCGGTGGTGGAGTAGTGGACGGCCTTCATGGCGCTGTCGAGCAGGCCGGCCATCCAGTCGTCGTCGCCGGTTGCCTTCCAGGTGTAGTAGAGGCCCTCGAGGTAGAGGTACTCGACATCGTTCTCGACCGGTATGCGTTCCATGCGTTCGCGACCATCGTTGATCTTGGTGATGAATCCGCCGGGGCCGAACCAGTGGTCGCGGTGCGTGGGACGGGGATAGTTGTGCTCGTTGCTGATCTTGTCGAAGACCATCCCGTCGTCGCGCTGTGTGTCGGCATACATCTCGATGCCGGTTTCCAGGTCAGGGTAGTAATACTTCATGCCCTTCAGCGTGTGGACATGGTCGCGCAGCCAGCGGACGAAGAACTTGTAGACCTTCTCGTCGATGCGGAACGCGCCGGTCTCGCCGTGCCAACCCACCATGGTCCAGTAGCAGATGTCGAGCAGATCGGAGAATCGGCCTGATGATTCGCGGATTGTGGTCGTGCAGTCGAGCTCGAAGCTCGTTGTCTGCTGGACGCGGGCCTCGGCGTCCTCGCAGGTGACGGTGTGGGTCCCCAGCGCCCCGGAGGCTATGAACTGGAAGGGGTCGGACGCCTCCCGGCGGGTATACTCGCGGCCCCGGCCGTCCCGGACAACGACGACGCCTTCCGCAGCCCCTGTGACGGTAACTTCGTCGAGGGGACGAAAGCGAGGTTGAGCAGCTTCGGTCTGAATGGACAGCATGGCGAGACCTCCCTCTCCGATGGGCGTGGATGCAATGGCCTGTGCTTGTGACGTCTATCCCTTAGGGAAAACCATTTGAGCACGATAGGACGATAGGGCGCGGCAAGCAAGCGCATACCGGCCCGGGGGGCCGTGTTAGCGGGCCTGCCGTGTGTTGGACTCGGACTGTCGGCGTCCCGTCAGCCACCAGACGGTGGTCGCTTCCGATGCGAACCCGACGACGAGCATTGCTGCTGCCGTTACGTGGTTGTAACATCCGGCGGCCACCAGCAGGCCGGCCCCTACCAGGATGCCGAGGTTGCGGTTGACGGAGCCGAAGAACATGGCGCTCGTGCGCCGATGGATCATGGCCAGTCCGTGGTAGTAGTTGCGCCAGGCAACCACCGCGGGCACCAGGCAGAGAACCCAGAGCGCCTGCCGCGCCATGACGAGCGTGCGGCCCGTCGCCCCCTGCATCTCCCGCAGAAACCACTCGGCGAACGGGGTGGCCACGGCCAGCAGCATCAGCAGGGTCACCGCCAGCGCGACTCGACGCATGAACACTCGCACGCCGGCAAGGTCGCGCCGGTCGAAGGTCACCAGCAGGTGCCGGAACTGGTTGATAGCGGACTGGAAGACCATGCCGAGGGTAAAGGCCAGTGAAATGCCTGCCACCATGGCGTCCAGGGGCTCCGGGTCGGGCCCGTGATCCGAACCGAGACCGGTCAGAAAGGCGAAGATGATCGGCCGGCTGAGGGTGAACATGACGCTGGTGGCGACCATGGGCAAGTAGTACGCAGATATCTCGCTCACTGCGAGCCGGCTGTCTTCCTGCGGAGCGTGGTGCTCATGGAAGGATGCCACCAACAGTCCGCCGAGCAGAAGCTGAGCCGACTGGGGCAGCAGCAGGGAAAGGCTGAGAGTGACCACGGGGCTCCATGCCAGCGCGATCCCCGTCGCCAACACCCCGATCATGAGGGCGAGGTTGAAGGCCTTCAGCAGCGTCACGCTGCCGGTCCGGTGCGCCTGGATGAGCAGCCCGATGAAGAACGACGAGGCGCCGCCGATGACGATCAGAGGGGTGAACCAGCGCAGGTAGGCGCAGATGAGCGAGATTCGCTCCGGCCCCACGTTATAGATGAACGGTAGCAGCGCCGGGCCCAGGGGCGTCCAGCCCAGCGCCACCAGTGGCAGCGTAGAGATGATGCACAGCCCGACCAGAAACCGCAGCAGCGCGCGGGCCGAATGCGGGCCGCGCACCAGCACGTTCGCCGCCTGGGGGATGAAACCCAGCGCCGCCCGGAAGGGACTGTAAACGGCGAGGGCGAGGGCGAAGACGGCCAGTTCCCGCACGCCTTCATCGTATCCGAGAAGCACGTAGTTCTGACCGAAGTGCCCCGCCAGGATCACGACACCTATCAGGCTCAGGGGCCAGTAAAACCGCCAGAACCTGCCTTGTGCAGAACTCACTGGCCTGGCCCCATTCTATGTCCCACTTGCTATGAGAGAGTGTTGCTGTTTCGGGCGCGCGTGTTGCGGAAGGACGAGGGAACCGAGCCCTGGAGGAAAATACGCGCCTCGGCAAACTCCTGCTGGGTACGGCGAGGTTTCTGGGGCTCCATAGCCTGCCACTGTTGCAGATCGTCCATCGGGCGGCAGCCCCAGCCGTGCAGCCGCTCAGGGCCGGGAAAGTGAGTGTGCCCGCAGAGCACAGTATCGCACCCGGCCGCCTACATCCAGCCGCCGATAGTCGGTATCTCGGGCATGGTGTGCTCCGTGTGGCCTTGCTCTATGCGTCGAAGTTCTGAAGGTATTCGCTGAGCGCCGGGGTATCCAGCGTGCGCTCGATCAGGAATACGGCGCTCTTGTCCGAGGGCACGGCCATGTAGACGCAAACGTACTGGACGCCCTTTTCCGCGTCGATGCAGGTGCCGGCCGGATAGTGCCCGTCGATCTCGCCAAATTTGCCTTCACGTCGCAGCAAAGTGCCCTCGAAGCGCCATTGGGCGTTACCGGCGAACAGCTCGTCCGGCGCGATACTCCACAGGTTCACGGAGATACATGGGGCAGCCTCATGCCCGGGGCCGCCGCCCCCGCGGTTGCCGGCGACGCACTCATAACGTCCCGTCACAGGATTGTGGATGAGCGCCGTATTGTCGCCCGTCGCGCCGCTCTGCGTGATATTGGTCTCGCCGCAGTGTTCGGGCGGGAGCCAACCGTTCCGGGACCACATCTGGGCATAGGGCCACCCGGCGCCGTTGGGACCGTTGCGCGTGGCGAACACCAGGGCACCATCGTGGCAGACGGCTGTTGGCTCAGCGGGAACCATGTTCTCCGGCAGGTCGTGGGCTTCTTCCTCCCAGTGCTCCAGGTCCGTGGAGTACTTGACGATTATGCGGTTCTTCAGGCCGATGCGGTCGTTGCCCGGGTTGGCCAGGATGAGCAGGCCCTTCTGTGGGTGCACGCAGGGCTCGTGGTTCCAGGTGCCAACCTGCGACAACGCGGCCAGGTTGTTCGGCACCGTCTCCCAGGTCTCCCCCTCGTCAGGGGACCGGAAGACGCCCCGCCCGCAGACGACGATCGCATCGCCCGAATACTCGCAGACGAATCCGCCCCAGCCGAGCGTTCCGATGGGTTCAGTCGCCCCAAGCTCATGATCAATGCGCCGCAGGGGCGACCACGTCCGGCCGCCGTCGCCTGAGCGCACGATGGCGGCGCGGCTGGTGTCGGGATTGCTCTTCTGTTCATCCCCACCAAAGTGGAACCGGCGGGTGATGACCCAGACAAGAAGCGTGTCTCCGACACGGGCCACCACGTTGCCGCTGTAGTGGTCGTTGCCGTTGATGACGTTGTCGCCGACCGGCCAGATGGCCGGCCACAGGCGCAGCAGGTCGTCGCCTTCCCGGTATTTCGCCTTCTCGGCGTTGCTGAAGTGCATCAGGTATTCGGCCAGTGGTTCGTCCAGCCAGTCGTAGCTTACATCTGTTCGGCGCATGATCACTCCCTGATCGGTAAAAGACATCTTCAGTAGCGGGCGGTCTGGGGCGGGCCGGTGTCGATGGCCAGCGCCACTTCGTCGAAGCAGCTGGGCTGCCCCCATTCTATGTTCCACTTGCTATGCGAGAGTGTTGCTGTTCCGGGCGCGCGTGTTGCGCAAGGGCGAGGGAACCACGTGCCAGCGCCCCACAGTAACAAAGCCTTCCGCCCATGTCAACTTTCCGGCCGATTCCGTTGCAGCCGCACCGACCGGCCCTACAATGCCGGAACAGTGCACCCCCTGCTGTAGCCGAAGGAGCGCAAGGAATGGCCATCGCATGCTCGACCAGCGCTTTCCGCGTGCCACTGGATGAGGCCCTGCGGCAGGTTGCCGAGCTGGGTTTCAACTACGTGGACCTGATCACCATCCCCGGCTGGGATCATATCCAGCCCGATGCCCTGGCAGAGGATCTCGAGGCGACCGCTGAGCGCGTGGAGATGCTGCTGCGGAAGCACGACCTGACGGCCGTGGCGATGAACGTGGGCATACCCGCCACCTATGACCGCAGCGCGGAGGCGTCTGCCGCCCGCCTGGCGCAGGTACGGGGCGTGGCGGGGCTTATGCAGCGGCTTGCCATCGGGGTCGCCTCGTTCTATCCCGGCTATAAGGTCGAGGACAGGCCCTGGAAGGAAGTGCTGGCGGCGTCGGCGGAGACGTTCGAGGAGATGCTGGAGATCGCCGACGATGCCGGCGTGACCTTCGCCGTCGAGCTGCACTACGGCACGCCCTACCAGACGCTGGGCCAATGTGCCGGCCTGCTCGATGCCGTGCCGGGGCTCGGGGTGGCATACGACCCCAGCCACTTCGCCATGCAGTGCGTTGCGCTCGGCGAGACGGGCTTCATCCTGGACCGCACGGTGCACGTGCACCTGCGCGACGCGGCGCCAGATCAGATGTTCGTGCCTCTCGGGGAAGGGACGGTGGATGTCGACTGGATCGTCGAGTCATTGCTCGAACGCGGGTATGACGGGCATTTCTCCATGGAGTACCTGAAGCTGCACGATGGAGCCCGCAGGGAGCTGATCCGGCTGCGGAACATGGTGGCCGCGCACCTGGGGGAGTGACACGCCGAGGCGCTCACTCTTGCTCAGCAGAGGATTCCTGTGCCGGCTCGGCGTCGCCGGAGGGCAAGGCGGAGCGGAACACCCGGCGCACCAGCGCGCGCAGGCCGGTCTCGGTCTCCTGTACCTCTTGTTCCGCCTTCTCCACGGCGCGCTCCCACGCGGGGGCGAAGCCCGGCGCCTCGACGTTCAGGATGTGGACTGCACGGTCATAGACGTGGAGAGTGCGCAGCTCGGAACGGTCCGGCTTGTTCTGCAATGTGCGCACCGTGATACGCAGGTTCTCGTTCTGCTTGCGCAGTTCCTCCAGCTCGTCGCGCAGCGCGCGGTTGCCTTCGCCCGTGATCTCCATCTGCCGATGCAGGTGGGACTTCAGGTCCCTGGCCTGCTCCTCCAACTCCCGCCGCTTGCCGCGCGCTGCCAGCCAGCCCCGGAAGGCGACGCCGAGTCCGGCGGCCAGGCCCACGGCGAAGCCGATGGTGCCGCCGACGAGGGCGGGATTGTCGCTGAGGGCGCCTATGACCACGCGCATGCGCCACCTCCGTTCATAGTATCTGGGGTATGGCGTGATTATACGCGGGCTACCCGCTGAGCACAAACCAAGCGCCGCGCCTTGACACCCGCAGCGCGTTGCGGTAATCGTGGGCGGTCTGCGTTGGAGCAGGACCGAACCCGCCCTCTTACCGTTACCCTACACTCCGGAGCATCACACTATGGCTGGCAAGCTGAAGGTCGGCTGGATCGGCACCGGCGGCATCGCCGGCTCGCAGGCCCGGCACCTGCTGGAAGAGCGCGATGACGTGGAGATCGTCGCCGGTTGCGACATCAGCGAGGACGCGCTGAAGCGCTTTGCCGAGAAGTTCGAAGTCAAGCACACGTTTCAGGATTTCCACGAAATGGTGCAGCTCGACGATCTGGACGCCGTCAGCGTCTGCACCCCCAACTTCATGCACAAGGAACCGACCGTCGCCGCCCTGGAGGCCGGCAAGCATGTGATGGTCGAGAAGCCGATGGCCATGAGTGCCGCCGAGGCGCAGGCCATGGTCGACGCCGCCGAGAAGAGCGACGCCACGCTGGTGATGGGCTTCCAATACCGCCTGAGCCCCGGCGCGCAGATGCTGAAGCGCTATGAGCGCGAGGGACAGATCGGCAAGGTCATGTTTGCCCGCGTGCAGGCCCTGCGGCGCAAGGGCATACCGAACTGGGGCGTCTTCGGGCGCAAGGATCTGCAAGGCGGCGGGCCGCTCATCGACATCGGCGTCCACCTGATCGAGTGTGCCCACTACCTGATGGGGGAGCCCAACCCCGTGGCCGCCTGCGCGCAGACCTATACCTATCTGGGCGATAAGGCGAGCGATGTGCTCAGCCCATGGGCCGGCTGGGACCACGAGACCTACACCGTTGAGGACCTCGCCGTCGGCTTCATCCGCTTCGAGAACGGGGCAACGATGGCCATCGAGTCGAGTTACATCGCCCACATCAAGGAGAACAACTTCAACGTGCAGATCATGGGCGAGATGGGCGGATGCACGCTCCATCCGCCACAGGTCTTCAAGGACGATGCCGGCACCATGGTCAACGTGGAGCCGAACTGGCTGCCCAACTACAACTCCATGGCCCGCAAGATGCGCGACTGGATCGGTCACATTCGCGGAGAGATCGAGACTGAATGCCCCGCCCGTGCGGGACTCGACGTGCAGAAAATACTTCAGGGACTTTACGACAGCTCCGAGCAGGGCAGGGAAGTGGCGATCGACTGAGCAGCCTGCCAGGCCGACCGGCGAGGAGTCTGCCGCCCATGAAGGCCATCTTCATCATGTCCGACTCATTCCGCCGCGACCATATCGGGGCGTACGGTAACGAGTCGATCCAGACGCCGAACCTCGACCGCCTGGCCGGGATGTCGCACGTGTTCGAGGACATGTACGCCGGTTCCTTCCCCACGGGGCCGAACCGGCGCGACATTCACGTGGGCAAGGGAGAGGCGCCGGGTACGCCGTTCAACTCGTGGAAGAACATCGAGCCCGATGAGGTCACCCTCGCAGAGCGCCTGGGCCGGGCGGGCGTGCCGAGCCAGATGATCACCGACGTGGCGAACGGCGCGGCCCGGGGGGCCAACATGTTCAAGGGCTTCGGCGCCTATCACGTCAACCGCGGCCAGGAGGGCGACTCATACTTCCTGGATGATTCGGCGGATCTCGATTACCCGCTGCCGCCCGAGCTCATACGATACAACGAGGCCGGGCTCCACAGGGTGCTGATGAATCGGGCCCGGCGTCGCTGTGAGGAGGATTACTTCGCTCCCGGCACCTTCAAGCTGGCGTGCGAATGGCTGGAGCGGAACTGGCGGCGCGAGCAGTTTCTGCTCTGGGTGGAGGTCTTCGACCCCCACGAGCCGTGGGACCCTCCGCCCTGGTACCTCGACCTTTACGATCCGGGCTATGGCGGCCGTGTGTTCGAGTTTCCGCCCTACGGCTATTATCGGAAGATGGGCATCACGGAGCGCGAGATACGGCACACACAGGCGCGATACGCCGGCGAGGTGACCATGGTGGACCACGCCGTCGGTCGCCTGCTTGCCACTCTGCAGAAACTCGGCCTGACGGACGAAGTTGCGATCGTCTTCACCTCCGATCACGGCATCTACGCCGGCCACCACGGCGATGCCGGCTGCGTGGGTAAGCCCTGGCTGGTTTGTGATGAGACCGCCTGGCTGGTGGGCGGTGACTTCAGTGTGCGCAACCCCACGCGCCTGCCCCTGCGCACCGGCACGATGCGCATCCCCCTGATCATCAAGCTGCCGGGCCAGACGCAGGGCGAACGACACCGCGGCATCGTGCAGCCCTGGGACCTGCACCCCACAATGCTGGAGCTGTTTGGCATGGATCCGCCACACGACCTGCAAGGCACTTCGCTGTTGCCGGCAATGCAGGGCGATAAGCTGCCCGAGCGCGAGTACGCCTTCAACTGCTGCATGCACTCTGGGTCGGGCACGCGGCAGGCGATGAACGGGGAGTGGATCTACACCTGCTGGCCGGCCGGAGAGCAGGAGCCGCACCTGATCGACCTGCAGAGCGATCCCGGGCAGGAGCATAACGTCGCAGGCGAACATGCCGACGTGTGCCGCCGCATGCATGCCGCGCTGGGGGATGCGGATCCGGCGTCTTTCCAGGATGCGGCGAATCCCTGGTAGCGGCGGGAGGGCGTTACAGTAGGGGAGCCAGCAGCCGGCCGACACCCTCGAGCAGTTCCGCCACGCCTGACGCTTCCTTCATGCCGGTCTCGCTGCGGGATACGGCGTTCTCGCACCAGCAAGCCAGCCGTGAGACGGCTTCCCTCTCGTGCACGAACAGGGCGACTTCGTAGTTGAGGAAGAAGCTGCGCACGTCCATGTTCATGGAGCCGACGATGGCGCGGTCGTCAGCGACTACCAGCTTGGCGTGGAGCATGCCTGGTTGGAACCTGTGCACGGCGGCCGCGGCGTCCTGCGCCTGTCGCAGGTAGCTGCGGCGCACCAGGTCGGCGAGGTGATGGTTGGATTGGTCGGGCACGACAATGCGCACGTCCACCCCGCGCCGGGCAGCGATGCACAGCGCGCGGGCGAGCATCTCGTCGGGCACGAAGTAGGGCGTTGTGATCCATATCCGTTCGCGCGCCTCGAACAGGTAAGTGACCACGGCGTCATACAGGGCGTCGCCGGGCACGTCGGGACCGCTCGGCACGAGCTGCACCGCAGCGTCTCCGACGGGCTCGGGCGCTTTGTCAAGGACGGGTAATTCCTCGCCGGCCGCGAAGGACCAGTCCCCCCGGAACACGGTGTAAAGGTCGGCCAAAACAGGCCCGCGAACGGCGAGCGATATGTCGTGCCATCTGTCGGGGTCACCCTCCGGGCCCATGTATTCCTCAGCCAGATTCATGCCGCCGAGCATGCCGTAAGCGTGGTCGACGAGCACAATCTTGCGGTGATTGCGCAGATTGGCGCGCCCGCGGAACGGCAGGTGCATCATGGGCATGAAGCGCGCGTGCCGGCCGCCGGCAGCCTCGTAGTCCGCCAGAAACCGGCCTGAGACCTGCCAGCATCCGAGTGCGTCGAGCAGCAGGTACACCTCGGCGCCTTGCTTCGCCTTCTGGGTAAGCACGTCCATGATGGCGCGGCCCGCGGCGTCGGTGCCGAGTATGTAGGTGCTGATGTGGATGGAGTGCTCGGCTGCCTCGAGGTGTTCCATCAGGTCGTCGAATGCGTGCTCTCCGGTGCCGAGCAGCATCACCTCGTTGCCCTGCCGCGGCGGAAACACGCCGCCCGGTTCGGCGGGCAGTGCACCGATGAGGGCCCGCCCGCCGTCGGACCGACGGGCCAGATCGGGCAGGCTCTCCTTGCGCTCCTCCGCCTTCTTCAGCTTGCGACCGCCGAATATCAGGTACAGGGGCACGCCGACATACGGAACCAGGAAGATCGCCAGCAACCAGGCCATCGTGCTTGCCGGCGGCCGACGTTCGCGCAGCAGGTGCACCACCAATACGAGCGCCAGCAGGAAGCCGAGCGCTGGCAGCAGGTACGACAACATCCAGCGCAGCACCATGGCGTTGCTCCGTTCGTCCCCGTCCCTGAACGAGGGCGATTGTAACATCCTCGCCGGCGCAGTGACACCGACTGGCTTGAGGGGGCGCGCAGTTGCCGCCGCGGCGCCTGCCGCCCTTGCAAGCGCCGGCCGCCGCGCCTATCATCGCTGCCCTGTCCCAAGCCCAAGGAAGGACGCACGCTATGAGCGCACAGGATTCATCCATCGTCGTTGGTGACGCCATAACGAACCTGCCGTGGGAGGATCGCCCGGAGGGCTGCTCCGACGTGGTCTGGCGCTACAGCGAGAACCCCATCATCCCGTGGGACCTGAATCCCTCCTCGAACAGCATATTCAACAGCGCCGTCGTCCCGTTCGAGGGCAAGTTCGCGGGCGTTTTCCGCTGCGACGACCGGCGGCGCCGTATGTTGCTGCACAGCGGCCGCAGCGAGAACGGCATCGACTGGCAGATCGACAACGACCCGATCGAGTTCGAGTGCGATATCCCCGCCCTGAGGCGTTTCGAGTACGGCTACGACCCACGCGTCTGCTGGATCGAGGATCGCTATTACGTTCAGTGGTGCAACTGGTACCACGGACCCACCATCGGCTTGGCCTGGACGAAAGACTTTGAGACGTATCACCAGATGGAGAACGCCTTCCTGCCTTACAACCGCGACGGCGTCCTGTTCCCCCGCAAGGTCGGCGGCAACTACGGCATGCTCAGCCGCCCGAGCGGGCCGGGCCACAACGCATTCGGTGACATGTACTACAGCGAGAGCCCGGACCTGACCTACTGGGGCAAGCACAGGTTCGTGTTCGGCACAGTGGGCGGCTGGCAGTCCACCAAGGTCGGGGCCGGCCCCGTGCCTATCGAGACTGAGGAGGGCTGGCTGCTGCTCTACCACGGTGTGCTGACCTCGTGCAACGGGTTCTGGTACAGCACCGGCGTGGCGCTGCTCGACCTGGAGGAGCCCTGGAAGGTCATTGCGCGGGGCGACGAATATGTGCTGGCGCCGAAGGAGACATATGAGTGTGTCGGCGATGTGCCTAACGTGGTCTTTCCCTGCGCGGCGCTCTGCGACGCCCCGAGCGGGCGGGTCGCCATCTACTACGGCGGCGCGGACACGGTGACCTGCCTGGCCTTCGCTTACGCGGATGAGCTGGCGCAGTTCGCCAGGGACCACAACATGGCGTGAGGCCCTTTACCGGTCTTTGTGGGCCAGTTCCACGAATGCCTGGCGGTCGTGCAGCTCTACGATGGCCTCCTTCTCGCAGATGCCGACGATCCGGTCCGGCTCGTCCGGGTCACAGACGGGCAGGCAGTCGTAGTCGTAGTTGCCCATGGTGCGCCAGGCTTCGATGAGCGGTTGATCGGCTTGCAGGCTTACAGCCTCCGGCTCGAGCAGGTCGCGCACCGGCATGCGTTCGCCGTCCCGGCGGCGCTGGGCAGCCGCCAGCAGGCTGGCGAGCATGACGAGGCCGACGAAGCGCTGCTGCCCATCAACCACGGGAAAGGTGCGGTTTTCGGAGCGGCGCACCTTTTCGCCGATCTCTGTGATGTCCGCGTTGGCGGGAAGGGCGGTATAACTTTCCGCTGCAACATCCCCAACCGTCAGGTCGTTCAGCAGCGAGTAGTCCATCCCTCGCGCCATGCGCATGCCCAGGCGTATGAGGCGACGCGTGAAGGCGCTCTCCGGCTCGAACAGCTCGGCGACCTTGATGCTGATGACGCATGCGATCATGAGAGCCGGGATGGCGGAGTAGTTGCGCGTCAGCTCGAACGTCACCAGTATGGCCTGCAAGGGTGCACGCATAACTGCCCCCATCACGGCGGCCATGCCCACCATCACGTAGGCGTGGAAGGGGGCTATGTCGAGGCCGAGCCACGTCTGCGCCAGGCCATAAAAGAACGCTCCGAGCGCTGCCCCGCTGAACAGGGCCGGGGCGAAGATGCCCCCGCTCGCGCCGGATGCGAGGCCGAGCGAGCAGAGCAATGGCTTGAGCAGCACGAACACAATCAGCATCCGCAGCGAGGTATCCGGCTCCGTCAGCAGTGACTGGATGAAGCCGTGGCCCGTGCCCAGCAGGCTCGGCGCCACGAAGCCGACCAGACCGACCGCGAGCCCGCCGAAGAGGGCCCGCGCCCAGAGCTGGCTGAAGAGCCGTTCGAACAGGTCATCCACGGCGAAGATCAGCTTCACGAAGTAAATAGAAACGAGCCCCGCGAGCACACCGAGGACGGTGAATAGCAGGTAATCTGCCGCGACGAAAGTCGGCAGCGCCGGGATGACGTATTCGCTTAAATGACCAAGCAGGCTGAAGCGGACGATGACGGCCGAGACAGAAGCGACGATCAGCGGCAGCAGCGCGGGCGCCCCGGCGCCGCCCAGTATGAGCTCGGCACTGAAGACGGCACCGCCGATCGGGGCGCCGTACTTCGCGGCCAGGCCCGCCGCCGCGCCGGCCGCCACCAGCACTCGGGTGTTGCCCACCCCCATCTTGCTGTGCTCGCCGACCAGGCTGCCGACGGCCGCCCCGGTCTGCACCACCGGCCCTTCCATGCCCAGGGGCGCACCCGCGCCAATGCACAGCGCCGTGAAGAGCGGCTTCAGCATTATCACGCGCCGGCGGATGAAGCCGCCGCCCCGCCCTATGGACGACATAACGCGCCCGATGCCCGTGCCCTGCGTCTCCGGGGCCGTCCACCGAATGGCATAGGCTACCACGAGGAAGACAACGGCCGGCAAACACACCAGTACGTAACGCCAGGGCTCGGGAAGCGAGCCGACCGGACGGCCGATGCCCAGGAACAAGTGCCGGTTCAGGAAGCCGACGCACCAGTTGAGCCCCAGGGCGAGTATGCCCGCCAGCAGCCCGACCAATACGGCCAGGATCACGGTGACGCCGACGGCCGAGGTCTCTGACCGGGGAGGTATCATCCGGCGCAGCAGGCGAGCGATTCTGCTCTCTGTTTCAGCCATGGCACCGGCGACGCGGGAGTGCGGGTGGCGAGCAGCACGGACGCTGGATTATATGCGCTTGGCTACCCCGCAGGCAATGACGCCGCGCGGGTTCGCCTGTGCCCAGGACTGAGCCCCCAGAGGCGGCAATGGAGGCGCGGAGCGGCTCAATAGCGCCGTCCGGCCCGTCCGCTCGGGCTCGCCCTTTGTGCCTTCCAGTTGCGTGCGCGCTCAGTGGTGTGCATATTGTCAGCAGACAACCACACGTCACCATGTCCAGGAGGACCGGATATGCGCAGCACACCGATCGGCATCGCCATGCTCAACGACGAGCGGCCGCACGTCTGGAAGCAGAACAATCCCGCCAATCAGAGGGTCGTCGACCGATGGGCGGAGATCGTTCGCCGCCAGGTGCGCAAACGTGACGGCTCGGAGCTGGAGGTCGTCGTCGCCGAGCAGATCATCACCGGTACGCGCGAAGCACAGCAGGTCGGCGAGCAGCTCCGCCGCGCCGGCTGCCGCTCCGTCATCATGTGCTATAACGTGTGGAACTTTCCTTTCCTTGCCTGGCCCTTCCTCAACAGCGTTGGGCCCGACCTGCCCGTGCTCAGCCTGTCCAACAACGGCAAGTTCCCCGGCAACGTCGGCCTCTTGGCCACCGATGGCGCCCTGCGTCAGGCCGGCGTTCGCACGCACCGCATCGTCGGTGATATGGACGACGGGGAAACCGTGGCACAGGTCGTCGACTGGGTCCGTGCAGCGCAGGCCGTCACCACCGTCCGCAACGAAGTCTACGGGCTCTTCGGCGGACACAGCATGGGCATGGAGACCGGCTACTGGCACCTGACACAGACGCTGAAGGCCCTCGGCACCACCTGCCGCCAGATCGACCAGCTCTGGTTGGTGAAGGCGATGGAGAACGAGGTCGATGAGGCAGAGGTCGCGAACGGGCTGGCCTGGTTCGAGCAACTGCTCGGCGACCGGTTGCTCTACGATGGGAAGATACTGACACCCACGACTCTCAAGACGCAGATACGTCTTTACCTCGCCATGCAGGCGGTGAACGAGGAGAAGGGGTTCGACTTCTGCGGTCTGAAAGGGCAGAGGGAGTTGACCGAGCACGTCTGCCTCGGCGACGTGCCCGAGATGCTGATGAATGACCCCTACGATTGGCGCGGCGCGAAGGAGCCGGTCGTCTGCGCGACTGAGGCGGACGCCTACGCCGCGCTGACCATGCAACTGCTGAAGTACGTTACCGGCGGGCTGCCCGCACTGTTCATGGACGTGCGGCTCTACCACCCCGACCGCGACTTGTGGGACTGGTGCAACAGCGGCAACCACGCAAGCTGGTACGCGGCCCGCAGCGACGATCCGGCCGAGAACTTCGAGAAGATCACGTTCCATCCGGCCCTGGAATTCTACTTCAAGGCCGGCGGGGCCTCGGTGGAGTTCGATGCCGCCCCTGGCCGCATGACCTTCGCCCGGCTCGGCCTCTGGGATGGCAAGCCCTTCATGGCGATAGTGCCCGGCGAAGCCGCGGAACTGCCGCCCGAGGAAAGCCGCGAGCTGAAGGAACAAACGGATCCCACCTGGCCCCACGTCTGGGCGAAGCTGGACGGCAGCTTCCGGCAGTTTCTGAACGTCTTCCCCTGCAACCACGTGCAGGGCGTGCCCGGCGACCGTGTGCGCGCCCTCACCATGCTCTGCGAGATCTGCGGCATAACGCCGATCGTCCTCGGCCAGGACCGCCTGCCACCCATATGGGAGATGATGAGCGGCGACTGACATGCCGGTTGCAAGACGCCCGCCACTGCGGCGGCGCGCTCTGCTGAATGGCCCCGGCCTGCGGCCTGACATGGAGAGGTGCCATGCATAGCATGCCTGAACAGCGGTTCTCAGCAGTCTGGCGCATCACCGCGTGCGTCATGCTCTGCATTTCCCTGCTTGCGCGCGCGCAGCCGGCAGACCCGCAGGCGCGCCACGCCGCAGTCCGCAACCGCCTGCGTGCTCACCTGCAGAGCGCGCTCATCCCGTGGTGGGTCGAACACAGCCCGGACACCGAGTTCGGCGGCTTCCTCTGCGAGCTGGAGCGTGACGGGTCGGTCCGCAGCGGCGAGAAGATGCTCGTCAGTCAGGCGCGGCAGATATGGTCCTTCGCCCGCCTGTGGCGGTCCGGCTATCGGGATGACCCGCGTGTTCACGACGCCGCCGTCCGAGGGCTTCACTTCCTGCTCCGCCACTTCTGGGACCGCGAGCACGGCGGCTTCATTTACCGCGCCGAGCGCGCCGGCCGAGTACAGAGCGATCGCAAGGACACCTACGCCCACGCGTTCGTCATCTACGCCGGGGTTGAGTTCCATCGCGCCTTCGGCGATCCCGCCGGCCTCCAGGTAGCCCAGGCCGCCTTCGATGCGCTCGAACGCCATGCCAAAGATCCCGAATATCCGGGCTACTTCAGCCAGTTGAGCCGCGATTGGGATGTCGGCCGCCGGGGGCGAGCCTCGAAGTCTATGAACACGCAGCTCCACCTGCTCGAGGCCTTCAGCGAGCTGTACGCGGAGACAAGGGACCAGACCGTGGGCCGGCGCCTTAAGGAGATACTCGACGCGCTGGTCGAGCACGCCTACCTGCCCTCCTACGGCTGCTGCATCGAGCTGTTCCAGCGCAATTGGCAGCCCTTTAGCGAGGGCTGGGGCGGTCGACGCAACCAGACCACCAGTTACGGACACAACGTCGAGTTCGCCTGGCTGATGCAGCGGGCGCGCGAGGTGCTCGAACTGCCCGAGCAGCCCTACCGCAGCGTCGCGCTCTCGCTGATCGACCACGCCCTCGAGTACGGCTGGCACTCGCAGGCCGGCGCGCTCTGCTCCGAAGGGCCCCTCCAGGGCAGTCCCTCCGACTGCACGATGAGCTGGTGGCCCCAGGCCGAGAACCTCGTGGCACTGGACTGGGCGTGGCGCGCAACAGGGCAGACGAAGTACCTCGCCGCGCTGGAGCGTCAGGCCGCCTGGGTCATCGAGCATCAGGCCGACCAGCAGTTCGGCGGCTGGTGGGATGAGGTGGCGCCGGACGGTGCCGTCGAGAACCGACGCAAAGCCCATCTCTGGCACGCCGCCTACCACGAAGTGCGCGGCGTGCTGAACGTCGCCTCAGGGGAATGGTGAAATCCAGGCCCGTCGCAATCCACAGCCTTGCGCCACCTGCGGCGTTGCCGCAGTCCCCATCAATCTGCGCCTCCCTGAGCAGCTCCCCCCCGGCGCTCGTCTCGACTGCGCCCGGGCGCTTCCCTGCGTGGTCCGCCGCGCAGGCGCTCCAGCAGACGCTCCAGCCCGGGCGTGGAACGGGCTGCCAGAATGCTCTCCACCATCGGCACTGTGTGCGGGTCACCCGCGCTCAGCAGCGCATCGGCGATGAGCGAGCGGGTCCGCTCGTTTAGCTCTTCGAACCGCCAGAGCCAATCCTGAAACATGTCCGGGTTGCGACGTGCCACCTCGCGCAGGGCCGTCCTCCGAGCCGCCGGCAGGTCCTCCGCCCCCAGCAGACGGTCGACCGCCTCCGGGCTCGGCCGGTACGCCATGGCCAGCAACGCGGCCTGCTGCACCCGCCGGTCCAGGGCGTGCCGGTGGATGCGGCCCAGCTCGCCGACGGATAGCTTCCCGCCCGACGCATCCCGCCCCGAGGCCAGCAGCGATATGCGATGCAGCGTCCACACCTCGATGCTCACCGCCAGCATCACAGCCGAACCCGCCGCGACCACCGCGCCCGCCAGCGGCGTCACCGGCAGCGCGTCCAGCAGCGGCAGCAACACGAACGCCGCGTAAGGCACCAAAAGAGCAATGGCCCCCTTCGCCACGTTCCAGTCCTGCACGTAAGTGGCCAGCAGCGCCGCCGCACAGAGCACCCCCACACCCGCAGCACCCCGCCACAAACTGCCCTGACCCACGAACTCCACGTAACGCACCGCATGGATGACTACGAGCACCGACGACGGGAAGATAACCAACCACGTCATCAGTGACAGGAAAACGCCTACCAGCCCATGCCGCAGCGTCAGGTAGAGCGTCAGCGCAACCAGCATCAGCCCCACGGCCACCGGCAGCGCGTAGTGCACCAGCCGATAGCCCCGCGCCACAACCGACTTCGCCGCCACTACGTCGAGCACGCCCGCCCCCAACCGGCCCTGCGCGAACAGATCCGAGTCGATCCGGCGAGCCGTCGAGCGCACAATCTCCCACGCCTGCCGGGGCGAGAGCTCTCCATCCCGCCGCATCAGCCACGCCGCCGTGCCCGCGACCTTCGGCGCGGCGAACGAGGTGCCGTGCGCCTCCATCTCGCGCCGCAGACGCTCATAGGGCAGAAACTCGTAGTCTATGAAACTGATGTCCCCGTCGGCCGCAATGTCCACCCAGTCGCCGTAGTTGGACTGCAGCGTCTTACCCTCGACGGTCGCGTTGGCCACGGCGACCACGCCGGGGTAGGCGGCGGGATAGACCGCCGCCTCCGCGTCCTCGTTCCCCGCCGCCGCAACCACCAGCGCCCCGGCCCCGATCAGCCTCGCTATCAGATCGCGCTCCTCCTGCTCGGGCCGCTCGGAGGAGAGGCTGATGTTGACCACCACGCGATCTGCAGGATGCCCCTCAGCATACTCCAGCACCCGGCGCAGTCCGCCCAGATACGCCGAACGACTGATGGGGCCCCCGAAGGACTCGACCGGCACGCCGTGCACCTGCGCCCCACAGTACTGATACAGCACCCGGCCCACCAGGCTGCCGTGTGTGACCTCAGCAGCCGTCATCCCGGCGATCCGCCCCTCCACGAAGTCCGGGTCAACCGTGCTGTCCAGCACGAACACCACCACACCCGAGCCCTCGTCGTGGTAAGCCCCCGGCGCGCAGCCCGCGAGCACGGCCACGCACATGATCGCCGCCATCAGCCCACGCCCCAACGTTCCGTCCCCCCTCCCTCGCTCGGCTCCGCCCGATCCGCTCCCGGTCGCCGGCACCGGAGATGCCACCGGCATCATATCGGAAAACTGGCCCCCGCGCATGGTGCAACCGCAATGACCCGCAACCCCCGCCATGGGCCCGCAATCTCCCACACGATCGCCCTGCCATCCGGCAGAAGCACCACCGTTAACAGCCGGTCGAACGAGGGCCGCCCCCCGACCTCGTGCTGCCCCCGGCCCCCTTATCGCCATAAACCCAATACTAACGGAAGCTCCGCCTAGACAGGCTCTTAGGACGGAATGGGTTCGTTTTGTAATGGCGGACGCCCGCCGCGAACGGACCCCAGGCCGGACGCTGGCCGGCATTCTCGCGGCGCGGTGTCCGGCGCGGCCTTCTGCCGGCAGTCGCCCCGCATCCTCCGGTCGTGGTGCGGACTTTCCCGGCCACCCGCTGCACCGCGTCCGGATGGTTTCCGAGGTTTCGGGGCTGGCGGGTCCGGGTGGTCATCTCGGGGGGCATCCTACCCGTTCCCTCTCGGAGCGCCGTCCGATATGTCCCCGTTTGGGCCATAGTTCCCGTGTCCGCATGCTCCTCGGCGTGGCGGCCGTGGTTGGGACCGCGTTTTTGGGCTTGGCCTCCCCGGGCCTGTGCCCTATATTGCGGCTATGGCCATTCATGGGACAATGGTCGCCGAAGCAGGCAGTGGGGCTGCCTACGACGACGCCGGGCATCCTGCCCGTGCGGGCCGGCTGCTCAAGAAGCGGGAGTACGCCAGCGGCGCTTACCTGACCCACCTGAACGACTCCGGCGGCAGCCTCGATGGCTACGGCTATGATTCCTTCGGGCGGGTGGCGCACCACCGCTGGCGGGACTCGGGCGGGACGCTGCTGGCCGGGTGGAGCTATGATTACGACCGCGTGGGGAATAAGCTCTACCAGGAGGACCTCCGCGACGCGACGCAGAGCGAGCTCTACGGGTATGACACCGTCTACCGACTGACGAGCTTCGAGCGCGGCCAACTCAACCAGGCGAAGGATGATATCTCCAGCCCGTCGCGCAGCCAGTCCTGGACGCTCGACCCGCTCGGCAACTGGGATCAGACCGTGCTTGACAGCGTCACGGAGACGGGCACCCACAACGGCGTGAATGAACTGACCGGGCGGACCATCGGCAATGACCCGTCGATCAGCCTCACGTATGACGACGCCGGGAATCTGATCCAGGACGGCGACTCGGAC
>CAYQXJ010000015.1:0-14547 GCA_964421565.1 uncultured candidatus Brocadiaceae bacterium
TGAACGGCACCACCCGCTACATCTGGGGCGGCGCGCAGGACTGGCAGGCCCTCGAAGAGAGGGACTCCAGCGGCAACCTGGAGGCCCGCTACACCCACGCTTCGGGCTACATCGACAGCCCGGCCGTCCAGGAGCGGGACCTGAACTCGGATGGGGACTTCCTCGACGCGAATGAGGTAGTATACTGTCACACCAACACCATATACACCGTAGCGGCCCTGACGAACTCCTCGGAGGGCGTGGTGGAACGTTACCAATATGACGCCTACGGCGCCGCAACCGTCCTCGACCCGGACGGCTGGGCGTGGCGGGCGACGCCTTGGGAGTTCGCCAGAAAGCGGCGAACTCCAGCGTTCTCTGACGGGGGTAGCCTCTCCGACGTCGCCAACCCGTACGGCTTCCAATCCCGCCGCCACGAGCCGGCCAGTGCCCTGATGCAATTCCGTCACCGCTATTATGATGCGGCCTTAGGCCGCTTCCGTCAGATGCGCATTGCCCTGTGCTGCGTGCGGTTCGGGCTGGGGGGCGTGGCGGTTCGGGGCGAGGGCAGGAGTGGTGGGCTTCGGCGGCGGGGGGCTTAGCCCGCTTTGGCGAGGGGTTCGTCGTCGGGCATCTGCTCGATGTCTTCGAATCGGACGGAGATCTGGCGGCTGACCCCGTCGGTCATTGTCAGCCCGTAGAGGACCTGTGCGGCGTTCATGGTCATCTTGTTGTGCGTGATGATGATGAACTGCGTGTCGCGGCGGAACTCGCCGAGCAGCATCAGGAAGCGTTCGACGTTGGCGTCGTCGAGCGGCGCGTCCACTTCGTCGAGCAGGCAGAAGGGGCTGGGTTTGGCCTGGAACATGGCGAACAGCAATGCGACGGTGGTCATGGCTTTTTCGCCGCCGCTGAGCATGGTGATGTTGGTAGTTTCTTTGCCGGGCGGGCGGGCGACGATCTCGATGCCGGCCTGCAGGATGTCCTCCGCTTCTTCCTCGAGCACCAGGTCGGCCTGGCCCCCGCCGAACAGCTTGCGGAAGAGGGTCTGGAAGTTTTCGCGCACCTCGGCGAAGGTTTCGGCGAAGCGCGCGCGGCTTTTCTTGTTCAGTTCGCGGATGATCTCGCGTTCGTGGCGTCGCGCCTTTTCCAGGTCTTCTTTCTGATCGGTGAGGAACTGCAGGCGAGTTTCCAGTTCATCTTGCTCGCGGATGGCGTCGACGTTCACGTTGCCGATGCGGTCGACTTTGGCCTTGAGGGTGGCGATCTCGCGCCGCACCTGCTGCCAGTCGGTTTGGTCGTTTTCGGCGATCTGGAGCACGTCCGCGCGCAGTTGTGTGGCTTCCGCCAGGGCGATCAGCTCGGGACCTTCGTCCCGGGCGGGTTCCTGTTCTTCGGCTTCGCCGGTCATCTGGCGGTACCAGGAGGCGACCCTTTCGCTGGGTGCTTCGGTGGGTTCGGGCTGCTCGGTGAACTTGCGTATGCGGCGCGTGATGAAGGGGGGCTCGTCGCGCCAGCGTTCGGGTTCCATGCGGAAGGCCATCAGCCGCACACCGTAGTCCTCCGTGGCGCGGCCGACGAGGTCCTCGAGCTTGACGGCGGCTTCGTTTTCGGCCATGCGTAGTTCTTGCAGGCGTTGCTCGGCTTCTTCGCGCCGGTCGGCGGCGGCGCGGGCCTGGTGCGTGCGTTCGGCGATGCGTTGCTGGAGGGATTCAACTTTCTGCGCCCCTTGCTGGATGAGTTCGGCCAGTTTGGCCTTGTGCCGGCGGCGTTCTTCGGCGGTCTTGTCGACCCTGGTGGCGGCGAGTTCGGCTTCGCGGCGGAGGCGTTCGTTGCGTTCCCGTTCGTCGTCGAGCGAGCAGAGTTCTTCGCTGCGGCGGTCGAGGTCAGCACGCAGGCGTTCGATGAGCGATTCGAGGTTGTGGTGTCTTTCGCGGCAGCGTGCAAGTTCGTTGCTCAGTTCGTTGGCGCTGCGGGTGAGTTCGTGTTCTTCGTTCTGCAGGGCACGGACTTGCTGCTCGAGTTGGCGGGCGGCGGCTTCTGCTTGTTCGCGGGCGCGGCGGGCTTCGGCGGCCTGCTGGTCTAAGTGTGCGCGTTTTTCGGCGAGTTCGGCCATCTGTTGCTCGACGGCCTGTGACTCCGAGCGCGCGAGTTCGATCTCGTCGGTAAGCTCGTTGACGCGGCGGTCTGAGGATTCGAGGCGGCTGCGCAGGTTGCCGGCGGTGCGGCTGACGGTGTCGAGTTCCTGCGTGAGCGCCTGGAGCTGCGCCCGCTGGTCTGTGCGCAGGCGCAGCCAGTCTTGCTTGCGCTGGCAGAGTTCGGCGAGTTGGTCCTCGAGCGCGGCGGTCTGTTGCTTCAGGTCTGCCAGTTCGCTGCGGCGGCTGATGAGGCCCGGCGCTTCGGACTTGCCTGCGCGCCATATGCCGGCGGCGGTGTAGAGCCGGCCGTCGGGCGTGACCACGGTTGAGCCGTGGGGCAATCCGGCGGCGGCGAGGGACTCGGCCGCGCTGGCGTCGTCGGCCAGAAAGACAGCGTCCAGCAGCATCCGAGCGGCGGACTCGACCTCGTCTGGCCAGGTTACCAGTTCGCTGAGGCGGCGGGTGCCGGGGGGGGCTTCGATCATCGGTGCGCGCGCCCGGTCGAGGGCGATCACGTCCGCCCGGCCGGCCTGCTCGTCGAGGAGCAGGGCGAGGGCCTGGCCGGCCGAGTTGGCATTGGTGAAGACGACCGCCTGGGCCCGTTCTTCGAGTGCGCTGTCGACGGCGTGGGCGAGTTCGAAGGGCGCCTGGATGAGTTCGGCGACCATGCCGAGGCGGCCCGGCAGGTCGGCATCCAGGAGGCGCTTCGCGCCGCTGCGCACGCCCTCTGCGCGGGCTTCCAGATCGTGCAGTGCGTCTCGCCGGCCGCACCGGCGGCTCAACTCGCTGCGCGTGTTGGCTTCCTCGGAGGAGACTTCCTCCACCCTCTGTTCGAGCCCACTGATCTCGCCCTGCAGTGCGTGCACGTTCTGCCGCAGTTCGGCTTCGCGCGTCTCTGCGCGTTCAAGTTGGCAGATTGCTTCGCTGCGTTCGGATTGCACTTCGTCGAGCTGTGTGCTGACTTTGGCGCGACGGCTGTTCAGCCTCTCGGCGCGGGCTTTGAGCGTCTGTCGCTCGGCCTGCAGGATGTCGTGTTGGTTGGCGAGGCGCGACTCGTTCTGGTAGAGGTCGAAGACTTCGTCTTTGGAGCGTTCCAGCTCGGCGGAGGCAGCCCGACGGCGCTCGCGCAGGTGTTCGACGCGGCGCTCCTGTTCGGCGTGGCGCAGAGCCTGCTCTTTCAGGTGTTCGGCACTCGTGGCGAGTTTCTTCCGGGCGGAGGCGATCTCCTGCTCGGTCTCTTTGATGCTTTGCTCGATCCCTTCGCGTCGGCCGCGCACCTGTTCGGTCTGTTCTGCGAGCTCCTGTGCGCGGCGCCGGTTCAGTTCGGCTTCGCGCCCCAGGCTCTCGATGCGCGCCTGAGTCTCGGCTTGTTCCTGGCGGGTGGCGCCGAGGCTTTGGCGGGCGGTCTCCAGGTCGGTCCGCGCGGCGTCGAGTTCGGCCTCGAGGGAGCGGGCTTCTTCGATGACGACGTCGCGGGCGCCCTGGGCGTCCTGTACCCGGCGGCGCAGTTGCTCTCGGCGGACGGTCAGTTCGCTGTAGGCGTGCAGGCTCTGGGCCAGGCGCAGGCGCTCCAGACGGGCCGTCTGGCGTTTGAATGTGCGAGCACGGCCGGCCTGGTACTTGACGCTGCGGAGCTGTCGTTCCACCTCTTGCACGATGTCGGTAACGCGTGCCAGGTTCTGGGTGACCCGGTCGAGCTTGCGTTCGGCGTGGCGCACCTGTTCCAGGAAGCGGTTGATACCGGCGGCTTCCTCGAAGACCTGGCGGCGTTCGCTGGCGCTGCTGCGCAGCAGTTGGTCGACCTGGCCTTGTTCGATAAAGCTGTAGGCGCTGGTGCCGACGCCGGTGTCCATTAGCAGGGCGCGGATGTCCGCCAGGCGGCACGTGTTGCCGTTGATCAGGTACTCGCTCTGCCCCGTGCGGTCGACGCGCCGGGTGATACAGACCTCTTCGTATTCGATGTCGAGCCAGCCGTCGGCATTGTCGATAGCGAGCTTGACCTCAGCGCGCCCCAGCGGCTTGCGGTTGCGGCTGCCGTTGAAGATGAGGCTCGCCATCTCCGAGCCGCGCAGCTTCTGTGCGCTGCGTTCACCGAGGACCCATTTGATGGCGTCTACGACGTTGCTTTTGCCGGAACCGTTCGGGCCGACCAGGGCGGACAGGCTGTCCTCGAACTCGAAGACTGTCCGATCCGGGAAGGACTTGAACCCGCACAGCTCCAGTCGCTTCAGCTTCACCCGGGGGCTTCTCCGGCTGCTTCAAAAGCAACCGCGCGGGCCGGCGACGCGGCCGAGCCACGCGGTATCCATCACGATCAAGGTCGAGAAGGGGGAGTGTAGGGGAAACGGTATGGCCGATTCACGCCCCGCTGCGCCGATCGAACGCCCCCGGCACGGCGCTCGCCACCGCGGGGGGCCAAGCGACGCGGCCGGCGGCCCCTGTGTGTCGTAACGGATTGAGAGATAATACTTTGGGTGGCAAGCTCTAAGAAGAAAGGGAGGTGCCGTTGGCGCCGAGAAGGCTGTGGTGGCGAAGGGGACGGGTGAAATGTGCGGCCGAAAAAACCCCGGCGCAGGGCCCTGAGCACGCCAAAGCGGCGTCAGGACGCGCGGCTGCGCACCCGGCTGGCGTGGTCGCGTCCGCGCACGACGATTCGCTGAGCGAACGGCTTGAGGATGCGTTCGAATTCGTCGAGCTCATCGGCGCAGTAGGGCAGCCGGCCGTAGAGTGCGGAGTCGAGGCAGTGGTCGGGCATGAAGTTCTGCAGGGCGACACGATGGGCGCCATGCAGGTCCGGCGCCATCGCGCGCAGCTCGTCAGCGCCGACCAAGCCCGGCACCAGGGTGATGCGGAACTCATGCTCGATGCCGCTGCCCTTGATGACCTGGAGCGAGTCGCGAACCCGGTCGGTATTGACGCGGGTGCCGCAGACTCGCTCGTAGTCATCCGGGTTGAGGGGGGCCTTCGTGTCCATTGCGATCGCATCGAGCAGTCGGCCTTCGACGAGCTGGCGGACGATGTCGGGCTGGGTGCCGTTTGTCTCGACCATGACGTCGAGGGAGAGTTCGCGGAGCTGTTGGACCAATTCGATCAGGGCATCGCCGTGAAGCGTGGGTTCACCGCCGGTGATGACGACGCCATCGATCCAGCCTTTCTGATGGGCGAGGTATGCGAATATCTGCTCGCGGGGCACGCGTTCCAGCCGTTCGGGCTGGAAGACCAGGTGGTTAGCGTGGCAGTAACGGCAGCGCAGGTTGCAGCAGGGCAGAAAGAGCACCGAGCAGATCCTGCCCTCCCACTCCAACAGGCTGTTCTGGATGAAGCCTTTGATCTCCATGGGGGCTGTCCTCATCTGGAAATCGTTTCTGCCCAAAACGGGCCCACCAACTCGGCCATCTCATGCTTCCTCGCGAAACGCGATCCGCGCCGCAGCAAAGACGTTAGCTTGCGTCGCGCGGCAAGTGCAGTTCCCTGCATGTTACGCGCACAGCCTCTGCTGCAGTTCGGCGCTGGCGGGGGGGGTGCCGTCCCAGCGGGCCAGCACGTCGTCGCCGTCGCCTTTCAGCAGTACGGACGGTATCTGGAAGACGTCGTAGAAATCGCCCTCGGCCGCGCCGTCGACGGTCTCCATGTCGTGGAAGACGACCTGGACCTGTCCCTCCACCTGCCACTTGCTGAGCAGGTGGCTGACCTTCCTCTTTGCGCTCTCGCAGAGCGAGCAGTTCTGTTTACCGTAGATCTCGATGATCATCCGCGACTCCTAACAGTCATAAGCCTTTTCGTTTCCAGGCCTTACCGTTCAGGGCAAGGGGCTCTGATTCTCAGAATCGATCCTGCGCCATCGCCACGCTGTAGTTGCCGCGGTGGCGGTCCTTTAGTTCGCCGATCTTGGACTTGTTCCAGTTGTGGATTCGGCTGAAGTAGCCGACCACGCGTGTCATGGCGTAGACGTCCCCGCTGCCGCAGTGACCGCAGCTTTGCTTGATGCCGGGGGTGTTCTTGTGGCAGTCGTTGCAGATGGTGAACTCCGGGCTGATGGTGAGCTGAGCGGCCTGGGTATTGCGGAAGGTCTTCTCCACCAGGTTGCGGATGCTGGCCGCCGGGGGGCGTTCCTCGCCGACGAAGGCGTGGATGATGGCCCCGCTCTCGATGGCGCGGTGGAACTTGCTCTGCAGGCGGATCCGCGTCAGCAGGTCGATCGGCGCGTCGGCCCGCAGGTGGATGCTGTTGGTGTAGTAGGGCTCGTCGGCTTCCAGGTCGCCGCGCACGACGGCGCACGCTTCGTCGGGGAAGCGGGCCAGGTCGACTTTTGCCAGCCGCCGCGCCGCGCTTTCCGCCGGGCTCTCCTCCAGTGCGACATGCATGGCCTGCTCCTCGCCCAGTTCGCGGGCGCGGAACTGCATGTGCCGGATCAGGTGGAGCCCCTTGCGCAGGAGGGCCGGGTCCTCGTGCAGTTCGCGGCCCGTCATGTGGAGCATTGCCTCGTTCAGGCCGATCAGTCCGATGATGTAGGTCGCCTTCTCCAGGTCGACGTAGGGGCGTCCGTCGGCGGCTGTCTTGCCGATCTCCCAGAGCGGTTTGCTGGGGTCGGTCATCAGCGATCCGATGAAGTGGCGCTTTTCGACGTGGGCCTGGATGGCGAGCTTGAGGCCGCGGTCCACTTCGCGGTAGAAGGCGTCCCACTCGCCCCGGCCGGCGCGGTAGGCGGCCTGCGGCAGGTTGATGGTGATGTTCTGGAATCCGCAGAAGCGCATGCTCTCCGGGTGACGGATCATGTAGTCGTCCTTGATCGTCGTGCGTAGCCGGCAGCAGGCGCTCAGGGTCACTTCGTCGCGGTCGAACACGAAGTAGGGCACGCCGTTCTCGCTGGCGATCTGGCAGGCGTATTCGAGGATGGCATGCTGTGCTGGATCGCTGAAGGTGTCCTTGTTAATGTGGAAGTCGCACTTGGGGAAGGCGAACAGGTTGCCGTACTGGTCGCCGGCGCGCCACACGTCGAGCATGGCCTTGCAGAAGCGCTGTGCCGTTTTCTCGTAGCTTCCGTAGGTGCGGCCATTGTATGCGCCGCCGGGGCCGATGGCGGGCACGTCCTGCAGGTAGCGGGGCACGCCGGTGTGGACGTTGAAGTCGAGGAAGAGCGTCTGGCCGCCCCGGCTGAACGCGTTCTGCGAAGAGCTGAAGATCAGGTGCTGGGCCTCCTGCTGCATCTGGCGGTACGACATGCCCTCTACGAAGGGGGCGTAGAAGACGTTGATGTAGCCGACCCCGAGGGCCCCCGCGTAGTAGGCCTGCATGCTGGCCAGAAAGGTGTTCAGGTGGCCGGTCAGGGTGCGGGCGTGCTTGGCCGGGGCGCTGGAGGTATCCAGGTTCTGCAGGTTCAGGCCGTATTTCTTCAGGTACTCGACCGAGTGGCTGGAGCAGTAGACGCGGGTCGGGTATCCCAGGTCGTGCAGGTGTATCTGGCCGCGCATGTGGGCATCGGCCACGCGTTCGCTGAAGACCTCCTGCAGGGCGTACTTTTTGAGCGTGGTCTCGGCCACCGCCAGGTTGATCGCCTCGGGGTTGTTCTGGGCGATGTTGGCGTTCTCCTTGCTCTTGCTGTGGATGATCTGGTCGAGGTCGAACTTGGGGATGCCGAGGGTGGCCTGCTTCTCGAGCCGGGCGGTCAGGCCCCGTTCGAACAGTTCGTTGTCGACCAGTTCGCGGATGAGCGTGGTGCTGATGCGGGTGAGGCCGCTGTCCATGACGCGGCGTTCGACGGTGCCGGCGATCTCACGGGCAAGCCCTCGGCTCAGGTCCGCCTCGACCTCGAGGGCGCGGGCGATCTTCGTCTTGTCCCACTCGGCCAGATGGTCCTGCGTCTCGGTGTTGACCAGCAGGCTGATGTCGGTCGAGTTCTCTTGCCGGCGCACGGGTTTGCGGACCTGGAGGGACTGGCGCACCCGGGCGCGCTTGTCGCGGTAGAGGATGTATGCCTTCGCCGTTCTGGCGTGGCAGGTCTCGATGAGGACTTTCTCGACGGTGTCCTGGATCTCCTCGATGTGGGGAGGCCGGTCCTCGTCGAAGTTCTTCTCCAGCATCATCGTGACCATGGCGGCGAGCTCTTCGGCGAGCACGCGGTCCTGCCCGCCGACGGCCTGCGCGGCCTTGAAGATGGCGTTGGCGATCTTGCTCTCGTCGAAGGGCACGGGCGCCCCGTGCCGCTTGATCACGTGCGTGATGGTTGAGCTGTGGTGGTTCTGGTCTTCGGCTGCCTGGGCCTCAATTGCCATCGATGCGCTCCCCTTCCGTGCTCGTGTTCTGTTCGTTGCGTTCGTGCCCTGCGGAGCCTTGTGCAGATCTGCCCCCGCTCCGCAGCATTGTGCCGGCCTCGGCCATGAAGTCGGAGACGTCCTTGAACTCGCGGTAGACGCTGGCAAAGCGGATGTAGGCGACCTGGTCGCGCTCGGCCAGCTCGCTCATCACCAGTTCGCCGATCGTCACGGAGGGTACCTCGCCCTCGTACTGGCGATGCAGTTCGCGCTCGACGCCTTCGGCCAGTTCCTTGATCGTCTCTGCGCTGATCGGGCGCTTGTAGCACGCCTTGTTCAGTCCGGTCAGCAACTTCTGCAGCGAGAAATCCTCGCGCGTGCCGTCCTTCTTCACCACGCGCAGAACGCTCTCTTCGATGCGTTCGTAGGTGGTGTAGCGGCGGCCGCATCCGTTGCACTCGCGGCGGCGCTTGACGTAGCTGCCGTCGGCGCTGGGGCGCGAGTTGACCACCCGGTCGTCGTCTTGCTTGCAGTACGGGCAACGCACGCTCAAAAACCCCCTTCCGAGACCGGGCGGATGCCCTAAAATGCGGGTGCTCAAGGCGTTACGGCCTATTCACCTGCCCAGGGCCAAGGGTGCTATATCTTGAACGGTTGCGTATATTAGCAGGCGACATGTGGCGTGTCAACCCTTCTTTGCGGGTTCTGTTAGATTCCCGTGAGGGCGGGCGAGGGACCCGAGCGGCCCCGCCCGCTAAGGCATTGCTTCACGCCGCCTTACGGCGCGCTACCCAACCGCCGGATTCGCACGCAAGTCCCGTCCTTTCGGCCGAAGCGGGCGCAGGGAAAAGATGATGAGGAAGGCCGATCTGCCCCGCGGTGCCCTGCAACGGATGGTGCACACACCTGGCCTGCCCGGCGCACTGGCCAGCGTGGCACATGGCGGGAGGTGATGGGGCGAGCCGCCGCTCTTGCAGCAGGTGGCTGACGAAACCGGAGAGGATCCACAGGCGTTCCTCGGATATCCGGCACGGTTGAGCGCGTAATACGAAGACTGCCCGCGAGCATTCAGAAGCTGTAGCGCAGGCCGACGTAGAGGTTGTTGTTCTGGTCGAGGCCGCCGAACTGGGTGTGCACGTCGTCGCCGAGGAAGATGTTCGCGCCGCCGTCTATCCGCCAACTGTCGGTGATGTCGTAGCTGACGTGGGGGCGCAGGTAGGCGTCGTGGTCGGACGGGCTCCAGAAGGTGAACAGCGAGAGCGTCATGTCCTGGTTCATCAGCAGCTTCGTCAGCCGCAGCGTCAGCAGGTGGCGATTCTCATCGGCCGCCGCAAAGCCCGCCGGCAGGGTGCGCCGGTAGTCCGAGTGCTCGAGCATGTGCTCCAGGTAGTACTGCACGCCGAGGGTGAAGTCCTGCATCAGGCGCGGCAGGTCCTGGCTGTAGCCGAGCAGGAACCGAAGCTGGCTGTTGGGCACGAACGGGTTCGTGCCGCCCCGGTCCTGGCGGCTGTCGTACCAGGCGAACTCCAGGTTGCCGATGCCGGCCGCCACCGGTCCCCGCGCGCTGGCGCCATAGACACTCAGCTCGGGGAAGGTGAACAGCCCGCGCACCGGGTCGATGCCCATCGGGCTCTTCCAGAACCCCCGGTATGCGTAAGCCGCCAGCTCGTAGCTGCCCAGGTTGCGGTAGAGCCTCAGATGTACCTCGTCGTCGGTGAACCACGAGCCCGGCTCGTCGGCGCGCAGGCGCACGTTCTCGCCCGCGCGGGCCATGGCAAGGGGGTTGTAGTAGGCGAGCCGCTTGCCGCTGACGAAGGTGTCCGGGTCGAAGTGCGGCACGTAGACGATGTCCAGGTTCGCCGCGCCGGCGAACAGGCTCACCTTGAGAGCATCGCTCGGCGCCTTAAGGTACTCCACGTCGCGCCCGATGAAGAACGAGACGTAGTCCTTGGGGAACAGGTCGTTCAGGAACACCAGGTCTCCGGTGCCCCAGGTGAGTATCTGGCGGCCGGCCTTCACGTCCACGAAGCCCGCCGGCGAAAAGGCGACGTTCGCTTCGCGCACCTCGAGCCGCAGCTCGCGCGTGATGGTGTCGTAGAGGAAGTCCGTCGTAAGCATGAACTGGGCGCCCTGCCAGTAGGGGTCGCTCTCGAGCTGCAGCCGTGTCTCGCCGAGGGTGAAGTCCCGCGAATGCTGGTCGCTCTGGACGTAGCGCGGGCCGAGGCGCGCTTCCCAGAACCCGTACAGGGGCAGGGGCAGCGCCCGGAGCTGGTGGTCCAGCATGGCGCTGAAGCCCTCGGCGGGCCGCGGCTCGGCCGGTTCCCGGGCGGGCGTCTCGATCGCCGGCAGGGGCGGTCCTGCGTCCTGTTGCTCGCCCCCGGGCATTGCGGGCAGAGCAGGCTGTTCGCCACCGCCCAACTCGGGCAGGGGCGGTTCCTGGTCGGCGGCTGCCGGCTCGTCTGCATCGCCCGCTATGGTCGGCAGGGGGGGCTCCCCCGCAGCGTGCGCCGGCCGCAGGGCGGGCAAAGAGGCCATGGCCGCTGTGATCAGCAGCGCCACAGCCGCGGCGGCGGTGGTGGGGGGGCGCACAGTCCCGTTCATTGCAGGTATTCGCGTGGGGGTCTGCGCAGGTAGCGTTCGGAGAAGATGTCATCCGACAGCTCGATGTCGTACTCGACTGCGGAGTATTCGGCCACGGTCTTGGCGTCCTCGGATCCGGGCTCTCGATAGTCGATCATCTCGGCCCTGGTCGCCGTCCAGAAGCCGTCGACCTGTTCCAGCCGCAGCACGCGGTACTCGCGGTATTTCTCACCGTTCTGGTCGTAGTAGTAGGAGTAGAGGGGCATGAAAGTGTCGCGATGGATGTACGTGTCGTAGTAGGCGAACTCGACCAGGTCCTCGTCCTTCGGCGTGTTGCGCAGGATGAAGTAATTGTCGGTCACCTTCAGCAGTTCGTGCTCGTCGTCGTCGATGCTGCGGCCGCTCACGTCCTCGTAGAAGAAGTGGGTTCCGACGAAGCTGGTGCGTTTGTCGGTGGCGGCGATGCGGTTGACCAGGTCCAGGCTCGGGTTGTAGAGCCAGCGGTCGTCGTCCTTCTCGTTGTGCTTCCAGACGAGGAAGACGGTCCCGCGCACGTCGGCCGGCCGGTTGAAGTAGGCGTAGAACTTCTGGTCGAGCGTGGCGCCGACGTTCCGGCGCAAGATGGTCAGCTCGCGCTCGCCGCGCACCAGCCCCTTCGCGTTGTAGATGGTCATCTTGACGTCGGCCCGGCCGGTACCGCCCTGGTAATAGGCGACGTGGTTGGCCTTCTCGACGATCTGCTGCACGGAGGGCAGCTCCTGCTGCGGTTGATCAGCCGGTTCTTGCTGGGCGTAGGCGGCACGGCCCAGCAGAGCGAAAGCGACCAGTGCGGCGATCAGCTTGAGTGTGCGCATCGTCCTTCTCCTCTGTTCAGTGTTCGTTCGCCAGGGGCGCGCCTTATCCCTGCTCGGGGGCGGCACCCTCTGTCTGTTGCTCCTGTAATCGCTTGCAGGCGCGACGTCTGGACATGAACCCGCAGGCGAAGACCAGTATCGGTATCAGCACCACACTGATCCAGGTCAGCGTGCTCCAGCCCATGCGGAAGTACTGGTGGAAGTTCAGCGCCAGCAGCAGCACAGCGGCCACCGACGCCACCACGCACGCCACGCAGTTGCAGGTGATGGGCACCACGCCCCTCTCGGCGAACAGCCGTCCGCGCAGCAGGTTGACCAGCGCCGGCAGGATCAGCAGCGTCGCCACGGCCGCCACGGCCAGGATGCTTGCCATGAAGAAGCCGACCGTCTTGTACGGAACCAGGGGGGCGGCCAGCAGCGGCAGGAAACCGATGGCCACCACGATGGCATTGCGGCTGATGGCGCGGGCCGGTTCGCCGAAGACGTCGTCCACCGCCTGCCGCCAGTCGCCCACTTCGCGCATGATGGCCCGGGAGCGGGCCAGGAAGTGGATGGCGAAATCGACCGCGAGCCCGAGCGTGAGCGAACTGAGCACGGCCACCGGCATGTCGTAGTCCTTGCCGACCAGCCCGATCAGCCCGTAGATCAGGGCGATCGTCACCGTCAGCGGTATCATGCTCAGCAGGCCCCACAGCGTGCTGTGGAAGAGCACCGTCATCAGGATGAAGACCACCAGGAAACTGCCGAGGAACGCCTGCAGCATGCCGGTCACCATCTTTTGTTGCCAGACGACGTTGATGTAGGTCAGGCCGAACCAGCCGTGCTCCAGCTCCATCGGAGGCGGATTCTCCTGGAAGAACCGGTCCACGTGGGCGACGACGGCCTCCATGTCCCGGTTGTCGCCGCTTCTGAGCTGGATCCACAGGTTCCCGCTCGTGAAATCGTCGGTAACGAAGTGCCACAGGTCGTCGGGCGTGTGGCTGTTGCCGAACTGGAAGAGTGTCTCGGCGACCATCTTGGGCTCATCGGGCACGGTGTAGTACTGCTCGTCGCCCCGCAGTTCCTGGTGCACCTTCTTGACGATGTCGACCACCGAGTTGCTCTTGCCGACCACGGGCTCGCGCGCGCCCGCCGAAGGCGGCTGCAGCAGGTGCTGCTGCAGCCTGTCGATGTAGCGGAGCAACTCGGGCCGCTTGAACGGTTGTTGCAGGGTGAGCTGGCGGGCCTCAACGGCTGCGATGACCTCGTCCCAGGCGTAGACGGCATCGCCCGACGCCTCGTCACGTCGCCCCTGGGCGGCGCTGATGAGGGAGGAGATGAGCTCCTCCGGGGGGGGCTGCGCATGGGCGGGCTGCCGGCCTACCAGGTCGGCGGCCGACTCGAAAACGCGCCTCTGCGGAGCCTGAGGGTACTTCTCGGCGTAGGCTTCGCCGGCCTGCTGTATGGCCTGCTTTACCTCCTCGGCGACGGCGGGGGCGGGCAGCGTGTCGACCTTGGGGGTGATGGTCAGGTACGCCTGGTAGGTGCCGGCGAAGTGACGATTCAGCACGCGGTCGGCGACGCGGATGGGGTGGCCCCTCACGAACCACTTGGTGGGGTTATCGTTGATGTGGATGCGGCTGATGCCGTAGCCGGCCACGGCGATGACCAGAAGCGTGGCGGCGAGTATGGGCTTGCCGCGCCGGTGAGTGAAGCGCCCGATGCGTCGCAGCGCACGGCTGAGCACAGTGTCCGGCGCCTCGTCGGCGTGCGAGACGCCGAACCCCTGGAGCCGACTCTCAGGGATGAACATGATGAAAGCGGGAATGAACGTAACCGTCAGCAGCCATGCCGTCATGATGCCGAAGGCGACGAACACGCCGAAGACTTGCACCGGCGGAATGGGGGTGAGGGCGAGGCTCGCAAAACCGGCCGCGCTGGTCAGCGACGTGTAGAGCATCGGCACGAACAGCGCGTCCATCACGGCCAGCACAGTCCGCCGGCGGTCGCGGCTCGCCTGGTAGCGGTCGAAGAACTCGCTCAGGATGTGGATCGCGTCGAGCACTGCGATCGGCATGATGAAGATGGGGATCATCGAGCTCATGATGTGCACCGTGTAGCCGAGGCCGATCAGCAACCCCATGGTGCAGATGACCGAAACCAGGGCCACGATCATGGGGCTGAGGATGAGTACCAGCTTGCGGAAGAACACGAACATGAGCAGGAAGATGACCAGCATGGCGAGCGGCGCACTGATCGCCATCTGCACGAACATCTCATGTCCGAACGTATCCTCGGCAACCGGCAGGCCCGTGATGTGGTACTGCTCCGGCCCGCCCAGCACGTCGATCAGCTCCCGCAGGCGCTCAGCGACCTGGTAGGAGGCGTCCTTGTGCGTGATCGGCAGGTAGATGGCGACCGCCTGTCCGTCGGCGCTGACGACGGTGCCGTTGAGCAGCGGGTTGTCCAGAGCGCCCTCGCGGACGGCCAGCGCCTGCTGGCGCGTCTCGGGCAGCGGCTTCTGCATCAGGTAGCTGAACTGGACGGTGCCGGCCTCATGCGCGATGCGATCAACCGTCGAGGGCGCCAGCAGGTCGATGACGACGACTCCGCGTTTGGACTCCTGGCGGCTGGTTTCTTCAGCGGCGGCCTGCGGCGGGGGCGGCGGCTCTTCCGGCTCGCCTTGCTCGCCAGCCGGCCCCAAGCTCGGCAGGTCCGGCTCGCCGGCCGAGGCGCCTGCCGGCACGGGAGGCCCTGGCGCCGCAG
>CAYQXJ010000015.1:14647-41440 GCA_964421565.1 uncultured candidatus Brocadiaceae bacterium
AGGTCCGGCTCGCCGGCCGAGGCGCCTGCCGGCACGGGAGGCCCTGGCGCCGCAGCAGGCTCCTGTTGCGCACGGCTGATCTCTTCCGAGCGCCTGCCCGTCGGCTCCGTTAGCCCTGCCTTGAGCAGCACTTCGTCGATGTCGATCCGGCCGGGTTTCAGCTTCTCGCCGCGCAGTTGCCGGGCGTACTCGGTCAGCGCGTACACCTTGCGCAGGGAGGTGGGGTTGAAAACACCGTCGGCGTGCTGTTCGTTGACGACTCCGACCACGACTATGTCGTGGACGCTGAAACGGTCCTTCATTCGGTTGTGGTAGAGGCGGACGGGGTCGTCCTTGGAGAGCATGTTCTCGGGGTCGGTGTCGATGGTGACCCGGGGCATCATGGCCGCCAGCGCGACGGTGACCAGGATCATGATGCCGGTGATTAACCGAGGATGCCTGACAGAGAACTTGACCATCTCTCTTTGCCCTTCTGTGTGCGCACTGTCCGGCCCGGCCGGCCCTCAGGCCATGGGGCAGGTGCCCCTTTCGGCGCAGCTCTGGCAACCTGGTGGGTGCTGCTTTGTCGGTGCCATGCGGGCGCTGAAGGCGCTGAATGCCTTCTCCGTCTTCTCGGATCCACACTCCTCGCAGGTGTGCTCCCCATCGGCACCGGGCATCTCGAGGAACTCCGTCACGTGTCCGCAGTCGTTGCATCTGTACTCGAAGATCGGCATCTGTCAGCTCCGTTCTGATTGTTCCAGTTGGTTCAGGTACTCCCGAATCCACTCCTCGCAGCTACGGCCCTTTGCCTTCAGCTCCATGAAACGTCGGAACTGCGGCAGCCACTCGGCGCTCAGCTCGGGGCGGTGCTCCAGGAACGCCAGCAGGCAGACCACGCGGGCGAGCACCCCTTCGTCCATGGCGTGTTCGACCCGGCCGGCGTTCTGCTTCGCCGTCTCCGGCTCGACCCCGAGAACGCGCGTCAGGAACCGGCTCAGCACCCGCCGGCGGTCGGCCAGGCGTTCTGCCCGGCGTCGGCCGTGCGGGGTGAGCCTCGCCGCCTCATATGGCTTATAGCGCACCAGCCCGCGGTCCGCCAGTGTGTGCAGGGCGGCAGTGACGGTGGACTTGTGAACGCCGGCCGCCTCAGCGATGTCGCGCACCCGGGCGGAGCCGGCCTCCTCCTGAAGCCGGAGGACCGCCTCCAGGTAGCGCTCCTGCGTCTGGCTGAGTTCGCCCGCCATGGGTTTCCCTTGTTTGGCCTCTCAAACAAAGTATGATACCTCAAACACCTTGCCGTTGTCAAGGCGTATCCGCTCGGGCCGGGCGCGCGGCGGCAGGTGACCTCTACGCCGAGGCCGGGTAGGATAGTGGTCGGTGGGTGAAGGTGCTTTCAGGGGGGATGCCTGCATGCGCGGCCGGGGTGACGCTCTGGGGTTGGTGGTGGCAGTGATCGCAGTGTTCGCCGTGGGGGCTGTGGGTTCGGTGGCTACGGCCGGGGCGGTCAGCGGTTGGTACGCGGAGCTTCAGAAGCCGGCGTGGACGCCGCCCTCGTGGGTGTTCGGCCCGGTTTGGTCGGCTCTCTACCTGATGATGGCGTTCGCAGCTTGGGCCGTATGGCGCAGGGAGGGGTGGCCCGGTGCGCGGCTGCCCCTTGCGCTTTTTGCTGTCCAGCTCGTGCTGAACGGCGCCTGGTCGCCGGTCTTCTTCGGCGCGCGCGCCATCGGCCCGGCATTCGTGCTGATCGTGGTGCTCTGGTGCGCGATACTCGCCACGCTGGTCTTGTTCTGGCGGGTGCTTGCGGGGGCCGGGGCGCTGCTGGTGCCGTACCTGGCATGGGTCAGCTACGCGGCTGCGCTGAACTTCGCCCTCTGGCGCCTTAACGCGTAACGCGATTGGAGGCGGCTTCGCAATGGTGCCGGAAGTTGCGTCCCTTCGGCACATGGCCTATACTCGATGGCCTACCGCCTGAGGCGGCGTAGCCAAGTGGACCAAGGCAACGGTTTGCAAAACCGTCATCCACGGGTTCGAATCCCGTCGCCGCCTCCATTAAGTCCCGCAGAGTGCTTCCCCCTCCGCCGCCCCTTCATGTGCTGTCTTCATGGCGCGAGGAGGTGAAGGTCTTGGCGTCTACGTCCCAGCGGTGCGTGGGCTTGGCGTACTCGTCACGGCGGTCGCCCTTCGCCACCGCGCGCCCGTTCTTCACGCGCGTGCCGCAGAATACGCACCTGCCTTGTTCCACGCGCCTTCCGCAGGCCGGACACGAGTTCGGGTCTCGCCGACCCATTACACTGCAGACGATGACTGCCACGACGACAAGCGTGATACCGCCCAAGACGTATACCCACATGGCCACCCACACCTCCTGTGCCTGTTACCCTCCCATTCAGCCCGCTCATGTTGTAACTCACGGGGAGCGGTTCGTCAACCCCTATTATTGCGCTTGGTTGCTGCTGTTGCCCTTCGCGGGGCCTTGCGGCGGCGAGCCCGGGCCCGCCCTGAGCGAGTGGTGCGCCGGCCGGCCTGCCCGAGGCGGATTGTTGGCGGGGCGGATGTGCGGATTCTGGGATGCGCGGAGCCTGCCGCGCGCGCAACCAGCGTTTGACACCCTGGCCGGGCTGTGGTATAAACTCATCTCACAACACGGCTGAGGCATTGCCGTACCGACCCCGCCTGTGCCCGGCGTCTGCCGCCGCCTTCCTGATCCGTCGCGGACGGTGCCTTGCGCATTGCCGGCGGGGGCCGGCCGAGACCCATGCGACAACGCTGCAGAGGCGAGTGCACGACCATGCAAGTACACGACATTGAGGCCCGGCCGCGCGAAGGGCGCGGCAGCCGGGCTTGCCGCAGGCTGCGCCGACAGGACCTGGTGCCCGCCGTCATGTACGGCCACGGCGAACCGAGCGTGCTGCTGACGCTGCGCGCGCACGACGTGGAGGAGCTGCTCGATGAGCGCGCCATGATCCTGAAGGTCGTCTGGGACGGCCAGGAGGAGACGGCTCAACTGAAGGACGTGCAGTTCGACGCGCTCGGCGACGAGGTGCTGCACGTCGACCTGGCGCGCATCTCGCTGACGGAGAAGATCCGCGTCAGCGTGCCGGTGGAGACCCACGGCGACGCGCCCGGCGAGGAAGAGGGCGGCATCCTGGAAATGGTCCAGTACGGCCTGGAGGTCGAGTGCTTGCCGACCGAGATACCTGACAGCATCACTGTCGAAGTCTCCGAGCTCGGTATCGGCGACAATCTGACGGTCGGTGATCTGGGCTTCCCGGCGGGTGTGGTGCCCGTGGCCGACGCCGACCTGGTAGTGGTGACCGTGGTGCCGCCGCCGGAGGAGGAAGAAGAGGAAGCGGCCCCCGAGGATCTGCTGGCCGAGCCGGAACTGATCGGTCGCGAGGAGGAAGAAGAGGAAGAGGAGATACTGCCTCCGGTCGAAGAGGAAGAAGAGGAGTAGGCACCGGCAGCGGGAAGGACAAGCCTCGTGCGCCTTATCGTCGGGCTCGGCAACCCCGGTCCTCGCTACGCCGAAACACGTCACAACGCCGGGTGGATGGCGGTCGACCGGTTGGCCGCACGGTGCGGTGCGCATGGCGAAGTGTTCCGTGCTGATCGCGTGGAGGCCCGCTGTGGCGACCTGTTGCTGGTGAAGCCCTTGCTCTACATGAACCGTTCTGGCCCGCCCGTGGCGAACGTGCTGCGACGGACGGGCTTGCCGATCGAGCATTTACTGGTGTTGGTGGACGACGCCAACCTCACTCTCGGGGCGATCCGCCTGCGAAGGGGTGGCTCCAGCGGCGGCCACAACGGGTTGCAGTCGGTTGCCGACGCGCTGGGCAGCGAGCAGTTCGCGCGCCTGCGCATGGGGGTGGGGCGCCGGCCGCGCGGGTTGGCGTTGCGCGAATACGTGCTCGGTGATTTCGGTCCGGAGGAATGGGACGCGGTGGAGCCGATGCTGGACGCAGCGGCTGAAGCGGCGCTCTGCTGGGCTTCGGAAGGTGCAGAGGCGGCAATGAACCGCTACAATCGTGACGCGCCGCACGCGCAGGGCGGCTGAACGGAGGCCGCCGAAGGGCGCACTTTCTCATAACAGATAGTGCATTCTCGGGACAAGAGAACCAACGGAGGAAGCACCTTGGCCACTAAGTTGTATGAAGCCATGTTCGTGGTCGACGCCGCCAGGGGCGGTTCCGACTTCCCGGACACGGTTCGCCTGATCGCCCAGACCTTGCAGGACCACGGCGCCGAGATCGAACGCATTGAGCGGTGGGCTGAGCGCAAGTTCGCTTACACCATCAAGGGCAGCAAGCGGGGCTTCTACATCCTGGTTTACTTCCGCGCAGAGCCGGACGCGATCGCCGACATCCGCGAGGACGTGGCCCTTAGCGAGGACCTGTTGCGGGTGCTGATACTGCTGGCCGAGCATGTCAGCCCTGTCACGGGCGACCTTTTCACCCCCGATGGCGAGCAACTGAGCGAAGAGGAGGCGGCGAAGGTGGAAGCCGAGGTCACCAAAGCGCTCGGCGAACAACAGGAGCAGGAAGAGGAGACCGAGGAACTGGAGGAGGCCGAGGCCCCGGATTGACGGCAGGGCGCCCCCCCCCTTGAGCCAACCCAATACCCGGAAGATGCGCCATGGCGAACTTCAACAAAGTGATGCTGATGGGCAACCTGACGCGCGACCCCGAGTTGCGCTACACCCCGAGCGGCACGCCAGTCTGCGAGTTCGGCCTGGCGACCAACCGCACCTATACCACGCGAGACGGCGAACAGCGCGAGGAGCCCTGCTTCGTGGACATCACCATGTGGGGCCGGCGCGGGGTGGTAATCAGCGAATACTTCACCAAGGGCGATCCCATCTTCGTGGAGGGCCGCCTGCAGTATGACTCGTGGGAGACGCCTGACGGCAGTCGCCGCAGCAAACTGCGCGTGGTGGCCGAGAACTTCGAGTTCCTGGGCAGCACAAGCGGCGGCGGAGGTGCCTCGCGCGGCCGTTCCGCCGAGCGCCGCGACCGTGCCTCCGAGCGTGGCAGAGGCGGCTCCGGCGATGGCTCGCAAGCCGAACCTGAGGAAGAGGAAACCTACGACGTCGGAGAGGACGAGATTCCCTTCTGACGCCCCCATACACGAGGGAAGCCGCGCCGAACCGGAGGAAGGAAACCAGAATGGAAGTGCTGCTGCGCAATGATGTGGAGAAGCTTGGCCGCATGGGCGACGTGGTGGATGTCGCGCCCGGCTATGCGCGCAACTACCTGCTGCCGAAACGGCTGGCGGTGCGCGTGACGCCGGACAACCTGCAGGAGATTGAGAGGGCCCGCCAGGCGCGCCGTGCGCGCGAGGTCGAGGAACTGGACCGCGTGCGCGCGCAGGCCGAGATGCTGGAGGGCTTCCTCTGCTTCATCTCCGCCCGCGCGACGGAGGCAGGCCACCTGTTCGGCTCCGTCGGCGCCCAGCAGATCGCCGACAACCTTGTCGCCAGCGGTTTCGAGGGCATCCGAGTGGCCAACATCCGGCTGGAGAGGCCGATCGAGGAGGTCGGCGACTATCCGGTGGAGGTCATGCTGCACCCCGACGTGCGCGCTGACATCACCGTGCGCGTGGCAAGCGAAAGCGAAGTCGAGGAGGATGCCGAACAGCAGTAAACCCCGCGACTCTGTAGAGGACGCCCCCTTCTGCCTGCGGAGCCTCGCCGATGGCCGAGACGCCTGATCCCAACGCCCCACGCGTGCCGCCGCATGACCAGCAGGCGGAAATGGGCGTCATCGGCTCCATGCTGCTCTCCACCGAGGCCGTCTACGTGGCCCGTGAGAGGCTCAGCGAGGAAAGCTTCTACAAGCTGGCCCATCAGGACATCTTCCGCGCCATCCTCAAGCTGTCCGACGAGCATAACGCCGTCGACCTGATACTGCTGCGCGATGAGCTGCAGCGCCAGGAGCGGCTGGAGAAAGCGGGCGGCGTGGGCTACCTGGTGGAGCTGATGGAGGCCGTGCCCACCAGCGCCAATGCCGAACACTACGTCGAGATCGTGCGCGAGCACGCCGTGCGGCGCCACCTGATCCAAACCGCCAGCCAGATACAGAAGGAAGCCTACCAGAACTCCCAGCCGGTCGACGACCTGCTGGACCAGGCGGAATCCCGCATGCTCGCCGTGCGGCACCAGCGTGACAGCGCCTCCACGCGCGAGATGCACCAGGTGCTGCAGGCGATCGTGGCCAGGCTGGAGGAGCTGCACCAGCACCCCGGGCAGCTCACCGGGCTGGCCACCGGCTTCTACGACCTGGACGACATGACGGGGGGGCTGCAGCCTGGCCAGCTCATCGTCGTGGCCGCCCGCCCCAGCATGGGCAAGACCAGCCTGTCGCTGAACGTGCTGCACAACGTGACCGTCGTGCAGCGCCGGCCCGCCGCGCTCTACAGCATGGAGATGCCGGCGGAGCAGATAGTCAGCAACTTCCTGTGCATCCACAACCGCATTGACACGCACGACTTCCGGCGAGGCTCGCTCTCGCAGAAAGAATGGGCGCGCCTCGAGGAATCGCTCGACGAACTGGTCGGCCTGCCGCTCTACATCGACGACAGCCCCACGCTGCGCACTCTCGATTTGAGGGCCCGGGCGCGCCGGCTGGTCAACCGCCACGGCATCGAGCTCATAATAGTTGACTACCTGCAACTGATCACCCCCAACAGCACGAACGAGAACCGCGCCGTAGCCGTTGCCGAGATCAGCCAGGGGCTGAAGGCCCTGGCGCGCGAGCTGGAAGTGCCCGTCATCGCCGTCGCGCAACTGAGCCGCCGCGTCGAGCAGGAGCAACGCCGCCCCCGCATGAGCGACCTGCGCGAGAGCGGCGCTATCGAGCAGGATGCGGACGTCATCCTGATGCTCCATCGCTCGCAGGACTACGCCGAGGACCCCTCCGACGTGACCGGCAACGAGGCGGACCTGATCATCGCAAAGCAGCGCAACGGGCCGACGGGCGTCTGCCACCTGACGTTCCTGCGCAACTACCTGCGCTTCGAATCTCGGGCCACCCAAACCGGCATGGATTGACAGATCGGGACCCCCATGGCAACAAGAGCCGCCGTCGCACGAATCCCATGCGCCCTGCTGTTGAGCTGTCTTCTGATCGGGCTCGTCCACGGTGCCGAGTCGGACCGGCAGAGCGTCAGAATCCGCGAGATTGAGCTGCGAAAGAACTACCTGCTTGCGCGCGCGCAGGTTCTGGATGCGCTCGGCCTCCAGGAAGGGGGGCAGACGACCCCGGAGGAACTGCAACGGGCCGTTGAGCGCTTCAACGCCGAGGCGGGGCTCGGCATCCTGTCCTACCGCATGGAACCGGCACCAGAGGGGCGGATCGACCTGGTGTTCGAGCTGGACGAGCGGGTAACGGTCGGCGGTGTGAGCTTCCGGGGCAACCGCAAGATATCCGATCGGCGGCTTGCAGAGACGGCGGCGATCGTGCCGGGTGAAGTCGTCTCCGCCCTCGAGGTGCGGGTGCTGGAAGGCCGGATCGTCGAGGCGTACCAACGCATGGGCTATCCGCTGGCCAGCTCGCGTGCGGTGCTGCGGGCCGGCGAGGGGGACCAGGGCGAACTGGTCTTCTACGTCGCCGAGGGACCGCGCGTCTACGTGCAGGATGTGGCCTTTATTGGCAACCGCCAACTGGGGGACGACGTGCTGCGCGATGTGATGCGCAGCAAGGTCCGCCACTGGCCGGCGCTGATCTGGCCGGGGTGGTTCGACGAGCAAACCTTCCGGGACGACCTGGTGCGGGTGGAGACCGAATACCGCGAGCACGGTTACCTGGATGCCGAGGTGGCGGGCGACCTCTCCTACAGCGACGACATGCGACGCATCACGCTGAACGTCATCGTGCACGAGGGGGCGCAGTACCGCATCGGGCAGATCCTGTTCGAAGGCAACACGCTGTTCCGGGCGGATGAGTTGCAGGACGCGGTGCCCGTGGCGCCCGGCCAGCCCTACCGGCCCTCGCGTGTGGAACGGTCGCTGCAGACGATCGCCGAGCTTTACGCGGGCCAGGGCCACATGGATGTGACGGAGCGGAAGGGCAACCTGCGGGCGGAACCCGTCTACCCCGCCGAAGGCGCGCACGTGGAGCTGCGATTCGTCATCGACGAAGGGCAGCCCGTCTTCGTGCGACGGGTGCGCATCGAAGGCCTGAGCAAGACGCGCGAAGACGTGGTGCGCCGCAACCTGAACATCTATCCCGGCGAGCGGGCCACCAGCGTCAAGATCGAGGAGAGCGAGCGCCTGCTGCGCAATACGGGCTACTTCGACCCCGAGGCGCGCGACCCCGTGCAGATCACGCTCGAGCCGGACGAGGGAGCCCTGCGCGATGCGGTCGTCCGGGTGCAGGAGGGGCCGACCGGCCGTTTCCTTATCGGCGCCGGCGTGGGCAGTGAATCCGGCCTGCTCGGGGAGTTCTCACTCGTGGAGGAGAACTTCGACCTTTTCAACTGGCCCTCCTCCTGGGCGGACCTGTGGCGAGGCAATGCCTTCCGCGGCGGGGGGCACCGGCTCTCCGTCGTCATCCGCGCGGGCACGGAACGCTCGTATTTCTCGGTTTCCTTCAGAAACCCCTCGGTGTGGAACACCGAGTACAGCTTCGGCACCGACATCTACTCGACCGCCATCGTGCGCAATGAGTTCGATGAAAGCCGCACCGGATTCAGCGTGAGCGGCGGCGAGGGTCTGGGCAAGTTCGCCCGGCGCAGCGTGACGGTAGGCTATGAAAGCATCGACATCGACGATGTGGACGCCGGGGCCGCAGCGGAGATAATGAAGGACGAGGGCTCGCACGCGAAGCCTTTCGTGCGCTTTGACATCTCAGTCGATCGGCGCGACAACCGCTTCATGCCCACCGAGGGCTACGCTGCGCGCGGCACCGCCGAACTCGCCGCCGGTGATGTCGACGCCTTAAAGCTGGAGGCGGGGGGCGAGAAGCACTGGCCTGTGCTGCCGACCGAGCGTGGTCCGCACGTGGTGGGCGTGCGCGGGCGCATCGGCGTGGTGATTCCCTACAGCGGCGGCCGCGTGCCCGTGTTCGAACGCTTCTACGCCGGCGGCTTCAGCACCCTGCGTGGATTCGAGTTCGAGGGCGTCTCGCCGATCGACCCGCCGACGGGTGACCAGGTGGGCGGCGAGGGACTGCTGATCGGATCGGCCGAGTACAGCGTGCCCGTCTCGGAGGACGGCCGCTTCCGCGTGCTCGGCTTCCTGGACGGCGGCTACGTGACGGAGGACGCCGAAGACGTGCTGGACGGCTGGGACGAGCTGCGGCTGAGCACGGGCGTCGGCTTCCGCTGGCAGGTGCCGTTTCTGGGTATGACCACGTTGGAGATCAACCTGGCCACGGCCCTGAGGGAGGAGGACGGCGACGACACGCAGACGCTCCACTTCTCCTTCGGCGCGCAGCGCCGTTTCTGACGGTTGTTGCGCCGAACCCCGTCGGATAGAGTATACGCCCAACCAGCAAGAGGAACCCGACCATGAGGAAGGCATCCGTCCGACCGACCATCGCCGCACTGGCGCTTGCCGCAGCAATCGCCCTGTTCGCCCTTCTGCCCCCCGGCGGCGCCCAGGAGGCAGCGGCTGAACCGTCGCCCGGCGGCAAGCGCCCGGTAGTAGCCGTTCTGGATATGTCGGTGGTGCTGCGGGGCAGCGACCAATGGCGCGACATGGCCGAGGAACGCACGCGCCGGATGGAGACGATGCGGGCCAGCATCGACAACCTGACACGCCAGGCCCAGGTGCTGCGCAGCGAGTTCGAGAACCTGGCCCCCGGCACCGAAGAGAGCCAGGCAAAGGCGCGCGAGCTCGACCAGGCCCTGCGGCAACTGCAGCAGAAGCGCCAGGAGTTCGAACAGAGCATCGCCCAGAGCTACGCCGAGGCGACCCGCACGCTGTTCGATGCCGTCCGGCGGGTTGTGGCCGATTACGCCGAGCAGAACGGCATCGACCTGGTGCTGAAGCAGCAACAGATCGACCTGGATGAACCGGAAAGCCCGGGCCAGAACATCATGCTCGCCACCACCGAAGTGCTGTACGCCGCGCCAGAGTTGGACATAAGCGCAACCGTTGTCGAGAGGCTGAACGCCGAGTATCCAGGCCCTATTGAGGTCCAGTAGCGTGCCGCGCGCTCAGCGCACCATCGAGCACTCGGTCGAGCTCGCCGGCAAAGGGCTCTTCTCCGGCGAGGAGGTGACGGTCCGACTGCAGCCGGCCGACGCGGGAACGGGCTACCTGTTCGTGCGTGACGACCTGCCCGACAGCCCGGTCGTGCCCGCCACCGTGGGCGCCCTGACGGACGGATTCCGATGCACGGCCCTGAGCTGGAACAATGTCGAGGTGAAGGCCACCGAGCACGTGCTGGCAGCCTGCACGGGGCTGCGGGTGGACAACCTGATCATTGAACTGAGCGGGCCCGAACTGCCGGCATTGAGCGGATCCGCCGAAGGCTGGGCGCAACTGCTGCTCGAAGCCGGCATCGCCGAGCAAAGGGCCGAACGACCCGCCATCGAACTGGACAGGACCCTCACCGTCAGCGAGGACGGGGCCACCATCGTGGCCTCCCCAGCCGAGGACGAACTCACCGTCAGCTACATACTCGAGTTCGAGGAAGGCTACCGACCTCCCGAGGCGCGCACGGTGCACGTGGAACCCGAACGCTTCCTGAAAGAACTCGCCCCGGCCCGCACCTTCGGCCTGGAGACCGATTACGAGCAGTTCGAGAACCTGTCGCTCGGCGGCGGTATTACGGATCAGAACGCCTTTGTGCTCCATCGGGACGGCTCGGTGCGCACTCCGCTCGGCCAGGAGCCTGCGGAACTGCGCTTCCCCGACGAGCCTGTGCGGCACAAGATAGTCGACTTCCTGGGCGACATCGCCATCGTCAATGCCGACCTCCACGCCCGCGTGGTGGCCTTCCGCAGCGGCCACAGGCTCAACGGCATCTTCGCCACGCGCCTGTTGCGCCTGATGGAGGAGGAACACCCGGAGGAGTTCCTGGACGTGGGCGAGATCATCCGCGTACTGCCCCATCGCTACCCATTCCTGATGATCGACCGCATCGTGCGCCTCGAAGGGGAGCAGAAGATCATCGGGTTGAAGAACGTCTCAATCAACGAGCATTTCTTCCAGGGCCACTACCCCGACTACCCGATCATGCCGGGGGTGCTGCAACTGGAGGCGCTGGCCCAGACGGCCGGCGTGCTGCTGCTGCGCAAGCTGGAGCATGCCGGCAAGGTGCCCTTCCTGGTGCGCGCCGACGGCGTGAAGTGGCGCCGCCCCGTGCGACCGGGTGACCAGTTGGTTCTGGAGGCAGAGGCCGTGCGACTGCGCTCGCGCAGCGCCACCGTAAACGCCCGGGCCACCGTGGATGGAGAGGTGGCCTGCGAGGCGGAGATGAGTTTCATGCTCGTGGATGCGGACGCCATATGAGCCACCGTTGCGAACTGCGGTGCTGACTGCACCCATACCTGAGCGGCTATGAAGATACACGCCACCGCCGTTGTGGACAGCCAGGCCGAGATCGGCGCCAACGTCGAGATCGGCCCGCACGTCTACATAGGGCCGAACGTTACCGTCGGCGACGATTGCGTGATCGGGCACGGTTGCCACCTGGAAGGGGCGGTAGCCCTGGGCGCCAACAACATGCTCTCCCCCTACGTAACCCTTGGCACCCCCCCGCAGGACCTGCGCTACCACGGGCAGGAGACGAGGCTCGTCGTAGGCAACGACAACGTCTTCCGCGAGTACGTTACCGTCAACATCGGCTCGCCCTCCGGCCACGGGGTCACACGGATCGGCGATCGCAACTACCTGATGATCTGCTGCCACGTCGGGCATGACTGCGTCATAGAGAATGACGTCGTGCTGGTGAACTCCGTGCTGCTGGCGGGCCACTGCCGGGTCGAATCCGGCGCGAAGCTGATGGGCAACGCAGCATTTCACCAGTTTGTAACGATCGGCAAGGAGGCGTACGTCGGCGGGCTGAGCCGCATCGTGCAGGACGTGCCCCCTTTCATGATCGTGGAGGGAAACCCTGCCCGGGTGCGCGGCGTCAACGCGGTCGGCCTGCGACGCGCCGGCTACGACTCACAGGTCATAGACGAACTGTGGGAGACCTATAAAGCCATATACCGAACGCGCAAGCTGAACCGCGCCAGCATTTACGACGATATTGAGAGCGACCCGGATGCGCGGCCGGAAACCGTCTACCTGGTGCAGTTCCTGCGCCGCAGCCAGAACGGCGTGCACGGGCGACACCTGGAGGCGCAGAGAGGGTAGAGCCCGGCGGGTCGACATGCCAACACGGGGGAAAGACTTCCATGGCATCTGAACAGGACAAACGGCTCAAGCGCATCGCCGTCTTCGGGCTCGGGCGCTTCGGGTTCGACCTCGCCGTCCGGCTGGCCGACCTCGGCGGCGACGTGCTCGCCATAGACAGCGACAGCGACCGGGTGGAGACCATCGACACGCGGGTGAGCCGGGCCGTCTGCCTGGACGCCACTAACGAGTTCGCCATGCGCAAGCTCGACCTGGCGAACACCGACCTCGCGCTGGTCTGCATCGGACGCGATATCGAGGCCGGCCTGCTGGTGACCGCCGTGCTTCAGCGGCTCGGGGTGCGCGAGATCTGGGTGCGAGCCATTGACCAGAACCAGGCCGAGATACTGGAGCGCATGGGGGTGAGCCGCATCATCAGCCTGGAGCAGGAGATGGCGCAGCAAGTGGCCCAGCAGATCATCATGCCCGGCACGCACATGATCGCCCCCATCACCACCAACCACAGCCTCGCCGAGGTGAAGGTCAAGCCCGACTTCGTCGGCAGCACCCTGCAGGAACTCGACCTGCGCAACCGCTACGGCGTCAACGTGGTGGCCATCAAGACGCGCGAGGTGGTCAGCGGCGTGGAGGGGCCGGAGAAGGTGGAAACGCGGGTCAACGACCTGCCTCATGCGGAGGATGTCATCCGCGAAGGCGACGTGCTGGTTGTCATCGGTGCCGACGAGAAGATTCGCGAGCTGCAAACGGATATGTAACGGCCCGGCCGGGCAACGAAGAGCGCGCCGCGAATGAGCGCGCAGCTTTCACCGGGCGCTCCCGCTCTCAGTCGGCATAGCCCTCGGGGTGGCTGCGGTGCCATTGCCAGGCGTGCTCGACGATGGTGCGCAGCTCGGGATACTGCGGCTGCCATCCCAGTTCGCGCCGTATCTTCTGCGGCGAACCGACCAGTTCCGGCGGGTCGCCCGGTCGACGCTCGCCCTCCTTCACCTCGAAGTCGCGACCGGTCACTTCCCGCACGGTATCGATCACCTGGCGAACCGAATGCCCTTTGCCCGTGCTCAGGTTGTAGATCATCACGCCGCGCTCATCGAGCGCTTCCATCGCCTGAACGTGCGCCGCCGCGAGGTCCATCACGTGGATGTAGTCGCGGATGCAGGTGCCGTCGGGGGTGGGATAATCGGTGCCGTAGATGGAGATGCTGTCGCGCTTGCCCATGGCGGCATGGATCACCAGCGGTATCAGGTGGGTCTCGGGCTCGTGGTCCTCACCGATGCTGCCCTCGGGGGCAGCGCCGGAGGCGTTGAAGTAGCGCAGCGAGGCGTACTTCAGCCCGTAGGCATCGGCGTAGTCGGCCAGTATCAGTTCCACAGTCTGCTTGGTATGGCCGTAGGGGCTGATGGAGCCGATGGGGAAGTCCTCGGTGATGGGCACGCTGTCCGGCACGCCGTAGACCGTGCAGGAGCTGCTGAACACCAGCTTGTCCACCCCGCCGCTGAGCATGGCGCGCAGCAGGTTCAGTGAGTTGACGACGTTGTTGTAGTAGTATTTCTGCGGGTTCTCGACGGACTCGCCTACGTAGGCGCTGGCGGCAAAGTGCATTACCGCCTCGGCGTCGCTCTCCTGCAGGGCGTGGGCGACCTGTTCTTCGTCGGCCAGGTCGGCGCGGATGAACGGAGCGTCATCTGTCGCCTGCCGGTGCCCTTCGGCCAGGTTGTCCAGCACGTAAGGCCGATGGCCCGAGCGCATAAGCTCGCGCACGGCGTGGCTGCCGACATAACCGGCTCCACCGGTGACCAGAACGTTCATGGCGTCCTCCCTCGTAGTCCATGCAAAGAAGCATCGGATTATACGCTGCCGACGCCTCTCAGGCCAGTGGCCCGGCGCCGGCAGGGCATGGGCGACCCTGCGAGCGGCAGTGTGCTTGCAGCGCGTCCCGCGTCTGGCACTGCCAGGGCGTGCGCACCGTCTCGTGGACGATGAAGTCGTCCTGCTCGAGCAGGAAATCCCACAGGCGAGCGTCCAACCGTCTGAGCACGTCGCCGCGTGCGGGCTCCTCGGCAAGGTTCCGGAACTCGTTCGGATCCTCACTCAGATCATAGAGTTCCAGGTGGGGCGGTTCCGCTGCCGCGCCGCCGGCGGGCTTCCGCGCGTGCTCTCCCTTCGCGCGCAGGGGCAGGGGGCCGGCGGCGCAGCGGTCGGGCCGCTTGAAGTTGCGTATAAGCTTGTAACGCCGGGTGCGGACACTGCGGGTGTTCTCGACCATGTGCGAGAAGACGGCGTCGTTCAGCTCCTCATCGCGCTCGCCGCGCACGTGCGCGGCGAAGCTGCGCCCCTGGCACTCGGGCGGCGCGTCGAAGCCCATCAGCGTCAGCAGCGTAGGCAGCATGTCTACGTGTGTGGCCAGTGCGTCGACGGTCATGCCGGCGGGCACCACACCGGGCCAGCGCATCAGCCAGGAGACTGCAATGCCGGGGTCGTAGCAGGTCGTCTTCGCCCGTGGCAGGCCGGGCCCGTGGTCTCCGCACATCACCACCAGCGTGTCCTGCGCGCAGCCTTGCTGCTCCAGGGCTGTCAGCATGCGGCCGATGGCAGCATCGCCCCTGTGCAGGTAGCCTTGCAGCGTGGCTATGGCGTCGCGGCCGAAGGGCGTCTCCTCGACGTAGGGCGGCACGTACAGGCCGTTCGCCTCGTCGCGGGTGAAGGGGCAGTTCTCCTTCGGCGTGCGGTTCAGGAAGCTGCCCAGGTGCGCTTCGAAGAGGCCGACCTGCGCGTAGAAGGGGCGCCGGCGGTCCCTTTCGGCGAGCCAGCTTTCGAAGTTGGCCGCGCTGACCGGCGCCTGCGGCCAGGGGTCTGTGTCAAACTGCTCCTCCACTTTGAGGACCTCGTGCACGTGCTCGTGCGCGCACTCGTGCTGCACGCCGAACAGGGCCGTATGGTAGCCCATCCGGGCGAACCGGGCGGCCAGGTGCGGCACATGCGGATGGATGCGGTTGTCGAAGGGCGTGTTGGTGAGGCTCATCACGCCGTTGGCCTGGCAGTATCGCCCCGTCATGATCGCCGCTCGCGACGGGGAGCAGATGGCGCAGGCGCTGAAGATGTTAGTGAAGCGACAACCCTCGGCGGCAAGCCGGTCGACGTTCGGGGTGCGCACGCACGGCGTGCCGTAACAGCCGAACCAGCGACCGGCGTCGTGCCAGGTGATGAACAGCACGTTGGGTCTCGCCATGGCTCTCTCTCGCGATGGTATCGAGGTTAGGGGCGCGCGCACGGCGCACTCAGCGTGCACCGTCGGCGACTGTGGCACTTGCGTGCAGATCCAGCGGTCCGCAGCCGGGCAGTGATTCGCACCAGGAGCGTAACTGTTCCGACAGCCTCCGGGCAACCCCGGGGAAGTCGGTGGCCACGTTGTCCACCTCCCGCACATCCTGCGCCAGGTTGTAGAGCTCGATCCTTGTGCCTTGCCCCGGATAGTCCATTAGCAGTTTCCACTCGTTTTCACGGATGGCCATGGGGGGACTCTGGTTGATAGGGTGCCCGATCCCGCCTCCGTTATACTCCCACATCAAGGGCCTCGCCCGGTTTAGCGGCCTGCCGAAGAAGGCACAGGCCATGTTCTGCCCGTCCAGCCTCAGCCTGCTGAGCCGCTGTTCGGGGACGCCGGCGAAGTAGCAGACTGTCGGCAACAGGTCAACGTCGCCCATGACCGTGCTGTCGTTCAGAGTGTTCCTCCATATCTTGCCCGGCCACCTGGCGACCAGCGGCACGCAGATGCCCCCCTCGTAGAGCGACCTCTTGCGGCCACGGTATGGCCCGGGGCTTCCCACGCCGGAATACGAGGCCGAGCTGACAGATATGTCCTCCGGTCCATTGTCGCTGGTGAAGATGACCAGTGTGTTCTCCTGCAGGCCGAGTTCCTCCAGCCTGTCCAGCATGCGACCGACCTGGGCATCCATGTGGGTGATGGCCGCGCAGTAGACGGCGGCGGGGCTCAAGTACTTGTTGAAACTGCTCAGATTGCCCTCCGGCCCGGCAATAGTCCTGTACATCTCCACGTAGCGAGCCGGCGGGTCCAGCGGAGCGTGCGGGTCGGTGAAACAGACGCTCAGATAGAAGGGGTTGCCGTTCGCGGCGGCGTGGTCCATGAAATCGATGGCATGAGCTGCAATGCGCTCGGCGTCGAGCCTGCGGGCCCTGGCGTGTTCCTCTTTCCGGAAGGAAGGACCGCTGCTTGCGCTGGTCAGGTGCGCGTCGAATCCGTATTCGCCGGGCGCAGGGCAGCCGGCCCCGCCCAGGTGCCACTTGCCGAAGATGCCCGTCGTGTAGCCCGTCTCCTTCAGCAGGTCCGCCAGCGTGGGCACATCCGGGTCGAGGCAGTCGGGCTGCCCGCAGCGCCGGTTCCATTCCGGCTTGTGCAGGTGGCTGTGGATGTCCACCCTCGCCGGGAAGAGCCCCGTCAGGCAAGCCGTTCTGGTGGGCGAGCAAACGGGCGAACTGACGTGGAACTGGGTGAACCGGACGCCCTCTGCGGCGAGCCGGTCTATGTTCGGCGTGCGGACGTAGGGGTGCCCGTAGCAGCCCAGGTCGCCCCACCCCAGGTCGTCGGCCATGATGAACAGGATGCTCAGCGGCGCGCTGTGCTGCTGCGGTTTGTAGCAGTCCGCGGGGTCTGGGTCTCTGTTGGCGGCATACCACTCTCTCGGATCGTAGTAGAGCGTCGGGTCGAGGCCGGCCGCGGGGGCGGGCTCCGCGCGCTGCGGCCTCGCCCCGGCGGTGGTGAGCAGGTAGGCGGCTAGGCCCGCCGCAAGCATCGTCAGCACGGCGAGCCCTGCGCGCGTTCTGTTCGCGCCGCACTGTGAAGCATCGTTCTTGGTCACGTTCGCCTCGTCTTCCTCCAGGGGATGCCCCATGGTGGGGCCGGCGACACTCAGCCGTCAAGTGCAACGCCGGCCCGCGCCTTCCGGCAGCCGGCCTCAGGCGCTCAACTCGTTATAGAGCGCCAGGTAGCGTTCGGTCATCCTCTCCGCACTGAAGCGCGTGACCCACGCCCGCTGGCGGGCCACTGCGTCCGCCGCCCGCTCCGCCGCAAGTGCGGCGCACATGGCCCGGCGGAGCGCTTCGACATCCCCGGGCGGCACCCAGCGTACGAACCGGCCCCCCACCTCGGGCAGCGAGTCCACCCGGGAGGCGACACACGGCAGCCCCGCCGCCAGCGCTTCCACCAGCGCAAGTCCGAAGCCCTCCCACCGCGATGGCATCACAAAGACATTGGTGCCGGAGAGGAATGCGGCCACGTTGTCGACAAACCCGACGAACTCCACCTCTCGTTCTACTCCGAGCCTGGTAGCGAGTTCCCCCAGTGCGCTGCGCTGCGGTCCTTCCCCCGCTATGCGCAGGCGCGCCGGGACCCCATCCCGCAGTAGCCGGGCGAATGCCCGCAGCAGCACGTCGTGGCCCTTGGCGTGGACCAGGCGGCCCACGGCGCCGATCACATGGCCGACGGAGGGGGACACCTGCAGCAACGGCGCCAGCTCCAAACCGTTGTGTATCACCTGAGAGCGAGGCGGGTTGCCGAACAACCACCTGCGATGTCGCGCCACCGCTCGGGAGACGTGCACTTCACAGGCGGCGAGGGGCATGGTGAACCGATCAAACGCTCTGCGAAGCGGCGGATCGCGCCGATCGACGGTGTGGTGCGTCCGCACGAACGGCACGCCGAGACCCGTCAGGCGCAGCAGCGCGCCGGCCGCGTTGCCGTGCCACATGTGACAGTGCAGCAGGTCTGAGCGCCAATCGAGCGCGAAACGGCGCAAGTGCGCCAGGCGCCACAGCCGCATCGGCCCCTCCAGTCCAGTGGCATAGACCTCCACCCCCTCCGACCCCAACCTCCGCCGCAAGCCGCCCACCGGTTCGCCGCCCGCGAAGAGGCCGGCCACGGCGCATTCCACGCCACGCCGCCGCAGGCCCCGTGCCAGGTTCACGATCACTCGCTCGGCTCCAGCGAAGCGCAGGTCGGTGGTCAGTTGCAGAACGCGCATGGTCAGGCGAGGCGTATCTCGAGCCGGTTGGTTAATGTATAGGCGATCCATAGACAGATGAACGGAACGATGGGCACGAACATCCGGGGGCCGGCGCTCAGCAGGGTGCTGCCTGCGAACGCGAAGGCCCCGAACGTGAGCAGCACCCAGACTCCGTTCGGGTAATGCTGTCGGCGCAGCACCGTGGGCACCAGGCAGACGACGCTCAGCACGAACAGGAACATGTTGGGCACGAGGTAGAAGTACGTCTCCGGCCCCTGACGCAGGTAAGAGTACGGATAGCTGAACACGAGGCGGCCGATGTTGCAGAGCCAGTTGTAGGCGAACTTCGCGGGATGCTGCCGGATGTTCCTCAGGGCGCGGCGGCGCAGGGCCAGGTCGCGCTCGGCGGGGCCGAGCCCCTCCAGCGTGCGCCAGAACTGCATGTGACGGCCGTAGACCTGCGGTCCGGCCCGGCGCAGGCCCGCCAGCGTGTTCGCGGCCTTCCAGTCGCCATACTCGCCGGGATGGGGGCTCGACATCCAGTAGAGCTGCGCGCCGCCAGCGTTCGACCAGTAGAAGGGCCTGCCTGTCAGCGAGTAGGTGTACGCCAGGTAGGGCAGGCAGAGCGCGAGGCCGAGGCCCATCGCTGCCGCCGCCCGTCGCGCAGACCTGCTGCGGCGGATGAGGTAAGCGAGGCAGAAGAACGCAAAGCATACGGCGAGCACGTAACCGAAGATCACCTTCGTGAGCGCAAGGTAACCAGCAAACAGCCCGGCAACCACGCCGTGCGGCCAGAAACCCACACCTTCGCCGCCATCCAGCCGGCACACGTGGTAGATGAAGCCGCACGCGAGCAGCACGCTGAGCGGCTCGCTGTAGAGCAGGGGAGCCGTGCGCAGGAATGGCCAGTAGAGCCCGAACAGGTAAGCTGCGCAGAGCGTTGCCCCCTCGCCGGCATGAAGTCGCACAGTTCGCGCAAAGCAAAGCACTGCCAGAAACAGGAAGACGGCGTTCAGCAACTTCGGCACGAGTAGTGGCACGCCGAAGCCCACAAACGGCGCCAGCACAATGGGATAACCGGGCCCGTGCCACAGGTTCACAGTGTCGCGGGGGGAGTAGTGACCGCGAGTGATGTTCCGCGCGAACATGACGTAACGGCCCTCGTCGCCGCGCAAGTCCGTCTGAGCGAAGAGCAGGACGACCGCCACGTAAAGCACCAGCAGCGGCAGTAGCTTCAGCGTTCGGTTCATTCGCTCCCCTCCGGTCCGCCGTCGCGGCGGCGGGGACGCAGGCGCCCGAGGGCGGCCACCGGCGGCACGGCCCAGGTGCGCGGGCTCCAGGCCAGCCGGGGCGACGCGGCGACGGCCCGGGCCAGGTCCGCCAGCGAGGCGCCGCAGCGGCCCGCCCATGCCCGTCGCCAGGCGCGCCAGCGATAGCGACGCCCCAGCATCTCGTGCCGCTTCCGTTCGGCCAGGCGTCGTTCCCGTTCTGTCAGCATGTCCATGTACTGGCGACGAACGCGTTCATCCTCCTGAGGGAAGGCGCCGTCCCACGCGCCGGTGATGCTGCCGGCGTGGATGCGGAACTCGCTCAGCACGCGCTCGGTCCATCTCAGCTCGTAGCCTGCCGCGAGCAAGCGCAGCCAATACTCGTAGTCCATGGAGACGTGCAGATCGGTGTGGAACGGGCCGCCACTCTCGCCCGCTTTGCGGCTCCAGAAGGTGGAGGATTGCGCAAGCTTGTTGGCCGCCAGCCATTGCCACCGTTCGCGCCAAGTCTCCCGTGGCCAGGTGTAACCCGGCCCGACTCCCGGACCGAAGAGGCGCGCCGGGCCGGAGAGCCAGTGCACTTCGCCGCCGGCGAAGGCCTGCCCAACGGCCGGCAGCGCGCCGGGCGTGTAGAGATCGTCGGCGTTCAGGTAGGCGCGCACCTGCCCGGTCGCACGCTCGAAGCCTTTGTTGAGCGCGTCGCTCTGGCCCTCGTCCGGCTCGCTGACCCACCAGGCGAGCCACGGCGCGTAGCGTCGGATGATCTCTACGGTCCCGTCCGATGAGCCGCCGTCCACGACGATGTACTCCAGATCAGGGTAGCCCTGGAGCAAGACCGACCGGATCGTCTCCTCGATCAGTTCGGCCCGGTTCAGGCAGGGCGTCACGATGGTGATGCGCGGGCGGTCGGGGGCAACGGCGGGGGCGGCGGTATCCTCGGTCCATGGCCAGCCGGTCCGGCGCTCCGGCGCGGGGGGCAGCTCAGCGAGTGTGGGGCAGCGCATGGCTCCTCCGCCGTTCGAGCAGATGCTCGTAGAGCGCCACGTAGCGCTCGCGCATCAGCGTCACATCATATTCGGTCTCGGCCACGCGGCGACAGGCGCGCCCCATCTCCTGCAGGGCGGCCGCATCGCTGAGTGCCTGCGCCAGGCATCGGGCGAGGTCAGCCGCATCCTCCGCCCTGGTCGTCCATCCGGTGACTGTCGGCCGCACGATGTCGGGCACCCCGCCCACGCGGGACGCCACGCACGGCGTGCCACAGGCGATGCTCTCCAGCAGCGTGTTCGGCAGGTTGTCGGCCCGCGCCGGCAGCACGAAGACGTCCGCCGCGCTGTATACGATGGCGAGCTGCCTCTCATCCGCGACGTGGCCGAGCTCAACCGTTCTGTACGCCGTCTCGGGCAGGGGGGCCCGACCGTCGCCGACGACGGCCAGCGTGAGCTCGCCGGTGCCGCCGGCGCGGAGTTCGCGCAGGGCGGCTGTCAGCAGCCCTTTGCCCTTGCGCTGCCGCGTCAGGCTGTTGGCCGTGCAGAGGATGATGCGGCCGCTCGCGGGCAGCCCGAGCCGCCGGCGGGCGTCGGCGCGCTCATGGGGGCGGAAGACCTGCAGGTCCAGACCGTTGGGTATGTGCTGACAGCGCCAGCGCCGGGTCAGGGGCGCGCGGTGCGCCTGGGCCTGCATCCAGCTCGACGGCGCGACGAGCACCGGATCAATACGCCGATACACACGACGACGCAGGCGGTATAGAAGGCCCGAAGTATCGATGCATATGCGCGCCGGTCGGTGCAGGTTGGGGCAGTGGCCACAGCCGGCGAGCCAGCGCGGGCATTCCATCGGGTAGGCGCAGTGGCCCGTCAGCGGCCACATATCATGCAGGGTCCACACCAGTGGCGCACGCCGGGCCATGCGCGCGAGCAAGGGAAGCGCGAAGTAGAAGCTGTGCAGGTTGTGCAGGTTTATTACGTCCGCCCACTCCGCGTGCTCGCGCCATGCGAGGCGGCTGGCGACGTTGAGGAAGCCTTCGAGGCCGGTGCGCATCTCCACGGCCCAGTTCAGCCTGTGAAGGGGGGTGCCGAGGGCGGCAGGGGGGTGCCAGGTGCGCATGTCTTCCCGCTCTGGGACGTGTTCGGCGGACAGGATGCGGCTCTCGTGGCCGGCCGCCTGGAGGGCGTCGTGCAGGCGTCGGCACGCCCGCGCTGCACCGCCCTCCAGGGCTCTCGTGTTGATGTGGAGTATCCTCATGGGCTGCCGTGCGATCGGTGTTCTGCGATTGTGTCGGCGCAGGCCCGCCGGGCACGCCTCCGCTCGATGTCTCGCAGGTGCACTCGCGCCAGCCGCAGGCCGATGCGTGCGAGTTCGGGATTGTCGGGGCACAGATCGCGTTGCTCCATCGGGTCCCTCCGCAGGTCGTATGCCTCGCAGCGCCCCCCTGTGCAATCGACGATCAGCTTCAGGTTGGCGTTCTGGAAGGAGACGCGCCGCCCGGCGGATGCCAGTTCGCTCAGTTCGAGGCCGAGCACGAAGTCGTCGTCGCCGTAATAGGATTCGGCGACGTGGAGCCTGCCGTCCGGCGCGTCGCCTTGCCCGGCCAGGGCGGGCGCCAGGCTCTGACCCAGGCAGGCACCTTGCGGAATGTCCGCGCCGGCAAGCTCACAGAGCGTCGGCATGACGTCCAGCAGGCTCACCTGTCGCTTCACGCGGCGCCCCCGCGACTGACCGGGCAACCTTACGATGAGCGGCACACGGAGCAGTTCGTTGTAGTGCCGGGACGGATGGAAGACGCCGCCGTGTTCGAAGAGCTGCTCGCCGTGGTCCGCGGTGACGATCAGCAGCGACGATTCCAGCAGCCCGGCCGCCTGCAGCGCGTCGAGCAGGCCGGCGAACTCCTCGTCGAAGTGACGCACCTCCGCATCGTAGAGCCCTGCGAACTCACGACGGTCCCGGGCGCTCATGCGGGCATGGTCCTCCGCCTCGAGCGCGGCGAGCCGCCGCAGCCCTCGCACGCGCCCCCTGGTGAGCACCCTTCCGCTCACCGCTTGCTGGAACCACGCCGGCGGCACGTACGGTTCATGCACGGTCATTGCGTGGAGCCAGAGGAAGAACGGTTGCTGCGGTGGGTGGCGCAGCCAGTGGCGCACCGGTCCGTAGAACCGCTCTTCCAGCGCCTCCTTGGCCTGCAGACGGCTCTCATCGAGGGCCCTGTCGACGGCCGGCCCCCAGAAGCGGGGAACGCGCTTCGCCAGGCGGTGCACGGCTGGCACGGCGCGCACGGCGCGGCGCACGGCGCCCACCGCTCGTCGGCAGAGCGCAGCCCTGCGCGGCACCGCGACTCCGGTGTGCTCCGCCGGCGGGGCTTGCTGGAACACGGGCAAGTCCGCTGGCTTGTGCTCCATGAAATCGGTCGCCCGGTCGAACCCGCGTCCGTAGCCGAAGTAGTCTGACACATAGGGGTTTGCAGCGTTGAATGCCCGGGTGCAGTAACCTCTCGAGCGCAGGGCCTCGGCGAGTGTGAGGGGCGCTTCGCGGATGCCGAACCCCCGGCTCTCAAACGGCATCCGGGAGGCCATCAGTCCCGGGAAGGAAAACGGCGTGCTCGGCCCTGTTGCCCAGGCCGCGTCGAACACGCACGCTGTCTCGGCCAGCGCGTCGAGCCGCAGGGAGGTCGACCGCCCGTAACCGTAACAGCCCAGATGGTCGGGCCGCAGCGAATCAACGGTCAGCAGGATGATGTTCGGTCGCCGTGCCATTACATGTAGCCGAGTTGTTCGAGCCGCTCGCGGAGCCGCTGCTCTTCCGCGTCATCTGCCTCCGCAGGGCCTGAATAGCCGAACAGCGCCGAGAGGACGCAGTTGACGTAGTCGTCGACACCGTTGAAGGCGCCGGTTGACGCCACGAGCCGTTCGGCATGCTTGTAGAGCTCGGGCTCCAGCTTCACTGTTGTGTCTGCCATCGCTGGCCATTCCCCTCTATTCGTTCAAGGCTCGGCCGATTGAGCGGCGTACGTTCCGGGGCAGCACGGTTCGGATAATGCCTCGGGCAATGCGCGAAGGCCATCCGGGGGGTCGCACACGAACGTCCGGCTCCCACTCTGCTCGCCGCTCGGGGTTCAGTCCCCGGGCGGGGAGCGTCTCCAGCCGGCGTTCCCGCTCGTCGACGATCGCCCGCTGCGTTGCCAGTCTCTCGGTGCTCAGGGGGTCGGGGGCGTGGCAACCGGGGTGGAAGCCGTGGTAAAGGAACTTCTCGGGGTGCCACTGTATGCAGAGACCGAGCGCTTTCAGGCGCACCGCGGTGTCGCGGCCGACGGCGCTGTAGCCGCGCCAGAGCGGGTCCTCCTCGTAGCCGTTGATCGCCTCCAGCCAGCGGCGCCGCACGCTAAGGCATCCGCCGTAGTTGTTCGGATAGCGGATGGAGCCGACGCGGCCGATCTCCCGGATGGTGCGGGGCGCGGGTCGCGCGCAGGGCGGCTCGTCGACGCGGTAGAAGTAGAGGGCCAGGTCCTCCACCCGCTCGTGTCGCCGTACGATCTCCTCCAGCAGATCGTCCTCGAACAAGACGTCCGCGTCAGGCACCACCACCATGTCGCCGTTCGAGCGGCGGATGCCCTCGTTCACGCAGGCGCCGATGATGTGCTCGTTCTGGCGTGCCGGGCCCGGATTGTGCAGCGTGACGATGCGGGCGTGGGGCTGGTCGCAGAGCATCTGCGTCACGGTGGGGTTGGGCCGTTCGTAGTATTCGACGAAGACGATCTCCAGGCGTTCGGGCGGCAGCGTCTGGCGCAGAAGGCAGTCGATCGCATCGAAATGATCACGAAACGAGGCGTCCCAGCAGATGACGGAAACCTGCTCGACGGTGGGGACTTTGACGTTGCTTTCAGCCATGTGACCTCTCTCAGTCCACGTAGCCCAGGTCACGCAGGTGGTGCATGACCCGCTCGTTCTGGCCTTCGCCGAGTTTGATTGCCGGCCCGGTGCGGCCCTCGGACCAGTAATGCTGCAAACCTTCGTAGAGGCGCCGGCTCAGGGTGTCCAAATCATCCGGGCTGGTGCGCACGGGATGCTCCTCCAGGGGGTCCTCGGCCAGTTCCAGCACGAATGTTGCGGCGTCCGATGTCGCTGTTGTCGGTGTTCCTGCCGCCTCTCGCTGGCGGTAACGTAGCCTCTGCAGGGCGCGAACTGCGGGGCGGGGCAGCACGCGCTTAAGGGCGCGGCGCAGTCCCACGCCGGCACGGGCCGCCGGCTCCATGAACCGCCGCAACCCGGGCTCGCCGGGCTGCCAGATGACTTTGCACCGGGGGCTGCGTCCGGCTACCTGGGAAGGTTCGCAGTGGCCGTGCAGATGACGCAGCCAGTTGCGCCCGTCTGTGTCCGTTCGGGGCGGATTTAGCGAACGCCAGACCTCCGCGAAGCAGACGTCGCGGCCTGGCGCGTCGAGCAGGGAGGCCCCCTGGCAGGCGCCTGCTTCGCCGAGCAGGCGCGGCCGCAACCCGAGCCACTGTAGCGCCGTGGGCGCAATGTCGACGAGGGACACCGGCTCGTGCCGCCGAGCGGGCTCGATGCCCGGCCCGCGCAGAGCCAGGGGCACCCGTATCACATCGTCCAGCAGCGAGTTGCCGTGCCCGAAAGGGGGCCCCGTGCTGTCCGGGGCGAGTGATTCGCCGTGGTCGGCGAAGACTGCTGTCAGCGCCGTTTCGAGCAATCCGGCATCCTGCAGCGTCGCCACGATGCGCGGCCAACGCACGGTGTCGAACCAGCGGACCCCTCGCAGGTACCATTCCAGCATCAGGCGACCGGTCTGTTCGGCCCCGATACGCCGCGCGGCGCGTTCGGCAATCCACGAGCAGAACCGCGTTCGGTCGGCCGGTCCCTCGTCGATCCACCCACCGAGCCGCTGGCGCAGTTTGCACATCTGCTCCTGCCACGCCCACGCCCGTTCGCGCGAATAGGGCACGGCCGACCAGCAGTAGGGCACGTGCACGTCGAAGGTATGGACGAACAGCAGGCACGGCTGCTCCTGACGGGTGCACCATGCCACCGCTTCGCCTTCATCGCGGAAGAGCCGATCGAAACCTCGCAGCACCCCCGAGCCGGTGCTCAGGGCCGTATCGCCGCCCGCCTCCTGCACGGCGCAGGTGACGTAGCCGTGGCCCTTCAGCTCCTCGGCGAGGGTACCGACACCGTCGGCGAGGCCCCACTTGTAGAAGGCGCGCACGCCGTGGCGGTTCGGATAGAGCCCGCTCAGGACGGAGGCATGGGCGGCCGTGGTGTACGGGGCGGTCGTGATGCACTGGGTGAAGTAAGCCGACTCGGCGAGGAAGGCGTCCAGGTTGGGGGTGTCCGCCAGGTTCTCACAGCCCCGGGCGCGCAGGTGCGGTTTCGCGGGGCAGGCTCCGACAGCGTCGTAGCGCAGGGTGTCGACGGAGATGAGCACAACGTCGCGGCGGGCGGTCATCGCTCTCCTCCTGCCTTGCGCTTCAGCTTCGCGGCCACTTCGCGCAGCACGCCCCGGGCGCCCTGGCGCAGGCAGCGTTTCACGCCGAGCCGCAGCAGCCGCAGGCCTCCGAAGTGGCGCAGCAGCCACTCGTCCGTCCGCGTCTCGCGCGCCAGGGCGCTTCGCGCTTCGATGTGCGCTTTCAACACCTCGGCCGGTCGTTGGCGGACGAGCTCCGGGTGCAGCTCCGCCATCCGCTGCCGCAGGTGATACTCCGACCGCCGGGGGATTGGCGGCTGCGGGCCAGTCAGCAGGCCCACAGTGGGCAGTACCTCCCCCCGCAGGCCCTGTTCCGCCATGGACCAGGCAAGCTCCCAGTCATTCAGTGCGAACAAGCCCTCATCGTAGCGCAGGTTGTGCTCTTGCAGCGCCTTGCGTCGCACCACGCCCCCGCTCAGGCCCGTGCCGTCCTCAACGGTTACGAGCACCGGGTCGAGGCCGTATGGGGTGTCCACTTCCCCGTCGGGGGCGCGACGCCACGCACCGACGTAGGCAGCGTCCGGGCAGCGCTGGAGCGCGCGGACCGCAAGCCGCAGGTAATCCGGGTCGACACGCCATCCGGCCGGCAGGCAGCACACGAACTTGCCTCGCGCCGCCTCCAGCGCCCGGTTGGCGGCTTCGGCGCCTTCGTCCTCAGCACTCAGCAGTTCGATCTCGTCCCACAGGGATGCGCGCACCGACTGCCGGGTCTCTGTCGCCTTCCCGGGGCCGGGCGCCACGATTACGGTGATCTGCG
>CAYQXJ010000015.1:41540-81168 GCA_964421565.1 uncultured candidatus Brocadiaceae bacterium
TGCCGGGTCTCTGTCGCCTTCCCGGGGCCGGGCGCCACGATTACGGTGATCTGCGACGTGCCGGCGGCAAGCGACGTGCCGGCGGGCGGTTCCGCTTCGAGGTAGGGCGCGGCGAAGGTTTCGGCGTCCATGTAGAGAGAGGCCACGTCCTCGCGGCCGGTCATCGTCAGCTTGCCGCGCAGCAGTGCCTCCATGGTGTGGGCAAGGTCTTCGACCGTGCCGTCGAAGAACACGGCGTCCTGCCCCTGTTGGAAGTGCTCCTCGAGAGCGCCGATGCGGCTGAGCACCTGCGGCGTCCCCAGCCAGCGCAACTCATGGGCGACCAGGCAGAACGTCTCCCACCGCGACGGTGTCACAGCGAACGAACACTCGCGCGTCGCATGCAAAAGGTCATCGGCGTCGTAATAGCCGATGCGGAACTCGAAACGGTCGCACAGGTCGTCGGGCACGAGCCGTCGCAACTCCTCGGCGCAGGAACCGTAGCGGGGCGAGGTGCTGAAGTCGCGCCCCATAACCACGAAGCGCACGCCGGCCAGACCCCGCCGGCAGAGGGCGACGCCGGCGCGCACAAAGCGGTCCATGCCCTTTTGCATCTGCACTGTCCCGGCGCAGAGGACGTTGCAAGGCGGCGCTTTGACGTCGCGGAAGGGCAGGGGTTCGGGCGTGATCCGTCGCACGGGCAAGGGGCAGACCGCTGCCGGCCCTTCCCGCTGGTAGAACTGCTCGTATTGTCGCAGGGAGGCGTGCGTGGCTGCCAGCAGCAGGTCGGCGTGCCGTATGCCGTAGCGCTCCATGAAGTAGCCGATCAAGTTCGCCCGAAGCCCGTAGCGTCTCTGCTCTGAGATGTGGACCATCTCCAGCGTGCCATGGGCGCGAACGGCGAGTACCTGCCGGCCGAACCGTCCCATCAGCCGCTTCATCCGCAACGGCACAAAGGCCGTGCCGCTGTGGTCCAGGAACTCGACGAACCGTATCGGCAGGTCCTCGCAGAGTTGTTCGAGGGCTCTGGCCACGCGTACCGAAGCCGCGTAGCCGGGGTGAGGGAAGGCGGCATCGGGCACGTGCGCGGTGGGGGCCAGGTCGGCGGCGTTGAACACGCGCGTGCAGGTGCCGCGCCGGCGCAACTGGTGCTCGACCTCCGATGCGGACATCTGCGGCGCAGTGACCAGCAGGCAGGTCTGCAGCCCCTGTGATTCGAGCATGCAGACGGCCTCTTCCATGTAGAAGCCGATGCCTCCGCGCTTGCCGGCCGCGATCTCGTTGGTGACGAAGCATATCACGACGTGAGGGCGCCTCGCTTCCTTATGAGGGGTCGAGGGTTCATGCAGTCTCGTCGGCGAGCAGGGATCGCCCTTCGCACTCGGCGGGGGGTTCGATCCCGAGCATGGCCAGCACGGTGGGCGCGACGTCCAGCGCCCCTGCGCCTTGCGTTCTCAAGGGCAGATTGGACAGCAGCGTGCCGGGCACTGCTGCGGGCGCTACGATGTGGTCACCCGACCAGTGGCGCTCGTTGGGACTGAGCACTTGCGCAGCGACGCCACCCACGGCGGTCTGCCAACTGCCCCGATAGCCGGGGGACGTGCCGACGACGACGTCCGGCGCTCCGGGCATTTCGGACCCGCTGTAGATATCTTCGCCCAGGTCGGCCCGGGCGACCGGCCGGGCGCCCGTCTCGCCGTCGCGGTAGGCCTTCATGCGTTTGGCGATCTCAGCTGCCAGCTCGTGCGCCTCATCGGGCTCGACGATGCCGTTGCCCTCGCGGCCCTTCATGTTCAGGTAGAGGCTGGTGAAGCCGCAGCCGTAGGCGACCGTCCGCGACCAGTCGACGATGCGGTAGAGGGCCGTCTCGTCCTCCTCCATTTCGCCCGGGTTGGCCTTGAGTTTCATGAAGCCCTCCTCGGCGAGCCAGGCGTTCAGGTCGAAGTTGGTCTTGTAGTCAGTGAAGCCGTGGTCGGAGAGCACGATCAGGCCGGTCTTGTCGTCGATCTCTTGGAGCAGTTCACCGAGGAAGCGGTCCATCAGCAGGTAATGCTCTCGGATTGCGGGGCAGAGCTCGGCGACGGTGCCGTCGGGGCTGAACTCGTTCTGCCGCCAGAACATGTGCTGGATGCGGTCCGATGTATCGAACACGAAGGCTAACGCGCCGGCCTCGAACCGTTCGAACTCGTGCCAGAACATGCGCACGCGTTCGTCGGTCACCTCGCGGCATTGGTCGAGGAATGCCTCTTCGCTCAGGGCGCCCTCGTTGAGCGCCTTGGTGTCCTCGGGCATGCCGAGGGTGTGGAACAGGCCGATCTGCTGCGCCAGTTCGCCGGCGTAGCCTTCGGGCGATGCGATCTCAAAGGCCGGCTCGCGCGGGTCCGGCTCCAGCGGGCTCATGTACAGCTTAAGGGGTGCGCGGCTGACGAGGCGGAACTTCGCCATGCCGCTCACGGTCTTGAGCGCACCCACGCCGAACTTGAGGGCGACCCAATCGCTCCAGTCGCCTTCGGCCAGATCGAATCTTTCTTCGCCGACGCGGAGGGTGATCCCTGCCGCCGTACGCTGGAGGAGGAGTGGGACCTCCGCATGCGAAGTGCCCCTCAGGCCACGTACCATCGGCCCCTTGATCACGGTATCGACGCGTTCGCCGGCGGCGCTCAGCCGCACCAGGCGCGCCGGGTCCACGCCCGGGGCCGGGGCGCCTTCCTGCGCGTAGAGGGTGTAGTGGCCGAGTGTGCCGCGTATGCCCGGCACGCCGAGGCCGCTGAGCATGCGGCCGTCGATCCGCTCGGCGGGGAAGGTGACCGGCCAGCGCACGGCGGTTACGGGCACGCTGCGTTCGGTGAGCACGTCCCAGAAGGCGGCATTACGGCGCGGCTGTGTGTAGCGCGTGCCACGCAGCAGGCCGCCCTGGTTCTGACATACGCTCAGGAAGGGGAGCGGGCGCTTGGGATCGCGATGGATAAAGTCGAAGACGCCGTGCCGGCCGGGGTTCGTGCCGGTGGCGAGGGAAGTCCAGACCACGGGGCTCTGCGCGGGCGCCACGGTCCGCAGCTCGCCCCCGCTGCCCCGGCGCCGCAGGCGCTCGAAGTTCGGCACCACGCCCTGCCCGCGCAGCATGCCCAGGATGCCCGGATCCAGGCCGTCGATGCCGAGCACCAAGACCTTGTCGAATCTGCTCATGCTTCCCGCTCTCCTTCGGCCTCCGTTCGGGCCGGTGCGTCGCGCGGCGCTGAGCGCGAGGTACGAGACGGCGGCGCCGCCCGCAGCGGCGACCGCGCCCGTGAGCAACTGCCTTCGCGACAACGCCATCTTGGGCTGCCTCCGTGATCTGGGACTACATGTAGCCGAGGTCCTTCAGCGCTTCGAGGGTCTCTTCGTCGGGCTCGACTCCTTCCACTTCACCGACGAGGGGCACGCCTTGCCGCCATAGAAACAGGCCGCCCTGTCGCCCGATCTCATAGGACGGGGTCACCCCCATCTCGACATCGGCCGCGCAGCGTTCTGCCGGCACAGACACCGGTTTGGCGGCGGCAAGCTCCATGCCGGCACCGACATAGATGTCCGCGTCCTGTGGACGCTCGAGTTCGAGCTCCACAGGGGCGTTCGCGGGTTCAGTTCGCACGCGCAGAACGTCGTCGTCACGGTCGACGCCGAGCGAGAACCGCAACTCTGTGCGGTCATCGGAGACGACGAACGAATCATCCGCTTCGGTGCGCACGCCGCGCACGCCGAGTATCCGCCCCCGGGCGCGCAGGCGGCCGGTGTATCTGACTTCCGTCCCGCTGCCGTTCGCCGCCAGCGTGTATCCCGGCTCACCGTAGCGTTCCCACAGCAGTGCGGCCATGGCGTCGCGCTGCCGGGGCATCTGGCGGGCCAGGTCGTTCTGTGCGGCGGGGTCCTGCGCCAAGTCAAACAGGTGTTCGGCGTCCGGTCCCGGGCCTGTGTTGGTGCGCCGTATGTACTGGTAGCGTTCGGATATCACGCTGTAGTGCGCCGCGCCCGTTGCGAGCAGCAGGTCTGGGCGGAATTCGGCGAAGTGGTGCTCGCGCGGCGTGCGGCCCGTCTCCACCGCGCTCAGCAGGTCGACTCCGGCGGTCTGTTGCGGTGTCGCCAGGCCGAGGGCGGCGAGCACCGTCGGCATGATGTCCACCCCGCTGGCCGGCCCGGCCAGGCGCTCTCCGCCGTAGCGCCCGCCCGGCAGCTTTACGATCAGGGGCACGCGCAGTTTCTCGACCATCAGGTCGCGTTTATGGCCCCAGTAGCCGTGTTCGCCCAGTTCCTCGCCGTGGTCGGAGGTGACCACCAGCATCGTGCTGTCCCACAGGTCGCGAGCGCGCAGCGCGTTGACAAGGCGTGCGAGCATGACGTCGCTGTAGAGCAGTTCCGCGTCGTATCGGGCTACGGCATAGGCCAGGTCGGCCTCCGTCAGGTCGTCTCGCCCCTTCAGCGCCTCTTCATCCAGCCGGTCCAACTCGCGCAGGGGACCCTCGTAATCGCCGGTGAAGACGTCGGCGTAGCCCTCAGGCGCTTCGTAGGGAGCGTGGGGGTCTATGGTGTGGGCGAAGATGAAGAAGGGCTGCCGGGGCCCGGAGTCGAGCCATTCGACAAGGTCGCTTACCAGCACGCTGGCGGGATTGCTCTTCTCATGCACAAACAGGTCGAAGCCCTGCTGGTAGTTGAAGCCCGGGTTGGCTATGAGCGGGTTCGTGCAGAAGGCGGCCGTGATGTAGCCTTCGGGCCGCAGGCATTCGGGCAGGGTCAGGACCGAGTCGCCGAGCCGGTGCAGGGGCAGATGAGCGCCGTGCTGCGCCGGGTAGAGCCCGGTCAGCAGCGATGCGATGGAGGGGCGAGTCCAGCATGATTGGGAGTAAGCGTCCTCAAAGACGACCGCCTCGCGCGCAAGTTCCTCCAGAAAGGGCGTCGTAGGGCGCGGGTATCCGTAGACGCTCAGGTGGTCGCGCCGGGCCGTCTCCAGCGACCAGACGATCACGTTCGGGCGCCCGGCGCTGTCGGAGTCCACCAGCAGCGGCTCCGAGACCAGGCAAAACTGGCCTTCGCGCGTGCGATCCATCGTGACGTCGATCCGCAGCGTCACGTCGGCGCCCCCGTACGGTGAGAGCTCGGCGTTCACCGGACGCCAGTGTTGACCTTCGCCTACTTTTCGCCATGTCTCGGCGAAGACCTCGTCCTCGCCGTCCGGGCCGTCCAGGCTAACCCGCACACGCACGGTGCCGGACCACTTGTGCTGCGGGTGTGCCGCCCCCACGTGGAACACGAGCCGCTGTCCCACGCTCGGGCGCAGCGCCTTCTCGATCAGCACGCTCCGCTCGATGATGAAGCAGTTCCGACTGCGCCCGCCGATGGCATAGCGCCCCCTTCTGACGTGCTGCGGTTGGCGTTCCGCAAAGAGGCGGAAGGGGTCGGCGTTCTGAATCTCGCTGTCCTGTGCAGCCATGTAACCCTGGATCAGTCGCCGCCGTTGCGGCTCGGCGTCGTGCGGCGCATGTGGGCCGGCATCCTGAACGCTGCGCGCCCCGGCCCCGATGATGAACGCCGCTGCCCCGATGGCGAGCCCGAGCAGCAGGGCGCCCGCGATCAGGCGATGCCGCCAGATGAAGGCCGCAATCCCGCGGAAGTAATGCCGGGCAAAGCCGAACGTGGCCGCTGCGGCGATGGCCATGATGCCTACCATGGCCGCGACGGAGCCGAAGACGGCGCCGCCGGTGCCGGGGTCGATGTAGGCGAAGGCCGGCCGCGCGAGCAGCCAGAGCGCCGCCCCGGCCGCGAGTGCAAGCGTGTGACGCCTCGAACGCATCAGTTCATCACCTCGGTTAGTGTGTCTCTCATAGGTAGCCCAGGTCTTTCAGTGCCTCCAGTGTCTGCGCGTCCGGCTCCGCGCTGGCAGCCGGAGCGCCGAACAGGCCGACCGGGCCGTCCTCGCCGTAACGCTCGCGCAGCATCGCGCGGAAGCGCGCTGTGACTTCGGGCCTCTCGGGCGCGACATCGTGAGCGGCGTCCGGATCGGTGCGTCGATCGTAGAGGCGCAACCGCAGCCCCCCGTCGGGCGCGAACTCGGCCAGGCAGTGGTAATCCTCCGTGACGGCCGCAACCTGGGCGGGGCCTTCGCCCGAGACCAGGTCCGTCTGAAACTCGGCGAAGTGCACGGCACGCCGGCCGGCCCCATCGGCGCGCGCGGCGCCGAGCAGGTCCACGCCGGGTAAGCCGTCCGTTGGCTGCAGGCCCGTCGCGCCGAGCACGGTGGGCAGCAGGTCCACGTGGCCGGCCGGCCATGCGATGCACCGTCCGTCGGCGCCGCCGGGCGGTTTGATCAGAAGCGGCACCCGCAGAAGCTGAGGCATCAGGTCGCTCGAGTGGCCCCAAAGCCCGTGCTCACCGAGGGCGTCGCCGTGGTCCGACGTGATGATGACCAGGCTCTCGTCCCACAGGGCGTGCTCCTTCAGGTCCGCTACCAGGCGCTCGAGCACGCGGTCGGCGTAGAGGACCTCGGCATCGTAGCGGTCCCGCACGTAGCGCGCTGAGGCATGGTCGGGCAGTCCTTCCTGCGCCAGCGTGCCCGGTTTCAGATAGGGCCGACGCGCCAGCGGGCCGTCGTAATCGCTGGCGAAGGCGTGCCGATATGAACCGGGGGCCGCGTAGGGACCGTGGGGGTCGAAGGCGTGGATGGAGAGGAAGAACGGCTGCCGGGCCTCCCGTTCGATCCACCGCACAGCGTCTCGGCGCACCTGTTCGAAGAGTTCACGGTCTTCGGCGACGAACACGTCGAAGCCCTGCTCATAGCCGAACGGCGGCAGTATGACCCGCGCAGTCCAGAAGGCCGCCGTGTGGTAGCCGCCCCCGCGCAGCAGTTCCGCCATGGTGTCAAACGCGTCCGGCAGGCCGCCGGTCGCCGTCAACGCACGATGCGCCGCGGGCGGCAAACCCGTCATGATGCTGCCGACGGACGGCTTCGTCCATGAGGACTGGGCCAGCCCGTCCTCGAAGACCAGGCACTCCCGTGCCAGCTCCCGCAGGAACGGTGTGGTATCCCTCTCATAGCCGTGCAGGCTTGTACGATCCCGCCGCGTGGCCTCCAGCACGATCAGCACCACATTGGGCCGGTTGTGCCTTGCCTCTCGCGCGAGCCACGGCTCGGCGATCAGCAACTCGGCCACCGGGCCGGGCTCGGGCCCATCGGCAGTGATCCAGGCGCTCAGCTCCAGGGTCGCATTCTCGCCGGCGAGGTCGCCGAGCGGCACACGCGCCGTGCGCCAGCCGGCGGCAGCGGCGGTGAAGTTCTGCCATTCCGTGGCGAACAGGGGCGTGCGGCGCCCGTCGGTGCGGACGGCCTCCGCCCTGAACTCCACCGAGGCGAAGCGGCTGCGGTTAGGCGCGAAGCGGGGGGCGGCAGCGAGCAGGAGCACGTCACCGTCGGAGGGCTCGATGGTCGTCTCCATGCGGCATGTCTGCCGAACGACGAAGCAGTTCCGGGCCACGTTGCCCACGGTGCGCCTGGCCCGCTCGATGTGGGGATAGTCCTGTGGCCTGAAGAGGCGAAAGGGGTCCACCGGCGACTCATTCTGCTGCTCGGCGCGGAACGCCTCGATCAGTTCCATCACGTTCGGGGCATCTGTGCCCTCGTGCTCGGGCGCGCCGGCAGGCCGATCCTCAGGGACGGGAGGGCCCTTCCCGCCCGGCGTCCGCGCCCGCAGAACGCCCCAGGTGCCCACAAGCGCGCACGCGCCGAGCAGCACGGCGAGCAAGGCAGCCGCGCGGCGATGCGCCAGGATGTTGGGAGCAAACGTCATCGGGGGCTTCCTCAGGCTCTTGGGGGTCAATCGCTATTGTAAACCGCGAAGTCCAGAAGTTCATGGATCGCAGCCTCGGCGCGGCGGTTCAGTTCACATGCGTACTCCCCGCAGCGTCGTCCTATGCGTTCTCGGTCGGCCAGCACGGCCTCGGCCTGCTCGGCGATCGCGACCGGATTGTCGTAGGCGTCGACCAGCAGCAGCCGCGCCAGTTCCTCGTCGTGGGCCAGTATCTCGTGGCAGCGGCTGGTCAGGCACGGCACGCCACACGTCAGCGCCTCCGCCACTACCATCGGATAGCATTCGCTCAGCGAGACGTAGAGGCAGATGTCCATCTCGCACAGAAGGCCCAGGAACTCCTGGTGCGGCATGCTGCCGTGGACGACCACGCTTGAGCGGTCGGGCAGGCAGGAGAGGTCGGGCGTTTCGACGGCGTGCACCTCGGCGTCCTCGAGCATCAGGGCCGCCGCGAACTGCGTGTGTGCGTTCTTGCGCAGGATGTCGCGCACGAACACGCCCACCTTGCGCGGCGAGCCCGCCGGGCGGGGCGCCGCCGGGGCCCCTGCGGCAACGCGGTTCGGCACGTAGCAGGCGTCGATGCCCATGCGCCGGAGCACCGGCGACAGGCCGGCCTTCACGCAGCCCACCCGCGCCGCCACGCCGTCGCGGGCCAGCCGCACCACGCGCTGGAACCGCTCGCGGATCTGCGGGTCTGCATTCTGCGCCAGCGAGCCGTGGTAGTGCACGGCGATGTGTGCATCGGCCGAGCGCCTGTGGACGGCGGACGCCAGCAGCGCCGAGTCGCGCGGCATGCCGCTGAAGACGATGCGGTTGAAACCGCGTTCCAGCACCTGCGCCGCCGTAGCGTCCGGGTCGCCGCCCTCATACAGCAACACGTTGGGGAAGTTCGCCCGCGTGCTGGTGGTGACCCCGTACCAACCCTTCGGGCAGACGGCAAGCACTGGCTGGTGCTCGAGCGACACCTGCCACTGCACGGTGGGGGGGCGCTCGTCTCGGCGTGGGGCGGGCCGGACCGCGCCGCCGATGCCCCTGAGGGCACGATAGACGGCACCCGCGACGGCCTTGCGGCGGGGGCGGGTGGCGAAGTAGCGGCGCAGCGCGTGGGCGAGGCCCGGCTGCGGCCCGCTGGGGTTCAGGTTCTCGATCTCGCGGAAGTGCGGCACCAGCAGCCGCCAGCGCCGCCCACGCCAGTAGTCGCGTTCGTCCAGTTCCGTGGAGGGGAACAGGTAGACCCCGTGCACCAGGCCGTGGTAGTTGCGAAAGCGACGGTCGCAGACGGGTTCCAGCTCGGCAAGCTGCCAGTTGCGCCATACGCTGCGGTGGCGCTCGTAGGGATTGCCGTACATCTCTCCCTGCTGCCAGCCCTCTCCCAGGGGAACGCAAAGCAGCGTGTAATGGGCCTTCGAGCGGCAGAGGCTGAGCAGCTCCTGCGCTTCGCCCCGCGGCAGGTGCTCCAGCACATCGCCGAGGATGATCAGGTCGAAGGTGCGCTCCGCCCCGCGCACGTAGTCCAGGGCATCGGCCACGATCACTTCGTCGTAGAACGCCCCATGATAGGGCTGCACGAGCTTCTGAAAGGCTTCCACGCCGACCAGCTCGACCTGCCACTGCTCGGGAGTGATGCGGTTCTGCCAGACGTCGCACATCTCGCGCGTGAGCATGCCCCAGCGGCCGAAGCCCATCCCCAGGTCGAGCACAGAGCCCGGGCTCAGCGCGAAGAGCAGTTCGCAGCAGTAAGTAATGTGTTGCCAGTTGCTAGTAGCCACCGTTACTCCGTTCCGCGTGCTCCGGTGCCCGTGCGTCGGGATGCGATGTGTCCGCTGGCGCGCCCGCCTCGGCATCTGCCGTCCTGCCGAGCCGCCTCAGAAGCCAGCGCCGCAGTCCGAGCATGGCCGCCATTGGGCCGCAGAGCACGGCATCGAGACGCGGATGCAGCCGCAACCAGTCCGCCGCGCGCAGCAGGGGCTTGTCCTTCAGCGCATGGAAGAGGCGCAACTGCTGGCGCAGCTCATCGACCTGCCTTCGCGCGTTTCGTTCCGCGCCCTGCAGTTCGGCCAAGCGGGCGCGCAGGTTCTCCGCGCGTTGGCGCTCCAGGTCCCGCCAGAACTGTGCATAGCGGAGGGCGGCCTGCGCCAGTGCGTGCCGAACGGCGCGCTCGCCCCGACAGCATTCGGCTCCGCTCAACATGCGTGGGTGGCCTTCCGAACGCGGCCGCGCCCGGTAAACGAGCGTGTGGACACCGAGGGCATCGCCATCCACCTCCACGTCGGTCACGCCTGCCTGCTCGAACACGCCGAGCAGGTCATGGAGCCAGAGCCGGCCGCCCCGCTCGTCCCACAGCATCGGCTGCGGCGCCGAGGGGGGCTCCAGGCAGAGTATTGTGTCATTGGTCACGCGGGCCAACTCCTGCACTAGCGCGCCGAGCAGTTCCGGCGGCGTTCGGCGCAAGGCACCGACGCTGAGCGCGAGGTCGAAGTAGCCGTCCTCCCACGGCAAGGGTTCGCCGGGCGCTATGTGCACGACTCGCTCCTCCAGCTCCGGCCAACGCCCCAGCAGCAGCGTCCGCGCGACTGACAGCGATTCGCGGTTCGCGTCGCAGCCGTAAGGCTCCAACCCCTCGGTCTGTGCCAGGCTGCGCAAGCGGCGCCCGAACCCACAGCCGCAGTCGAGCACGCGCAGGGGGCGGGCGGCCTCGCTGGCGAGGCGTCCCGCGCATTCGCTGAGGAGTCGCTTCAGGAAGCTTTCCTGTTCCTCGCAGTGCGGGTCGCTGCGGCGTCGCAACTGTGCTGCGGCGTAGCGCTGCCATGCTCCCGTCATGCTTTCGGCCATCTCGGGCGTCGTTGTCATTCGACCCTCGCACTTCATTCCAGGTATCCCATCGCGCGCAGGCGTTCCCTGATGCGGCTGCTCTGCTCGTCTCCGACCTGGCCGGAGGCGAGCATGCGATAGGCCGGCTCGCGGGCCATTGCCGGTTCGTAGGCGTCCCACAGGTAAAGCACCGTCGGGGCGACTTCGAGGATCTCGACCTCCGCCTCGTCCACTGAGGCAAAGGCCGGCCCGGCGGCCAGGAAGACCCCCTCCCGCGTGTGCGCCAGCTCCCAGCAGCCGTGGTCGCTCATTACGATGACGTTCTCCGGCTGCGTGGCAGCCACAAGCTGGCGGGCCACGTCGTCCGCCTCGCGCAGCATGGCCGCCCGCTCGTGGGCGGGCACGGCGGCGCCCATGTGCCCGAGGGTGTCCGTCTCCATGAAGACAGCCGCCAGCAGGTCCACGGGGTGCTCGCGGCTGAGCGTCAGGGCAAGCCGCTCCGTCTCGTGCAGGGAACGGTAGAGCAGGCCCATCATGTAGGCTCGGGCGTCGGGGTCGCCCTCGCGCGCCGCCCGGTAGGGTGCGTGTGTGTCTTCGAACTCATCCGGTTCGACGTAGTTCATCCATGCGGAACGGAAGCCACCGATGTGCGGCTCCAGTTCGGATGGCCAGAAGAGGCGTCCGCCCAGGTCGAGCCTCTCCCAGGGGTTCTGCGTGCCCTCGGGTTCCCACGGTGCGGGGAAGCCGCAGACGACGAAGTCCCTGACCGGTCGAAGGGGGTAGGTTACGGGGAAGTTCACCAGGCCACACGTGACGTCCTGTTCGTTGAGCGTGCGCCAGACGGTCTTCACGTCGCGGTTCAGGGCGGCAGTGTGCCAGTTGCCCGCGCGCGGACCGGTCACGCCGTGCTTTTCGGGAGCGAGACCGGTCTGAATGGACGTCCACACGGGCCCGGTGCACATATAGGGATCTTCGAAGGAGAGTAGCCTGCCGCGCACCCCCTGCCCCGAAAGGGCCTCCAGGAAGGGCATCTCGAACTGCTCGAAGGTCTCCCACGAGAGCCCATCCAGGCCGATGAACAGCAGCTTCATGCGAATCTCCTTCCTGGCCTTTCAGGCGCCGTCGCCGCTTGCCGGCTGCGGAGCGGTCGAACGTACGTCCACGGCGACCGGCGCGTAAACCCGGTGATAGACGTCGAGGTCCGGCAGGCCGCTGGAGTGGTAGCCCGCCACGTTGTCGAACTGGTGGATGGTGATCGCGGCGGTCAAGTCGCGGGTCGGCGCGAGCCGATTGATGGCGGCTGTGCAGGCATAGTGCCCCGCCTTGAGCAAGTTGGGGAAGCTGAAGCGGAACACGAGATCCTGCCCCGGGCGGGCTCGCTCGACAGTGTAACCATAGTGGTGCGAGGTGGTGCCGAGGAGGTCCACGCCGTTGCGGTCGCGGACCAGGAACGCGGCGCCGAGCCGCTCCACATCCGCTTTCACGCGGACGTGGATGTTCAGGCAGACGTCTTCGCCTATGCGGAAGCTCTCGCGCGGGGCGCCGTCCTCATCCGTTACGCGGACGTTGACGATCTCGGCGCGCTCGGCCGGGCCGTACTCGAAGGCATGGGCCGGCGGGAAGCCCTGTGGCCGACGCGACTGGCCCCCCGGCAGCGGGCGCGGAGCCCGGCTCTTCTGCGCTGCGCGGCGCGCCTCGCGCTCGCGGATCTCGCGCAGGTAGACGTCGGCGGCCCGTTCGCTGTCGCCAATGTAGACGGGGCGCCCCTGGTCCAGAACGAGCCCGCGATTGCAGACCGTCCGCACCTGGTCGGTGGAGTGGCTAACGAACAGCAGTGCCGTGCCGCCGCCGGTCAGCTCCTTCATCCGTTGCATGCACTTGTGCTGGAAGAAGGCGTCGCCGACGCTGATTACCTCGTCCACAATCAACACGTCCGGCGTGACCATGGTGGCGACCGAGAAGGCCAGCCGCATGACCATGCCGGTCGAGTAGGTGCGCACGGGCTGATCGATGAACTCCCCTATCTCGGCGAACTCCACGATGTCGCCCATGTAGTGCAGCATCTGTCGGCGCGTCAGCCCGCGCAACTGGCCGGCCAGCAGCACGTTCTCCCGGCCGGTGAAGTCCTTGTGGAAGCCAGCAGCCAGGTCGAGCAAAGCCGCCACGTCGCCATGCGCCTCGACTGCCCCCTCGTTCGGCGTCAGCAGCCCGGCCACCAGGCCCAGCAGCGTGCTCTTGCCCGCGCCGTTCATGCCGAGCACGCCGAGCTTGTCGCCCGGGGCTAGCTCGAAACTGACGTCGCGCAGCGCCCAGAAGTCACGGTGCCTGCAGAGCCGTCCGAGACTGGCCCATTCGCCCAGGCGGGCGCGGGGCGAACCGTAGATGCGATACTTCTTGCCCAGTCGCTGGGCCCGCACCAGCACGCCGTCGCGCTCCGCTCTCGCCCGTTCGCTCATAGCACCTCGGGGAAGAAGACCCTCTGCCGGGCGAACCACCATCGCCCCGCCGCCAGCAACAGCAGGCTGGCCAGTGCCAGAGCCAGCAACGGCAACCAGAGCGGTTGCCGGCCGCTCAGAGCGGCGTTGCGGTGGCTGACGACAATCACCGTTACCGGGTTGAGCATCTGCAGGCGCTGCAGCCGGGGCGAAAGCACCTCGATGTCCCATACCACCGGGCTCAGGAACAACAGCGCGCGCGTCAGGGGAGACATCAGGGCGCCCACGTCCCGCACCAGGGTGCCCGCCGCCGAGAGCCAATAGGCCAGGGCCACGCTGAAGAGCAACAGCACGCCGTAGACCGCCGGCAACGTCAGCACCGTGGCCGGCACGCGCCCATTGATCAGCAGCCCGAGCGCCAGCAATACGGCGAGGCCGAACAGCGCGTTGGCCACCGCCGAAATCGCCGTCGCCACCGGCAGAATCTCCACCGGAAAGACCACGCGCTTGACCAGGTCGCCGCTGGAACGAATGCACGAGGGGGCCTGGTTGAGCACCATCGCCAGCGCGCGAAACGGAATCAGCCCGCCGAAGACCATCAGCCCGTATCCGAGGCCACCGCCCCCGCCGGGACTGCGCATGCGCAGGAAGACGGCGAAGACGATCGTGTAGACGACGGCCATCAGCAGGGGGTTGAGCACCGTCCACAGCACGCCCAGACGCGAGCCCTTGTACTCCCGCGCAACCAGCCGCTTGACGAACTCGTAGAGCAGCTCGAGCTTCGGACGCCGCAGGGCTGTCAGCATCGCGTTCATATGGCGTAGAAATCTCTCACGCTATCGATCACGTAGCCGACCTGCCGGTCGGTCATCTCGGGGAAGATCGGCAAAGAGAGCACCTCGCGCGCCATGCGCTGCGCTTCGGGGATGTGGGGTTCGGGAAGGCCGAGATTGCGCACGGCTTCCAGCTCGGGCATCGGCGTGGGGTAGTGGATGACGGCCGCGATGCCGTTGGCCTCCAGGTGGCGCTTCAGCTCGTCGCGCCGTTCGCCGCAGCGCACCACGTAGAGGTGCCAGACCGACGCTGCGTAATCGGCCTGTCGCGGCAGTGTCAGGGGCGTGCCGGCCAGCCCTTCAGTGTATTGCGCCGCGATCCTGTGTCGGCGCGCGTTCCACGCGTCCAGGTGCGGCAGCTTCACGTTCAGCACTGCGCCCTGAAAGCCCTCCATGCGGTAGTTGTAACCCAGCAGGGAGTGCTCGTAGGCGCCGCTCTGGCCGTGGTTTCGAAGCATTTCCGCCCGGTCGGCCATTCGGCTCTCGTTGGTCACCAGCGCCCCGGCCTCGCCGAAAGCACCGAGGTTCTTTGTCACGTAGAAGCTGAACGCCCCTGCGTCGCCGATGGCGCCGACCTTGCGCCCCTTGTAGAGCGCCCCGTGGGCCTGAGCGGCGTCCTCAACCACGGCGACCCCGTGGGCTTCGGCCATCTGGAGCAGGGGGTCCATGTCCGCCGGGTGTCCGAACAGATGCACGGGCATGATGGCGGCGGTGCGCTGGGAGAGCAACGGTTCCACGCTCGCAGGATGGATGTTGTACGTGAGCGGGTCGATGTCCGCGAACACGGGGGTGGCGCCGCAGTAGAGTATGACTTCGACGGTGGCGAAGAAACTCATGGCGGCGGTGATGACCTGGTCACCCGGCCCGACGCCCGCCGCCAGCAGCGCCAGGTGGAGGGCCGAGGTGCCGCTGTTGGCGGCCACACAGCGTTCGGCGTCGCAGTAGGTCGCCCACGCGTGCTCGAACTGCTCCACCTCGGGGCCGAGCTTGAACCAGGAGTTCTCGCACACCCGCCGCAGTGCGGCGTCGATCTGCATCGCCAGCTCGCGGTACTGCTGCTTCAGGTCGAGCACCGGTACGTTCATTTTCGCCTCAAGATGTCAACGGGTATCGCGCTGTGCGGCGCCGCCGTTGGTCGCCGGGCCGTCTGCCGACGGGGCCGCAGGCGCATCTGGCTGCGGACCGCCGAATATCCACACCATGCGTTCATCTGCCGCGACGGCCTGCGGCAGCCATCGCGGCGTCATGGGGTGCTCCGGGTGGAACGCCGTTACGACGATGCCGTCCGCCTGCGAGTGGGCCACCCGCCGTAACGGCTCTACGGTGCATCCGAAGAAGCTCTGGCCCGCCTCCTCGTCGTCGAAGACCTCTACCAGGTCGAGAGCCCACTCCTGCACGCCGAGGTAGGCGATCTCGGCGAGTTCGCCAAGACCCAGGAAGGCCACGCGCCTGCGGCCCGCCTCCGATAGGTCGCGGCAGACCTGCGCGGAGCGCCGTCGGGCCTCCCGGTAGAACTCCATACTGAACTCCAGAAACTCCCGCGTCAGGCGCGCTTTCTCCGCCATTCCCTGCGGGGTCAGGAAGTAGAGCCACCGGCGAGCGTTCTCCTTCTTCACCGCGAGCAGCCCGCGTTCGACCAGGCCGCCGAGCAAGGTGTGCGCCAGCTTCACGCTGACGCCGAGCTTCCGCGCAGCGAGCCGACGCGGCAGGTCCGGCTGCTCTTCGATGTGCTCCAGTATCTTAAGCTCGTAGTAGCGGTTGGAATCAAGGGATTCCATTGTTCCACGCGGTAACGTTACTAAAGGTAACGATAGATTACCCGCACCGCCCGCGTCTGTCAAGGCTTTTGCTGCCAGTGCGAGGCCGTCCTTGCCGCCGGCGCGTGCTGTGCGTAGAATGGAGCCCGTGATGGAGGGCACGGAGAAGACGGACCCGGCCGTGGCGCGGTTCGACCGCAGGGAGCCGATGCAGGCGCGGCTCTGGTGGTTCTGGCTCTTCGTCGCCGTCTTCTGGCTGGCTCGCGCGGCTGCCGGTGAGCGCGCCTACTACACCACGGCGATCATGCTGGGGATATCGGGCTGGTACTTGCTTTTCAACGGTTATGTGCGCGTGCGTGACCTGGGCGACCGGCTGGAGGTGTGCTCCGGGCCGATATCGGCGTTCCGAACCGCCATACGCTACGATGCGATACGTTCGGTGCGGCTAACGCGCGTGCGACCCGGCTCGTGGTTCGCGGGAAAGTCGGTGCCCGAGCACGTCGGCCGCATGCCGGCCGTGCTGCTGCAGCTCAAGCCCGGCCGCACTGTGCGGGGACTGCGCTGGATTTGGATAGGCTCTTACGATCCAGGCGCGTTGATCGATTTTCTGCGAGAGAGGACCGGGCGGGATGGCTGACGAGGCGGACGGGCGCTGGGTCGCCGTGGTCTACATAGCGGGCTTTTCGCTCTCTGCGCTGCTCTTCGCGCTTGCGGCGATGGGCATGTTCTTTGTCGACTGGGGCCAGGGTGCCTTGTTTATGCTCTACGCCGGGGGAATCCTGTTCACCCTCACCGGCCTGGCAGCAATGATGGGATACTACCTCGGCGGGCGGCCGGGCGGCCCCCCGGGCGGTCCGCCGCACGATGCGGAGGACCCTCCATGAACCTGAAACAGCACGGCAAGGTATTCCTGAACGGCCTGATCGTTGCGGTGCCGATCATCGTCACCGTCTACATCGTGTGGCAGGCCCTGTTCCTGCTCGACAGTGCGATCCGCACGGCCCTCATCGCGCCGGTCGAGGCATTCCTGCCTCGCTACAGCGACATCGCCCATGTCGTCTTCTTCCCGGGCCTCGGCGTCATGGTCGGCATTGCGGCCATCTACTTCGTCGGGCTCTTCGCGCGCACCTGGCTGCTGCGCGCGCCGCTGCGTGCGGCGGAAGCGATCGTGGAGCGCATACCGCTGGTCAAGAGCCTCTACACGGCCGTCAGGGACCTGCTGAAGTTCCTCGGCGGGCCGGACAGCAAATCCCGCGGCAAGCCGTGTGTGGTCGAGTCGGAGGACGGCGCGGTTCAGATGCTCGGGCTGGTCACCCAGCAGAAGCCGCGCTCCTTCCTGCCCGGCGAGACTGACACCCGGGTCGCCGTCTACCTGCCCATGAGCTATCAGATCGGGGGCTACACTGTCTACGTCCCCGCCGGGCGCGTGCGGAGCATCGAGGGCATGAGCGTGGAAGAACTGATGAAGCTTTGCATGACGGCCGGCATAGGCAGCAGAGCACTCACCACACCCCTGCAGACCGAGGAGAAGCCGGATGAAGACGACGGAGATTGAGTTCACGCAGAACCTGCCGGACACCGTCCAGACCATGCGCAGCCCCGGGCTGCTGCTCAGCAGCGTGAGCCCCGAGGGCAAGCCGAACGCCATGACCATCGGCTGGGGCAGCCCCGGCGTCGTCTGGGGCCGGCCCATCTTCATCGTCTACGTGCGGCCCTCGCGCCACACGTTCGGCAACATCGAGGCAACGGGGGAGTTCGTCGTCAACGTGCCCTCCGAAGGCATGCAGCAGAGCGTCCTCTACTGCGGGCAGATGAGTGGCAGAGACGTGGACAAGTTCGCCGAGAGGGGCCTGACGCCCGTCGAGGCGCACACGGTCAGGGCGCCCCTGATCGCCGAGTGCAAGCGCTTCTACGAGTGCCGCGCCGTGCACGTCAACGACCTGGTCGACGCCGCCATCGCGGACGATATCCGGCAGCAGTTCTACCCGGAGGGCGACTTCCACCGCCTCTACTTCGGCCAGGTGTTGCGCGCCGCCGAGCGCGCGGAGGGCTGAGGCGGCCATCGACGGGCGGGGGCTGTCCGGAATGCTGAGCCGCAAGTGCCCGCTCAACCGCGGCCGTTGCGCTGAACGATGCGGTGGCTCGGCTTGTCCGTGCTGACCTGCGTGCCCGGTTCCACCGAATGCGTCAACAGCACGTTTGCCCCGATAATGCTGCCTTGGCCGACGGTGATCGGACCCAGGATGCTCGCGTTCGAGTAGATGATCACGTCGTCCTCGATGGTGGGATGGCGCTTGTAGCCCCGCACCAGGTTGCCGCTCTCGTCCGTCTCGAAGCTCCACGCGCCGAGCGTCACGCCCTGGTACATGCGCACGTTGTCGCCGATCTCGGTCGTTTCGCCGACCACCACGCCGGTGGCGTGATCGATGAAGAAGTTCCGCCCGATGGTCGCGCCGGGGTGGATGTCCACCCCCGTGATGCGGTGGGCGTGTTCGGTCATGATGCGCGGCAGCCACTGCACGCCGAGCTGATGCAGCTCGTGGGCGATGCGGTGGATCATGATGGCGCGGAAGCCGGGATAGCAGAAGATCACCTCGTCATAGCCCGTCGCCGCCGGGTCGCCCTGGTAGGCGGCCCGCACGTCGCCGTCGAGCACTTCCAGCAGGTCCGGCAGCCGGGCCAGCAGGCCGTAGGCCTGCCGGTGGCCCTCCTGCTCGCACTCCTCTTTCGGGCAGCGGCCCTCGTGCAGCAGGCAGCGGGTTATCTCCTCGGCCAGCAGGTCGTGCGCCAGGTTCATGGTCTCGCCCAGGTGGAAGGCCAGGTTCGCCCGGTCGAGCCCCTTCTTGCCGAAGTAGCCCGGGAACATGATCTCGGCGATCAGGTTCAGGATGCGCACCACCGTCTGTTCACTCGGCAGGGGGTGCTGGCAGACGTGCTGCACGGTGCCGCGCCGCTCCAGCTCGCCGAGCATGGCCTCCACCACGTCGGGCAGCCTCTGCTTGTAGGGGAACAGGCTGTCTCCCTCGCCCCATTGTCCGCTGTCCCTGCCCTGGTGGACTGCTCGTTCGTTCATGCCCTCTTCTCCGGGGATGTTCCTGGTTGCCCTCGCAGTGCATTCTCCCCCTGCGGCGCCTTGATTGCAACCAGCGCGATCGGTCGGCCGCGTCAGGGGCGACGGCCCACGGGGGCGAGGTAAACGACGAACTCGTCCTCGCTGTCGAGCTGCAACAGGGCATCCATCGCGTCCTGGTCGTAGGCGCCCACGGCGCAGGTGGCGGCGCCGATGGCCTCGGCGGCGAGGTAGAGGTTCTGCCCCACGTGCCCTGCGTCGAGGAGCATCGCCTTGTGCGCCTCGTGCTGATAGCGCCATTCGCCGCGGTAGGGGATGCAGCTCCAGACGAACACGGCGGCCGCCTGGCCCACCATGCGCTGGCCGAGCGCGGCGCTGCTGGCCCGCGTGCGCAGGCCCTTCTGCTGGAACAGCCACAACAGCTCGTGCTCGAGCGGCAGGTAGCGGTAGACGCCGGCCTTCAGCCCCTCCACCCGCTGCACGATCAAGTAGGTTTCGAACGGGTGACGCGCCCCCGCCGAGGGCACCGGTCGGAGGGTCGCGCGCCCCTGGCCGAGCACTCGGTCCACGCCCTGTGTCGCCCACAGCAGCAAGGAGAGCTCCGAGAGGGCGAGCGGTTCGTCGGAGAACTCCCGTCGGCTGCGCCGCTGGCGTATGCAGCTCAGCACATCGCACTGGCGCAGCGGCGCCTCGGCGGGCGGCGGCAGTTCCACCGTCTCGGCGCTCGCTTCGTCGCACGGCTTCTGGATGGGCGGATGCGGAACGCCCTGCGACTGGTCGGAGCGGCGCCCGTCCATTCGTGCAAAGCCCGACTTCATGAACTGGCGACCTGACTCAAATCTGCCCATGGTTTGGCTTCCCTTCACACGATGGTCGGCTCGCGGGCGAGGGACTGCGGGTGGACGGCGAGGGCGCCCTCGGTGGCGACCGCCGGCGGCGTGACCAGCGGGGTCGGGTAGGCCACCGGGGCGAGCGTTTCGCCGGAGCGATTGGTAAGCACCAGCCGGTGCAGCCCGGGCTCGGAGGCGAGTTGAGGCGGCAGCACGAAGCGGAGCCTGGTCACCCCGCCGCTTGCGGGCAGGGCGTCCGAGGGCGCTATCTGCCGCGCGTCGTCCAGGTTCATGACCACGTCCTCGAATGCGAGCATCTCGGCGAACCACCAGTCGACGTGTGCGGCGGCGACCGGGTTGTCGTCGGCGGGGCCGGCGTAGTATGTTTTCAGCAGGCTCTCGCCGGGCCTCAAGCGCAAGTTCACGCGCAGCCAGGCGCCCTTCTCGGTCAGTTTCAGGCGCGGCGTCGTCTGCCAGGTGGGGATCGGATAGCTCTCGCGCTCGGGGTAGAGGGCGGAGGCGTGATGCGGGTCGCAGGGGACGCTGACGCCGTATCCGTCCATCAGGCTGGTGCGCACGCCCCGTCCTTTCCCATCCCCCCATGCCCAGTGCCAGCGCAGCATGCCGCTGTAATGCCAGGGGCTGCGCGCCCATGCGCGTCGATGGGAGAGGTAGCCTCTCTGGGCTTCGCTGAAGTCTGCCTGTCGGTCGGGCCAGAGGGTTACGTCGACGTAGTCGGCGCCCGGCACGAAGCGCGCGCCGTCGGCGTGGTTGTCCACGAACTGCCACCGTCCGCCGACGAACGCCTCGGTCATGGTGTGGTTCGAGATGCAGCAGTGGCGGGTGAGAATGCCGCTGACGTGGCAGAGCGCCGCGCAGACGTTCGCGGCCCCGGTGCAGTAGCTGCTGTGCAGCAACACGTCGACCGGGTGGAAGGAGCCGTAGGTCGGGCTCACCTTGTAGCGCATCGCATATTCGGCGAAGGCGTGGACCTTCTCGCAGTCTTCGGCCCCCGAGTTCAGCCCGGCCGCGTCGAGCGCGCGTTCGGCATGCTCGGCCAGGAAGTCCCACTCGCGGGCATGCGGGCCCTCGCTGCGCAGGGGATCGTGCAGCTCGCCGCCCGGCGGGTCGACATCGGACCGGACAGGGCGCACTGCGAGGGAGAGGTAGGGTCCCTCGCGTCGTTCGTCCTCGGCCGGCGTCTCGCGTGTGACGAAGATTCCGCGCGGCAGCTCCGTGTGGGGGTTGATGTGCCGGTCCACCAGCAGGCCGAGCCGGCCGCCGTGCGCCGTCTCGTCGAACCTCTCATGGTCGAAGGCGACCTCCGCCGCGAGGTCGAACGCCTGCACGCCGAACGGGCCGCCCATGTAAGCTATGAGCGGCAGGAATCGCCGCCCCGCCGCCGTCACCGCCTGGCCTTCCCTGCGCCACTGTGCCATGCTCGCCGTCTCCGCTTCCGAGAGCGCGTTGGCGTGGAGTTGACTGTCTGCGGGCGATGGTGTCAAGGCCCACGAGTTCTTTTGCCCGCCCCCGCCCGGAGGTGTAGATTGCCGCTTGTGGAGGGATTCGCGCCTGCCCCGGAACCGGCGGTAAGCGGCCCTCACCCCCCGGGCTGACCCATGCCGTTGACCAGGAGCATGGAGTGCCTGGCCCCGGTGACGACGTAGGCTAAGGCAGTAGTGCCGGCCACGCGGCCGGGGTGCCGACCGCGCCGCCCGACGCGGAGGAGTGGCAATGCAGGTCCACGAAGCCCTCGTCTGGGGTTTCTTCTCTCCGCACAGCCGCTCCGTCAATGTCGCACGTCGACCTCGTACTCGTCGGTGTGGTAGCCCGGCCAGGCGCGGTTCCGTCGGTCGCGCACGCTGTCGCCCCGGGGCGGCACGGAGACCAGTTCACCGTCCTCCACCCATTTGGGTTCGTACGCGGCTACGCGCTCCATCAGCGCCTCGCGCAGGTGGGCGCGGCGGCTGTTGTGCTCCTGCGGGCCCGCCAGGTTCTTCAGCTCCTGGGGGTCGGTTTGCAGGTCGAAGAGCTGCTCGGCCGGCCCCTCCGGATACCACATGTACTTCCACCGCCCGTCGGTGACCGAGATGTGCGAGGGCGGGTTGCCGAGGCCGGCGGCAACCACGTAAGGTCTTGGCTCCACCTCACCGCGGGCGAGCGCCAGCAGGTCCTGCCCGTCTGCGCCTTCCGGCGGCTGGCCCCCGGCCGCACCCACCAGCGTCGGCAGCACGTCGGCCAGGGTGACCGGCGCCTCTACCACCGTCCCGTGCCGGCGGTCCTCCCACCCCTGGGGTAGGCGCACCACGAAAGGCACGTGCGCGGAAGGCTCGTGGAAGAAGACCTTCGAGCCCGCCCGGTGGTCGCCCAGGTACTCGCCGTGGTCGGAGGTGTAGACGATGAGCGTGTCCCGGAAGAGGCCCATGTCCTGCAGGGCGCCGAACACCCGGCCCATGTTGTAGTCGACCTGCGTGATCAGGCCCATGTAGGCCGCGCGCGCGGTGCGGATGATCTCCGGCGGCAGAAGGTCGATCGACCACTCCTCCCGGTGTCGCAGGAAGGCCTCCGGGCAGTGCGGGCGCTCTGCCCATTCGCCGCAGACCGGCTCCGGGATCGGGCAGTCGCGGTACATCGAGTAGTAGGGCTCCGGAGGGTCGAGCGGCGGATGCGGCTTGCTGAACGAGCACCAAAGGAAGAAGGGCGCGGTCGGGTCGCGGCGATCTCGGATGTAGAGGCGGCACTGCTCGGCGATCCAGGAGGTCAACGTCAGCGCCTCGGGCACGCTCGCCATGCCCGCGTAGAGTTCGTTCTGCCCCAGCCCGTGGCGCATCGGCTGGGCATCGTGGCCAGAGCGCCTCATCTCGCGATAGTAGTCGGAAGGGAGGATCATCTCGTCGAAGCCGTGCCGGGCCCGCTGGGGGCCAAAGTGCATCTTGCCAACCGCTGCCGTCTGGTAGCCCAGCTCCCGCAGGCAGCTCGGCAACGTCTCGCGGCGGCCCATCACGTCGGTGGACGGGCCGTTGCCCCGGTGGCCGTGCGAGAGCGCAGTGCGGCCGGTCATGATCGAGACCCGCGAGGCCACGCAGATCGGGCAGTCGGCATAGGCGCGCTCGAAGGTAATGCCCTCGCGGCAGAGGTGGTCGTAGTGCGGTGTGCGCATGAAGTCCGGCGCGGCATCGCCGGCGCAGTCCCAGCGTTGCTGATCCGTGGTTACCAGCAGGATGTTCGGACACTCGCTCTGCGGCATGCTCATCCTTCCCTTCTACTGTTCGACGTTCTGGCGGCTCCAGTCGCGGATAGCCTGTTCCATCGCCTCAATGTTCTCGGGCGGCACGCCGTGCGTCTTCTCCGGCATCGGCAGGTAGCCGCCGCCCTCCCACAGCAGGTCCAGCTTGCGGAAGACCTCCTGCCGCACCTGCTGTGGCGTGGCGAAAGGCAGCAGGCGCTGCCCGTCGATGCAGCCGGCCAGGGTTATGCGTCCGCTGGTGATGCGGCGCGCCTCGGCCATGTCGTTTGCGGTCGACTGCACGGGGTGGAGGGTGGCGAGCCCGATCTCGCAGAGGTCCTCCAGGATCGGCATCACGCAGCCGCAGCTATGCAGGTTGACCATGACGTGCGGGCCGAGCTGCTCACGGTAGAAGTCGGCCACCCTTTGCAGGCGCGGCTTGAAGAACGTGCGCCAGCACTCGGGCGACATGGCCAGCCGGTCCTGGTGGCCGTAATCGTCGCTGAAGCCGACGCTGTCGGGCTCGAAGCGCACATACTGCCGGGCGATCCCGAGCTCGAACTCCGTCAGCATCTCGAGCAACCGGTGTGCCTGCTGCGGCGCCGCCAGCATGCAGACGGCGAACTCCGCCGGGCCGAGGATGTTGATCGCATTCTCGTAGAGGAAGTACGGATGGTGGACGCCGAAGAAGAACCGCTCGCGGTCGGTTTGCCGGAGCGCCTCGGCCACTCGCTCGAAGCGTCGCGGCTCGTGCGCTTCGGGCGGGGCGACGCGGTCAATCTCGTCGTGACATTCCACGGCCGGCCCGACGGGGAAGACCTCGCCGTCGGCGTCGCGCCACAGCACGCCCCACTCGTCCCGCCACTCCTCGGCGTCGGGGCTCGGCCGGCTCTCCGTGGGCCACGCCCCCAGGTAGCAGGCGCCCTTCGACGGCGGGGGATAGGTGACGTGCGACGGGCTGTCGCGCTCCAGTATGCGGCGGTAGTTCTCCTTCTCCGGGTATCGCACGCAGGCAACTCCTGGCTCGGGTTCCGCAGCGAAGAATAAGCCCCGGCCCAAACCGTGTCAAAAGTGCGGCAGGGCTGGACATGCGCCCCCCCTCAGCATAGACTGCAACGAAGTGATCACTCGCCAGCGGGAGCGAACGATGGGCGTTGCGCAGAGCAGAACCGAAACGATGACGACGCGGGAGAGAATCCTGGCCACCATCAGGGGCCAGCAGGTCGATCGCTTTCCCGTCTGGCTGAAGATGACGAACCGCACGTGGCAGTGCTCCCAGCCCGAGCCCTACTGCGACATGGGCGCCGCAGAGCTGCTGCGCGCAGCCGGCTGCGACCTGTTGCTCGGCAACTGGCCCGGGGCGAAGAAACAAAGCCCACATGTCGACTACGAGCTGGAGCAGAAGGACGGCAAGAAGATAACCACCATGACCACGCCGGACGGCGTCCTGGTGGGGGAGCAGACGTACGACGTATATACCGAAAGCTGGCACCCCACGAAGTTCGCCGCCGACAGCCTGGAGAACCTGCGCAAGGCGCGCTGGCTGTTTACCGGCACCAGCTATAGCGTCGAGCCCGCCGACGCACAGAAGTGGGCTGACCGGCAGGCGGAGTGTGAGGCCATGGATGCCTTCACAATGGCCGGCATCGGCCCCTCGCCCCTGATGAACTGCGTGGAGCACCTGTGCGGGCCGGAGAATACGGCCTACTTCATGCACGACGATCCGCAGCTCTTCGACGAGGTCATCGAACTGATGCACCGGGACCGCGTGCGCAACCTGAAGGCATTGCTGCCGCACGTGGCGGCCGACAGCTTCTGGATGACCGAGAACACGACAACCACGCTGATCAGCCCCTCCCAGTTCCGCAAGTATTGCATGCCGCAACTGGAGGAATACGGCAACCTGATCGTGGAGCGTGGCCTGGTCGCCGTCCACCACATGTGCGGGTTGCTGGGCGACCTGCTGGAGATGATCGACACGCTGCCGGCCCAGGCGAACGAAGCGTATACCACCCCCCCTGTCGGCAACGCCACGCTCGCCGACGGGCGCACCCGCATGCGCAGCAAGTGCCTGATCGGGGGCACCAATGCGACGCTATGGCTCGCCCCGGTCGAGAAGATCGTGCAGAGCGTGGCCGAAGACCTCGCCGCCTGCCCCGACCGGCGCAAGATCTTTCTGACCAGCGCGGGCGTGCTGCCCCCGCCCGTCTCGTTCGAGAAGGCCAGGGCAGTGGTTGCAGAGTTCAAGCAGCTCTGAGGGCCTGCCGACAGGCCGCGAGGCCGGCCGGGCCTTGACATCGCAGCGCCCCCGAACTACTACAATTCGCCAGCCTGCAGCCCACTCTCACGGAAGGACGCACCATGCCCCTACCTGAGGATTACGCAGAGCGCGTCTACGCCGGCGTGCTCGGCAAGATCATCGGCGTCTACGTCGGCCGCCCCGTCGAACAGTGGTCCCACGAGCGCATCATGGAGACCGTCGGCGAGGTCAACTACTACGTGCACGAGCGCCTGGGCAAGCCGCTGGTCGTGCCCGACGACGACATCTCCGGCACGTTCACCTTTCTGCGAGCGCTGCCCGACCACGCCAACTCGCTGGAGCTGAGCGCCGAGCAGATCGGCTGGGCGTGGCTCAACTATCTGGTCGAGCGGCGCACCGTGCTCTGGTGGGGCGGGCTCGGCACGAGCACCGAGCACACCGCCTACCTGCGCATGAAACACGGCATCATGCCGCCGGCCAGCGGCAGCGCGCAGACCAACAGCCGCGTGGTCGCCGAGCAGATCGGGGCCCAGATATTCATCGACGGATGGGGCATGGTCAGCCCCAGCGACCCGCAGCAGGCCGCCGAGCTGGCCCGCCGCGCCGGCAGCGTAAGCCACGACGGAGAGGCAATATACGGCGCACAGGTGGTCGCCGCGCTCGTGGCGCAGGCATTCGTCGAAGGCGACATGAACGCCCTGCTGGACGCGGCCGTAGCGCAGATACCGCCCGGGTGTGCCATCGCCGCCGTCATCCGCGACGTGCGCCAGTGGCGCCAGCGGGACGACGATTGGAAGGCCACGCTCGAGCGCATCCGCGAGCGCTACGGCTACGAGAAGTTCGGCGGAGGATGCCACGTGGTGCCCAACCATGCCCTGGTCATCCTCGCCCTGGTTTACGCGCCCGACGACTTCCAGAGAGCGCTGATGATCTGCTGCACCAGCGGCTACGATACCGACTGCAACGTGGGCAACGTCGGCGCCATTATGGGCGTTAAGCTCGGCCTGGAGGGCATCGACGCCGGTGCGGACTACCGCAAGGCCGTGGCGGACCGCATGTTCCTGCCCTGCGCCGACGGCGGGCGGGTGGTTACCGATGCCGTGCACGAGGCGGACGCGGTCGTAGCCATCGGCCGTGCCCTCGCCGGAGAGCCGATCGAACCACCGAAGGGCGGCGCCCGCTACCATTTCAGCTACTCCGGCAGCGTGCAGGGATGGAGGCTGGAGCAGAGCGCCGAATGCCGCGACGTCGCCACCGTGCGCAACGTGCGCGGCTACAGCAGCGGCGGCAACGGTCTGGGAATCCGCTACGGCGGTGTGGCGACCGGGCGGCCGGCCCGCGTCGGCGTCGCAACATTCCTCGGCCCCGAGCGCATAGACCCGAGCGGCGGCTACGGGCTGATGGCAAGCCCGTCTCTCTACCCCGGCCAGGCGGTGACCGCTCGTGTGGTCCTCGACGCGCTGGCGAGCGGCCCGGTGGACTGCTGCCTCTACCTGCGCGTCTACCACGGGCAGCAGAACGCCCTGCGCATCGTGCGCGGTCCGCTGCGGCGGCTCAGCCCCGGCGAAGAGCACCAGTTCGCCTGGACTGTCCCCTCTCAGCAGGGCGCTCCGATCGCGGAAATCGGCATCGAAGTGGCCTCCGAAACTCGGGCCGACGGCACGCTCTGTCTGGACTGGCTCCACTGGAGCGGCACGCCCCAAGTGGTGCTGCGCCGGGCGGAGAACGGCACCTCCGCGTGGCAGAGGGCCTGGGTTGACGCCGCCGACCGCGTCAGCTTCGGCCAGGGGCGCGGCACCTACCAGATCATCCAGAACGAACGGCGGGGGATGCTGATCCAGGGCGCGCGTGAATGGGCCGGCTACCGGGCCACCTGCGAGGTGACGCCGCACATGGTGGACGCGGCGGGCCTGGCGGCCGGTGTGCAGGGTCTGCAGCGCTACTACGCCGTGCTGCTTCGGCGCGGCGGCTGCGCGGAGCTGGTCTGTGTCTGCGAGGGGCGCCGGCAAGTGCTCGGCTCAGCCGACATCGGGTGGCAGTTCGACCAGACGCACGACCTCGCGCTCGAGTTCGCTCCCGGCAGGGTGGTGGCCCGGGTGGACGGTCGCCACCAGATGGCCGCTGACGACGAGACGTTCACCGGCGGCGCTGTGGCGCTGGTCTGCGAGGGGGGGCGCAGCAAATACGGGCCGGTGCACGTGATTCCGCTGGAGTAGGGCAGTGCGCACGGTGGAGGTCTGCAGGGGGCCGGCCGGCGCGCAGCCGGCCGGGCCCACTGCCGCTGCGGCGGCGCGGTTACTTGGCGGCGGCCTTCTTCGGGGCGACCACGGCGTCCTTGGCCGCCTTGGCGAAGCGGAACTTCAGGGCGCGGCGCGCGGGGATCTTGATCGCTTCGCCGGTCTGTGGGTTGCGTCCCTTGCGGGCCTTGCGGCGCACTACCGTGATCTTGCCGATGCCGGGTATGGTGAACCCGTTCTTCGCCTGCTTGTAGGCGAGGGCGGCCAGCTCGTCGAGCAGTTCGGCCACCTTGGTCTTGGGCAGGCCCGTGCTGGCCGCCAGTTTGTCCACCGTCTGCGCTTTCGTCAACGACTTGGCCATGCGCACTCCTTCCGAACAGGGGAAAGCCCGGCAACCACTGCCGGAACGCCGCAATCCTAACCCCACGGGCACGGCCACTGCAAGCAATAATCACAATCTTCCGGCGGGCCGGCAGGCCGCCCGGCCCACCGGGATGGGCGGCGCTCGGCTCGCCGCCTCGCTGCGCGGGCCTTTACCTTGACAGGGTGGGGGGCGTGTGGAAGAATACGAAGTCCCCCCGATGGTGGTTCGCTGACGGGACGCAGCCTCTGGAGAGAACATCCGGTCTCAACTCACAGAATCGCTGGAGATTCCTAAATGAGCAAGGGCAAAGAGGAGCTCCTTGAAATCCGCTGGCATGGCCGCGGAGGGCAAGGTGCGAAGACGGCCGCCGCGATGGTGGCCGAAGTGGCGGTCGACGCCGGCAAGTACGCCCAGGCAGCCCCCGAATACGGAGCCGAGCGCGAGGGAGCGCCCATTAAGGCGTACACCCGCATCAGCGGCGAGCTGATCCGCGTGCACGACGCCATCTACTACCCCGACATCGTCATCGTGCTGGACGAGACCCTGCTGGAGACTGAGGGCGTGACCGACGGGCTCTCGCAGGACGGCATCCTGCTGGTCAACACCACCAGGTCGCCGGGCGAGGTCCGCGAGCAGCTCGGGGTGGAGGGGCGCGACATCTATGCGATCGACGCCACCAGCATCGCGCTGGAAGAGATCGGCCGCCCCATTCCCAACACTGTGATGATCGGCGCCCTGTGCAAGATCACCGGCGTGGTCGACTCCGAGGAGATCAAGAAGGACATCGACAAGAAGCTCGGCGGCAAGCTCAGCGAAGACATGCTGAAGGGCAACTACCGCGCCGTCGAGAGAGCATACGAGGAGGTACGCAGCGAGAATGGCTAAGTTGATGAAAAAGGACGAGATGAAGCCGGGCGCCGTCGCCGAAGGCGGCTCCATGTCCAGGCTCTACACCGGGTCCTGGCGCACCTACTGCCCGGTGACGGATTTCGAAAAATGCGTCAACTGCATGATCTGCTGGGTCGTCTGCCCCGACAGCGCCATACTCGTTGAGGACGGCGAGAAGAAGGGCACCGACATGCAGTACTGCAAGGGCTGCGGTATATGCGCCACCGAATGCCCGGTCGATGCCATCCAGATGAAGCTGGAAAGCGATATCCCCGAGGGCGAACAGAAAGGATAAGCTCCCATGGCTGAAACAATCGCACTCACGGGGAATGACTCAGCCGCCTACGCGCTGAAACAGATCAACCCCGACGTCGTCGCCGCCTACCCCATCACCCCGCAGACCGAGATGATGCATAAGTTCGCGGCCTACGTGGCCGACGGTGAGGTGGACACCGAGTTCGTGCGCGTCGAGAGCGAGCACAGCGCCATGAGCGCCGTGGTCGGCGCCAGCCTGGCCGGCGCCCGCACCTGCACCGCCACCAGCGCCAACGGCCTGGCCCTGATGTGGGAGATACTCTACATCGCCGCCAGCGCGCGCTGCCCACTGGTGATGCCCGTCGTGAACCGCGCCCTGAGCGCACCCATCAACATCCACTGCGACCACAGCGACTCGATGGGCGCGCGCGACACCGGGTGGATTCAGCTCTACGCCGAGAACTGCCAGGAGGCTTACGACAACGTGATCCAGGCTGTGCGCATCGCCGAACACCCCGACGTGCGCCTGCCGGTCATGGTCTGCCTCGACGGCTTCATCCTGAGCCACACCCTTGAGGCCCTCACCGTCAACAGCGACGAAGAGGTCCAGGATTTCATCGGAGCCTTCAGCCGACCCGATAACCTGCTCAACATCGACAACGCCGAGACCTTCGGGGCCTTCGCACTGCAGAACTACTACTTCGAGTTCAAAAAACAGCAGCAAGACGCCATCCAGAACGCCCTGAGCGTTATCCCCGAGGTGGCGGACGAATACGCGAAGCTCTCCGGTCGCCAGTACGGCCTCGTTGACCCTTACCGCTGCGAGGACGCCGACATCGTGCTGGTCGGCCTGGGCTCGACCATGGGCACGGCGAAACAGGCGGTCGACGACCTGCGGGAGGAGGAAGACCTGGCCTGCGGCGTGCTGAAGATGCGCACCTTCCGCCCCTTCCCCGCGGAGGCCGTCTCGCAGGCGCTCGGCGACGCGCAGATCATCGGCGTCATGGACCGCGCGCTCTCCTTCGGGCTCGGCGGGCCGCTGTTCCACGAGATCCGATCGCACCGCTACGGCGACGATACGCCGATGCTCGACTTCATCTACGGGCTCGGCGGACGCGACCTGAGCCTCAAAGACGTGAAAGACGTGTTCCGCGCGCTCGCTGATGCACACCAGAGCGGCGACGTGGAGCCGGTGACGCGCTTCGTCGGCGTGCGCGAATAGGGCCGGCGCCCAATAGCATACAGAACATAGCGAGGTAACCGATGGCAACGACCAACCTCAAAGAACTCAGCGCCATGCCCGAGCTGCTCAGCGGCGGGCATGCCGCCTGTCCCGGCTGCGGCGGGCCTGTCATTATCCGCCAGGTGCTCCTGGCAACCCAGCAGGACGGCCGCCACGCCGTCTGCAGCATCGCCACCGGCTGCATGGAGGTGAGCACCACCGTATACCCCAACAGCGCGTGGCGTGTGCCCCTCACTCACAATGCCTTCGAGAACTCCGCCGCCACCATCAGCGGCGCCGAGGCCGCCTACCGCTCCCTCAAACGGCAGGGCAAATACGATAAGGACATCGCCTTCATCGCCTTCGGCGGCGACGGCGGCACCTACGATATTGGCCTGCAAAGCCTGTCGGGCGCCCTCGAACGAGGGCACAACTTCACCTATGTCTGCTACGACAACGGCGCTTACATGAACACCGGCATCCAGCGTTCCGGCGCCACACCCAAAGGCGCCAACACCACCACCGCCCCCCCGGGCGACGTGGAGCCCGGAAAGCGCGAGCGCCCAAAGGACCTGACCATGATCGTGGCCGCCCACGACGTGCCCTACGTGGCCCAGGCATCCCCGCACGTGCCCCGCGACCTGATGAAGAAGGTGCAGAAGGCCGTCGCCACCGAGGGGCCGGCGTTCCTCAACATCATCAGCCCCTGCCCCCGCGGATGGCGCTACGAGCCCGAGCAGTCCCTGCAGATGGCGAAGCTCGCCTACGAGTGCTGCGTCTGGCCGGTCTTTGAGATCGAGGATGGAACGCTCTCTATCACCATGAAACCGCGGGAGAAGAAACCCGTGCGCGACTGGCTGAAAGCGCAGGGGCGCTTCCGCCACCTGTTCTCTCCCAAGAACGAACACCTGATCGAAGAGATCCAGAACGACGTCGACCGCAAGTGGAATCATCTTGTGGCCCGCGAAGCCTTTGACAAAGAGCAGCAGTAGACTGGCGGGTCGAGCGGGCCGGCACGCGGGCCGTCCGGGCGCCGCGTCTCGAGCCCCGCACAGAACGCATGCCTGAACCCCAGGGCGGCAACAGCGCTATGGCCGACACACTCTCTCCATCCTCGACGCTGCGGGATGTCGACCCCGAGGTCGCGGCGGCGATCGACGCCGAGCGGCAACGCCAGCAAGACCACCTCGACCTGATCGCCTCGGAGAACCATTGCAGCGCCCCCGTCATGGAGGCCATGGGCTGCCCCCTGACCGATAAATACGCCGAGGGCTACCCCGGGGCGCGCTGGTACGGCGGCTGCGAGAGCGTGGACGTGGTCGAGCGCATCGCCATGCGCCGCGCCTGCCGCCTGTTCGGGGCCGAACACGCCAACGTGCAGCCGCACGCCGGCTCCCAGGCAAACATGGCCGTCTACCTCGCCATGCTCCGCCCCGGCGCCAAGGTGCTCGGCATGTCCCTGCCCCACGGCGGGCACCTCACCCACGGCCATGCGCGCAACTTCAGCGGCCTCATATACGAGGTCGTCAGCTACGGCGTCGACGACGAGGGCATGATCGACTACGAGCAGGTCCGCGAGCTGGCCTGCACTCATAACCCCGCCATGATCATCGCCGGCGCCAGCTCCTACAGCCGCACCATCGACTTCGCCGCCTTCCGCCAGATCGCCGACGAGGTCGGGGCCTACCTGCTCGCCGACATCAGCCACATCGCCGGCCTCATCGCCGCCGACCTCCACCCCAACCCGCTGCCCCACGCCCACTTCGTCACCACCACCACGCACAAGACCATGCGCGGGCCCCGGGGCGCCGTCATCCTCTGCGAGAGGAAGTACGCCGATCGCATCGACAGCGCCGTCTTCCCCGGCGTCCAGGGCGGCCCCATGATGCATATCATCGCCGCCAAGGCCGTCGCCTTCGAGCTCGCCATGCAGCCCGAGTTCCGCCGCTACCAGGCCCGCGTGCTCGCCAACTCCCGCGCCATGGCCCAGACCATCGCCGAGCGCGGCTTCCGCATCGTCTTCGGCGGCACGGACAACCACATGTTCCTGATCGACCTGAGCGACCGCGACTACAGCGGCCGCCAGGCGACCGAAACGCTCGCGCTCGCCCACATCACCGTCAATAAGAACGCCGTCCCCAACGACCGCCGAAAACCGGTCGAGGCCAGCGGCATCCGCATCGGCTCGCCGGCCGTCACCACCCGGGGGCTCGAGGTGGAACACGCGCGCCTGCTCGCCGGCTGGGTGGCCGACATCCTGAACTCCGCCGACCCCCGGGTCGCCGCGCGTCGGCTGCGCCCGCAGGTGCTCGAGCTCTGCGCCGCCTTCCCCGTGCCGCACTGACCAGCGCCTTTTGCTTCTTGCAATCCTACCCCCTCGGACGGTATGCTTACGAGGCCGTACCGCTTCCGCTACCGGCGAGCGGGGCGCCGTGGCCGCCCCGGCGTGCTCGTCGGCGCTGTACGGTCGTGTCGCTTTTGCTGAGGGGATGCGGCAACATGGGTCTGCTGTGGAATGAAACCGACGCGTTCGAAGAGCAAGCCGTCCGCCACATCCACCGGCGCTCGCGGCGGGCCTTCCTCTGCGCCCTCGTGCTCTCCGGCCTGCTCATACTGCCGCTGCTGCGCTTCAGCGGCAAGGGCCGTTGGCTCATCGGCGCGCTGTTCGTCTGGTCGCTCGTCGTCACCTTCTACGTCGCCCGTAACTGGCTCGCCGCCCGTAGCTACTATAAGCGCAAACGCGAGGAACTCGGCGTCACCGACGCGCTCACCCGCCTGCCTAACCGCAAGGGCCTGATGGCCGCCCTGGAGAGCGTGGAGAGCGGGCAGAAGGAGTTCGGCCGGCGCGTCCGCCTGATCGACATCGACCTGATCAACCTCAACCGCGTCAACTACGAGTTCGGCCAGATGGTCGGCGACGCCGTCCTGCAGGATATCGCCGAACTGCTGCAGAAGAACGCCCCCTCCTCCTGCATCGTCGGCCGCCTCGGCGGCGACGAGTTCCTGGTCGCCATGCCCGACGCCACCCAGGCCGACGCCGACTCGCTCGCCGAATCACTCGAAGAAGCCATCGCCAGCTACCGACTCGACCTCGGCGAACGCGGCGAAGTCGACGCCATCAAGGCCAGGATAAGCGTTGCCGACTACATGCCCGAGCGCGCCTCGCTCCACGAAACCGTCATCAGCGCCAAGGAAGCCACCGCCCACGGGCGCATCGTCCAGCAAGGCGAAGAGGGCGGCTTCTCCGGCTACCACCTCCCCCGCGTCACCCTCGGCGCCTTCGCTGCCCACCGATGGCAGAGCCTCGAGCCCGACGAGCAAAAGGCGTTCAAGCTCTGGAAAGCCGAACCCACCAGAGAGCCGCCCGAAGACGTCGTCGGCGACGTGCTCCGGCTGCTGGAGGAGAAGGCAGAGGTCAACTGGGCCGACTTCGTCACCGCCGTGCCCTCCACCAAAGGCCCCCGCGCCGCACACGCCGCCCGCATCCTCGCCGAAGCGGTCGCCAAGCGCATGGGCATCCCCTACCGCGACGTTATGCGAGTAGACGCCAGCGGGCCCGAAAGCCGCAGCGTCCAACCCGCCGTCGACGCCGTCATCGACAAAGGCGATGGCGTGCTGCTGATCAGCGACGTGGTCAGCTCCGGCATCGTGGAGCGCCGCTGCGTCAAGACCCTCTCGGCCGCCGGAGCCCACGTGCAAGTCATCGCCTGGGCAGGCTACTGATCCGAGCCCCACTGCCCATCGTAGCCCCCTCAGAACAACCCACCCCTTCGCCTTTGCCCTGACTCGGCTCTTCCGGCGGCCTCACGGCGGGTTCGCCCCGGCTCCCGTCGTCCGGATCGCCGCCCTCCAGGGGTTGACTTCCCCGGGGCAGGGCCCTATATTGCGGCTATGGCCATTCATGGGACAATGGTCGCCGAAGCAGGCAGCGGGGCTGCACATGCCGACGCCTTGGGAGTTCGCCAGAAGGCGGCGAACTCCGGGGCTCTCTGGCGGGGGTAGCCTTTCCGATGTCGCCAACCCCTACCTCTTCCAATCCCGCCGCCACGAGCCGGCGTCGGGCATCATGCAATTCCGTCACCGCTACTACGCTGCGGCCCTCGGCCGCTTCGGCAGGCCATCCAGGGCGGGGACCCGCATGCCGCGGCGATACTGCAGCAGTGGGGCCGCGACATGGGCCTCGCCCTCTCGCATGTTGCACACCTGTTCCATCCGGAGGTCGTTGTTCTCGGAGGCGGACTCGCCCTTGTCGGCGAACCGCTTCGCCGGGCGGCGGCTGAAGCACTGCGGGACCTGGTGCATACCGCCTATGTGCCGGGGCCAGAGGTCGTGCTGAACCCCCTTGGGGAAGATGTCGTCTGCGTGGGCGCGATGATCCTTGCCCAACGGGCCGCTTCGCCGGGACCAGCGTTAGGAAGTCAATGCCAATGAAAGAGTGGATAGAGCGTTATCTCCATGCGCTCCAATCGTCCTTGCGGGGGCTACCCGTCGACGAGATCGCGCGGGCCGTCGAATTGATGCGCTTCGCCGGGCGCGAAGGAAGGCAGGTATTTGCTTTCGGCAACGGCGGCAGCGCGTCCACCTGCTCCCACTTCGTCACTGACCTGGGCAAAGGCGCCTCCGACGCCACCGGACGGAGATTCCGGTTCCAGTCGCTCAACGATGATGTCGGGTGGATGACCGCCATTGCCAACGATTATGACTACGCGGACGTGTTCGTTCGGCAGTTGGAGAACTTCGCCGAACCGGGAGATGTCGTGTTGTGCCTGAGCGTCAGCGGCACTTCCCCAAACGTGGTACGCGCCGCCCGCTGGGCACACGAGCACGACCTGCGCGTGGTCGCCCTGCTCGGCAACGGACAGTGCAACCTGCCACGGATTGCGGACGTCTGCATCCGCGTGGACAGCGGACACTGCGGAATAGTCGAAGACGGCCATCTGGTAATCTGCCATATTCTGTGTTACGCGTTCATGGACAATCCCGAACTTCTGGAGAACTGACATGCTGTTTGGCGACGATTTCACCTGGGGTGTGTCGGCGGCTTCGTATCAGGTTGAGGGCGCTCCCTTCGAAGACGGTAAGGGCCCTTCGGTCTGGGACATGTTCAGTCACCGGCCCGGCGCCGTCTGGGGCGGCCACAACGGCGACACCGCCTGCGACCACTACCACCGCTGGCGCGAAGACGTGGCGCTGATGCGGAGGTTTTCCGTTGGCGCGTATCGGTTCTCCATCTCGTGGCCACGGGTCCTGCCCGACGGCACGGGCCGGGTGAATGAGCCTGGGCTGGACTTCTACGACCGCCTGGTGGACGAGCTCCTGGCCGCGAACATCGAGCCCAACGTGGTGCTTTTCCACTGGGACTACCCCTACGCCCTGTTCCGGCGCGGGGGATGGCTAAACCCAGACAGTCCCGAATGGTTCGCTGACTATGCGCGGGTCTTGGTCGATCGGCTTTCCGACCGGGTGGCCAACTGGTACACCATCCTGGAGCCGGCTTGCTTCATCGGGATGGGCCACCAGACCGGCGAACATGCACCGGGACTGAAACTGGGGCCCCGGGAAGTGCTCGCGGCGGGCCACAATGCGCTGTTGGCCCACGGAAAGGCCGTGCAGGCGATACGTAGCGATGCGGAACTACGCGCTCGCATCGGCATCGTGCCGGCGGGTAGCCGTTACACCCCGGTCACGGACGACCCAGCAGACGTTGAGGCGGCGCGTGCGCTGACCTTCCGCGCCCATGTCGACGACCTGTTCTACTATACATGGTGGCTCGACCCCGTCTACCTGGGCCACTACCCCGAGGATGCACTCGACCTGTACGGTGACGACGCGCCGGAGGTGAGGGACGGGGACATGGAGTTAATATCGCAGCCGTTGGATGTCTGCGCGATGAACTATTACAGCACTAACCTGGCGCGTGCCGGTGCCGACGGCAGGCCAGAGCGAGTCTCGCACAAGCCCGGCTACTCTATGACCACTCAGCACCACTGGGCCATCGTTCCGCGCGGCATCCGCTACGGTGCCCGGTTCCTCTACGAACGCTACGGCCTCCCCATTGTCGTTACCGAGAACGGCCATCAGAACGCTGACTACGTGATGTCCGACGGCAAGGTGCACGACCCCCAGCGCGTCGACTACATCCGCCGACACCTGCTGGAACTGGAGCGTGCCATCGACGCGGACGGCATCCCGGTGAATGGCTACTTCCATTGGACCATCATGGACAACTTCGAATGGGCGTTGGGCTACACGGTCCGCGTGGGCCTGGTCTACACCGACTTTGAAACGCTGGAACGCACCCCCAAGGACAGCGCCTATTACTACAGGCGGGTCATCGACACCCACGGAGAGTTTCTGCATAAGGATGTAGATCTGGACCCGCGGGGCATCCCCCGCCACTGATTGCAGTAACCGATCGAGCGTCGCATTGGCCAGGATTAGGAAGAGGACGATGGGCAAAACCATGGACGAGAAGGTGATAGAGATAGCCAAGATGATCGACCATTCGCTGCTGGCCCCCGGCCTGAGCGATGAAGATCTGCTCGAAGGCTGCCACCTGGCCGACCGCTGCCATTGTGCCACGGTGTGTGTGAAACCCTACCACGTGGCCCTGGCTCGACAGGCTTTGGAGGACAGCGATGTTCGGGTGGGTACGGTGGTCAGTTTCCCACATGGCAACAGCCCCACCGCGATAAAAGTGGCCGAGACCGAACGCGTGATCGCCGACGGCGCAGACGAAGTGGACATGGTGGTCAACGTGGGCAAGGTGCTCAGCGGGGACTGGGGCTACGTGCGCCAGGACATCGCCGCCGTCTGCGAAGTCTGCAAGCGGAACGAAGTGGTGCTGAAGGTCATCTTCTGCAACGACCTGGTGCTCGGCGACGCCTGCAAGATTCGGCTTTGTGAGATTTGCAGCGACATCGGCGTGGACTTCGTAAAGACCTCGACCGGCTACAACTACGTGAAGGGTCCGGACGGCAAGTACTCCTACGGAGGCGCCACTGACCATGACCTGAAACTGATGCGGGAAAACAGCGCCCCGCAAGTGCAGGTAAAGGCGGCCGGCGGCGTGGGTTCCCTGGAGGCCATTCTGCGAGTGCGCCAGTACGGGGTCACCCGAATCGGCACCGGCCACACGCAGGAGGTCGTTGACGATGCCCGCGAGCACTTCGCCCGCCAATAATACCTCGGAGATCAGCGGTGCCCGGCAATCATCCCCACATTCTAAAGCTCTGCTCGGACGAGCATGCGCCCCAGGTCTGCGGCTACGCCGGGGATCCGTGGGTGCGCACACCGAACCTGGACCGGCTGGCGGCCGAAGGCACCGTTTTCGAGAACTGCTACGTGGCCAACCCCATCTGCCTGCCGGGCAGACTGTCGATGCTCAGCGGCAAACTGCCCCGTGAACTGGGCACCCCCCTCTACGGGGACCTGCTGCCGCCGGACACGCCGACCTACATGGGGCATTTCGCCGGGCACGGTTACCAGACCACCTGCGTCGGCAAGATGCACTTCACCGGTCCGGAGCAGATGCACGGTTGGATGTTCCGCCCTTACGGGGACATGGAAATCATCCGCCATCAACGCGTGCCGGGCTACAGCGTCAACCGCGACGTTATGCGCAATCTGCCTCAACCGGAGCCCCACGGAGGCGGCCTGGCCCACTGGGTGCGCACCGCCGGCCCCGGCGAACGCGGATTCACACTGTTCGACGACTCGGTAACGCGCGAGGCGCGGCTTCACCTGCGCGACTATTTTGACTGGCAGCTCATCCCGGTCTATCACGGTGAGCGGCCGCTTTTGTTCGAGGTGTCGTGGAAAACGCCGCATTGGTCGTTCATTGCCCCGCCCGACCTCTACGAATACTACCGGGAAATCGTGGACTTGCCCCGGAAGCCGTTACCGGAGGCCGCGCCGCCCGCCCTGGACGTCGGCGATTTCGCAGTCTGTGGCAGCTACGAAAAGGTTAGACGGCCGCTGGTATGATACCATTGTCTACCAGAGTTTCAAGCTCTCCCGGCTGCCTCGACTGTCTGACGCTCATCCGTCGACCGGCACCCGCGCATCAAAGTAACGCGCTGACGGCTGATGCGCCAGCGACTTCCCAGACCTGCTCAATCGCTCTGGGCCACACCGGACGCACTCGGATAGCCGCACAGCGCCATGAAAGTCAGGGGCAGCTGGCGATCCTGCTCTGCGGGGGACCGAATCTGAGAGCGGTTGCGAAGAGGGATGCCTCCGGGGACAGCACGTCCGTGATCGTCGGGTAGTGTGGGGTGCGGGGCAGCTCCTTTGGCAGGAGGGGCCGCCAGGGGGTAAGATCGGGCCTTTGCGGTGCCCAGTGGCTTTTCACCCGGGAGGTGAAGGTGGCCAGGAAGCGGAAAAAGAGGCTGCGCTAGGGCGGCATCCTGCCCTTCGAGCTGGAGGAGAAGTTGGGCATCCCGCGCTTTACCAGCTTCTCGGGTCTGCCCCTTGTGGTCGAGGCGCTTCGGGCCTGCGAGGGCCAACGCGCTATCGAGCAGGGACCGCCGAGGCGCCTGTGCCACAGGGAGCGGGGGCTCTCGGACGCTCAGATGGCGGAGAGTTTCTGTCTGCTCTTGGCTGCGGGCGGGGAGTGTATCGACGATTTCGAGACCCTCAGGGATGACGTGGGGCTTTCGGATATGGTCGGCTACGAGTTGCCCTCCCCGACGCGGGCCAAGGAGTATCTGTATGCCTTCGATCAGGGGATGGGGCTTTCGGCCGCTCAGGCGGCGCAGCAGGGGCTTTTCGGTGGGAAGGTGGCCTGCGAGCGGGGCCCGATCGAGGCGCTGGCCGATGGGGCGTGGCAGTTTCTGCAGACCAAAGGGGACACCGCCCGCTGGTGGGCGGAGGTGGAGTTTATCCCCTCGGCGCCCTCGCGGGTGAAGGGGCGGCGGCCGGACCGGTACGTGGCCATCCGCCTGGAGCCGGTGCAGAGGGAGCTTTTTGCCGACGGCTCGCGGCGCAAGCACTTCGCCGTGGTGACCAACGACTGGCAGCGGCCGGCTGCCGAGCTTCTGAGGTGGCACCGCCAGAAGGCGGGCACCATCGAGAAGCTGCATGACATCTTGAAGAACGACCTGGGGGCGGGGGTGATGCCGTGCGGGCGCTTCGGCGCCAACGCTGCGTGGCTGCGGCTCAACGCGCTGTGCTACAACCTTCTGAGCATCGTGCGTCGGCACGGTCTGGACGAGGAGCTTCAGCAGGCGCGACCCAAACGTCTTCGGCTCTGGGTGCTGTGCCGTGCCGGGCAGATCGTGCGGCACGCGCGGTCGCTGCTTCAGCTGGCCTGGCGGGTGCTTCAGTGGGAGCGAGCGCGCGGCTCGCCCCAGCCAGCCTGAAGGTCGGGCCACGCCCTGGCGAGCAGTCCATCTCCCAGCCCCGGTGCGTCATCTCAGCGCGCCAGCGCCCAGTGCGGGCGGCCTGGCCCCATCCGTATGGCCCCCGCCCCAACCGGCCAAACCCCAGCAGCACCGATCAGCCCATCGGAGCACCTCACACGCAACCGGCCCACCGCCTCAACCCCCAGCCCATCACCTTAAGTGACGATTACGGACAAGGAGACGAGATTCCTCCGGGAGGGCATGGTCCCCATCGGCGCGAAGGTGTTT
>CAYQXJ010000016.1:0-79112 GCA_964421565.1 uncultured candidatus Brocadiaceae bacterium
CAAGGAGACGAGATTCCTCCGGGAGGGCATGGTCCCCATCGGCGCGAAGGTGTTTGCGGGGAGAGGATTGGGGATTCGGGCCCGCACTGGGCCGCGCGCAGGCTGCCCGCCATGGATGCGCCCTGTGCCGGGGGCGAGCGGCGCGCCCGGGCCGGAAGGGCTGCCCGCTGCCAGCCTTGCGCGCTGATCACTGAGGCGCCGGTCGGCTTGCCGACTGGCCGGGGCTCTGGTATAGTGCGCGCCTGGCCGTATCGTGTTCGGACCGCCGGTTCGCACGCGCGGCGTCGGCGTCCCACCCAACGATGATTGCCCCGCAGGAGACGAGAAGCGAGATGACGCAGCCCGGCACAGCAGGTGACGAGCTGGCCTATGCCCTGGTTACGCCCTATAGCCTGCACAAGAGCCGCACGGGCGGCATACTGGCACGGCTGCTGTGGGCGAACGTGAAGCTGGTGGCCGCCCGTATGTACGCCCCGCGTCCGGGCTCCTCCTTCATCAGGGATTACTGCGATGCCATCTACGACCCGCAGGAGAGCAGCGTGCCCCTGCGGTATCAGCGCCTGCTGATAGACTACATCGTCAAGAACTTCGGTCGGCCGAACGTGCGCGGCATCAGCAACCGGCTGGCGGTGCTGGTGTTTCGGGGACCGAATGCCCAGGCGGAGATCGCCGATGCTGTCGGTCACCTGACGCAGCATGTGCGTGGAGACGATGTGCGGGGGACGTACGGCGACTTCTTCAGCGAGGACCTGCAGCAGTGGCGCGATGCGCCGATCTACGAGGAGAGGCGCCGGCTGCTGGACAGGTACGAGGCCCTGCAGGAGGTGCAGGTGCCGATCCGCCACAACGATTTCTTCGAGCCCGCTGCGCTGACCGGGCGCACGCCGCAGATGAACCGGGACCACCTGGACATCTTCCGCCGCTACGCATATAGCGATGGCGGTTTTGTGCTGGACGCTATCGAGGGGCTCGACCCGCGCGACACCGAGACTTCCATGGTGATACTGAAGCCGGAGAGCTTCCGCCACCGCAATCCACTGCCGGGCAACCTGATCGACTTCTTCGCCCGAACCGGCATGTACATAACGGCCACCAAGGTGCTGGAGATGGATGTGGACAAGGCTCAGGAGTTCTACGGGCTGAAGATACCCCAGTTCCGCCGGCAGTTGAAGGGAATGGTGGCCGAGCGGGCGCGCCAGATCGTGGCGCGGGCCCGGGCCCTTAGCGAGGAGGCGGTGCGACGACTGGGGGCCCCCGCCGCGGAGGCCACAAGACCGCAGGCCGCACTGGAACTGACCCGCCAGGTCGAGCGCCTGTTCGCCGATGAGCCCGAGCCCGGCCAGGTGAAACCGCGCGTGGTGCGCCGCATCTACGAGGAACTGAGCGAACGTCTGCAGGATCTGGAACCGCAAGAGTCCCTCTACACCGAACTCGCCGAAGACCTGAAGGACGTCAACGCCCGCGCCGAGTTCAACGAACTGATTCGCTACATGACCGGGCGCGACCCGGAGACGCGGGAGCCGGTGGAGAGCGGACAGGAGGCCCTCTGCATGGCCATCCTCTACAGCGGCGATGGCGCGCTGGGGGTGATTCGCAAACGCCTGAAGGAACTGCGCGCCGTCTACGGCACCAATGTGCTGCAGAACCGCGCGCATGCGAGCGATCCGGAGGAGTTCCCTGAGAAGGAACGGGAAGTGCTCGGGATGCCTGCCTCGAAGAGCGGCGAGAGCCGGCCGTGCGACCTTGAAAGGGTTGTCGATGAGTTCTACGGACCCGTGCAGGACTAACCGCGCAGGGGGTGTGCCGCCACCGTGAACGTCGAACGCCTGGAAGTTGGCCCCCTCGGAACGAACGCTTACATCGTCCGCGAGGAGAGCGGGCAGGGCGTCGTGATCGATCCGGGGGGGGACGCCCCTCGGCTGATCGAGCATTGCCGGCACGGACAGGTGGCGGTGCAGTGCATCATCAACACTCACGCCCATGCGGACCACGTGGCTGCCAACGCCGAGATGAAGGAGGCTTTCCCCGACGCCATGCTCTGCATCGGCCGGGGCGACGCCGACCGCCTGACCGACCCCCGGGGTAACCTGTCCGCCATGTTCGGCGCCTGCCACACCGGCCCGAAAGCGGACATCCTGCTGGATGAGGGGGGCACGGTGGAGTTCGGCTCCGTGGCGCTGCGGGTGCTGCAGACGCCCGGCCACACGCCGGGCAGCATCTGCCTGCTGGCCGAGGAGGCCGATCCGCCGCAGCTTTTCTGCGGCGACCTGGTCTTCTGCGGCGGAGTGGGACGCACGGACTTCCCCGGGGGAGACTGGCAGCAACTGCTGGATTCCATTCGCCGCAATGTCCTGTGTCTGCCCGACGAAACATTGCTCTGGCCGGGCCACGGTCCGCAGACAACCGTCGGGCGCGAGCGTCGAACGAATCCCTATCTGCGCCAGGGCTCCCTGTAGCACTCGAGGAGGTGAGGGCGGTGGCGAAGATCCGGACCGCCGTGCTGAGCGTGGCCGATAAGACCGGTCTGCCCGAGTTCGCCCAACGGCTGGCGGGCCTCGGGATTGAGTTGATCGGCACGCACGGCACAGCTCGGGCGCTGCGGGAGCACGGCGTCGCTACCCAGGAGGTCTCGGAGTACACCGGATTCCCGAACATCCTGGACGGCGAGGTCAGGATGCTTCATCCGAAGTTGCACGCCGGCCTGCTCGCCATGCGCGAGGAGGCCGAACACCGCCGCCAGATGGAGGAGCACGGCATCCGGGCCATCGACATGGTTGTGGTCAACCTCTACCCCCACATCAGCGCGCTCTCGGAGTCCGCCCTCGACCTCGGCAGGGCCCTGGAGACCATCGACATCGGTGGGCCAACCCTTGTGCGTTCGGCTGCGAAGAACTACACGCACGTTGCCGTGGTGGCCAGCCCCGCCGAGTACGACAGATTGGCAGAGGAACTTGAGCAGCACGGAGCATGCCTGAGCGAAGAGACGCACCTGCGGCTCGCCGTGGCGGCTTTCCGCCATACGGCGCATTACGACTGTGCCATCGCCGATTACCTGTCCGCCCTGCAGCGGGGCCGCGGCCGAATGCCCGAACGACTGGTGACGGAGTACTTGCGGCAGCGAGAACTGCCGCACGGCGAGAACCCTCACCAGCGTGCCACCCTTTACCTGGCCGAGGGCTGCACCGAACCGTCCGCAAGCGCAGCCAGGCACGTGGCAGGTACGGAGCCGGACTTCGCAGCCCTGCTGGACCTCGATGTCGGTGCTCGCGTCATCAAGGAATTAGACCGGCCGAGCGTTGTGCTGACTGCACACGCGAATCCTGTGGCGGGCGCGACGGCTGACTCTGTGCGCGAGGCTCTGGAGCGCGCCGTCGGGGCGTGCTGCGCCGGTGCGCCGAAGGCCCTTGTGGCCAACCGGCCGGTCGACTATCACGCTGCCGGCGCCTTCAGCGAGCTGTTGGGCTCTGGCGGTTCCTTCGCTCTGTTGGCGCCGGCGTTCGCGCCGGACGCGGTGGCCGTCCTGACCCGCCAGGGGGCAGTCTCGCGCCTATCGCTGATGGAAGCCGGCCCGCTGGCCCTCTCGCACGTCAACCAGCACGCCTCATCCTTCAGCCACCTGACGGGCGGGCTGCTGGTGCAGGATCGCGACCTGGTCAGCTTTGATCGCGCGACCGCCAGCGTGTTGGCCGGCTCGGTGGCCGATGAACAGTGGTGCGACATGTGCCTGGCGACGGCATGCTGCAAGCACGCCCACTCTTGCGCGGCCACCCTGGTGCGCGACGGCGCGGTGGTCGGGTTTGCCTACAGCATGTCCGAGCTCGCTCTGGCGGCGCATGCTGCGCTACAGTGGGCCGGGGCGGCCTGCCGCGGCTGCGTGCTTGCGCTGGACGGGGGCGATCTGCCGGCCGCAGCCCTGACTGCGGCGGCTCAAGCTGGCGTCTCGGGGGTGGTCATCTCGCCTGCAGGCGAAACGGCCGCCGAGTTGGTGGACGCAGCCCAGAAGGCCGGTCTCTGCCTGGTGGCGGCTGGCGCGCAGCACCTGCGGCATTGACACGGGACGGCCGATGGGACCCACGACAGAGCCACGAGTGCTGCACCTTGACGAACAGCGGGGATGGCGCGGCGGCGAGCAGCAGATGCTCTACCTGGCCGAGGGGCTGAAGCGTCGGGGAATCCGGACGGCCATCGCCGTGCAGCCGGGCGTGCCGGCCGTGCGAAAGTGCCGCGAGGCCGCCCTGAACGTGCACGAGATGCCCATGCGCGGCGAGTTCGACCTGCTGGCCGCCGCGGCCATCGCACGGCTCGCCCGGCATGGGCGCTACAACATACTGCACGCGCACACCGCACATGCCCACTCCCTGGCGCTACTGGCCGCTTACCTCTTCCCCGGCCGCTGCCGGGTGGTCGCCCACCGCCGGATCGAGTACGCAGTTGGACAGTGGTTCTTCGGGCTCGGCAGGCTGAAGTACCTGCTCGGCGTGCACGCGTATGTCGCTATCAGCAAAAGGGTTAAGGAAACCTTGATCGAAGCCGGCGTGCCCGAGTGGCGAGTGTTTGTCGTCCACAGTGTCACTCGCCCCGAACGGTTCATCCACGCCTCGCCCGAGCCCGGTATGCGCAACGAGCTGGGCATCCCGCCCGATGCCTTCGTCGTCGGTAACATCGGCGCGCTGGTAGGCCACAAGGACCACCGCAACCTGCTGGAGGCATGCCGCATTGTGCGCGACCGCTTCGCGGACACCTGGGTCGTCATCGTGGGCGAGGGCCCCCTGCGCGACGCCATACGCGCGCGTGCGCAGCACCTGCACATGGACGACCGGCTCGTGCTGACCGGTTTCCGGTGGGACATACCGCAACTGATCCGTATGTTCGATCTATTCGCCCTGAGCAGCTCTGAAGAGGGCCTCTGCAGCACGCTGCTCGAGGTGGCGGCCGGCGGCTGCCCCATCGTGGCCACCGATGCCGGCGGCGTGCGCGAGGCCGTGCTGCCGGAGCGGACCGGCATCGTCGTGCCAATCCGCAGCCCTCAGGCACTCGCCCACGGCATGATGCGCCTGCGTGAGAACCCCGACGAGGCGCAGCGCTTCGTGCGCCGAGGCCGCGAACGTGTCGTGCGCCACTTCAACCCCGACGTTCTCACCGAGCGGACACTCGCGGTCTATCGCCGAGTGCTCGCCGATCGGGTCAACGGAGAGCATGCGGCGGGCTGGTGCATGGACTGAAGCCCGCCGGGGTGGGCTTACCGCGGGGACAACCGCCGGTCAGAGGGCGGCCAGCCGGCGGCCGGACCGGTGCGCCAGGTACACCACGCAACCCGTGCAACCCCCCTCGCCGCGGCAACAGTCGCGGTGGACCTGGTGCAGGCCCTGCTGGCGGCGCAGCGAGTGCACCACGGCGCGCGCCTGGTCCCGTCCGCCGAACATCACGCTCTCCATGCGCCGCGTGACGGTGTTGTCCGGCTGGCGCGGCATGCCACGCCATAGTGCATGCAGGCGCACCGTAAGTTGTTCATCACCGGTCACTTGCGCGTGAGCCAACAGCAACGGGATCAGGACGTCGACCACGATCTTAGTGCCCCGGCTGGCGCCCACCAGTGCGCGCGCAGCCGCGGTGCGGGGACCGCCCAGCTTATAGTGGTGAGACCAGTAAGGGTGCTGCAGCCGCGTCAGCTCCTCTATCAGGGCCGCTCGCAGGGCCGTGTCGAGCCGCTGGCGGGGGGCCGGCTGAGTGGCGTTCATCACGCGCAGGAACCGGGCGAACAGGCCATCCGCCAGATTCTCCGCGCAGAGCAGCGCGAGGGCGGCGATGCGGCGACCGGGGTAGTTGACGGGGCGGGTGCCGCCGAACCGCCAGTGCTCGCGGCTCAGCGTGACTTCATCGGGCGGCATGCCGGGCAGCGAGCACGCTCGCAGCAGGCGCGCCCGGTACTGGCGCGCTTCGTCATCCCAGTCGGCGCCCTCGTCGGCCAGGAACCCGGCGGCCCGAAACATCGCCGCCTCTATACGCAGCGCAGCGTCGCGTTGCGAGCAGCCGGGCGGCACCGATGCCCGCAGTTCGCGCATGGGCAGCAGGCCGGCCAATTGCATAAAGGGCATGCGGTTATTCTTATACCCGAGCGCCTCGGCGATGCGCTCGTAGAGCACCTGGTCGCGGGAGTGATTCTGGAGCAGTTCGGCCAGTCCCCTGGCCCGGTTCAGCACGCGGTGGTCGCCGGCGGCGTCGAGCAACCTGCCCAGCCACTCGGGCTGAAGCTGCCCCTCGCGCAGCGCGGCGCCGCAGAAGCGGCCCTCGACTGCCGTCCAATCGTCCTCGGTCTTCTGCCGTTCCGGTTCGACCAGGTCGACCAGGTCCTCCATGTCCTCCTCTACAAAGCGGCTCAGCGTGATCTGGGGTATCTGCCGGTCGTCCGCTGTAGTGGCGGCTTGCTGCGGGCGGTCGTTCCACATCACCACGTGCAGCGCCACGTCGTTGTACTCCGGCTGCAGGTGGTGCCCGTGAGCGCGCCATCCGCTGGCGACGGTGTGCACTTCCACATCGCCGACCACGCGGCCGCTGCCCTCCAGCAGGAACTCGGCCCGCACGAAGTCCGGCCCGCCCTCCACGTTCCACCAGCCGGGGGATACCACCTCGACGCGGCGCCCATCGTCGGTGGTCAGCTCATCGGGCGGGAAGTGGGCGCCGAACCAGATGCAGCGCACAATCTCCTCGCGCACGCTACGGCCGGCCTGCCCATAGGCGCCGGGGCGCTCACCGATCTGCTCGGCGAACTCCTTCAGCAGACGGCTGTATGCGTCGCTGAAGCTGCCTGCGCACCCGCTGGCAGAGGCCATCTCTTTTCCCTCGCTGCGGCCGCCCTTCAGGCACGGCCCAGGAACTCGCCCGTCCGCGTGTCGACCTGCACCTTCTCGCCTTCGCTTATATGGCCGGGCACCTTCACCGTGAGCCCCGTCTCGAGCGTGGCGGGCTTAGTCACGGTGGTGGCGGTGTCTCCCCGCACTGCCGGATCGGTCTTCGTCACCTGCAGAGTCACGGCCGCCGGCAGCTCAACACCGATCACCTTGCCCTCGTGCATCTGGAAAGTGACTTCCTGGTTGTACGCGAGGTAGGGCAGGGCTTGCTCTATGACGGCCTCGCCGATGTGCATTTGCTCGCCGCTCGCCGGCTCCATGAACACGTAGCTGGGACCGTCCTGGTAAAGGTATTCCATCCGGCGCGACTCGATGAAAGCACGGTCCACATCATCGCTGGAGGAGAAGCGGTTCTGCTCGACGTGGCCGTCCTCCACGTTCTGGAGCTTCATCTGGATGTAGGCGCCCTTCTTCCCGATGAAGGTCTGCTGAGTGTCCAGCACCTTCCATAACTCGCCTCGCCAGGTGATGACGTTGCCCTTCTTGATCTGCACGGCGCGCGGCATGTCGCTTCCCTCTCTGGTGCAATCTCGGTGCAGGCGCGGGCGCCGCAGTGCGCCCGGGCGCGGGCAGCATCATACTCGCAGGACGCTCGCAATACAACCGTAGAGCACTTGTTCCGCCTCTCGAGACCTGTCCTCGCGCGCAGGTCGTAAATGGTTTTTCACCAGCACTATATGGCGAAATGGGTTCGTTTTGCAATGGCCCGTCTGTTGAGTTGTGGCCGTCAGCCTCAGCCCTCTGCGTCATTCACCTTGCGGCGGCCGCTCAGGGCCTCTGCTCCGCCCAGTACCAGGCAGGCGAGCGACGCACCGAGCGCGATGCCCGTGAAGCCGGCAAACGATAGAATCCTGGCCTTCGTCTGTGGCCAGTTGTTCAGGCGAGCGGTGACGTCTACGGCTTCAAGGGGCCGAACGCCGTCGCCGTCCTGCACGAAAACCTCGCCGGCGGCCAGACGCTGCTGAAGCGGCTTGCCGGCCACGAGGAGCCGGACCCGGAGCGACGCCTCCTCAAGGCTCACAGCCATGCTGCGCGGCGTCCACCAGTTGTCACTGTCGCCGAGGTAGGCCCGCACGAAGCAGACGGCGAACTGGCTTCCGAAAACGAAGAATCCGATCAGGCCGATCAACAACAAGGCACGTGGGCGCGATCCCATGGCGACCCTCCTCACCTCAAGTCAAGCATAGCTGTCTGCATGGCCGTCCGGAGGGTACAGGGAGCGCCGGGCCGGATTCAACGGCAGTTGGCTGGCATGCCATGCTCGAGGGCCTTCCCTCACGGGCTGGCCGTTGCGCCAGCCGCCGCACCGTCACCGTCACCGCGCCGCCGGCGCAGCCTCTCCAGTTCGTGCAGCAGGCTGGTGAACTGGTTCGTCAGGCTCACGTCGTAGCGGTTAACCAGGTGCACGATCTTCTCGAAGTGCTGCGGTTTGAAATGGCTGCGGCGACGGTCTCGAAGGTACAGGTCGGGTTCGGGTTCCCACGCCCAACGGTGGTATTGCGCCTCGGCGCGAGCGCAGCGTTCCATGCGCAGCCAGCAGAGGGCGAGCTTCGCCACCAGTGCCTCCTCTACGGTTCCCCGGGGCTCCAGATCGGCGACGAAGCGCTGGTGCACCTGGCCCAGTTCCCGCCGGTCCAGATCGGTAAGGGCCGTGGCGAAAATGCCGTGCTTGCGGGCGTTGAGCCGGCTGACGGCCTTGCCCTCGTCGGTCTTGACGCCCCCGCGCACGGCGTTGCGCCGGTTCGCAGCGGTCTGTCGTTCCGTCGTCATCGCATCACTCCCATCAGTTGTCTTCTACGGGCCGGTGGGGGGCACCGGTCGGCCGACGGGGCGGCGCGACTGCGCGCCGTCCCGGACGCAGCAGTATACGCGTCCGGTCGGTGGCTGCCGTCCGATATGGGTGCTGCTGTCCGACGTATTGCGCCGGGGCGAGCTTTGTCGGGGCGAGTCGCTTGACATCCGGGGCGCATTCGAGGAGAATAGAACTGACCAGTCAGTTCTATTTCGTGGAAGGCCCCACCCATGAGGGGATACTACTGGCGACACATGCGCGCGGAGCGTCAGACGAAACGCAGGAGTGCGTGGCAGATGGCGCGCTCCGCCCTGCGCCTGTTCAGTTATTTGCGCACGTGGTGGTACCTGATGCTTGTGGTGCTGGTGCTGATGGGCATCATCACGGCCCTGCACCTGGTGCAGCCCTGGCTGCTGAAGATGTTCATCGACGACGTTTTGCCCGGCCAGGATTACCGGTTGCACGTGCTGATCGTGGGGGTCTTCGCCACCGCTCTGGTGTTCGGGGCGCTGGCTGCGTTCTTGCACAGCTACCTGAGCCAGATGCTCGGGCAGCGGATCATCCGCGAGCTGCGCGATGAGCTCTACACCCATTTGCAGGATCTCTCGGTGCGTTTTTTCGAGGACCATCCGACCGGCGAGACCATGTCGCGCGTGGTTAACGACAGTGAGGCGGTGGAGTTCATGCTGGTGCGCTCGGTCGAAAGCATCATCATGTCCGTGCTGACCCTGGGGGGCGTGGCGGCGGTGCTGCTGGCGATGGATGCGCGGCTCGCGGTGCTGACGATGATGCCCATACCGTTCATCGTGCTGGCGGTGGTCTTTTTCGGGCGGCGGTTCCACGAGCTGTTCGGCTCGTTCCGCCAGCGGGTGGCCGACCTGAACACCTTCGTGCAGGAGCGCATCTCCGGGGTGCGGGTGGTGAAGGCATTCGCGCGGGAGCAGGATGAGATCGAGGACTTCCAGGACAAGACGTCCGAGTATTACACGGCATTCATGGAGGTAGCGCTGCGCTCATCGATCTTCGAGCCGCTGATGGGTGTGTTGATGGGGGCGGGCACGCTTATCGTGCTGCTGTTCGGGGGGCGTTACGCGCTGGCGGGCGGGCTGAAGCCGGGCGAGTTTCTGGCGTTCATCATGTACCTGGGCACTTTCTACCGGCCCATCGAGCGGCTGGGCAGGCAGTTCGGCCATGCGCTGCCACGTTCGCTGGCCGCCGCAGACCGCATCTTCGAGTTCCTGGACGAGTCGCCCGAGGTGCCCGCGCCCGAGGACGCCATCGAGCCGGAGTCGATACGCGGTGAGATCGAGCTGCGCGGCGTGACCTTCGCCTATAAGGTGGAGCCCGTGCTGCGCGAGGTGGACCTGAAGATAGGCGCCGGCGAGACGGTCGCCCTGGTGGGCCCCAGCGGAGTGGGCAAGACGACCATGGTCGACCTGATCTGCCGCTTCTACGACGTGCAGCAGGGGCAGGTGCTCATCGACGGCATCGACGTGCGACGATACGAACCCCGCGCGCTCAGGCGCCACATCGGCATGGTGCTGCAGGAGCCCTTCCTGTTCAACACCACGCTCTACGAGAACATAGCCTACGGGCGGCCCGACTGCAGCGAGGAGGACGTGCACCGGGCTGCCGAGCAGGCCGGCGCGGCCGAGTTCATCACGGAACTGCCGAATGGCTACCAGACCCTGGTCGGCGAGCGCGGGGTGAAGCTCTCCGTCGGGCAGAAGCAGCGTGTCTCGATCGCCCGTGCTCTGCTGAGGAACCCGGCCATGCTGATCCTGGACGAAGCCACCTCGTCGGTCGACACGGCGACCGAGCGGATCATCCAGGACGCCCTGGCCCTCGCCGCCGAGGGGCGCACCACGATACTGATCGCGCATCGCCTGTCCACCACGACGATTGCCGACAGGATCCTGGTGCTCGAGGACGGGCGCGTGGTCGAGGAGGGGAGCCTGGACGAACTGCTCGCCCTCGGCGGGCGCTTCGCCGAACAGTGGCAGATGCAGGGCGGCGCGTTGCCGCCTGCGGGCGACGCTTAGACGGACCTGTTCGCTATCGCTGTGGCAGCAGCACGACCCCCCCCGGCGTCAGCCGGGCTCCAACGGCTCTCAAGCACCCCAGCACCTGTCTTGTCTGAGGCGCCACGGGTGCCAGGTTCTGTCTCGTAGCGGCAGGTATCCAAAGAGCGCATCCAGATGCCACCAGAACAAGGCTAAGGTACATGAAATGCCTGCTCCGAAGCCGTTGAGACCGGCTCGCCCTTGCCCGGGGAACGTTCTGGGGCTATAACGGTCACCTTGTCCTTCAATGCTCAATCGTGAGACGAGTTATGCCCGCCGACCGACCGAACATCGTTTTCATCATGACGGACCAGCAAAGCTACCGGATGATGAGCTGCACCGGCAACGAGGACCTGAACACCCCGGCCCTGGACAGCCTGGCCGCTTACGGTGTGCGCTTCGACCGCGCATACTGCACGAATCCCGTCTGCGTGCCGTCGCGTTTCAGCCTGTTCACCGGCCGCTATCCGAGTGAAATCGGCCAGCGCAGCAACCCTTCGCGCCATCTGCCCCCCATCTCCGAGCACATACTGCAGAACGGTCTCGGCTGGTTGTTGCGTGAGGCGGGCTACGAGACGATGTACGGTGGCAAGGTGCACCTGCCGAAGGGCACCAGTCCGGAGCAGATCGGCTTCGAAGTCTACACCAAGGATGAGCGCTATGAGTTGGCGCGGGCTGCCGCAGAGTATGTGCGCGGCGAGCACGATCGGCCCTACTTCCTGGTCGCTTCGTTCATCAACCCGCACGACATCTGCTACATGGGCATCCGCGACTTCGGGCAGACGGACTTTGACAAGGCAATCCTGCGGAAGGGTGAGACGGAACTCGCGGCGCTCGACTGGGCCTTGCAGCGGCCGGAAGGCGTCAGCGAGGAGGAGTTCTTCGCCAACCATGCCCCCGCGCTGCCGCCGAACTTCGAGCCGCAGCAGGACGAACCAGAGGCCATCGGCAAGCTGCTGCGCGAGCGCCCGTTCCGCTGGCAGGAACGCACCGAGTGGTCGCAGCGGCGCTGGCGCGAGCACCGGTGGGCCTATGCCCGCCTGAGCGAAAGGGTGGACCAGCAGATAGGCACGCTGCTGGAGGCCGTGCGCGAGTGCGACCCCGACGGCGACACCGTGGTCATCTTCACCAGCGATCACGGCGACCACGACGCCGCGCACAAGCTCGAGCACAAGACCGCCCCCTATGACGAGGCCGCGCGCATACCCTTCATCGTGTGCCAGCCCGGCACCACGCCGGCGGGCGTGGTGGACGATACGCACCTAGTCTGCAACGGCCTGGACCTGCTGGCTACGCTCTGCGACTACGCCGGGGTGGAGCCACCCGACGACGTGCAGGGGCGCAGCGTCCGCCCGCTGGCCGAGGGTCGCGAACCCGCCGATTGGCGCAACCATCTGCTGGTCGAGACGCAGGTCGCCTACGCCATCGTCACCGCAGACCACAAGTACGTGCTCTACGACGAGGGCGAGAACCGCGAGCAGCTCTACGACCTGCGCAATGACCCGTGGGAGACGCGGAACTTCGCCGGCGAGCCCGACAAACAGCAGGTCCTCGCCGAACACCGGCGCATCTACGTAGAAACGGTCGGGGACCGGGCCTGATTGACCCGCCGCGGCAGACAAACAGTGAGGCAACCTATGACGGAAAAGCACAAAGTAGCGATCATCGGATGCGGCAAACGCGGCAAGCAGCACCTGTCGGGCTACCTGCAGGACGAACGCTGCGAAATAACAGCGCTGGCGGACGTCAACGCGGAGGCGGCACGGGCGTTGGTCGAGGAGCATGAACTCGACGCCGAGGTCTTCCCCGACCACCGCCAGATGTTGGGCAAGATGAGCCCCGACGTGGCGAGCATCTGCCTGTGGACCGGCTTGCACCTTCCCGTTCTTCGGGACTGCGTGGAGGCCGGTGTGCGCGCTGTGTTCTGCGAGAAGCCGATGGCGCCGACCTGGGGCGATTCGCTGGAGATGGCGCGGCTGGTTCGCCAGGCGGGCGTGCAGCTCACGTTCTGCCATCAGCGGCGGTTCCTGCCCGGCAACCAGCAGGTGCGGGAATGGGTCCGCGACGGGATGTTCGGCGAGATCAAGAGGATCGACATGTTCTCGCCGCACAACCTGCTCGATTGCGGCACGCACTCGCTCGACCAGGCCGCCATGTTCAACGACGAGTCGCCCGCGCGCTGGGTGATGGGCCAGATCGACACCCGCCAGACCCCGGAGAGCTTCGGCATTCCGCGCGAACACGTGGCCATGGGTTACGTGCGTTGGGAGAACGGCGTGCGGGGCGTGCTGGAGGTCGGCGAAGATTCCGAGAAGCCGACCGGCGTACGCATCTTCGGCACGGGAGGCTTTGCGGAAGTCAACTGGAGCGGCGGGCTCGAGGCAGCCGCCATCTACGACAGACCCGATTGGACTCCTCCGCAGTTCGAGAAGGAGAACACCATGGGCCTGGCCGTGACGAACAACCTGGATTGCATGGAGAGTGGTGAGGAGCCCGAGCTGTCGTTTCAGAAGGCGCTACGCGCCGCCGAGATAATCTTCGCCATCTTCGAGTCGAGCCGGACTCGGGCGCGCATCGAGCTGCCGCTGGAGAGCCGCGATTCGGCGTTGCTGACTATGCTCGAGCAGGGCGAGGTCGGCGCCACCCCCTGAACGCGGAGGTCGCCGCTGGGGGACGAGTCACTCACCAGAGGGAACGGCAACGATGAAGGTATCACTGGCCGCGCGAGCGCGCGGCGCAGAAGGACTGGACGTGGAGAGTTTCCTGCCCTGGATCGCCGGGCTCGGCTACACCGGGGTGGAGGTCGGGATGGGCGTCTTCGAGGACGGTCCGGATCCCGCCGAGTTTCGCCGCCTGGCGGACGACGCCGGGCTCAGCGTGACGACGTTCATGGGCGCGCGGGAGATGCTGCGCGAGCAGATGGACATTATTGTCGACATCTGCGATACGCTTAGCTGCCGCTTCGTCGTCCAGGCGTGGGGACCGGTTGAGAGTGAGCAGCAGATGCGCGAACTGGCGGCGGAATACGACCAGACAGGCGCCCGTTACGACGAACGCGGCATCCAGTACTGCTACCATAATCACGATCACGAGATCGCCACGGTCTTCGGCGACACGTGTGCCCTTGACGTTCTGCTCGGCCACACCGCGCCTGAGCACTTCAAGCTGCAGGTGGACCTGGGGTGGGTCAGTTACGGCGGGCAGGACCCGGCACGGTTCCTTGCTGATCACGAGGGGCTCTGCCCGGTGGTGCACCTGCGCGACGTGGGCGAGCACGACCGGCGCGGCCAGTGGGCGCCGATCGGCGAGGGCATACTGGACATCCGCGCGATCGTCCAGACAGCGCTCGCGTCCGGCACGCAGTGGGTTATCCTGGAGCAGAAGGCCCTCGGCGGTTGCACGCGCGAGGAGGGCATCGCCGCCTGCGCCGACTACATGCGAAGGATCGGTCTGCTGTAGCCGTGGCGGTTTGACCGTCGCTCGCAGCGAGGCCAAGACACGCGGCTTCGCATCGGCCTCCCTTCACGTATGGCCTGGGGGCGGCGCATCAAGGGACCACTCGCCATCGTGCGTTCCCTCAGCCCTGAATGCGAATCTCGCGACGGGGGGCACCACCGAGGGGGTTGAGCGGGTTTAGTGCTGTTGCGCGGCGGCCCTCAGGTGGGTAACTTACCTGTCCGTGCGGCACCTGTGGCTGCGATCAATAATGACGGGAGGACTGACTGTGACGGCGCGCGAGATTGTGGAGGCCATCCTGAACGAGATACCGGGCGAGCGGCTGGAGCAGACGGTTGATACGTTCAAGGCGGGCGACCCGGACGCGGAAGTGGTCGGCATCGTTACCACGTTCATGGCGACGCTCGAAGTGCTGCGCTGCGCTGTCGAACTCGGCGCCAACATGGTGATCACACACGAGCCGACCTTTTACGGGCACCGTGACCAGACCGATTGGCTCGAAGGCGACCCTGTGCTCGCCGCAAAGCGCGCGTTCATCGAGCAACAGGGGCTGATCATCTGGCGCTTCCACGACTACTGGCACCGTCACGAGCCGGACGGCATCGGCGCGGGGGTGATCCGCCGTCTCGGGTGGCTCGACTATCAGGACTCGCGCCGGCCCAATATGTTCCACATCCCCGAGACAACGCTGGCCGACCTGGTGGAGACCATCGGGCAGAAGCTGGGGGCGGACGTCGTGCGCGCCACGGGCAACCCCGCCATGTCCTGCCGAAGCGTGGTGCTGCTGCCGGGGGCGGGCGGCGCGGAGCGGCAGATACACGCTCTGCAGCAGCCGGGGGTCGACGTGGTGGTGAGCGGCGAGTCGCCCGAGTGGACAACGTGCGAGTACGTGCGCGATGCGGTAGCTGCCGGGCGCGACAAGGCGCTGGTGCTGGCCGGCCACTGCAACAGTGAAGAGGCGGGGATGGAGTACCTGGCGGAATGGCTGCGCCCCCACGTGGGGGACGTGCAGGTGACGTTCGTGCCGGCAGGGGACCCGTTCTGGTCGGCGTAGAGTGCCCGAGCAACGTTCGCGCCGATTTCCGCATCACGCGTGAAGGGCTCAGGTTGCCGTGAACGGCCGGGAGCCCGCCTTTTGCCCCGGTCACTTACATCTGCCCTTGCGCCTTCCTAAAATCACCCTCGCATGGCTTCGCCCCCTGCTTAAGCCCGGGTGTCCGGCGTGATGGCCACGGCGGAAAAGCGGACCTGGACGGTCCTGGAACTGTTGAACTGGACGCGAGAGTTCTTCCGCGGCCGGGGCATCGATAACTCGCGCCTCAACGCCGAGGTCCTGCTCGCCCACGTCCTCGGATGCGAGCGCATTATGCTCTACGCCCGCTTCGACGAGGTGGTGGGTGAGAAGGCACGCGACGAGTTCCGCAAGCTGGTGCGCCGGCGCGGCGATGGCGAACCGCTGCAGTACCTGCTCGGCGAGTGGGAGTTCTTCGGACGCGCCTTCGAGCTGACATCCGACGTGCTGATACCGCGCCAGGAGACCGAGCTGGTGGTCGAAGCGTGCCTGGAAGTGCTGCCCGAAGGAGTGGCCGCACGGGTTGCCGACGTGGGGACCGGCAGCGGGGCGCTCGCCGTTACCCTCGCCGCGGAGCGGGCCGGCCTCCAGGTTATCGCCACGGACGTGAGCGAGGCGGCTCTGGCCGTTGCCCGCCGCAACGCTGAGAGGCACGCAGTCGCCGATCGGATTCGCTTCGCCCGGGGCGAACTGACGCAGCCCGTGCGCTCGCAAATGTCAACTGCGTGCGCCGGACTTCAACTGCTTGTCTCCAACCTGCCGTACATACCAACCGGGCGCATCCCGAGCATGCCCCGCGAAGTGCGGGAGCATGAACCGTACATCGCGCTCGACGGAGGGCCCGACGGGCTGAGCATAATCCGGCGGCTCGTCCCCCGGGCGCCCGAAAGTCTGGTGCCTGGCGGGTGGTTGGTGCTGGAACTGGGCGAAGGCCAGGCCGGCACAGTTCGCCAGATGGTTCAGGAGGCCGGGCAGTACGACATGGATACCGTGAAGACCGTGACCGGCCCGGACGGCTGCGAGCGCGTCTTCCGCGCACGAACAAGACCGGAGTAGAGCGCCAGTGGAACGCATCGTCATACGGGGCGGCCGGCCCTTGCGGGGCGGCCTGCCGGTGAGCGGCGCCAAGAACGCCGCGCTGCCGATCATCGCCGCCTCCCTGTTGGCCAGGGGAGAGACGACCTTGCGGCGCGTGCCGCAGTTGCAGGACGTGCGCACCATGTGCGCCATCGTGGCCCAGATGGGCATGGCGGTGAGTTGGAAGGGGTGCGACGAACTGCTGCTGACGCCGCAGACACACCAGCCGAAGGATGCGCCGGAGACCCTGGTGCGCCGTATGCGTGGCAGCGTATGCGTGCTCGGCCCGCTGCTGGCGGTGCGGGGGCGCGCCCGGCTTGCGCTGCCGGGCGGCTGCGTGATCGGGCCGCGACCGATTGACCTGCACCTGAAGGGGCTTCAGGCCCTGGGGGCGGACTTCCAGGTGCGCCGCGGTTCGGTGCTCGGGCGAGCAGTGAGGCTCAGGGGCGCCCGGGTCAACATGCGTGGTCCGCGCGGCTCCACGGTGCTGGGGACCGCGAACGTGATGATGGCGGCCGCCCTGGCGCAGGGGCGTACGGTTATTGAACATGCGGCGCGCGAGCCCGAGGTGCAGGACCTGGCCCACTACCTGAACGCCTGCGGCGCATGCATCCAGGGCATTGGCAGCCGCACCCTGACCATCGACGGCGTGGCCGAACTGCATGGCTCGACTCATGAACTCATACCGGACCGCATCGAGGCCGGCACCTTTCTGGTGGCGGCAGCCATCACGGGGGGCCGTGTGCGGCTGGAAGGCGCGCGGCGTGATCACCTGATCGCCCTGGCCGAGGAACTGACGGGCATTGGCGTGAAGCTTGACTGGCAGGACGACGCTGTCGACGTGCGGGTGCCGGGCCGGTTGGCTCCCGTGCGCCTGAGCACCGAGTCGTACCCGGGCTTCCCTACGGACATGCAGCCGCAGATGACCAGCCTGCTGTGTGTTGCCCCCGGTCTGAGCCGCGTGGACGATCGCGTCTACCCCGAGCGATTCACGCATCTGGAGGGCTTGAAGGCGATGGGGGCGCGCGTTGCCGTGCGGGATGGCCAGATCGCCATCGAGGGTGGCGCTGCTCTGCATGGGGCGACGGTGACCGCGCATGACCTGCGCGCCGGGGCGGCACTGGTGGTGGCCGGCCTCGCAGCGGAGGGCACAACTACGATCTACGGTGTCGAGCAGATCGATCGCGGTTACGAGAATCTGGAGGCCAAGCTGCGCGGCACGGGTGCCGAGGTGTGGCGCGAATCCGTGAGCGGCGCCGAGCGCCGTCCCGCTTAGCGGGCGGTTACTGCTCGGGGGCCGATGTGCCCACCTCCCTTTTCTCATCGTCTGCGGGCCCTCTTCCAGCAGGAGATCGGCCAGCGTCGGACGGCGCTCTTGGCGCGGGCGCGACGCCACAGATTTCCCCGTCACCACTCCCTCCCGCACGTGGGCACAATGTCCGGGCAAAGGAACTCTGGTCGGGGTCGAGGTTCGGTTAAACTGGTAGGGTGGCACCTTTGGCGGAAGAAACCGCCGCCCCCGGGCAACTATGAGCATAGATGATGCCCGACGAGGCCGACATCGTGTGGAGGGATGCCGCGTGCGCGAGACGGACGAACAGCTCGCCCGTGCCGCCGGGCGCGGTGACGACGCTGCGTTCCACGAACTGGTCGACCGTCACGCGGACCGGCTCTACGGGCTGGCTTTTCGCCTGGTGGGCAACGCCCCGGACGCGGAGGACGTGCTTCAGGAGTCTCTGCTGGGCGCTTTGGAGCAGATAGGTCGTTTCGAGGAACGTTCGACGGTGAAAACGTGGCTGAGCCGAATAGTCGTCCGCCAGGCGGCCCACCACCACCGGCGCAGCGCCGTGCGGAGGACTCAGTCCGTGCCGGCCGGCTATGCGGACTCCAGCGCTGGCAACGTCGGCGAGCGTATCGGGCGGCGCATGGATGTCTCGCGCGCGCTGGCCGCCCTCTCGGACGACCATCGAGAGGTGGTGGTCTTGCGGGAGTTCGAAGGCCTGTCCTATGCTGAGATGGCTCGTGAGCTTGGCGTGCCGCGCGGCACGGTGGAGAGTCGCCTGCACCGGGCGCGGGGCGAACTGAAGCGTCTGCTCAGTGACTACCTGGCGCAACCCGACGCGCAGGGACCGCAGGAGGCAGAGACATGAGCGAATGCGAGGGCCGTCGGCTGGCGGCGTACTATGACGGCGAGCTGCCGCCCCGGGAAAGGGCGGCCGTCGAGGAGCACATTGCCGGCTGCAGCAGGTGCCGCAGTGAATTGGAGCAGTTGCGCCGTCTCTCGCGCCTAATCGCCGAGACGGAAGCACCGGTCAGGTTGCCACAGCAGGCCCTTGCTCGCCTCCATCGCGCGCTGCCGCCGGTGCGCCAGTTCGAAGTGGTGCGGCTCTGCCGTCGGGTGGCGATTGCGGCCGCGGCCTTGCTGGCCCTGTCCGTTGGACTGATGTGGTACGGCACGCCCGAAGGGCATGGTGCCGCCGGCGTGCCCTCCGCGTGGGAGGTGACCGCCGTCAGCCTGGATACCGAGCTCGCGGACGTCGGCTCGAGTAGGGCGTATGCGCTCTGGTTCGCCGGTGACTTGAGCCGGGAGGCGGGTCCGTGACAAGAACGAAAGTGCTGCTGCTGGTCTCCTTCGCCGTTGTGTTTGCGACCGGCTTTGCCGTCGGGCGCCTGACCCGCCACAAGTTCGGGCGGCCGGGTCGCCAGTCGTGGCTGGCGGGGGAGCTTGAGCTCACACCTGAACAGCGCGAACAGATGGAAGCCATCTGGTCGGACGTGATGGGACGCCTGCACAAGGCGCACGAGCAGGAGCGAAGGGCCCTCTACGGCCAGCGGCAGGAGGCTATCGAGAATCTGCTCACGCCCGAGCAACTCACCGAGTACCTGGCCATTGTCGATCGGCACGAGGAACGCATGCGCGCACTCGCGCAGGAACGGTGGCAGGCGGTGCAGGAAGGGGTTGAGCGCACGAAGGAGATTCTCACCGAAGAGCAGGCCCGGCGCTACGAGGAAATGATGGAGCGCATGAAGGGCCGCATGGAAGGGCCCCGCCGAGACCACGACTTCCCCGCCCGCGAGGGCCGGGCCGAGCCGGCCCTTTGACTGCTTGCCTCTGCCTTGCACCCCGGCCCCCCCGCAACGCGCCGGGTGCCCACGGAAGAAAAACCCGCAGGAAGGGAACTATGCTGCCGGAACGTACGGCTGCGCTCACCGTGGCGGTGGTCGCTCGGGCGCGTGGTCGCATCCGGAAGGAGGGGTAAGCCATGTTCCGATGGAAGACGGCGGGGTTATTGACGCTCGGTGCTGCGGCGGTTCTGCTCGGCGCTGGGGTCGTGCTGGCCCAGGAGCGCGGGCGACCGGGCGGGGGCGGTGGGGGCGCACGAGGCGGCTTCGGGGGCGGCGGCTGGCCCGGGGCGGAGAGGATGGCGGAGATGTTCCGGGAGAGGCTCCGGGAATCCCTCGGTGCTTCGGATGAGGAATGGGCGGTGATCGGGCCGCGACTGGAGAACGTGACAGCCCTGCGGCAGCAGACCCGCGGCGGGCAGGGCATGCGCATGCTGTTCGGCCGCGGTCGCGGTGCTCAGGGCGAGTTCGGCGGACGGGGCCCCGATCGCGACGATGACCCCCAGGAAGAGCCGAGCAAGGTCGAGAAGGCCGCCGGCGAGCTTCAGGAGGCCCTGAGCCAGGACAGCGCACCGGCTGACCAGGTGCAGCAGAAGCTGACGGCCTACCGCGCCGCGCGGGAGGAAGCCCTGCAGGAGCTCGACAAGGCCCAGCAGGAACTGCGCGAAGTGCTGACGGTTCGCCAGGAAGCCCAGCTTGTGCTGATGGGCATCCTCGACTGACCTGTTTGCGGGGCGAGGTGCTCCGGCGCTCCGCCCCGTTCCTCTTCCCCTCCCATCGGAGCGGCGATGCTCGAGGCAATACGCACGTTGGAGAGCGAGGGTGTCATCGACAGCGCTGCCGCCGAACGCGTGCGGCGCATGGTCGCCGGCGGCATACCGCTCGACCAGGCCCTGGTGGACGCGGGGGGCGTGGCAGAGGTAGAGGCCCTGCGTGCGCTGGCCCGCCTGTTCGACGTGCCGTACGTCGAGCTGGACAGTTTCGCGTTCGACCCGACGTTCGTGCGCCGGTTCCCCGCGAAGATCATGCTCAAGCACGGCCTGTTGCCTTTGCGAGAGCAGAACGGAACGTTGCTGGTGGCCGGCAGCCGCCTGTTTGACGCCACCGGCCTGGACGAGATGCGGCTGACAACCGGCAAGGAATGCACCCTGGCGCTGGCGCCAGCCGCCGAGATCGCGCGAGTGACGCGCCAGTTGCTCGGCGTCGGGGCAGACACTGTCCAGTCGCTTGTCTCCAACAGCGCCGAAGCCGCCGTGCAGGTCATCGACGATGCCGACGGCACGGTGGACCTGAGCGAGGACGCCGAGGACGCATCCATCATCCGGTTCGTCAACCAGGTGCTCACCGAGGCGATCGAACTGAGGGCGACCGACGTTCACTTCGAGCCCTTTGAGGACAGCCTGCGGGTGCGTTACCGCGTGGACGGCGTGCTCCAGCAGGCGTCCATCCCCTCGCAGGTGCGCCGCTTCCAGGCAGCCATCGTCTCGCGCCTGAAGATACTGAGCCGCCTTGACATAGCGGAGAAGCGCCTGCCGCAGGATGGGCGCGTCAAGCTGGTCATCACCGGGCGCGAGATCGACGCGCGCGTCTCGGTCATACCCATGCTCCACGGCGAGGCCGTGGTGCTGCGGTTGCTCGACCGCAGCTCGGCGCTGCTCGGCCTGGACGGGCTGGGCATGGCGCAGCAGGACCAGGCTCAACTCGCCCGCATCTGCGAGCTGCCGCACGGCATTGTGTTGGTCACCGGACCCACCGGCTCCGGCAAGACCACCACGCTCTATGCGGCCCTCTCGCGGATCAACGACATACAGCGCAAGATCATCACGATCGAAGACCCGATCGAGTACCACCTGCATGGCATCAACCAGATACAGGTGGCTACCAGGGCCGGGCTGTCGTTCGCGCGGGGGCTGCGCTCCGTGCTGCGCCACGATCCCGACGTGATACTGGTGGGCGAGATTCGCGACCACGAGACCGCCGAGATCGCAGTGCAGGCATCGCTGACCGGGCACCTCGTGTTCTCCACGCTGCATACCAACGACGCCCCGGGCGCTACCGCCCGGCTGATGGACATGGGTGTTGAGCCTTACCTGGTTGCCTCGTCGATGGAGGCGGTCCTGGCGCAGCGGCTGGTGCGCTTGGTTTGCCCGCATTGCCGGCAAAGCTACAGGCCGAGCGAGGCCGAGGGGGCGCTGCTGGAGAAGGAGGTTGACCGTGTGCCGGATGAACTGGCGCGGGGCGCCGGATGCCGGGAGTGTCAGGAGACGGGATACCGCGGCCGCACCGGAATCTTCGAGCTGATGCCAGTGAGCGAACCGATACGGGAGCTGGTCCTCCGGGGTGCCTCTTCGGGCGAGGTCCGCCGCCAGGCGGTCTCGGAAGGGATGCGCAGCCTGCGGCGTGACGGATGGCAACACGTGCTGGCGGGGCGCACCACCGTCGAGGAGGTCTTGCGCGTAACGAAGGACGAAAGAGCAGCGGCGCCCGCCGTCGACGGGGTCGATGGCGCGCGCAGTGCAGGAGGCGACGCCTGATGCCGAAGTTTGAGTACAGCGCGGTCGACCGGAGCGGCCGGGAGGTCAGCGGGGACCTGGTGGCGGAGAGCAGAGGCGCCGCCGTGCAGAAGGTGCGCCGGCAAAGCCTGCACCCGCTCTCGGTCCAGCAGGCCGGCGAGCCCGCAGCGGGTCTGTCATTCGGCGGGGGGCGTGTGCCGCGCGCCGCCGTGGACTCATTCACCCGGGAACTGGCGAACCTGCTGTCAGCCGGCGTGCCGCTGAGCAAGGCGCTGAGAATCCTCGCTGACGAGGCCAGGCCGTCGGCTGCGCGTCGGCAGCGCGAAGCCATCCGCGAGGACGTGACCGGAGGGATGAGCCTGGCCGATGCGCTCGGACGTTGGCCGAGCGCGTTTCCCCCCGTTTACGTAGCCATGATACAGGCCGGCGAGATGGGCGGGTTCCTGGATACGGTACTCGCCCAGATCGCCGATTTCCGCGACCTGGAGCGCGACCTGAAGGGCAGGGTCGTCGCCGCGCTGGTCTACCCCGCCGTGCTCGCCGCCCTCGCCATCGGCGTGATGGCCTTTCTGCTCGCCTACTTCATCCCGCGATTCTCCACGGTATTCGCGGAGTTCGGCGGTTCGTTGCCGTGGCTGACGCGGGCCATAGTGGACGCCAGCGGGTTCATCGTCGACCACGGGCTTGTGCTATTGCTGGTGCTGGTGCTTGCAGTCGTTGCATTGCGCCGCGCGCTCGGCACGAAGGGAGGGCGCCGCCTGCTGGAGCGGGCGATGCTGCGCATGCCCGGCGTCGGGCGGGTAATGGCACGGTTCGCCATGGTGCGGTTCTGCCGCATGCTGGGCACGCTGCTGGGCGCAGGAGTGCCGTTGGTCACGGCCCTGTCCGCCGCCCGCAAGGCCATCGGCAACCAGACACTCGCCGACACGGTGGACGCGGCCGTCGAACAGGTGCGCCGCGGCAGGCCTCTGGCCCGCAGCCTGGCCGGCAGCTCTGAGCTGTTCCCCGCTTCTGTCGTCGAGATGGTGAGCGTGGGGGAAGAGACAGGCACACTGGCTGCGGAGCTGGTGCGGATGGCACAGACCTATGAACAGGAACTCGACCGCCGGCTGCGGATGCTGGTGGCCCTCGCCGAACCGGCCCTGCTGTTCATCATGGCCTCTCTGATCGGCACGGTCGTTATCGGCATGCTGCTGCCCGTGTTCACACTGCAGGAACTTATAGGCTGAAGCGAATAGTGCTCAAGAAAGGAAGGAGGCCCGGCGTGACACGCAGGGCGCGACACAGAGTCGGAGGACGGGGCGACCCGCGCGGGGCGTTTACGCTCATAGAGCTGCTGCTCGTCATGGTCATACTCAGCGTTCTGGCGGCGGTGGTGGTGCCGAAGTTCACGCGCCGCTCCGAGCAGGCACGCGTTACGGCGGCCCGGGCTGACATCGCCAACCTGGAGGTGGCACTCGACGCATTCGAGATCGACACCGGTCGCTATCCGAGCACGCAAGAGGGCCTTGCGGCCCTGGTTGACGAGCCGACCGACGTGCGCAACTGGTACGGCCCTTACATAAAGCGCGGTGTGCCTTCGGACCCCTGGGGGAATCCCTACGTCTACAGGTATCCGGGCGAGCACAACGAAGAGGGATACGACCTTCACTCCTACGGCCCCGACGGTCAGAGCGGGGGCGGAGACGACATTGATAACTGGTCGACCCGGTAAGACGGCCCGGCGCCGCTGGGCGAGGGGATTCACGCTGCTCGAGTTGGTGCTGGTGATGGTCATCATCGGCACCGTGCTCGGCATGGCAGCGCCCTCGCTGCGCGGGTTCTTTCTGTCCCGTCGCACGCAGGATGCGGCGGCGCGTCTGGCCGCGCTGACACGGCTGGCCCGTTCGCTCGCAGTCAGCAATGGGCTCCGCTACCGCCTGGTGCTGGGCGACGATCAGGGCCTTATCTGCCTTACGCGCGAGGCAAGCGGAGGCTTCGAGCGCATCGGGACAGGGCTGGCCAGGCCCATCGTTCTGCCCGAGGGGGTGGAGCTGTCTCTCCAGGTCGCCGGAGCGCCACCGGGCCGCAACTACGTGGGTTTCTTCCCGGACGGTCGCAGCGAGCCGGCGAAGGTGACGCTCAGGGACGTGAAGGGCGGCACCGCTGTGCTCGTGTGCCGGGCGCCGGCCGAGTCGTTCGAACTGGTCGAGAGACCAAAGGAGGAGCGTTGATTCTCGGGTTATACAATCGTCGGCGCGGCTTCACGCTGGTGGAGGTGCTCGCCAGTCTCGCTTTCGTCGGCGCCATATTGCCGGCGGCTCTGGCGGGAGTGTCGCTCGCGATGAACCTCGGCGAAACGGCGCGCGACCGAACGGAGGCCGCCCAATTGGCCGAGGCCAGGCTGGCCGAGGTCGTCGCCACGGGCCAGTGGCTGGAGGGTGAGGAAGCGGGCGATTTCGGCGAGCAGTGGGAGCGTTTCACCTGGCAGATGAAATCGCGGGACTGGGAGGAGCCCGGCTTGGCAGAGGTGACGGTGAGTGTCTTGTGGACGTCCCGCGACGCCGAAAGAACCGTAGACGTTACGACGCTCGTCTACCCGGGAGACCAGTAGCATGAGCCAGGGCCGCCAGGTGAGGGGCTTCAGCCTGTTGGAGATGCTGGTTGCCATGGCGCTGACCAGCATGCTGGCAGGCACGCTCTACGCGGCGTTGCAGGTGGCCTTCAAGGGACGCGAGGCCACCGAACGCGCGCTCTCCAGGGCGCCCCGGGCGCACGCCGCACTGAGCATCATGCGCGCCGACCTTGGGGCAGCCGCCGGACCGCGCGGCCTGCTGGCCGGGGAGTTCATGGGCTACGACGGCGTGGGGGATAACGGCGAAGCGTCGGATGCGGTGCTGTTACACGCGTTTGCGACCGTTCAATCGCCAGCCCCCGTGCCATCGCCCTTCGAACGTGTCCAATACGGCCTGGCCACGGACGAGGAGACGGGCGAAAGGGTGCTGGTCCGAAGTGCCGTGCGAAACCTGCTCGCGCCGGAGGAGCCCGAGCCGACCGAGGAGGTCGTCTGCCGACGGGTGGAGGCGTTCGACGTGAGGTACTTCGACGGAACGAGTTGGTTCGAGTCGTGGGATTCGGCGGCCATGGGCGAAGCGCTGCCGCTGGCGGTTGAGGTGGAACTCACGCTGCAACCGGGACTGGAACGCGACAAGGCTCAACAGGTGGGCTACACGGCGGTCACGCTTGTCCGACTGCCCTGCGGAGAGCAGGGCTCGGCGGACGGCGGGGCTGTCGTCTCCGGCGGGGGGGTAGGCCGATGAGACATCCACTCCGTCTTCCGCTCGGGCGGCAATGCCGCAGGCGCGACAGCGGCACGGTGTTGATCGTGACCATGTGGGTGGTGCTGGCACTCGCCGGCCTGGTGCTGGTGTTGGCCCAGAGCATGCGCGTGGAGGCCCTGGCGTCGGCGAACCGGGCCGCCGTCGCTCGGGCGGAAGCCGCCGCCCAGGGCGCCCTGGAGTTCGCCAGGGCTGTCATAGCCGATGCCAACGGCGACGTGCAAGCCATTGAGGAGGCCGGCTGCGAGGGGCGGCGCGTCGGCGCGTCGTACTTCTGGCTGCTGCGCCCGTCGCTGGACGATGATCGCCAGCACTACTTCGGCATTCGCGACGAGGCCGCGCGCATCAACCTGAACACCGCCACCACCGACATGCTGCTGAAGTTGCCCGGCATGACCTCCGACCTGGCGGCCTCCATCGTGGACTGGCGTGACGCCGACGCCGACGTCTCTCCCGGTGGGGCGGAGAGCGAGTACTACCTGCTGCTCAATGAGCCTTACTACTGCAAGGATGCGCCGCTGGAGGCCGTGGAGGAAGTGCTGCTGGTTCGAGGAGCCACCGCACAGATGCTCTACGGAGAGGACACGAACCGTAACGGCGTGCTGGACCCGAATGAGAACGACGGCGACGAAAGCGAACCGCCTGACAACCGCAACGGCAAGCTCGACGGCGGCTTCCTGCAATACGTCACTGTGCATAGCATCGAACCGAACGTCGCCGCCGATGGCTCTGAACGTGTGAACGTGAACGATCAGGACACTGAGGCCCTGCAGCAGGTGCTCTCGGAGGTCATACCGGGCGATCGCATCTTTATCGTTCTACAGGGCATTCGCCGCGGTCGGCCGTACCAGAACACGCTCGATTTCTACTTCCGTAGCGGGCTGACGATGGAGGAGTTCGCGCAGGTAGCCGACCGGCTGACCACGGTTGAGGAAGAACAGATCAGCGGCCTGGTGAACCTGGTTAGCGCGCCGCGGGAGGTGTTGCTCTGCCTGCCCGAGCTCGAAGAGGGCGACGTGGATGCCCTGATCAGGCGACGCGGCGACACGGACACCGATCTGACAACCATTGCCTGGGTCGCCGACGTGCTGACGGAGGCGAAGGCTGTGGCCATCGGCTCCTACATTACGGCCCGCTCGTACCAGTTCGCGGTGGACATTGTGGCGGTCAGCGGTGACGGGCGCGCCCACAGGCGTTACCGGGCGGTGCTCGATGCGTGGGAGAGTCCGGCCCGGGTGCTGCGCTGGCAGGGATTGAGCCACCTCGGCTGGCCGCTGGCACCGGAGCTTCTGAGCAGGCTGCGCTCCGGAGATGACGAACAAATGCTGACCTCCGCGATGGGAGCGCCATGATGAACCGACGCCGCTGCACGGGGCTGGCCCTCGCCGAAGACCGCATAGTGGCCGTCGAGGTGGGCTGGGCTCATGGCAAGGCCACGGCACGGAAGGTGGCAGCCTATGGGTTCGCCCGGGGTGTGGGCTGGCACGATCGCGAGCAGCTCGGCGCCGGCCTGCGCGACTTCCTGGCGGAAGAAGGCATCGGGCGAACGGTCGTCGTCGGGCTGCCGGCCGCCTGGGTGGCCACGGCCACCTGCGACGTGCCACCTGTCAGCAGCGAGCAGTTGAGCGCGATATTGAAACTGGAGGCCGAGGAGGTTTTCTCCCTGGAGTCCGACCAGTTGGTCATCGACTGCTGCGCCGTGCCGCCCGAGGGCGAGGCCGGACCGGCTGCCCTGGTGGCCGCCAGCCGCGAACGCCTGTCCACCGTCACAGATGTGCTGCGGGGCGCAAGGCTCCGCCCTCAGGCGATCACTGTCAGCAGTGGCGTCCTCGCCCTGGCGGGCAAGGGCGGCGCCGGGGTCACGGTCACCGCCACAAGCGGCGCCTGCGAAGTGGTGCGCACGCGCGACGGAAGCGTGGACATGATGCGCCATGTTGCGGCTGGCGCGACCGGCGGGCTCCGGGCGGCCCTCGGCCACGCACTCTCGCACTCTGACGATGCGCCGGACGCTGTGGCGCTGTGGGGCTCTGCGCCTGGAGTGCGCCGTGCCTGTCGGGATGTGTGCGATGCCTCGGGCGTGGACCTGGTGGAGGAGCCGGGCCTTCCGATCGAAGGCTTGGGCACTGCGGCGACAGAGGCGGGCGTGCCCATCGGTCTGGCGGCGTCGGCGGCGGCCCTGGCCATGGCATGCCGCCGTCGCGGTACGTTGCCGTTGGACTTCCTGCACTCGCGCCTGCGTGAAGCTCGGCGGAGGCCGTGGTTGCGCCGGGCAGCATGGGGTGCGGCGGTTGTGCTGGTCATCCTTGCCGGCGTGGTGGCGCTGCTTGCCGACCAAGCAGCCCAGGCCCGGCAGGTAGAACAACTGCGTGCCCGGCTGCAGCAGATGGAGCCCTCCATCCAGGCAGCCCGCGAGGTCGTCGACAGCGTGAACATGGCACGGGGCTGGTACGACCGCAGGCCTCAGTTTCTGGATTGCTTGGTTGCCCTCACGGTCTCGTTTCCCGAGCAGGGCCGCATCTGGGCCACGAGTCTCGCCGTCCGGGAGGACATGCAGGGAGTGCTCTCCGGCAAGGCGCAGGGCGAGCGGCTGGTCCTATCGCTGCTCGATGCCATGAAGGCGTCCGGAGAGTTCAGCGAGGCGAAGCTTCTGTTCATCAGGGAGAGCCGAGACGACCAGATGGGCAGTGCCTTCGCCGTTGCGTTCACCTACAAGGGAGGCGATTGACCGATGCGACTGTCAAGACGCGAAACCTACATCGGCGCTGTCGCGCTGGCGGCCGTCGCCCTGCTGGTCGCAGACCATTACGCCATCTCGCCCCTGTTGGAGCGGGGGCGCGAGTTGGAGAGCGAACGTCAACAGCTTGCGCGGAGCTTTCAGGACGCAGAGGCCCTGTTCGCGCGTCGGCGATTGATGGATCGCAAGTGGCAGCAGATGACTACCGGCGGGCTGAGCGCTGAGCCCGGACGAGCCGAAAGCCTGCTGCTCCACGCCCTGCGCGATTGGGCGCAGCAGACGGGTTTGGCCCTGGTCTCGCTGAAGCCCGAGCGTTCCGAGCACGAGAAGGGGCTCAGCGAAGTGACCGTGCTGGCATCCGGCACTGGCCGCATGAGCGCCGTTGGCCAGTTCCTGTGGCTGGTGGAGACGGCCGAGCTGCCCTTGCGCCTTGGCGACCTGCAACTCGGGGCTCGCAGGGAAGGCACCGATGATCTGTCTCTGCAGTTGCGGCTTTCAACGATCTACCTGTCGGGCGAGTCGTCTGCGATGGCCTCAGCCGAAGGAGTTGCGCCATGAGGCGAGACATCAGCCCAGACCTGATTGTGGTCTTCTGCCTTTTCTGCGCCGCATGGCCGGCGGCGATGGCTTTAGCGCAACAGCATAAGCCATGGAGCGAGTACGAGGTGCTGGTCACGCACAACATGTTCACCAGCAGCCGAGGGACCCCCCTTGCCGTAGCCGCGCAGCCCGCAGATGTCCCGCCGCCTCCCCCGCCGGAGAGTTACATCGTGCTGCGCGGAGCGGTGGGCATCGACGGGCGATTCGTCGCCGTCTTCGAGGACATGCGATCGGGCGAGGTGCTCCACGTGGCTGCCGATGAGGAACTGTTCTCCGGCCGCATCGCGAGCGTCGACCTCGACGCAGTGGTCTACGCTTGCGAGCAAGGTGAGCTGCGGGTGGCGATAGGCGAGAGCCTGGCCCGGGGGGCAACTCCCGGTGGCCCGGGCGCCATGCCTGCGACGGTGACGCCGGCCACTGGCGAGGCGTCAGATATCCTGGAACGGCTCCGCCGCAGACGACAAAGTCAATTGGAACAATGAGGGCGATAATGCATGCCACGTGTTCGTTCATCCTACTGTTGGCCGGCCGTGCGTGGTGGATGCTCGCGACGGCCGTCCTGCTTGCCGTAGTGCCGCCCGGCGTCGGACTGGCGGGCGAGCCCGCTGTCGAACCGGCGCAACCGGCCGCCGAGCGCTCTGCGCAGGAGGGCATACTGCTGAACTTCCGCGATGTGCCGCTGCCGGTGGTGTTGGAGCACCTTTCCGAGGAGGCCGGGCTCATTGTCGTCGAGGAAGCGGCCGTCCAGGGCCGCGTCACGGTGATGAGTCGGCAGCCTCTGTCGGTGCCGGAGGCCGTTTCGTTGCTCAACACGGTGCTGGCGGAATCGGGCTACGCTGCCCTGCGCACCGGGCGCGTGCTGAGAATCGTCGCCCTTGAGGAGGCCAAGAGGCGGAATGTGCCCGTGCACTCCGGCAGTGACCCGGATGCCATCGCGCCCACGGATGACGTCATCACCCAGATCATTCCCCTCAAGTTCGCAGACGCGACGCAGGTAAGAGAGGACCTGGCGTCACTGGTGCCCGGCTACGCCGATTTCACTGCAAACGCCAGCAGCAACGCCCTGATCCTGACCGACACAGGTGCCAACGTGCGACGCATCGTCGAAATAGTGCGTGCGCTCGACACGCATATGGCAACCGTGGCGGAGGTTCGCGTCTTTGCGCTGACATACGCCAACGCGACGGACGCCGCGCGGTTGATCAATGCACTGTTTGAGGAGACTGAGGGGGTCAGAACCCAGCGGGGAGACAATCCGTTCACCCGCATGCGGCAGTTCTTCCGCGGTCCCGGGGGCTCCGGCGGTGACGACGAGCAGGCCGTGAGCCGGGCGCCGCAGGTGGTCGCCGCCGCCGATGAGCGTACCAATACCGTTGTCGTCAGCGGCCCGTCGGACACGCTCTCCGTCGTCGAAGCCGTCTTGCAGCAGCTTGACGCCAACCCCGTTGAGGAGGAGGCCGTGCTGGTCTTCAGCCTGCGCAACGCGACCGCCACGAACGTGGCCGAGGTGCTGAACAATCTGTTTGGCGCGGCTGAGGAGGGCTCCCGCGCTCTGCGCACCACAGGCCAGCAGGGGGGGGAGCGGCAGGGGCCGTTCGCCAGGATGGCCCAGCAGGCTTCTGCCGCGGTGGAGGCCACCGGAGGGCTTGCCGGCGGAGTATACGCTGTCGCCGACGAGGACACTAACTCCCTGCTTGTCCTGACGGCGCCTACGAACCTCGAACGGCTGCACGCGATACTGAACGAGCTTGACCGGCCAATACCCCAGGTTCTGATCAAGGTGCTGCTGGCCGAGGTCACCTGGAGCGACACGGACGACATCGGCGTGGAGTTCTCCGTCCTCGACACCGAGGCCGATGGCGACCAGGTGAACCTTTTCAGCGATTTCGGCGTCGAGGATGCGGAGGGCGGGTTCATCTACCGCATGGTGCAGGGCGACGTGACGCTCACCCTGCGGCTGCTGGAGGAGCTGGGCAAACTCGACATCCTCTCTCGGCCCCACATACTGGCCAGTGACAACCAGACGGCCAGGATCACGGTCGGCCAGGAGGTGCCGTTCATCACCAATACGCGCACGACGGAGACGGGCCAGACCATCAACACTATCCAGTACGAGGACATCGGCATTATCCTCGAAGTGACGCCCCACATGAACCCTGAAGGGCTCGTAATCATGGACGTCTACCCCGAGATATCGGCCATCACGGGCGACACCGTACCGATATCGGAGACGGTGCAGGCGGCCGTGTTCGCCAAGCGGTCGGCCCAGACGCGCATCGCCATACGGGACGGGCAGACCATCGTTATAGGGGGCCTGATCGAAGACCGCAAGACCGATACCGTGCGCCAGGTGCCGATCCTGGGGCGGATACCGTTGCTCGGAGCGCTGTTCCGGCGAACGATATCCACAAAGGAGAAGACCGAGCTGCTCATCTTCCTCACTCCGCATGTGGCGCAGGAGGCCGGCTTGCTCGAGGCCATGTCGGCTGACGAACTGGACGGCGCGGAGCAACTGAAGGGGGCGGTCAGTCCAGGCCGTTTCGATTCTCACCTGCAGGGCATGAAGCGCGGCGCCGCCCCGCCGCCGGAGGCGGAGACGCCGTGAAGGTGCAACGCCCGGCCACGGCGGCGTTGCCGCAACCGCCATGCAAGGCAGGGCGGCCGTTGAGCGGGGGCGAGATCCGGCCCCCCTTACGGGCGTGTCACTGCCCGTTGCCGATCCGATCCACGCCGAACCGAGCGTAGACCAACTCCTCGTGATAGGTGGTGTCGTCGGTGCCCCGCTCGTAGACGAGGTGGACGTTGCCGTGGGCGTCTACCGCCAGGTCGCTGTAGCCCACGGGGCCGGCATGCACCAGAAGTTTCCACGGCCAGCTCGCCGCCCCGTCCTTGCTCAGCCAGGCAGTTATGTCGCGACGGGCGCGGGCGTCGTAGGGTCGGGGGTGCCTGGCCGAACGGTCGGGCAGCGAGAGGACGAGCCACGGCTTCCCGTCCGCTCCCGTGCCGGGGGCACTTCCCAGGCCGCCGTGGCACTTCGGGGCCGGCAACTCGTGGACGGCACACAGGTCGCCCCAGCTCTGGCCGGCATCCGTGCTAATGGCGGCGAAACGGTACCCTTCGGAGCCGGTCGAGTTGCGGAAGTTGAAGTACACGCGCCCCGGCGCCAGCTCGGCCATCACGAACTCGCGCTTGTGGGTAGTGTGCCCGTGCGCACCAAGTCGCCATTCGGCGCCGCCGTCGTCGCTCAAGAGGACGCACGAACGCCGGTGGCTCTCGCTGCCCACGACGCCGACGGAGTAGCCGCCCTGGATGACCAGCCGTCCGCTGAGAAGCTGGACGCCGTGCACGCCGTTGCCCGTGGTGGCGCTGTAGACGCCCTCCGGAAAGGGCAGAGGAACGGGCTGCGGTTCGCTCCACGTGATTCCGTCATCGTCGCTGACCAATACGTGGTCGAGGTAGCCCCGTTCGGCAAGCTCGTGGTAGGGGGTGGTGGAGACGCACTCCTGCGCCTGCTGCGGCGGCATGTCGCCGGGCCAGAACCGGCAGAACTTCAGTATGTGACTGCTATTCTGGTCCACTACCACCGGGCCGCTGTGGATGTCGATGCCCTCCCGCGCGAGAATGCTGCGCATCTCGGACCAGGTGGCGCCTCCGTCGGCGCTGCGCCACATAACCATCTCGGTCTCGTGGCCGAAATCGTGCGCCGAGCCGTGGCGCAACCCGGCGAAGGCCAGAATGCTCCCTCCTGGGGTCAGCGTCATCGACGGGATACGGCAGACGTACTGCGGCGCCACCGTCCGGCTGAACAGAACTGTCTCGTGCATGATGAAACTCTCCCCTTCCCTGAGGTCGCCCGGCCGACAGGAGGGGCCACGGTTCCCGGACCGAACGAGTGCTCGTTAGACGAACGGTAGCGGAATTCGGCAGGGCTTAAAAGACAGCACCCACGCAGGTGGGGCCGAAGCCGAACGCTGCTGAACTCCCCGCTGTCAGGAACGGGCCGTTGGTAAGCGGCTTAACAGTGGTCTGCGGCCGCGCTATATTCCGCCTGCTAAGGCAATCTTCACGGACAGGAACACGGTATGTCTCGGGTGCTGACCATCGGCATGCGTTGCGAGGCCCGTCAGCGCCAGGATCCGTGGCGAGACGGCCAGTGGCGCGACAGCTGCGCGTACGCTATCCTCGAGCAGGAATGGAGGATCTCGAGCGAGTAGCCGTGCGCGCGAGGAGTAAGTGAACATGGACGAGAAGGTCCTTTACGCCGAACTGACGCCGCCGGAGTTCGAGGAGCGCCTGGCCGAGGCGCCGATCGCTTACCTGCCCCTGGGGACACTGGAATGGCACGGCGCACACCTGCCGCTCGGCTCGGACGGGCTCCAGTCCCAGGGCTTCTTCGTCGAGCTGGCGCGGGAGGTCGGCGGCGTCGTCTTGCCCAAGCTCTTTGTTGGCCCCGACTACTTCCACCAGACCATTGATGGCCGCGACTACTACGGTATGGACATCCTCGCTGTCAAAGGTCAACCGCCGCAGCAGCTTCCGGGGAGCGCTTACTTCGCACCCAATGACCTGTTCAAGGCGCTGCTCGAGGCAATCCTTAAGCAGCTCCGCCGGGCCGGCTTTCGCATTGTGGTGAGGCACGGCCACGGGCCGTCGACAGACATGTTCCGCGACCACTTCATGCCAAGGGAAGACGATTTCGGCCTGCGACTCGTCCACTGCTGGTGCTGGGCCGACGAAGGAGGCGACGAGGATATGGGCATCCAGACCGACCACGCGGCGGCCAACGAAACGAGCCTGGTCATGGCGCTGCGCCCTGACCTTGTGCAGATGGAGAACCTACCGAGCGATCCGGCAGTCTGGCCTGTGGGGGTGCATGGTAAGGACCCGCGTGTGCATGCCTCCGCCGATGTGGGCCAACGGGCCATCTGCATGCAAACGGAGCGCATGGCGGGCCTGCTCCGCAAGGCTCTGTGCGAACTCGACGCGGAAGGTTAACCGCGAGCTGCAAGGTACACAATAGTGGTGGGCGCAGCAGGACTCGAACCTGCGACTTCTACCGTGTGAAGGTAGCGCTCTCGCCACTGAGCTATGCGCCCACCGACACAGCGATGCTATCAGGGCTGGCCTGCCAAGTCAACTGCGGCGGCGGCTCGAATGGTTGGTGGTTTCTGGTGCGGGGGAGCAGAGTCGCGCTCCGGGCTTCAGCGCCGGATTGCCAGCCGTTTCTTCTCGCCGCCCGGACAGATGCCTGCCGTCTTTGTCGTTGTTTCAGGGCTCGGGATTCACAGCTCGACGGCCTCCTCAACCACCTGCAGGCTCCGCCAGGCGGCCGTGCCCAGCCCAGCCTCGTCGCCGTGGAGGACGAAACCGATTTCCTCTGGCTCGAAGCCGAACATGTGCGCACCGTAGCTGTCGACGGCGACGGGGTCCCGGCTCGCCGCCACCCGCCGGGCGCCCTCGCGCGAGTTATCCACGTCCTGCAGGCTGCCACCGGTCGGCCCGTGCGTGCGCAGCACGCGGTAGCAGTCCATCACGGTCAGATCCACGCGCAGCAGGCGGTGGAGGTCGGGTATCTTGCGGTGGATCTGTGGGTGCAGCTTGCCCCGCTCGCCGCTGACCATGCCGAACCCGTTCTTGAGCCCGATACTCAGTTTGCTGGTGCCGTGGTGCTTCAGCAGGGGGACGTTGATGAGCACGTCGCACTCGGCGGCGTCCACGAACTCGCGACAGAAAGTCCATTGCTGGAGCACATCGGCGTCGGGGATTCTGAGGTCGACGGCCCGCTCGCGCGCGACGAACGGCACTTCAGCGCCAGCGCGCCGCGCGGCTTCGGCGATTCCGCTGGCCTGGTAGGAGTTCGCCGGGTTCTTGCTGATGGTGTTGTCCATCACGCGCACGCGGCCCGCACCGGCCTGCAGGCACATCTCCACCAGCGCGGCGACCACCCAGGGATTGGTGTTGGTCGCCATCTTCGGGGGGCGCACCCACGCGATGTTCGGCTTGATGATGACGCTCTCGCCCCCGCGCACCAGGCTGCCGATGCCGCCGATGGCCTCGACGGCCCGCCGTGTCATGCGCTTCACCGTCGCAGCTTCGTCGCCCTCCTGGGCGGCGTCGCCGTGAATGATACCGATCGCGTCCGCCAGCTCGTTGCCTTGCGCGAAGCCGCGCACCTGCATCTCGCCCCGGTGCTCGGCGACTCCGCGCAGTACGGCGAAACCCGCGGCGGCCGCCGCGCCCGCGACGATGAAGTCCCGCCGGCTTAAGTTGCCATGCCTGCTGTCTTCGGTCATGCTGTTCGCTCCCCGCTGACTCATCATCGTTGTCTCCATTCTACGGCGCGGGTCGCGCCACCTCCACCGGACGCTAATGCCCTTCCCGCGCGGCGCGGGCCGCCGCGCCCCGAATGGCGATGGCCTCGCAGATGGCGCTGGCCAGCAGCATGGGCACCAGCAGTGCCAGGTAGGCTCCGGTCCGCACGAGGAGCGCCTGCGCATAACTCGCCTGGCCGGCTTGCACGGTCCGGCCCATGCTCATGCCCAGGGCGATGGCGTACCAGAAAGCCGGCAACTCCAGCAGCAGCACCATCAGTCCGCAGATGCCCGTGGCCGTCTGCGGCGGCCGCCACTGCCCCTTCTGCACGCCGAAGGTGCGCTGCATCAGGTCGTGATCGGCCGGGCCGAGCCCCATCGCGACGCCGATGTTCATGCCGGTCAGCACACAGATGATCTTGGGCAGCAGGGGGTGCCAGCCCGTGGCCATGTAGAGGAAGATGGCCACCGTGTTGAACGCCCAGATGACGGCCGCAATGCGGGCGACGGAGGGCGCCCATCCCATCAGCCGCAACACGAAACGGAAAACGGCGAGCGGCCCGGCGGCGAGCCAGTCGATCCGCAGGCGAACAACGGCGTAGCTGAGGAAGAGCCCGAAGCCGAAAAGCAGAGCCGTGTAAAGCGCGTCGCCGAAATGCTGGCGGAAGACAAACTCAAACAAGGGCTCTCACCACAAAGGAAGGCTGCAGTGAACGGCTGCGCAGACGACACCGGGACTACGGCAGCAGCGCGGGCTTCGTAGGCCCGGCGTCATCCGCAAAGGGCTGTCCCGGGCACGGCTACGGCGACTGGCGCCGGGCACACTCCACGGTATTGGCCAGCAGCAAGGCCGTGGTCACCAGCCCCACGCCGCCGGGCACGGGTGTTATCAGCGCCGCCTTCTCCATCGCCGCGTCGAACTCCACGTCGCCAACGATCTTCGTCTTGCCCTCGATCTTCACGCGGTTGATGCCGACGTCGACGACTACTGCCCCTTCCTTCACCATGCTGCCCTTGACCAGGCCCGCTTTGCCGGCGGCCACCACCAGCACTTCCGCCCGCTGGGTGTGGAACGCCAGGTCCTTTGTGGCGATGTGGCAGCAGGTGACCGTGGGGGACTCCATGATGGACTTCAACAGCATGACCAGGGTCGGCTTGCCGACGATCTCGCTGTGGCCGACCACAACCGTCTCTTTACCCTTCAGGTCGACGTCGGCGTCCTGCAGCATTGTGATGACGGCGTGTGGTGTGCAGGGCGCGAGGGACAAGTCGCCATAGAACAGTTTGCCGATGTTGGCGGGGTGAACGCCCTCAACGTCTTTGTCGGGGTCGATGGTCTGCTGCACCTTGCGTGCATTGACGCCTTCGGGCACCGGCATCAGCAGGATGCAGCCGGTGATGGACTCATCGTCATTGACGGTCCGTATGTGGGCCTCCAGCTCGGCTTGCGAGGCCGTGGCGGGCAGTTCGTGCAGCTCGTAGTCGATGCCCACTTCCTGGCAGGACTTCTGCTGGCTCTTGGCGTAGTACTTGGCGCCGGGGTTTTCGCTGGCCAGCACGCCCACCAGCTTGGGGGGCTGGTCCATGCCGGCGACGTCGCTCTTGACCTGTTTCTTGATGCGTTCGGCGATCGGTTCACCTTCCAACAGCTTCGCGGCCATGCTGCTTCTCCTATCCAGTTGCTCTTTGAAAAGTGGTCTCATGGCGAGGTGGTGCGCGACGCGAGCAGCGTGCGCAGCTCGGCCCCGATCCAATGCTCGGCGTGGGACAGGCAGAACGTGCCGTGCCCGGGGTAGAGCACGTCCGGGGGATCATCCAGCAGACTGCACAGGGTTTGAACGTAGTCCTGGTGGCTGTAATCGAGCCGACCTCGGGTCTGGGGCAGGCCCGGCGAACGGACCGCATCGCCACAGAAAAGCACCTCGCGGTTCTCCATGGTGAGCCGGTAGCCTATGCAGCTGGAGGAATGGCCCGGCAGCGCGAGCGCGCGCACAGTGAAACGCCCCAGGCTCAGCTCTTCGCCGTCGGCCAACTCCGTCACCTTCTCCACCGGCAGGAACTCGTGATCGTAGTGGTAGGCAGAGGTCTCGATGCCGGCCCGACGTACGACTGCGGCGGCCTGCGCTGAGGCGAGTATCTGTGCTCCGTTCCGGCGCATCGCTTCGGCACCACCGGCGTGTGGCAGGTGCGCGTGAGTGAGCAGCACGTGGGTGATATCGCGTGGCCTGAAGCCCATTTCCTTCACGTTACCCAGGATGGCGGAGAGGCTTTCCCCGCAGCCACAGTCCACGAGGACCAGGGGGTCGCCCGTGTCGATGAGGTAAGTGTTGCAGTCGTTCGCCGGCCAGTCCAGGTACGTCATGTTGTAGTCCTGGCCGCCGACCAGGAAGACCGGACCGATCAGGCGCATACCCACGGGCAGACTCCGTCCGCATCGGTGAAGCTTATCTGGAAGGGGTTATCTTAGGTAGTGGGGGCGGCTTGTCAAGTTGGCTCAGCGGTATCACGGCCGCCGCCGAGCGTGGCTCCGCTGTGGGCGCGAGCGGCGGGCCCGCTTGCCCTTCGTTCACGGCCGGGCCTGGTCCGTGCGGCCCGCAGTGCCCGTCTCTATCCGGATATCAAGCACGTTGTGGCCGGGCTCTATCTGCACTGTGAGCGGCTCCTGGGAATCCGGATGTGCCGCGGTGTACAGCATCTCGCGCTCCATGGACGGCACGGTCATGAACTTCTTCGAGATGTGGCGCACCTCGACGCGATGACTCCCGGGCACCGGGCCGTGGCGTGCCGGCAGTTCGAAACGTCCCTTTACCTGCGTGCCGTCGTCGTCCTTGTACGGCTTTGTGCGCACGGCGGCGACCGGGTCGTCCGGCGATTCCACAGGCACGAAGGTGATCCACGCCGTATCGGCGAGGCGGCCGTCGATGGTCAGCGTTCCTTCCAGGGAGGCGCGCTGCTTGCCTGTGAGGAAGGCGTTCTTGCGCATCCACTGGTAGGCGAGTTCCGGCCACATGCTGGCGCCGGGCACGCCGGTTGCCAGGCCCGCGCCGTGAGGCCCGTATCCGCCGAAAACGTGCATTTCCGCCTCCACGCCTGCCTGTCGCAGTGCCTCGTAGTAGCCGACGACGCCCGTAGCCGCGATGCCATCTTCGGAGGTGTGGTAGATGAAGGTCGGCGGAGTTTCGGCCGTGACCGGCGGGATTTCTTCGTCCTCGTTGCCCGCACGCCATGAGCCAGCGGGCGGAGTGTAAGCGAACATCAGGAAATCCGGTCGGCTCGACTCACGCTCGATCGCGTCCTGCGCGTCGGGGTCTCCCGGGTCGTGCTGCAGCGCGATTCGGGAGATCAGGTGTCCGCCCGCGCTGAAGCCGACCATGCCGATGCGGTGGGGGTCCACCCCGTAGTCGGTCGCGTGGTGGCGCAACCAGCGGACCGCGCGGGTGCCGTCCACGAAGGCATCTCCACTCTCGTAGCCCTGGGTGCGGATGCGGTAGGAGAGCAGGAACGCGTGCACGCCCACGGAGTTGAGCCACTGCGCCACCTGCAGTCCCTCGTAGTCCATCGCGCGGACCCAGTAGCCGCCGCCCGGACAGACGATGACGGCTGTGCCGTTCGCCCGTGCGGCATCGGCGAGCAGAGGATGCAGGCGTGGGCGGTCTTCCTCGGCGTCGCCCCTGGCTCCGGGCGCGTCGTCCCACAGGTACACGGTGTCCAGATCGACGGTCTCCACGGGCATCTCGTCCTCCTGGCCTGCGACAAGGGCGGGCAGCAGCATCAGCGCGACAGTCACTGTGGCGAACCTGGCGAGCATGGGGGCTCCCTCCCGGGAACTGAACTGAGAGGATTCTACTGTAGCGGAGGCAGCGCTTCCACAGGCGTGTGCCGGGGCGGCGCCGCCGTCAAGGCCGCCGGCAGGAGAGCATCTGCAGGGGCTCCGGCGCCGTCCAGAAGTGCTGCCATCGGAGCGCACGCTCGCGTCCGACGAACACGTCATTGCCGACGATCCCCCAGGCGGTGCCATTTGGACAGAAGGCCACGTGGAAGGTGTCGATGTTGTTCCTGGTTGACGCGGGGAAACCGTCGGCGATATGGGTCCATTGCCTGCCGGCATCCTCGGAGCGGTAAAGCTCGCCATGCACGTTGTCGCCGTGCGGCCCGTCGCTGACGGTTGCGAGCACGAGTTCCGGCTCGTCCGGGTGCACTGTTACTGAGCGGCCGTAGCGCTGGTGCAGGTCGTCTGCCCGGTGCGCCCAGGACTCTCCACGGTCCTCGCTGATCCAGAAGGCGTCGGCCGTCTCTGCATATACGCGCTCGTCGTCTGCCGGGCAAGTGGCGACCTGGTGGACGTCCACGTGTAGGGTCGGCGTCACCGGCTCCCAGGAGTTGCCCAGGTCGGCTGAGCGCATGATGCTGCCGACGTGGATGTCGGCGTAGACCCAACCGTCGCCCGTACGGGCCATGCTGCGCACGGCGGCGGGACCGCCCCAGGGCGTGTACCATTCGTCGCGGACGTCCAGTTTGTCAAAGGAGCCAATCCTCTCGGCGGCCGTCATCTCACCGGCGAGTCGGTAGAGGTGCGGCGGTTCGGTGCCGATCAGCAAGTCCAAGGGTTCTTCGCGCAATATGAGCAGGGAGTGGATGGAACCGGTCACGGCGTGTTCGTAGCGCCTCTGAACGCCGTTGCGCAGCACGAGAACTGTGTTGTCATCGAGGGCCACGATGTTCACATGGCGTCCCTCGGCAACCCGTCGGATGTCCTGGCCGTGAAAAGCAATCTGCGGCTCGTTTTCCGCAGTGGCTTCGCTCAGGGACCAGACCGTGTTGCGTCCCGCGATCAGCATTCCATTTCCCCACTCTGTGTGAATACGCAACCCCTCGCACAATCCAGTGTGGGGCAGGGCGGCCGGGGCGTCAAACGGCGACAACGCTTGTTCCGCTGGCAAGGCGCGGCGTAGAATGTGCCCGCCAGACCAACCACCCGTCTTCACCTCCTGACGGACCCGCCTATGTCTGCGGACCGCAGCCACCGACCACTGCTGCCCCGACACAGTATCCTGGCGGCCGTTTCCCCACTCGAAGGCCTGCGCAAGTTGAGGGAACTGCGCGCCTACTTGCGGGAGAACGTGAGCATAGCCGCATGCTACGAGTTGCTGGGCAGCCGCATGGCCGAACGAGAGGAGTGCTTTCTGCGTATCCTGCGGGATGGCATACTGCCGAACCCGCAGAATCCCTCGGCCAGGCTGCTCAGGGGGGCCGGCATAGGCTACGGCGACGTCCGGCGAGCCATCAGCAGGGCCGGACTGCAGGGCGCCCTGAGCTGGTTGCGTCAGGCAGGCGTTTACCTGACCCTCGACGAGATGAAGGGGAGGGTTGCGGTCGAGCGGAATGGGTGCGCCTTCGCGGTCGCTGCCTGCGACGTGCGAACCACCGCCGGGCCGGGGGGCTTTTCGGTGAGCACGGGCGGCTCGCGCGGCCGGGCGGCGCGAGTTTCGCTGGGATTCGACTACCTGCGTCAGAACTCGGTGAACCTTGCGGTCGCGGTGGACATGTGCGTTGGGATTGAAGCGCCGGTGGTTCAATGGTTCCCCATACTACCGAGCCCCTCGGGCCTCATGAACAGCCTGAGCCTGGCCCGGATGGGCGCGAAGCCGGTCCGCTGGTTTGCGCAGACGGTCGAATCCACGCCCGCCCACAGGCTCACAACCATTGCTACGTTGCAGTTTGCACGCGCCTTCGGCCGGGCGCTCTCGCCCCCCGTGCCAGCCCCGCTGAGCCGGCCTGATGTCGTGCTCAGCGCCTTGCTGCGGCTGCGGGACGCGGCCGGCCGCTGCGTGCTGAAGACTTACGTCAGCTCGGCATTGCGCGTCTGCCGCGAAGCGCTCGCGCGCGGCGCCCCGCTGGACGGCGTCTATCTGCTGACCACCAGCGAACCGCTGACGGCCGCCCGGCGGGAGTTGATGGAGCGCGCGGGGGCTGCCGTAACGCAGACCTACTGGATCACGGAGATCGGCCTGATCGGCGTGGGCTGCGCGCGCTGCACATCTGCCCCGGATGAAGTGCACCTGTTTGGGGATCTTGTGGCGGTGAACTCGGCGGAGAACGGCGCAGAGCCGGCGCTCTGTTTCACGCCACTGCAGCCGGCCTGCCCCACTGCAGTGATCAACCTGCAGGTCGGCGACGCGGGGCTGCTGGGCGAGCGGCCCTGCGACTGCCCGCTCGGCCGGCTCGGCATGCGGCGCACCGTCAGCCACGTGCATAGCACCAGCCGCCTGAGTGCGGAGGGCATGACGCTCCCGACGACTGAGCTGATCTCGCTGGTTGACCGTGTGTTGCCCGCTCGGTTCGGCGGCGAAGCGGGCGATTACCAGATCATCGAGAGGTCGGGGTCAGCGCTGACGCGGCTCGAGGTGCGCGTCTCTCCGCGCCTTGGGTCGTGTGAGAGTGCGCAGGTGCGCGACGCCGTGCTGGAGTACATCGCAAGCAGGGACGAGCTGGTGGGGCGACTGTTCCGGCAGGCGGGCGCCGTGACGGTGCGTCGGCAGCAGCCGGAGGCGACGGCCGTCGGCAAGATGCATCCCGTGCTTCTGCGCGCCACGCCGAGCGATGCGAGTGCGCCGCAGGATGCCGCTACTTGACCAGCCCGATCAGGAAGCGCACCGTGCCGAGGAACCCGACGCTCGTGAAAAGCAGCGCCACACCGCCCAGCGCGAGCAGCGCGGGGCCGAGCCGCAGGTCGCCCATCACCCGGCGCGAACGGCCCACCAGCAGGACGACCAACAACATGGGCGGCACCAGCAGGTTGATCACTCCGAGCGAGAGCATCAGCACGTAGTAAGGGCGCACCACCCTGGCCAGCGGCAGCGCGACCAGCCAGGCGAGAACCATCAGGGTGGTAACAATGCGAAACCGGCGGTCTCGGTGCGGGTCCGACTCGATCAAAAGCCCTCCGTCGCCATCTCGCCACCTGCGGACGTCCGAGAGCAGCAAGCCAGGGCAGAAGGACGCCCCGGCCGTCGTCGTCCACGCCAGCGAGGCCAGCCCCACCAGGAAGACGCCTCTCGCCGTCGGGCCCCAGAGCCCGCCCACCAGTTGCGCGGCCTTCAGAGTGTCCCAAATGGGCGCACCGTCCGATATCAGGCCCCCCACCAGCAGGATGCAGAGTGAGACAGTGGCAAAGGCGACGCCCAGAAACACGATCGCGTCGGCGCCAAGCCGCCGCACGTCGGGGTGTCTGAGCCCACCGGCCTTTACCTGGTAAGGCAGGAACACCAGCATCGCATCGCCGCCCGCCCCACCGATGATGCCCATCAGTGCCAGCAGCCCCGCCTGCGAGCCCCACCAGGCGGCAGCCGGACCCTCAACAGTGCCGGCCGGGGCATCCGAAAACAGAAGCACTGCCGCGAAGACGCCGACCATGGCGAGCACGCCGACCGCAAGCACGCGGCGAAGGTGCTGGTAACCCCCGACCCACACCCAGAGCAGCAGCGTGACCGGCAGCAGGAACGCCAGCCCCACCCAGTGGGGGCGGCCGATCAGCGCGGAGAGCGCATCCGCCAATGTATACGCCCCGGCGATGATCGCAAACACGTGCGCCGCCACCTCAATGTATGCGACCAGCGCGCCTGTGCCCGGGCGAATGTGATCGTCCAGCAAGCCGAAGGTTGTCTGTCCCGTCGCGATCGTCACCCGCCCCACGATGTAGCCCATCGAGGCGGCGGCCACGCCCGAGAGGGCAACCGCCCACAGCAGGCCGAGGCCGAACTGCGCGCCCGCATTGAGGCAGGAGACGGCCGTTCCGGGGCCTATGATGATGGCGCTTGCGAGCGCCGTGGTGCCGATAACGCGCCTGCGGGAGGTCATGGGCAGCTTCCTCGGCAAAGGGAGACTATGGCGAACGGACAATGCTGCCACAGCGGGCCGGCGCTCTGCAAGTACGGCGGTGCCGCGGGTCGGCCGTCAGTGCCCCGTCTTCACCGTCAGGACGTCGCCGCGCGCCAGCACGACGCTGCGTTGGAACTCAAGCCGAACGCCATTGGCAAGTTGCCGCGTCTCGCACTGTACTTCGGCGCCGTTGAGGGCTGCTGACGCCTGGCGCGCTCTGAGGCGCTTGATCATCAGGCGGACGAACTCCAGGCGGCCGCACCGCCCGGTCATGGTCAGTGTCGCTCTGTCCGCTTCCCATTCGGCGAACGCGCGTCCGCCCGGCGTGCAGACGACACAAGCCACCTGCTGCGCGCCGGCCGCCACCCCTACTTCGCCGCTCAGGGCGTTCATACTGAACCCGCTCAACGCAAGGTAAAGCGCCCACGCCGATAGCGCCCGGTAGTAGTGCGAGCCGCATTCGATATGGTTGAAGCGCAGCCCCATTTGTTCGTGTCGATCCCACACATTGCGCGCCACGGTAAGGGCCTGGTCTTTTAGCTCGAGCAAGGTCAGGTGGGCGGCCACGGCGTACTCGACTCCGCTCCATGGCCAATCGGCCTGGTTGGCCGTGCTGCGCCGTATCTCGGTGGCGCCGTCGGCTGGCCATGCGCAGTTGGCGAGGAAACCGTCCCGCGAACAGTGTTCGATCACCGCGCCCAGCGCCGACCGTACCCGTCCATTCGGCAGCAAGCCCTCGCCCGTGGTCTGCCGCATGAACCAGTCGGCGTTCACCTGGTCGGCCATGACACCTTCATTGGCCTCTCCACTGCAGGGGTCGTAGCTGAGTCGGTAGTAGGTGCCGTTCCAGAGCTGGTCATCCAGTTGCCGCATTGCCTCTCGGTGTTCGGCGTCGAGCAGGGCTGCGGTCTGCTGTTCGCCGAGGGCGCGGGCGAGCTCGGCGGCGGCTCGTAGCGCGGCGCCGAACAGCAGCCCGACGAAAGCGCTCGTCCCCTTCAGGGGGAACTGGTCGTAAGTCTGGTCAGGGCCGCGGTTGTTCGGCAGGCCATCGCCGTCGGTGTCGAACGAGCGGGCATGCTCGATGGCCGCCCGCACCTTCGGCCACATCTCTCGCGCGTAGTCCATGTCACCCGTCCAGAACGAGTCGCGCCATACCAGCAGAACGAACTGCGGCGCGAGGTCAATCCTCTGTTTAGGGTCCCGGTCCGAACAGGAGAAGTTGCCGGGCATCAGGTGCGGCACGCCGCCGGGGCCCTCGAAGTTCGCAGCCGTGAGGCGCATCTGGCTCTTCTGCAGCTCGGGGAAGAACTGAAGGAGGGGGAAGGAGCCATAGTGGGTTATGTCCGTGGTCTGCAGCCCGCAGCAGCCGAGACCCTCCCATATGCCGAAACGCCCCTGCTGGTCCCACCACGAGGACTTCACAAGGGTCGTAAGCTGGGCGTTCACGGCGTCCAGCAGCCAGCGCGGCTGAGAGGAGCGGTAGAAGTCGTTGCGGAACCGCCATGACCGCGAACGCAGAACCTGCTGGTTGGCTATTCCATAGTCGAACACCTCCGCGGCGCTGGAGAACCACTCACTGTAACGGTGTCCGATCAGTCCGGCGGTGCATTCCTTTGGTGCGTAAGGGCGCTCCCACATGTTCGGGAAGTGCCAGGCCAGTGCGAAAGTGACGCGCTGGCGCTGCCGTGGCGCCAGAGTGAAGCCAGCTGCCAACACCCCCAGGGGTATGTGACGGTCGGTCTTCCAACCCGGGGCATCGGTCCAGCATTCGCCCTCCAGGCACCCCTGACGCCGCAGGGGTTCCCAAATGTCACGCTGGCTGCGTGGCCCGAGCACATAGCTGCAGTCGGCCTCGCCGTCTGCGCGGCAACCTATCACCAGGCTGCCGCCACTGGAACACCCGTCGGGCAGCGCCTTGCGGGTGAAGACGATTCGCGGGCGGATTCCGTGTGCTTCGTAGCTGAGAACCGGTGGGTTGTCGGGCTCGCAGTAGCCGACGATGTTGCGCTGGGCCATGAACAGCGCTACCCGAACCGGAGTGGCGCTTCGGTTCCAGACGCTGAAGGTGAAGAACGCCAGCGGAAGGGCAGAGTTCCTCGCGTCCAGGGGTATGAACGGGCTGAAAGCTTCCAGTGACACATCGACGGGCAGGGGGGCCACGCGGTAGCGTAACTCGGTGAACGGCATGCGCGCCTCGGCGTCTATGGTCTCCGCGTGGCAGAGCCAGGGCAGTCCGTAGGGGTCGTTCAGGTGGGCGTTGTAAGGCGGCACGGTGCCGAGCACGGCCGACGTGTCAGCGGCCTGGATGCCGAAGTAGGCCGTGTCGAGGGGCAGGTCAACACTGGGTCCCGCTCCCCACGGGGCGTTGTTCATGATCTGCCACTCGTGGAAGTACCCATCGGCGCGCAACTCGACGCTGCCTGTGCCGAGCCCTCCCAGCGGGATGCCGCTGCAGCGTAGACCGTCGCTCATGTTTCTTCGTCTCCGCATCGATCCATAGTGCACTCAGGTTGAAAAGGCCCGGCAGTTGCGGTGACGACGCCGGAGAGTGTTTGCCGCAGACTGAGACACCGCCAGCCTCTGTCCGCAAGGCGACTGAGACCATGAAGAACATCGTGTTTCTGGGCCTTCTCGGCGTCGCCGTGGTTTTACTCTACATGGTTTTCGACGGCCAGTTCAGCGCGGGCCCCAATGGCCCGCGCCAGGTGCGTCCGAAAGACGCCATCGACCGCATCGTCGAGAGCGGGCGCGACGTCGGGCGCAACGCGGCCGGCGCCATCAAGAGCATCAAACTGCCGGGCAAATGAGGCTCGGCCGGGTCAACTGTCGGTCCTATCAGTGGGCTGCAGCGTCAGGGTTCCGGCTGCAGCCTCTTCGCAGGAGGTCCTCGCCTTCGGCCAGGGCGAGCGCAAGATTACGCCCGAGTTCCTTGAAAGAGTCGAGATCGAAGACCTTCGTACGGCGGTCGGTGGGGTCCAAGTGGGAGACCACTCCACACTCGAGGGTGAAGGCCGGGCAGCCGAATGTCGACTGAAACCACTCCGGAGCGCGTTGCATGCCGGCGCCTTCGATGTAGCCGTTCTCCCAGACCTCGCGCAGTCCGCAGACACGGTCGAGCAGGGCGAACCAATCTGGTTTCAGCAGGTCTGCGCCCCGGCGCAGGGACGGGTCAGCGGCTTGTTCCTGAGGCTGGTGATAGTCGGCAAGCACGGTGTGGTTTCGCCAGCCGCCGCCGGCGTGGCCGTCGATCATCAGTCCCAGCCTCAGTCCGTCTTGGCGCTCGGTAATAAAGTAGCCTTCTACCGCCCGCTGTTCGGGCCCCTGACCGCTGAACCACTGGCGGTTCGGGTTCTTGCCGTCGAGAGTGGCGCCGTTTGTGCCGAAGTGTGCGCAGTCGATGTTCAGGATCGGTAGCCAGTAGAATGCGAGCCGCTGGAGGAGGCCCGCACGCTCGCCCCCGTCCAAGCGGTGAAGTTCCTCGACCATGGTGGCCCCCAGCCAGCCTGTCATCTGCTCTACCGGAGAGTGCTGTCCGCAGAGCATGACCACGCCCACTTTCCCGTCGAGAGCCACAGCGCGATCTGTCAGCTTCACAGCGTGGAGCGGCAGATTCGCCTGGCTCCGGCCGATGACGCGTACCTGGGCGCCCATTCCCGTGGCCCTTCGGATAGCGTTGTCCCTCTCTGGCAGGCCGAACACGGGGCAGTTGGCAACGTAGATGGGCCGGTCACGCTGGGGGAGGAAGACCTCCAAACGCCGCCTGCCGCCCGGTATCAGGCGCTGGCGTGGGGCGAACCAATCGCTCCGGTCGTAGCTGGCGAAGCACCGCGGGCTCATGGAGCCTGTCTTCTCCAGGACCAAGCGGCGTACGGCCGAATCAGTCACGCGCAAGAAGTGCCAGTGATTCCCGGACGCGCTTTCGAACGTCGGTCCGGGCAGGACGGATAGAGCATCCCGGCCAACGTAACCTACGGCCATGCCGCTGCCGCCGGAGAAGGAGGAGTCGAGCGGTGGATCGCTCTCGGGACCGAACAGCTCGAAGGCCGAGGTACTGGCGACCAACACCTCGTCCAGCGCGCCGCGCCAGGGGCGCCAGCCGTCTGGTCCGCACCCCGGTGACACTGACTTCGGCCCCGGTTCCCAGCCGGGCAGCTCGTCGCATCGGATTTGCGCCACGACGTTCATTGCCGGGCCGGGCTCCTGGCCGACGATCAGCCGCACCCGTGGACAGTCGCTGCCGGCGATGGTCAGGCCCGTGTAGAACGGAACCTGGGGGGCCACCTGGGTGGTCAGTGGATGGCGGCACTGTAGAGACGCGATGGGGCTCGTGTCATCGGGGGGCACATATTCCCATCGCAGACAGCCCCAGCGGGTCAGTGAAAGGGTCCAGCGCGCTCCGCTGGCGAGCGTGGCCGTGAGCAGGACCTGCGCGGGCGTTCCTTCCTCCCAGAACAGGGCAGTTGACTGCGCGACCATGGCAGCGTCGTCGCAGAAGGCGGCGTCCGGCTCGCGCAGCCTGGCCATCACGCGCACCGTAACTTCCGGATATCGGGCGGCTTTGCAGGTGAGAGGCACCCCCTGCCTCGGTTCTCTCTCCAACAACAGCACGAGTTCTACGGGCGAATCGGGCTTCATGAAGCGGTCGGTGAAAGTCATGCGTTCCCCCGCAGCGAGTTTTCTGAACACTGCCGGTAGGATAGCCCGAAACGCCTGGCGGGCAAGTGTCAGGGGCGCTCAGCGCTGCCGTCTTAGCGCCGGACAGGTTGGCCACTCCTGTAGATCCAACGGGGCAGGTTGGTGCGGGTTTCCACGTCGCTGAAGGGGCAGACGATGTAGCCTTCGCGGAGGCTGCCATCGATCTCACGCAAAGGGGCGCCGATCGCTTTGTAGCACTCGGGTTCTTCGCACGCCACGGCCAGCGCGCCGAGGCCGGTGACGAGGGCCTGGGCTTGTTCATAAGTCGGCCTGCCTGGCACGTGAGTGCCCATGATGTTCTGCAGATTGCGTATTCGTTGGTCTACGTCGTTGAGCTTCAGATGTTCCTTGGGCGGCAGGGGTTCCAGGTTCAGCATGCGCCAGGCGCAGGTCGACTCCGTCTCTAAGGCCAGCGGCCCTTCGGCTGGCAGCGTGAACGGCGCCAGTTCGGGCAGCACGGCGCCGTCATCGACGATGTGTTGGAATAGCTGAATGGAGAACTCCACGAACGGCCGTTCTTCCGGCGGTTCGACGCGGCCCGGCTCGCCGACCTTGATGGGTGTATCGAGTTCGGCTTCGCAGATGCGCGAGCCGCTATGGCGGGTCTTGGGGTCCTCCCAGCCGGCGGGTGCGTCGATGGCGACCACCTGCACGGCGTTTTCGGCGCTGTAGCTGCAGAGCGCGTCGGCCAGGTCGTCGGGGGCGGGTTCCGAAGCAACCCCGAAGTTGCCGGGCTGAAGGAAGCGCATATCGAGGCCATTATCCCGCTCGGCGGAGAGCAGGCAGAAACCGAAGCTGGCATACTGCTGGTGCGACAGATGTACGGACAGGGCCTGCGGCATGACGGGATGCTCCTTTGTGCTGCCCCCTCGCCTGCCCTCAGCTCAGGTAGTCGATGAGCCGGGCGAGAGTGGATTTGATCTCCTTACGCTCGACAATCATGTCCAGAAAGCCGTGCTCAAGCAGGAATTCCGAAGTGGCGAATCCATCTGGCAGTTCGCCGCGGATGGTCTCCTCGATGACTCTTGGCCCGGCAAAGCGGATAGTGGCCCCCGGCTCGGCGATGATCACGTCGCCCATGGCTGCCCAGCTTGCCCATACTCCGCCGGTGCTCGGATGAGTCATGACGCTGATGTGCGCGCCGCCTGCTGCGTCGAGCCTGTTCAGCGCGGCGCAGGTTTTCGCCATCTGCATCAGGGAGTAGGCGCTCTCCTGCATCCGGGCTCCTCCGCTGGCTGCAAAGGTGACCAGGGGCAGCTCGCGTTCGAGCGCGAGTTCAGCGGCCCGACTGATCTTCTCACCCACGACGCTGCCCATGCTGCCGCCGGCGAAACGGAAGTCCATTGCGGCGAGGACGACCGGCCGGTCCTCTATGGCGCAAGTGCCGCAGACGACGGCTTCGTTGAGGCCCGTGCGTTCCTCGTAGCTCTTGAGCTGGTCCCTATATGCCTTGACGGCGACGAATCCAAGCGGGTCGCATGATTTCAGGTTGGCGTCCACTTCCTGGAAGCTGCCCTCGTCCGTGTGCAGCTTGACGCGCTCCCACGCGCCGATACGGAAGTGATAATCGCATTCGGGGCATATCTGCAGACGTTCGGCCACGCTCTTGCGGTAGACCATCGAGCCGCAGCCGTCACACTTTATGAACAGCCCGTCAGGAATCTGCTTCCTGTCTCTGCCGGATCGCAACATGTCTGGCTGCTCACGAAGTGCCGCGTGGTTGTTCGAGCGCGTCGGTGCCGATCTTCTTCAGGCGGGCAATCGCACGCCCGGGGCTGACGTCGGCCCCGAACACAGATGAGGCAGCGGCCAGAACGTTGGCGCCGTATCTAACGGCAACGGGAGCCGTCTGGGGGCCGATGCCGCCGTCAACGTAGATATCTATATCCGATCCGAACCTGGCGCGCAAAGCGGGAATCTTCCGGCAGCCTTCCTCCATGAAGCTCTGCCCGCTGAAGCCGGGTTGCACGGTCATAGCCATCAGACAGTCCAGTTGGCCGGCCACGCTGGCTGCCGCATCGGCCGGGGTATCCGGTTTCAGGGCGACGCCTACCCCCGAGCCGAGCCTACGGACGCTCTGCACTGCGGCGGGCAGGTCGTCCACCGCTTCGGCGTGAAAGATTACGATGTCGGCCCCGGCTTCCACAAAACGGGGAGCGTAGACCAACGGGTCGCTGAGCATCAGGTGTACGTCGACCGGCACGGTGGCGACACGGGCGATGGCGGCGACGATGGCCGGGCCAGCCTTCAGGTTCGGCACAAAGTGCCCGTCCATCACATCCACGTGAAGCAGGTCGGCCCCCCCGGCCTCCACCTCGGCAATGGAGGCACCAAGGTTGGTGAGGTCACAGTCCAGTATCGAGGGGGCCACTTTGATCTGCACGGCGCCGTCAGTCCTCCAGCACGGAGAGCCCGGGCAGTTCCTGCCCGGCCAGGAACGTCAGCGCGGCGCCCCCGCCGGTGGACACGTGGGATATCTGCTCCTCCAGCCCGAGCTGTTCGATAGCCTCAGCGGTCTCGCCCCCGCCCACGATCGTGGTGCCATCGCTCGTGGCCATGGCCCTTGCGACGGCCCGGGTGCCCTCGGAGAAAGCGTCGATCTCGAAGTAGCCGAGAGGGCCGTTCCATGTGATCAGTTCGGCGCCCGCCATCTTCTGCTTGTACTGCTCTGCCGTCTTGGGGCCGATGTCGAGGCCGATCCAGCCGTCCGGTATCTCGCCGTCGAACGTCTTCACTTCGGCGCTTTCGCTGATCTCCCGGGCGCAAACGTGGTCGAGGGGCAGCATGATTCTTTCGCCCCCTTCCTCCAGCAGTTCGGCGGCGACCTCCAGCCGGTCGTCCTCAACCAGCGAGTCACCGACGCTGACTCCCTGCTGCTTCAGGAAGGTGTAGGCCATCGCTCCGCCGATAAGCATGGTGTCTACCTTCGGCAACAGGTTGCGGATGACCTGGATCTTGTCGCTCACTTTGGCCCCACCCATGATGGCGACGTAGGGGGAGGGTGGGTTGGTGGTGGCCTTGGAGAGGTATTCGACTTCCTTCTCGATCAGCAGTCCTGCGTAGCCGGGCAGGTAATCGGCGACGCCCGCTGTGGAGGCGTGGGCACGGTGCAGAGTTCCGAAGGCATCGCTGACGTAGATGTCACCGAGGGAGGCCAGTTCGCGGGCGAAGTCGGGGTCGTTATCCTCTTCCTCGGCGTGGAAGCGCGTGTTCTCTAGCACCAGCACTTCGCCGTCCTGGAGTGAATCGGCGGCCCGCTTGGCCTCCTGGCCGACGCAATCGGCGGCGAAGGCGACCTCGGTCTCCAGCAGTTCGCCGAGCCGGCGCGCCAGTTTCTTCATGCTCAGGCCCTCGTCGGGTTTGCCCTTGGGTCGGCCCAGGTGGCTCATCAGTATCAGCCGTGCGCCGTGCTCGCGGGCGAAGTTGATGGTTGGCAGGGCCCGGCGAATGCGCAGATCATTGGTGATCTGCCGGCTCTCCTTGTCCAACGGCACGTTGAAGTCGACGCGCATCAGCATCTTCTTGCTGGCCAACTCGTCGGCCACGTCACGGATGGTCCTCATGTCGTGCATCTCCATCGGTTTCTCTGCGGAAGAGCGGGGCGCTTCCAGCACGAGTGGAAGCGCCCCGCTCTGTTCTGTGCGTAGCCTCGCGTTCTCAGGCGCTTTGCTCCGGCTACATGCTGGCGGCCTTGGCCATCAGGTCGACAACGCGCGTGGAGTAGCCCCACTCGTTGTCGTACCAAGAGATGACCTTGACCATGTTGTCAATGACCATTGTCTGATCGGCTGCGAACACGGAGCTGCGGGGATCACCGATGATGTCACTGCTGACGATCGGGTCGGTGCAGTAACCCAGAATGCCCTGCATCGGCCCCTCGGCCGCCTCCTTCATGGCGGCGTTTACGGCGTCGATGCTCAGTTCCTTCTCGCACTCGACCACCAGGTCCACCACGGAGCCGTCGATTACGGGCACGCGCAGCGCCATGCCGTCCAGCTTGCCGTCCAGTTCGGGTATTACCTTGCCGACGGCCAAGGCGGCGCCGGTAGTGGTGGGTATGATGTTTTGCGCGGCGGCGCGGCCGCGGGCCGGCTTGCTGTGTATCTGGTCACAGGTCACCTGGTCGTTGGTGTAGCCGTGGCAGGTGGTCATCAGGCCGCGCACGATCCCGAAGCTATCGTTCAGCACTTTGGCGACCGGGGCCAGGCAGTTCGTAGTGCACGAGGCATTGCTGATGCACAGGTCGTCGGCGCTCAAAGCGTCGTCATTGACTCCCAGGACGATGGTGGCGTCCACCTCGTCCTTGGCCGGAACAGTGAGCAGCACCTTCTTAGCGCCGGCTTCCAGGTGGTCGCCGTAGCCGCCCTTGGGGCCGCTGCGGCTGCGGAAAACGCCGGTGGACTCGACCGCGAAATAGACGCCCATCTCGTCCCACGGAAGCTGCTTCGGATCCTTCTCGCTGAGGACGGGGATTGCGACGCCGTCCACCACGAGATTATCGCCATCTACCTGGACCGTGCCGGGATAGCGCCCATGCACCGTGTCGTACTTCAGCAGATAAGCCAGATCTTGCGGGCCGGCCAGGTCGTTGACCGCAGCGACCTCGAAGTCGTCTCGCTCCATCATGACACGGAAAACCAGTCGTCCGATACGTCCGAAACCGTTGATGCCTACAGTGATAGCCATCCGTCAGAACTCCCTTACTGGGGTTGAGAAACGGGCCGTTATCGGTAGCAATGGAAAGGTGTCGGCAACGGGTTTCCTGGCGAACCTGCCGCCTTCGGGTCGGCCGTGCCCAATCAACGGGCAAGCACCCCCGGCCAGCGAAGCACTATAATGCTACGCGAGAGCGCTGTCAAGCCAATCGGCGCCGTGGCGGACCGAGCTGTGCCCGCGCAAGGGCAGCGCCAAAAAGCACTTGACAGCCCGCGCAACGCGACGTAGTCTTACACCGTCGAGGCGGCGAGTGGACAATCTGTGGGTGCCAGGCGTACGGGAGGCTGGGGATGTTCTTCTCTGGGATTGCTGACGAAGCTGGGAAAGATCTCGAAACGCAGGTGCGTGCGCATCTGGAGCTGGGCTGGAAACACATCGAGCTGCGCAACATCGACGGCATCGGCGTGGCCGACTTGTGTGAGCGCAACTTCGAACAGATCGCAGAGAAGCTGGGGGAGGCGGGCCTCGGGGTCTCGTGCTTCGCCTCGCAACTATGCAATTGGTCGCGCCCCATCGCGAAACACCCCGACATCGACCGCCACGAACTCGAGCGCGCCATCCCGCGCATGCAACGCCTGGGCTGTCCCTTCATCCGCACCATGAGTTACCCCAACGCAGGTTGGCCGGAGGACGAGTGGCATGCCGAGGTCATCCGCCGCCTGACGGAGCTGTGCCGGATCGCTGAAGACGGCGGAGTGACCTTGGTGCATGAGAACTGCAACGGCTGGGGCGGGCTCGGCCCGGCGCAGACACTTCAGATGCTGGGAGAGGTTGACTCCCCCGCGCTCAAACTGGTGTGGGACACTGGGAACCCGGTCGACCACGACCAGGACCCCTGGGCCTACTATGATGCCGTGAACGAGCATGTGGTCTACGTTCACATCAAGGACGGGGTCAAACGAGACGGGAAGATGACTTATACCTACCCGGGTGAGGGGGACGGACGGGTGCGCGACCTGTTGCGGGACTTGAGCAGCAGGCAGTACGCCGGGGGCCTGTCCATCGAGCCTCATCTCGCCGCGATAGTGCATGAGGGCAAGGAGGCCACACAGCAAGACGTTGCATACGCGCAATACGTGGAATACGGTCGCCGGCTGATGGGTCTGGTCGAGGAAGCTAAGTAGGGACCAGCAACGGCAGGGCGCGCGAGCCGCCGCGAAGGACGCGCCACCGCCAAGGAGGAATGACATGCTTTCGAGCGCCGACGCGATAGGCAAGATCCAGCAGATCTACATGGAGGGCAACCGCCAGGTTCCCTACCTGACCTTCATGAACGTGTTCAACGATTTGCTGGAAGACCCGGTCAACGTCGTGCCGAAGGAGCCGAGCGACGAGCTGGCCGAGAAGTTCCGAGCCGCCTGCATGGCTGCCAACGTGGGGGTTTACGACCAGGAGGGCCGCTCCGAAGATCGCGTCCGAGAGTTCAAGGAGAAGGTCTACCCCGCCTGGCAGGAAGCCCTGCCCCCCCAGAAGTTCGAGAAATACAGGGACATCATCGAGGGCAAGCTGCGCGAGCGACGCGCCGAGCGTAAGAAAGCCGGGGGCGCGAAGGCCGAACCCGGCGCCAGCAGGACGAGTGACCTGCTGCAGCGGCTGGGTATAACACCGGCTGAAGCCGAAGAAGAAGAAACCGAGCCGGCACGCGAAGAAGTCGAAGGGCTGGAACTCGTCGCGGAGCCGGCCGAGGAGGCCCAGACGGAGCGGGCGCAGGCGCCGACCGTGGTGGAAAGCCAGCAGTGGCCCGAAGTCTTTGACACAGTAGACGACCTGGTAACCGCTATCCAACAGGAGGAGCTGGAGCTCGACTATCTGCCGCGGGATGAGAGGTCTGTGTTTGCCCGGTACATGCTCGGCGACAAGGAGGTAACCGTCTTCCTGGTTTCGGGCAACACGCGGAACTACGTCACTGTCAGCGTCGACCAGGGCTACCCCGATGCGCTGAACGTACGGCAGATGGCCGATTCGACCGCCCTGGAGATGGGCTACCGGCCGACCTCGGAGTTCTACTACCGGCGGATGGAAGGCGACTACCTGCTGCGCATACGCCTGTGGCCTGACCGCGTGGATATGGCATGCGGCTATCCCAAGGGCGCTGACAGGGAAGTCGTCGTCCAGCAGATCCACAAGCTGCACCGGGACCTGGGCGAGTTGATCGAGCGCCTGCGGTAGAGCCGAGCCACGTCCTGGCACGCATCCCGCCAGACGCAGCCTGCGCAGGAGCCCCATGCCACCGCATATGGCCGTGAATGCCACCATCATCTCGACCGGCGAAGAGATCCTGTACGGACGAACCCTCGATACCAACGCCGCCCATATGGCACGCGAACTCGGCTTGCGGGGGTTCCGGCTACGACGCGAGGTGAGCATCGGAGACGACCCGCGCGCCGTGGAGCGGGAGCTTCTGCACGCCGCACAGGACAGCGATCTGATCGTGATGAGCGGCGGGCTCGGGCCGACTGCCGATGACCGCACGCGCGACGCCATCGCCCGCGCAGCCGGGGGTGATCTGGTTGAAGACCCCGACACGCGCCGCTATGTGGTCGAACGCCTGCGCAGGTATGGTCGGCAGGCGAACGAAGCCCAACTGAGCCAGGCGCGCTTCCCTGAAGGCTCCCGCATATTCCCCAATCCGATGGGCACGGCCCGCGGCTTTGCGTGTCGCGTTGGCCAGGCGTGGCTCGTCGCTCTGCCGGGCGTGCCCGATGAGATGCAGGCCGTGTTCCGGGGGCACGTTGTGCCGTTCGTGCTGGAGGAGTTGATTCCCGGCGGTCACGTGAGCGTCCGCACGCTGAACCTGTTCCCCATCGCCGAGCCGGACGCAGACGAGCGAATCAGCGACCTGACGGCGCCCGACAGGAACCCCTACGTCGGCATCACGGTCAGCGACGGCGTCATCACGGTGAGCGTCAGCGCGCATGCGGAAACAAGACAGGAGGCCGAGAGGCTTGCCGAGCGCGACGAGCGTGTTCTGCGGGAACGGTTCGGCGAGCTGGTCTTCGGCGCGGGACAAGATACCCTGGCTCACGCCCTCCGCCGAGAGCTGGAGCGGCGGGAAGCAAAGGTTGCCGTTGCGGAGTCATTGACGGGCGGGCTTCTGGGGCGTATGCTCGTGGACGTGCCGGGCATCTCCGACTGTTTCGTCGGAGGCATCGTGGCCTATGCCAACGATGCGAAGGTGAACCAGTTAGGTGTGCCGCGCACTGAACTGATGGAGCATGGTGCAGTCAGTCACCAGGTGGCGGCACGTATGGCGAGCGGCGCCTGTCGGGCATTCGGCGCCGAGGTAGGCATCAGCACCACGGGCATCGCCGGCCCCACGGGCGGCACGCCGCAGAAACCAGTCGGGCTCGTCTATGTGGGCGCGTGCTACGTGGGCAAGACGGTTGTGCGCGAGCTGAACCTGCATGGCGACCGGTGGCGGAACATGGACCGCTGTGCCAAGCACGCGTTGAACCTGGCGCGCCTCGCACTGCGGCGGGGCGTACAGGCGCTGCGCGACGAAAACTAAACGCCTGCGGAGAGGTGAGAAGATGGCTGCTGAGAAGGACGACGGATACATCCGTTGGCGGTGCAAGTCGTGCGGCAAGAGGCTGAAGGTCAAGAAGGAATACGAAGGCGGCAACGTGATCCAGTGCCCGCGCTGTCGGGCTACGACGAACGTGCCCCTGGCCAACATAGAGTCCATTGCGGCTACCACCGATATGCCCGAGACCGGTATGCCCGGCCGGCTGCACATCGACCCCGACAAGCTGCGAGAGTCGCTGACGGGCGGCGACCGTAGCGGTGGACCCGGCACCGAAGGAAGCACGGCGTCAGTGCGCACAGTTGGCTGGGACCCGGAAGCAGCATACGGCCGTCTGGAAGCGCTGGACCAGCTTGTCTACGCGGTGCAGAAGATAGACGCCAGCGCCATCGGCGAGCTGCAGCGCCTCTACCGCAACACCGAGATGGACCCGGAGGAACGCCTGCAGCGCACGAAGGAAATCGCCCGCGCACGCCTGAGGGAGGTGAAGGATAAGGTGGAGGAGCGCATCCAGGCGCTACGCATCGAGGCGGACCGTCTCGACGGGCGTAGTGAGAGGCTCACTCCGCCTCAGCGCATGCGGCTCCGAAAGGTGAACGCTTCCATCGAGGCGATGCGCCGCTACGGGCGCTACTTCCTGGGGGTTAAACCGTAGAGCCGCGGTGAGGGCCGCAACTGACGGCGGCCATCCGCCTTCCGCAGGCCAGCCCGTGCGCCGATCCTGTCGGGCCGGGTTGTGCAGCCTTCCGTTTTCGGTTAGTATCGGGACGCGGGTATTCGCCACCTGAGCGCACGAGGGAGAGAGGGGTATGGGCCTCTGGGAATACGTAGTGAGCATCCACGAGACAGGCACGATGGCTGAGCTCGCCCTCTTCTGGGGCATCGTGATTCTCGTCGTTCTGTTCTTGCTGCTGCAGTTAAGCCTTCTGCGGGGGCGCCTGATGGTGAAGAAAGCCTTGCGCGATATGGGCGAGTTCAGGGACGGCCTCAGGGGTCTGCGCGAGCAGATAGACGAGGTGGAAAGACGCATCGAGAAGCGCCTCGACTCCCGTGCTGGGGAACTGGACCAGCGCATGACGAAGAAGCTGGACCAGAAGGGCGACATGCTGCAGGAACGCATCGAGCAGCGTGCCTCGTCGCTTTCGGACTCTATCCATAAGCTGGAGTCGCGCGCGAGCGAATCGAACGAGAACGTGGAGCGGTTCCGCCGCCGCATCGACGAAGTGGAGAGCCGCATTCCGAACCTGTTCGACAAGCTCGACGACTTCAAGCAGACACTGGGCAAGACTTTTCAGGCCGAACTGGGAAGCGTGCTCAACTCGTTCGACAACTCGCTGGCCGCGTTGTTGCAGCAGATGAAAAGCGACCTGCAGCTCGGGCTCAGCCGCATTGAGGGCATCCAGAACATGGTTCACAGCCGCGAACGAGCGGAGAGGAACCTGCTGGGAACGCCCGAGGAGGCCGCTGTGGGCTCTGCGCTGGAGGAGGAAGAGGCGGAGTTCGCCGAATGGGAACAGGAGGCGAAGGAACTTGCCGGCGAGCCCGACGAGTCCGCAGGCGAGCGGGAGGACGATGAGGGAGTTGAAGCGGAGCTGCTGGAGGCCATACCCGTGCCCGATGAGGACGATGAGGACGTGGACGAGGAGGATTACCCCGCCGAGATGGATTCCTCCTCCGTCGATGAGGACGAGGAAGAGGACTGAGCGCGTTCAGCCGTGCGGTGGCCGAGCGACCGTGCGCGCGGCAAGGAGCAACTGCTCCGCGGTGAGAGTCTCCACCCGAGCATTGCCCTCCACATCCAGGGCTTTAAGCACGCTTCGGGCCGTCTCGCCGTCGTAGGCGTCCGTCAGTGTGCGTCGCAATGTCTTGCGCCGATGCATGAACAACCGTGTCACCAGCGCGGCGAATACGTGGTAGAGTTCCGCGCTGCACGGCCCCCGATGGACCTGGATGCGAACCACGGTTGAATCTACCTTGGGCGCCGGCCAGAACGCACGTCGCGGCACGTCGAACTGGCGCGCTGCCCTCCCCCAGTAGTCCACAAACACGGTGAGCGGGCCGTATTCCGATGTGCCGGGCGCGGCTAACACGCGCTCTGCCACTTCGCGTTGGAGCATCAGCCACATATCGCGGACGGCAACCTGCCATTCAAGCAGGTTGACGATGGCGGGCGAACTGATGCCGTAGGGCAGGTTGCTGACCACCATCAGGGGGCGGTTGGAGTCGGCGCCGGCGGCCAGCGCGGCCTCTGTCACCTGCGGGTTGATGGCGTGCTTGGAGTCCAGGAAGTCGCACCGCAGCAGCGTCACGTTGTGGGATCCGCCCAGGTTCTGCAGCGCGATTCGGTGAAGCTGTTCGTGAATCTCCACGCTTACCACATGTGCGGCGCGGCGCGCCAGCCGGGCAGTAAGCCGCCCGAGCCCCATGCCTATCTCCAGAACGACCTGCCGGACCCCGGGCGCCGCGCACTCCACCATGCGGTCCATGATCTGTGTTGGGACCAGGAAGTTCTGGCCCAGGCTTCGACTCGCACGGATGCCGGCGCGCTCAAGTACCTCGCGCGGGTGGGGCACGTCGGGCAGGGGGGGCGGCTCTTCCATAGTCATCCGCCATACTTGGAGTAGGGCAGCGACCATCGACTATACGGGGCGGAGGGCAGAGCGTCAAAAGAGGGCCGACTTGCGGCCTCGGGGGGGCCTGCATAGAATGCTCAGAGGCCGGCCACACGCCCTGGCGGACAAGCAGCAGGGAGGTCCTCACTCATGCTCCGTATCCTGGCCCTGGAGCCTTACTATACTGGCTCGCACCGGGCGTTTCTGGACGGGTGGGTGGGGCATAGCCGTCACTGCGTCGAACGGCTCACGATGCCCGGCCGCAAGTGGAAGTGGCGCATGCGCGGCAGTGCGCTGACACTCGGAGAGCAGGTGCGCCGGCGCGCGGGGGACTTCGACCTCCTGTTCGCCAGTGACTTCCTGGACATGGCGGCCCTGGTCGGCATGCACCCCGACGCTCTCGGCGACGTGCCCAGGGTCGTCTATTTCCACGAGAACCAGATCACCTATCCCGTGGCCGACGAAGGCGAGAGGGACTACCAGTTCGGTTTCACGAACCTCACCACCTGCCTGGCGGCTGACAGTGCCCTGTTCAACTCGCAGTACCATCTTGAAAGCTTCCTCCGAGGGGCGGATGATCTGCTGCGGCGCATGCCGGATTGCGTACCCCGGTGGGCGCCGGAACGCATACGCCGGTCCTCGCGCGTCGTGCCTGTCGGCGTGGACTTGGCTTCGATAGACGCCGCATGCCCTGCCGTCCGGCCGCGTCGTGGGGCGCTGACCATCGTGTGGAATCATCGGTGGGAGTGGGATAAGAGAGTTGAGGCGTTCTTCGGCCTGCTGTATGAACTGCTGGGGCAGGGGTGCGACTTCGCCGTAATCGCCGCAGGGCGGGACAGCGGCCGGTCCCCGGCGGTTCAACGCGAAGCGCGACGTCGCCTCGGCGACCGTCTGTTGCACATGGGTTTCGTGCCCTCGCGCCGGCAGTACTGCCGATTGCTCTGCCGGGGCGACGTCGTGGTCTCGACCGCCGTCCACGAGTTCTTCGGTGTCTCGATTGTTGAGGCCGCATACGCCGGCTGCCTGCCCCTGCTGCCCGACGATCTGAGCTACCCCGAACTCGTGCCTGCGCAGCACCACGAGCAGTGCCTCTACCGCGACCTGGGCGATCTGAAGGACAGGCTTGCCGATCTGTGCGAACGCCCGCAGGCGGCGCGGGCTGTGGACCTGCGGGCTGCGATGCGCCGTTTCAACTGGGACCGGGTCGGCCCTCTGCTGGATGATGCAGTCGAAGAAGTGGCGGGGGAGAGGCGCAATGGTTGAGTTTGCGCGACCGGAGTTCCTGTGGGCCCTGCCGGCTGCTGCCTTGCCCGTCCTCATACACATGTGGAACCGGACCCGTTACCGCACTGTGCAGTGGGCGACAATGGACTTCCTGCGCGTGGCCGAGCGACACCGAAGGCAGCGCATGCGGCTGAAGAACCTGCTTCTGCTCGCGATCAGGGTGCTGGCGGTGCTCTTGCTCGTATTCATGTTCGCGCGGCCCCGGGCGACGACCGCCCGGCCCGGAGCGCGCGGAGTGGAGAAGACCGTGGTGCTACTCGATGACTCCGCGAGCATGACTCAGACCGTGGACGGAGTGTCGCTCTTCGACAGGGCGAAACGCCTCGTCGGGGACATGGCCCAGGCTTCGCGCACAGGCTCCTTCGAGCTATGGGTCGGCAGTTGGCGCGAACCCGTGTTGGGAGCTGAAGATGCGGCTCAGCTCGACGAGGCGGAGCTCGGCGCCGCGATCGACGCCCTGCGAACGGTGGGAACGCCGCTCGATCTGGACTTGCTGACACAGATGGGTCAGGGCTCGCCGGACGGGGCTCACTTCGTCATCGTGAGCGACCTGCGCGCGAGCGATTGGGGTGCGGCGCAGCCGCTGCCCCCGGTCAGATCGGCCCTGCGGTCACTGCAGGAGTTCGGCCCGGTGCAGATCGTGGACGTGGGTGCTGCGCCGGGACCGAACACGGGCCTCGGCGACCTCAGCGGTTCCGGGCGGTTTCTCTATGTGGATCGGGGCTCGCTGCTGCGCGTTACCGTGCACAACAAGCGCGACGCGCTGCTGGAGGCCGACGTCCTGCAGGTCGAGGTCGATGGGCGGCTGGTGCCGTCCGTGGCCGCTGCGGCGGTCCCGCCCGGCCAGCGGGTGAACGTTCCGTTCACGGTGCGCTTCTCCCGGCAGGGCTATCGTGCCCTGCGCGTTGCGCTGCGCACGCCCGACGCTTTCCCAGCGGACGACGAAAGGCACGCCTGCCTGACGGTTCTCAGGGATGTGCCGGTGCTGCTGGTGGAAGACGAACCAGGCGCCGCCCCGTATCTGGCTGCAGCGCTGGCGCCGAGCGCCGACAGCAGCTCCCTGCGTGTCGAACGCGTCCGCAGTGATGCGGCTGGTATCTCTGTGGATGAATACGCCGTCGTTTTTCTGTACGACCTGCGGACTCCGGCTCTCTGGACAGAGCCCCTACGGCGTTACGTTGTGGACGGGGGGCGGGTCGTGGCCTTCCTGGGCGCGGGTGCTGAAGAGGCGGCATGGCGGGCGAGCTTCTTCTCTCAATCGCGCGGGTTGATCGACGCCGACCTGGTCGCACAGGCCCAGGTGGAGGCGGGCGCCGGTTTGACGCAACTCGACGCCGCGCATCCCCTTCTGCAACCGTTTGCGGGTTGGGAGGCGGTGTTCGCCACTGCATCATTCGCGCGATACCATGCTCTGGTGCCCGGTCGCGCGTGCGAGTCGCCGGTCCGCTTCGACGATGCTGCCAGCACACCTGCGCTCCTGGTGCAGCGGTTGGGAGAAGGTTGGGTGGCTGTCTTCCCGTTCGCTCTGCAGTGGACCGACTGGGCGCGCCACGAAGTCGCTCGCACGACCTTCGTGAGCCTTATGCAATGGCTTGTGGAATCGGGGACACCGGCTTCGGACGAGCTGAACTTGAAGGCGGGTGCCGCCTTGTCGTTCCCGTTGCAGGCTGGCCGGCACCGCGTGACGGGCCGGCTTCTTCCACCGGATGGGGGCGAAGCGCTGGAGCTTGTTGCCGACGCCCGTGCGGATCGCGAAGGGCTCTGGTTTACCAGCGCCCCGCTGAATCGGCTCGGCGTCTGGAAGCTGCAGCTTGAGCGGTTGGGCGGCGGCACGGACAGTGTGCCCATAGCCGTGAACTTGCCGGAGAGTGAGAGCCGACTCGAGCGCACAAGCCCGGCTGCGCTCGAACGTCTTTCCGTGCGCCCGGGCCAACTGCGTGTTCTGAAGGCTGGCGACGCGGGCGAGGGCGAAGGATTGGGGAAGGCGCGTTGGTGGCGTGCGTTTGCGGTTCTGGCGCTGGCCGTCTTGTTTGTGGAGAGCCTTCTGGCCTACGCGTTCGGCAACCCATCGTCGGATGCGCTGCTGTGGGGAGGTAGCCCATGAACGGCGCCTTGGCACCGGCGCAGGGCACGGACCGAGTGATCACCCTTTTCCAGTGGGCGTCGGCCCCCTCCGGCGGTTGGGCCCTGCTGGCCCTGGTTGGTGCGGCCGGCGTGACCGCATGCGTCGCGTGGGCCTACGCCCGTGAGCGAGCGGGCCGCCTCAGGTGGGCGCCGTTTGCCCTGCGCATCTGCCTGCTGTACGTGATCGCGCTCATACTTCTTGGTCCCAGCACTGCGATTGACTTGCGTCGTGTGGTTCCGGGCCATGTGGTAATGCTTGTCGACCGGTCCGCGAGCATGTCAGTTCGCGACGCAGGGGAGGGGCAGTCCGCAAGTCGTCACGAATTGCTGCGCCGTCTCCTTGCGCCTGCGACGCTGGCGGCGCTCACGCAACGAGCCGAGGTCAGGCTGGTCACCTTCGCTTCGGCGACGAAAGAGGTCCTTACGCTACCCTACGGGGCAGAAGCTGTGGAGCCGAAGTTCCCCGAATGGGAGGCGACGGGGGCATACACGGATATCAGGGCTGCACTGCACGCGGCGCTCGGCCCCTCGGAGGGGACTCCCCTGGCCGGCGTTGTGCTTCTCAGCGATGGCATCGACACGGCTGGTTCCGACGGGGCGGAGCTGGCCCGGCAGGCCGCAGGGGGCGGAATCCCGATACATGCGATCGCCTTCGGCAGTTCTAATCCGTTACCCAACGTGCGTGTGGTGGGGCTGCGCGCTGACGGAAGGGCGCTTGCTGGTTTGCCCTTGAGGTTGACAGCCACCGTTGCCTCAGAGGGCTTGGGTGGCCGGGAGGTGACGTTGTTGCTCGCGGCATCCGGGACCGACGGCGATAGCCGGGAAGTGCTACGCCGCGCCGTGGTGCTGGGAGAGGGCGAAGCTGTCAAGACGTTGGATCTGACCCATGTGCCACCGGCCGGTGGCCTGCTGCGCTACGAGGCCCGCGTTGAGCCGCTCGAGGGAGAAGCGCGGCTGGAAGACAACGTCGGCGCGGTTCAGGTGCAGGTCTCCGAGCAGAAGGTCCGTGTTCTGCTGGTCGGCGGTGTGCCCTCCCGCGAGTTCCGTTTCCTGAGGGAGCTGATCCGGCGCGATCCGACGTTCGAGCTGGACGTATGGTTAAGTACGTCGAGCGCTTCGCCCCCTTTGCCGCAGACCCGGTCCGAACTGCTTCGCTATGCCGTGGTGTTGGCTTGCGATCCTGCACGGGATGACGTTGAGGCTGAGTGGTGGAGCAAAGTGGTGCAGCTGGTTGACAGGGAGGGGCTCGGACTCGTCTACGTTGCCGGGCCGGCCCATGCGCCGGATCTGCTCACCGGCCGGGGGGCAGATCGCCTGCTGAATGCGCTGCCGGTGCTGCCCGACCGCGCGCGACTGCTCTCGCTCATTTCGGGCGGGGGCTACTTCACGCGCTTGCTGGCGGTGACTGCGGCGGCGAATGGGGCGGAGCATCCTGTGCTTGCCCCCGCCGATGCCTCGGCCCCGCTCGCTTACTGGCGCCAGGCGCCCGGTCTCTACTGGACGTGTCCGACGGTGGGCGCGAAGCAGGGAGCGACCGTGCTGCTGCGGGCGGGACAGCACGTACTGGCGGCCGTGCAGCCCTATGGGATGGGTCGCGTTCTGTGGTGCGGTTCGCCAGAGACCTGGCGGTGGCGCCGGGCCGGCATTCAGCGGCACGAGCGGTTCTGGCTGCAGGCACTTCGGCACGCAGCGGGCGGCGTCCTGGTCGCGGATAGGCGCGTTCGCATCAGCTTGGACCGCTCCGCTTATTTGCCGGGTCAGGTTGTTCGGGTCCGGGTGCGAGTCTTGGATGAAGCCATGGAGCCCGTGGCGGCGCCTGAGGTGGTGTTATCCGTGGAGCGTGACGGCGCGGCGTTGCGGGAGCTGTCAGCCCGGCCGGTTGTCGGCAAGCCCGGAACCTACGAGGCCCTCTTCACGCCTCCGCGTTTCGGCAGTTTTCGCGTTGTCCATCGCGTGCCAAGTGGGCCCGTTGTCGCTGAGGGGTTCGAAGTGAAGCGGCCGGAAGTGGAGTTTCGGCGAGTCCGGCCTGATATAGACCTGCTAACGCGGATGACGCGGCAAACGGGCGGCATCCTGCTTCGCCCCGACGAGATCGGCCGGCTGACCGAAGTCATCCCCGACATGTCGCGCACTGTCGTGGAGCCCGGGCCAGTGCGACCGGCGTGGGATCGCGCCTGGCTGCTCGGCCTCATAATCGTGCTGCTTGCAGGCGAGTGGGTCCTGCGAAAGGGGCTCGGGATGCTCTGAAGCACCCCCATTCAGTTGACGTCTCCCAGGTATATCGGCGCGTCTTCCACCACGCCGCCCAACGCCCGCGCCAGTGCTTTGGGGTACAGCGGTAACTCAGGAATGTCGGCGACTGGCAGCCATGCGAGCCCGATCTGGCGGCTGTCGACATGCGATGCGTCGCGTGTTCCGGGCGGTTCCACGAGGCGGCAGTGGAAGAAGAACTCGACTCGATGCAGGTCCCCCTGTTCGGAAGCGAACTCGTGGTGTGCGCCGATGTAATCGCGCACGTGCGCCAGGTCTCCCACTTCGACAGTGGCCCCGGTCTCCTCGCGCACCTCTCGTTCGAGCGTTTCGACCAGCGTTTCGTCGGGATTCTGGCTTCCCCCGGGCAGCACGTAGTAGGTGCGCGTGCCCCGGCGCTTCTTGATGGCCAGCAACTGTCCGTCGCTCATGATGATACCCTTCACGTTCGTTCCCGGGCGCATCTTCCGCCCGAGCCGTTTTGTCTCCATCTTGCTTATCCCCCGGTTCCCAGAGCCACGCATGCTCTTGCGGAGTGGCTCTTGAATGCGATCCCAGGCCCCGAGCCGAGCTCGTTCAGGGCGTCGCCCCGTTCTCGGCATAGCACACGGAAACCAGCACAAGGCCCTTGGCGGGCGCCGTCGGCCCGGCGGCCGAGCGGTTGCGTGCCTGCAGAGCTGTGGCAGACTGGTCGACGGTCATCTTCCCGCGCCCGACCTCGATGAGGGTGCCCACGATGATGCGCACCATGTTGTACAGGAAACCGTCGGCTTCGATCAGGTAATGGAGCTCATCGCCGCTGCGCAAGAGATGGCTGCGCAGCACGGTGCGCACCTTGTTTTCGACCTCGGAATGCTCGCTCGCGAAGCTGGTGAAGTCTCGCCTGCCGAGGAGGGCTTCTGCGCACTCGCGCATGGCAGATATGTTCAGCTCATCGCCGCGCCGCACGACGAGGCGATCACGCAATGGGCGAGGCGTGGGGCTCAGTAGCAGCCGGTAGCGATACAGCTTCGAGACGGCGTCGTACTGTGCGTGGAAGTCCTTATCAACTTCGCGACAATCGAGGACGGCAACATCATTTGGCAGCCAGTAGTTCAGGGCATGCACGAACTGGCCGGTCGGCAGGTCGGACTCGGTGTCGAAGTGGGCGCGCTGTCCTTCCGCGTGGACGCCGGCGTCGGTCCTGCTGGCGCCGATCACGCGTGACGGCTGGCCGGTGGTCTGCCGCAGCGCGTGCTCCACCACGCCCTGCACGGTGCGCCCCTGGGCCTGGACCTGCCAGCCGCTGAAGTCCGTGCCGTCGTATTCGAGCCGTATGGCGAGGCGACGCATGGCTGACACTGCTCCTTGCCGGGGGTGACTGCTGAGGGAATGTAGCGACGGACAGAGCGTGCGTCAACTTCGCAGGGGGGCGATCTAACCGACCGGGGCTCCTGCCCTGGTTCTTTGCATTACTGTCTGATGCGGCGCATAATACGCATACTCGCCTACCCCTGACAGCGTAGGAGGAACGCGATGAGGCAAGACCTCCGCAGCACAACCATACTCTCGGTGCGCCGAGACGGTCAGGTGGCCGTGGGCGGCGACGGGCAGGTGAGTCTGAACGAGACGGTAGTGAAGGCCACGGCCAACAAGATCCGCCGCCTGCACCAGGATCAGGTGATCGTTGGGTTCGCCGGATCAGCGGGTGATGCTTTCGCACTGCTGGACCGTTTCAGCGGCAAGCTGGAGACCTACCAGGGCAACCTGCTGCGCAGTGCCCACGAGCTGGCCAAGGAATGGCGCACGGACAAACTGCTGCGCCCGTTGCAGAGCATGCTGGTGACCGTGGGCAGCAGGCACAGCCTGCTGATCAGCGGCTCGGGTGAAGTTATTGAACCTGACGATGGGATCATCGCCATCGGTTCCGGCGGGCCCATGGCGACGGCCGCCGCCCGTGCGCTGCTGCTGAACACGGAGCTGAGCGCGGCCGACATCATCCAGAAGGCACTGGAGATTGCCGCCGACATATGCATCTACACCAACCGCAACATCCGGGTAGAGACGCTGCCATGAAGGGCATGACGCCCCGGGCAGTCGTTGAACATCTGGACCAGTACATCGTGGGGCAGGGCGGCGCCAAGCGCGCCGTGGCAGTAGCGCTGCGCAATCGCTGGCGCCGGCAGCAGCTTAGCCAGGAGATGCGGGCCGAGGTGCTGCCGAAGAACATCATCATGATCGGCCCGACCGGCGTGGGTAAGACAGAGATCGCCCGTCGCCTTGCCGGGCTGGCGAACGCGCCGTTTGTGAAGGTGGAGGCGAGCCACTACACCGAGGTCGGCTATTACGGGCGCGACGTGGAGAATATGGTCCGCGAACTGGTGGACCTGTCGGTGAACATGGTGCGGGACGACATGTTCGCGGAGGTCCGCCCCGAGGCAGAGGAGCGGGCCGAGCGGAAACTGCTGGAACGCCTCTACGAGCCCGGCGACGCTGCCCTCGCCGATGAGGAGAGACTGCGCAAGCAAGAGCGCGCGCGCGAGCGCCTGCACCGCCTGCTGCTGGAAGGCAAGCTGGACGAGCGCGAGGTAGAGATCGAGGTTACGGAAAAGCCCGCCATCGTGCAGGGCGCCATGATGGGAGGCGGCGAAATCGGGGTGGACATGCAGAGCTTCCTGGAGGAGATGATCCCCTCGCGAAGTGAGACGCGCAAAATGAGCGTCGCTGAGGCGCGGGAGACGCTTATACACCAGGAGTCGGAACGACTGGTGGACCGGCAGTCCGTCAGCCGTCGGGCCTGCACGCTGGCCGAGGAGCACGGCATCATCTTCATCGACGAGATCGACAAGGTCGCCGGCGGTGCCGCCGAAAGCCGCGGGCCGGATGTGAGCCGCGAGGGCGTTCAGCGCGATCTGCTGCCCATCGTGGAGGGCTGCACCGTGTCTACCCGCCATGGGCTGGTGCATACCGATCATATTCTGTTCATCGCGGCCGGCGCGTTCACCGTGGCGAAGCCCAGCGACCTGATACCGGAGTTGCAGGGGCGGTTCCCAATACGCGTCGAGCTGGACGACCTGACCAAGGAAGACTTCGTGCGTATCCTGCGCGAGCCGAGGACGGCCCTGACACGGCAGTACAGCGCGCTTCTGGCGACGGAGGGACTGGCGGTCGAGTTCCAAGACGACGCCGTGGAGAGGATCGCCGACTATGCCGAACAGATCAACCGACGCACCCAGAGCATCGGCGCGCGCCGCCTGCACACGGTGATGGAGCGACTGCTGGAGCAGGTGAGCTTCGAGGCGCCGGAGATGGACAGCGACAGTCTCTGCGTAGACGCCCAGTACGTGGAGGAACGGCTCGCCGAACTCGTCGAAGATGACGACCTGACACGCTACATCCTATAGGGCGAAGGTGTCCATTCCCTAAGTGACAACCAGGCTCGGCGGTCGAAAACGATGCTTAGAATCCGCCGCCGGCTGGAGGAGGGCTGGAACCGATGGATCGAAAATGCGTCGTGTGCCATAGCAACCCCGCCAGCGTCCGTTGTATCCAGTGCCACAAGCCTGTCTGCAGCGAGTGCGCGTTCAAGACGGAGCATGGCGCCTTCTGCAGCCGCGGTTGCGCGGCCGCCTATCGCGACTTCAAGAAGGCCGAGGGGGCCTCAGCTCGGCGCAATTCGGGCCTTCTCGCCAAACTCATCGTCTTCATCGTGCTGCTGGTGGTCGCCGTTGGGGTGGCCTATGTGCTTAAGCCCGAATGGTTCCGCGAGGTATCCGTCCCCACCCCCGGCCAGCAGACGGTCCAGCCGGGGCAGTGAGCCGATTCACAGCTGGAATGAAGCCTCGGGCAGCGCCACGTTCAGAGCAACGTTGGCCAGGCGCAACACCACGGATGTCTGCGTTTCGGGGTGACTCATCCAGATCATGGTGGGCAACTGGACCGCATGGCCGCCCGAGCCCTGAAAGCTCTGCCAGGCGCCGAACCTGATCTGGGTGCGCACGCTGCCGTCCTGCGCGAATAGGTCAAGGGTCAGCGGTAACTGGCGGCGCCGGTCGTACGCCAGGGAGTTGACAAGGAACAGGCGAGCCTCAGGCTCCGTCACGTAGGACAGGGACTGCAATACGGAGATGGCGGCCGAGTGCTGGACGACCTGGGCCTTCTGGGCAAACAGGCGGGACCAGTCCCACGCCTGTACCATGTCATCGGGGCGTAGCAGTATATTGCGGGGTCGTGCGCCGATGGGTTTGTCATACTCGCCCTCGTAACCGCTGCCCGTGCCGAAAACGGGCAACTCCACGCGGAACCTCTCGCCGTCGCCGGTCAAAACGACGCGTCGACCAGACTTCGGTGCCACCAGTTCGATCTTGCCGGATTTGGCGATACGCAGCAGGCCGTTCTGGAAGCTCACCTGGTTGTTGGGCAACTGAATCAGCGGGCTCTGCACGACGAGGCTGCAGGATGCCTCCAGATTGGACCATTGTTGATTCTGCGACGTTATCTGCGCCTTCAGCGTCTCCACGTCCACGGGACTGCCTGCCAGGGGCACGGCGGGCGCAATGCGCTCCTGCTCGGCGCAGCCGCTCAGACCGAACGCTGCGGGCACAAGTGCCAGCACTGCCACGAGAATCGCCACCACATCTTGCTGTTGTGTTCGTACCACAGCCACCTCCCTCCCCTATATGGGTTCCGCCCCACTCTGGTCATATATCCAGCGGGTTGCGTCCGGTGGGTATGTTACCAGTTCATCTTCGCTGAAGAAACTCTCCGCCTCGCAGCGGGCGGCCTGCGGGCTGTCGCTGCCGTGGATCAGGTTGAAGCGGTTGCTGAGCGCCAGGTCACCGCGGATGGTGCCCGGCGGTGAATCGCTGCCGAATGTGCGCCCCATCATGGCCCGCACGACGGAAACGGCGTTCTTGCCTTCGAGGAGCATCGCCACCACGGGCCCGCTGACGGCATACTGCACGAGCGGCTCGTAGAAGTCCTTCCCTGCGTGTTCGGCGTAGTGGCTGCGCACGAACTTCTCGCTGAGCTGCGTCATCTTCAGTCCCAGTATGTTGAACCCCTTGCGTTCAAAGCGGGCTATTATCTCGCCAACCAGCGCCCGCCGTACGGCATCGGGTTTGAGGAAGACCAGCGTTCTCTCCATCCGCCCTTGGCTCCTTCATCTATGTTCCGTCAAACCTTTTCCGGTTCGACAGCTTCAAGCGATACGCCTCGCGCACCTCGGCGAAGAAGTCACGATACCGCTCCGTGCGATAGTCGCTGTAGGTCCATTCCCAGGGCTGGAACTGCCCGTCTCGCCACTTCAGCGTGGACTCGGCGTATATACCGTCGCCCAGGTAGAGCCGATGTGCGTAGTCCTTCGTGGTCGCCAGCACCATCTTCGCCAGGTTCACGTACCCGGGATCCAGGTTGACCGGTCGGTTGACCGCACAGTCGAGAGCGGCGGCCAGTCTGCCTTCGATCTGGTTTGTGGTGAGCTTCACCTCCACGATCCGGTCGGCCGGCAGTGTATCGGCGAAGCTGTAGATTCGCCGGAGCAGTGGAGCGCCCATCTCCGCTTCGTAATAGTGCGTGAACTCCCAGGGCCAAGTTGCGCTTTCCATGTCGATGCTGCCGAATTCGCACTCAAGCTCTGCGCGAGCCGCGTCCAGCCACTCCGGCTTTGCGGCGAGCGCGGGGCAGACCAGATTGACGGGGTCGGGTTCACGGATCTGTCCCATCGCTAAGCACCGCTTTCCGGCCGCAATCCCCGCAGGAGGGTTAGGGCCTGCTCGGCTATCCGCTCGGGCGCCACTTGATGAACAGTGCCGTCCCTGCGCACCTGGAGTTCGAGCGTACCCTTCTGCGCATAACCCCTGCCGACGACGACGCGCAGTGGTATGCCGATCAGATCGGCGTCCTTGAACTTAACGCCCGGGCTCTCCTCGCGCTCGTCAAGCAACGTATCCAGCCCCGCAGCCTCCAGTCGTCCGACGGCCTCAAGTGCGGCCGTGGCGACCTCCTCGTCATTCCTGCCGAGCGGCAGCACCAAAACCTGGTAGGGTGCCAGGGCCGGCGTCCAAATTATGCCTTCGTCGTCGCATGACGTCTCCACGGCGGCCGCAAGCAGGCGGTTCAGTCCCATACCATAGCAGCCCATCACGAAAGGCTGTTGCCGCCCTGCAGCATCGGTGAAGGTGGCGTCCAGGTCCTCGCTGTACTTCGTGCCGAGCCGGAAGATGTGGCCGACCTCGATGCCGCTACTAACCGTGAGAGGCTTCGAGCATTCGGGGCACGCGTCCCCTTTCACTGCAAAGCGTATGTCTGCGGCTTCATCGGGCTCGAAGTCGAGTCCAGGCAGCACGCCGACCAGATGCGCGTCACGACGATTGGCCCCGGTCACGCCGTCCCTGACGACCATCACCCAATTGTCGGCGATCACTTTGACACCTTCGAGGCCGACCGGTCCGGCGAACCCGACCGGGGCGCCGGTTACACGCTCGATGGTGGCCGGATCCGCCAGCTCGAGCAGGCTCACACCCTGCGCCCGCGCGAGCTTGGTCTCGTTTATGTCGTGGTCGCCCCGCACCAGCGCTGCCAACGGCTCGCCGTCGGCCAGGTAGATCAGCGTTTTGATCAGTTGTGCGGGGCGCACGCTCAGGAAATCACTCACCTCGTCGATGGTGGCGCGCCCTGGGGTTGCTACTTCCCGGGGGGTTGACACGTCGTTGCGCGATTCAGTGGGCGGGGGAATGGCCACCCGGGCCACCTCCAGATTGGCCGAGTAACCGCATGCGGGGCACCGTACGAAGCTCGCCGTGCCGATCTCCGCCGGCACGATGAACTCATGGGAAGCCCCCCCGCCCATGGCGCCCGGATCAGCCTGCACGCACACGAACGGCAGTCCGCAACGCTTCAGTATGCGCGCGTATGCTTCGTGCATCGCCGCATATGCGCTGTCGAGTTCCCTCGCGTCCGCCCCGAAGCTGTACGCGTCCTTCATGATGAACTCCCGGGTGCGGATCACCCCGAAGCGGGGGCGCGGCTCGTCCCGGAACTTGGTGTGTATCTGGTAGAGGATCAGGGGTAGTTGGCGATAGCTGCGCAACTCATCGCGCGCGATGGCGGTCACGACCTCCTCGTGAGTCGGCGCCAGAACGTGCGGCCGGCCGTGGCGGTCGTCGAACCGCATCAGGTCGTGCCCGAACGCATCGAGCCGACCCGTTTCGCGCAGCAGTTCCTCCGGCCAGAGCACGGGCATCAGCACTTCAACGGCTCCGGCCCGTTCCATCTGCTCCCGTACGATGCGCTCGACGTTGCGAAGGGCTCGGAAGCCGAGCGGAAGGTAGGAGTAGGAGCCGCTGGCGACTTGCCGCACCAGTCCCGCGCGCAACATGAGCTGATGGCTGCGCCCGACCGCCTCGGCGGGCGTCTCGCGCAGCGTCGGTATCAGCGTGGCGGACCAGCGCATGGCCGTCCCTTGGGCGATGGGGAGAGCCGGAGCGCTCCCCGAGTTGGCTTGAACTGTAGATAGCGTATTATATGTGCCGCTTCGTGGTGACGCAATCCGAAGACTTTGGGTCGGGACTTCGCCACGAGCTTTGACTGCTGCCTGCACAGACCGCTGAGCGTCCTGTACTCGCTCCGTGTTACGGGACATTGTCGTGCGCGAATGCCCTCGTCTCCTGTGCTTGCCGGGCAGGGCAGGGGTGCGCTACAATCCTGAACTAACGCGTCCCCGTTGGGGTGCGTATGTGTGATACCGGGAGGCAGTTCTCATGCGTCTTATACAGGTTGGTGTAGGAGGCTTCGGAGCGGGTTGGCTCCGCGTGGTAGAGCAGGATGAGCGGGCTACACTTGCGGCTCTGGTCGATATCGACCAGCGGGCACTGGCGGCCGCCGCAGAGTCGACGGGCGTAGCCGCTGAGCGTTGCTTTACGGACTACTGGCAGGCGTTCCGAACGGTCGAAGCCGATGCCGTGCTCTGCGTGACCCCTCCGGGCATGCACTGCCCCGTAGCGCTGGCGGCGTTCGAGAGCGGCCTGCATGTGCTGACCGAGAAGCCCCTCTCTGACACCATGAAGGATGCGCGCTCGATGGTCGACGCCGCTGAGCGGGCGGGGTGCACGCTCATGGTCAGCCAGAACTATCGCTTCCGCCCTTGGGTGCGCACCATGCAATCCCTGATGCGAAGCGGGAAGTTCGGTGCACCCGACAACGTGTACGTCCACTTTGCGAAGTCGCCGCGCTTCGAGGGTTCGTTTCGATTGAAGATGGAGCACCCCCTCGTCAAGGACATGAGCATACACCACTTCGACCTGATGCGGGCGCTGACGGGGCGCGAACCAGTCTCCGTGTTCGCACGTACCTGGAAACCCGAATGGAGCTGGTTCGAGCATGACCCGTGTGCAGCAGCGCTCTACGAGTTCGAGGACGGGCTGACGGTGATATACAACGGCTCGTGGGTCGCGCGTGGCCGCGAGACCACGTGGGACGGGCAGTGGTCCATCGAATGTGCGAATGCCTTTCTGGAGTTGCGGGGAGAGCACGTGCACTGCACACTGGCCGAACACGCCCACCAGGACGCCGAAGTAGAGATGCGTGAGATGCCCTGTACCAACCAGGCGTACAGTCTGCTGGAGTTTCGGCAGGCGATGGACCAGGGTCGAGAGCCGGAGACCAGCGGGCGCGACAACCTGAACAGCCTGGTCATGGTCTTCGCCGCTACGCAGTCCGCCCGAAGTGGCTGCCGCGTGTACATACAGGACGTGTTGCGGGACGGGGGGGCTGCGTGAGCAACGACGATCGCATCGCAGGCGGCTTCGCCGCGCGGCTCGAAGAGTTCAGCGAGCTCATAGATGCCATGCACGAGGAGCTTGGCAAGGTTATCTACGGTCAGCGCAACGTCATACGCCAGATCATGGCGGGCATCTTCGCCCGGGGACACTGCCTGATGGTTGGCGTGCCCGGCCTGGCGAAGACCATGATGGTTTCGTGCATGGCGGAGATCATGCAACTGAGCTTTCGGCGCATTCAGTTCACGCCCGACCTGATGCCCAGCGACATAACGGGCACCAACATCATTGAGGAGGGCGCAGGCAAGCGGGAATTCCGCTTCGTGCCGGGGCCCCTTTTCGCTCACATGGTGCTGGGGGATGAGATAAACCGCACGCCGCCGAAGACGCAGGCCGCTCTGCTGCAGGCAATGCAAGAGCGACAGGTCACGGTGGGCCAGACTACCTATGACCTGCCCGAACCGTTCTTCGTTATCGCAACGCAGAACCCCATCGAGCAGGAAGGCACATATCCCCTGCCCGAGGCCCAACTGGACCGGTTCATGTTCAACATACACATCGACTACCCTGACGCCGGGGTCGAGGAGCAGATACTCTCTGAAACCACGCATGGGGCCCGTGACAAGCTCGAGCCCGTCGTGGACGGTCAGAAGATATTGCGCATGCAGGACCTGGTGGAGGACATCGTCGCCTCACCTTACGTTATCAAGTATGCCACGGTGCTGATACGAGCAAGTCGGCCGAGTTCGCAGGAGGCGCCCGGTTTTGTGCGCGACATGGTCGACTGGGGGGCCGGGCCGCGCGCGGGCCAGCATCTGGTGCTCGGGGCGAAAGCGCTGGCCGCGATGGATGGCCGGTTCAACGTGGCCACGGAAGACATCCGCGACGTGGCGGTGCCCGTCCTTCGCCACCGCATCGCCTGCAACTTCCAGGCGCAGGCGGAGGGTGTCGACAGCGTTCGCGTCGTCCAGATGCTGCTGGAAGAGGTACCTGAGCCGGCCGTGCAGAAGTATGAATGACGCCCGTTCGCCCAATCCATGGAGGTCGCATTGAAGCTCCTTACTTACGACGACCGAGGCGAGGTGAAAGTCGGAGCGGCGGTGGGAGACGCTGTTCTCGACCTGGCGGCCGCGACGGGGCGACGCTTTCGCCCGCCGCTGCAAGACATGTTGCCGGATGGGGATGCAATGGCGGAGGCGCGCGAGCTTGCGGACCGAGCCGTGGCGGAGGCCGAGTTCGCCGAAACGTTCTGCCGGCCGCTGCAGGAAGTCCGCATCATGGCCCCCATCGTCCGGCCCGGCAAGGTGATCTGCCTCGGCTTGAACTACCGAGATCATGCCGTAGAAAGCGGACACGCCGTGCCGTCGGAACCCGTTGTTTTCAGCAAGCTAACCACCAGCGTCATCGGCCCGGACCAACCCATCCGCATCCCCCAAGCCTCTGACCAGATTGACTATGAGGTAGAACTGGCGGTGGTCGTCGGGCGCCGTGCAAAGGGCCTGAGCGCTACCGATGCAATGAGCTGTGTGGCGGGTTACACCGTGCTGACAGACGTGAGCGCGCGCGATTACCAACGGGAAAAACCCGGGGGACAGTGGACTCTGGCGAAGAGTTTCGACACGTTCTGTCCCATTGGGCCGGGGCTCGTCACGCCGGACGAGGTAAGCGACCCGCACCGGCTGCGCATCGAATGCGCGGTCAACGGCGAACTACTGCAGTCGAGCAACACAGCGCAGATGATCTTCAGCGTGCCCGAGATCATCGAGTACATCAACCGTGTGGTCACGCTGGAGCCCGGCGATGTTGTGGCGACCGGCACTCCGGCCGGAGTGGGCTTTGCTCGCAGACCGCCGCGCTTCCTGCACGCGGGAGACGTTGTGGAGTGCACGGTTCAGGATGTCGGCACCCTCGTCAATCCGGTGGTGTGAGATGGAGGAAGGCGGTCGGCTTCGGTGTGTCGTGGTTGGGGCGGGGGCCCTCGGGCTGGGCTTCCTCGGTCCGGAGTTGACTCCCGGCTGCGACGTCACCTTTCTCGATATCCCTGAAAAGCTTGATCTTCTGGGCCATCTTCGCTCGGGGGGGGGCTACGCCCTGAACCTGACGGGTTTGTCCCTGCGTCCCGTGCAGGTGCATGGTGTCGACGGTCTCTGCCTGGGCGAACACGGAGGGCAGATTGCCCGTGCTTTCCACGCGGCGGACTTTGTGATTACTGCCGTCGGCGAGCCGAACCTTCCGAAGATTGCCCCAACCCTCGCCGAGGCGGCTCTTCGCCGTGATGCAGAACGACCGCTGCGGATTCTGTGTGCCGAGAACGGCGTCGAGATCGCACACGGCCTGCGCACAAGCATCGAAGCAGCGGCCGAATGCCGGCTGGGCGCAGCCCTTCGCGTGGGCGACACGGTTATGGGTCGCATGTGCAAGGTGGTCGCCGAACCACGCCCTCCGACCGAACCAGTGGTGCCCGGAGCAGATTGGGCTATCGTCGCCGAGCCGTACCACGGAATACCTGTCGAGGAGCACGTTCTGGGCGGCCTGAGTGGCCTGCCGGCCGCCGTGCAGCAGCAGTCGCCCGCGCCTTTCAGCGCTTCGGAAGACATCAAGATGCTCTGCCACAACGGCCTGCACGCGGTGCTTAGTTGCCTGGGAGAGTTGAGGGGGGCAGAGTTCTTCGACGAGTTACGCGACGATGCGGAGCTTATGGAACTGGGCCACGACTTGCTGTTGCAGGAGGCCGCGCCAGCGCTCCTTAGGAAACACCCGTCAGCAATGGAGCGCAATGAATTGCTGAACTACTGCGACTGGATTCTGCGCCGCGTCACATGTTCCACGTTCCACGACCCCATCGAGCGCGGCACGCGTGGCATCATGCGCAAGCTTCAGCCGTGGGAACGCTTGGTTTACAGTGTCCGGACTGTGGCCGAGCTTCGCGGCAGGCCGGTGTCCTACGCCGCGGGGCTTGCTGCCGCAGTCATCATCGCGCGCCGCACCGGCCAGACGGAACTCGAGTTCCGAGAAGTCCTCACCGACTTCTGCGGTTTCTCTGAAGATTCCGACTCCCAGTTGATCGCCATGATCGAGTCCGCCCGGGGCGATATCGCCTGACAACTCAGCCCCTGCGCTTAGCGGCTCGTCCGGCGGCGCATCTGACGTTGCAGGTCCTCGCGGCGCTGGCGCTCCTCCTTCTGGCGGCGCTTGTCCCACTGTTTGCGGCGCCGCGCTACCGCGATCTCGGCTTTCGCATATCCGTTGCGGAAGTAGACACTCAGCGGAATGAGGGTATAGCCCTTCTGGTTCACCTGACCGGCGATGGTGTTAATCTCCCGCCGGTGCAGCAACAGCTTGCGCGGGCGCTTGGGCTCGTGGTTTTGGATGTTGCCCTCTTCGTAGGGTGCAATGTGCATGTCGTAGAGGAACACCTCGTCTCCGCGCGGGCGGGCGTATGCCTCCTCCAGGCTGCAATTGCCGCGGCGCAGGCTCTTCACTTCGGTGCCCTGCAGCACCATACCCGCCTCATAGGTGTCTTCTATCTCGAACTCATGGCGCGCGCGCCGGTTCCGCGCGACCACGTGCACTCCGCTGGCTCTGTTTCTGCTCACCTGCGACATGGTACAGTCGCGGACCACTGAATGCAAAACAGCTTGAAAATCCGCCCCTCACGCCCTATAACGTCTGTCTGCCTTTGAGTGGTAGCCGCCCCCAGAAGACGAGGCCCCCATGCAGTTGAAGGATAGCCGGGCTGGCCGTGCACTTCAGTTTGAGAACGGCGTCTCCGTTCAGATCCTGCTGAAGGATGGGCGCTTCGGCGGCCTCGGCGAGGTCAAGCTGAAACGCCGGAAGCTGCGTTCCGCCGAACGGCCCATCTATCCTTTGATTGCTACACCCGACGGCTACGAAGTCGCATCCCTTGAGCTGGAGGATGTAGAGAAGAGCGAGGAGGGCCTGGCGCTCTACTTCACCCCTTACGTGGCGCTGACCGGGAGGATGGAATGGGTCGGCTGCGATGGCGAGGACCGCTGGAATCTGGCCGCGTGGGCCGCGCCCCCTGACCGTGACCGCGGCGGGCTGGTCCGCCTGAAGCTGCGAGCCGTAAACCATACTCTCGGCGGGATTGACTTCCACGGTTTCTCCTACTCGTGGAAGTTCCGCTCCCGTAAGTACAGCATCTACAGACTGCACGACCGGGCCACGTGGGAACTCGGCGGCACGGCCACGGGGAACGAGCTCTGGATGACGGGCCCGTTTAACGCGCCGCGCCTGGCCGTCCAGAACAAACAGAGCCATTTCACCACGGCTTGGTGCCGTCACGGCGTCCAGATGCAGCAGTTTCTGCCGCTGTTCGGCGCCCTGCAGGGCTTCACCTTCCAGTTCGACCGCCGCAGCTTGCTTGTGACCGCCTTCGAGCAGCCATTTCACTGCCGTTCTCTGTTCGAGAAGCAGGCTGGCAGCAACTGCGTGGTGCACTGGCATCAGCTCTTCGACGATCTGAGCGGCTGTGTCGAGTTCCCCGAACTCCAGGTGCTCTGTGCCCCAGGTGAAGCTGACGCAGACCAGGGGCGAGGGAACCAGTACTGCGCCGTTCGATCCGAACTCCACAAGCGCTACCGCGCCCAGGCAGGGCTGGGTGCCAGTTCGGTCGTCCCGGGAGCATGGCTGGACTGCGAGCGGGAAACCAGCCCCCGGGCCGTCAAGCACTGCCTTGACCGCCTTGGGCGCACTGCGTGTCACAGGGTCTATGTAAGCGGGCTCGGCGCCAAGCCTGCGACCGCCGCGCGGGTCCCCATCGGGGCTCCTGAGTTCATCGCCCACGCGCACAAGCGAGGGCTCTCGGTTGCCGTGCCCTTGTCCGAATGCTGCCAGTGGGTCACTGAGGGCGACCCTGACCAAGGCAGCGCGCCCTCGCTGCAGGCGCCGCTTGTTGCAGCCGCCATGGGGGAGGGCCAGGACTACGCTCGTCTGCTCGAGCGTCTGCAGCGCGTCCACACGGAATTCGGGGTAGATGTTCTCTACTGTGGGGACGTGCTCAGCCAGATCGCTGACCGCGTTGAATGGCATACCCCCCGCACGCAAGACGTACCAGGCTACGACGATGGAGAATCCACCGTACGCAGCATTGACGCAGGCCACCGCCGGCTCGTCTCGGATCTGCAGGGCCTGGGATACCAGTGCCTTCTCGGCGGGGCGCTTGGCCTCGGCGCTTTGATGCCTGCGCCCGATCGGCACGCCACCCGCGGTGTGGAGTTCTTGCTGCGCGACCGCGCAGTGTCCTTCGATCCGGCGGCGGACGGAGACGCCAAATCCGCCTTCCGCGACTACTTTCGCGGGTGCGCACACCGTGTCGGTTACACTGTGACCACCGCCCCGGACGACGTCTCCAGCGGCGAAGCGTGGGAGGAGAAATGGGCCGCCGTCAACAGGGCATTCCAGGCCGTCCGAGAGCATATGGAGCATTCTCATCTACTATCGCAGGATCGCGCCGTGCTGTGGAACGGCCTCGACGCTGATCTGCACGTTATGTGGACGTTCAAGGCGTTCCAGCACACAGTGGGGGATACGACCGAGGTCTTCGACGTTATGTCCGCCTCCCTGGTAAAGGTGCAAGATGGCGTCCTCGAAGCCAAACCATTTCGCGTTTACCTGCTGCAGAGGGGCTTGGAGGGGGGCAACCGCGATGCCGCAAATGGGACTGAATGAGACCGAAAGCGATGGTCAAGCTGTTATGCGGCTGAGCGGAAGGCTCGACATCGACACCGCCCCACGACTGCGCAAGGCGTTGCGCCGCCACCTGGAAGGCCAAGACGAGGGGCTCGTACTCGACCTTGCCGGACTGGACTACATGGACACCAGCGGCCTGGCGACCGTCATCGAAATGCAGCGGGAGATGGAAGCACGGGAGCGTCGGCTGGTACTCTCCGCTCTCCAGCCGCAAGTCCTCGAAGTGCTGCACATGAATCACATGGATCATGCTTTCGAGATGGTTGAGAACGAGTCGGAAGCCGTCGAACGGCTCAAACAGGCCGAGTAGCCTCTCTGGACCCTCGAGCAGGGGTGTGCTGCCCGCCTTTCCCGGCGTGCAGGCCGCTGACTTCGGCACCAAGGCCCCTGGCCGTGTTGGGCAGCGCGCCGCGGCGATGGCACATCACCCGGCGGCATTGACGGGCCCTGCCCTGTGGGAGAGCTCGCCGGACAGCCGGCGGGGCGCTCTTGAGCCGTTTCAGTCCTTGACACACAAGGCAACCCTGCATAGACTGAGGCATACCGGAGCGGGCGTAATTCAGTGGTAGAATGTCAGCTTCCCAAGCTGGACGTCG
>CAYQXJ010000017.1:0-76225 GCA_964421565.1 uncultured candidatus Brocadiaceae bacterium
AGGCTACCTGCCATACGCCCGTGTGGTGAATCGGCCAAAGACACCGAGCGCCTGTGTCACTTCATAATCGGCGTAGAAGACTTCCGACAGGCCGCCCTGTTCGGCAGCGGCCTCGATGCTGGCATCGTCCCAGGCGACATCGAACCCCGTGATCAAGGGGTCCCGAACGTAAAGCGTCGACGCGATGCCGACCTTGGCCCCGACCGGCGCCCCATTGGGTTCAGCAGTCAGCGGCGCCGAATACTGCGTGAATAGGACTCCGACGGGCGGTTTAACCTTCGTCTGCCAGCCTGTCGCGCGGCCGCAGCCGGCAAAAGTCAGCATCAGGCCCGCCACAAGGATCACAGGCAGCCGAGCAACGGGCACGCTTGCAATTGACTGAGTCAGCAAACATTTGCCCCTCTGCGCTTGCAGTGTGCCCGGCACAAGATGCAAGATGGCGCCTGAATTTGCTACCAGGCACGAATGAGACTGGAACCCCCCATCCTCCGCGTCCCCGACTGGCTGGCAAGCCTGGCCGAACCGCTACCTTGCATCCCGACGCGGGCCGATAGAATGCGGTTCGTGATTGAGCTCTCACGGCGGAACGTCGAGCACAGAACCGGTGGCCCATTCGGCGCGGCAGTGTTCGAATCGGAGTCGGGGCAGATGGTCGCCGCAGGTGTGAACCTGGTGCTCTCCGCCAACTGCTCCGTCCTGCACGCGGAGATGGTGGCGCTCATTCTGGCCCAGGTAAGGCTGGACAGCTACGACCTGAGCCAGCCCGAGTTGCCGCGCTACGAACTGGTCTCCAGCACCGACCCGTGCGTGATGTGTCTCGGCGGGGTGCTCTGGTCGGGCATAGAGCGCCTGATATGCGGCGCGTGCGAGGAAGACGCGACGGCCGTGGGGTTCGACGAGGGGCCGAAGCCGGCCGACTGGCCGGGCGAACTGTGCAGGCGCGGCATCGTTGTGGTGCGGGGCGTACTGCGCCAGGAGGCCGCCGCCGTGCTGCGGGATTACGTCGAATCCGGCGGCGAGGTCTACAATGCGGCACCAAACCCGGAAGCATAGGCTCCGCTCAGCCCCCTCGGGCGAACTGCGCGACCCTTTGCAGCACCGCCCCGATACCGGCGTACGGCTCGTATATCAGGCGCACGTGGTAGGCGCGCTTCTCGCCGGCTGCCTGCGGACCATCGTTGACCATGTAGTCCCACGCCGGTGAGCGCACCGCCATGCCGCCGCTGGACGACATCCACATGCCGAACACCGGCTCGCGGAAGATGTACAGCAGCACGTAGTCGTCCATCAGCCCGAAGAAGTAGTTGTCCCATTCAGCGAGCTTCCCCGACCGGAAGCCCACTGCGCGCGCGGCGGCGACCGCCTCCTCGTCACGGAAGCGCTTCTGCCGGCGGACCGGGTTGTCCGCCAGCAGCTCGTGCCACGCCATGCCCTCCAGCTCCACCTCGCGGAAGAACACCGACCCATCGCCCCCGTGGCCGGGGCTGGTCGCCTCCAGCCATTGCTTGCCGCCCTGCCCGTCGAGCCGACCGCGCAGGAACAGCGACGTATTCTGCACCTGGTTCACGTAAGAGGCATAGAAGTGGTGCGAGGAGCGGATGTCATGGTCCGGCCAGGTCGTGATGGTCTGATCGACCCAGGACTCGCCGAGAGCAAACTCGATCTCGAAGTTGAGCCCGGCCCCTTCCTGCGCGCTCTGGGTGAGAAGGGCGGTGGTCGGATCAATGGCCTCGAGACCCATCGGTGCCCGACGGGGCGGATGGTCGAGGTCTCGCGCGGCGCCGGCCGGGGGCTCCGTCCGGCACTCTTCCAGGTTCATCCCGCAGAAGGCGAAGACATTCTTGTTCTGCCCATCGTGGATGAGCGAGGCGAGCCCGTTGCCGCCGTCGGTCACCGAATCCGTCAGGTGGATGAGGCGCGGGCAGTTGTCCAGCACCCGGGCCCGCAGGGGCCCACGGCGCAGCACGATGCCCGGCCATTCGGCGCGTTCATACACGGGGCCCCCCTGCCGCTATTGCGGCTCGCGCAGACGAGGCGGTTCATGGGGAACGAGCCCACGCTCCTCGTACTCGTCGAAGATGGCCCGGATCAGTGCGGCGCCGTCTGCGCAGGTCTCGGGCTGGTCGTTCAGCTCGTGCGCGTAGTAGAGCGCGTCCTGCAGCTCCGTCAGGTTCAGCTCGGGCACTTCCTCCGGGGTGAAGGGGCGGGTGATCACGCGTTTCGCCGCAGACTCCGCTTCCTCCACCGCCGTCGCTGCACGGGGCCCGCCGATGGCGGCCTTCAGGCGCTCCAGCGCCTGACGCGTCTTGTCGATCTCCCGCTCGACCCAGCCCCGGTGATACTCACTGGTCTTGCGCGGTGGGGGCGGCCATCGCCCGTCGCTGTTGGCCGCACAGCTCAGGTGGAACCAGAACTCCTCGACCAGCTCCTCGTACTGTTCGTCCGCCTCAGCGACGGCCTGCACGTTCTGCTTGTAGTCGGCGCGGATCATATCGAGCTGGGGGTCGAACCTCTTCGCCTCGGGGGTGCTGCCCCAGACCTCGGCGTAGGTGCGGTGCCACGCCATGCCGTCCTCCACGTAGAACGGCTCGCCGACCGGTTCCCGCTGGCACGCCTCCTTGAACGTGATCATTTTGCCCAGTTCCGTCACTGCGTGCACCATCGCCTCCAGCCGCTCGCCGGCCTCCGGCACCACACCGAAGCACTTGGAGTAATCACCGTAGTGCTTGATGTCGAAGTAACCGCGCGTGCCGCAGTACTCGGCGTCGTCGGCGACGATGATCAGGCTGCCCTCGTCCTTCGTTCCCGACCAGTGCTTTATGTTCTCAATGTAATCTTCCAGCGGCACCTTGCCCAGGAAGTAGCCTATCGAACGCCCAGCCAGGCGATCGCTGCGGCACATGCCCCCGAGCCCCTCGCAGACGTTGCGGAAGGGCTTGTGGAGGGCGGGGTCGTCGGGGTCGGCTGGATACTGCGGCAGGTGGCCGCCCCAGTAGATGTTGCGCCCGCGGTTGCGCTCGACCCAGCCGTATTCCTTATCCGTGGAGACCTTGTAGCTTTCGAAGTCGAGCGTCAGGTACTTGTAACCCACGTCGCGGAAGGTGCGCGGCACGTACTGGCGCCACGTGCACTCCGGGTTCCATCCACTCTCCGGGCGGAACCCCAGGTATTCCTCAAAAACGCGCATGGAGAACTCGTTCGCCCAGCGTCCGTCCTCCTCCGGCACGTTAGCCAGGATAGGGTGCGCATAGGGGGAACCCATGAATTCGCATTGCCCCCGATCGATCGCATCCTTCAGCTTCTCAAAGACATCGGGGCAGACCTTGGCAATGTGCTCGAGGGTGTAGCCGCTCGCTTCGAACACGTACTTCGCGTCCGGGCACTTCTCACGGAACACGTCGACGATGGTCTCGTAGCTGGCGCGGATGGTGCGCTCGAAGAAGAACGGCTCCAGGAAGGCGTAGTTCAGGTTGGCGTGGAAGATCGCGACGTAGTCCATGCTCGTCTCCCGCTGGAGTTCATCGACGCGCCAATCATACCCCGGAGCACGGGAGTTGTGTAGTGGATACCCTTGCAACGGAGCCCCGCCTTTCGTGCGTGCGGGCAGCGGCCCTCCACTTGACAAGCGCCGCGCCGGACGTTCCCATTAGGGGTCACTGCCCACCACAAGCCTGGTCGCGTGCGCTACCCCGATACGGAGGGCCGGAATGTCGGACACCGTCAGGTTCGGCGTATCGCTCAGCCTCGATTTACTCGACCGCTTCGACGACCTGATCCGTCGGCTCGGATACGACAACCGCTCCGAGGCTGTGCGCGACTTGATACGCCACAAGCTCGTCGAAGAGGAATGGGCCGCGCCGGATACCGAAACCTTCGCCGCCGTGCTGCTGGTATACGATCACCACACCATGTCCGTCGCCTCGCGGTTGATGGACATGCAGCACGAGTCGTTCGCACAGGTTATCGGCTCGTTCCACGTCCACCTGGACGAGCACAATTGCCTGGAGATCGTCGTCATCCGGGGCAAGGGCGAGGACCTGCGCGATCTGGCCGACAGGATGATCAGCCTGAAAGGCGTCAAGTACGGCAGGCTCAACCTCGGCACCAGCGGCCAGCACATTGAGTGAGGAGGGGGCGAATGGATCTGAGAACGCTGATCGACTCGCGCCCGGTGGTCGTCGGCGACGGAGCCATGGGCACCCAGCTCATCGAACGCGGCCTGCCCGTGGAAACCTGTGGCGAGTTGTGGAACGTCGAGAATCCGGACGCCGTGGTGGGGATACAGCGCGCATACGTGGAGGCCGGCGCTGACTTCCTGATCACCAACACCTTCGGCGCAAATGCTGTCGTGTGCGCCCGACACGGGCTGGGGGACATGGTGGCGCAGGTGAACGTCGCGGCCGTGCACGTGGCCCGCGAGGCGAGCGGGGACCTCAACGTCCTGGTGCTCGGAGGGCTCGGGCCAACCGGTTCCCTGCTGGAGCCATACGGAGACCTGACCCCGGAGCAGGCGACTGCCGCATACCGCGAGCAGGTGGAATCGCTCGCCGGGGCCGGGGTGGACGGCATCATCTGCGAGACGTTCGAATCATCCGAGGAGCTGAGGCTGGCCCTCTGCGCGGCGCGGGAGGTAAGCGACCTGCCGCTGGTTGCGAGCATGAAATTCAACCAGGAACACAGCGGGCGCTACCGCAGCATGATGGGCGAGGCACCCGCCGCGCTGGCAGATGTCGCACGCGAGTGCGGATGCGTGGCCGCCGGCGCGAACTGCATCAGCGGCATCGAGGCAGCCCTGCCCCTGGTGAGCGAACTGGCAGAGCTGCTCGATGTGCCGCTCCTCGTCGAACCGAACGCCGGAGTGCCCCGGCTCGCAGGCGGTGTGACCGCCTACCCGCAGGATGCGGCCTTCTTTGCGCGTAACCTGCAGTCCCTCTACGACGCCGGCGCCCGCATCATCGGCGGCTGCTGTGGCACCACACCGGAGCACGTGCGGGCGGTTCGGGAGTTCGCCAACAGCCTCTGAGCCGTCCCCGGGCCCGCAGGAATCCGCCCAGCCAACCAAACACCCACCCTCGGCGCAAATGTGCCACGATTCCCAACCGGCGGTTGAGCCTGGCCCCCGAGCAAGTAGAATCGCCATCCACCGGTTTCAGGCCGTTCGCAAAACGCTGGGGAGATGTGCCCATGTTCCTTTCTAACGCTTGCCTGTTTGCGCTGCTTGTCGCCCTGCTGACCCTCGCTGCCGGCTCCCACGTCGGGGCCCAGCAAAGCGGCGGGGGCTCGGTGTTCGACCCCCGACTCTTCGCCGACCCGCCGAACGAGTACCGCCCGCTGCAGATGGTGCACGGCTTCGATCGCATGCTTCGCGACCGCCAGCAGCTCGCGGGGGAAAAGGGCATCGACGCGCGGCTCGAGTTCCTCCAGGGCCTCGGCATCGGCGGAATCGTCGCCAACGTGAGCCGAGACGACTACCTGAACAGCAGGCAGCAATGGGAGGTCTACCGCTACGGGATGCAGAAGGCCCATGAGATGGGGCTCGTGCTCTGGCTCTACGACGAGAAAGGCTACCCCAGCGGCACCGCCGGCGGCATCGTGACGCGCGCCAACCCGCAATACGTAGCCCAAGGGTTGGCGTGCTACACCCTCCACGTGCAGGGGCCCACACACGTCACCAAACACCTGCCGCTGAGCTGCAAGACGTTCGAATGGGCCTGCGCCTACCCCAGCACCGACCAGCCGGCAGGCGAGAGCGTGTTGGACCTGAGCGATGAAGTGGATGATTGGGGCACGCTGCGCTGGGATGCGCCGGACGGCGACTGGACGGTGCTCTACATTGCTCGCCGCATCATGTACGAAGGCACTTTCGCCACCGCCGTTCCGATAGGACATACCCCGACCCGCCAGTACATCAACACGCTCGACAAGGACGCCGTCCGCGCCTTCCTGCGCGTCACGCACGAGCAGTACGCGCGAGAGACGCCGCCGGAACTCTGGCAAGAGGTCCGCGCCATCTTCACCGACGAACCGCTGATCGCCTACCATTGCACCGGGGGCGATCCGGAGGAGCGCGAGGCGGATGCGCGCGTGTTGGACAAACCGTTCTTCACTGACCGCCCCCCAGCCGCGCCGTGGGTGCACGAGCTGCCCGGGGAGTTCCGCCGCCGTAAGGGCTACGAGCTGCGCCCGCACCTGTATGCCCTGTTCACCTCGGGCACGCCCGAGGCCCGCTACGTGCGGCAGGACTTCTGGGACGTGGTGACGGACATGTACGCGCAGGCTTACTTCGCCCAGATAGCCGACTGGTGCGCGGAGCACGGCACCGCCATGTCGGGCCACGTACTCGCCGAGGAGAACCTGTGGGGCAACATGATGTTCGAGGGCAGCCTGACGGCGGTGGTGCGACGCATGCAGATCCCCGGCATCGACATCCTGACCGCCGACCCCGAAGCCATCAGCGACCACGTGTTCATGGCGGGCAAGACCGTCTCATCCGTCGCCCACCTGACCGGCAAGCGGACCGTCCACTGTGAGTGCTGCGCCTTCCGGCCGCTGCCGTCCGGCGAGAGGCTGGGGCTCGATGAGTTCATCGCCCAGGCAAACATGCTGCAGGTGATGGGCGTCAACCTGTTCACGCTCTACCAGAACCACCGTCAGATCGGCGAGGAAGCGTTCCGGCGCTATACGGATTACGTCGGCCGGCTCAGCCTGCTGTTGCGGGGCGGCCGTCACGTCTGTGACGTTGCAGTGCTCTATCCCATCCGCTCCGCCTGGTCCTGCTGGGCTCCTGCTGGCCGGGGAGAGGCGCCGGAGCCGGAAACAGCCGGTCTCGACCGTCAGTTCAGCGCGCTGGCGACAGAGTATGTGGCGACGTGTCGCGAACTCGCGCAGCACCAGATCGACTTCGACATCGTCGACGAACGCGCCTTACAGGAGGCCCAGATGCGCGACGGCGCCATGCGGATCGCCGACGAGGGATATCGCGTCATCGTGTTGCCGCTTCCCTACGCCCTGGAGCTGGCGACGGCGCGGGCACTACGGGATTTCTGCGAGGCTGGCGGAGTTCTCATCAGCGTAGCACAGCCGCCCGAGCTTGCCGACTCGGCGCGGAATCAGCCGGCATTCGACGACATCATGGCCGATCTGTTCGCCGAGGGCGGGCCATGCCCGGTGCTCGGCCCGACGGAGGTTGCGGGCTGGATCCGGCAGCGCCTCGGGGCCGATCTCGAGCTGGCCGAGCCGAACCGACGCGTATTCTACACCCATCGCCGTCGCGAACGGCGCGACCTCTATTTCATTGTCAACAACGGTGCACAGCCCGTCACGTTGCGGCCCCGGCTGCGCGTTGCAGGGCCGTACACCGTCTACCGCCCGCTGACCGGCGCGGCGGAGCCTTTCGGGCAGGAGTCTGAGCTCGCGCTGAATGGCTACGAAGGCGCGTTTCTGGTGACCGGTGGGCCGAGGTGAGTCTAACCGTTCGCGCCAGCCTGCATCGCCGTCTCATTGATTAGCCGAACGGAAGGATCAACATGTCCAGACCGAACATCCTGCTCTGCCTCGCCGATGACGCGGGCATGCACATGGGTGCCTACGGGTGCCGCTGGGTCGACACGCCCGGCTTCGACCGGGTCGCCGCCGAAGGAGTGCTCTTTACGCAGGCCTATACCTGCAACGCCAAGTGCGCACCGTCGCGGGCCGCCATCCTGACCGGACGCAACTCGTGGCAGCTCGAGGAGGCATGCAACCACTGCAGTTTCTTCCCGGCGAAGTTCAAGACCTACGCCGAGGCCCTGCAGGAGCACGGATACCACGTGGGTTACACGGGCAAGGGCTGGGCGCCGGGCGACCCGGGCAAAGTGGACGGCAAGCCCCGCAAGCTGACCGGCCCTTGCTGGGGCAGCCGCGAGCTGAATCCACCCACGCCCCACATCTCGAGCTGCGACTACGCGGCGAACTTCGCGGGTTTTCTACGCGACCGGCCGGCCGGTGCGCCATTCTGCTTCTGGTTCGGCTCCTACGAACCCCACCGCCCATACGAATACGGTTCGGGAGCGCGCCTGGGCAAGCACGCCGTGGAGGAGATCGACCACGTGCCCGCCATCTGGCCCGACAACGAGACCGTCCGCAATGATTTGCTCGACTACGGGCTCGAGGTCGAGCACTTCGATCGTCACGTCCAGAGGATGCTCGACATCCTGGAGGAAAGCGGCGAGCTGGGGAACACCCTCGTGGTGGTCACCTCGGACAACGGCATGCCCTTCCCCCGAGCGAAGGGCCAGGAATACGAGTGCAGCAACCACCTGCCCATGGCGGCCATGTGGCGCGCCGGCACGAACGCACCGGGGCGCAGCGTCGGCGACTACGTCAGCTTCATCGACCTGGCCCCCACCTTCCTGGAGCTGGCAGGCGTGACTGCGCAGCAGGCAGGCATGGCGCCGGTGACCGGGCAGAGCATGCTCAAGCTGCTCAGCTCGTCCCGTCAGGACGTCGTTGATCCAACACGAGACCACGTGCTGATCGGGAAGGAACGCCACGATATCGGGCGACCACATGATGCGGGATACCCCATCCGGGGCATCTTCCAGGGCGGCTGGCTCTACCTGCGCAACTACGAGCCCGGCCGCTGGCCCGCAGGCAACCCGGAAACCGGCTACCTGAACTCCGATGGTGGCCCGACGAAGACGGAGGTGCTGAAGACCCGCAAGGATCCCGAACGCAGCCACTTCTGGCACCTCTGCTTCGGCAAGCGACCAACGGAGGAGCTCTACCACGTCGCCGAAGACCCGGACTGCCTCCACAACCTGGCCGAGGAACCCGACCAGGCGGCTCGCAAAGCGGCGCTCCGCGAGCGCATGGAGCGGGAACTGACCGAACAGGGCGACCCGCGCATGGCCGGTCGAGGCGACCTCTTCGAACAGTACCCCTTCGCTCGCCCCTCCCGGAACGGATTCTACGAGCGATTCATCAAGCGCGGGGAGACCGGCGAACGCATGGTGCCGGGGTGGATTCGGGAGACGGACATCGAGCCGGCGGAGGAGTTCGAGGCGGAAGGCTGAGCCCGACACGGCGGATACGGGCTTCACGGTTGACGCAAGACGCGACGATCCGCTACATGTTGACCAGAGGGTGGGCGAGCAGACGATTGTCTGCCGCGCTCGGCGTCGTCCGTCACATGCCGGCAGAAGAAACGGTAAGACACGAACCCGCAGCAGCGGTGCCGTACAATGGCCCAACTTCGTCGCCCGAAGGAGGCGAGCGAATGGCGCTCAATCCCTGCCCTGAATGCGGACGCGACGTGAGCGAACACGCGCAGGCATGCCCCAACTGCGGCTATCCGTTCAAGGAGGGGCCGGAGCCGAACACCATCGCGACGCACGGAGGCCGCATCGTGCGGGCATGGGGCTTCGAGTGGCGCACGAAGGCCGAGGTGTTCGGCTGGCCGCTCGTCCACGTTGCCATCGGGCGCGATCCACAGACTCTGAAGCTCCGCGTGGCCAGGGGCATCGTCGCGATCGGGCAGTTCGGCGTAGGCCTTGTCACCATTGCGCAGTTCGGCGTCGGGCTGCTGTTCGCCTTCGGCCAGGTTGTCGGGGGCAATATCGCCGTGGGCCAGATAGCCATCGGCGTGCTGTTCGGCCTCGGTCAGTTCGCCATCGGCCTGACCGCCATCGGGCAGTTCGCGCTCGGCCGCCACGTGCTGGCGCAGATCGGCTTCGGAAAACACGTGTGGACGTCCGGCCGCCGCGACCCGGAGGCGGTGCGGCACTTCCGCGCATTGTGGCAGAATCTGAAGGCCCTGCTCGGTCGCTGACGCTCACGCAGGGGCTTCGCCGGTCAGCAGGCGGCAGGCTTCCAGGTATTTCTCCGTCGTCCTGCGCACCACCTCTTCAGGCAGCTCGGGCGAGGGCGGCTCGTGGTCCCATCCGCTGTCGTCGAGCCAGTCGCGCACGTACTGCTTGTCGTAGCTCGCCTGGGCTCGCCCGGGCTCATAGTCGTCGGCCGGCCAGAAGCGCGAGCTATCGGGGGTGAGGACTTCGTCGATCAGCGTTAGCTCGCCGTCGATAAGGCCCCATTCGAACTTTGTGTCGGCGATGATGATGCCCCGCTCCCGAGCGTATTCAGCCGCTGTGGTGTAGAGCTCGACGGAAAGGTCCTTGATGCGCCGGGCCAGCCCCGCCCCGATCTGCTTCTCCATCTGCGCCAGGTCGATCGGTTCGTCGTGGCCCTCCTCCGCCTTGGTAGTAGGGGTGAAGATCGGCTCGGGAAGCTCATCCGACTCTCGCAGGCCGTCCGGCAGCCGCACGCCGCAGACCGTTCCGTCCCGCTGATACGAACGCCAGCCCGAACCCGCCAGGTAGCCGCGCACGACGCACTCGACCGGCACCACTTCGGCGCGGCGCACCAGCATGGTGCGCCCGCGCAACTGCTCGCGGTGGGGGGCCACATCATCGGGCATCTGCTCGACCTGCGCCGTGACCAGGTGGTTCGGCACGATTCCGTGCAGGTGGGCGAGCCAGAATCCCGTCAGGTGCGTCAACACCATCCCCTTATAGGGAATGGCCGTCTCGAGCACCACGTCGAAGCAACTGATGCGGTCGGTGGTGACGATCAGCAGCAGATCGTCAAGCGCGTAGATGTCGCGCACCTTCCCACGGCTGAACAGCTCAAGCCCCGGCAACTCCGTATAGACCAACGGTTCAGGCATCGGCATATAGAGGACCTCCGCAGATCTGTTTCGTGTTGGGCACAGAATAGGGGAGCCGCCTCGCCCCTGCAAGCGCCAAGTGCCGCCGGGCCCCGCCCCTGTTGCCTACGGCCGGCGGTCGCCCTATACTCGGCGCCAAACTTTAGCGCAGAGAGAACACCGACCGTGACAGGCCAAACCATGCCGTGTACTTCCTGGGGAGGGCTGCTGCCACCGCAGTATATCTTCGCCAACCGTCGATTCGTGGGCGTCGCACTCGATCCCCCGGATTTCGAGCCCGGTTCCTGGATCGGCGCAGGCAACAGCCTGTACGACCCGGCCTCCGGCTCGTTCTTGCTCACCGCTCGCCCCCGCAGCGCTCAAGGCGGCGTGCGGGGCTTCGCCGCCAACATCTACCGCTCGGACGACGGCGAGAGCTTCGAGTTGCTCGCCACAGTGGGGAAGGAAGAGGTGAGCAAGCTGAGCGGCCTGCGCATCGACAGCATCGAGGGCACGCAGCTCATCCAGCACCCGGCCACCGGGCAGTGGCACTTCTACCTGTCGGTCAACACGGACACGGACTTCGTCTGGGGCGGCAGGCACTGGGAGACGCTGCTTCTGACGGCCGCCGGTCCGGACGGTCCCTGGCGCTCGCAGGGCCTCGCGCTCGCGACGGGACAGAGCTTTGACGCCCTCCACGCCCGCGACTCAAACGTCGCCGTCATCGACGGGCGCTGGCTCTGCCTCTACAAGGCGCGCGACCGGCAGAACGTGCTGCGCCCGGCCCTGGCTGTCAGCCGCGACGGCGTGAGATGGCGAAAGCGCGGGGCGCTGACAGTGGACGGGCAGCAGCGCCATGTGTTCCTGAGCGGTGCGCTGCTGGCGGGCTCAACGGGCGTGATCTACGTGGGGCTGGAGAAGCTGGACGCCTCGGCGGAGGAGGCCACCTCGGAGCGGCGGGCCGACGAACACGGCGTGACGCATGCCGGCGGTCCGCGGCGCAGCTTCCTGGCGGCGCGACTCGACGAACGGAGCCTCAACCTGGAGGTGACCTGCCGCTTCCCCTGGCAGCCCGGCTCGGAATACGAGCATCCGGAGCACCCGCTGCTCGGCTACTCGAGCCTGACATTCGATCCCCTGCGGGGCCGGGTGTTGATGTACGTCGAGAGCATCGACCCCGAGCTTTCGGAACACATGGGCCTGAACGGCACCGTGGAGCGCTTGCTCGTCTACGAGACGCCACTGCCTTAGCAGGCTTGCTCATCAGGCAGTTGGCTCTTCCTCGCCCTGTTCGCCTGCAGCCTCGGGAACGATGCGCGTCACGGCGCTCAGGCGGTCGCCACTCTCGGTGGCCACCAGCTTCACGCCCTGGGTGTTGCGGCCGATGCTGCTGATCGAGCCGGCCGCTATGCGCACCGTCATACCGTGCTCTGTAACCAGTATCAGTTCGTCCTCTTCGGCCACTTCGAGTACGGCGATCACGGGGCCGTTGCGCCTGGTCGTCTTGATGTCGATGAGCCCCTGTCCGCCGCGCCGTTGGGTGGTGTACTCCTCAAACGCCGTCCGCTTGCCGTAGCCGTTCTCGCAGACGGTGAGCAGCGAGGCGCCCTCGCGCACGATCGCCATGCCCACCACGCGATCGCCCTTCTTCAGCTTTATCCCTCGCACCCCGCCGGCCGTGCGGCCCATGGGGCGCACGTCGCTTTCGTGGAAGCGGATGGCCTTGCCGCGCGCGGTGCCGAGGGTGACCTCATCCTCGCCGGCCGTCTTGCGCACGCCGATCAATTCGTCGCCTTCGGATAGGTTAATGGCGATGATCCCGCCCGAGCCGCGCTTGCCGAACGCGTCGAGCTGGGTCTTCTTGACGGTGCCCCCCGCCGTCGCCATCAGCAGGTAATAATCCTTGTCGAACTCCTTGACGGGTATCACCCCCGTTATGCGCTCGCCCTCCTCCAGCTCGATCAGGTTGACCAGGGCTCTGCCGCGGGCGGTGCGGCGCATCTCGGGTATAAGGTAGACCTTCAGCCAGTACACAAGCCCGTGGTTGGTGAACAGCATTAGGTAGTCGTGTGTCGAAGCGGTGAAGACATCGCGGACGTAGTCTTCCTCTTTGAGGTCGGCCCCGATCACGCCTTTACCCCCGCGGCCCTGCGCGCGGAAGACATCCGGCGGGGTGCGCTTCACGTAGCCGCCGGCCGTGATGGTGACCACCACGTCCTCCTCCGGTATCAAGTCCTCACGGTCCAGGATCTCCACTGGCCCGCCGAACCGCGTGCGGCGCTCGTCGCCGTAACGTTCCTTCACCTCGAGCAGGTCCTCCCGGATCATACCGAGCACGCGCTCGCGGTTTGCCAGGATGTCGCGGTAGTCGGCTATCTGCCCCTGCAGCTCCTCGTATTCCTGCTCGATTTTGATACGTTCCAGGCCGACGAGCGAGCGCAACTGCATGCTGATGATGGCGTCCACCTGGCGGTCGGTAAGCCCGAACCTCTCGCTCAGCCGGTCGCGGGCCTGCTGCACCTCGTCGCTGCCGCGGATGATCTGGATGACTTCATCGATGTTGATGATCGCGATCCGCAGCCCTTCCAGCACGTGGGCGCGGTCCTCCGCCTTGCCGAGCAGGTAGGCCGTGCGCCGACGGATCACCTCCTCGCGATGGTCCAGGTAGAGCTGGAGCATGCGGGTGATGCTCAACGTCTCCGGCCGCCCGTTGACGATAGCGATCAAGATAATGCTGATGGTGCACTGCAGCGGGGTGTGCTGCCAGAGCTGGTTCAGGACGACCTGCTCGTCGGCCTCGCGCTTCAGGTCGATGACCAGCCGCGTGCCTTCCCTGTCGGACTCGTTGCGGATGTCCTGTACGTCCTGGATGCGGCCGGCCTGGACGACGTCCGCGATCTTCTCCACCAGCGAGTCGCGGTTCGAGTGGTAGGGGGGCTCGTCCACGACGATGCTTCGCCGGCCGCCGCGCCCTTCCTCGAAGTGCGTGCTCGCGCGCAGGGTGAGCGTGCCGCGCCCGGTGCTGTAGCCTTCGTAAACGCCCTCTCGGCCGCAGATGACGCCGCCGTCCGGGAAGTCGGGCCCGGGCATGATCTCCATCACCTCGCGCACCGTCATGTCGGGCTTGTCCATCAGGGCGATCAGCGCGTCACAGAGCTCGCACAGGTTATGCGGCGGGATGCTGGTGGACATGCCCACGGCGATGCCGGTGGCGCCGTTGGCCAGCAGGTTGGGTATGCGGGCGGGCAGGACGGACGGCTCTTCCCGCGTGTTGTCGTAGTTACTGACGAAGTCGACGGTGTCCTGGTTCAGATCGCGCAGCAATTCCGCGCCGACTGCGCTCAACCGGGCCTCGGTGTAGCGACTGGCCGCCGGGGGGTCGCCGTCGAGCGAGCCGAAATTGCCCTGTCCGTCCACCAGCGGGTAGCGCGTGGTGAAGGGCTGCCCCATGCGCACCAGCGTGTCGTAGATGGCCAGTTCCCCGTGCGGATGGTAGTTGCCGGATACGTCGCCGACGATCTTGCCGCACTTGCGCGTCTTGGAGCGAGGGCCGAGGTTCAGCTCGTTCATCGCCACCAGTATGCGCCGCTGCACGGGCTTCAGGCCGTCGCGCACGTCCGGCAACGCCCGCGCGACGATGACGCTCATGGCGTAGGTAAGGTACGCCTCCTTCATCTCTTCTTCGATGAGCCGCTCTCTCTCGCGCGGCTCATCCATCTCGATAACTTCCTGAGCCATCGGCACCTCTCTCCAACGGCGGTCAGCCGCTGCGCAGCAGGCCTTCGGCTGCTGCGCAGGCGACGGCCCACCGCAAGTAGTTCTCGTAGTCCACGGTCCCCGTGGTGCGCTGCACGTGCATCAGCCCGCCTGCGGCCACCTGGCGGTAGCTGCGGGGGAAGAACGCCCTCACGGCGTGCCGTTCCACGTCTGCCAGGAACCGCGTGAAGTTCATGTCGCCACTGCCGAGCACCCGGTCGCCGAGGTAGGCGTAGCGCACCCGCGCCTCCTCGACCACCATCCGATGCAGCCTGCCTTGCGGGTCCTGCAGCACGAAAGTCGCTCGCGTCGGCAGTTCCACCTTCCGCGTTCGCATGCGATACGCAGCCGCCGATCTGGTAGCCCCGTAGGGCCCGGCAAACCCGGCAGCGGGGTTCGCCACGTAGCGCACTTCCCGACGGCCGCCATACTTCGGCTTCGTGACAATGCCCGCAACGAGAGCCGTCCATGACAGCGCCCGCACGGTGCCCTTGCTGTCCATCTGCACGTGGAGCGCCTCGTCATCGAGGTCATATATGCGTTCTATGCGCACCTCGTGCGACAGGTCCGGCACCATGGACATCGGCACCACGGCGGCCTCGACGCCTTCCTCGGCGCAGGCGTCCGCCATGTTGCGGGCCGTGTCGGGCGCCAGGCCCTCTGCCAGGATGCCCATGCCGTGCGTCACCTGTGTAGCGGCATCACGGCGGACCAGGCCGGTGAAGTTCTGCACAATGGGGCTGAGGGCCATCACGTTCAGCTTCTGTTCCGTACGGCAGCATACCAGGCAGTTGCCGGCGTCATCCGTAACTTCGAGCGGTGGCGCTTCGAAAGCATCCTCGTCGTAACGGTCAAACGGGCCTGCCGCCTCCTCGCTACCGGACGCAGCGGCGATAGTGACGCTCCCTCGGCAGACGGGGCATCTCTCACTATGGCCTGCACGCACCCGCGGGAAGGTAAGCAGCGCTCCGCAGTGAGGGCATTCGACCTCGAGGTCGAACTCTGCCACGATGGCCCTCCCTTTCCGGGCTGTGCGGCCGGCCCTGCGTCATACGTCGAGATCGGTGACCTCCAGCGCGTGCTCTTCGATGAACTCGCGGCGGCTCTGCACGTCCTTGCCGGCCAGAATGCTGAAGTATTTATCTGCTTTCACCGCGTCACCGATGGCCACCTGGAGCATCCGGCGGCTATCCGGGTTGAGAGTGGTCTCTGCCAGTTCCTCGGCATCCATCTCGCCTAATCCCTTGTAGCGCTGGATGTCGAGGCCCCGCCGCCCTGCTTCGGTGAGCACCGGCACTATGCGGCGCAAAGATGGCACGTCGATCTCCTGGCCATCGGTCCGCACCAGGAACGGCGCTTCAGCGTCCTCCTCCTCGTCCTGCTCGTCCGGCGCCAACAATTGCTCGGCGGTCACGCCAAACCGTTCCACTCGCTCGATCAACTGCTGTATACGCGGAGCGTCGTCAAAGCGGTAGGGGCGAACGCTGTTCGGTTCATCCTCCGCATGGCCGTTGCCGGCTTCGATGATCTGGACGTCCTGATCGTGGCGCGACAGCTCCTCGTGGAGGTCGAGGATGAAGGAGTCGTATTCGTCCTCGGTGTAGAACAGGTGGCCCTGGCTCTCGCCCGCGGCGTCCACATGGACCATGCTGTAGAGGGGCAGCCGGCCGTCCTCCTCGCGCCTCCAGGCCAGGTACTCTCGGAAGGGCAGCCCGCGGTTCTCCACCCTCGCGATCATCGACTCCAGCTCGTTCAGCACTTGCAGCAGTTCGCGAAAGCGCCCGGATTCCAGCTCGGTCACCTCGCCGTTGGCGCGCCAGACCAGGCTGGCATCCTCCGCTCCGTATTCCAACAGCGCCCGCTGCAGTGCCCGATCATCGTAGAGGTACTGGCTCTTGCGCCTCCGCGTTACCTTGTAGAGCGGAGCCTGCGCGATGTAGATGTTGCCCCGTTCGATCAGCTCCGACATCTGTCGGAAGAAGAAGGTCAGGAGCAGCGTGCGGATGTGCGCACCGTCAATGTCCGCGTCGGTCATGATGATAACCTTGCCGTAGCGGAGCTTCGTCGGATCGAACTCCTCCTGCCCGATGCCCGTGCCGAGGGCGGTGATGAGGGCGCGAATCTCCTTGTTGCTGAGCATCTTGTCAATACGCGCCTTCTCCACGTTCAGAATGACGCCCTGAAGGGGGAGTATGGCTTGGAAGGTTCGGTCCCGCCCCATGCTTGCCGTGCCACCCGCGCTCTGCCCCTCGACGATGAACAGCTCGCTGCTGTCGGCGTCCCGGTTGCTGCAGTCCCGCAGCTTGCCGGGCAGGTTGGTGCTCATCAGGGCGCCCTTGCGCCTGGTCAGCTCGCGCGCCTTGCGGGCGGCCTCTCGCGCTTGAGCCGCCTCAACCGCCTTATTGATGATGGACTTGGCGCTGGAGGGATTCTCCTCGCAATAGACCGAAAGTCTCTCGTTGAAGAGCTGCTCGACGATGCCGCCGACTTCGCGGTTGCCGAGCTTCATCTTCGTCTGGCCCTCGAACTGCGGCTCGGGCAGCTTCACGCTGACGACCGCCGTCAGGCCCTCGCGGTAGTCGTTGCCTCCCGGGGTGACGTCCTTCAGCACACCTTCCTCGCGCCCGTACTGGTTAAAGCTGCGGGTCAGCGCGCCGCGCAGCCCGCTCAGGTGCGTTCCGCCCTCGACGGTGTTAATGTTGTTCGCAAACGAGAAAACCGTTTCGTTGTAGCCGTCGTTGTACTGACAGGCGATCTCCACCAGCGTGTCGCCCTGCTCCGCCTCGACGTAGATCACGTCGGGGTGGATCGGATCCTTTCCCTGGTTCAGGTACTCGACGAACTCGCGGATGCCTCCCTCGTAGTAGAACTCATCCTCGCGGCCGCTCTCTGCCTCGCTGATGGTTATGCGCGTGCCGCTGTTGAGGAAGGCCAGCTCGCGCAGGCGACGGGTTATGATGTCCCATTTGAACTGCGTGGCGTGGAATACCTGCGGATCGGGCCGGAATCGCACCCGCGTGCCCCGGCGGTCGGTCTTGCCCCGGTTCTCGACCGGCGTCTTCGCCTCGCCGCGTTCGTAGCGCTGGTAGTACAGGTGACCGTCGCGCCAGCCGATCTCTGCTTCCAGCCACTCGCTCAGTGCATTCACGCATGAGACGCCAACCCCGTGCAAGCCGGCCGATACCTTGTAGCTGTCATGGTCGAACTTGCCACCGGCGTTGAGCGTTGTCATCACCACTTCCAGCGCCGGCTTGCCGACTTCCGGATGCATGTCAACCGGTATACCGCCGCCGTTGTCGGTCACCGAGATGCTGCCGTCCGAGTGCAGAACCACGTCTATGCGATCGCATCGCCCCGCCATGGCCTCATCGATCGCGTTTGCCACGACCTCCTCTACCAGATGGTGAAGCCCTCTTTCACTGGTATCGCCGATGTACATGGCGGGCCGCAGCCGAACGTGCTCAATGCCTCCAAGCACCTTGATCGACTCTGCTTCGTACGACGCGCCTCTGAGATTCTCTTCAGCCATACGGCCCCTTTGCCTCAGTCATGGCTGCTGTTGCCGAGACAGAACTTCAACGCCGCTACGTCGCGGCCGGCCCGTCTCTGCTGTATGGCAGACAGCAACTGCTCTCTCATGAAACCGTTAAGCTCGTGCAGAAGGACTGGCGAATTGACTTCCACTACCAGTTCGCCGCCTTCGAAAGATCGTATACGCGTCCGCTCCGCAATGGCCTCACCCACAATCGCGGCCCACGCATCCGAGAGGGCCGTGTGCCGTCCCTTCTGGTGAAACGTCTTCTCGCGCAGCAATTCCTTCAAGACTTCGCCCAGAGTCCTTATTCGGCCGCCCGTCCTCGGCTGCTGGTTCACTGACCCTCCTCTTCGCGAATGACCGGGCTAACGACATACGTGTAGTCGAGCCCGCTCTTGATCACGCACGGGGAGCGCCGATCGTTGAAGCGCATCTTCACGCTCTCCCTCTCTACGATCCCGAGCATCTCCTGCACATAGTCAGGATTCAGGGAGAGGCTGAACTCCTCTCCCTCGTAATCGGCCGCTACTTTCACCTCGCCCTGACCAACATCCGCCGTCTCCGCCGACACCGTCAGCGCTCCGTCCGTGAACACCAGGTCCACCACGTTGGCCTCTTCCACCGTCATGTAGCTTACCCGCCGAACCGCGCTAAGGAACTGGTTAGTGGGCAGTTCCGCCTTGATCTTGAACTCTGTCGGAATCACTTCCTTGTAGTTGGGGAACTGCCCCTCCACGAGCTGGCAGGCGATTCGTGCCACGTCGTTCTCCGCTATCATCTGGTTGTTTGTCGCCGCGAAACGGATTGGTTCCTTGCTGTAAGTTGCAAGGCTCGCTAACCGATCCATTCCCTTCAGCAGCACGATGAACTCCTGCTCTACCCCGTCAGGGTTCGCCACCTTCTTCTGAGTTTGGGCCAGGCGGGCACCATCGGCTGCGACCAGTTCAATGTTATCTCCCGGCCCCACCACGAACAGCACGCCATTGAGCGCATAGCGCCCCTTTTCGCCGGCGGCGGCGAACGCCGTGCGACGTATCATGTAACGCAGCACCTCGGGGTCCACCTCTACCGCGCCGTCCTCCGGCAATCCCGGGACGTCTGGGAAATCGGAAGGGTCTTCTCCGAGGATGCGGAAGTGGCTCTCGCCAGCCTCTACGCGCACAGCGCCGTCATCTTCAATGAGCGTAAGCTGTTGCTCGGGAGTCGCCCCAACGATGGGTGCTATGCGTGAATGGGGCAACAGGGCAGAACCTGTCTCGTCAATTTCGACTCCCGCGACGATGACACGTAGGCCGACCTCGAGGTCCGTTGCCGAGAGCGCGAGCACGTCTTCCAGCGCTTCGACCTTAACATTGCGGAAGAGGGGTTGCTGGGTGCTCGAACCGATGACGCTGCCGACTCTTTGGAGGCCCTGATGGAGGGCTTCCTTACCGGCTGTGAATCTCATCGATATCTCCTGCCTGGAGGGAATGGCGTGCGCTGCTTGGAGCGGAGGTCTTTATAAGGGTGTTTCCTTACTCTACAAAAAAAACACTAATCACTACCTACTAATAGCGCGTACACCGTCGAAACGCCCGGGCTCATGAAGCGTAAAGTCTTACTGTACAACGGCTTACTCCTCCTACTTACACCACTGATAAACGGTTGATAACCTGTCGAAAACGATCGTCACGGTTGACGCCGACTGTGTGTACCAGGACAAACATGCAAAATGCCATGATTCTCGACAATCAAGTGATGGATTCCGGGCGTGCAGTGTACGGGATTTCGGGACAAAAGTGACCGGTTATCAACAGCTTTTCGGCAGGTTATATGCATGGAACCCAAACCGGGAAGACAGGGTCTCAAGAGTCCTCTCTCCTATACAGCATTATACCAGACTCAGGGGGTGCGGGTCAAAGGACCGAGAGTGCCGTAGAGACGGCTCAGAGGGTGTGAGAGGGGCCTTTTCGTCGATGCGCCGAAGCGGGGCCGTCACTCCGGCGAACAGATGTCGCCGAGGGGCTGCGCTGCATCGTCCTGGAAGGGGTATATGAGCAGTCCGGAGAGGACCTTCGGGAAGAAGTAGGTTGACTTTGGTGGCATGCGCTCGCCGGAGCGGGCGATTTGCTCTACAACGGAGCTTTCCGCCGGCGGCAGCAGGAAGGCCGCGTCGAACCGGCCACTCTCTACAGCCCAATACATGTCGGCAGCATCGGGAGTGAATACCAGTCGGTCGTTGCCTGACCGGGCCTCTGCCGGCAGCCCGAAGAAAGGGCCGAGCACCCCATAGTGCAGTAGAGTGACGGGCAGTGTCCGCCACGCCTTCGAATGCTCCGGCAATTCCTCCGCGAGTGGGTCGGCATACTTCGGCAGCATCACATGCAGACGCTCTGTGCGCGTGTAACAGGCCATCGTGCGGTCTTCCAATTCTGCCGCCACAGCCGGCAGAGATTCCGGCCGGCTAACCTGCGCCTCGGTCACATCGAACAGCCGCTGCAGGCTCTCCAAAAAGCAGTCCTGGTCGAAGTCCCCTTCTGCCTTTGCCAGGCGGTGAGTGGGCAGTATACGGAGCCCATCATCGGCGGCGGAGACGGCGTAGAGTAGCAACCAGTCTTCCGGCGCTTTCCCGGGTGGGGCGTCGGGGTCACGATGGGCCTCGCGGTAGGCGAGGGCAGTCTCATAGCGGTGATGGCCGTCCGCGATAAGCAACTCTCGGTCCCGCAGGACCGCCGCGAGGCGGGCACACGACGCGGGGTCCGTAACGCGCCAGACTTCGTAGGCTACCCCCTCCTGCTGGAACTCATAGACAGGCCAGCCCGTGCACTGCTCCTGGAGAGCAGCGACGCCATGGCCCTCCTGGTCCGGATAAACGCCGAACACCGGGCTGAGGCTTGCCGCGCATGCTTCGATCAGGCGGAGCCGATCCGCGCGAGGCCCCTCCGTGGTGCGTTCGTGCGGCATTGCCGCGCCGCATTCCACATCCTCCAACAGGTAGCCGCATAGCAGGCCGTGGCGCGTGTACGTTGAGCCGTTCACTTCGAAAGTTTCACGGCACACGAACAGCGCCGGCTCATCGTCCTGGAGCAACACCTGCTGCTCGCGCCAACGTTCCAGCAGGCGGGCGGCACGGCGGTATTCTGCGTCGGGCCGCGGCTGGTTGCCCGCTGTGCCGAGGATGAGCCGAATCACGTTGTGCGGGTCACGCTCGCGCAGCTCCCCCGCAAGCTCGCCGTCGATGACGTCGTACGGCGGCGCCACGACCCGCGAGATGAAGGATATCTCGCGCGGGTTGTAGCGCAGGGCTCTGAGAGCGGCGATGCGCATTGTAGCCAGTCCGAACAGACAGTGCAGGGACGCCGGCGAAGGTCGGCGCGCCCATGATAGGGCACGGCAGCCGAGCGCGCAAACGCTGCCGGCGTAAGGGGGGCTGCGCCCAGGGGTGTGAAACAGCCTGGAAGGGGCTTTATCGCAGGCGGGCGAATGCTTTCTGGAGGGCGAGCGACAAGTGCTGTTCGAAACGGGCAGCGCGGCGGTAGTCATGGCTTTCAACCAGTTCGGGCAGGAGGCCGAGCGCCCTGGCCATCAGCCGGTCGAAGGACCCGCCCGCTGCTGAGTGCTGGCGCACGATACGTTCGACGACGGGGCGGTAGTGTCTGCAGATAGCGGCTGCGACCTCGGCGGTCCGGGCCATCAACTCGTCGATCTCTTCGAGCCGCCGGCTCGAGACGTAACGGCTCGGATCAACGCGTTGGCGAAGCCGCAGCGCCTGCCATTTCAGGTAGTTGTACGCGCGGAACAGGGCATCCTCTTCCTGGGCCGACAGGGCAGCTTCGCCATCGGGCGAGCCCTCCAGCCGGCGCCACAGGCGACGCCAATCTTCGCCCAGGATGCGTTCCCGCGCCTCTTCGGAGCAAAAGTCCTCCTCTGCGTAGCAGTTTAGCGGCTCCGCCAGCAGGTCGCGCGCGCGCTCCTGGTTGACCACGCGATAGATGCTGGCACGCGATCGGTCATATCGGCTGCAGAGTTCGTCGACCGGCTCGCCCTCCCGGTAGGCGGTATATATCTGCCGCCGCTCGCTCTCGGAGAGCCTGCCTCCATGCTGCCGGCCCGCCTCTCCGTGCCGCTTCAGCACCAGGCGCACGGTCTCCTGCGAGCGGCCGAGCTCCTCCGCCACTTTCGCGGCAGCGGCCGTTGTGCTCAGCTCTTCCGCTTCGCGATACTCCTTCACCCGCGCCAGTGCGCGCCTCTCCTCCTCATCGGTCAGCCGCGAGTAGCCGCCGCCGAAGTGCAGGTCGCCCTCGTTTTCGATTACGAACCGTTCCAGGACTTCGGCTCGCACACCGACGCGGTTCACACCGTCGGGAAAGATGTAATGCCGCGCGACAAGCCCCCGCCGGCGCCAGCGATGAATCGTCCGTCGCGAGACGTCGAAGCGGTCGGCAAGTTCCGGTATGGTGTAGACGCGTTCGTCCAGTTCCTCTACGGGCTGGGGAACACTCTGGCTGACCAGTTCGAGGGAGCGATGCAGATCGGGGCGGAGCTCCTCGCCGCGGAAAGTGTCCAGGTAGCTCTCGCTGGGACGGAAGCCGGTCACCCGGAAGTGAACGAACTCATACGGGTAGGTGCGATCGGGTTCGAGTTCCAACAGCAGCCGCTCCAGCCGGTCGGCGTGGCGCCGCCGCACCCTCGGGGGGCTGAGCATCAGTTGCCGGTGCAGCTCCGCGATCCGCTTGAGCTTGAAGTCAGCCATCGACCGGTTCCACGCCTACCGCCGAGACGGGCAAGTCCTTGAACCGGCTGTAGCGTATCACCAGGCGCCGCGCTTCGTCCAGAGCCTCGGGCGTCATCTCGCCGACGACGCAGGCGAGCGGGCCCGGCTGCTCGAGAAGATCGAGCAGCCGCGATCCGGCCGGCGCGTGCTCGCGGATGGCCAGGTTGTCCTCGTGGTTGCGGCCCACCACGCAGAAGGAGCGGCCCTGTAGTTCGAACAGCCGCCCGAACCGCACCAGGCTCATGTGCTCCAGCCCGGTGAGCCCGAGCTCCGCGATGCGGAATATCCTGTCGGCGTAATGCGGATCGGTCAGGCGGCATCCCCCGGCGGGCTGGGGATAATCCTCGATGCCCCACTCGGCGGCCAGGGCGATCTGGCGTTCGCGCGAGCGACCGCTGATGTCCAGCAGGTCCTCGCGTTTGATCAGGCCCTCTTGTTCCGGGATCGTGGGCTCGAGCAGCTTGCCGGAGAGCGGCCGCACGACGCGGCCCTCCACCTCGGCGCCCCTTTCCATGCGGGCGAATGCCTGCCTGTGCTGCGACATGGGTCGCTGGCCGAGCACCTCTCCGGTGGCGATGCACTGGGCGCCCCGGCGTTGCGCCTCCTCGCGCGCCTTTGCGTACATCATTTGCTTACAGTCCAGGCACGGGTTCGCATTGCTGCCGTGGCCGTAACGAGGGTTGCGCACGATGCGGGACATCTCCTCGGAGATGTCGCGCACCACGATCGTACAGGCCGGCGTATATCCGCCTTCCTTCAGTGGATAGAACACGCTGGTATGGCGCAGCAGCAAGACCTCGACCCCGGCGCGCAGCAGCACTTCGGCCGCCAGGATGCTGTCCAGCCCGCCGGAGAACAGGACGATCGCCTTGGCATGATCTGTCTGGTTCATCAACGTCAGAGGGTATCAAGAAGCGGAGCGCGAAACCAGACCCGTCCAATCCAGTTTAGGCGGGCCAACCGTGCCGGGCAAGCGGGGCGGCTCGTCCCCGGGGGCGGACGTGCGAGCCCCCCAAGTGCGGACACTGTCCGGACGGGGCGGCTGAGTTGGCCCGGGGTTGTCCTGCGTACAGCGGCGCTGCGCCCGAGAAGACATCCATCTGGTTGGGACGGTAGCGCCCATATCGGACAGTGCCGGCCGGCGGAACGATTATACTCGGCGTCACGACGCTGGAAAGCCCAAGCGGCCCCGATCTGGTCGGGGAGGCAGCCCATTTCGAAACGAACCCATTCAGTCACAAAAGTCGTCAGGCAAGAGAGATAGAGCCGCCGCCTGGGCGTGGCCCTGATGCCCGTCAGGGGGCACATGGCGCCCTTGGGCTCCGGGCAGGGCGGGACGGGTCACGCGGCATCACGCTTGCGGGCGCAGCAGGCACGGGGGGCCAGGGGCGCAGGGAGGGGGTGGACACGTAATCGCTGGGAAGCCGGCCGTTGTCCGGAAGCAGCGGGGGGGCGGTCAGAAGGCGGGCACAGTGCCCCCGCTCAGGCTGCTGACGAGGGCGGAGAGGCCGGTGAGGAAGGATTCGACGATGACCAGGCCGATGAAGAAGTTGCGGGCTTTGCGTAGCATGGCGCCGCCGGCGAGTTTGACAATGCCGAACTTGATCAGCCACCCGATGAAGAAGGCGAGCCAAAGGCGGTTTGCCATGTTCCAACTGCTTGCCGTAAGAAGACCTATGGCATGTATGGGCCACCAGTAGAAGCGGGCGCGCATGAACATGAGGAAGCCCATGCCGAGGGTGCCGAACAGGAAGGGCCGCCAGTGGACGCGGTGCCATTCGGTGGTGCGGGCCTCCATGACGCGCTGGGCCTCGTTGAAGGCACCGGTGGCCATGTTGTTGACCGCCCAGGAGTCGCTGAAGTTCAGCGCGCCGCCGGCGTACGCCTGTCGCAGCACGACCCACGTGGTACAGGCCATGGCGAGCAGGATGCCGCAGAATAAAGCCGGCATGAGCCAGCGTTTACGACGTTCGAAGACGTCGGAGATGCGGAGCGCAAGCATGGCCATGGGGCCGATAACGGTGGTTGAGCCCGTTATCAGGAGGGTGGACTGCATGGAGGCGATGGCCGCCCCCTGGGCGCCGAAGACGCCGCTGCCGGTGAATGCCTCGACGCCGGTGGTCAGAGACCAGAGGTTGCGCGTGGTGGGCACGCCGCCCTGGCAGACGATGCGCGCGTAAACCATGTAAGAACAAAACGTTAGTGCAAGAATGAAGAGCCCGAGCAGCACATTCATCCCGTGGCTTGCGTACCACCACAGGCAGCCCGCCACGCACGCGAGGAAGCCCCAGAAAGCGAAGCGGTAGGTGACCGGCTCGTCCGAATCGTCCGCCCCGCCCGGCAGGCCGAGCGCGCGGCGGAAGACGCCGAACAGGTGGCGCCTGGCCATGTAGAGCATGCCGACCAGGAAGGCCAGATAGGCGCCGAACTGCTGCCAGCGCATCATCGGGCTCCACGTGCCGCCGCCGGCCTCCGGCAGCGCCAGTTGGGTGCCGATCAGCAGCTCCAGGCGGCTGAACAGGAAGAAGAACCAGACGCTAAGGCTGACGTCAGCGGGCACGAGAAAGGCGAACCCGATGATCGGCAGTTGTGGGTTGACGTTGGCAAAGCCGACAGTCTCCAGCGCCGTCCCCTTCAGCGCGTCGGCAATGGGAAAGACGAGCGGGATGCCGTAATCGGCGCCGAAGAAAAGTGGTGAAGCACGGAAGAGGCGGAAGGCGAGGGCGAAGATGACCCCCGCGCGGAAGGACGGATTCCGGAAAATGTCCGGCAGCCAGCCGTGCCGGCCGGCGCCCTCGGTGAAGTCCAGGGGCACGCGCGCGAGCGGGAACATGAGGCGCTCGACCTCCACCCATTGCCGCCGCAGCATCGCGCAGAGCAGGAACACGGCCGCGAACACGAGAAGGACGAGGACCGCCCAGTCCGCCAGTGGGCGCAGCCAGTGGCCCCACGGCACGCGGCCGCCGGGGCTGCCCTCGAAGTAGCGGCGGGCGGCCTCCGAGCGGGGCTGGCGGCTGAGCACCAGGCTGTCCGGCGCGTGCTCCAGCGAGCCGCCATCTTCCCAGTTGATGTCCGGCCGGCGGGCCATGTACGGCGCCCCCGCCAGCATGCTGTACCACCAGCGTCCGAGCCCCTCGGTGGGCACCACGGCGGCCACGATGAGCATGCACCAGACCAGCATAAGCTCCGGGCGGGCAAGTTCCCGGCCGCGGCGCACGAGCCGCAGAACGGCGTTCACGCCGAGCGTCAGGGCCACCAGGAAGAGTACCGCGCCCACCGGGAATGAACCGACGATCAGCCATCCGTAGCCCTTGACGTACGACGTGTAGGGGTCCAGCAAGCTAAGGCCCGCGACGCAAGCCAGCCCGATGAGGAACGCGCGCCAAGTCACCGCTTCCTCCCGCAGCTTAAGCAGTGAATGAGGCCGCGATTATACGGGGGCCGCCACCTGCCTGCCACGCCAAGCCGTTCTGACAGGTGGGCTGGCAAGGGGGCCGCGCCGCTTTCGTCACGCCAGCGCCTCCCGCACGAACGGCCACATCAGATCGGCGTAGAAGCGGTGTCCGCCTTCGCCGTAGCGCTGGTCAAGCCGGTCGGGCGCGCCGGCCGCCGCGTAGATAGCCTTCAGTCGACGTGTGGCCAGGTCCACCTCGCCATTGGGGCGAATAGGGTCGTCCGTGCCGTGCACCGCCAGGAAGCGGCGCGGCGCGACGAGCCCCGCAATATCCCAGAACTCGCCCCAGCGCATGACGCCGGGGACGATGTTGCATGCATGGTGGAGTAACTTGCCACTGCGGTCGACGAACGGACAGAAGGAACAGCTCGCGATGGCGATGGTTACCCGCACATCACAAGCCGCCGCGAAGGTCGTCAGGACGCCACCGCCCGAGTTGCCCATCATCAGCACTTCGCCGGCCACGTCCGGCCGAGCGAGCGCCCAGTCGAGCACGCGTTCCATGTCCCAAACACGCTCTCCGATGCTGGAGCGGCCGGCCATGATGGTGTGTGCCCAGTGGCTGGTGCAGTTGCGTCCGCCCCATTGGGCATGCAGGTCGGTCACGCCGCCAACAGCTATGCCGCGGGTCGCCGGCGCGATGGCCAGGAAGCCCTCCCGCGCTGCTTGCACTGCGACGTCGCGTTCCTCACGTTCGATTCGTTCGCGGTCCTCTTCACTCTGCCAGATGCCGGCGTAGGTGTCGAAGCCTCGGGCGTTGTGGCCGTGAGGGGTTACCGCACACGGGAAAGGGCCCCTCTCCGGCGGCCGGACAAACCAGAAGGGAATGCTCACATCGGGCTCGGTCTCGATCCAGCCCTTGCGCCGTATCAGGCCGTCCACCTCCTGCTCCTCTGCAAGCTCGACAGAGGGCTGGTGGTCACCGACCGAGTCGCGAATGGCCTCCAGCCCGAGCAGCCGCCGCAGGGCGGGGCGGGCCTCGGCCTGCCACGTGGTGAACTGCTCCGGCGTTGCGGCGCGGCATGCGTAGCGGCGCTGCCCCTCAGCGTAGATGCGCGCCAGGTAGCCCTGAACCTCTTCGGGCCATCGTTTGCGGTCAACCATTCGGTGCCTCCTCCGACCGGCCGGCCATTCGGCGCAGCCGCGTGCGCAGCTCTGCTTCGACGTGTGCCTTGTCCGGATGGCCGACCAGGTTGTCCAGCTCTCCGGGGTCGGCGCACAGGTCGTAGAGCAACAAGGGGGTGCCGCCCGTGCGTTCGGCGTACTTCCACCGCTGCGTGACCACACAGCGGTTGCGGTGTCCGCCGGAGCGCACCTCGCTGATAGTCGCCTCTCGGAACGGAGCGGCAGCATTGCGCAGCACAGGCAACAGGGACAGCCCGTCGCACGAGTCCGGCACACCGACCCCGGCGGCCTCGAGGATCGTCGGCATGATGTCCACCGTCGACGCCAGCGCGTCGCGCGTCTCGCCGCCCGGCACGCGTCCCGGCCACCGAAGGACGAGGGGCACACGCAGGGCGCTCTCGTAGAAACGGCTTTTGTAGAGGCGGTCGTGGTCGCCGAGCATCTCGCCGTGATCGGACCAGAAGAGGATCAGGGCGTCATCGAGCAACCCCCGTCGTTCAAGGGTGTCCAGGATGCGGCCGGACCATTCATCGATCAGGCTGATCTTGCCGTAGTAGTTCGCCCGCAGCCGCGCAATGTCGTCTCTCGCCAGGTTGTGCCGTCCCGTACGCTGCCACTGGGCAGCTTCGTGCGGCACCCAGGGGCCGGGCTCTGTGCCTTCCGGAGCGGTGGGTGGGGGAGTCTCGGCCGGATCATACATCTGCGCGAACCGCCCGGGCGCGTCCCAGGGCTCGTGCGGGCCGCCGAAGCCGACGAAGGCACAGAAAGGGCGGTCCTCCTCGTAGTCACTGAGGAACTCGACGGCCCTGCGGCCGACGTAGCTGTCGGCGTGCTCTTCGACCGGCAGCGGGCTCGGCCAGACGGCCGTCGCGCCCATGTTCGAACCGCTTAGCGTAGTCCTGCTTGTATGCCTCATATAGCCCCTGGCGCTGCCAGCGGTCGGTCATGTGCGATTCAGTGTTGTTGGCCGTCGCGAGGGGACCGCCAATCTCGTCCACAAAGTCAAACCCCCGCGCGCGCATCCAGGGCTCGCGGTCTTTCATGTGCAGGTTGCCGTGCGGGTAGTAATGCGATTTGCCGATGTGCGCGGTGAAGTAGCCGCTCTGCTGCAGGCGGCGGAAGAAGGACTCGTAGTCCGATGGCAGCTCGCCGCCGTTCTCCCAGATACCGTGCCGGTGGACGTGTTCGCCCGTGATGAAGGAGCAGCGGGCGGGCATGCAAACCGGGCTGCTGGTGAGGGCCTGTGCGAAGGAGACGCCTTCCTCGGCCAGGCGGTCCATGTTAGGTGTGCGGAGTTGGCCGTGGCCGGCGCAGCCCAGGCAGTCGCCGCGCTGCTGGTCGGTCATCAGGATTAGGATGTTCGGGTGTTCAGGCATGCAACCTCCTTTCTGCGGTCACTTTAGGCGCGAGGCGCGGCCGCGGCAAGTGAAGGGTGGCTTTCCAGGCACGGAGCGCGTCAGCCCTTTCTGGCTGCCTTTGCTGCCCGCTTACTGGTGGGGGCCAGGACTGTTGGGGGAGACCCATGCCGCGTCGGAACCTACACTCTGGTAGGCCCCCAACCCTTTGCCTCAGTGATCCGGCGCTGCCATGCCAATGTGGCGGCGGATAAACTCGTCGGGCGTCTCATTGGCCGAGCCTATCCAGGCGTCCTCGGCCGGCATCGGCCCGTGTCCCCTGTGGGGAAACGCCACTATACCTTTCACGCTCTTGAGGGCGTTGAACGCAGCATACACTCCCGGCGGGGGACACGCCATATCGGTCAGCCCCAAGAACACGAGCGTCTCGGCGCGCGAGCGGGCCGACAGGTAGACATTGTCGCAGTAAATGGCGCTCTGAAGTATCTTGTTGAATTCCTCACTACCAATGTCCTGGCGAAGCGGCTTGGGAAAGCCCGGCATCCGTCTGCCCAACGGGGCGGCGAAATCGCACATCGCCGGCACTTCGGCCACGACGGCCGACACTCGCGCATCCAGCCCGGCGATGGCCAGCGCCTGCCCGCCGCCCATGCTGCCCTGCCCGCCCCCGCTTGCGCCGAAGGCAACGACGTGGCGCCCGTCCCATTCCGGCTGCGCGCAGAGGAAGTCAACTGCCCGCATGGCTCGCATGTACATGCCCACGAAGTACCAAGTGTCGCGGCTCTCCAGTCCCAGAGTGCTGTATTGGCCAAGGGATTCCCGCTCGAGGTCTTCATAGTATTCGGGCGGCTGGCCGTTTAGCATGCCGTGGGCGTTGAGGTCCAGGACGATGGCTCCGTACTCGTTGGCGACTTTGCTCGCGGACCGTACCGATGACCTGCACCAGTCGCCGCTGACACCCGCCGCATGGAAAAGGATAATGGCCGGACAGCTACCGGGCCGCGCGTTCACGGGCCGCACATAGTACCCGCGTGCCGGGGCGAAGCCGGGGCAGGGGATTTCGAGGTCCAAGCACTCGAATCCGGGCAGTGCGGCGTCAACCTCCCGAGTGGTCGGCGTGGCGGGCGAGGCTGCCAGCAGCGCCTTTTTCGAATCCCAGAACTCGTCAAAATCCTTCGGCTCGGGCCATGCGGGTTTGAACGCTTCGGCATTGACGACAACACCCGTGCGGACGACGTCGGGCTTGCCGTCGGCACCCGGGACCGACGCCTCGCACATATACCAGCCACCATCTTCGTGCGCGTTTCCAGAACCCAATTGCACTACCCATTGCGACGCGCCGGGCTGACGACGAACACTGACGGTGTCGAGCGGATGGAGATCGCAGGGGATGACCTGCGCAAACGTACTGCCGGTGATACCTTGCAGCGGATTCCCCCGTGTGCCGCCGGAAATGATCTTGATGGAAGGAACACCCGAGAGCGCAACTGTCGAGGGATCACGCAGCGCGACAATGAATGCTGGTGTCTTGCCGTCTTCGACAATCCCCGAACGCGGAACAACATCCACGCGCAGCAAACGGTCGGTACTAGCCATGGAGGCATTGCTGCCCAACAGCACCGCCATCAGCGCGGAAACCCTAAGCGCCCACAACGATGCCCGGTCGACTCTTTGCATTACCACTGCCTCCCTTCCGAGTCGGGATGCGTGCGCGGCTAACCTGAATCACAAGAGACATTGCCCGAGTCTGTTTCGCTCAAGCGATGAAAAACGCGCGTCGGCGCGCGTTTTGCTGGTTTCGGGATCGGTTGGCTGACTACTTCACCTGCTGCTTCGCATGCCTGCCGAGTGTCCGAGTCCGCGGGCAGCGTGTCGGCGCTAACACGGCTGGCTTCTCGTTTCGGCATGTCCTCCCGCGGTTACAGTCGGCTCAGCCGTCCAGGCTCATCTCAGTCGAGATTCCCCATTTACAGTAGCGAAGTTCCGACTTCGCCTTGAGCGCGACAGTGTATCCCTCCCACGCTGTTGGTCAAGGACGAAGGCCTGCAATCAATCTGCCCCGCTGGCCTCTGGCGGCCGTTTGCCCGGGGGCATATGGCCGCCCGAAAGGCGTTTTGCGGCCAGCGAGAGGCACCTTGACTGTTCAGAAACCGCGAAGTCAGGTTCTCCTGTGAAACCCGGCACCACTCGTCAGGTCGGCGCCGTGGATAGCGTTTGAATCCGATTCAGTGTCGCTCCGAACAGCCCCAGCGGTACCGCAACCACCGCCACCTGGAACACAATGTAGTGGGCAGTGCCGTGGCGATACACGGCATCGCTGCGACCTTCGCCCCGATCCCTGTTTCGCGGGCCTCCGTAGCCCGCTACGAAGGGCGAAGGAGGCTTGACCAGCTTGTCCTTGAGCGTCGTCAGGGACCAGTGCCTCACTAGCCCCGTCGCCGCCCGCAACAGCGTCGCCGCCGGGGTCTGTGCCACACGATCCCTGCGCAGCGACGGCGCGCCACGGGACGTGCCGCCCGTGGACGCGGCAGTGGCCGCCTACTTCGCCCGCGATGCGCTTTGAGTTTGGGCCCCTGACCGCGAAAGGCGCGATGCGTACGCAGCGGGCAAACAAAGCGCCGGCTACCCCCGGATGTGGGTTGCTTCGTTCAGGGCGCGTTGGGGTTGTCAGCGGCGGAGTAGTCGGTGGTCTCGCTGAAGAAGTCCTCGCTAGCGATCGGCCCCCAGGTGCCGGGCAGGTAATTCGGGAACTGCGGCGGTTCCTGTTCCTGCCATGTGTTCAGGATGCCCATGGTGAAGTCCCACGCCTGTTCGACCTCGTCCCGCCGGGCAAACAGCGCGCTGCGCCCGGCGATCACGTCGAGCAACAACCTCTCGTAGGCCTCCGGGCTTGCGGCGGGAAACTCGCTCTGATAGGGGAAGTCCATGTCCACGTTGCGCAGCTCGGCCTGGAGCCCGGGCACCTTGCTGACGAAGCGGAGCGCCACGCCCTCGTCAGGCTGTACGCGCAGGATCAGGCGGTTCGGGGCAAGCTGAAAGTCCGCCTGCGCGCGGAACAGGACGCGCGGCACCTCCTGGAATTCGATCGCCACTTCGGTCAACTTGCGCGGCAGGCGCTTGCCCGCCGTCAGGTAGATCGGCACTCCCGACCAGCGCCAGTTGTCGATGTAAGTGCGCACCGCTACGAAGGTCTCGGTGGATGAGTCTGCGTCGACCCCCTTCTCCTCGCGGTAGGCCTTCACACGCTGGCCGTTCACCTGCCCGGCGGCGTATTGCCCTCTGATGACGCTGCGGCGGACCTCCTCTCCCTCCAGCCGGCGCAGGCTGCGCAGCACTTTCACCTTCTCGTCGCGTATGGCGTCGGCATCCAGGCTCGCCGGCGGCTCCATGGTGAACAAGGTGAGCAGTTGCAGCACGTGGTTCTGCAGAATGTCGCGCATGATGCCACTGGCGTCGAAGTATCCGCCGCGGTCCTCCACGCCGATGTCCTCTGCGACGGTGACGCGTACCCAGCGCACGGAGTCGGCGTGCCAGACATGCTCGAAGATGGAGTTGGCGAAGCGCAGCACGCTAATGTTCTGCACCGTCTCCTTGCCCAGGTAATGATCCATGCGAAAGACCTGTGACTCGTCGAGCAGATCCTCGATGGTGTTGTTGAGTTCACGGGCGCTTTCCAGGTCGTGGCCGAAGGGTTTTTCGAAGACGACGCGGTGGTAGCAGCCCTGCCCCGGCCGACAGCGAGGGGCGCGCTGCAGGGCGCCCGCGTCGGTCAGGTTGCGCAGAATCGGCACCACGACGTTCGGCGGAACGGACAGGTAGTAGACCCGGTTGCCTTCCGTGCCGAACCGCTCGTCGAGGTCGCTTAAGCGCTCCCGGAGTGTCTCGTAGTCGCTGGTCTCGTCATAGCCGCCCGGTTGATAGAAGATCCGGTGCGCCAGGTCCGACCAGATGTCATCGTCGATCGGCTGGGTGCGCGAGAACTCGGCGACGTTCGCCGTCAGGTGGTCGCGGAACTGATCGTCGCCCATCTTGGTGCGCCCGTACCCGACAACGACCATGTTGTCGGGCAGCAGACCCTCGCGGGCGAGGTTATAGAGCCCGGGTGCGAGCTTGCGGCGCGTCAGGTCTCCGCTCGCGCCGAAGATGACGACGATACCTGCTTCGAGTATAGGCTGAGAAGTTCCGAACATACGTATCCCCCTATGAGAGCTCTTCCGTGTATGATAGCCTCCGCCGTCAGGGCTGTCCATGTGCGCCACGCTGGCCCAGCCTTCTGAGCACATGCCGCGCCGGTATAGTGCACTCGGGCGCGGGGCGGCTTTACGGCAAGCTCGGCGAGCCCCGGGCTACCGCTTTGTAGAGCGTGATGCCGACGGCAGCGGCAAGGTTGAGCGAGTCGACTGCGCCGGTCTGGCGTATGCGGATGGTGGGGCCGCGCCCACTCGGACCCGATGATCACCTTGTAGACCAGCTCGCGCCGGTGCGTCACCAGATCCAGAGTGGCGTAGGTGCCGAGTGCGCAGGGGTAGCCCTTCGACTATTCGTAGCGCTTCAGCCTGACGGCCATCTCGGCCTCGCCGGCGTCTATCCGAGCCCCAGTATGCGCTTGGTGCGCTGTTCGACTTCGTTGAGGGGGTGGGTCAGCGCAGTCTTCTTCAGCCCTTCCAGGTGCGGCATGCCCGCCTGTTGCTCGGCCGTCCACTCTTGGGCAAACTGACCGCTTCGGATCTGCTCCATGATCTCCGCGGCGACCCGCTGCGCCCCGTCCCCTACCACGCGTTCGCCGCGTGAGAGCTGCCCGTATTGGCTGGTATGGCTGTGCAAGTCGAGCTGCTTGAAGAAGCCCGTCTCGATCATTGCCTCGGCAACCTCCACCATCTCACCGGACAGATACAGCTCGCTGGCCACCGACTCCGGCGCACATCCCGCCTCCACCAGCATGTCGTAGTAGAGCGTGCAGAGACGCACGATGCCGGCCCAGAGGAACTGCTCTGCGAACAGGTCCATCAGCGCCTCTTCCTCGAACGACGAGGCGAAGGCGGCGGCCCGCGTGGCCCCGATGCCGCGCGCGACAGCGAGGGCAGTCGCCAGCGCCTGACCCGTGGCGTTCTGCCCGACCGCCACCAGGCAGGGGTAGCCCTTGCCCTGGCGGTAGAGGTTCCGCACGGCCGAGCCGATCATCCGCGGCGCCACCATAACCACGTCCACACATTCCGGCCCCTGTACCAGGCCATAGGCAACGTTGTAGCCACTGGCAAAGACCAGCGTATCACCTTCGGCCAGGCCCGACAGAACCTGACGGGCGAAGACCTGTGGCTGAACCTCGTCCGGTATAAGCATCAGAACGATGTCGCCGCGCCGGGCCGCATCACGTATGGGCAACACCTCGAAGTCGTCTGCGAGAGCGCTCTTGCGGTATTCATCCTGGCGGTTGCCGACGATGACCGTGGCTCCACTGTCGCGCAGGTTCTGCGCCTGCGCATGCCCCTGGTTCCCGTAGCCGATTACGGCGACGCACTTGCCGTCGAGGGCCGCCATATCTGCGTCCGCGTCGTGATAGACAGTGACCATCTGCCGGTTGTCTCCTGATCGTGACTATAACCATCCTGCCACAGACTTTACAGACGGACCGGGCATTGCGCAAGCCGCCTGCTGGCATCTCGCCGGTGCCGACTTTGACCCCGCGCCACCGCTCAGCTACACTGCCCCGCACTCGCTCCTCGACTCTACCGGTGCCTTATGACGTGGCGTGCCTTCATTATCGGGCTGGTCTTCGCCGCCGCTATCGGGCTGGTAGAGCCGTGGGTGAGTTGGGCGGAGGGGTGGGGCGGCTTCAGCGGCAACGCGTTTCCGGCCGGCGCCGTCTTCGTACTGGTGCTGCTGACGGTGGGGGTGAACGTGCTGATCAAGCTCGTTCGCCGTGCGTGGGCGTTCCGCCAGGCGGAGCTGATGCTCGTCTGGTGCATGCTCATTGTGGCGGCGACCTTCCCCGGCGACGGCATCGCAAGGTTCTGGTTCTCCTTCACTGCCGCGCCGCCCTACATCGCGCGGCGTGCTGACGTAGCGTGGGAGGACGGAGGCGCCCTGACCCACGCCCCCGAGGCGCTCGTCCTCAGCAACAGCCCCCGGTCGGTGGCTGCCGCGCGATACTTCCAGGGCAGCCCGGTAGGCGTGCCATGGAGTCACTGGGCGCGTCCCTTGCTGCACTGGGCCGTCTTCTTCGTGCTGTTGTACGTCGCCATCTTCTGCCTGATGGCCATCCTGCGCCGCCAGTGGGTGGAGAAGGAGCGTCTGATGTTTCCGCTGGCGCGGGTGCCGCTTGACTTCACCGAGGGCGCGGGCGAGCGCCTGCTGCCGGAGGCGTTCTCGCAGAGGGGGTTTCAGCTCGGCCTTGTATTCGCATTCGGTTTCCGATTGTTGCGCGCGCTGCCGATCTTCTTCGGGGCCGAGAGGGCCGTGCCGCTCCTGATTCCGTTCAAGGACGTTTTCCAGGGCACCCCGCTGGAGCAGATGGCCTTTCAGAATATCAGCTTCTGGGTACCCGCTGTGGGTTTCGCCTTTCTGGTGCCTGCAGATGTGAGCCTGAGCGTGTGGCTCTTCTACCTGGTCGCGCGAACGGAGTTGAAGGCGGCCCACTGGCTGGGCCTCGGCAGCACAGCCGGAGCGTACGGGCCCATGCTGAAGTGGCAGCAGGCCGGGGCCTACTTCGCCTTCGCCGTGGGCATGTTGTTCATGGCTCGGCGGCACCTTTGGGCCGTGCTGCTGACGGCCGTTGGCCTGCACAGTCTGCCCGATCGCCGCGAGCCTGTGCGTTACCGCACGGCGGTGTTTGGGCTTGTGCTTTCCGCCGGGGGCTGCCTGGTGTGGTATATGTACCACGGGATGCGGGGTGGCGCCGCGCTGGCGTTTTTCGCCCTGGTCATCATGTGGCACCTGATCTACGCCCGGGTGGTCGCCCAGGCCGGCCTCTATGTAGCCCGCACCACCTGGCGGCTGCCCGAAGTGTTGCACGGCTTGAGCGGCGGGCGCATCTTCGGCCCTCCCGGCGCCGTCATAGCCAACCTGCAGGACCCGCTGCTTGTGACCGGCGGCACCGCCTACCTGGGGCCGATGGCCATGAACGTGTTCCGCATCTCAGAGGTGTTCGAGGAGCGCAAACGGCATCTGCTCGTGCCCGTCGTTATGATTGCTTTTCTGGTGACGATGGCGTGCGGAACCTGGACCTCTCTGCGCACGGCTTATCGCATGGGCGGGGCCAACTACTCCGACCGTTGGGCGCAGACTATGGAGCCCAAGTGGCGGATGGACACCGCTCAACGCATCATCAAGGATCCCAACCAGTCGGCGCAGGCCTACCCCGGGCCGCTGGCGATCGGGATATTGGGCATGGGGTTCCTTCTGTTCATGCGTGCGCGGTTCTACTGGTGGCCAGTGCATGCCATCGGACTGCTGACCTGTGATAGCTGGCACGCGCACAGGCTTTGGTTGCCGTTTCTGGTGGGATGGCTCTGCAAAGTGGGCATCATGAAGCTCGGCGGGGGTGGCCGCCTGCGGCAGGCGCGGCACTTCTTCGTGGGTTTGATCCTGGTGGAGTTCACGGTCGGGGCCGTCTCAACCATCGTGCGCACTCTCACCGGCGGCGCGGTGCCGGGGTTCTGAGGCCCTCTGCGGCGGCCGCGAGGCATCAACCAGCGCCCCATGGCATCGGTTGAGGGGGTGCGGGTCCGCCCCTGCAGTTGCCTCCTGCTCTGTTGATCGAAGCGGATCCGGTTGATGTTCACCGTGCGATTGCCGGACGGGCGCTGCGGGTCGGCATGGGCATGATAGACCATGAACAGCTCAACACCGTCCGGCGACGTGGTGATCGAGCTATGCCCCAGCCCGGAGGATGCCCTTCTCGGGGTCTGTCTGCGCCAGGGGATTGTTCTCGGTCTTCGTCCACGGCCCCAGGGATGCGGCGCAGTGGCTGGCCGAGTAGGTCATGTAGTAGGTGCCGCCCTGCTTGAGCACGAACGCACCCTCGTTGCATCGCGTGCACATGCCTCGCTGTTGCCCTGGTGTTCAGATGCCTGCTTCGCCGCCGAACAGCGGTTCGGCCCAGTCCGCTCCCCATATGCGTTCGCGGCCGTACTGCACCCAGCCAGCTTCTAGGCGTATGCGGGGGAGCTCGAACTCGGGGAACCAGTGTATGCGTATTCGCTTGCCGCGCATGTAGCCGAGGAAGACGGCGTAGAAGCCGGACGGCGAGTCGACTACTTTGCAGGGCGTGATGTCGCCGAAAGCCTCGTAGTTCTCCTCGGTCCGCAGGTAGCGGCGCAGCTCGCTCAGGTACTTGCCGTCTTCGGGATCCACCATGGACTCCAGGTCGACCTCCTCAGGCTCGTTCCAGGCCGGCAGGGCCTCGTCCGTGCCGCCGCAGGTCGAGTCGACCCAGACCGGTGATGACCAGAGTAGTTCGCCGTCCGTCTGCTCTACGCGTACATAGTAATAGGTCTGCCCGCTCGGCGGGCAATCAACGAGCTTCTCGCGGAACCTGACACCGCAGCCAGGCCAACGCTGCAGCCGCCGGTCGCCCCGGACCAGGTCGATCTGCTCAACGGGGGCAGTGCCCTCGAACGCGATCTCGATCTCGACGTCTCTGCGGGCACGGATCTGCGATCCCATGGGCGTGCCGTTGGCATGCAGTCCGAGGAGGGCTCGGGCTCCGGTCGTGGCGTACGTTCTTCGGGCCCGGAAGGCTCTCCACAGGGCATCGCGGCTCAGCTCTTGGGCCAGGACGGCGAGCACAGGGCCACCGGCCCAGCCGGAGTCTCGCAATCGCAGCGTGCGTGCGAACCGCCCCCCGCCGCCGGTCGTCACCCGCCGCGGGTGGCCGGGGGTGGCGTGATGACAGTCCGAACCCCCGATCAACCCGACCTTGTAGCCCTTCTGCAGGTAGGCCTGAGCGAACCATTCGAACTGCCCGTGACCGCTCACCATCTCGCACAGGCTCTCGACGTCCGGATTGTGCCTGTGTGGTGTGGCAGGCGTGCCGCCAACGTGCGGGATGACCATCGCCTGCCCGTCGCTGAAGCGTTCGTAGACCTCCTCGATTCTCCAGGTGGGATCCGGCGCGGGCGCGTCGAGGTCGCGCCAGACCAGGTTGCGGTCTCCACCCTTGGGCTCGGTGTCTCGCCATTCGGCGCCCAGGAACGTCAGGTAGCGGCCCGGCTTGTTGTGCCGGGTAGCGGCCTCGCGGCCGAGTTCCCACCATTCGTGCACCGCGTCGGGAGCGTTGCGGAAGATATGCGAGCCCAACGCGCAGAAGTCGAGCCCTGTCGCCTCGCGCCCGTAGCGGTAGGCCTTCTCCGGGTGCGTGTCCTCGTTAAGCACGTTGATCTCGGCCCCGTCGAAACTGTGGCAGTGGAACTCGCCCCAGTAGATGTTGTGTTCGGTATCCGGCAGGCGGCGGGTTGGGTTCGAGGATGCTTCGATGCCGTTGCCCCTGTCATGGAGGAGGATTCGCTCACCGTTGCCGGCTCGCACCCGGACCGTTCCGAAGCTGCTAACGGCCATTACTTCAGCCGCGCCCGCCAGCTCAATCCCTCCGGGCGTGCTCATGGCGTTGCCGTTGATATCCAGTGGCAGGGCGACCGCCTCGAACGGCTCGTGTGGCGCGGCCTGCGAGGGCGCGAAGACGTGGTAATGTCGCACGGGCGGGCAGGGCACCACTCGCACCCGGACCGTCCCCGCCTCGCGGAAAGCGCTGTCTCCCGGCAGCAGCACCCCGGCGCGGAGCCGAACGCATCCGTATGTCGTGCCGTTCACGTCACTGCCGGGTCCGCCCCGGCGCTGATCGCCCATTCGCAGCACGAAGGCCCGTCCGCTCCTCAGGCCGTCCGGCAGCGTTACGATGGCGGGCACCTTGCTCTTGGGCCATGTCTCGGTCTCGAAGGGCAGGGCGTTTCCTTCGCCATCCTCTACGGTGACGTAGTCGCGCGCGTCGGGCCAGTAGTCCTGATGGCGCCACGCGAAGCGGAACTCGTTCTCCAACTTGCGGAAGCCGACCCTCGTGTGCGGAGGCAGATCGGCCCCGGGCGCGAAGGTGACGAGCCACGTCCCCCGGCGCCCGGCCTCGACGGTGATGCTTCGTGACGGGCCGCAGTCATCCGTACGGTTGGCCTCAAACCCGATCGTCACGTCGGCGGCGAAGGTCTCACCGTAGAAGTCGACCTGCAGCCTACGATATGGCGGAGGTCTGCGCATGACTTGTCCTTCTTTAGCGGCCCTGCCGCTCCTGAACGGAATAGGCGAGCACGTAATCGGAGTCCATATCCTCTCGGTCGGCAACACGCAGGGCGAACGTCATGCGGTCGCATTCCGCCCGGGGCAGTTCGGTGCGCACTGTAGGGCCGCGCAGGTTGCCCTGCGGCGGAGCTTCGGGGAAGTCCCACCGGCCGAGGACGTGCTCGCACTCACCCAGCCGCAGCACGGCACACAGGCTGCCTGCCGGCACGGCCAGCGGGGAGTCGTTCAGCAGCCAGAGCTCCGCCTCGAACACGTCACCTGCGCACCAGTCGTAGCGTGGGACGCGTGCGGAGGCAAGCGCCGGGCGACAGGCAAGTCGCACCTTCTGGAGCGCCGGTTTCGGCCGAACGGGCCAGTTGACCAGGCTGTTGCCGGCGGCGGTGGGCCAGGGCTCATTGAAGCACCAGTTCAGCGCCATCCCGCAGCGCGGCTTCTGTCGGCGCGCCTCCTCGTACATCGCCCGAAAGCCCTCAGCCTGCATCAACTGCCCCGCCGCCGCCAGCTCTTCGATGCTCCCGAACGGTCCGTAGTAGTCGGCGATCGTGCTCGGCATCAGCCAGGATTCGTGTCCGACCCAGGCATCGTAGGCATGGTGCGCCACCCATGCTTCGGTTTCCCGCTGGGGAAAGAGCTCGTCCTCGGGTATGATTTCGCGGAGCACTTCGACCGATGACGGTCCGCAGCATCCGAACTCCGCGTAGGCCGTGCGTCCCTGGCCCTGGAACATCTGGAGGGCATCCCGGCCGTCCCAATGCCGAACCAGGTAGCCGCCATGCGCGGCGCCCATCACAGGCGTGGTCGGCAGGTAGGGGCGCCGGGGGTCCATGTCATAGCAGTTGCGGTTCAGCAGGCGCAGGCAGAGCGATTGATCGGTGAGTTTGTTCCACGCGTTGAACAGCTCATTGCCCCCGCACCAGAGAACGACACAGGGATGGCGGCGCAGTCGCCGGATAATGGAGCGCGACTCGCGGTCGAGCAGGGCGAGGAACTCGGGCGTCGACTCGTGCCCCAGGCAAACGGGGAAATCCTGCCAGACCATCAGGCCCATCTCGTCGCACAGCTCGAAGAACGCCTCTTTGTTCACCGCCGCGCCGCCCCAGCAGCGAAGCATATTCATGTTCGCACCGACGGCCAGCTCCAACAGTTCACGGTAGCGTGCGCAGTCCAGCCGACCCGGAAAGATGTCCGGCCCCACCCAGTTGCTGCCTTTGCAGAAGACGTGGCGACCGTTGACCTCGAGGGTCATTGGCGGGTCCTCACGTCCCTTGGGGAAGGGGTCGGTGTTCCGCCAACCACCCTCGTAGACGACCAGCCGCACGGTGCGGAATCCGACGCGTTGGGTGAGTTCTTGGACGACGGCTCCTCGCGCGTCCGTCAGCTCGACAGTGGAGGTGTAGAGGTGGGTGTCCCCCTGTCCTCGGGGCCACCACAGCTTCGGGTCCCGAACGACGTTGGCCAGCTCAAGGGACGCCGCGTCCGCGGGCACCTCCGCCTGAACGCATACTTCGCCGGAGGGCTCGCTCAGGCGCCACCGCAGGCTTCCCTCGCCCGGCTCAGAGAGTTCGACCTCGAGGCGAACCTCCGCCGCCGTAAGGTCCCTGCTCAGCTCGTAGCACACTTCAGCGCGTCGCACGTGGCAGGCCGGTCGCAGCTCGATGTAGGCGTCATCGCAGATGCCGAGGGGCACCAACCGGGGATGGAAGTCCCACCCGTAGCTGACCGGGGGCTTCAGAGACTGGCGGGCCTGCTGGCGCGTGCGGCCTTCGGTGTCCGGATACGCCTTCGGCGCCGGGAGGATGACGACCTGGATCGTATCCCCCCTTTTGGCACGGCCCGTCAAATCGATCTCCACCGGCGTGTACATGCCTTCCTGCTCGTGCAGTACCTCGCCGTTGAGCCACACCTGGAACGCGTAGTCCACGCCCCTGCAGACGAAGAACAGGCGTTCCCCCTGTTTGCGCGCAGCCACGTCCAGTTCCGCGCGGTAGGACCAGCACACGTCCTCCATCCAGTCGAAACGGCGGTAGTTCGTACCGCGCCAGTAGGGCTCCCAGCCGTTCGCGCGGGCCCAGTCGAGTTGTACGGCGCCCGGCACTTGGGCGGGCACCCAACGCTGCGGTTCCTCGCCCGGCTGCTCCATCCATCCGACCATCCAGTCCAGCATGTGTTCAGCTATCAAGGCTCTTCCTCGTTGATAGGGGCGCCCTTGCGCGGCGATAGGCGCAGCGGACGTTAGCCTATGAACGAAGGAGGGTCAAGGCGCCAGCCCCGCCGTCCTTGCCATCTTCGGCTCGCGTGATTACACTCCAGCCGTCACCACAGAGAGGACCAGCCCATGAGCAGCGTCAACGTGGCCTTCATCGGCGCCGGCCAGTTCGCCAAGGTATTCCATTACTCGACCCTCAGCATCATGGAAGACGTACGCATCGTTGCCATCGCTGATTTGAAGGAGGGCCTGCTCCAGGAAACCGCCGACCGCTACGGCGTGCCCGGCCGCTACACCGATTACCACGAGATGCTCGCGCGGGAGGATGCCGATATTGTCTACATAATCATGCCGCCCATGGGGTTGAGACCGATCGTGCTCGACGTCATCGCCGCCGGCAAGCACGTCTTTACCGAGAAACCGTGCGGCATGAACAGTGCTGAGACCGCCGAGATGGCAAGCGCGGCCGGGGCCGCCGGGGTGAAAAGCTGCGTGGGATGCAACCGCCGCTACAGCCCCGTGGTGCGCAAGGCGAGGGAGGCCGTGCTTGAACGCGGCCCGATCAGCGAGGTGCTGGCCGAATTCCATAAGCGGATGGACGGCGAGATGTTCGGTATGAGTGTGTTGCACGCGGACGGCCTCCACGTCGTGGATCCCATGCGCGACATGCTCGGCGAGATGCAGAGCTTGCACTCGCATGCCGACCACTGGTACACACAGGAGGGCTGGGACCACAGCTATAACGCGTTCCACGCTCTGATGCGGTTCGAATCCGGAGCCACCGGAATCTTCACAGCCAACCGACAGTGCGGGGCGCGATACGAACGGTTCGAGGTGCACGGGCGGGGCATCAGCGCCTACGTGCGCGCGCCGGACTTCCTGGAGATCTTCCGCGACGGGCAGGGCACCCCTGAGATGGTTACGGGTGAGGCCCTGGCCGGGACGGACGACGCCCTGCACACCTACGGCTACTACGGCGAGAACCGCCATTTCATCGATTGCATCAAGAACGACGAGGTGCCACTGACGAACTTCGCCGACAACGCGCGGACGATGCGCCTGTGCGACGCAATCGCCGCAGGCGAGCACGTAGAGCGCCTCGCATGACGGGGGAGGACAGAATGGCAGCGGCAGATTACTGCGTGGCGGACTTCGGAGAAATGGACGGGGTGCCTTGCCCATGTGGCTTGAGCCGGCGTGCCTTCACCGACATCGAGGGCGGGGCTTGCTCGCTGCACCGTGTGACCATCAGCGAAGACGCACAAACGCACTATCATAGGCGGCTTACGGAAGTCTACTACTTCCTGGAGGGCGCAGGCCACATGGAGCTTGACGGCGAGATGGTGCCCGTCCGCCCTGGCATGGCCGTCTACATACCGCCAGGCGTGCGCCACCGGGCCGTCGTGGGGGACGAATGGATGGTGGTCCTGAACTTCGTCACGCCGCCCTTCGATCCCCACGACGAGTGGGGCACGTGACGGGACGCCCTCGTCGGCAGCAGGCCGTTGCGCGCCTGTGGGTCCCTACGGGGTTACGTCCGGCATTGGTGAGAGCTTGACTCCCTGCGGCGCGCGGGCACGGGTGAGCAGTGCTTCCATCAGGCCGCGATTGCTGGCGGGCTTCGTCGTGCACGCGACGATCTTCTCGTGTTCGAGCCGATTCACACGCTCGTTCATCGCCTTCAAGGCGTCCATGCAGTTAATGAGAGCCCGGTCGACGGGCATGCGCTCGGGGTTGATGTCGATGCCGAAGTAGCCGCGGTAGCCGTGCATCTTCAGGACGTAGAGCGCTGCTTCGGCCTGCTCCGGGCTGATGACGCCGACATTCATGTCCTGATCATAGTTGCCGAGCGGCTGGCTGTTCCAATGCGTATGGAACAGGCGCCCGTACTCCATTACCAGACTGAAGGCATAGGCCAGGTCCTCGTAACCCATCAGTACGTGGCCGACCTCGGGGTTCATGCCGACCATGGCATGGCCCCCCTCCAGGACCTTACGGTTCTGCGGGTTCTTCAGCAGGGCCTCCACCTTGGCGCCGAGCAGAAGCCCCTCCGGGGTGGTGCCATACAGAATGTGGCCACGTGGCTCGTAGGGCTTTGGTTCCTCGGCGACCCGCACGCCGGGCACAGCGTCCATGGCTTCCGCGAGTCCCTTGGCGAAACGGTCGCGGGCGGCGATGAAATCGATCCCGAAGGGGTTCTCGTACCCGTCGATGCCCGGCCAGACGATGGCGAAGTCGGTGTCGATCTGCTTGTTCAGCTCGAGCGCCGTCTTCGTCCGCTCGATGGCCTTGCGGCGCACGCCGTCGTCCGGGTTGCTCAGTGCCCCCCACTCGAAGGTGTCTTCGAAGAACAGGTTCGGTATGACGGTGATCAGCCGGATGCCCGTCTGCTCGCCGAACTCCACGTAGCGGTCGATGTTCTCCTCGTTGACCTCGTTGGGGTAATGTGCTTCCAGGCCGCGCAGGCCGTGTTCGGCGAGTGGTTCGGCGATCTCGAAGATGCGTTCGAGCCATTCGCCCTCCGATGGCGCCTCGGCGTATCGGTCGTGAAAGCGTCCGCCACCAGGGAAGAAGAACCACACTCCGGCGCTGAACTTCAGCTCCAGTTCGAAGGAGTTCAGGTGTTCGATCAACTCATCCGGCGTCCTGCGCTGCGCCTGCTGACGAGTGTCGTGCATGGCTACCTCCCGTGTCGTTGTGAGTTCAGAGCTCAGGTTTCCTCCCGCATTTCGTCGGCGCAGTCGGCGCCTTCGCCAGCAGCGGCGACGACACTTAATGGTAGTCGAGGCGATGCCCAGAGCAAGCGAATTCCGCCCAAACGAATCCGCCAAGGTAGACGGCCGGCCTGTCGCAGCCGTCGGACAGGGGGCCGCCGAGGCACGTGACGCAGACGTTGACATGGTGTGCGCATGAGCAGAATCGGTCCGCCAGGCGTTCACATAGCGATGCTCGCCCCAAGTCGCCGCCCGGCCCGTCGGTCAGATGCCTGTCACGGTGCCCCTGGTCAGCAAGGAGAGAACACCGCTGAAGCCGCTAAGGGTGTAATGCGTGAGTATGAGCGCGATGAAGAAATCGCGGGCCTGCCGCAGCACCTGTCCGCCCGCCAGCTTCATGACGCCGACCTTGCACGTCCAGCCGATGAGGAAGGGCAACCAGAGCCGCTGCGCATGGAAGCCCATGCACGCCAGAAACCCGATAGGATGGATTGGCCACCAGTAGAATCGTGCGCGCAAGGCCATTACAACGGACATGACCACGGCGCCCAGAACGGTGGCGGACGGCACCACGCTTACGGATTGTCGCGGCTGGACAATCATGTTGTGTGCCTGCCAGAAGCTGCCGGCGGGGATGACCGTCTGGAGCGTGTCATGGAAGTTCGCCGCCCCCATGCCGTATGCTTGGCGCAGAAGTTGGTGCGTCATCGCCACCAGCGCAACCAGCACCGCCGCGGCCAACGCTGGGAAGAGCCAACGTATGCGCCGCCTGCGGAACACAGAGGCGATGCGGAAGACGTTCATCGTCTGCGGCGCCAGCATGGTTGTGCGAATGCTGAGAAAGATGGAGCCTTGCATCGACGCAATGACGGCCCCGGCCGGGCTGAACGCCGTGCCGCCGCTTAGGCTGTGAATGACGCGGGAGAGGCCCCATGACTTGGTGGCAACGTAGAGGCCGCCCTGCGCCACGATGCGCGCGTACACCAGGAATGCCATGAAGATGAGCGCAAGCATCGCCACGGCGGTCAGCGGGCGCATGCCGTGCCAGATGTACCAGGCCATGCACAGAGCCATGCACACCCAGAAACCCCAGAAAGCGGTTGAGTAGCCTATCGGTTCGGCGCTGTCGTCGGCCTGGCCGCGCCCGAATGCCCTGGTGACCACCGCCCACAAGTGCCTGCGGGCCGCCACCGCCATCCCGACGGTGAAGGCCGCGTAGGCGCCGAACTGCTGCCAGCGCAGAAACTCTCCGTTCGGCCTCGCCAGCTCCGCGATGGCGAACTTCCGCCCCATTAGGACCTCGACCCGCGCGAAGAAAAAGAACAGCCAGACGCTCAGACTCACGTCAGCGGGTACGAGAAAGGCGAAGCCGATGGCCGGCAGGTCGAGGCCCAGGTTGACGAGGCCGATCCCTTCCAGTGGCGTGCCCTGCAGGGCATCGGCGAAGGGAATCGTCACCGGGATGGCCGTTCCACCCCAGAACTTGGGCAGGCCCAGCAGAAGCCTCCACGAGGTGGTGAAGATGAGCCCGAGCAGGAAGCCCTTGCTGTGGAAGATCGACGGGAGCCAGCCTTCGCCCGCGCCCCGGGTGAACTCCAGCGGCACCCGGGCCAGCGGGAACATCAGGCGTTCAACCTCCACCCACTGCCTGCGCAGCATGCCGCAGACGAAGAAGACGGCGAAGTACATGGGGATCAGGAACGTTGCCCAGTGCGCCAGGGGCTTTGCCCAGTAGGCCCACGGAATGCGGCCGGATTCGCCGGCGCCCTCGAAGTACTGCTTCGCCGCCGTGGACAGGGGGTCGCGGCTGAGCACGAGCCCCTCCGGCGCGACCGCCAGCGCCCCGCCCTCCTGCTCCCAGGGTATCTCGGTCCGCCGGGCAAGGTACGGCGGACCGGCCAGCATCTGGCCGAAGTAGCGCCCGATCCCCTCGCATGGCACGGCCGCCGCTACAAACATCATGCTGAAGATCAGCAGCAGTTCCGCCCGCCGGAACGCCCTCAACCCCGGCAGTATCTTCAGAAGCACATTCCCACCGAGCGTCAGCACGACGAGCACGAAGACCGGTCCGGAGGGAAACGACGAGTAGCTGAACCACGCGCCGTAGGGGGCGATGAACGACGAGAGCGGCTCCACCCAGCCGAGCAGAGCGGCGAGAAGCAGCCCGATGATGAATGCGCGCCAGGTCACGGGGTTTGCTCACACGAAGCGAGTGGGCGAGTGTAGTGCAGAGGTTCGGCGGCGTCAAAAGGCGACTTCCTGCTGCGCTCAGCCCGCGCGCCGGTAGACGTAGGCGTTCCCGCACTTGCCGACCTGTTCGATCGCACCCATCTTACGCAGGCAGTAGCATGCCTTCTGGGCCAGCGACCGACGGACTGATGCGCGGCTGGAGAGGTCAGCGGTCGTGAACTGCTCGGGCAGACTCTCCGGCAGCAGGCGCGCCATGTCCCGCGGGTTCTCGAACAAGTGTCGTTCGAGCACGTCGAGCAGGCGCCGCTCGTGCACGACCCACCCTTTCCGACGCCATGCACGCCCCGATTCGCGCCGGCGGACCTCCTCCTCCCGGATGAGCAGAACTTCCAGCGAGAAGCGAGGATTGCCGAGCAGGGCAGGCAAGCGGATCAGCTCCTCGAACACGTGCATCAGCGTGCAGTGTTTCGGCGACTTCCGCCGTTCGGCTGGCCCCCCGCCCTTGCCGGCGAGTTTCACGAGCCACTTGTCCTGCGCGAGGGGTAGCACGAGCCGGACGGTGTGCTCCGCTGCAAGCGCACGCAGCTTACCGCGGATGGCATGCAGGCCGGCCGTCTGCACCTCGATAAGCAGGTCATCACGGACGATGTCGATCACGTAATCGCCCACGGGCTCTTCAACGTCGTCCCCGGGCTCGGCGTACCATGCTTTCAGCGCCGCGTGCAACGGCTTCTCGTTGAGCGTTCCGATGAGCTTCTCCTCAACCACGCACCCATGGTGGGCGATCTGCCTGCCCGATATCAAGTCAGAGGTGAAGCAAGAGGCTCATCCAGCAGCTCATTCGCTCGGCTTTCCCTGTCCGGCCAGGTGCGTTACACTAAGGCTGAGGAGGAGATGGCACGTTCCTGGGAAAAACGTGTGGCCGGGCGAAGGCAGACGGCGTCAGCGACGAAGGGGGATGGACGATGGTTGAGGACGAGATCAGGAAGGCGCTCGATGCGTTCTACGACGCGCTGAACAAGATGCTCAACGGCGACGTTGACCCCATGTGCGAGCTATGGTCGCACGCTGACGACGTCACTTATATGGGGCCGCTCGGCGACATGCAGGTCGGCTGGCAGCAGGTCGAGGACTCGTGGCGCCACCAGACCCGAATGCGCATGGGCGGCGAGGTACTGCCGCAGGAGGTGAGCATCGTGGTCGCTGGCGAGATGGGGTACGCCATCTGCATCGAGCGCGGCGAGGATTTGAGGCCGGACGGAGAGCCCGTCCTCATCGACCACCGGGCGACAAACGTTTGGCGCCGCGAAGACGGCGAGTGGAAGATGGTGCACCATCACGCGGATATTGCCCACGGCCTGCAGCAGGGCACCTGAAGCAAGTGGAGAGCGAACGGCCCTCCCCGCCTGCACGGCCGGTGACGTAGATGCCGCCGCGCCACAGCTCTTGTGCGCGGGGCGCGGGGCCTTCGATGCAGTTCCACCCGGGGAACTGCGCAGCCCCATAGGGCGCGCACGTTTGCCTGCGGCTCGGCGGCATCTGCGACGCCGGCGGTATCTGCGACACCGGCGGTATCGGGACAGAAGCCTTGCAGAGCGGCTACTGGGACTGCAGCTCCACCACCACCCGGAGGCCGCAGCCGTGGAAGTCATTGTGGCCCTTCAATCGAGAGAATCGGCGCGCCGAACGCAATCCCGCCCAACCGCCGCCCCACGCCCCCCCGCGCAGGGCGCCGCGGCCCGGGCCGGAGCACCACTCCCAAACGTTGCCGCTCATGTCGAACAGCCCCCAGGCGTTCGGCAGCTTCCGCCCGACGGGCTGAGTGCGCATGCCGCTGTTGTCCTTGTGCCAGGCACAGTCGTCCCGGGGCCTCGACCCCCAATAGTACGGCGTGTTCGCGCCAGCGCGACATGCGTACTCCCATTCCACCTCCGTCGGCAGCCTGCACGTGACCCCCAGTTCCTCTGAGAAACGCCGACAGAACTCGGTCGCATCGCCCCGACTCACGCCCTCCTTCGGGTGGTCCGGTGCGACGACGCCCTCATCCGGCACATCCTCCGCCATCAACGCGTAGTACTGCGCCTGTGTGACTTCGCAGGCCCCAAGGAGAAACGGCTCTTCCACCACCGCCTCATGCTGATCTGGCTCGTCAGGATGACGGCCCTTCTCCCTTTGCGGGCTGCTCATCAGGAACCTTCCCGGCTCGATGAGAACGAACTCCATGGGCACCTGACCATCCAACGGAGTCGGGTCCAGGGGACAGGCGTAGTAGGTGAGATCGACTTCGCGGTCGCCCTCGGGCGTGGCGACTGTCAACCGCCGGCGGTGTTCCGTCCAGCCGTCCGGCAGCCGGGCCTTCTCCTGCATCCGGGCATCGCTCGCCAGCAGGCACACGGCGCAGGCGCTCAGTGCTATCGTGCGTAACCATCGGCATCGCATCGCGAGCTGTCTCCCATCATTCTACTTCCACCAGAAGGCGCAGGCCGCAGCCATTGTAGCTGCGGAACATGTCGGGATAGCTCAGGCGCGTGTGGGAGGCGAGGCTCCAGTCGTACTCGTCCTTCGGGCCGCCGCAGAGCACGTATCCCTCCGCGAGGCTACCGTCCGCTTCGGGATCGGGCTCGGTTGTCGCCCACTCCTGCACGTTCCCGGCCATGTCGTAGAGGCCGTACCCGTTCGGCAGCTTCTGGGCCGGCAGTTGAGCCATGAAGCCTCGTTTCGGCCCCCACCAGCAGCAGTCGTCGCGCACGCTTTCGCCCCAGTAGTATCGCGTTGTCGTGCCCGCGCGGCAGGCAAACTCCCACTCGTCTGCCGCCGGCAGACGAAAGGTCAGCCCCGTGCGCTTCGACAGCTGACGGCAGAACTGCTCGGCCAGTGCCGGCGAGACCTTGTCCACGGGCAGGTCGAGGTCCCGCATATGCGAGGGGTTCTTGCCCGTTACGGCCTTGTACTGGGCCTGTGTCACCTCCGTGGCGCTGATGAAGAAGGGCTTCTCCACGCGGAGCACGCGATGGTTTTCTGTGCCCTTCTCACCCAGTTCCAGTTCGCCGGCTGGTATCAGCACAAACTCCATCGGGCAGCGGTTCGGGCCGGGAAGGCGCAGGGGGCAGCGGTAGTAGGATATTCCTCGTTCCTGGTCCCCCTGCGGCAGGGCAACAACGACGGAGCGGGTTAGCCGGGTCCATCGAGGCGGTGTCTTCGTCTGACCCGCCTGGATTATGCCCCGCGCGCCGAACGTCAGGGCAAGCGCCGCGAGGGCCGTGCAGGTTATGAAGCGTTTCATCTTGCTCTCTCCTCATGTCTTCGCATGATCCGAACCGGTAGAGGGGCGGGGGTGACAGCGTCCCCGCCGCCTCCCGGTGCATCCGCCGGACTCTACTGCTCCGGCACGTAGTCCTGGCTGGTGCCCGGTTCAATGACCGGCAGCACCAGGCGAGAAGGATGGTCGCTGGAGACGTGGACCGTATTGCGCGCGACCTGCGCCTCGTCGTAGGACGCGATGGCCTCCCAGGTGTTGGGATGCGTCTGGAACCGCGGCGAATGGCTGCTGTTGACGTGCACGCGGATCTTATGTCCTTTGTCGAACACGTAAGCGGTCGATATCCATGGTATCGTCAGCCTATAGGCGCGCCCCGGCTCGAGCTTCTGCGGATCGTCGAGCCCGCCATGGAACCGTGCCAACTGCGCGCCTTCCAGCAGGATGGCCTCAAAGCCGTCCGGGTACACATCCACCAGCGTGGCGGTGAACATAGTGTCCGGCGCATCGCTGCTGACGAACAGCTCCAGCGAGGGCCGGCCGGTGATCTCCACCGCCTCGTCCAGAACATCCGTTTCGAAACGCAGGATATCGTCGCGGTCGGCCAGGGGGCGCTGGTCGAGCATGCCGCCGCCCAGGCAACTGATGGCCGGCACGGGGTCGCGCGGGTCATAGACGTACGTCAAAGCAGCGCGTGGCGCGGCGGGTTCATCTTCCTGCAGCCCGCCATCTTCTGTCAGATAGAGGGCGGCAGGAGTGTGGGGGATCGGCCACACGTCTGTTACTTTCCAAACGTTGCCCGGGGCTTCGGGGTCGGTGCAATCACCCATGAGGAAGTAGATCATCTTTGATTCGACCTCGGCGGGGTCAACTTCGCCGGTAAGCCAGGCAAAGCCGGGCATCTTCCGCCAGAAGATGTCACAGTCGCTGTAAGTCGGAGGTCTGCGCGACTCAGGGCTCACGGGGCCGTGGCCACCGGAACCCATGATCAGCAACGCCTTGCCGGTGTGCCTCATGGCAACCCATTCGTCGATGGCGCCCTGCGTGAACAGGTCGAACCAGCCGGTCTTGTCCTCCATAGGTATATCCAGCTCGTGCGCGACTTCATCGAACGGGCTGCGGGAGGATTCCGCGAGCGGTTCGGGCGGGCTCCAGCCCTCGCCGCGACCCCGCCACCTGCGCCCCAGCAGCGGGTCGCGCGTAATGGCCGTGATCGACGTGATGCACGCGCGAAGGTGGGGCGGGTTGGCCACCAGCGTGTTTTTCGAGGTCATGCCGGCCTCCGAGTAGCCTGTCACCGCGACGTTGCCGTCGCACCAGGGCTGAGCGGCGATCCACTCCACCGTGTCGTAGCCGTCGTCCCGGTAATCCCGTCGCCCGTCCTCGCGCCAGTTCCAGCCCGGCGGGTAGGGGTCCTGGCCTACGAAAGCGAAGGTGCCCTCGGCCAGTATGGGGTCGCCAAAGTCGAGTGCGCTGTCGATGCGGCCGCGGTTAGTGCGGGTAAGCACGGCTGGCCACGGCCCGCGTCCCTCGGGCAGAAAGACCTCCGTCGGCAACTTCGCGCCGTCCCGCATAGGCACCATAGCCGTGTAATGGCTTACGCCCGCTGGCAGGTTGTCCAGCTCGTGACCCTGGGGCGGAAAGGGGAAGACCTGCTGCATATGCCAGATGCTGGCCTCCGACTCCCGCAGTACACCGTTGCCGTCCATGTCCGCCTCGGGGAACTGCACCAGCATCTTGCGCAGCCAGCCGCTTGTCTCAGACGTTTCCTCTCCCTCCACAGGGGCAGGGCTTTCGAGCATGCGCTGCGCACGCATGACGTCCTCGCGGACAAAGAATACCTGAGCGAGGGAACTCCTCGCCCCCCATGCCAGAGCGAGCAGGGCGCATAGGAGCGCCGTTCGCCTGGCCAGCCGTCGCCACATTGACTGCTTGCGTTCTCCACTCATCTCGCACTCCACGCTACTCTCTGTATCCCCGGGCTCATCACTCCCTGGCGGGCTGGCAGCCAGAACGGACTGACTGGTCAGTTCCATTGAACTATACTGTCGCCCGGCGGGTCTGTCAACACTTTTCTGCGGAAAATGCGGGAAATGCTGCGACCTCGGCGCGGGCGGGTGGCCAGCCCCGCAGGTGCGGTTGCCCGGTGGGGGCGGCTGCGGTACACTGGCGTATATGTCCGCTGCAACCCTCTATTGTTCCCGCTGTGGCCGAGAGTACGAGCCTCGCCATGCCGCTGCGCAGGCTGAGCTCTGCTGCGCTGCCTGCGGGGCCAGATTGGTTGCCGAACGCCCGGCCGGGGCGGCCGAGCCGAAGGACCGCTACGCCAGGTCAACTGTCGCCGGCGCCAAAGTGCGCAAGCGGCTCGTCGTCCGCCCCGCCTGTTCCGTATACCGGGCTCGACACAAGCAGCTCAAACGTGACGTGCGCCTTCAAGTGTATTCTCCGCAGTTCGAGAGAGCCCACCCCGACCACTTGAGGCGGGTGTTCGCCGGTGCGGCCGCCACACAGCAGGTCCGTGACCTGCACGTTCTCGGTGTCCTTGACCTTGGCCATGTGCCGGAGTGCTACTTCATCATCACGGAGTATCACCCGCGAGACCTGCGCGACGAGCTCGAACGTGCGGGCAAGCTGTCGCTGCGGCGGGCGCTCAGGCTGACCGAAGACCTGCTGCAGGGGCTATGTGCCTTGGAAGCGAGCGGCAAAGCTCACGGGGGCATCCGGCCGGAGGGAGTGCTGGTGGCTTACGAGGGTCGGGGTGTGCTCGACCATCTTGGCACGGCCCTGCGGCCCAAGGACCGCGACCGCCTGACGGTTACGCCGGGTGGGGAGCTTGCCGGTCCCTCCCTGTACATGGCTCCCGAGTACGACCCGGCCAAAGCCGAGGGAACAGTGCGCGGCGACCTTTATGCCCTCGGCTGCCTGCTGTGCCGCATGGTGACGGGGGAGCCGCCGTTCGTCGGCCGGACTGCAGACGATATTCGGCGAGCCCACGCCGAGGCACCGAGACTCGAACTGCCGGCGAAGCACGGTAGGCTGGACGAGTTTATCGGCCGCTTGATGTGCCCGGAGCCTGAGGGCCGGCCTGATGGTGCCCAGGAAGCGCTGGGTGAGCTGCGGCAGGTCTCGGCCGGGCTCGCCGAATCGGGCCGGGTAGGGCCTCTGCGGAGCTCGCAGGGTGCAGGACGCGCTTGGTTCCAGGCGAAGTGGACGGCGGCATGGACGGTGATAGCCATAGTGCTGTTGATTGCCACGGTGTTACCCTTCGGCATGGTCTGCCGGACTGCCCGGCGGCGGCGCGCCGCGCAGATGGCGGCCATCCAGAGGGCGCCCCATCGCGTCGCTGTCCTCGTGCGAGCTCGCGAACCCGATGTGACGCGACCTCTACCCGCGCAGTGGGCCGCGGCCGTCCGTGGCCTCATGCTCTACCGTCTCGCCTTCTACCCGCGGTTGGAGTCGGCGCCCCCGGGCTACGTAGCCCGATTGGAGGACGACGGGCAAGCCGTGGAGAGCATCCGCGACGCGACTTCCGCCGAGCATCTGCTGGTTGCCGCTTACAGGCCGGGCTTCCAGCGCCGCAACTGGACGCTGGTGTTCACCAGCTACCGGGGCGAGCCCTGGTCGGAGCTCTCCCAGGCGTCCACCGAGTCGGGCGCTGACGAGTTGACCGGTCTGGAGCGGAGCCTGCGGGAGTTGCTGCGGCAGGCCGCGCAGAGGCTGGACGTGCCTCGCCCTGAGCCACAGACTGAGCCCGTCGTCGGAGCACCGGCGGAAGCCTGGGCGGCGTTCGCAGAGTGCGTCTATGCGGAATGGGACGACCGCTGGGCAGAGGCACACGAGCACGCGCAGCGGGCGCACGGGGCAGCGCCGCGTGCCGGCCCTTTCGCCGTGCAGGCGGCATGGTCTCGGGCGGTGCTGAATGCCGCGGAGCACGGCACGCTGGTGCCGTTGCCAGCACTGCCGAAACCTGAGTATCTGCCCCCTGAGTGGGCGGGTATATGCCGCGCACTGGCAGCCGTCCGTGAGGGCGACGCCGAGGTGTTCAGGGAGCGGCTGGGCGAGCACCTGGCCGCGCAGCCGCGTTCGGCGCGGGGCTATTTCCTGCTGGGGCTATGGCGCCTGCATCACGAGGAAGCTCCCCGGGAGGCGCTGCTTGCGTTCCGACAGGCGGCCAGGCTGAACCCCTCCTATATGCCGGGGGCGATGCAATGTGTGCGTCTGATGGCGGAGCATGCCCCGGAGCAGTTGGACGGTTTTCTGGCCGAATACGCCGAAGTTCAGCCGCAGGAGGAGAAACTGCTGGCGGTTCAGCGGCTCGCAGCCCGGTTGAGGGCTGGCGGTTCGTGATGGTTGCCGGCGGGGTGTCAGTACTCTATCACGTCGCTGAGGCGTGATATGCTCACCACGTCGCGTCTCAACACGAAGACCTCCCTGCGGTTGGCACGGATACCGTTCTTCTTCGTCTCCAGCAGGTAGAGCTCGGAAGTCGTCTGTGAATCGCCGCAGAAGTGGACATCGGCGTTCTGCAGGACGAGGCATTCGGTCCCCATGCGGCAGAGCGTGCCGATGTAGAGGTGGGGGTCCTTTACGTCGAGGACAACCTCTTCCCCGATGAGGGCAGAGAACTCGTCTTGCTGTTTGATGATTCTCTCAGGCATTCAGGCCTCTCGGCGTCGTATGCATAGTCCATTTGAGCGGGATGGTGTGCGGCGTCTCAAGGGCTTCGGACCCGGGGAGGGCGCACGTAGCGGTTGCCGTTGGCCTTGCGAACGAGTCCGCGTATCTCCAGCGTGAGCAGTGTGCTGGAAACCACGGAAGCGGGCAGGCCCGTGCGCTGCACCACTTCATCCACGTGCAGGGGCTCGTTGAGCAGGCTGTAGATGCCCTTCTCCCGTTCGTTGAGCGCCATCACCCGGGGGTCCGATACGTGGGGCGGCTGGCCCTGCGGGCACGATGCTTCGGGCAGTTCGAACGGCTGGCTGGTGGGTCCGAGGCCGTCCACCACGTCCCGCGCGCTTTCGACCAGCACGGCGCCGTCACGGATCAGGGCGTGGCAGCCGCGGCTGGTCGGTCGGTCGACCGGGCCGGGAACGGCGAAGACGGCCTTGCCCTGTTCGCCGCCGAGGCGGGCGGTGATCAGGCTGCCGCTTCGTTTCGCCGCTTCCACCACCACGACACCGAGCGAGAGGCCGCTGACCAGTCGGTTCCGCGGTGGGAAGTTGGCGGCCCTGGGCGGCGTTGACATGGGCAACTCGCTTAGCAGCGCGCCGGCCTCCAGGATCTGCGCCGCGAGCTCGCGGGCATCGCGATTGAGCCGGTGGCCAAGCCCACAGCCAAGCACGGCCAATGTCCGGCCACGTCCGCGCAAGGCGCCGCGGTGCGCGGCAGCGTCGATGCCGTCCGCCAGCCCGCTCACCACGGTGAACCCCATGGCCGCCAGGTCGCAGGCGAAGCGCCCGGCCTGCTCTCGCCCGTACATCGAGCAGCGCCTGGAGCCGACGACTGCAACAGCAAGTGCGTCCTCCGGCTCATACAGCCCTTTGATGCGCAGCAGTACGGGTGACGAGGCGTCCAGGTGTTTGAGCGGCGGCGGATAGTCCGGAGAGAAATGGGGCACCAGCCGCACGCGGTGGCGTTCCATCAGGTCGAGCTCGCGTTCCACGGCGCCCTCGTCCGGCCCGTTGACAATGGCTTCCGCCGTGGCGGTGCCGATGCCGGGAACCTCCGTCAAGCCCTTCCGGGTGGCTCCAAGGGCCGTCATCGCCGACCCGAAGCACTCCAATAGTGCCCAAATGGTGCCGTTACTGACGCCCGAACACAGCGACAGCCGCAGCAGCGCCAGCGCCTCTTCGCGGCTGTCGATCGGTCCCTGGGGTGTTTTCCTCACGCGGGCATTATGTCGGGGCGGATAGCGTGCTGCAACCGGCGACTTTGCTGCAGTGTTTGCGGCGTTGTGGCCGGGGGCCCTATACTGGTGCGACCTTGGAGGGGCAGAGGCCGGAGGATCCCTTGAGCGACTCACGCGTCATTGGTGCCTACACATTCTCGGCACTGGAGCGCGCGTTTGCATCGCAACTACGTGCAACGGAGCGGGGTGCCTGGAACGACGTCTGGGTGCTGACGCCGACGAACCTGGTAGCCATCCACCTACGACGGATTGCGGCCCAAGCGCTCGGCGGGGTGGCGGGGCTGCGCTTCCTTACGCTTAAGGACGCCGCCCTCGCCTGTGCGCGCACCAGGGTGGCAGCCAGCGGGCTGCGCCCACTGCCGTCCGGGGCGGACTCGCTGTTCCTAAAGCGCCTGTTGTCCAGCATGCCGGCGAGCTCCTATTTCCATGCGTTGGGCCAGTTTCGCAACGCCGCCCCGGCCATGCTGGGCGCCATCAGGCTGTTGAAGACTTCGCTCTGGTCGCCCTCTACTTTGCAGGAGGCGGCAGGGCTGGCACCCTTTCGCGATCCGTCCGCCGCCGGCCGCCTGCGCGAAATCGCCGCAGCCTGGCACGAACTGCGCCGCTGGAAGGGCGAGCGGCGTTGGTACGATGGTGACGACCTGACACTGCTGGCCACGAAGCCGGACTGCGAACCCACCGAGCGCCCCGCGAAGCTCCTGCTCTATGGCTTCTACGACTTTACCCCCGCTCAACAGACATTCGTGGCTCGGCTGATCGATCTGGCGTCGACCTGTTCGGCGTTTCTGCTCTGGGCTGAGGAGGACGGGGCGGCAGCCCCGGGTTTTGAGTACGCAACGCCGGTCGTGGAATGGCTGCGGCGATGCACCGGTGGCCCTGTTGAGCGACAGGCAGATGAGCCGGCAGACGACCTGTCGCGGCTCACCCGCGCCCTGTTCGCGGACGATTCAGTGGCTCTTCCAAAAGAGGGCCGACGAACGCTGGAAGGGCCCCCGGCCGGTGCGGACGGTACGGTTGAAGTGCTGAGTTGCCCGGGGGAATGCGCCGAGGCCCGCGAGGTGGCTCGCGAAGCCTTGCGGGCGGCCGCGCGCAGAGCCGGCAAGACGGGTGTGATGCTCCGTGCAACCCGCGAGACGGTGTCGCTTCTCACGGAGACGTTCGACCGAAGCGGCATTGCTTACTACGTCCGGGAGGGCCTGCCCCTGTGGCAGACGACGGCGGGCCGCATCGTGCTCGCGCTGCTGGATCTTGCAGCCGAGGATGCCGAGCGCGCCGCCGTGGTCAACTTCCTCGCACTGGCCCGGGTGGACTGGCCGGACCTGCTGTCAGCGACCGCGCTCGACCGTGTATCTCGCCGGGCCGGTGTGCGGCGCGGGCCTGAACAGTGGCGCAGCCGGCTGGAGCGCCGGGCAGCCGATTGCCAGACCGAGGCGGAACATGCAGATGACGAGACGGAGGCGGCAGCCCTGCAACGCGAGGCTGACGTGTGCGCCGTTGCCGGCCGGTTTGTCTCCGAGTTCCTCGGCCGGCTCGGGGCATTTGCTGGCGGCGAGCCGCTGCAGTCCTGGGGTGGCGCAATGCAGGCGCTCAGCGGGCTCTGCCGCGAGCTGACGCCGCAGGACGCATCGGGACGGCAAGCCGTGCTGGATGTGCTGGAAGAACTGGGAGAGCTGGACGCCATTGGTGCCTCGCCCGATGCGGGCACGCTGCGGTGGCTGCTGTCGGCCCGGCTCGCGGGGGAGAGTGAACGCCGCAACCAGTTCCAGCGCGTTGGCGTGACACTGACGAGCATCATGGCCGCGCGGGGTGTCACGTTCGACACCGTGATTGTGCCCCGGATGAACGAGCGCAGTTTCCCGAACCACGAGCCGCTGCCAAGTCTCGTCACCGAACTCGACCGCCACGCCCTCAACTACGTGGCCGACCGCGTGGGCGCATGTGAACTGCCCTTGCTGCAGCGGCGCGCAGAGGAGGAGCGCTACCTGTTCCGTCTTGCCGTGGGCTCCGCTCGTAAGCGCCTGGTGCTCACCTACCCGCGCATGCAGGACCACACGGACCGGCCACTGTTGGCCTCGCGCTTCTGCGCGGCCTCTTGCGCCGCCTTGACGGGTTTGCCCACGGCGGCGGCCCTGCTGGACGATGGGTTGCCGCAAGGTCTGGTCCGGCGCATTCCGCTGAGCACTGCTGATGCCGGTCAAGACGCCCTGGCGCATGCGCTGCATCCGGCCGAGTACGACGCCATCGTCTTCGCCACCGGGGCCGATGGCCTGCGGACGGAATACCTCTCGGCGCTTTCATCGCACTTCGCCCGCGCAGCGACACTGGAGCGAGAGCGCTGGCAGAGCCGCAGCTACGGACGATACGACGGCAAGATCCGTAATCCCCAACTGCTGGCAGCCCTTGCTGAGCAGGCCGACGGCCGTCCCGTCTCCCCCACTCAGGTGGAGAGGTACGCCGAGTGTCCGTTTCAGTACTTCGTGCAGTACGTACTGCAGGTGCGCGAAGTGGAAGAGCCCTCTCGGGAGTTCAGACTCTCGCCGCTGGAGCGCGGCTCGCTGATCCACGATCTTCTGCGCACGCTCTACGCCGAGAAGCTGCAAGGCATTGCACTGCAGGAGGTGTCCGATTCGCAGATGGAGGCATCGGCGCAGCGTGCCGCAGAACTGCTCGACCGCCTTGGCGCTGCCCATGCAGAGAATCAACCCGCGGTGTGGCGGGTTGAGAGGGAGGAGATCCTCGCCGAGGTGCGAGAGTTGCTCGAGCACGACCGATCGTGCCACCCCGGCGTGCCGGAGCGGTTGGAGTTCGAGTTCGGGCAGAAGCGCTCTTTCCTGCTCGAAAATGCGGATGGACACATGGCGTTTCGTGGCCGCATTGACCGTGTGGACCGGCGGACCGACGGCGGCATACGGGTCATCGACTACAAGACCGGCAGCACCAGCCGCCACCCTCCCAACAACCTGGCAGGGGGGCAACAGGTGCAACTGCCGATCTATCTGCTGGCGGCTGCCGAGATACTCGACGCTTCGCACGGAGAGGCGCTCTACGTTTTCACCAAGAAGCCTCAGGATGTCCCGGAGTTCAGTCTCGAGACCCGGACCGAATGGCTCGCTAACTTACGGAAAGTGCTGGAGCTGTTCAGCGATAGTGTGGCTTCCGGAGATTTTTTCATGGCGCCCGCCGAACCGCCGGGCCACTACAACCAGTGCGGCAAGTACTGTCCATGCATTGTGGCTTGCGGCGCAGCGCGGGGCGCCCTGGCGGGGATTAAGGCCGACGCCCCGGATATGGCCCGTCTGAACGCACTGCGCGAGATCGAGTGAAAGGACAATGACGGCTACGCTAAAGATGTGCGAGGTCTTCCGCAGCATCCAGGGGGAGACCTCACGCGCCGGGTTGCCCTGCACTTTTGTGCGTACCCACGGCTGCAACCTGAACTGCGTATGGTGTGATACGCAGTACGCCCGACAGGGCGACGGCACGGATCAACCGTTGAGTGAGGTGTTGGCGCTGGTGCGAAGCCACGGCGACCGCCTGGTCTGCATCACCGGCGGCGAACCTCTGCTTCAGTCGTCAGCCGTGTCGGAACTTGCCGCTCTTCTGCTGGCCGAGGGGCAAGCCGTCTTGGTCGAAACCAATGGCTCTCGCGACATATCACCACTGCCGGCGGACGCTTGCGTCATCATGGACGTCAAGTGCCCCGGCAGCGGAGAGGCAAACTGCACGCTGATGGAGAACCTGGAGCGCTTGCGACCACGGGACGAGGTTAAGTTTGTTGTCCTCGACCGTGCCGACTTCGACTGGGCAGTCGCCTTCATCCGACAACATCAACTTCTTAATGGGCCAGAGCTGCTGTTTGCGCCCGTCGAAGGCAGGCTTAGCCTTCGCTCGCTCGCCGGGTGGATTCTGGAGTCGCGGCTGCCGCTGCGCCTTCAACCCCAGTTTCACCGCTTGCTGTGGCCGGAAGTGGAACGCGGGGCCTGAGCCGTGGTAACCTGTCGCCTCGGTTCAGACGGTCACCATCGGGGGCAGAACATGCCGGTCGGCTACTACGGAATGCGCAACCTGGTTGGGGCCGCGGGTGTGGCGTGCGCGCTGTTTGGCCTGCTGCAGATGAACTGGCTGCTGATCGTCGTCGGAGGCAGCATACTCGGCTGGTTCGCCTTCGTCGAGAAGTAGCCGGAATCCAGAACGGAGAATGCACGATGGAAGCTATGAACGTGGGCATCGTTGGGTGTGGTAACATCAGCGGCATCTACCTGCGCAACTGCGCGCTTATGGAGAATCTGCGCGTCGTGGCCTGCGCGGACCTGGTTGCTGAACGGGCGCAGAAGGCGGCCGAGGAGCACAACGTAGCGAAGGCATGCACTGTGGAGGAGCTGCTTGCCGACGAGGAAGTGCACATCGTCGTGAATCTAACCATTCCCAAAGCCCACGCAGAGGTGGCGCTCGCCGCAATCGAGGCCGGCAAGCACGTCTACAATGAGAAACCGCTTGCCGTGAACCGGGCCGATGGCCGCCGCGTAATCGAAGCCGCTCGGAACCGAGGTGTGCGCGTCGGGGGCGCACCGGACACCTTCATGGGTGCGGGGGGGCAGAGCGCGCGAGAGCTGATCGACCAGGGCGCTATCGGCGAGCCGGTGGGCGCCGTCGCCTACATGATGTGCCGGGGACATGAAACCTGGCATCCCGACCCTGAGTTCTTCTACAGGCCGGGCGGCGGGCCCATGCTCGACATGGGGCCTTACTACCTGACCGCTCTTGTGAACCTCCTGGGGCCCGTGCGACGCGTCACCGGCGCCACCAGGATATCGCTGCCCCAGCGAACCGTCACCAGCCAGCCGAAGTGCGGTGAGGTCATCGACGTGGAGGTGCCCACCTACGTGGCGGGGCTGCTCGACTTCGAGGCGGGCGCCATCGGCAACATCATCACCAGCTTCGACGTTTGTGCGGCCAACCTGCCCCGCGTACAGGTTTATGGCACCGAGGGTTCGCTGACTGTACCCGACCCCAATACCTTTGGGGGCAAGGTCGGCCTATGGACGGCGGAAAGCGGCGAGTGGCGGCAGGTCGAACCTGAGCGCCCGTACGCGGAGAACAGCCGGGGGCTGGGCGTCGCAGACATGGCGGCCGCTATACAGCCCGGCCGGCCACACCGGGCGAGCGGGGAACTGGCGTTCCACGTGCTGGACATTATGGAGGCCATTCACGACGCCTCGGACGCCGGTCGGCACGTGGAGTTGGAGAGCACTTGCGAGCGTCCGACTCCCATGCCGGTTGACCTGCCGGAGGGCAGGATCGATAGCTGAAAGCCGCCGACAGGCTTGTTGCCAGCCGGGCGCTCAGTAACCGAAGTCCGCCTGCACGCTCTCGGCAGAGGGCTTGCCCGAGGTGTCGATCAGTTCGCTGGCCTCATCGCTCATCCAACTGAACTTGTGCCACCACGGACGGCTCACCTTCTGTGCCAGCCCCTGGATCTGGTGCATTCGCGGCAGCGCAATCCGGGCGAAGGACTCGCCCAGCGAGTCCAGGTCCTTGGTCTCAGGCATGGTGAACGCTTCCTTAAAATAGGCGCGTCCGCACATCGGGCCGGCTACCAGATCGCTGACGAGCGCGTACTGGGCCGCGTACTGCTCGAAGTCCACTGCCGCGCTCAGCAGCAGCATCGGCCGCTCCACGGTCGCGAACATGGTAACTGCCGCGCTGCGAACTTCGTCCGGCGAGCTGATGTGCTCGACAGTGCCTTCCGGTCCCGCCATCCACAGCACGGGGACCTGCGTCTTGTAGAAGGTGCCGAAGCAGCCGAAGTCCTCTGCCATCTTCACGACGCCTTCGGGCAGCCTGCGCGCCATCTCAGTCTTCGGCTCATCCGGTCGCTGAGCGATCAGCGTCTCATTGAACAGCGGCTTATCGAGCCTCTGGCAGCGTTCATCGACGTCGGCGAGCCAGTCCTGGTTGCGCTTCCAGCTATCCCTGTGGTCGGGGTCCAGCTTCACCAACGTCTTGAAGCCTTCCACCTTGTCGGCTACCTCTTCCGGTTCGATGGCAAGCCGAGCCAGGTGCCCTCGGCCGCCGTCTACGTCCACGGTGTTGGTATCTTCCAGGCGGCCGATCAGCATGGTGTTCTCACCAAGCAGTTCGCGGAAACCGGGACTGAGGTATGCCAGGTGATTGAACAACGCAGCCGATGGCAAGCCCTGCAGTGCCTTCGCAAACCGGCGGCAGACGTCGGTGACATCATCATCGGTCGCTTCGCGTCTCTCGCCCACGTGCTCAAGATACGAGTTGATAAGCTTCAGGTACGAGCCGTGCTGGTCGGATGCAAACACATCGAGCGTGCCCGCCGGTGCGTACTGTGCCAGCAGACGGAACACATTCTCGGAAACGGCCCGGCCGTCGGCGAACTCGGCCCACTTAGCCATGGTGACCCCCTTTGGGCTGCAGGTACTGCTGCTGCCAGGTCCTTGCTCAGGTAATCTCGATGCGCCGACCGCCTTCGCGCCCGGCCTTCGGCATGGTGACCGTCAGGACTCCGTCCTCGTACTTGGCCTCCGTGCTCTCGGCGTCCACGTTCTCGGGCAGGTGGATGATGCGGTGGAACGCGCCCTTTGCCCTCTCGCTGTAAAAGAGGCTCTCCGGGTCCGGCTCGGCGTCCCCACTTCGCTCCCCCTCGATGAAGAGATGGTTATCCTCGATGGAAACATCGACCGCCTGGCCCTTCATCCCCGGCAGGTCCACCTTTACTACCAGGGCCTGTTGGGTTTCGTACACGTCAACCGGCGGATGCCAAACCCCTTCCTGGCTGATCGCTCCCGCGGCGGGTGCCAGCAGGGAACGGAACATCTGCTCCATGCGTCGAGGTAAGTTCGGCAGGTCCGGGAAAAGGCTTTCTCCTGATTGCTTGCTCATCTGAGTCCCCCCCTCGGGTAAGATCGGCAAGTCTACTCCGCTGTCATGCAGGCGGGGCGGTTTGCCTGTTGGGGCGCCGCCCCGCCGCTCGACACAACGCCACGGCAGTGTTTGGCCCGCCGTGTGGCTCTGGCAGGGCTCACCGCCGCCATGCGCAGCTTTCAGTCTTCCTCGACGATGATCGCCTCGGTGGGACACTCTTCGGCCGCCTGCTGGACGGCCTCCCCGAACTCCTCTGGCACTTCATCCACGAGGACCTCGGCGAACTCATCGCCCATTTCAAAGACTTCCGGGCAGGTGTCCACGCACAGGCCGCATGCGATGCAGTCGTCAGTGACCTCTACTCTCATCGCTCCTCCTCGAGGCACGAGTATCGGAAAGTGGCGCCCGCCGGGGCGCCGATCATCGGTTTCCCGACGTGAAAGGATGCCCTATCGGCGAGGGCAAGTCAAGAGCACTATCGGCGCAGTGCCGTGCCCCTCAGGTCACCTGCAGGGCCTTCTCGCCCTCCCACACACCGTGCAGGTTGCAGAACTCGAACGCTCGCAGCTTGTCGTGAACGTGGTCGAGTTGCACGCAGAACTTCGCGACCGGGCAGGTGGTTACGGGCGTGAAGTGAACGCGCCCCAGGTACGTGTCATCCGCGTAGAGTTCGACGAACTGGATGTAATGCCCGCGCTCGTTCGGATGGGCGAGGTGTTTGCCGACTTCGATGGTCACCTCGAAGCACTCGCCCTTCTCGACCGAGTCCGGCGCGCTGATGACAGGCACATGCTTCTTCTGAAGGTCGGTCATGGCCTGGGGGTCATCACCGGCGGTGTTGACGCCACAGAAAAGGTCATCCTCGCATCGCTGAGCTGCACACATGGGCTGAGCCCCCTTCAACTGGTCAGAAGCACAGACAGAACCGCCGCTCCCCGGCGGCGGACGCGGTGGTCCCCGCGGGAATCATGTCCCGCGCCCCCGAGAACACCACGCATGTCTGAATTATAAGAGTGCCGCTGACAACTGTCAACACGATGGTGGCGTGCAACGCCCCTTGACGCGCAGCGGCCAGCCCGTAGAATCGGGCGCCGATGCATCCCGGCCGTCGGGACGCACGCTGGCGAGGCATTCTTCGCAGGAGCAAAACGCATGAGACCCGCAGTTCATTCCTGGAGTTTCCGCAACCTATTCCGCCAGGATCCCGAGCTTGACATTCGTCAGGTCTTGGACACGGTTTGCGAGATGGGCTTCCGCGCCATGGAGGTCATGTCCGGCAAGGCGGGCGCCCCGGCCGAGCACTTCGGCTCGGACGACCCGCAGCACCTTCGGCAGGTCATGGCCTATGCCGAGAGTGTGGGTGTGAGCATCACCTGCCTGTCCACTTACAACGACTTCGCGTACGTGAAGGACGAGCAATGGCGGCTGGCCAACATCCGTTACGTCAAGGATTGGCTGCGCATTGCCGCTGACCTCGGCGTGCCCAACATCCGCATGCTCACCGGCTACTACATTGAGGGTGAGGATCGCCAACGACTGGAGGAGCTGACACTGGCGGGGATACGCGAATGCGTGCCGGTTGCTGAGGAGTGCGGCGTGAACATGGCCATCGAGAATCACAACTCCATCTTCTTTGAGGCGGACGACATCCTCTGGCTGATCGATCAAGTGGGCTCAGACCGGCTGACTACCTGCCCCGACCCGAGCAACTGGTGTCGGGGCTTCCTGACCGGTGAAGCGCCTGCCGGGGAGCGCGAGAAGGTCTTTGAGGAGGCGGCCAAGGTTGTTTCGTTCGCCACGCAGTCGCACCTCAAACTGCGTGGCATCACGGAAGACGGCAAGCTTGTGGGCTGGGGCGATGACCTGGAACGGTTGATCCGCATCTACGATAAGGCCGGCTACGATGGGGTGATTGCTTTCGAGTCTGTTGCCGACGGCGACCTGCTGGCGCCGCTGCCCGAGGCTCGTTGGATTCTTCAGGAGGCCATTGACCGGGTCACGGGTTAGCGGACTCGGCGCAGAGAGGAGCGCGCGTACATGGGCGCTTTGGGGCAGCTTAATGTGGGCATCGTTGGCGCCGCCGGGCGCGGCGCCGCTTTCCGCGATGCGCTCGAGGCCAACGGGGCGCGCGTGCACGCGGTCTGCGATGTCCGCCAGGAGGCGCTTGATGCCTGTGCTGAGCGCCTCGGTGCGCGGGAGAAGTACGCAGACTACGTCGCAATGCTCCAGGGCTCGGAGCTGGACGCAGTGGTTATCGGCACGCCCATGCAGTTCCATGTGCCGCAGTCACTGATGGCCGTCAGCGAAGGCATTCACGTGCTCTGCGAAGTTCCCGCCGGAGTCAGCGTCGAGGAGTGCCGGCAGCTCGTGCTCGCCTGCAACGAGAGCGACGCCGTGTACATGATGGCGGAGAATTACACGTACATGCGCCCCAACGTAGCGGTGCGCGAGCTGGCTCGGGCGGGCCTGTTCGGCGAGGTGTTCTACGCTGAGGGCGAGTACCTGCACGAGCTGAAGGGCTTGAACGAGGTCACGAAATGGCGGCGCACCTGGCAGACCGGCATTGACGGCATCACCTACGGCACACACAGCCTGGGACCGATACTGCAGTGGATGCAGCACGACCGAGTGGCGCACGTCTGCTGTGCCGGGGCGGGGCATCACTACCGCGACCCCCGCGGAGAGTTCTACCACGAGGAAAGCCCGGTCATGCTGTGCAAGACCGCCGGGGGCGCCCTCATCAAGATCCGCGTAGATATGGTGAGCGACCGCCCCCACGCCATGGCCAACTACCAGTTGCAAGGCACCGAAGGTGTCTATGAGTCCGGACGCGGCGGACCGGTCGACCGCGGCAAGATCTGGCTTCGGGCCCTGACCGAAAAGGTCCGCTGGTTCGACATGGATTCGTTCATGGAGATGAGCCCTCTGGCTCGGGAGCACATGCCCGAGGACTGGCTCGCGCCGCCCGAGGAGGCTCGACGGGCCGGCCATGGCGGAGGCGATTACTTCGAGGTGCTCGACTTCATGCGGGCCATTCGGGGCGAAGCCGCCTGCCCCATCGGCATTCACGAGGCGATGGACATGACGTTGCCGGGCCTCATCTCGCAGCGCTCAATACGTCAGGACGGCCGTTGGCTGACCGTGCCCGACTCCCGGCAGTGGCGGCCCGGGCCGGCGCCAGCGCAGTTGCAGATGCTCTGGCCCTTGGCCCGATTGAGCAGCCTGCCCGAGCCCAGAGCGCCAGAGGGTTACAGGCTGCGAACGTACCGCCCGTCCGACCAGCAGCAGTACCTGGCTTTGATGGAGAAGGCGGGCTTTGAGGGATGGGACGCAGGGCGCATGGAGAGTATGCGTCGCAGCCTGCTGCCGAACGGCTTGTTTGTCGCGGAGCATCGCCCTTCAAAGCGCATCGTGGCAACGGCCAACGCCAACCACGCCCCAAACGCGCTGCACCCGGAAGGGGGTGAGTTGGGCTGGGTGGCTGCCGACCCCGAGCATTCGGGCAAGGGGCTCGGCCTGGCATTGTCGGCCGCCGTGGTCAAGCGTTTTCTCAGCGCCGGCTTCAAACGCATATACCTGCAGACCGACGACTGGCGTCTGCCGGCTGTCAAGACCTACCTGAAGCTTGGTTTTGTGCCGCTCTTGCACCGCGAAGACATGCCGGCAAGGTGGCGGGCCGTATGTGAGAAGCTGGACTGGCCGTTCACGCCCGGCGAGTGGCCGAGGGGGTGAGCCCCCCAGGGGGGCTATTCACTGACGGTCAGTGAGATGTCCAGCGCGGGGGCGGAATGCGTCAGGCAGCCCACAGCGATGCGGTCCACGCCGGCGGCGGCGTACTCCGCCACGTTGTCCAGGGCGATGCCACCGCTGGCTTCGAGCTGAGGGGCCCGTGTGGGCGAGCTTCTCTCCTTCACCAGTTCAACGGCCTGGCGCACCTGGGCGGGCGTTAAGTTGTCCAGCATGATGATGTCCGGCGCGGCGACCAGCGCCGATTCAAGCTGGCTCAGGTCATCCACCTCGACCTCGACGGCCAGGCCCGGCCATTCCTCACGCACGAGGAGCACAGCCTCGCGTATAGCTGCCGAGCGGTCGCCCTGCGGGGCTGTAAGCGCAAGGTGGTTGTCCTTGATCAACACCATCTCGCCGAGGTCCAAGCGATGATTGATGCCGCCGCCGCAGCGCACGGCGTACTTCTCCAGCCTGCGCCAGCCCGGGGTCGTCTTGCGCGTGTCATAGATGCGCGCCCCAGTGCCCTGCACCTTAGCGACGAACCTGGCGGTGAGGGTAGCGATGCCGCTCAGCCGCTGCAGGAAGTTGAGCATGGTTCGTTCGGCCGCCAGGATGGCGTGCGCCGAGCCGCGCATCGAGGCAAGCACGCAACCGCCTTCGACCGGGTCACCTTCACGCGCGTGCTGTCTGAACTCGACGCTGTCCTTGAACCGCTGCAGCATCCTGGCCGCCAGCGGCAACCCACAGACCACGCCGGGCTTACGACAGATCAGCTCGGCTGCGGCGTGTCGACGTCGAGCGATGAGGGCCAGGGTGGTCACGTCGTGACCCGCTTCATCTTCTGCCAGGGCCGCGTCCACCAGATAGTCGAATTCGTCCCAGTCCATGTCATCTCCGTCCAGAGGGAAAGTCACAACCAGACACGGCCTTCGCCGCGGCCGGTTCGCGCCGGATGGGACGGAACGTATTTGGCACCAGCACACGAGCTCGCTGGGCTGCCAGCCTCACCGTAGCTGGCAGCACGCCGGCCGCCTCGCCGTCGATCTGGTACGGCACCCCCTCCTTGTCGGCGCTAAGCGCCACACTCCGCCCACGAGCGTAGCGCACTTGCCGGCTCTGATGCAAGGCCCGCAGGATTGCCGCCAACGCCACGCTCGCCATTTTCGGCAGACTGTTGACCCTCACGGCCATCACGTCCAGCAGACCGTCGTTCGGCGCGGCGCCGGGCGCCATCTCTATCGGCCCGCCGTAGCTGTGCGTGTTGGCCACGGTCACCTGGTGCACTGCGCAGGCAAGGGGCTGACCATCCACGCAGATGCACACCTCGTGCCTGGGCAGTGGCAACACCGCACGCAGTATGTGAGGCAGGTAGTGGAGCTGGGTTAGCGTCTGCCCTCGTGCCCGTGTTATGCACCGGACCACTTCCCCGTCAATGCCCGCGCCGAAGACGCTGATGAAACGCCGCCCGTTACAGGTTGCCACGTCCAGGGGCACCGTGCCGGCGGAGGCCATCTGTTCAGCAGCACCGGCAGGGGAGTGGCGCATGCCGAGCTCCTTGGCCAACACGTTCCCGGTGCCGGCGGGCACGATGCCCAGAACCGTCTTCCCCAGGTCGGCGCCGTTCAGTATCTCGTTAAAAGTCCCGTCCCCCCCGACCGCCACAATCAGCGAACCTTTCGAGACTTCGCCAGCAACCTGCTGCGCCTGGCCCGGTTCCCCCGTGCAGAGCAAGTCCGCACGGCAGCCTTCCCTGCGCAGAATGCGCTTCAGGGCCGCGGCCTTGCGCGCCGCACGGCCCCCGCCGCTGGTAGGGTTGGCTACCAGCAACACGCTTCGGAAACGCTTCAGTGTGTGCATGAGCTGCTTGCGAAAGGGGGAAGCGGGGAAGAAGCCGAGGCACCATGAATATAGCAGGCCGATCAGCCGCACGGCAAGGACGTGCCAATCGGTGGCGTAGCGGTGTTATACGCCTTTTGACCATGCGGTGAGCGGGAGCCTCGCTGTGTCGCGGCGGCGGGGGCGCGGTCCGGGGGGCATGCCTTCCTCCCCCGCGGGGCATATGCACAAGCAACGGGGCTGCCGCTTCGTTGCGACGCCGGCGCACCTCGAACGCCGCTCGTCCTCACGCGGAACTAACACGCCGTGACAGGAAGCCTTGCTCCATATATGCTATCATGCGATCTTCGCCTACTATCTGGCTGCCCCGGTTTGGGTCATCTACTCTCCATTCGCAGAAAAAGACGATGAAGATGAAGAAGATCAGAAGCATTGAGCGCATGTTCCCGGTGGCGGGGGTCGTGCTGGCCCTCTTGTGCAGTCTGGTTTCAGCTGATCAGTCCCAGCCGCAGGCGGCTCCCCCGCGCAATATCATCGTTATGATCGCGGACGGCTGTGGGTATAACCACGTGCAGGCCACCGACCTTTACGAGCACGGCCGCCTCAACAGCCAGTGCTACCACAGCTTCCCCGTCCGTTACGGGTTGGCCACCTACTCCACGAACGGCCACGGATATGCCCCCGACCAGGCGTGGACTGATCCGGACTACATCCGTGAAGGGGCCACGGACTCCGCCGCGGCTGCGACAGCCATCTCGAGCGGTGTGCGCACGTACAACGGCGCCATCGGCGTCGGGGCGGACGGCAAGGCGGTTGTCCACGCGATCGAAGTGGCTGAGAAGGGAGGCAAAGCCACGGGCGTTGTCACCACAGTGCAGCTCAGCCACGCCACGCCGGCGGGCTTCGTGGCGCATAACCCGAGCCGGAACAACTACGAGCAGATCGCGCAGCAGATGGTGGAGCGCTCGGCCGTGGACGTGATAATGGGCTGCGGCCACCCTGAGTACGACAACGACGGGCGCCCCCTCGAGGAACCGCGCTACCGGTTCGTCGGCGGACCCCAGCAGTGGCGGGCGCTCTCGGGCGGCTTGGCCGGCTGGGGTGTCGACGCCGACCACAACGGCTGGCTGGACGATCCTTGGGTAATTATTGAGACACGGGCCGACTTCCGGGCGCTCGCCGACGGTCCCACGCCGAAGCGTGTCTTCGGCGTGGCCCGAAGGCACACCACGCTCCAGTATCGCCGCAGCGGCGACTCGAAGGAGCCCTACGACGTGCCCTTCACCGAGTCGGCGCCCACCTTGAAGGAGATGACGGCGGCCGCCATCAACTGCCTTGACGACGATCCCGAGGGCTTCTTCCTCATGGTCGAGGGAGGCGCCATCGACTGGGCCGGGCACGGTAACAACGGGCCGCGCCTGATCGAGGAGATGGCCGACTTCAACGACGCCGTGGAGGCCGCAGTCGCGTGGGTTGAGGAGAATAGCAACTGGAATGAGACACTGCTGATCGTGACCTCCGACCATGAGACGGGCTACCTCACGCGCGGGGCGGCGGAGGGAGAGGGCACGCCCCCCGTGGACGAACCGCTGCAGAGCAACGGCCGCGGCCAGATGCCGGCAATGTCCTGGCACAGTGGCCATCACACCAACAGCCTCGTGCCCCTCTACGCGAAGGGGGCGGGGGCGTCGCAGCTGGTAGACTACGTCGAGGGGACCGACCCCCGGCGCGGTGCGTACGTCAGCAACCCCGGGCTTGGGCAGCTGCTGTACAGCCTCCTTGGGGCGGACCAGCAGGATTGACGGCTGCGTCGGCGTGGCGTACACTGGCCTTGTGGGTCCATGCTGTTCCATGCGAGGAAGGAAGTGATGCCATGGCGAAGACGAAGATAGGGCTGCCCGTGCTGCTGGCTTTCGGGCTGTTGATGGGGGCGGCCGGCTGTGCGAGCAGCCTCTCCCCGGATGTCTACAGCCGTGACCAGGCACGCCAGGTGCAGAGGGTGCGCGAGGGCGAAGTAGTGATGGTGCGCGATGTGCAGATTGAGGGCACCAAATCCGGCGTCGGCGCCATCGCCGGCGGCGTGCTTGGCTTCGCAGTTGGCCAGACGGTCGGCAGTGGCTCGGGGCGGACGTTGGCGGGCGCGGCTGGCGCTGTTGGTGGCGCTGCCGCCGGAACGGCCGCCGAGGAGGGCATAACGCGCCAACGGGGAGTTGAAATCACCGTTGAACTCGCCGACGGTGAGGTCGTCAGTATCGTGCAGGCGGCCGACCGCCAGTACCAGGAGGGGGACAAGGTGAAGGTGCTGATCCGGGCCGATGGGGGGGCGCGCGTAATCCAATGACTGTCCACCGCCTGCGGCGCACAATGCAGGATGGTGGGCGGACCGGGACTCGAACCCGGAACCTCCTGCTTGTAAGGCAGGCGCTCTGGCCGACTGAGCTATCCGCCCGGACTGGACTTCCAGACTATCGCCCTCATCCCGCATCGTCAAGCAGCATGGTCGACTGGCGCCGCCGTGCCGATGTGGCGGGACGGGTTGTGCCCTGCCCCGAGGCGGCAACTGTATGTGCGACGGAGCATTAAGTTCTGTGCTGGATGGCCTTCGCTTCCAGATTCGGACGCCGCATTCTAGACTTCGCAATTGCTCTGCGGACCCCGGTCGGTTACTCTTGCCCCGTACAGCGCGCGAGAGAGAGAGCGGGAATCATGGCGCTTCTGGATGTCGAGAACCTGAGTCTGAGCTTCGACGGCAGTCACATTCTGCGCGGTATCAGCGTGCATGTGGAGCAGGAGGCCATTCACGCCGTAGTGGGGCCGAACGGTGCCGGCAAAACCACGCTGGCCTCGGTGATCATGGGCTTGCCGGGCTATGAGCCTGAGAGCGGACGAATGGCATTCCGCGGGCGTGACCTGAACGGCCTGCCGATCAACGAGCGTGCCCGGCTCGGGTTGAGCCTCGCCTGGCAGGAACCGGCGCGCTTTGAGGGCCTGACCGTGCGCGAGTTTCTCAGCGTCGGTGCCGCTGATGGCAGCGAGCAGTCGCTTCGGAACGCGTTGGATGCCGTGGCCCTGGATCCCGACCTTTACCTGGAGCGGGCTGTGGATACCGGGTTGAGCGGCGGAGAGCGCAAGAGGGTCGAGCTCGCCAGCATCGCCGTGATGGAGCCCCGCCTGGTCATCCTCGATGAGCCGGACTCGGGGATCGACGTAGAGGCGCTACGCGCGATATTCGACCTGCTGGAAGCGATGCGGGCCCGGGGCAGCAGCGTGCTGCTGGTCACCCACAGCGCCGAGGTGCTCGTGCGTGCTGACACCGCGACCCTGGTCTGCTGCGGCAAGGATGTGGACCGGGGACCGTCGGAGAGGATACAGGCTTACTTCCGCGAGAAGTGCATACCCTGCGAAATACACAACCCAGATCTCGTGGAGAGCTGATGATGGCGTCCGAATACGAGATGATGGTCGGCCTGTATGAGGACCTGGGGCAGGACGCGCAGGCCTTTGCTGATACAGATGTTGCTCACCTCGTCATCCATGAGAATAAGGTCATCGGGGCCAACCTGGTTCCCGGTTTCGAGGCGGAGGTGGACTCGCTTGATGACGGGGTAGCCGTGCGAGCGGTCGTCGAACCAGGCGCCCGCATCGAGAGGCAGGTCCACATGTGCTTCGGGGTGCTGCCCGAAGAGGGCATGCAGCGCATTCTGCTGGATGTGGCGGTGCGTCAGGACTCCGCCGTCAACATCCTGGCCCACTGCATGTTCCCCAATGCAGTCGACGTCACGCACCGCATGGACGCGCAGATCCGGGTCGAAGCCGGCGCCTCTTACCGTTATTTCGAGCGCCACGTCCACGGTGAGAGCGGGGGCGTGCTGGTGGTGCCCAGGGCGAAGGTGCGGCTGAAGGAGGGCGCGAGCTTTGAGACCGAGTTCGAGCTGGTCAGTGGGCGCGTGGGGCGGATCGACATCGACTACGAGACCTGGTGTGACGCCCGGAGCCGCATGAAGATGACCGCCCGCGTGTCCGGGCGCGAGGATGATGAGATCAACGTGCGTGAGATCGGGCACCTGGAGGGCGAGGAATCAGCCGGAGTGTTGCTCAGCCGGATCGCCGTCCGAGACCGCGCCACCGCCGATGTCTACAATGAACTGACGGCCTACGCCCCTCACGCGACGGGGCACGTGGACTGCAAGGAGATAGTGCAAGGACAGGCGCGCGCGGCTGCTACGCCCGTGGTAGACGTTCGCCATCCCCTGGCACGCGTCACGCACGAGGCGGCCATCGGCAGCGTCGACAGCAAGCAGCTTCAAACCCTGATGGCTCGTGGCATGTCCGAGGAGGAAGCTGTGGAACTCATCATACGCGGGCTGCTTCGTAAGCACTGACCGGCCGGCGCGCCCGCTGGGGGCGCGCGCCGCTGCTCCGGCAGACTGGCGGGCCCCGCAATTCCAGGAAAGTTCCTTTGCGTTTTTCGGCAGGCTCGCTACCATGGCGCCGCAGAGTTCCGATGGTACACTGGAATGACAGCCGCCCCCATCCCGTCTCATAGAAGGAACCCCACCGTGTTACGCTGCAAGCTCGCCGGTTCTGCTCTTCTTATCGTTGCACTCGCCTGCTCGTCATGCTGGGTACCCCCTCGGCGCTATGGTTTGAGGGAGGATGGCGCACGTCGCACGCCGCCGCTGCCGCGCTGGTCGAGACCCCCGACTTATACTATCGCAGGCTCCGACAGCACAGAGAAGACACAAGGATTTGGGCTGCCAGACCCGCTGAGCCTGCGCGAGGCTTTTCTGCTTGCGCTTCAGTCCAATAAGGCTGTACGTGTGAGCGATCTGGGGGCCATGGCCGAACGCGAAGCGATCTCGGGCGCGAAGGGCGATTTCGACGTGGTGAGCTTCGCTGAGGTGTCTCGCGGGCGCTCTACCTTGCCCGTAGCCGGTATTCCGCTCACCGAGATCGACCAGTCCGAAGGCTTCGTCGAAGCCGGGCTGCGCCAGCGGACAGTAACCGGCACGGATGTAGAACTGTCGGCCGCTAACACCTACTTGCGCGACCTGAACGGCGTGGCTGTTCTGAACCCGTTATACGGGCCCGAAGCCCGCTTGAGCGTGACACAGGATCTGCTGCGCGACTTCGGGGTCGGCGTCAATCGCACCTTCGTGAGCGTGGCGGAGAACGGCTACGAAGCGGCGCGCGAAGACCTGCGCAACACGACCATCCAGACGCTCTTCGAGGTGGAGAGCGCCTACTGGGACCTCTTCTTCGCCCTGGCGGACCTGAAGGTGCGCGGACAGCGCCTGGAGCGCGCCCAGCGACTGGTGGAGGTGGCGCAGGCGCAGGTTGACGTGGGCATAAGCGCTCCGCTCGACGTCGTGCGCGCAAAGTCCAGCGCCGCTGCACAAGAGAGCGAGATACTGAACGCGCACAACCGCATCGTGCAACTGCGAAATCGCCTGCTGCGGGCCATGGGCGTTATCGACCAGGAGTTGACCAACCCTGAGTTCATGCTCTCCGATGCGCCAACGCCAGATCTCTACCAGCCCGCCCGGCAAGCGGCGATCCAGCAGGCGCTTGAGTACCGGCCCGCTTACCGGCAGGCCCTCCTCGAGGTCGACACCCGTGACCTACTACGGCGTTTTTTCAAGAACCAACAGCTGCCGGACCTGGAGTTCTTCGCCGACTACCTGCTGACCGGGCTCGGTGATGATTTCGGCGACGCGTCGGACGAACTGACCGACGGCCGCTGGAACGCATGGACCGTCGGCCTGCGGTTTGAGTTCCCCATCCCGAACCGCACCGCGCGCAGCGAATACCAGGTCGCCCGACTGCGCCACCAGCAAGCCTTGTGGAGATGGCAGTCGGTGCACGAACAGATTGTGCGCGAGGTGAGCGATGCACTCAGTGATCTGCGGACGGCCGCCGAGCGCATCGAGACGGCCCGGCGTGCGCGTGAGCTGGCTGCCGAGGTGCTGCGCGCTGAAGAGCGGAGCTTCACCCTGGGCCGCTCCGACAGCCTGGATGTGCTGGAGGCACAGGCGGCGCTTGCCGCGGCGGAACGTGACGAGGTGCGCGCCGGGGCCGATTACGAGATCGCGCTGGCGAACCTTTCCCGTGTCCAGGGCACGCTTCTGGAACGCAAGGGCGTGCGCGTCGCGGCAGAGAGAACCGATTAGCTGCGCCGCCCATCCGGCCGTCGCTAATGGCAAGCGTCGAGGGGCGGTGACCGGTTAGTTTGCGAGAGGGGACACCGACATGGGCTGCATAGCTGTTGGCATTGCGCTGCTGGCACCACGCCTGGTGATTGTCCTGGTCGTCGTTTTCAGCGATTGGCTTGGGGCGGCTTACAAGAGCGTGCTCTGGCCGGTGCTTGGCTTTCTCTTCATGCCTTACACGACGCTCGCATACGCCGGGGCTGTGCATGCGGGTGGGGTGAAAGGGCTCTGGCTGGCCCTTGTCGTCTTGGCGGCGATCATCGACATCGGCCACTGGGGCGGCGGCGGACGCGCGGCGCGGCGCAGACGTTGAGATTGGCCGGCTGTCACGGGCGTCAGTCGGCGGCGTGCGCGAGTTGCCGAACTTCGGAAAGTCGGAGGGCCGCGACCAGTGTCAGTAACCCCCCCGATCACAATGGCGAACAGCGCGTCGAGCCCGAGCCAACCGGCCAATATCAGTGCGCCAGCTATCACCGGCGGGTATGTGGCGGGGAAGCTGATTGTGTTGAGAAAGGATGCGTAACTCGGCCAGCGACCATCGGGAGCGCTCTCCAGCAGGAAGCCGAGCCGGCCGATGATCGCGGCCTGCTGGGCGAGCCCGAAGCAACACAAAGAAGCCAGAAAGACAGACAGCGGCAGGTCCGCCTGTGGTTGTGTGAGGGGTAGCCGGGACGAGAACGTCTCCGGCAGATGTGGCGCAGCCAGGGCCGCAGCCGGACTGAGGGTGTAGAAGAGCCCCGCGAGATAAGAAGCATAAGCAGGCCCAGAGCCGTAAAAGCGACGCAATTGGTAAGATAGTCGACCCCGTGAATGCTCTCGGCTCAGCCCTGCGGTCCGGGTCGGACGGGCTCAGCGCCGCGCCGGGGCGAGAAGCCTCGTCCCATCGGATGGGCCGCCGCCGTCTCGAACATCGCCACAACATTCTGCGGCGGCGTTCCCGTCTGTATGCAATGCGACGGCCCGAGGATGTAACCACCCCTGTAACCGAGGACGTCGATGCGGTCGCGCACTTCCTGTTCGACCTCCTCTACTGTCCCAAAGGGTAACGTGTGTTGCACGCTGACGCCGCCCTCGAAGCAGAGCACGTCCATGTAGTTTTCCTTAAGGTTGCGGGGGTCCATGCCCTCCGCGTCGAATTGCAGAGCCTGCAGCACGTCGATTCCCATGTCGATCAGGCCGGGCACGGCCTGCTGCACGGCACCGTCGGAGTGGTAAATGACTTTTGCGCCGAAGTCGTGGATGACGGCGTTCATCCGCTCGTGGTGCGGCTTAATGTGCTCCGCCCACATGCTCAGCGACATCAGCAGTCCCTGCTGGCCGCCGACGTCGTCGGCCGTGAACACCAGGTCGATCTCGCCGTCCGCCGCCCCCAGAATACGGCGGAAGTGCTCGCAGTAGAAGTCGGCGACATGTTGCGCTATGGCGTCGGCAAGGTCCGGGTTGACGGCCAGGTCCATGAACATCCTCTCGAACCCGCGCATGTACCACGAACTCTCGAAGATATTGCCGTTGGAGGCCATCAAGCAGTGATCGCCTTCGCGCCGCAGGGCGGCGATGCGCTCCGGCAGCACGGCGTAGTCAAACCAGTCTGGGCTTGGCCAATCGTGGGCCTCGATGTCCGCAACCGTCTCGGCGTCGCCCAGAGGATAGTACTCGATCTCGTTGTACTCCCCCCGCCCGTAACTGACCGGGCCTCGCCGAACGCCCCACATATCCGTCCTCGCAGGTAGGGGGGGGCCGACGTACGGGGGCCCCACAGTCTTCACGTCGATCAACGGCTCAACGTACTCCTCCAGCCCGATCCCGCGCTGCTCTTTGAGGTAAGCGTCCACCTGCCCCGCCAGGTCGCCGCCGAACCCGGAGCAGATCATGGCGATAGGGACGCGATCGGTCTCGTGATGTTCGAGCGCAAGGCGGACGCGTTCGCGATGACTCAGTTCGGCGGGCATTGGGGCATTCTCCTGAACCTGGTGTGGAAACTTACCGCCGCATGATACGTCGCCCGCATGCCGGCGTCCAGCGCGCCGACGCCGGACGAGTAGTGGTTGGTGGTGGCCCATCCGGGACAACTGCGGCTGATCTTCCGATTCAGGAGGAAAAGCGACCGGTTCGATGCAGCAAGGTTGGCCAAGCTCCTGTTTCTCGATGAGGTGCCCCCGGTCTATGTGCCCTCGGCGCACGTGCGAGCCTGGCGAGGAATGATCGAGTTCCGAACGAAACTCGTGGGGGAAAGGGCGCGGGTTAAGAGCAGGATACGGGCGCTGTTGCGCACTGCTGGCATCGTGCCTCCGAGAGGTCTGTGGACGAAGCGGGGACTATCCCCGCGTGTGCGGGGGAACC
>CAYQXJ010000018.1:0-55715 GCA_964421565.1 uncultured candidatus Brocadiaceae bacterium
CGCCGTGTATGCCCCAGTCACCCTCGATTCCCAGCAGTTCCAGCATCGTCGGACAAAGGTCCACGTGCTCGGTGAGACTCTCGACACGGACGCCGGATGGCAGCCCGGGGGCGTGGAGTATGAGCGGGACGCGCATGATGCAGTCCTGCATCACCGTGTCCCACTTCTCCACCAGGCCGTACTGGCCGGCGAAGTCGCCGTGGTCTACCCAGAACATGACGATCGAGTCCCCCAGCAGGTCCTCCTCCTCGACGGTCCCCAGCATGCGGCCCATCAGGTGGTCCACCTTGCTGATCATGCCGTAGTAAACCGCCTGCACCTCGCGCAGTATATTGTCGTCGGCGTCCCGGCCGGTGCGCACTTCGCGCTGCTTCACCAGGGGCAGCGGCGCGCCGTGGGGCAGGTCGTGGGGGAACGCCCGGATGGCGTCGCGGTCGTACATCGAGAACCACGGCTCCTCGACGGCGTACTTCGGATGTGGCTTCTCGATGTTCACCTCCAGGAAGAACGGCCGATCTCGATCCCGCCGGTTTGTCAGGAAGTCGATCGCCTGCTCGGCGTAGATCTCGTCGGGGAAGTTACGCGCGCAGCCGCGGTGGTCGTAGGTGCCTTCCAGCTCCCTCGGCTCGGGCACCCGGCGGCTCTCCTTCTTCTTCTCCTCCCAGTCGTCGAAAAACGGCTTGTAGGTCTCGTCCCAGGAGTGGTGGTCCACGTAACCTTCGAACATCTCCTCCCAACAGTGGTTCTTGCCGAAGACGGCGCTCTGGTAGCCGCGCTCCTTTAGCTTGAGCAGCACATCGGGCGAGCCGGCCGCCAGATGCTGCTGGATCGTGCGGAAGCCGTCGGTGTGGGAATATCGCCCGGTCATCATGGCGATGCGCGCCGGCACGCACTTACCGTGATTGGTGTAGTGCCGCTCAAAGAGCACCGACCGCCCGGCGAAGGCGTCGAGGTGCGGCGTGCGGATGTCCGGGTTTCCCAGACAGCCGAGACAGTCGCCGCGCATCTCGTCCGAGCACAGCACGATCAGGTTCGGGGCTTGTAGACTCATTCGTGTGGTGTCGCCTCCGTCCGTATCAGCCAGTCGAGAAGGAGTCTACGATGCCGCTCAACGACGCGCCTGTGCTCCGGGCGTTGGGCCAGATTGTGCAGTTCGTCCGGATCTTCCTTCAGATCGTAGAGTTCGTCCACGTCGCCGGGCGTTACGCAATACTTCCATCGGTCCGTCCGCACTCCCTTCACCGGCCCGCGGCTGATCGTCTGACAGAGGTGATGCGCGGTTGACTCACGCAGGTGCGCATACTCCTCGTCGGACAAATCGCCCGGTTGCAGGGGGCGCCCGGGCACGCCGTGTTCCAGGAACACCGCGTCGCGGTGCGTGTCCGCATCGCCTCGCAGCACCGGTGCGAAGCTGCTGCCCTGGCAGCTTTCTGGGGTAGGCACGCCGGCCAGCTCGCACAGCGTCGGCATCACGTCGATGTTCTCCACCATCGCGTCCGTTGCCTGCGGCTCGACCTGCCCGGGCCATCGCACGAGGAGGGGAACGCGCGTGAGGCAGTCATACAGGTAGGGCCCTTTGCGAATCATGCGATGATCGCCCATGTAATCACCGTGGTCCGACGTGAACACGACGATCGTATCCTCCTCCAGGCCGAGGGCTGCAAGCCGGTCGAGCAGGCGGCCGATCTCGTCGTCAATGTAGGTGACCATGCCCCAGTAGATGGCGATCAGGCGGCGTATGTCGTCGTTCGGGTAATCTCGTCCGTAGCGATCCCATTCCACAATAAGTTGCTGCCGATAGGGCTTGTTGTCCGTCTCGCCCTCTTCCCAGGCGGGCGGCGGGATGTCGTCGGGGTCGTACATGCTGGCGTAAGGCTCACAGACCATGTAAGGCGGATGGGGATCAGCAATGGAGAGCCAGAGGAAGAACGGGTCCTCACGGCTCTCGCCCACAAAGTCGCAGGCCGTGCGGAACAGATGGCCGGTGATGTCCTCCTCCGGGGAGAATGGATCGTCGGCCATCGGAACCTGCATCTTGCCGCCGCGCACTTCGTTTATGCGGCGCTCTACCTTATTCGCCGGCGGGTCGAAGGCACAGTGGGACGCCAGGCGCAGGTAATCGAAAGCCTGCTCGCGCCGCTCATCGTCGAAGCAATGGTCTTTCCCGATGAGGGCCGTTCGGTAGCCGGCCTCCTTCAGAACGCCGGCGAAGTCCGGCTCCGCAGGCGAAACGTACATGCCGTTCCAGTAGCTCCCGTTGGCATGGTTGTAGCGTCCGGTGAAGAAACCGACACGCGAGGGCGTGCAGAGCGGTGTAGTGCAATAGCTCCGGGCGAACTTAACGCCTTCTGCGGCCATTCGGTCCAGGTTCGGCGTGCGGATGCGGTCGTTGCCGTTGGCGCCGAGCGTGTCCCAGCGCTGCTGATCGGTGTAGATCACGACGATATTGGGGCGCTTCTCAGCCATGCCGGACTTCCAGGTTGATTGGGCAGGTGATCCGAGAGTGATGAACTACTCAATCCAGATGGGGCTCGACCAGGCGCAGGCACCGTCGACCTGCTCGAGGCGGACGTAGTACCAATCGCCGGCGCGGGCATGCTCCGTCCACTCGACCTCGGCCGCCCGCCCTCCGTGCAGCGCCACGCGGTCCGCCGCGGCGTGGAAGGACGGCACGATGATCTCCGGCACGTATTCCGCACGCAGTTGCGACTTTTCCACGTCCAGCGCCCTCTGCAGCTCGGCGTGCCGCCTGGTGAGCGAAAGCTCGAACGTTGCGTCGAGCACGCGTTCGCCCCGGCGCTCGTCTTCGACGTGGATCCGGGCGAGTCCCGCGCCCTCCGGGACGTCCAGCAGCACGCCGCGCGGCGTACACGAGTAGGCGCAGGTGCGGAATCTAATGCTCCCGTCGCCGGGGCGTATGTATTCCTCGCGGTTGAGCAGGTTGAGCGCTTCCAGCAAGTCCACCCGTGCGCCGGGGACGTCCAGCTCACCGACGGTGCGGGATTCGTCGGTGCGGCGCTCGGGCCAGTCGTCCCACCACATCAGCCGCAGTGCCGAGTCGGCTTCGCACGACGGGCGCCAGGTGCGGACGACCTCGCCGTTCTTAATCAGGTCCACTTTCAGAAGCGCGCGCGTGCCGGCGGCCTGCACGTGGACCGGAAGCCCGGGGCCGGCGCCCACGACGCCGCCCATCCCGGCGTCGCCTATGCGGAACTCGAGGTAGATGCGCCGGTTAAAAGTGGTCGCGTAGGTCCGACGTCGCAGGAAGGCCCCCCAGATGGCGTCCCGCGTGTTCGTGGCAGCGAAGGCGCCGGTGAGGCCGTTCGTGTTGCAGTAGTGCCTTCCGGGGAAGGCGTTGCCCATGGCGGGCATGTGGTTGTCACCCCCGCCGTGGACGCCGACGCGATGGCCACGCGCGAGGTAATGGTGCAGGTAGTCGATGAACACGCCGTGCACGGAGGCCACTTCGACGTTCGGCTGCCGGTGGCCGAGATCGGGCATGCTGTAACGGCCGGGCCCTCCCCCGGCATGCGCGTGCGGCAGCAGCATCACTTCGCCGCGCACCTTGCGCGCTTCCTCCAGGAACTCCTCGTAGCTGTCCACCGCGCGTCCAAGGTGCACCTCAACCGGCTTCGCTTCCAGGTCGGAGAGCAGCACGTCCTGGTCGCCGGTGTGCTTGCGCAGACTGCTTTCGTAGCCGAGCAGAGCGCTGAACCCGTCGCCGTCCGCCTCCGCTGTCGCCCGCGCCACCTCCGGCCAGCCCTGCTGGGCCTCGGCGTGCAGGTAGATGATGGGCTGACGAAAGGTCCTCAGGATATGGGGCGTGACGGCGCCGAAGTCGAGGTGCGCCACCCGGCGGCCGTAGGCGTAGGAGGCCGCGGGCCGTGCGCGCCCGTCGGCCAAGTAGGTGTGCTGGTGCGGGTCGCCCCAGTAGATGCGATCGCCGACATCGTCCCGAGCGACGACAGGATTGCCGAGGCCGCGGACGCCCGAGCCGTGCGTTACCTCAACGTAGTAGATGCCCTTCTCCGCGATGCGCACGTGGGGCACGCGGAAGGCGAGGCCGTGTTCGTCGTCGGCCGTGATCGGTCCATGTTCGAGCCCGGGGCACTCAATGGTGAAACTGTCAGCATCCAGCCCGCTTCCGGCGGCGTTGCCGCGGGCATCGCAGACCAGCACGCGCACGTCGAACGGCTCGCCCGTTCGGATGAGTGTCGGGGCGGTGACTCGGAGGTGGTCGGCCGCGCCGCCGACGACGGGCCAGCCAACGTCGCCGAAGTAGCCGACGAGTTTGTCGCCGTCCATGACGACGAACCGAACGTTGAAGAGGCGGTCGGCGTAGGTCTGGGCCTCCATACCGCGAAACATCACGCGCAGGCGCTCGCCGCGGCCGGCGCCGCCCGGCAGCTTGACGCCCGCGCAGCGACGATAGGGGAAAAACCGCCCCGGACCATGGATCGGCACGCCGGGAGGGGGATACGTCATCGACGGGCCGTCCCACTCGCAGGCGAAGTAGTTGCCCGCCCCCTCGTGCTTCGTCTGCAACTGGGGCACGTCGCAGACGAAGTGCATCCACGCCTCGATCGAATGTCCCGACGGCATGCGCTTGCGCAGGGCTATCTCGACGTCGAGGTCGCACGGAGCGCCGGCGACCAACGGTTCGGGCGGCTCCGCGTCAAGGTCACCCAAGACCAGTATCGCCGGCGGTATCGGCGCCGTCACGCGCGGCTCGGGCAGCTCGCCCGCGCCCGGAATCACCAGAGCTTCGCAGTCCTCCATCGTTCTTTCGTCTCCCCGGCCGGTTCGAGGCCGCCTCACTGCACGATGTAGGACTTTCCGCCCGGCCGCAGCTCGTCCTGGCAGGTTATGCGGGCTCCCTTCGGGGCCGGCACTTCGCCCTGGAGCAGGGGATCCCGTGTCTCGTGCATCCATCGGTCGAGCCGCCCACGCATCTGATCCAGCACGTGCTGGTGCTCCGGCTGCGTTGCCAGATTGTGCGCTTCGTGGGGGTCGAACACCAAATCGAAGAGCGCCTCGTGTGGGGGCGCGTGATTCGCCCAGCCGTGTGCGAGCCAGAGGTCCTTGCTCGGGCTGTCGTCGCAGTTGGGCAGCACGGGTCCGCTGCGCTGGTAGTAGCGGCGGATGTACTTCCAGCGCCGCGTCCGCACGCAGCGCATGGGCTCATAGGCGGCGTGGTAGTTCACCTCGGCGAAGACCTCCTCGCGCACACTCTCCGCCTCGCCCTTGAGCATGGGCACGACGGAAACGCCCTGCAGCGACGCGGGTTGCCCCATGTCGAGCAGGTCGCAGAGGGTGGGGAAGACGTCCACGTGACTGACCATTCCGTCCAGGCACTGCCCGGCAGGAATGCCCGGGCCGCGCATGATGAGGAAGACGCCGATGCCCGAGTCCTCGAGGTTGCACTTCATACGCGGGAAGGCGATTCCGTGGTCGGTGGTGCAGATGACCAGCGTATTGTGCGCCAGGCCGTTCCGCTCTAGCGCGTCGAGCACGGCGCCCATTTTGCGGTCCTGGTTCCGCAAGGCCGTATTGTAGGCCGCCATGTCGCGCCGCGTTTCGGGGCGGTCGGGTATGGGGTCCGGCGGGCGCACGTAGCGGGGGTCGGTCAGGGGACCGTCACAGGCGGGCTCTGGGAAGCCCCGATGCACGTCGCCGAATCCGACCGAGAGGAAGAACGGTTCGGGGGCATCCGCCAGGAAGTGGCTTGCTTCCTCGACGGTATCCTTCTCGCCGGGGAAGAGAGGGTCGAAGATCTGGTCGTAGCCGATGACCTCCTGCTCTTCCTTCCGGGCGACGTGCTGAGCGCCGGCGGAGGAAAGGGCACAGTGGTAACCGTTCTCTTTGAGGGTGGTTACGATGTGCTGGCTGTAATCGTTGAGCCGGAAGCCGCGGTGCGCCAGGCCGAGCATACCGTTGTTGTGCGGCCACCGCCCGGTCAGAAGCGCGGCACGGCTGGGCGAGCAGGTGGGGTTGGCGCAGAATGCCTGGCGGAATAGGGCACCGTGTTCGGCAAGTTGCTGCAGGCGGGGCGATGGGACGGCGTAGCCGTGGGGCTGTATGTAGCGGCCGGTGTCGTGCGAGTGCAGGTAGAGTATGTTCGGCGGGGCCATGCGCAACCTTCCGTTCTGCGTCTGGAGCAGTAGCGGCTGCCCGGCAGCGTAACGCAACTGACCGAGCGCCACAACCGCCGGCAGCAACCGCAGCGCTTGCGCTGAGGCTCGACCGTCCGTAGAATGCCCTCGGCGGTGAGAGTTGGACGCATCATCTGACATGGTCATCGTCTTTGGCCTACTGGTCGCGGCGGTGGTTCTGTTCGTCAGCGAACGGGTGTCGTTCGACACGGTGGCCCTGCTGATCATGGGCGCGTTGCTTGCGACGGGCGTGCTGACTGTCAGGGAGGGGCTTTCCGGGCTGAGCAATCGCGCCACCGTGACGATCGGGGCGATGTTCGTCGTCAGTGAGGGCGTGCGCAGGACGGCCGCTCTCAACGTGGTCAGCAACTTGCTCTCGCGCCTGGGCGAGCAGAACTTCTGGCTGGCGGTGGGGGCGATGATGGCAACCGTGGCAGTTTGCTCTGCGTTAATCAACAATACGGCAGCGGTTGCGATCTTGCTCCCGGTGGCCGTCGGTTTGGCCGGCGATCTCGACCTGGACGTGGTCGCCGTGTTCCGCGAGTCCGGCGACCGGTCCGCTGACGGCAGGCAGACTGTGCTGCGCGCGGGGGACACCGTCCGCGTGCGGGGCAGCGCCGTCGACATCGGGCGACTGCTGGACATGGAAGGGGTGGTGCTGAGGCCCCGTGAAGAGTGGCACGACGTGGACCTGGAGGTGGGCGGAGGGGCGCTTGTGGAGGCCGTCGTGGCGCCCGAGTCCCAACTGATCGGCCGCCGCGTGCGCGATGTCGAGTTCTACGAGCGCTTTGGGGCGGTGCTTCTGGCCATACGCAGCGGAGGCGAGCTGTAGCAGGAGGACCTGAGCAACGTGCGCTTGCGAGGCGGAGACTCGCTGCTGATGAGCCTGCCTCAGGAGCGGGTCGATGACCTGAGAAGGGATGCGACCTTCGTCGTGGTCTCCGAGGTGGGGCTGCCGCGCTATCAGTCCGGGAAGTTGCCTCTGGCGCTGGCCATTCTCGCGGGCGTGATCGCTGTTGCCGCGCTCAACATCATGCCCATCGTCATCAGCGCCGTTCTGGGGGCGGCGCTGATGCTGTTGACGGGCTGCCTGACCAACGAGGAGGCGTACGAAGCCATCAACTGGCGTGTCATTCTGCTGCTTGCGGGTGTGTTGCCGCTCGGTGTCGCCATGGAGAAGACCGGCGCCGCGCAGTTGCTTGCTGACCACGTGCTTTCCCTGCTCGGCGAGATGGGTCCGGGCGCGGTGCTCAGCGGGTTCTTATTGCTGACCGTGCTGTTGACCAATATCATCTCGAACCAGGCAGCAGCGGCACTGCTTGCCCCGGTCGCGATCCAGACTGCGGCCACGCTCCAGGTCAGCGCGCGCCCCTTTCTGATGGCCGTTATTTACGCGGCTTAGCTCAGCTTCGTAACGCCGATAGGTTACCAGACTAACACAATGATACACGGTGCCGGACACTATAGCTTCTCGGACTTCGCGCGTGTAGGTGCGCCGCTGAACGTGCTCCTGCTCGCGGTCAGCAGCCTGCTGATACCCTTGATATGGCACTTCTGAGCCGGCATCAGCGATAGGGAGAATGCCCCGATGTTGAGAAGGCTGGACGATCTGACAGGATGCAGCGCGCGCGCAATTGACGGCGAGATTGGGGACGTGTACGACTTCTACTTCGATGACCGCACGTGGACGGTTCGCTACGTGGTCCTCGATACGGGCGGCTGGCTTGCCGGAAGGCTTGTACTGATCTCGCCGGAGTCGGTCGGTGAGCCCGACTGGGAGGGCAGGGTGCTGCCCGTGAATCTGACCAGGGAGCAGATCGAAGGCAGCCCTCCTGTTGCCGAGCATCAGCCGATCTCTTTGCGCATGCAGGAGGAACTGGCGCGATACTACGGCTGGGCGCAGTACTGGGGCACGTTCGCCGCCGGTGGGGCCGTACCCCCGGCGCCCGGAGCTGGGGAGTCGCGGCCCGGCTCAGAGAATCAGCCGGCTGAGGATCTGCGCAGCGTAGACGAGGTCACGGAATATCGCGTGGAGGCGACGGACGGGGAAGTCGGCGGCGTCTGCGACATGCTGGCCGACCCTGAAGACTGGGCCATTCGCTACCTGATCATCGACACCAGACGATGGCTGCACGGTCGCGAGGTCATCATCAGCCCCGCGTGGGTGCAGCAGATCGAGTGGGACAAAGCCCATGTCCACCTGGAAATGAGCCGGGAGATGATCGAGCAGAGCCCCGAATATGACCTCCACGAGCCGCTCACGCGGGAATACGAAGAGAAGCTGCACGCACATTACAAGCGAACGGCCTACTGGGAATGAAAGCCATTGGTGGGACGGAATCAACGGGAGGAGTGATTCTGTGAACGAGCTGTTCAGCCGCTGCCCGGACAATCCGCTTGTTTCCCGGGAAGACCTGCCCGTGCCCGCCTCGGCCGTCTACAACCCCGGCGCAGCGGAACACGACGGGGGTGTCGTGCTGCTATTGCGCGTGGAGAACCGGAGCGGCTTCTCTGACATCCACGTAGCGCGCAGCCCCGACGGCATAGGCGGGTGGCAGATTGAGCCGGAGCCCATCCTGGCCTACGGACTGCCAGACCTGCGCTATGAAGCGCTGGGTGTCGAGGACGCACGCATTACGTACATCGAGGATGACAACCGTTACTACATCACATACGTGGCGTACTCGGGTGTTGGGCCGTCGGTCGGCCTGGCCCAGACGGAGGACTTCGAGACCGCCGAACGTATCGGCCTCATCTTCTCCCCCAACAACAAGGACACAGTGATGTTCCCCCGCTTGGTCGGCGGCTATTACACGGTCCTGCACCGGCCGGCCGTCGGGGAGATCGAGAACATCTGGTCGGCGCGCTCGCCGGATCTCATCCACTGGGGCATGCCGCACTGCGTGATGCCCGAACGCGGGGGCCCGTGGTGGGATGGTGTGCGGGTGGGTGCTGGCGCACCGCCGGTTCACACGGGCCTGGGTTGGCTGCTGATCTACCATGGCGTGAAGCGGTTCGGCAGCAACTCGGTCTACCGGGCCGGGATGGCCGTGCTCGAGCACGAGGATGTGCACCACGTTGTGGCGCGCACGCCAGGCTGGGTTTTCGGCCCGGAAGCGCCGTACGAGACCGGGGGCCTGATGCCGAACGTGGTCTTTCCCAGCGGCTGCCTGCTGCGGGGGGATGAGTTGTGGATGTACTACGGGGCTTCGGATTCCTGCGTGTGCCTGGCCACCTGCAAGCTCTCGGAGGCACTGAGCTTGCTGCGTGAGCACGCGTGAAGCGGATGCCTGCGAGGGAAGTCAGCGGGGCTCACCCCGCCGTTCGATGTTGGCGAAGTCAAGGCGGTCCAGAAGCCCGCCCACTTCCTCCTGCGCTTCATCCGGCCTTTCCGTCTCGGTGGCGCCGGCTTCCTGTTCGCCATCGGACGGTCGGCTCCTGAGTATCTGCTCTTCCGTCTTTGAGAGCTTCTCACTGGCGATCTTGGCCTTCTGCACACGGCGGCTCTGCGAGCCGACGGTGCTGTGCGGAGAGCGGATGCTCTTGGGGGTCGCACTCGGCACTTCGACTCGGGGGTGCGGTGCTCGCCGGCCGGGTGCTTCCTCGCGGCGTTGGCGGCGCGGCTTGCGCTCGCGCGGTTCGCGGGCCTGAGTCTCCTCGCGCATCGACAGGGCAATCCTGCCCTTGTCTTCCTCGATACGCAGCACCCGGACCCTTACTTTGTCGCCCACGGCCACTACGTCGTAGGGTGTTTCGACAAAGCGCTCTGACAGCTCACTGATGTGGACGAGCCCATCCTCTCCGACACCGATGTCCACGAACGCGCCGAAATCGACGATGTTCCTCACCGTGCCCTCCACCCATTGATCGGGCTCCAGGTCGGCGATGGTCAGTCGGCGGCTGCGCAGTAACGGGCCCGGGCTATCATCGCGCGGTTCAGGCCATGGCGTGGCCAGCTCGTCGATGATGTCCTTAAGCAGCAGGTAGTGGATGTCGTAGTCTTTCTCGAGTTCGGCGAGTTTGATCTCGGAACGGTGTTCGCCGAGGCGAGTGCGGCCTTCCTCGGTCGCCAGGTCCTCGAGCGGTATATCGAGCTGGTTGCAGATGTCCTGCGCGAGGGGGTAGTAACGCGGATGGATGCGCGTGAAGTCGAGCGGATTGGCGCTGTCGGCCACTTTCAGGAATCCGATGGCCCGTTCATAGGTCGCATCGTCAATGCCCGGCACGTTGCGGATCTGGAGACGGTTCACGAACTTACCGTGTTCCTCGCGGAACTTCATCAGGGCATGCGCCTTGTCCGCGTCGAGCCCTGAGACATGGACCAGTTGACCGAAGTGGGCGGAGTTCACCTCCACGCCGACCCGGCAGACGCATTCTTCGATGGTGCGCTCCAGAAGCGTCTTCAGGCGCCCGCCGTTCACCTCGTCCACGTAGGGTTCCGGGCAAAGGTCACGCGGGTTGATCTTGATCACTTCGGCGAGGGGGTCGAGCAGGCGGCGCCCGATGGACACAGCGCACCGCTCGGCCTTGTCCATCTCCGGCAGTTCCCTCTGGGCGGAATGGCTGGTGGCGTACGTATCGAGGCCCACTTCGCTGATCATGGCATACTTCAACTGCGGGAAGTCCTCGCCAATCAGGCCGCCTATCAGGTCCTCGGTCTCCTCGCTGGCCGTGCCGTCGCCGATGGCCACAACCCCTACGTCGTGTTCCTGCACCAGAGAGGCGATCCTCTGGCAGGCCTTCTCCATCTCGGACTGCGGCGCGTGAGGATAAACCGTATCGGTCTGAAGCACAGCGCCCGAGGTGTCCAGCACCGCAAGGTTGCATCCCGTGCGATAGCCGGGGTGGATGGCGAGCGCCACCTGACGGGTCGGCCTTGTCATCAGCATGCCCTTCACATGCCGCTGGATCGTCTCCAGTGCGAAGCCTTCCGCCTTCTTCTGCAGTTCCTTCTCGAACTCCCGGGCGGTAATCCCCGCCAGGATGCTGCGAAGGCTATGGCGAATGCAGGCAACCAGGAACTCGGGGCTGTTCAGCCGTTTCAGTTGGTCGCCGCCCTCAGCGAGTGTAATGTCGGCGAGCCCCATCTCAATCTGTTCGAGCTGGCTCGCTCCTCCGGCCAGGTAGAGTTCGGCGGCAGCCTTCTCCATCTCATCCAGCGGCGGCTCGATCTCATACTCTACTGCCTTCAACCGCTTGCCGCGCAGGATGCAGAGCATGTGGTAGGGATGGATCTTGGAGATATTCTCGCGGTAATCGAAGTAGCTGCGGAACTCCCGGGCCAGGCGACCGGGCACAGAGCGACGGGCCCGCCGCGCCACTACCTTCCCATGCTCACGCATAACGCGACGCTGGCGGTCGCGGTGGGTCTTCTCCTCCGCCACCCAGTCGCTGACGATGTGGAAAACCCCTTCGATTACCTGCTCAACGGTCTCCAACCCCTTCTCCGGGTCCACGTGCGGCTCTGCCGCGGCGCCCATATCAGGTATGAACGTCTCCTGAGTGAGCACGGTGTGCGCGAGGGACCCGAGGCCCTGTGACAGGGCCTGGCGCGACTGCGAACGTTTGCGCGGCCTGTAGGGTACGTAATGGTCGATCAGTTCGCGCATGTCGCGCGCCTGAGTGATCTTCTCCTCGAGTGCATCCGTCAGGATGTCCCGCTCGCGCAGCTTCTTCAGTATCTTCTGGCGGCGAGATTCGAGCTTCTCGATGCGTTGCTTCTCATCGATCAGCTCGTAGAAGTCATCCGGTTCCAGTGCGGCCGCCAGCTCCTTGTGGTAACGCATGATGTAAGGAATGCTGTAGCCGCTGTCGAGCAGCTTGATGATCTGGCCGACTTGTTCGATCGTCAGGTGATGCTTGGATGCGACGTTCTTCAGGGCCTTCTCCGGCATGGTGTGCTGCTTCGCCGTTTCAGAAGAGGGGAGAGGGAGACTATGTTGGTACGGGAAAGGAGGTACTACACCCCACCATCGCTGACGATTTTAGGCCATCGCCGCGCTCTTGTCAACGGGAAATAGTCTCATTGCCGGACGTATCACCCAAACGCAGGGAGTTGAGATGGGCTACGCGATTGCAGTGCACGCAGGTGCAGTGGAGACAGAGCAACGGGTTGGCGAGAAGGTAGCCGAGCGCTTCCGTGAGGGTTTGCGCAACGGACTGCTCGCCGCAGAGCGGGCGCTGGCGGCGGGGGGCATGGCACTGGACGCCGTGCAGATTGCCGTCTGCGCCCTGGAGGATGATTGCATCTTCAACGCCGGACGCGGCGCGTCCTTCAGTGCCGGCGGGGCCCTGCAGATGGACGCTGCCATCATGGATGGGGCAACTGCCGCCTGTGGCGCCGTCGTGGGAGTCAAACACGTCGCCAACCCCGTGCGCGCCGCGCGGGCTGTGATGGAAACAACGCCGCATGTGCTGTTCACCGGCCGATACGCGGAGCGGATAGCAGAGGCCGCCGGCGTGCCCCTGGTCGACTTGAACTACTTCCGGCACGGGCGGCGCGAACAGCGAAGGCTGCGCGGCAGCCCTGATTCGGCAGGAACCGTTGGCGCCGTCGCCCGTGACAAAGCGGGGCGGATGGCGGCGGCGACGTCCACCGGAGGCGTTCGCGGCGGCATGACGGGTCGCGTGGGCGATACGCCGCTCATAGGCGCGGGCACCTGGGCAGACGGAAGGTGCGCCGTCTCATGCACTGGATGGGGTGAGGAGTTCATCCGCAGCGCGGCGGCGGCGCGCATAGCGGTGCTTGCCGAGCACGCGGGGTTGAGCGTGGAGGACGCGGTGCGTCACGTCGTGGACGGCCTGCTGCGCCCCGGCGCAGGCGGCGTCATAGCGGTTGGCGCGGGGGGCGTCGTGCTGCGAACGAACTGCAACACCATGTGCTGCGCCTTCGCCGACTCGGCGGGAGGGCGCGGCGTATTCCTGTGGCGCTACGAGTTGCCGCATGCATGAACTCGATGCGCCAACGCCTGCTTAAGTTGCGTCGCACGGGCCTGCAGGGCTGCTGCGGGCTGCCCCTTGCCGGTTGCAGGGCCGCACGCGCGTGAATATACTGTGCCGCTCCCCGGGCTGGGCGAGCGCACGTTCTGCACAAGTGACCGAAAGCCACGGAGGCCGGTAAAGATGAACGTCCTGGTGGTTGGCGGCGGCGGCCGCGAACACGCACTATGCTGGAAGATCGCACATTCCCCGTTGGTGGACCGCCTCTACTGTGCACCGGGCAACGCGGGCATCGAGCAAGTGGCGGAGTGCGTCAACATTGATGACACCGACATACTGAACCTGCGTCGCTTCGCACGGGAGAACGAGATCGACCTAACCGTCGTCGGCCCCGAAGCCCCGCTGACTCGCGGCATCGTTGACGCGTTCCAAAGCTGTGGACTCCAGGTTTTCGGGCCGAACCGTGAAGGCGCACGAATAGAGGGCAGCAAGGTCTTCGCGAAGCAGCTTATGCAGCGCCACAACATACCCACCGCGAGTTTCCGCGTCTTCAACGCCCCCGAACGCGCGAAGGCTTACCTGGAGATGGTCGGCCCGCCGATCGTGGTAAAGGCCGACGGGCTCGCTGCGGGCAAGGCGGCCATAGTCTGCGCGACGGAGGAGGAGGCGTTCGAAGCAGTGGATCGTATCATGATTCGGCGCGAGTTCGGCGACTCAGGGGCCCAGATCGTTGTAGAGAGTTGCCTGGAGGGTGAAGAGGCGAGCATGATCGCGCTCACCGACGGCCGCACCATCGCCGTGATGCCGCCCAGCCAGGACCACAAGCCTGCCTACGACGGCGACGAGGGGCCGAACACCGGCGGCATGGGCGCATACAGCCCCGCGCCGGTTATCACCGACGAGCTGGCAAGCTACGTAGAGCGACATGTGCTCGTGCAGGCCGTCCACGCGATGAACCGCGAGGACAAGCCTTACCATGGCGTCCTCTATGCCGGCATCATGGTTACGGAAGACGGACCGCAGGTGCTGGAGTTCAACTGCCGTATGGGCGACCCCGAAACCCAGCCGCTGCTGATGCGGATGAAGAGCGACCTGCTGCCCGTGCTGTTGGCCACCATCGCCGACGAGTTGGAAGACGTCGAGATCGAGTGGGACGACCGGCCGACCGTCTGCGTCGTCATGGCATCGGGTGGTTACCCCATAAGCTACCAGAAGGGCTATACGATCGAGGGCCTCTCGGATGCTGCCGCCATGGACGACGTCGTGGTCTTCCACGCTGGCACTAAGCGCATGGGAGGCCGCATCGTGACCGACGGTGGGCGGGTTCTCGGGGTCACGGCCCGGGGCGCCACGATCGTTGAGGCACGCGACCTCGCGTACGAGGCGGTCGGCAAGATCCACTTCCAGGACGCGCACTACCGCACCGACATCGCGCAGAAGGCCATCGACCGCTTGCAGGAGTGACTGCCGCCGCACATCTTGCAACGCTTTGTGGCCAGCCCTGTCTGCAATGCTGAGATGACCCTCGACGAGGCGATGGCTGCCTGTGCTGCGCTCGGGTTCGGGAAGTTCGAGGCGTTCACGAGTTGGACGGCAGCGCGCATCGACCTTGTGGCCGACCCCGCCGACTATCGTCGCAGGACGGAACGTCACGGCATGCGGTGCGTCTCCATGCACCTGCCCGTGGTGGAGGCGGACGACGCCCCGCCCTACCGGCTGCGCTGCAGGCTACCGTCTTCGCACAGCAGATCGGCGCTCGCATAGTAATCCTCAAGGCCACTGATCTGCCTACCTACTCAAGCGCCGCCCCCGGCCCATGTAGCCCGATGCTCCGTAGACTCCGGCGCGGATCATGTTCTTTCCTCCTGCAGCATGTGGCCCAGCTCGCAGAGGCTCCTGATCGCCGGCGCCTGATCGTTCGGGATGCCCCCCTTCCGGTCGATGAGCACCGCGCGCATGCCAACGCGCCGGGGACCGACCACGTCCCAGCGGGGGTCGTCTCCGACGAACAGGCATCGTTGTGCAGGCGCGTCGAGCTCGCCCAGAACATACTCGAAAACCCGACGATCGGGCTTGCGCCAGCCCACGTCGCCACAGAAGAACGCGGCGTCGACCCTCTCGGCGAGCCCGAGCCGGCCGAGCTCCTCGCGCCACAGGTGCGGCGGGCTGCCCCACGGCGTGTTCGACACGATCGCGAGTCGGAGTCCTTTGGTCCGCAGGCCGCTCAATGCCCCTGGCACATCATCGTATACGAGGGCCATTGTGAAGATCGGCTCCATGAAGGCACGACAGGCACGCTCCATCAGCGGGGACCCTACCTGCTTGTTGTTTAGGCCGAAGAGGGCCTGCAGGCGGTCCGCCAGGGGTTGAACTCTGCAGTCCTCGCTTTCTATATACTCATAATCGGCGACGCCCGCCAGGGCGTCGTGCAAGGAGGTGCAAACCACGCCTTCTTCCTTTAGAACTCGTGCAACCTGCTTTATGCACTGCAGGCGCACGTCGGGCCACTGCTCGCGCGTGTAATAGCGCACGAGTGTATTGCCGAGGTCGAGAAGCACGGTATCGATCACGCCGCAGCCCTCCGTTGGCGAGGGAATGGGCTGGCCGTCAGTGCAGGAACAGCCGCAGGCCCGTGTGGCACATCCAGATGCCGTACTGGTCGCACGCCTCCGTCGTGGGTTCGTCGCGCAGGCTGCCGCCGGGCTGGGCCACGAACTGCACGTTGGAACGGCTGGCCCGATCGATGCTGTCGCGGAACGGGAAGAAGGCGTCGGAACTCATGCATATTCCCTCGAACCCGGCGATCCATTCGGCGCGCTCTTCAGCGGTCAGGGGCCGCGGAGCCTCCTGCAGGCCCTGCAGCATCTGTTCGCGCTCGGCATCTGCCAACTCGTCCCATAGCAGGAACTGATCCACAATGTTGGTCATCTCGGCGCGCATCAGGCCGTCCTTGAACTGCAGCCCGAGCACACGCGGATGCGTCTGCAGAAACCACTTGTCCGCCTTCGAGCAGGCAAGGCGCACGCAATGCACGCGCGACTGCTGTCCGGCTCCATTGCCGACCACCTGCCCGTCGTATGCGACGCACACGTTGTTCGACTGAGTGTACTTCAGCGTGATGGTCGCCACAATCAATGTCTCCAGCACGTCGTCCGGCAGGGCCTCCCGTTCAGTGACCACGTCGTCGAACAGGTCGGCGGTGATCCTGGCGGTGTTGCGCTCCTCCTCCAGACGCATGCCGAAGACATCTCGGTATTCGATTTCGGATGGCTCGAAGTCAGGAGCGATTCGGAACATCCGGTAACCGCCGCCCTTCTTCTCGGTCAGGATGTCGAGAGCCTCGGTTTCGTAAGCAGGGGCGATGATCCCGTCGCTGACTTCGCGCCGCAGAACGCGAGCCAGCGACGTATCGACGGGCTCGCTGACTGCCACGAAGTCGCCGAACGATGAAAGCCGGTCGGCCCCGCGGGCTCGCACGTACGCCTGGGCGACGGGCGAGAGCTGCTCGTCTGGCAAGAACTGCGACCGCTTGAGCAGCTCCGATAGTGGGCGGGCAACGGCGGCGCCGGCCGGGCTGACGTGCTTGAAGCTGGCTGCGGCCGGCCGGCCCGTGGCCTCCTTCAGTTCACGCACGAGCTGCCACGAACCGAGCGCGTCCAGGATATTGATGTAGCTCGGATTGCCGTTCAGCAGTTCCAGCGGGCCCTGGCCTTCGGCGTAGATGCGCGCCCGGCCCTGATGCGGGTTAAGACCGTACTTCAGAGGTATCTCCATCGGCGTGGCTCCCATTCGGTTCCCAACGGGTACTGCCTGTGGCTCGGCGTCATCGGCGCTCAGTCGGCGCCTCAGGCTGTCTCGATCAAGTAGAGGTCGGCGAAGTGGTCGGCGAAGAGCCGGTAGACGTGGCCGCACAGCGACTTACGGTTCACGCGCACGGCTTCGTCCTCCACGTTCACGAAGACCTCCTCGAAGAAGTCATGCACCAGGCGGGCGAAGGCGTGGCAGTAACGGTTCGCCGCCGCCACGTAGTCACCCGTCTCAAACAGGTCTTGGATCTCAGCCTGGCATTCGCTCAGGGTTTCTGTCAGTTGTCGCTCGAGCGGTTCTGCCAGCAGGTCGGCTCGCACGCCGGCCAGTTGCTCCAGGTCCCTCTGTATGCGGTAGGTACGGTCAACCAGCTCCACCAGTTCAGGCCACCAGCTCCGCCGGGAGCATGCATCCAGGGCTTCCAGCCGTCGCCAGAAACCGCCCACGTCGCCATAGTCGGTGGCGATGACGGCGCGAACGAAGTCATGTGCGTAGCTGCGATCAAGGGCGGCATGGTAAAGGCGGTCCCGAAAGAAGGCGAGCACACCGTCGGCCCCTTCGGCGCAAAGCTCGATGCCGTGAAGCTGCGCCACATCAGAGGCAGCCTCCACCAGATCTTCGAGCCGCAGGGGGAGGTCCCTCTGCTCGACTATGAGCAGAACGCCGAGGGCGTTGCGTCGCAAAGCGTAGGGATCCTGTGAACCGGTCGGTTCAAGCCCCAGGCTGAAACAGCCGAGGATGACGTCCAGCTTGTCCGCCAGGGCCAGACAACATGCCTCGATGGTTTGCGGCAGGGCACCGTTCGTGCCGGCGGGCAGGTAGTGTTCGGCGATGGCGTCGGCCACGACCTGCGGCTCTCCCCCCTGTAGGGCCAGCTCGCGACCGACAATGCCCTGCAGGCTTGGGAACTCGCCCACCAGCCCGCTCAGCAGGTCGGCCTTGCACAGGTGGCCTGCCCTGCGAACGGCAGCTCCGTCACAACCGAGCATGGCAGCAATCCTGCCGCCAAGCTCCGCCAGCCTGTCGCTGCGCTGCAGATTGTTGCCGAGGCCGGCCAGGAAGGTAACCTCGCTCAGGCGCGGCACGAAGGACTGCAGCCCGGCTTCGCGGTCCTCTTCCCAGAAGAAGCGCGCATCCTGGAGCCGCGCGGTGAGCACCCGCTCGTTCCCTTGGCGGACGAGGTCATCCTGCTTGGCTGTCCGGTTGAAGACTGTAATAAACCTGGCCAGCAGTTCGCCCTGCGCACTCCAAACGGGGAAATAGCGCTGATGCTCCTTCATTGCGGCGACCAGCACGGCAGCCGGCACATCCAGGAACTGCTCGTCGAAAGTCCCCTCAACGGCGTGGGGCCACTCAACCAGATTCGTCACTTCGGCAAGGAGGGTCTCGTCGACCATCTCGGGCGCGTGGGGGGCCAGCAGCTCCTCCATCTGCCTGCGCACCATCCCCCGGCGCTCCTCCACCTGCACCACGACGAACGCCTCGCGCAACCCGTCAACATAGTGTTGCCAATCGGCGGAAGCGAGCTCCAGCCCTTCCGGTGCCAGGAAGGGGTGGCCGGCCGTCGTGCGTCCCGCCGGCACGCCGGCGATTTCCAGCTTCAGAACTTCATCATCCAACAGGGCAACCAGGCCCCGTATGGGTCGTGCGAACTGGAAGCCGCTCTCCTCCCAGCGCATGGACTTGGGGAAGACGACCTCGGCGGTCGCCTGGCGCAGCAGCCGTGGCAGCACCTCGGCTGCGCTGCGGCCCGGCTGCTCAACCACTGCCACAACGTATGGCCCCTTCTCCGTCTGCTCAATCTGCAGGGACTCGAGTTCCACGTCCTTGCTGCGCGCGAAACCTGTTGCGGCGGGCGTCGGCTGCCCCTCGTCATCGAAGGCGACGGACGCAGGGGGCCCCATGCTCCGCGAGCGCAGCGGTGGCTGCTCGGCGGGCAGACCTTCAGCGAAGACGGCCATCCGCCTGGGGGTGCCGGCCGTGCGCAGGCAGCTCGCCTCCAGCCGGTGTTCCTTCAGCAGTCGGCGCAGTCCGTCCGCAAGCTGTCGGAGCGCCGGCTCCAGATAGCCGGCCGGCACTTCCTCGGTTCCTATCTCGAACAGCAGGTCAGGCATGGTATCATCCGGATGGAGGCGGCGATTCTATCGGTTTCGAGAGCCCGACTCCTGCGCCTCAACGGCGCAGTCGATCCGCAGTCGGCTGTTCTCGGACGCGCCCCTTACATGGGCACGCCCATGATCGTGGCCTCGTACGCCATCTTTTCGCCAACGAACCCCTGGCAATCGAAAGTGGCGCGGCGGCGGCGCAGTTCGGTGTTCCTGGCGACGATGATGAGCCGGTCACCCGGCAGAACCTCCCGGCGGAACTTGACGTCGGTCATGCCGCCGAAGCCAAGGAAGCGATCCGTCTCTGTGGCGAGCTTGTAATAGTAGCTGCAAAGCTGCGCTGCCGCCTCGCACATCAACACGCCGGGGAACAGCGGGCGGGCCGGTATATGGCCACGCACCCAGAACTCGTCATCGCGCACGTCCTTGTAGCCGACGACGTAATGCCGCTCGACGTTCAGCTCGATGATGCCGTCGAGCTGCTCCATCTCATAGCGCTGAGCGTTGTAGCGGCGGATCTCCTCAGGGCCGGCTTCGACTTTGGTAAGGTCGATCTCATCCAGGTCCACCAACGGTTTTGGGGGCATGATGAGCACCTCAGAGCTGTGACTGGTATCGAGGGAGGCCCGCAATCCCAGGATGGCCGATTCTACGCCCCCGTGCGCGCTCGTGCAAGCAGCAGGACGTAGGCTTGCCCGGTGAGGGGCTTTTGCCTACAATCAATCCTTATCCTGCCGTTCTCTTCATTCGGTACTGAGCGATGCATCAGCTACGGAAGGCTATCGTCCCAGCCGCGGGCCTTGGCACGCGGCAGTATCCCGCCAGCACGGCCGTGCGCAAGGAGCTTTTCCCCGTGCCCGACCGGGACGGCTTCTCCAAGCCGGTTGTGCAGGTGGTGGTGCAGGAGGCGCTTACCGCCGGGATCGAGGAGATCTGCATCGTCGGCCAGCCCGGCTCTGAGCCCGAGTTCCGGCGCTACTTCGCCGCTATGCCTGAGGACCTGCGGCCCCGCTTCCAGGGCAAGGAGTGGGCCTACGATTTGTCGGATGCTCTCGATGACATTGGCGGGCGGCTCAGCTTTGTCGAGCAGCCCCAGCAGCAAGGGCTCGGGCATGCTGTGTGGTGCGCTCGCGAATGGGCCGACGGCGGTCCCGTGCTGGTGCTGCTGGGGGATCACATATACGTCAGCACCAGCGAGCGACCGTGCGGAGCGCAGATCCGGCATGCGTTCTGCGGCTGTAACCTCACAGCCCTTGTGCCCGTCGGGCGCGATCAACTGAGCCGCTTCGGTGTGGCAGCCGGCAGGCTGCGGCAGGAGGAACCGTTCCTGCTCGATGTGTCGCGTTTCATCGAGAAGCCCGACGAAGAGACGGCCCGCCAGCACTGCAGTGTCGAAGGCCTGCCCGAGGGCAGGTACCTCGCCCATTTCGGGATGCATGTTTTTACGCCGACGGTCTTCGACGTTCTCGACGACATGATCGCCGCCGACAGACGGGAGAACGGCGAGTTCCAACTCACCACGGCGCAGGATACGCTCTGCCAACGCGAGCCCTATCAGGGCCTTATCATGCGGGGGGTTCACTACGACGTCGGCACACCTGCCGGCATGCTCGAAGCCGAGCTCGCACTCGCCCTTGACGGCGAGATGCGCGAGGATGTCCAACGCATGTGGCGCCGCGCAGTCGAGAACCACTTGAGGTAGTCACCCCACGCGCATGTTCGAGATACTGAAGAAAGAGCAGCTCGCGCCGGAGATCTTCCGCTTCACAATCCACGCCCCGCGCATCGCCACCCGGCGCCAGGTCGGGCAGTTTGTCGTCATCCGCCCGACGCAGAAGGCGGAGCGCATTCCGCTTACCATCGCCCGTGCAGACCCCCAGGCCCTGACCATAACCGTCGTATTCCAGGCCGTCGGGGATACCACGCGCACGCTGGCCGCCATGGAGCGCGGGGACTGCATCCCCGACATAGCCGGCCCGCTCGGCCACCCGACCGAGCTCCGCCAATACCGACACGCAGTCGCTGTCGGTGGCGGGGTCGGAATAGCGCTGATATGGCCGATCGCCGAGGCACTGAACCGCCACGCAGAGAAGCTGACCGGCATCATCAGCGCACGCACCGCAGAGCTGCTGATACTGCGCGATGAGCTGAATGAATGCTGTGACGAGCTGAAGCTCGCCACTGACGACGGCTCTGCCGGATACCACGGGTTCCCCACGGACATCCTGCGCCGGATGTTGCAGGACGCGGAGGCGGATATTGACGCGGTCTACGCCGTGGGGCCCGTGCCGATGATGGCCGCCGTGGCCGACGTGACGCGTCCGTTCGGCGTGAAGACCATCGTGAGCCTGAACCCCATCATGGTGGACGGCACGGGCATGTGCGGGGGCTGCCGCGTGACGGTCGGCGACGAGGTGAAGTTCGCGTGCGTGGATGGCCCCGAGTTCGATGGCCACCAGGTCGATTTTCGTGAGCTGGCCCGGCGGCTGACGCAGTATGACCGCGATCCCAAGGCGCGCCGCCTGCCACAGTATGAGTCGGCTCACTCCTGCGACCGACAGCATACGTCGCTACAGGATGCGATGATCGAGGCGGGAAGGAAGGCCCGCCGTGCGGCGGATATCCCCCGCCAGCCCATGCCCGAGCAGCCGGCCGAGAGCCGCACACGTAACTTCCAGGAGGTGCCCTTCGGCCTTCGGCCTGAACAGGCCGTTCTGGAAGCTAAACGTTGCCTTCAGTGCAAGCGCCCAAAGTGCGTGGAGGGCTGCCCGGTCGGCATCGACATCCCCGGTTTCATCCGCCATATTGGCGAGCAAGACTTCCTGGCTGCCGCCCGCAAGCTGAAGCTGGAGAACACGCTGCCGGCGGTCTGTGGTCGTGTCTGCCCGCAGGAAGATCAGTGCGAGGGGCTCTGTGTCGTCGGCCGCCGGGGAGAGCCGGTTGCTATCGGCAACCTGGAGCGTTTTGCGGCTGACTGGGAGCGCGAGCACAGCGAGGTCGCCCCGCCCCCCATGCTGCCGCCGAAGGGCGAACGCGTGGCCGTGATTGGCTCCGGCCCGGCAGGCCTGACCGCCGCCGGCGAACTGGCGAAGCGCGGCTACTGCGCCACCGTGTTCGAAGCTCTGCACGAACCCGGGGGGGTCTTGCTCTATGGCATACCCTCTTTCCGCCTGCCGAAGGAAATCGTGCACCAGGAAATCGATCTGCTGCGGCAGATGGGCGTCAAGATCGTGACGAACTTCGTGGTCGGCAAGACGGCGACGCTCCCCGATCTGCTGGCCGAGGGTTACCGGGCTGCCTTCATCGGCACGGGGGCGGGCACCCCCATTATGGCCGGCATTGCGGGTGAGAACTTCAACGGTGTGTTGAGCGCTAACGAGTACCTTACGCGCGTCAACCTCATGCGCGGTTACCGGGCCGACTACAGCACGCCGGTCATGGTCAGGAATCGCGTCGCCGTTCTCGGCGGCGGCAACGTCGCTATGGACTCCGCCCGGGTCGCCTTGCGTTTGGGCGCGGAACAGGTGCGTATTGTCTACCGACGCAGCGTGGAGGAGTCCCCCGCCCGTGTAGCGGAACTGCACCATGCTCAGCAAGAAGGTGTGGAGTTCATGTGGCTCACCAACGCGGTCGAGGTGCTCGGCCAGGACGGCTGGGTGAGGGGCCTGCGTTGCGTGAAGATGGAACTCGGCGAGCCCGGCCCGGACGGCCGCCGGCGGCCTTACCCCGTGGAGGGGTCCGATTTCGAGTTCGAGACCGACCTGGTGATCGTTGCATACGGTAACCGTCCGCATCCGCTGGTGCCGCGCACTACAGAGGGTCTCAAGGTGACGAAATGGGGCACCATTGCGGCCGACGAGGGCACCGGCGCCACAAGCCTGGAGGGCGTGTACGCCGGCGGGGACATCGTCACGGGCGCGGCAACCGTCATCCAGGCCATGGGGGCCGGCAAGCGCGCGGCGGCGGCCATCAACGCTTACATCTGCGGCAAGGGTGGGCGAGGGAACGGCCCTGAGGGTTGATGGCCGCCTCTTCGGCGGCATACCCGAAGGAGCTCTGCGTCCGGAAGGGCCGCACATGGAAAGGTGTGCCGGAAGCCGACCGGCTGAAGCGCCTGCAGCCCGCGCGAACTGCCTCAGGCACCCGGTTCGTGGTGCTTCAGCATGATCTCGATATACCCTTCCACGCCGTCCTTCTCCATCGGCACGAGCTGGGTGTGATAGGGCATCATGCTGTAGCAGTCGCCGCTCTTGGTGATCTGGGCCGCCTCGTAGGCCGAGTTGACCCGCCGCTTCAGCTCGTCCTTGATGTCTTCGAAGACGCCGGCGAGGCCGTTGCCGACCCAGTCATTGCCGAACCGTGCGTGCATGTCGTAAGCTGTGCGTGTCAGCGCGCCGACCGTCTGGGAATAGAGCCAGTAGCGGAGACATTCCTGCCAGACGCCCCGCTTGTAGAGCTTGTAGGGCACCGCCTGGATGAGCATGGTGACGGCGTAGTTGAGTTCGCCGGTCCAGCCCCCTTTCTGCTGATATGCCTTAGCTGTCTCCACGATGCACTCGGCCAGAGCCCCGGCTTCATCACCGGCGGCAGGCTCCCCGGCTTCAAGGGCGGCGATGGAGCCAGCAATGACGTTCAACGCGTTCCTGTAGTGGACCGAGATCTCGGCGGTCTGGTTGTTCTGGTCCAGGCGATCGGCGATTGTCTGCGCCAGGGCATCGACGCATTCGTCGATTGCGGGCCGGTTCTGCGGCGGTATGTAAGGCATTGTTGCACTCCTTAGAAGATAGGGCGCTGCGCCATGCGGCGCGCTACTGCAGTTGGGCTACGCGCAGATAGAAGTCCTCGTTGCCGAAGTTGCCGGACTTGAGCACGACCATCAGGTCGGGGTGGGAAGTCGGGAAGCAGTACGGCACGCCGGGTGCGAGCGGAAGCCCGACCTCCAGCGCCCCGAAGCCCAACTCGGAACACACGGCACCCGAGGTCTCTCCGCCGGATATGATCAGCCGTCCCACGAGGCCGGAGTCGACCAGCCGGGCCGCGATGGCCGCGAGCTTCTGGGCGATCCGCTCGCCCGTTTCCGTGGCCGAAAGGCCGAGTTCGGCGCCGAACTGCTGCACGGCCCGAACGTCTTCGGGCGAGTTCGCGCACGCGTACACGACGAGCGCTGTTCCCTGACCCAGCAGGCGGCCGGCTTCATCCACGACGGCGCTCAGCTCGATCTGCCCGGACAGCAGTTTGCGCGGCTCGATGGCCACTCCCTGGTAACCATGCGAAAGGGCCCAGGCGTTTTGCGCACGGGTAGCCGGCGACTGGCTGCCGGAGATTACGAGCACCCCGCTACGCAATGAGCTAATGCGCTCTGCGAACGAGAGCGGTTGCCGTCGGGGGAACATAAGCCCGGGGATCTCCGACGTGATCCCGGAGCCGCCACTGATGAAAGGCCAGTCGTGCGTGGCCTGCGCGATGGTCGCCAGGTCGCGCTGCTCAACGGCGTCCGTCACCAGGTAATTCGCCCCTTGCGCGGCGAGGGAGTCCATCACGCTGCGCGCGCACTCAGGGCCGCGCCGCACATCGTCGAAGCGCACCAGCTCCACCTTCCGTTCCGTCTGCTGCTGGAGCCAGCGCACAAGGTTGGCGTCCGTCATCGGGTTGAGTGGGTGGTGGCGGAGTGGTGATTCGGAGAGCAGCACGCCGTTGACGAAATGGTATCCGTTGTACGTAGTCCGTCCGTTCACAGGCAACGCCGGCGTGACGATCGTTGCCTCCTGCCCCATGGCCTCCAGGCCCGCATCCAGGCTGCAGCCGATGTTGCCTTCGGGGGTGGAATCGAACGTGGAGCAGTACTTCAGTTGAGTCTTCTCCACGCCGAAGCTCCTGAGGCATTCCATGGCCTCCGCAATCCGCTCGCGCGCGACAGAGGGGGTGACAGAACGTGTCTGCGTTCCGAGCACCAGAGCTTCGCACCGCTGCAGCAAGGGCTCGGCTGGGTCCGCTTCGGCCGAGCTGAGAACAAGCGCGGTGCGGACGCCTTTCTCTGTGAGCATGCCGGCGGCGTCCGACGCCCCCGTGTTATCGTCCGCGACGATTCCGAATCTCATATCGGTTTACGCGTCCAGGTCATCGCGCAGGTCTGCGACCACGTCGGCGAGCCGCTCCATGGCCGGCCCCGGACTCGAGAGAACGGGCACGGTTCTTTCGGCGTCGCTCATGCCCTCAGCGATCCGCGACATGGACGCCTGGGCCAGGCAGACGACCTCCACCTTGCTCATCAGATCGAGAAGGTGATGGCGAACGATGCGGTCGTGCTTCTCATGGTCACCGGCGAACCACGCCGGATACGCTCCCTCGCAGAGCACCGAGACCGTCTCGACGTCTCGCCCCGTCTCCTCGGCGATGTCCTCGACCAACTGCGTGCTCGGCTTCAGCGTTCCGGGGTTGGTTGCGATGACGCCGATTCGCCCGTACTCACGGACGGCTTCGCGTACCATCGGCTCGTCGATTTTCAGCACCGGCAGGGAGACCAGGTGCCCTGCCACGTCCGCGCAGGGAGAGATCGACGAGCAGGTGAACTGTACAACGTCCGCCCCGGCCTGTTCGGCGGCGACGACATGCTCACACGTGCGACGATATACGGCCGGAGTCAGCCCCTCCGCGGCGAGGATGCGCTGGATTATGCTCTCATCCGAGATATGGCACAGTTCAGTCTCGGGCATCAACTCCGCGCACATGTCCTTGAACATCTGCGCCAGGCCGCTGACGGTGTGGACGAAACAGACTTTGACAGGCACGTCACCCTCCGATGTTTGCGCCCCTGTGCACGCTAAGTGGGGCAGGTCTCAGCTCTGTTCGAGTTGGACAACTACGGCGGCTTCGTCGCTTTCGGCACCCCGCTGTCGCGCCATCAGCCATCTCAGTTGATTCTCTACACCTTCGCCGAACGGTGTCATTTCTCGTCTTCGGACAAGGTACTCATTCATCCTGCTCAGATCGTACGTGAACGCTGTCTCCGGCTCCGCCGGCAGTTGCTCGATGTCATACTCATGTTCGGTGCCGCGGATGCGGTTCAGGGATTCGGCCACGGTGCGTAGCAGTTCGTCCTCGCGCATGTAGCCCTCTTGCGAGGCAACGGTGAAGACGGGGTTCTGGTCGTCGGGCAGGCGCAACCCGGCCGCCCGGACGAAGGAGATGAAGATGTCTCCCAGGTATGCCGGCACCAGCCTCTTGAAGGGCTGCCTGACGTCCAGGCGGTCGCCTGGATCGGCACTCAGAAGGCGTTGACACGCTTCACCCACGGCCTGTGTGGACTCGTCGCCCGGGCCATACACGTTGCTGAGTCGCAGGACTACGCCACCGTCGTTGAGAACGAACCGCTCCGCAAGCAGCTTCGTCAGGCAGTAGATGTGATAGGTGTCACTGTCGTATATCTTCGGCTCAAACGGTGGCGGCAGCCTGTCATGGATGCGCTGCACTGCCTGCGGCGCCTCGTCGAAACTCGCCTGCCCGTCAGTGATGGCTGCGATCAGTTGATCGTACTGCTCGCCGGCCGCGTCGATCCAGTCGACGAAGTCGCCCCTGAACTCGTAATCATCTGCCCGTATGCGGCCTGTGTAGTCCCCTGCGAAGTACACGCTGTGCGAAGAGGTGAACACCAGGGGTATTCCCTTGCTCGCGCAGAGCTTGCGCACTACGCCGGCGGCGAGGCTGTTGGTGAGGTAAACGTCGAGCATGGAGGGCAGAGGCGTATTGGCGAGCCACGCGGCGAGATGAAACACGACATCCGCCTCGCCCACGATCTCATTCAGAACCCGCAGGTCGTTGATGTCGCCCTCCACAACGTTGAGCCGGTCAGCCTGGGGGATACGATAGGCCCGGGGGCTTCCGGGCCGGCAGGTGGTGTTGATCCGACCGACGGCGGGAAACTGGGCCAGCAGGACCTTGATGAACTGGCTGCCGACGGTTCCCGTGCCACCCGTGACGCTCACGTTGTCGAAGGGGAAGACTGTCCGACCATAGGCGGGTGCTTTGTCTTCGGCGTGCTGCATGGTCTCTACCTGAAGCGAAACGCGGCTAATCCGATGGTTGAGATACCAGCAGACAGTATAGCGCCGAGGTTAAGCCCCGCAAAGCGCGGAGGCCCGTACACAGGGGCAGCAGGCCCGCAACCCCCCGGCGTGCTACTTCAGGCGAACGGCCTCTTCCATTTCGAGCCCCGTGTCGTAGTCGAGCTGGCGCGGCTCGTAGTCCTCTTCCTCGCGCTGACGGGTCATGCCCGTATAGCGCCACGTGGCCCTGGCGGCGTCCTGGCGCCACGGACGGCGCTCCCAGTAGTAGCCGCGGAACGGGTCACGCGTCTCGTTCATCCAGTTGAGCAGCCGATCGTGCAACGCGTCGCGCGCCTGCGCATGGTCGGGCGAGTTGATGAGGTTGGTCACCTCGCATGGGTCAGTCTCGAGGTCGTACAACTCGTCCGAGGTGAGCAGGTTCACGGTGAGTTTATAGCGGCCGTCGCAGATGGAGCGCAGGGGCTGAAAGCCACCGAACCCGTCGTGGTCTGTCTCGTAGCGACCGAACTCGATGAAGCAAGCGTCCCGTTGCGTCGCGGTGGGTTCAGCGAATGTGGGCAGCTGGCTCACCCCCTCCAGCATCGGCGGTTGAGGCAGCCCGAAGGCGTCCAGAACGCTGCAGGTGATGTCCACGTGAGAGAAGATGCTGTCGCTTACGGCTCCCTGGGGCGCGTGGCCGGGCCAGCGCACCAGCAGTGGCACGCGCACGATCTCCTCGTAGGTGGCCGGCCCCTTGTTGTTGATGCCGTGGCTGTGCAGGGCATCGCCGTGGTCGGACGTGTATATGACAAGGGCCTGCGGGCAACGGCTCTCGATGGCCTCGAGAACCCTTCCTATCTCGTGGTCGGCGAACGTGTTGCAGCCGAAGTAGTCGGCCCGCCGAATGCGCAGTTCGTCGGCCTTCTGCTCCGAGTAGGGTTCGCCCCGCCAGACCCGTTGATGCGCGGGCTTGTCCTGAAGAGAGTCCCAGATGCCGGGGTCCTTGGGGAACTCGAAATCGCGGTACATCTCGCTGTAGCGCTGCGGCGCGAGGAAGGGGCCGTGCGGCTCGTCGTACGACACCACGAGGAAGAAGTCCTGCTCACCGAAGCGGTCCAGGAAGTCGACCGCGCGGTTCGAACAGCGATGGGCGAAGGTGAAGCTCTCCTCTATCGGCTCCGTCCACCGTGAGGGGGGCATGCGCGAGATGCGGCGCTCCCGGGGGGTCAACTCCTCCAGGTAGTTGCGCATGTCGTACCAGTAGTCGGGGTCCCATCCGTCGGGGCAACGGCCGAGCCCGAAGTAATCGCCCCCGTCAAGGTGCCACTTGCCGATGTAGGCGGCGTGGACTGCATTGTCGCGCAGGCGCTGGCCGACGGTCTTCACGTTGTCGCCCAGGGGCATGGAGTTGGCCCATGACCCGTTGGTGTGGGGGAATGTGCCGGTGAAGATGGCGGACCGGGCCGGCCCGCAGACGGGCTGGCAGTTGTAAGCGCGGTTGAAACGCACGCCGCCCTCGGCCAGGCGGTCGAGGTTCGGCGTCAGCAGGCCCGTGTTGCGATAGCAACCCAGCATGTCCCAGCGCTGGGTGTCGGTCATGATCAGCACGACCTGGCGCGGGGCGCAAACATGGCTTGACTCGTCAGTCGGCATCGCTTCTGCTCTCGTGGAAGCCTGAGTGGGTCAAAGGGAGAGTGTAGCGGCGCTTGCCGCTGCAATCAACGCGTGGCGCCAGCCGCAGCGCTGCCCGCTCACCGCATAGCCTGCAGGTAGTTCATGCAGAACTCGTCCCTGCCCGCCAGTGCCTCGGCGGCGAGCACGGAGTCCATCATCCCGCTGGCAGTGGGGTCGATGATGGCGCTGTCCAGGCCAGCCATCACCAGTGCGGCGAGGTAGATGCGGTTCAGCAGACCGCGCCTGGGCAGGCCGAAGCTGATGTTGGAGAGGCCGCACGTGGTGTGGACACCGGGGTAGGCGCCCATGATACGCTCTACCGCCTCCAGCACGGCCAGCCCCTGCTCGGGGCTGGTGCTGACCGGCTGCACGCAAGGGTCGATGTAGAGCCTCTCCCTCGGCACACCGGCCGACTCAGCCGCTTCCACAAGACGGCCGGCGATCTGCACACGCTCATCCGTGGTCTTCGGCAGGCCCTTCTCATCCATCGTCAGGGCTATCAGGCGGGCCCCGTGCTTCGCCGCCAGCGGCAGCACAGCCTGCGGGCGCCCTTCCTCCAGCGTAACGGAGTTCACCATGACGGCATCCCCTTCGATCAGCTCCAGCCCGGCCTCAAGCGCCTGCGGGTTGGCTGAGTCGAGACAGATCGGCCTGTCGGTGCTCTGCTGCACGACGCCGACGGCCCAGGCGAGCAGTTCGGCTTCCTGAGCGGGATTGCTGGCGGCGTTGACGTCGATGAAGTCGGCGCCGACTTCGGCCTGTCTTCGGGCCTCCTCGGCGATGAGCGCCGAGTCGCGTTCCTTGAGCGCCCGGGCAATGCGAGAGCGCGTGGCGTTGATCCTCTCCGCGATGACAAGCATGGAACTCTCCTACTGAGCACGACCGGATTACGCCGAAGTGCGGCGCGGACCAGAGCGTGCGTAGCATAAGCGTCGGCAAAAGGCGATTCAAGAGACCATCGTTTCGCCGCGACATGCCGGGCGCGGCGCGGGGTGGCCCTGTGCAGGTTCGTTTGCGACCTGCCGGTGGTTATGGTACTGTACGCTTTGGCCTGCCTGTTGCTTGTGCATGGTCACGCCAGTACGCTTTGAGCAGTTCGGGCCGTGCTAAGCGGGGCGCTAGCGGTGCCCTGTAACCTGCAAACCGCTCAGCAGGGCTGACCACTGCTTGAGGGGAACTCCTTGCGGAGCGAAGGGCCGTCCCCGGCGGCGCCGACGGACGGGTCCCATGGAGCCGTGCGACCGCGAACCTGGTCAGGGGCGGAAGCCAGCAGCCATAAGCGGTACGCCGACTTGCCGTGGGGTGGCTCGTCCTGAGTCGCCAGACGGCTACTGCCCGCAAGCCGTCCCCGATTGCAGCGCACGGCCCGATCTTTTGCATTGTCTGCGGGCACACATCCTCCCGGTTCTCTTGAGAGACTGCCCATGTACGTCGTATTCGCGCGCAAGTACCGCCCGGAGCGATTCGACGGAGTGGTCGGGCAGAAGCACATAACCCGCGCGCTGCAGAACGCCGTTCGCACCGGCCGCGTGGCGCACGCCTACCTGTTCTGCGGCTCCCGGGGCGTCGGCAAGACGACAGCGGCCCGACTGCTCGCCAAGGCGCTCAACTGCGAGCAGGGGCCGACTCCGCAGCCCTGTTGCTCGTGCGAAAGCTGCCGCCGTATCGCGCTCGGCAACGACCTGGATGTGATGGAGATCGACGGCGCCTCCAACCGCGGAATCGACCAAGTTCGCGAACTGCGACAGAACGTCGGCCTCGCTCCCGCTCACGGCCGGTTCAAGATTTACTACATCGACGAAGTGCATATGCTCACCGAGCCGGCCTTCAACGCACTGCTGAAGACGCTGGAGGAGCCGCCCGCACACGTCAAGTTCATCTTCTCCACCACTGACCCGCAGAAGCTGCCGGAGACGGTGAAGAGCCGATGCCAGCGATTCGATTTCCGGCGCATTGGCGACGCTGACATCTCCGCCCATTTGCAGGAGATCTGCACGAAGGAGGGCTTACGGGTCGAAGAAGGCGGGTTGGCCGCGATCGCCCGTTCGGCCCGTGGCAGCCTGCGAGACGCGTTGGGCGCTCTGGACCAGTTGGCGGCCTTCGGTGAGGAAGTGACGCTGCAGGACGTACACGCGGTGTTGGGCACGGTGGAGGAGAGCCGCCTGTCCCGCATAACGGAGGCGTTGGCAGCGGAGGACACGTCTGCGGCACTCGAAGCCACCGACGAGCTGCTGTTCAGCGGCACAGACGTGGCGGACTTCGCGGACCAGTTCAGCCAGTATCTGCGCGACCTGCTGGTGGCGCGCTGCGCCGGGGCGGATTCGCCCATGCTCGCCGGGGCCGTTGCCGATGAGGAAACCCTCAGCGCCCAGGCCGCCCTCTTTACCCCAGAGCAGTTGACCTACATGATACAGGTGCTGCGGGAGGCGAAGCTGCGCGCCCGCCGCGACAGCACGGGTCGCATCGCGATGGAGCTCGCCGTGGTGAAGCTGAGCCGCATGTCAGCCATGGCACCGGTGGCCGAGGCACTGGCGGCATTGCAGCAGAGCAGCGAGGCGGCCGGCGGGGCCGTGGGCGATAAGTCGCAAGGGGAAGACTCAGAACAGCAGGGCTCCACCGACGACCAGGCCCCGACGGCGGGGCGCCTGCGCCGGATGAAAGAGAGGCTGAACAACCGTAAACCACGCCCTAAGAGCGGGGGGCCCCCCAGCCCCCCACCCGTCCGAGCCGAGGAGGTGCCGGAAGGGATGACCGATACGAAGTACCGCCAGTTGCTGAACAGCGCACCCGAGCCGGATGTGGCACGGGACGCCGTGCAGGACAAAGGGCTGCTGAAAGCATTCATTGAGGCCGATCGCGCCCTGGGGCTCGACCCCTTGAAGGTCGAGCGCCTGACGACGGCACCCGATGAACAGATGGAAGAGCCAGAACAAGAGAACACGTGAAGCACCGAACCAGAGAGCACCCGAAAGGATAGCCAGATGCGGGGAATCGGTGGATTCGACGACCTGGGCGGCCTGATGAAACAGGCCCAGAAACAACTGAAGGACATGCAACGCCGAATGCAGCAAGTGGAGGAAGACCTGCGGGACCGCGCCGTGGAAGGCAGCGCGGGCGGCGGCATGGTCAAGGTCGTGTTCAACGGCCTCCAGGAGCCGCTTGATGTCAGAATAGAGAGAGAAATCCTCGAAGACGAAAGCCCGGAGTTCGTGCAGGAGATGATACTGGCCGCGATCCGCCAGGGCCTGCAGAAGTCAAAAGAACTCGAGGAGTCCGAACGGGGCAAGATAGCAGGCGGGCTGAACGTCCCCGGACTGGAAGGACTGCTGTAGCTGGTTGCCGCCGGTCTGCCCCGGCGGGTACAATACCGACCGTGAAGAACGGGCCGATCAGACGACGAGGGGGCCGTGGCAAAAGGGTATACAGAGTCGATCACACGGCTGATGGAGCTGCTTACACACATGCCCGGCGTGGGCGATAAGACCGCAGAGCGGCTGGCCTATCACCTGCTGAGGCTGCCGGAACAGGAGGCACTCGCCCTCGCCGATGCCATCCGCGAAGTGAAAAAGCGCGTCAAGCAGTGTTCGACGTGCTTCCAATTCGCAGAATCCGACCCCTGCGCCATCTGTCAGAACCCCCGCCGGGACCGGTCCGTCATTTGCGTGGTGGAAGAGGCGACCGACGCGGTCTCAATCGAGCAAAGCGGGCGCTACAATGGCCTCTACCATGTGCTCGGAGGGCGGCTGGCGCCGTTGGAGGGGATCGAGCCGGAAGACCTGACTGTCGACCGCCTTATGGAGCGCCTGCGCGAAGGAGAGGCGACGGAAGTCATCCTGGCTACAAACCCGGACATGGAGGGTGAAGCGACGGCCCTGTTCGTGTGTGAAGCGCTGGAGGGGCTGTCCGTGAAAGTGACACGCCTGGCCCGGGGCGTGCCCAGCGGCAGCCACCTGGAGTACGCCAACGCTTCCATACTGGCGGACGCCCTGGAAGGGCGCCGCGAGATGAAGAAGTAGAACCTAGAAGTAGAACCTGTTGATTGGGAAGGACGTGTGAGTCCGCCATGAGACTCGAAGCCAGCCTGCAAGCACGCCAGGAGATGCGGCTCAAGCTGGCGCCCCAGATCATACAATCGATAGAGATTCTGCAACTGCCGCTGCTGGACCTGCGCGAGCGGATCGATGAAGAGCTGCTGGAGAATCCTCTGCTGGAAACCGCAGCATCCGCCGAGGAGACTGCGGACACAACGGACGAGGAGGAACCGGGCGAGCCGGCAACGGCCGACGAAGCCGTCGAACCGGTCGAAGAGGAGCCCGAAACCGAGGAAACCGACCCGCTCGAGGAAGAGGACTACGACGCGCTGGAAGACTTGATCCAGTCGGCCGAGTACGAGGCCAGCTACGCCCCCCCTCAGCGTTCCTCCTCATCATCGGGTGAGAAGGATGCCAAACTGGCCGCCCTCGAAAACAGCCCGGCGCCGGAGATCAACCTGGCCGACTACCTGCGCCGCCAGCTCGCCTACTTTGAACTGCCCCCCGAGGTCGCTGAGGTCTGCGACAACATTATCGCGAACCTGGACTGGCGGGGCTACCTGGAGCATCCGCTCCAGGAGATCGTTGATTCCATGGAAGCGGACGTGACCCTGGAACAGGCCGAAGAGGCCCTGAGCATTGTCCAGCAGCTCGAACCCCCCGGAGTGGCTGCCCGAGACATCAAGGAGTGCCTGCTGCTGCAACTCGATGAGGAACAGCAGGACTGCGAGTTCCTGCAGCGGCTGATAAGTGACCACTTCGAAGACATCGCCAAGAACAGGCTGCCGAAGATCGCGCGGGCGATGGACTGCAGCATGGACCGGGTGAAGGAGGGCATTGAGGAGATAGCCGCCCTGAACCCGCTGCCCGGCGCGCTGTTTGAGGAGTCGCGCGCGCCGCACGTGATACCCGACGTGCGGGTCGAACTGGTGGAAGGTGAATACCGCGTCATACTGGAGGAAGGTAACCTGCCTTCGCTGCGAATCTGTGCCTACTACGCCCGGCGCCTGCAGCAGAAAGACCTGGACGAGAAAACCGAAGAGTACCTGCGCAAGAAGCTTCAGGGCGCTAAGTGGCTCATCGACGCCATCCAGCAGCGCCGCAGCACCGTCTTTAACATCGCCACGGCCATCGTCGATGCGCAGGAGGAATTCTTCCGCAAGGGCCCGATGCACCTGAAACCCCTGAAGATGCAGGATATCGCCGATGAGGTCGGTGTCCACGTCTCAACCGTCAGTCGCGCCATCAACGGCAAGTACATGCAAACCCAGCGCGGCATATACTCCATGAAGCACTTCTTCACCGGGGGCGTGGAGAAGGAGAACGGCGAGATGGAGTCGTGGGAAGTCGTGCGGCAGAAACTGCAGCAGATCGTGGACAGCGAGGACAAGTCCAACCCGCTGAGCGACCAGCAGATCGCGGACCGACTGCAGGAGCAAGGCATAGACATCGCGCGCCGTACGGTCAGCAAATACCGCAAGGTGCTGGAGATTCCATCGTCCCGCCGCCGCAGGGAATACTGACCCGCTCGCGCGACCTCTCGGACTCAAACACCTGCGCCGCCCGCCGCCCCGTTTCTCCGCTTTCCTTGACGGTGCGCGTGTACTCGTTCAACATGGCCGCTCGGCTGTTGCAGTCTGGGGACTTCGCCACGTTCGTATGATGGATTAGGAGACGCGATGAGCAATCTTAGAGAGGCGTTCGAGCATCCCGGTGCCGCCTACCGCGGCAAACCCTTCTGGGCATGGAACGGCAAGTTGGAGGCCGGAGAGCTCCAGCGCCAGTTACGACTGATGGGCTGCATGGGCCTGGGGGGCGCGTTCATGCACTCAAGGGTCGGCCTCGACACCGAGTATCTCTCCGAAGAGTGGTTCCGCATGATAAAGGCATGCGTTCAGCAGTGTCGTGAACTCGGCATGGAGGCCTGGCTCTACGATGAGGACCGCTGGCCCTCGGGAGCCGCTGGCGGGCTGGTGACGAAGGATCCGCAGTACCGACACCGTAACCTGGAGCTCATCGTCTGCTCGTCAGGCGAGTTGGATCAGGAGCGCGAGCCCCTCGCCCTCTTCTCGGCCGAAGTGGACGGCCACGAAGCGCGCAACGTGAACCGGCTGACGCTGGAGTGCGAGCCCGACCTGTCGGGGGACGCGCAGGTGCTGGCTTTCTACGTGAAGCTCGACGAGCCGAACTCGTGGTTCAACAACGCCACGTATCTCGACACGATGAACCCCGAGGCCGTCCAGCGCTTCATCGAGGTTACGTACGAGGCGTATCGCCAGGAGGTCGGCGAGGACTTCGGGGGCGTGATTCCGGGCATCTTCACCGATGAGCCCCATCACGGCGGCAGCTACCAGGGGCACTGGCGCTCCGGCGATATGGGCGTGGTCATCCCATGGACGGACAGGCTGCCGCAGGTCTTCAAGGAACGCTACGGATACGACCTCATCGAACACCTGCCGGAGCTCTTCCTGCGTGTGGACGGCGAGGGATTGTCGAAAGTCCGCTGGCATTACTTCGACTGCACCACCCACCTTTTCGTCGACTCCTTCTCGCGACAGATCGGCGAATGGTGCGAGGAGAGCGGCCTCCTTTTCACCGGCCACGTGTTGGCGGAAGCCGGGCTGCGCTCGCAGGCGAGCGTCGGGGGCGCGGCCATGCGCTTTTACGAGCACATGCAGGCGCCCGGCATTGACCAGCTCACCGAACACCGTCAGGAACTGACCACCGCCAGGCAGTGCTCCAGCGTGCAGCACCAGATGGGCCGGCGCTGGATGCTCTCCGAGCTTTACGGGTGCACCGGATGGGACTGGCCCTTCGAAGGGCATCGCTACGTGGGCAACTGGCAGGCCTGCCTCGGCGTGAACCTGCGATGCCAGCATCTGTCCTGGTACACCATGGCGGGCCAGGCGAAGCGCGACTATCCGGCCAGCATACACTACCAGTCGCCCTGGTGGCGGCATTACAGCGCAGTGGAGGACTACTTCGCCCGAGTCAGCGCCGTGCTGGCCGAGGGCGAACCCGTGCGACCACTGCTGGTCATACACCCCATCGAAAGCGCATGGGCCCGGGCGGGAACCGGATGGTGGGACGACGAACGCGCGGAGAAGCTGGAGGAGGACTTCCAGCAGCTAACCCGATGGTTGCTGGAGGAACACCTCGACTTCGATTACGGCGACGAGGAAATGATGAGCCGGCTGGCAGAAGTCCAGGCCGGTTCGGAGCCCGTGCTGCAGCTCGGCCAGGCGGCCTACGAAGCTGTCCTCGTGCCGCCGGTGGACACGCTGCGCTCCACGACCGTGGAGTTGCTGCGGGAGTTTGCCGACGCCGGGGGCAGGGTTGTCTTCTGCGAACCCGTGCCGCAACGCGTCGACGTTGAGCCGTCAGAAGCAGCGCGCGAATTGGCTGATGGCTGCGCGGTGGCGGCGTTCAGGCGCCAATCCGTGGCCAAAGCCGTCGCCGGCACCCGTCGCGTGAGCGTGACAGCGCCCTCCGGCGCGCAGAAGCGCGAAGTGTTCTATGCACTCCGGCAGGCCGGGGACGAGCAGCGGCTGTTCCTGATCAACAACGATCGCGAAAACGCCACCGGACTGCTCCGCGTGGAGGTCGCCGCAGAGGGCAATGTTCAGCTCTGGGATGCGGAGACCGGCAAGCGCTACAGCGTCGAATGTGAAAGCTCCGACGGCAAGGCATGCTTCAACGCGGAGCTGCCGGCAACGGGCGGACGGATATACGTTGTCACAGAACGTGATGAGGAACTGCCCGCCCTGCCGGCGCTGCGTGAGCTGGAGGTGCGCAAGCTGCCGCAAGAGCAGTGGACGAGTGAGCTGACGGACCATAACGTCCTCGTGCTGGACCGCCCGCAGTTCCGGGTGAACGACGGGCAATGGCAAGGCCCGATGGAAGTACTGAGGGCGGACACCGAGATCCGCACGGAGATCGGCCTGCCGACGCGCGGCGGCAGCATGGTCCAGCCGTGGGCGCGCGAAGATGAAGAGGGACCGACCTCCGAGCTTGCCCTGCGCTATTCGTTCCGCGCAGACGGCACCCCCCGCGGACCGCTCTTCCTGGCCATCGAGAACCCCCACTACTTCGAGATTGCCCTGAACGGCACTGCCGTGGCTGTCGACGCGGAGTGCGGCTGGTGGGTTGATAGATCCGTCCGCGTGCTGCCCCTCGACGCCGGCGCACTGGTGCGCGGCGAGAACGTGCTGACCCTGAGCTGCACGATGGATCGGGACTGCAACCTGGAGGCGATGTTCCTGCTCGGCGATTTCGCCGTCCAGGTGGAGGGCTCGCAAGCGTGCATCACGGGGCCGTGCAGAACCATAGGCTTCGGGGACTGGACGCAGCAGGGCCTTCCCTTCTACACCGGCTCGGTCCTCTGGCGCACACGCATCTGGCCGGAGCTTGCCGATGGCCGGCGCCTCTTCGTGGAAGTGCCGGAGTTCGCGGGTGCATGCGTGCGCGTTCTTGTGGACGGACGCCAGGCGGGCATCATCGGCTGGCAGCCGCACGAGGTCGATGTCACCGAGCTGGTCCGCGGCAAGTCGCAAGCAGAACTGGCGGTGGAGGTCATCAGCCATCGGCGCAATGCTTTCGGCCCACTGCACAACACCACTGCCAGACCCCAGTTCTGCGGCCCGGCCAGCTTCGTCACCAGCGGCGAGGAATGGCAGGAGGAATACAACCTCGTCCCGTGCGGCTGCATGAGCCCGCCACGGCTAAGTGTTCGAGGCGAATAAGTGGCCGACACCTGCGCCGCACGACTGATCATCGTCCGCCACGGCGAGACGGAGTGGAACCGGCTAGGCCTGCAGCAAGGGCATCTGGACAGTCCACTTACGCCGCTCGGCAGGCAGCAGGCCCGAGCGGCGGCCGCAGCGCTGACCGAGAGCGGCGCCGCTGCTCTCTACAGCAGCGACCTGGGGCGGGCCCTGAGCACGGCGCAGATCATCGGCGAAAGGCTTGGGCTTCAGGTCGGTCTTGAGTCACGACTGCGTGAGCGACACCTGGGCATCCTGCAGGGCTTGACGATGGCACGCTTCGAGCAAGAGCACCCGCAGGAATGTGCGCGTCTGAGGTCGGGCGATCCCGACTATACGCTGCCACAGGGCGAGAGCGCGCGGCAATGCTCTGAACGATGCGTTGCCGGTCTGAACGCGATCGCCGCGCGCCACGCCGGCGAAACTGTCGTCATCGTCACGCATGGAGGCGTGTTGAACCGCATATTCCGCCGGGTGTTAGGTATTCCCCTCCACACGCCGCGCCGCTTCGCTCTGTGTAATGGAAGCATCAACACCTTCAGCGCGCGGGATGGCGAGTGGCGTCTGGAGACGTGGGGCGAGATACGTCACCTGCGCCGGCTCGGCACAGCGGACGACTGGTGAGCAGGGGCGCCGCTTCGCCCGGCTCTACCCCTCCGGCGCCGGCGGGGGACCGAGCAACTGCTGCCAACGCTGTTCGGCAGGCGCCGTATCGGCCGGCAAGCCGCCCCGATAGAACGTCTTCGTGCGCCCGGCCTTCACCAGTTGTTCACTGCCTTCGATGGCCACGGTGGCTGTGCCTTCGAAGGTTGTGACCGTCACGGTGTCTTCGTTCACCACGCGGACCTCCACGCGCCCGCCACGCAGCGTCACGGCCGCCGGGCCTGCATGAACTGCGACGGGAACGTCGTCCGCGCTCGTCACCAGGGCGCTGCCGCTGTCCTGAGCCACCTTGCCGGGCGCCAGCGCCTGCAGCGAGCCGGGCCCCAGGAAGTGGAGGATAGCGCCTCCCTCGTCGCCGCCGAGGGACACCCGCGCGATCGCGCCCTCCCCTGCCAGTATGCGCATGCCGCGGCGCACGTCAACGGGCCGGCGCTCCTCAACCGGGCGCCCGGCCACCTGCACCGTGCCCCGCAGGGCCGTAAGCTCCGCCACTGGCCAATAGCGCGCCCACGCCACGAATGCGGCCACAGCCAGCACGATGACCCCGGCGAAGCGCACGAAGCTCAGGACCGTGGCCCGGCTGGGCGCCGCCACGAGCCCACCCAGATCGTAGAGCACCACAAGCGTCAGCCCCATCATCATCTGGGTGAGCGGGTCCGGCGGCGTGATGACAGCCGCCACAACAAATGCCACCAGGATGGCCACCTTCCGGTGGCGCTGCAGCGACTCCGGGCGGATCGCGTTCCAGCGTATGAGGTACGCAACGACCACGGGAGTCTGGAATGCGAGCCCCAGCGCCAGGGTAAGCATGAAGAAGAGCGACACGTAGCGGTCGATCATCAGCACGGGCTCCGTCCCCGGCCCCGCGAGGATCACCATGTAACGCAGCGCCACGGGGATGAACAGGAAGTAGCCGAACGCCACTCCGCCGATGAAGCAGACCAATGAGGCCGCCCCGAGCCTGACCACCCGGAAGCGCTCATGTGGAAACAATCCGGGCGCGACGAAGGCCCATATCTGGTAAATCAGGAACGGGGAGGTGATTACGATCGCCACGATCAGGCAAAGCTTAAGCTGCGCCCACACGGGATCCCAGTAGCCGGCGTATTTGAGCGCTACGTCGTAGCCGAACGCCTCCATGGCCCGCACGTGTGGCGCCTCGAGAACATCCATCAGGCGGTAACGGAATATCCAGCAGACAACTGCCGAAACCAGCACTGAGCCGATGCACAGGATGAGCCGCATGCGCAGCTCCTCCAGGTGCTCACCCAGGGACATGACGGCCATCTGGTCCGGTTGACGCTTTCTGCCCATATTGCGGCGCCTGGAGCCATGGGGACGGAGGAGGGCCATACATTATACCCGTCGCTCTGCGGCCAGCCAATGCGCCACCGGCGCTTTACCCGCTACTTTCCAGCGCTTAACCTGTAAGCCAGGTGGTCAGAGGGGGTGTTTCACAGAAGGGGAGCACGGACGATGCCACAGATTGAGAAAAGGGCCGCGGCTCTCGGCGTTACCATACCGCCGATGCCGGCCGCAGTGGGCAAATACCTTCCGGCGAAGCAGGCGAACAACCTGGTCTACTGCTCCGGTCAGTTGCCCCTGCAGGATGGGGGGCTGGTCCACGAGGGCAAACTGGGGCGTGAGCTCGACGTGAACCATGGTCAGGAGTGCGCCCGGCAGTGTGCGCTCAACTGCCTGGCGGGGATCAAGGCCGTCATCAATGATCTGGACCGCATCGCCGAAGTGGTGCAGGTGAAGGGCTACGTGAACTGCACCACGGACTTCACCCAGCAGGCGGATGTGCTGAACGGCGCCTCCGAACTGCTGGTGGATCTGTTCGGCGAAGGTGGCCGTCATGCGCGCGTCGCGCTCGGCGTGGCAGCCTTGCCGCGCAACGCCCCCGTGGAGGTGGAACTCATCGTGCGGGTGGATTAGCGCCAGCGCAGCGGCCACGGGTGGGCGCGGCGCCTGCCGGGGCGCTGCCTACTGCCCTTCATCCTCGGCGACTCGCTGCTGGAAGTAGTCCAGCACCAGCGCCAGCCCTTCGGAACGGCTGAGCCGGGGTTCCCATCCCAGCACGCGCTTTGCCTTCGCGATGTCGGGCTGGCGGACCTTCGGATCGTTCTTCGGCAGCGGTTCGAACACGATCTCAGTGTCCGATCCCGTGAGCTGGATGATCTCCTCGGCGACTTCCAGGATCGTCACCTCTTCCGGATTGCCCAGGTTCACCGGTTCATGTTCTTCGCTGTACAGAAGCAGCTCGATGCCGCGCACCAGGTCGCTGATGTGGCAGAAGCTGCGCGTTTGCGAGCCGTCACCGTAAACCGTGATCGGCTCGCCCTTCAGCGCCTGTCGGAAGAAGGTGGGCAGGGCGCGGCCGTCGTACAGGCGCATACGCGGGCCGTAGGTGTTGAAGATGCGGCATATCTTCGTGTTCATCTCGTGCGTGCGGTGGTAGGCCATGGTCAGTGCTTCGGCAAACCGCTTCGCTTCGTCATAGACGCCGCGAGGGCCAATCGGGTTGACATTGCCCCAGTACGTTTCCGGCTGGGGGTGCACTTCCGGGTCGCCGTAGCATTCGCTGGTGGAAGCGAGCAGAAAGCGCGCGCCCTTCGCCTTCGCCAGCCCCAGCGCCTTGTGGGTGCCCATCGCGCCCACCTTGAGTGTCTCGATAGGGTATTCCAGGTAGTCGACGGGGCTGGCGGGCGAGGCGAAATGCAGCACGTTGTCCACCTTGCCGCCCACGTGGATGTAGTTCGAGACGTCGTGCTTGATCAGCGTGAAGCGATCGTTGCCGAACAGGTGCTCGACGTTGCGGGCGTTGCCCGTAAGCAGGCTGTCCAGGCACACAACATCGTGACCGAGCCCCACGAAGTGGTCGCAGAGGTGCGAGCCGATGAAACCCACCCCGCCCGTGATGACCGTTCGCTCCGCCATGTTTCCTTACCTCACAGCTTGTGTATGTGTTCGCCCTGGTATGCTTTGAGCGCGTTGCGCGTGTCGAGTATCAGCCGTGCTTCGGCCACGATGCCATTCCAGTCAAAGCGCGCATGGTCAGTGACAACCACGACGCAGTCGCAGTCGGCCAGGCCGTCCGGCGGCTGACAGGCGATCTCGGCGCCGTCCGCAAGCTCGATCCGCTCCACGTGTGGATCACTGAAACTCACCTCCGCGCCCTTGCGCTTGAGGTCTTCGATGATGTGCAGCGCCGGTGATTCGCGCACATCGCTCACGTCCCGCTTGTAAGCCACACCGAGTATCCGAATGCGGGAGCCCTTCAGTGGCTTTCCGCGTTCGTTCAGCAGGTTGGCGATGCGCTGGACGACGTAACGCGGCATGTTCGCGTTGACCCGTCCGGCCAGGTCGATGAATCGCGGCTCGAAACCATGCAACCGGGCCTTCCAGGCCAGGTAGAACGGATCGATCGGAATGCAGTGTCCGCCCAACCCGGGCCCCGGGTAGAACGCCTGGAAGCCGTATGGCTTGGTGCTCGCTGCGTCCACCACCTCCCAAACGTCGATGCCCATCTCATTGCACATGAGCGCCAGCTCGTTGACCATGGCGATATTGACGCTGCGATAGGTGTTCTCCAGCAGCTTCACCATCTCCGCCACGCTGCTGCTTGAGACGGGCACGACGCTCTCGACCACCAGCCCGTAGAACTCGGTGGCGACCTGCGTGCACAGCGCTGTGACGCCGCCGACCACCTTGGGCACGTTCCGTGTGCTCCAATGTCGGTTCGAGGGGCCGGGATCAATGCGTTCCGGACTAAAGGCGAGGCAGAAGTCTTCGCCCACCCGCAGCCCGCCCTGCTCCAAATGCTGGCAGACAAGCTCCTCCGTCGTGCCCGGGTACGTGGTGCTCTCCAGGATGACCAGTTTCCCGGGGCCCATGTGCTCGTCGATGGATTCCACGCTTCGCACGATGTAGCTGACATCCGGCTCGCCCGTCTTGCGCAGCGGTGTGGGCACGCAGATCATGACGACGTCGCAGGCGGCCACGGCCGAGTAGTCGGTCGTCGCACGGAAATGCCCACCGCTCAGAGCGCCCGAAAGCTCGGCGTCGGATATGTCATCGACGTAACTATCGCCACGCTGCAGGGCCTCTACACGTTGGGCGGCCACATCGATGCCGACCACGTCGGCAACTCGTCCCGCGCAGAGCAACGCCATGGGCAGCCCGACGTAACCCAGGCCCACGACTCCCACCGCGACGTCGGCATTCCCGATCTTCTCGCGCAACCCTTCAATTGCTTCCGTTTGCCTCATCTTCCTCACTCTCCCTGCGGCGGGCTCGCCAATCTTCTTCGGCCTTCGGCACCACGTAAAGGCGGCGTGCCTGATCCATGATATAGACGTTGTCGGTCCACCTCTCGCCTTCCGGGGCGTCTTGCAGAGCGTTGAAACAGCTATGCAGGTTCGCGCTGATCACATCGCAGTGGTGCAGCAGGACGGCCTCCGGCGTGCGCGGCAACACGGGCGAGCCCCACTCCATGCGTCCATGGTGTGCAAGGATTATGTGAAGCAGGCGGGCCTTCTCACCGCCCGCCGCGCGCAATTGTTCGGGGGCCAGGTCGGGGCGCACTGCGGAGTCCCACAGGTTGCTTACCATGCTGGCGCTCACAAACAGGTGGTCCAGCAGTTCGCCCACCTCGGTGCGCCGGCTCACGCCCGCAACGAGTCGATAGGAGTTGACCTTTCCCACGTCGTGCAGCGCTGCGCCCGCCAGCAGCATCTCGCGGTCCAGGCGACCGGCATAGAGCGCGCTCACGCTCTGCGCCAGGTCCCAGACCTCGAGGGTGTGCTCCAGCAGGCCGCCCGAGTAGTTGTGGTGATGAAAGGCTGCCGCCGGGCTTTCGCAGAACTGAGCCCGGAAGCTTGCGTTCTCGTGGAACTCACGCATCAGGCGCTTGAGTCGAGGGTTCGTGAACTCGTCGCCCTGCCAGTTGAAGACCTTCTCGAAGGCTTGCTCGCTGTCAATGTCGGCCGTGCGTACGAAACAGGTCAGATCGTAGTTCTCCGGCTCCAGCACCGTGTAGCGCTGAATGTTGAGTTGTTTCTTGCCACGGTACTCATCCACGCGGGCCAGCACTTCGATTCCGACGCCGGGCTCTATCGCTTCGCCGATGTTGTCACTCCACACCTTGCCCTCGATCGGGCGGCCACCCTCGCAATTCAGCCTCAGGGTGTAGTAGTTCTGCCCCCGGCGGTCCACCTGCAGGCGCGCTTCGGTCACCAGCAGGACTTCGTCGGTGATGAGTTGACCGGCCTCGAGCGCATCTATGTCCATGCCAGGGTTTCCCTTAGGCGAAGGGCGTTGGTGAAGGCTGCGACAGAACGGTCACGGTATCCCGCCGCGTGCAGTGTGTCAAGTGTGGCAAGCACGGGCTCGCCGCGCTTGTAGGGGAGGGCCGCACCACTTATGCTGCCGGCGGCTTGCACGTAGTTTGCTATGAGGAGCGCCGATGCCCCGCTTCAGCAGACCTGGAGGAGGCCGATGAAACTGCGCTGCCAATGTGGGCAGGTGATGGGCTTTGCCAACCCCAAAGAGGGCATGATCGCCCGTTGCCCTCACTGCGTCAGGCGCTACCGGCTGACGAGGGAAGGGGACAGGCTTCTGCCGGTGCCGATCGCTGCAGAGAGTGCGAACGCCGGGGCCGCGTCCTCTGACGCGGGGGTTGAGGCGATGGAGCCGGCGCGTATCGCCACCTGGTGGAGTTACCTGGCGCAGGCGTGGTTCTACCCCTTCAGGAGGGAGATCGGCATCGTCCTCCTCGGCTGGATAGGCGTGGACTTCATCGCGCGGATTGTAATGCCGTTTGCTTTACTCTTGATTCCTTTTGGCTCTCTTATCCTGTTTCTGGTGCAGTTTTGCGTCTTCGGTGTGTTTTTCCTTTACATGTTCGAGATCGTCCGTCAGGGCGCTTGGGACCCGGATGCACAGCCATCGTTGCCACAGTTCGAGGACTTTCACGAATCAGCAGTCCGGCCCGTCGGGCTGGTGCTGGTCGTTGCTTTCGGCAGCGCCCTGCCGTACCTGCTGGCAATGGCGGCAAAGTGGGTGGCGACGACACCGCCCTGGTGGGGCCACGTGGTGACGGCCGGCGTCGTTATCTCCCTGTTCATGGTGCCCATGAACACTCTGGCGGTGGCCACCGCTGACTCCGGCACGGCCATCAACCCGAGGTACACATTCCCGGCTGTCGCGCGCATCCTGTTGCCGTACACGGTCTTCTGCCTCTTCTCAGGCAGCCTGCTGTTGAGCTGTTTCATGCTGCTGAAGGCCCTCTATATGGCAGCGCCGATCAGCGTCGCCGTGCCTGTTGGGGATATGCTGCTCGTGTACTGCTGCGCGGTCAGTGCCCGTGCGCTCGGCACGCTGCACCACGTGTACGCTGAGCGCATCGGGTGGCTGCGCGAGATGGAGGAGTAGGCGCGCACGGCCGGCAGTCTCGACTTGAAATACAACCGCCGGCGAGGCCATAATGCCACAAAGCAGTGAATGCAGATGCTGCGATGAAGATCGGACGTTTAGCAGCGGGAAGGTCGGCAGCCCATGCTATCGCAGGTGGTTCGCCCCAAGGCCCTCATCGTTATCGCCGGCGCATTCCTTGCGCTGGTCGGCTTGCACCTGTGGCAGCAGGGCTCAGAGCAGCAAGCCGATGAAGTGGCGGAGCCTTCGCTGCAGAGTTCGAGCATCCAGGTGCGCAGGGGCGAGAACTTCGTGGAGATCCAGCCGGAGAGCCTGCCCACATCCTCGGACGTGGCCCGCATGCTGGAGGACCGCCTACAGAAACTGAACTCCACAGGAACGGACGCCGCCAACCAGCGCCGTGCCACCGCCATACAACTGGCGCACACGGTCGAGGACCCCATCGGGCGCGACATGCTGCGGGGCCTCGGCGCCAAAAAACGCCAGGAGTTGGAATCTGCCCTGCTTAAAGGCCTGGGCGACCCCGACCAGGTGATCGCCGCAAACTGCGCGGACGCTCTGCTCGGACTGTGGCGCATACCGGACAGCCAGGCGGCCGCCAAGATGGTCGCTACCGGAGTTCGAGCGTATGATGGGGGTCGGCTTCAGGAAGCATTGTCGGCCTTCAAGACTGTGGCCAGAATCGATGGCTCGGCGCCACCCGACGTTCATCGCCTTATCGCCGAGATATACCTGGCTCTCGGGCGACCAGGGGATGCCCTGGACAGTTGCCGCGAAGCTATACGCGCCGAGAGGAACCATTTTGCCGCTTTCTACACGCTGGCGCGGACTTACCTGGCCCAGAAAGAGTCGGCAAAGGCGCTCACGGCGCTCAAAGGCGCACTGCGCATCTATCCGCGCTACAGCAAGGCTCTCAGGTTGGCGGAGCAGCTCGAATTGCCCTCCGGCGAGTAGCCCCCCGCCCCATGTGGAGCCCACCGCCCCGCGATCATGAGTTCGACAGCTCTATGAGCCGCTCCAGTGCATGCTGGGCGCTGGCAGAGTCGATGGATTGCTCGGCCATCCGCACTCCCTCCTGAAGTGAGCCCGCTCGCCCGCCGACGTAGATCGCCGCCCCCGCGTTCAACAGCACGATGTCGCGCGGGGCGCCCGGCTGACCCGCCAGCACCCCCCGGATAACCTTGGCGCTCTGCCGGGCGTCCTCCACCAGCAAAGCCTTGTGCTCCGCTCGATCAATGCCGCAGTCCCCGGGTGCGATGTGACCGGTGGTTACACTCTGCCCCTCGACCCTGGCCACGAACGTCCGTGCGCAGACGCTGATCTCATCCATGCCGTCCTCGCTGTGCACCACCATGGCCCGCACTGCCCCCAGTTCGGCCAGCACGCCGGCGATCGGCTCCACCAGCGCGTCGCTGAAAACGCCGAGCACCTGCCTGCGGGCTCCCGCCGGGTTCGTTAATGGGCCCAGGATGTTGAACACCGTGCCGACGGCCAGCTCGCGCCGCGGCCCGATGGCGTAGCGCATGGCGGAGTGCAGCACCGGGGCGAACAGGAAGCCGATGTTTGCCTCGCGTATGCAGCGCGCCACCACGGCCGGCTCCGCCTCCAGGTTTACCCCGAGTTCCTGCAGCACGTCCGCGCTGCCGCTGGCGCTGGAGACTCCGCGGTTGCCGTGCTTCGCAACGGGCACGCCCGCCCCGGCGGCGACGATGGCCGAAGCGGTCGACACATTGAAGGTGCCCTTGCGGTCGCCCCCTGTGCCGCAGGTGTCCACCACCTCCAGCTCGCCCACACGTATGGGCGTGGCGGCCTCGCGCATCGCGCGCGCACAGCCGGTTATCTCCTGTACGGTCTCCCCCTTCATGCGCAGGGCTATCAGGAAGCCTGCAATCTGCGCGTCGGTGGCGCCGCCCGACATGATGGCTGCCATCGCCTCATGTGCCTGCTGGGCGGTCAGGTCGCGCTGTTCGGTCAGGGCAGCGATGAGATCCTGCAGCATAATGGGCCTCTCTGGTTTGCGGGGGCAAATGCGGTGCACCTATTGTAGGTCGGCCACGGCACGCAGTCAACGCACCCGGGGACGCGGCTGCCCGCCCCTGCCGTGCGACCAGCCCTCCGACGGTGCGAATGCCCCGGGGCAGGCGCGGCTTTGATGCGGGTGCATAAGCGTGCTAAGTTTACGGAAGTCTTTGCGGGGGAGGAGTTCTGCCTTGCGCGTTCTGCACCTGTGGCCAGTTCTGTTTGCGCTCCTTGCCGGCGCGCCGGCCCGGGCCGAACTGCCGCTCGGGGCACTGCCGGGCGAGGTGGTGGCCGTCATCGAGTTCTCCAGCCCACGCAGCACCGACGCCCGGCTGGGCCGACTCGGCAGGGACCTGCGCCCGGGCCTCACGCTGCGCCCGCCGTCGGTTTCGGCCCGTATCGCGGAGCGCCTTCTTCGCACTAAGAGCCCTTCCACCGTCGACCTGCAGAGCCCCGTGCGGCTGTTCCTCCTGGCCGGCCACAGTCAGCCGGTGGTGAGTTTCTCCGCCGTAGACCCGATGGCATACGCCGCCACGCTCTTTGACGACGTAGCCCTCCTCGGCGCCGACGGCAGACCCGAGCGCGAGGCCGCCCTGGTCCTTTCGGTGGAGACCGGGTGGGTCCTGCTCGGCCCGGACGCGAGTGCGGTGGAGCGCATCCGCGCTCTGGCGCCCCCTCCGCAACAACAGCAGGCCCCCTGGTGGCCGGGGGTGGACGTCGGGTGTTTCGTGCGCCCGGCGGCACTGCTCAGCCACTTGCGGGCAGCCGAGCAGCGCCATGCGGAATGGATCGGGCATATGCCGTTGTTCCAGTCAGGCCGGCTGCTGCGGGCTGTGCTGAGCGAGGCGCTCGACGCGTTCGCGCGCGAAGCGCAGACGGCGGTGGCGACACTCTCCCTGGGGGACGATCAGATATCGGCGGAACTCCACCTCTCGTTCGGGCCCGACGGCGGCGCTGCGGCCTACCTGCGAGGGATCGCGCCCGGCCGCGTGAGGGTGCTGCGCCAACTGCCCCGGGATGCCATGTGCACTCTCGCCCTCAAGCTCGGAGACACCGCTCCCCTCGTCGCCTTCATCGATGCACTGCTGGAACGGCCGGAGTTCCGGGGGGTTTCCGGCGACGCACTGAGGTCGGCAAGGGACCTGCTCAGCGTGCTGGAGGGCGGCGTTGGACGTTCGCTGGTGCGAAGGCAAGACGGGGCCCTGCTCGACGTGCGCGCGCTGCGGACGCGCACAGGAATGGCGCAGCAGGCCGGCGCGGCGCTGACCCGCCTCACGGGTGACGTGCTGAACATGCTGACGCCGGGCGCGGAAGTGCGCCTGGAGGCAACGCGGACAGCCGGCACGGGTTCGCCGACGCGCTACGGTGTACAGATCGCGGAGTCCACCCGCCCCATGGCCGCGGAGCTGGCGGAGATGCGCGAGAGGCGCCTGGCCCTGCTGCGCACACTGTGGGGCCCCGAACGCTCCGGTTACGGCATCGCAACTGACCAGGGATATGTGCTGGCCCTCGGGCCGGGGGCGCGTGCGGAACTTGAGCAACGGATGCGGCGCGAAGCACCTGCGGCGAGCGATTCGGCGCCCATTGCCGCTGCTGGCGGCGTGTTCGGGCAGTCGATACTGCTCGGCTACATCGACATGGGCGCGTGCATCGACTGGTACCTCGAGCTGCTGCGCCGCACACGCCCTGCGGGCGGGTTGCCCGTTCTGCTGCGCGAGCTGCGATTCGCCGAGACGCCTGCGGTGATTGTGGCGGCAGAGCGCCCTCAGCCCGCGTCTGTGAGCGTGCGGGCGCTGCTGCCCGTCGCGACGGCGCGCTCCTTGCTGCGGGATGCGCTCTCGGGCCTGGCGGGCTGGTAGCCGGGCCGCTGCCGGCTCAGTCCTCGGCTCCCTTGCCCACGCGCGGAATCTGCCAGTAGCGCTGCTCCGTCCAGTATGGGCCGTGCATCGGCCCCGGGCTCACGCTTGCGCCGACCCAGTTAGTGTACTGATCCTGAAGCTGGCGCACGGAGAGCGGATCGAGCGGGTCCTCCGTCAGCGCGTGCCACTCCAGCAGGCGCAGTTTCATGCGCAGCTTCGCCGCGGCGTGGGCCGGCTCATCGGCCACGTTGTGCAGCTCGTGCGGGTCCGCCGCCTTGTCGTACAGCTCCTCCTCGCCGGTCCCGTACCAGCAGTAGCGGTAGTGCGCGTCGCGGATGCTCTTGGTGTAATCGCCCGGCACGTTGAACGACGGCAGGCCCTCGTGGTTCGCCTCCCAGTCGGCTACGAAGTCCTGGTAGGTCGCATGCGGATTATAGAGCCAGGGCGGACATATCTCGGCGAACACTTCCCGCTTGTGCTCGGCGCTCTCGCCCCGCAGGTAAGGCAGCGCGGAGCGGCCCTGCACGCCAAACGGCACCTCGATGCCCATCAGGTCCAGCAGGCTGGGCATCAGGTCCACCTGCTCCACGAACGCGCCCTGGCGGACGGCGGGCTCCAGCCTGCCGGGCCAGCTCATCAGCAGGGGCACGCGCAGCAGGCTGTCCAGCAGCACCAGGTCCTTCTTGCACATGCCGTGCTCGAAGCAGAACTCCCCATGATCGGCGGTGAACACCACGATCGTGTCCTCGCGTAGGCCGAGTTCCTCCAGTTTGTCGAGCACGCGCCCGACCTGCTCGTCCACCCAGGAGATCATGGAGTAGTAGACGGCCATGAAGCGTCGGCGGTCTTCCTCACTCGCCTTGTCCGCCTGGCTGGCGCGGACCTTCACGCCGAACCGATTCGCCTTCTCCTCCAGCTCTCCTTCGCGGTGCGGGTAAAGCTCCATCTCGTCGAGCGGATACACTTCCTCGTACTTGCGCAGGGCAATGTGCGGGGCATGCGGGTCGCTGAAGGAGAGGCAGAGCGCGAAGGGGCTCTGGTGCGTGTGCTGCTCCAGGAAGCGGATGGCGCTGGAGGCTTTCACGTAGGGACGCGTGGAGGCGGGGGGGAAGTCGTGGAAGGTCGCGCCCGCCCAGACGCCGCGCTCGCGCATGGGCCTGCCCCGCGTGCGCGCGAAACGGTGGCATTCCTCCTCCTCGGGGCTCATCTCGTGGTCGTAGCCCCACACGTCGGTGTAGTCGAAGTTCTCGAACTCGACGCCTTCCAGCAGGTGGTTCTTGCCCACGTAGCCCAGGCAGTAGCCGGCGTGCTTGAGCACGCGGAACAGGTGAATCTCGCGCCCGGCTTCCAGCAGGCTGTGGTTCTCGCGTATGCGGTGGCTGTGGGGGTAACGTCCGGTGAACAGGTTGCAGCGGCTCGGCACGCACACGGGGCAGTTGGTGTAGTAGTCCTGCACGTTCACGCCGCTGGCTGCCAGGCGGTCCAGGTTCGGCGTGCGGATGATACAGTTACCGTTCGCGCCGAGTGCGTCGAAACGTTGCTGGTCGGTCATGATGAACAACACATTGGGTGCGCTCAAATCTGGGCTCCTCGCCTCGAGGACGGTGACAGAGCTCAGCGTACGCACAGCGGGCGTCTCCCGCAAGGGAGGCCGAACAACCCAGAGCTTGACAGCGCAGCGGCCCGGCCATATCGTGCCAGTAGGCATGACGTCCGCCGTAAGGCGCCGTGTGTGTAGAACCGTCGTTCACCACTGCAGGAGAGCGCAATGCGCAAGTGCTTGGTCGTGTGGACATTATTGGCCCTGTTCGCGAGCCCGGTCTTCGCTGACGAGGCGGTGTGGATCGAGGGCGAAAGCTCGCCCATGAACACCTTCAACCGCCACGAGTGGTACAGCGCTCAGAACGTCGATGCCTCCGCCCTCAGCGCAAACGGGTGGCTCGCGCACTATGCCGAGTCGGCTCAGGCCGTGGCGCAGTATGAGTTCACCATCCGCGAAGGGGGCAGCTACACCTGGTGGCTGCGCTGCAACCCGCACCAGGCGGCCTATGCCTATTCGCTCGACGGCGGAGAGTTCCAGCCCATTGACACCACCGACGCGCGCGACCGTCAGAACCTGCGGACCGAAGGGATCGACATCCGCTTCATCGCATGGGTGAAGGTCGCTGAAGTTGACCTGGCGCCCGGAACGCACCGCCTGATGCTGAAGGTGCTGCAGGGCGAGCGCGAGGCGCACGGGGGCATCGACGCGATGTGCTTTGCGAACTACGGCTGGTCCCCGAGCGGGGTGGGGAAGCCCAAGGCCGCAGAGGCCACGCCCCTCGCAGGCGGCGCGCGCGCCGGGCAGGGCACCGGTGAATACGTGTGGATCGAAGGCGAGGCCGTCGACCGGTCGAGCTTCAACCAGCACGGCTGGTACAGCGCCAGCGACGTCGACCGTAAGGCCCTGAGCGGAGGGCAGTGGCTCGCCCATTACGACGAAGCGCGCCCCGGGGCCGCCGAATGGCGCTTTCGCATTCGCCAGGGCGGCCGATACACGTGGTGGATTCGCCTGAACCCCTTCCAGGTCAATCACCGCTATGCCATCGACGGCAGCCAGCCGAAAAAACTGCCCGTAGTGGACGTGCGGGAACAGAACAACGTGCTGAGCCAGGGACGCGACATCCGCCAGATCGGTTGGGTCAAGGGCGGTGAGTTCGAGCTGTCGCCGGGCATGCACACGCTCGTGTTGCAGGTGGAGAAGGGGGGGCGCGAGGCGCACGGGGCCGTCGACTGCATGGCCTTTGTCAACTTCCCCTGGGCACCGACCGGCACCAGCAAGCCGGAGGTCACTGCGCCCGATGCGGCCGCCCCGGACACCTGGTTCCCGGTCTACCCGGACGACGACGAATTCTCGGAAGCCTCCATCACCGACATGTACTCGGTTGTGAAGGAGGCTACGGGGATCCCGGCCGGGCAGCACGGCTTCGTGCAGCGGCGGGGCGACCGGCTTGTGCTGAGCGAAAGGCCCGAGCGGGCGGTGAAGTTCTGGGGGCTCTGCGCCGGCCCGGCGCCGACGGTCGCACTGCAGCGCCAGCAGGCGCGCTTCTACGTCAAGCACGGCCTGAACATGCTGCGCAAGCACACCGTGCAGGCGGAGGTAGGGCTGCTGAAGAAGACCGCCCCCGGCGAGCGGGGCTTCGACCCGGAGCGTCTCGACCGCTTCGACCGCTGGTTCGCCATCCTCAAGGAAAACGGCATCTACATGACGTGGTCCTGCTTCTACCCTCACGTCATCACGCTGGACGAGGGCTATCCGCGCGAGCTCTACCGGGAGCTTCCCGACCGGGGCGAAGGCAAGAGCATCAGCGGCTTCGTCAACTTCATGCCGGCGCTGCAGGATGCCGAGTGGGAGTGGCTGCGCGCGCTGCTGCTGCACGAGAACCCTTACACGGGCGTGCGCTACGTGGACGAGCCGGCTCTGGCCGCCGTGGAGGTGCACAATGAGGACTGCATCTTCTTCCACGCACCGCTCAATGATCTGGCAGGCGCCGGCGGCAAATACCCGAAGCACTCGGCCATCCTGCGCCGCCGCTGGATGGAATGGGTGAAAGACCGCTACGGCACCGACGAGCAACTGCGCCGGGCGTGGGGGCAGGGCATGCGCCGGGGCGACTCGGTGGACAACCCGAGCATGGACATCTACGGGGCGTGGCAGTTCGGCGCCGAGGGGCCCGACTACGGCGAACCGACCGGCATCGTGCGCGCCGAACGCAGGCGCATGGGCGACTTCATCCGCTTTCTGGCCGAGATGCAGCGCGGCTACTACGAGCGCCGCGAGCGCCGACTGCGCGAGCTGGGCTACAGGGCCGTGACCGTTTCGACCGCCTGGCGCGCCGGCGGGCCTGCGGCCGACCCGGCCAACCTGTGGTGCGACGACGCCATGGACGCCATCGACCGGCACAACTACTTCGGCGGCGGCGCCGGCGGCCATAACATCGCCGAAGGCCACGTGAACAACGAAAGCCACATGGACCAGCCCGGCTCGCGGCTGCTGTCCACCGGCATGTATCAGGTGGAGGACAAGCCCTTCATAATGACTGAGTGGACGCAACTGCCGCCGAACCAGTGGAAGGCGGAGGCCGCGCCGCTGTTTGCCTTTTACGGAATGGGGCTCCAGGGCTGGGACGCCAGCTACCACTTCGCCGGCCACCGCCCGCGCATGGGCAGCGGCTGGCCCGGCATGCGCAGCTATGTCACCGAAACGCCGCATTACATCGGCCAGTTCCCCGCGCTCGCCTTTGCGCTCCACAAGGGCCACATCCGCCAGGCGCCCATCGCCGCCGCTCGCCGGCTCGCGCTGGACGACATCTTCCAGGGCTTCGACGTTCTCAGCCAGGACTTCACCGGCGGCGGATACGACCAGAAGGAGCTTCAGGGAAGCCTGGCGACGCCGAAGGAGGTGCTTGCCATTGGGCGCGTGACGGCGAAGTTCGCCGATGGCCTGCCGCCGTCGCAGAAGGCCGACTGGGCAGAATACTGGGACCGCTCCGCACGCGTGGTGCGCAGCATGACGGGCGAAATGGTGTGGGACTACGGCCAACGGGTGGTGACAGTGCAGAGCGAGAAGACCCAGGGCGTGATCGGTTTCGCCGGCGGCGGCACGTACGAGCTGCCCGCCGCCACGCTGCAGGTGAAGACGCCCTTCGTGAGCCTGCTGCTCACGCCGCTGGACGACCGCCCCCTGGCCGACTCCTCACACATCCTGCTGACCGCTATGGCGCGCGACAAGCAGACCGGCACTCAATACAGCGCCGACGGCACCCAACTGCTCAAGGCCGGTAACCCGCCGCTGCTGATGGAGCCGGTGCAGGCCACTATTGCCCTGAAAGGCGCGCCGATCCAGTCCGTGAAGGCCGTCGACATCTACGGTGTTCCCACCGACCGCACGCTCGCGCACGAGGGGGGCCAGTTCGTCATCGATGGCCGCTACGCCAGCTACTACTACGAGGTGAAGAGGTAAGGGGCGCGGGGCCCGGATTGCCTGCTCGCGACCCTTCCAAATAACTGAACCGCATAGCCAACCGTTGTGAAAGGAACACCATGCCAGAGATGAAGGCAAAAGCCTGTGAGCTGATCGACGCTTTCAAGGGAGATGCCTACGCGTACGGACTCGGAGCCATCGAGCAGAGCGGGGAGCTGGCCTCGCGAATTGGGCGTCAGTTCCTGCTGGTGCGCGGCCGTTCGTGCGAGCAAAACGGCATGCTCCAGGGGCTGAAGACGGCCTTCGAGCGGGCCGGGCTCGCCCTCTGCGGAGAGTGCATGGGAGCGGCGCCGAACAGCCCCGTCGATGACGTTGAACGCGTGCGCGACATCATCATCGAGGCCGAGCCGGATGCCGTGGTCGGCCTCGGCGGCGGCAGCCTGATCGACGCACTCAAGGGCTCCGTCGTGCTGGCCACGCTCGGAGGCACTGTCGAGGATTACTTCGGCGTGGACAGGGTGAGCGAGGCCCTGGAGGCTCACGATGAGCAACTCATCCCTATGCTCGCCGTGCAGACGGCCAGCGCCAGCGCGGCCCACCTGACCAAATACGCCAACATCACCAACATGGCGACCATGCAGAAGAAGCTGTTCATCGACCCGGCCGTCGTGCCGCCCGTGGCCGTCTTCGACTTCCGCGCCACCGTCAGCATGCCGCCCGAGTTCACCAAGGTTGGCGCCTTCGACGCCATGTGCCACATACTGGAGGTCTACTTCGGCACGCCCGCCACCCATCCCCAGTTCGCTACCGTCCAGCAGATCGCCCGTGTCGGCATGGAGCTCCTGGTGCGCAGCCTGCCGCCGGCGGTCAAGCAGCCCGGCTGCGAGAAGTGCCGCGAGGAGATAGGGCTCGGCGCCGACCTCGGCGGCTACGCCATCATGATCGGCAGCACCAACGGCCCGCACCTGAACAGCTTCAGCCTGGTGGACGTGATGGACCACGGCCAGGCCACGGCGCTGATGATGCCCTACTACACCGCCTTCTTCGCCCCCGCCATACAGCAGAGGCTGCTCGTCGTCGGCGATGTCTACCAGAGGCACGGCTACATCGAGGGGGCTATGGACCTGAAGAAGCTGCCGGGCACGGAGCTCGGCCTCGCCGTCGGGCGCGGAATGGCCGCCCTCGGGCGGGGCGTCGGCTTCCCCACCAGGTTGGATGACGTGGAGGGCTTCGGCGACGAACACATGGAGCGCATGCTCGCCGCCGCTAAAGACCCCGCCCTCTCCTCGAAGCTGGAGGGCATGCCGATTCCCATGTCAGGCGACGAAGTGGACAGATACATGGGCTCGGTGCTCGAGGCCGCCCGCACGGGCGACTTCACGAAGATCGTTCCGCATCGGGACTACACCTGAGCCTGCCGCTTGCGGCGCTCTTCAACGTGCCGTACATTCATGACAGCGCGCCCGCCGGTCGGGCGTCGCTCGCACGTGTAATCAGAGAGGGGGGCAAAGATGGCACAGTGGGGTCGTCGCACGTTCCTGGCAAGCGTTGGCGCCGCGGGGCTCGGGGCACTTTCGAGCATGCCTGCATTCGGAGCCGGAAGCCGGTCCGTGGTCGAAATCGCCATGGCATCGACCATCGCCGAAGCGCTGATGCACGAGCACGCCGTCGTTCACAGGCTGCTCGGCATCTACAACGAACTGGCCGATTGGCTGGAGTCCGGCCGCGAGGTGCCCGCCGGCGCACTGATCAATGCGGGCGCACTGGTGGACCAGTTCGTGGAAAGCTACCACGAGGTATACGAAGAAGATTACCTGTACAAACCGTTCGTGCAGGCCGGCCGCCACAGGGAGCTGGTGGTCACACTGGTCAAACAGCACGCGCTGGGCCGCCGCCTCGCGGAACGCACCATATTCCTGGCCGGCAAAGAGCCGCCCGCGCAGGAATCGCAGACGGAGCTGGCAGCGCTCTGTCGTGCATACGCGCGAATGTACTATGCCCATGCCGCCTGGGAGGACACGGCACTGCTGCCCGCACTCGACGATCTGGCCGATTCCGAGCAGTACATCCAGATGCATACGGCCCTGATCGACCTGCGGCGTGAACGGCTCGGCGAAACGCGGCTTGATGGGCTGCTCGAACAGGTGCAGCAGATCGAAGTTTCGCTGGGCATCGGCACACTCGATGCCTTTTCGCCGGCGCTGTAGCTGCAGCGGCCCGCAGTCAAGTCAGGGACAGTAGCCCCCTGCTTGTAGGCGTTCGC
>CAYQXJ010000019.1:0-54267 GCA_964421565.1 uncultured candidatus Brocadiaceae bacterium
GGCCCCTCCTGCCAAAGGAGCTGCCCCGCACCCCACACTACCCGACGATCACGGCCGGTTCTGCCGCGTTGCCCGTCGGCGCGCTCAGGGGTATCATGGCGCACGTTTGCTCGCACCAGCGGAGCTTGGACCGTGGATCCGTCGCCCGAACCTGCGCCCGACCTCTCAGTCGTGATACCCGCACATAACGAAGAAGCCGTCTTGGCTGGCTGCCTGGAGGAACTTGCCGCGCATCTGCGGGGGGCACAGCGCGGCACGTTCGAGACCATTGTCGTGGACGACGGCAGCACCGACCGAACCTGGCGCGTCCTTTGCAGATTGAAGGACCACATGCCGGGGCTTGTCTGTCTGCGCTTCAGAACGAACGCAGGGCAGACGGCGGCGCTGGACGCCGGCTTCCGCGCCGCCCGGGGCGCTGTTGTGATAACCATGGACGCCGACATGCAAAACGATCCGGCGGACATACCAAAGCTTCTCGACGCCCTTCGCGACAGCGACGTCGTCTGTGGAATCCGCCAGCGACGGCGCGACTCCCCTGTCCGGCGTTTCTCCAGCCGTGTCGCCAACGCCGTGCGCAACATTCTGACCGGGGACGACATACAGGACGTGGGCTGCTCCCTGCGCGCGATGCGGGCCGAGGCGCTGAAGGGGCTGAAGCTGTATAGGGGCATGCACCGCTTTCTGCCCACGCTTCTGAAGCTCGACGGCTGGAGCGTCGCCCAGATTCCCGTCAACCACAGGGCCCGCGAGCAGGGCAGGAGCAAATACGGCATTCGCAACCGCATCTTCTGCGGCTTGCGCGACGTGTTCGCCGTGCGATGGATGAAGTCTCGCTGGTTGCGCTATGAGGTGGTGGAGAGCGAGCACTGAACGTGCCGCCGCCCAACCGACCTGAGGCCCGGCTGTTGCTGAGTTCGGTCGGTCATGTTGCCGTTGTGTTTCTTCCGGCACTTCTGCCGGGCATCGTTTGCGCCCCATGCCGAAGCGAGGCAGGCCACCAGGCCGGTGATGCCGAGGCTTACAGGCGCGTCTGAGGGGCGTCAGGCAAGCGCGCTTTCACACGCAAGGTAAACATCAGAAAGCGTTTGCAGCATGACGTGTCGGGCTCGAATCACCGGCATCCTGTGGCCCACGGGCAGCCTCCGCCGGTTGCACAGTGCAGACCAAGAGGGCATTAAGAATGAGCAACACTTCCACATTTCTCGAATTCTCTCCCCAAAAAGTCTTGATAGTGAGTTCGGTCGCGCGTACAATGTGGGGTAGAAGGGCGATAGAGGGCGCAGGAAAACAGAAGTAGAGTACACCTTCCCCGGGAGTTCCTCCCAGAGAGTTCCACAAATGTCTGTTTTAAGCCCAGGCCAACAGGCTGAGAGTACGCCATTGCCGGTTGAGTTGCTGCCGGAAGACGTGAGCAACTGGCTGGCGCACCTGCTGAACAGTAGCGAAGAGGTGGCGGCTTGCCTGTATGCCGACATCGACGCGAACGGCGAGTTCACGGAGCGCTGGACGTTCCTGACGAACAGCCGGCTGATGGTTCTGTCGCCGAACGGTGACCCGAACCGCGCGGATCTGGCCTTCGAGATGTCGCTGGACGACATCGAGCAGGCCGAGATGCGGCGCTACGTCGGCAGCAGCGCGCTGGTGGTGCGTGATGGGAAGCAAGGCTACGAAGTCGCCCGTTTCTCCCTCGGCTCGGCCAACGAGGCGGCCGATCTCTCACAGTACATCAACCAGCTTGTGCGTCAACGTAAGGAGGGCAAGAGCGCCGACAAGGGCGTGCTGACGCGGCCGAAGCACGCCGAGCACCGCTGCCCAAACTGCGGCCGTGCTCTGCACCGCGCAGGGGAGGTATGCCCGCACTGTATCGACCGACGCCAGACGCTGGTGCGGCTGTTCTCGTTCCTGATGCCGTACAAGTGGCATGCGCTGGGTGGGCTGGCACTGACACTGGTAATGACCGGCACTGGCCTGCTGCCGCCATACTTGATGAAGGTGCTGGTCGACAGCGTCATCAGTGGGGGCGAGGTGCAGCTCTTCCCGATTGTGGTGGGAGTTCTGGTCGGCGTGTACGTGGTCAATGCCGTCATCTCCGCCTTCCGCATGTACGTGATGCAGTGGCTGGGCAACAACGTGTTGTTTGACCTGCGTGTGCGCGTGTACAACCATCTGCAGATGCTGCCCCTGCACTACTACAACCAGCGTCAGACCGGCCAGATCATGAGCCGTGTAACCAGCGACCTGCAGCGGCTGCAGTACTTCATCTCCGAAGGGTTCCAGGAGATACTGGTCAACATCGTCACGATGGTGCTGATCGCGTTCATCCTGTTGCTGCTGAACCCACTGCTTTTTGTGCTGGCGCTGGCGCCGACCCCGATAATCGTGATAGGAACGTGGCTGTTCGGGCACAAGATGCACATGCTGTATCATCGCATCTGGCGAAGAGCGGCGGTTCTGCAGGCGGTCCTTGCCGATACTATACCCGGCATCCGAGTGGTGAAAGCCTTTGCGCAGGAGGGACGGGAATCCAGACGTTTCAACCGCTATAGCAAGGATCTCAGGGATCAGGAGCTGCGCGTGGTGCGGCTCTCCAGCGCGTTCTTCCCCATGCTGGGGCTGATGACGGGCCTGGGCAGCATCCTGATATTCAGCGTCGGTGGCTGGATGGTCATTAACGGCGAGACCACCCTCGGCGTGCTGATGGCCTTCACCCAGTACCTGTGGCGGTTCTACACGCCGGTGCAGCGGTTCGGGCACATCAACCACCGGCTGCAGCACTGCGTGACCAGCGCCGAGCGCGTGTTTGAGGTGCTCGATGCCACGCCCGAGCCAGAAGGCGACAGAGGAACGGTTCTGGATCCCATCGAGGGGCGGATCGAGTTCCGCGACGTCCACTTCTCCTACGAGCCCGGCAAGTACGCCCTGGACGGGATCTCCTTCATGGTGGAACCGGGCGAAATGGTCGGCCTGGTCGGCCCGAGCGGCGCCGGCAAGAGCACACTCACGCACCTGATCAACCGGTTCTACGAACCGGACGAAGGCGAGATCCTGATCGATGGCGTTAACATCATGGACCTGGCACTCAAGAGCTACCGGGAGCAGATCGGCGTGGTGCTCCAGGAACCCTACCTGTTCCACGGCACCGTCTGGCAGAACATCGCGTATGCACGGCCGGACGCCACGGCCGACGAGATCATCGCCGCTGCACGGGCCGCCAATGCGCACAGCTTCATCTGCGACATGCCGGACGGCTACGACACCATCATCGGCGAACGCGGCCAGACGCTCTCCGGCGGCGAGCGTCAGCGCATCTCCATCGCGCGCGCCGTGCTGCGCAATCCGCGCATACTCATCCTTGACGAAGCAACTGCGAGCGTGGACACTGAAACCGAGATGCTGATCCAAACAGCCCTCGAGCGCCTGGTGGAGAACCGCACTACCATCGCCATCGCCCACCGGCTGAGCACCTTGCGCAAGGCCGACCGCCTGGTAGTGCTTGATGACGGCCGGCTGGAGGAGATCGGCACTCACGAGGAACTGATCGAATCGGGCGGGCTTTACAGCCGGCTCTGTTCGCTGCAGTCCGAACTGTCCCAAATACGAGCCTGGTAGGCACGTGATCATGGATGACACTAAGAAGGATGCGACCCGGCCAATCTCCGATGCGGGCACAGTCTCGCCCGAGCGGGTACGCGTCTGGGAAGACGAGTTCCACGTGCTGCACGTCAGCGTTGATGGCGAGCAGTACGACAACGTGCGCGCTGTGAAGGTGTTCCCCATATCCGGCAAGGCGGACTACGTCAGCTTCCTGGGTGAGAAGAGCAAAGAGGTCGTCCTGCTGGCAAACCCCAGGAAACTGGACAAAGAAAGCCGGCGCGCGCTGGACAGAGCGCTCGAGCGGATGTATTACGTGGCGAAGATAACGCGCGTCGACAGCGTTAAAGAGGTGATGGGAATCTCCAACTGGGAGGCCCAGACAGACCGCGGCTACGCCACGTTCGAGATAGTCGACCGCCGTCAGCACATCCGCAAGTTGCCTGGCGGACGCTACCTCATAACCGATGCCGATGGTAACCGCTTCGAGATTGAGGACATATCCAGGCTCGATCCCCGTAGTCAGGCAATCATCCACAGCGAGATATAGCCATTTCCCCCTGAGCACATGGCAGGCGCGCCTGTGTTGGCACCTGCTCATCTCACTTCTGCACCACTCAGCAATCGCAGGCACACATGTCCGACCAAAGCAGTCAGAGTACAGTCTACGAAGTCCGACGCCAGTCTCGTGGTTCCGAACCGAAAGAGGAAGCCAGCCCCTGGAAACGCCGCCTGATCGTGGGTGGCGGCGTTGTTCTGGTGGCGATAGTCGCCGCCCTTGCCATTTACCTGTACTGGTCGTGGTCGCACGTGCGACTGATGTACGCCCGGGTGGACGGCGATGTGCTGCAACTGTCCGCCGAGGCGAACGCCAAGGTGGTCGAGAGCCTGGTGGACCCGGAGGACGAGGTGGTCGTCGGCCAAGTCCTGTTCCGACTCGATGATAGCGAAGCCCGAAGCGCCGTGCGTGCCGCCCAGGCCGAGTACGAGCTGAGGGTGAGCCTCGCCGAGCAGGCAAAGGCCGCCCTGCGCCAGACAGCGGCCCAGGTGAAGAGCGCCATCGCCGAGGCGCAGCTCAACGTTAAGGCTGCGGAGGCCCGACTGGACGAAGCGCGTGCCCTGCTGGAGCTCTGCCGCTTGCGGACCAACCGTGAGCTCGACCGGGCGAGGGCACAACACCAGGAGGCCCTGGCAAGGCTGGAGCACCTGAAGAAGGGCGCCCGCGAGGAGGAGGTCGAAGCCGCCAAAGCCCGACTGGCGACTGCCCGAGCCCTGCTCGGACTATACGAACTGGAAGTGCAACAGAGCCAGCAACTCGCCGTTGAAGGTATCGACAGCGAGCACATCCTCGAGGTCAAGAAAACCCAGCTCGCAACGCAGAAGAACCGCGTGCGCGAGGCGGAACTCGAGCTGCAGCGCATGGTGGCCGGCCCGACCGAGGAAGAGATCCGCATCGCGGAGCAAACAGTTGCTGCGCGCGAAGCCGGGCTGGCCCTGGCAAAGGCCGCCCTCAAGGAAATCGATCAGATGACCGCCCAGGTGGCTCTGCGCGAGGCAGAACTGCAGCATGCCCTGGCTGCGCTGGACGCCGCCAAGGCACGAGAAGCCGAAGTGGATGTCGCTGAACAGAAAGTGAAGGCAGCGCAGGCCGAACTGCGCATTGCCGAGGCGGACCTCAACGGCCTGCGGGAGCGCCTGCGCCACTTCGAAGTCACCAGCCCTGTCGCAGGCACCGTTCTGCGCACATTCCGCGACCCCGGCGAGCTTTGCCGCCCGGGCGACGTGGTCGCCTGGGTCAGCAACGACGTTCGCGGCCGGTGGGTCTACGGCTATGTGCACGAGCGAGATGTGCATAAGGTGAGCCCCGGCCAAGGGGCGTCGGTCGAGATCATCGCAGGCTCGGGCCAACAGGTCTTCGGACGCGTTGCTCAGGTCAGCGCGCACACCGAGGGCATCGACTCGGGCCCGTCCGCTGGCTCGCCCGGCAGCCGCCGCTCGGACCTGGTGTGGGTGAAGCTCGCCCTTGAAGACCAGGATCTGCAATGGCGGCCTGGCCTCTCCGCCAGGGCGCTCATTGAGGTCCGGTAGCCGTCTTCGCTCAACATTGCGAGAGAGCTATGTCGGAGAACATAACGCACACTGCCGTGGTGGATGACTGCGCCCGCCTTGCGCTGCATGCGCCGGACATCTGCGCGGCCTTCAAGGCTGCTTTGGCCAATCACCTCGATATCGCCAGGCTCGGCGGCGTGACCCGTTCGGGCGACGACTTCACGGTCGACCTTCTGCGCACGTTTCGCTCACGCACCAACGACGCCGAAGGGACCTCGCAGAAGCTCGCCTTCGTGCTGGGCTGGCTCAGCCACCGCGCCGCCGACCGGCAAATGAAGCCGATCTGGCGTTCGATGCCGGACGAGACGAAATCGCCCACCGACTGCAGCATCTATCACGACGTGTTCCTGCTGCGCGAGGTGTACGGCGGTGGCCGGCAGGGGCCCTACTGCAGTGCCACCGCCGAGGAGCCGATCCGCAGCCTGGAGGCAGCCGAATGCATGGACGCGGCGGCCGTTGAGGACCTGTTCCGGGCGTTCGGGATCCGCACGCTGCTCGCCATCCACACCTTCATCCCCGACGGCGAGGACATCGAAGGTTGGATCGAACGCCTGATCGGCGTGCGCCAGCGGGTCCGGGTAGACATCGCCCGCTACGCCCGGGCGTTCGCCAAACCCGAGCCGGACAAGGTCCGCCGCTACATCGACGAGGTCGGCTTCTACGACGCCTCCGAAACACTGATCCGCCTCGCGCGCTCCATCCAGCGAGGCGCACCGGACGGCACCATCGACCTGGACAGCGCACTGGAGAGCGCCGCAGACGGCAGCCAATACGCGCAGGCGCTCCGCAAAGCCTTCCTCTACCTGCGCGCCGCCAGTCGCTTCTACCTCGGCCGGATGCCCGAGGAAGAAGTGCGCGACCGACTCGACATCCATAAACCCGGCGGCTGAGAGCGAATCCACTATGCGCATAACTGACGTTGAGGTGACCGTACACGCCGGTCAGGCGCGAACTGAACCCCTGCGAGATGCGCTGCAAAGCCTGCCCGGCGCCGGCTCGGTGCAGGTGACAGTGCGCACGGACGAAGGCGTCTCCGGAAGTGGCACAGTGGGGTTCGGCCGCATCGCGGGGGCGCCGGCGACGCTCGCCACGCTGATCGAGAATGAACTGAAGCCACTGGTGGTCGGCACCGATCCGGCCTTCGTGCGCGGCACACACCAGAGCATGCTCCGGCAGACGGAATACCACGGGGCACACGGGCTCGCCATGTTCGGCATAGCGGCCCTCGATACGGCGCTGTGGGACTGCCTGGGTAAGTCGCTCGGCGTGCCCTGCTGGAGCCTGTGGGGCGCTGTGCGGGACCGGGTGCCCGCCTACGCCATGGTGGGATGGATGAATCACGGTGAGCGCGAGGTCCAGCGTGTCTGTGCCCGTGCGGTCGAACAGGGCTTCCGCGCAGTGAAGCTCAAGGTCGGCTATCCATCGCTGGCCGAAGACCTGCGGCGCATCAGGCTCGTGCGCGAGGCCGTCGGCGATGGGACCGTCCTTATGGTCGATGCCAACCAGAGCCTGACAGCCAAGGAAGCCGTCCGGCGGGGGCGAGCGTACGAGCAACTGGGCATCTACTGGTGGGAGGAACCGATACCGGCCGATGACCTGGACGGATACGCCCGGCTGTGCGCTGCGCTGGATATACCGGTGGCGACCGGCGAGAACCTTTACACTCGCCAGCAGTTCGCCCGGTTCCTAAAGCACGATGCCGTGGACATCGTTCAGGCCGACCTGCGGCGTGCAGGCGGGCCCAGCGCTCTGCTGCAAGTGGGCCAGATGGCGGACGCCTTCAACCGCCCCTACGCAAGCCACGGGGGAGGTCCGGTGCAGCTCAACGTGATGGCATGCCTGCCGAACGCGATCTACCTGGAGACCGGCCTTACCGGGCCCGATTCGCCGCTCAGGCTCGAGGACGGCTGCGCGCTGATGCCCACCGGGCCTGGCTTTGGTTGGGAATGACGGCACGCAGTGGCACCCAAAAGGACGTAGCAGCAAGGGGTTAGGACGTGCGAACATACCGAGAGCCGGCGCGAGACCTGCCGGTGGCGCGGCAGGCGGACATCGTCGTAGCCGGTGGCGGGCCCGCAGGCCTGGCCGCCGCAGTGGCATCCGCCCGCAACGGCGCGCGCACGGTTCTGGTCGAGCGGTTCGGCTACCTGGGCGGCACGGCAACGGCCAGCCTCATGGCCTGCGTCAACGGTTTCCGCAACCAGGTCGAACCGGACGACACGCAAACCGTGCGCGGTATCGCTGAGGAGATCGTGCTCGAACTGAAGGATATCGATGGGCTCGGCACGAGCCCATACCCCCAGAAGAGCTACCCCACCGAACCCGGCAGGCTGGAGTACAGCTACGCCATCGACACGGAGAAGTTCAAGTACGTGGCGCTGCGCATGTGCCGCGACGCCGGTGTCCAACTCCTGCTGCACACTTGGGCCTGCGACGCCATCGTTGGGGATGGCGCCGTGCGCGGGATCGTGGTGGAGAGCAAGTCGGGCCGGCAGGCGCTGCCGGGACGCGTCGTCATCGACGCTACCGGCGACGCCGATGTGTGCGCGCGGGCCGGCGCATCATTCTGGCAGACACGGCACGACGAGGATGTGCGCCTGACCGACAGCCTGATGTATCGCATAGAGTTCGGCGCCCGCCGCCCCTCGGGCAGTTACCGGTGCGATTTCGGCACGAATGCCGTGGTGTGGGGGCGGGGGTGGGGCCGATCGACGCCACGGATGCCGAGGAGCTGTCTGAAGCGGAGCTCGACGCCCGCCTGCGCGTGTATGATGATTTCGCTGCGAAGCAGGCTGAGCATCCGGAACTGGCCGACGCTCGCGTGGTCGAGACTCCCCCGCTGCTGGGAATACGCCAGAGCCGGTTCGTGGAGGGGGAGTACAAACTCACGGCCGAAGACGCTATCGAAGGGCGCCGCTTCCCCGACGTGGTGGCCATAAGCTCCTGCCCGATCATCCACTACTACGGTTATCGCCGCTACTTGAAACACCAGGGCTATGACATCCCGTACCGCTGCCTCCTGCCGAAGGGTTTGGACGGCATGTTAGTGGCCGGGCGCTGTATCAGCAGCGAGCAGCAGCCGTACGAAAGCCACCGGGCAATGGTGCCTATCATGGCCATCGGTCAGGCCGCCGGCACGGCTGCGGCCCTCTGCGTCGCCACCAGTTCGTGCCCACGCGACCTGGACGTGGAGCTCCTTCAACTGACGCTGCGGCGCCAGAACCAGGTGTTGGCGTTGCAGCCGTGAGGACCAAGACGTTACGACGCGTTCTCCTCGGTCGGCGGCCTGCAAACCGGGCAGGGCTCGTAGAGCTGTCGAGCCTCTTCCAACGGGCGAGGGACAACGGTCAAGCCCCGTATCTGCGGGCACTCCTTGTAGGCGTGGTAGTACTGGTCGCCGGCGACCCGCGTTATGTACACCTTCGTCACGTCAGCCAGGCCCGCCTGACTACCGCCCGTCTCGAGCATCTCCAGCTCCGGGTCGGTAAACGGCTTGGTGAACAGCCTTCGGGCCTCCGGCACGAACGTGAATACGGCGACCAAAGCGATCACAAGGCCGATCCAGACGAACTTCTGCATGACCAGCCCTTTCCCATGAAAGGTCCAAGGTTCGTCTCGCTTGTCCCATTCACGCCATAGGATACGGACGGGCGATTGGCGAAGTCAACCCTGTTGCCGGTCCACTTCGGCGCCGTCAGAGCACACGGGCCTATTCCAGCACGGCAGCTACGTGCTCATCCATGGCCCTCTGATCGGCATTGAAGGCGTTCCAGCCGGCCAGATTCATCAGGGCGCCGAGGCCGACCTCGCCGGAGGCCAGCGCATCGGCCCAGTTGTCCAACGTCGGTATCTTGCCCTCGTCGGCGCTCATGGCCACTTGCTGCGCCGTCCATGGAACCATCATGTCGCCACAGCCGTGTTCTGAGAAAAACTCCACGAGCCGGTCGCCGGTGAACCCGCCGAGGTCCTGCCGCTCCAACGCGTCGAGGCATGCTGTAAGTCTCTGAGGGACCTCCCACAGCGTGTGCAGGCCGAACTCTCTCGGGTTGACGTCGGGGTTCAGGGCCGGCTCGTAATGCTCGTCGGTGCAGTCATGGATGTCCTCAGTGTGCAGTTCGAGAGCGAGGTACTCATCGGTCACCTTCGGCGGCACGGTCATCACGTCGATGCCTGCCAGGTCGCGCACCTGGCCACCGTTGCGGTAACTGGCCCCGATCTGGCGGGTCGGAACGCCCTGCCCCTCACGCAGTTCACGAACAGTGCGTTGCGAGGCCAGCGTTGCCTTCTCCCCGACATAAGTGCCCTCCCCCAGGCCGTTGTCCGCGACGAAGCTGTTCAGCCGCCCCATGAAGACGTTGACGAACGCGGGCTGGCCGATGCGGGCAATCAGGTGGTTCTGGCGGGCGGAGAAGCCCAACGTATGGTTGATCGGGATACCCTCGTCCGCTGCCTTGCGAGTGGCAAGCAACCCCTCCGGCGAGAAAGGTATCTTCACGTAGAATCGCTCCGGGCAGACGGCCCGGTAGCGCCGGGCGTATTGCAGGGTACCCTCCAGATCGTGCGTCAGATCCGTGTGCTCCTCCACCGAGACGAACGCATCGAAGCGCTCAACCAGCCGCAGGCCGTGGTATGCGTTCAGGATGAAGGCGAGTTCGAGCTTCCGCTCCTGTTCGGTCAGCTCGAATCCGTCCAGCACGTCAGCCGCTTCGCGGATCAACTCGTCGTAGACGCCCTTCTGCACCTCGCGATTGAGCAGTGTGTTGTTCGTGGTCAACGCAGTGAATTCACGCGTCCATCGCTGCTCAATATCCCCCATGTCACCGGTATCGAGCCAAAGTCCCGTCCCGAGGGCCGCCAGGGCCTTCCACTCCGGGCGGGAGCCGAACGCATCGGTCAGTTCACCGTACTTCGGCTCGAAGCCCTCCAGCACAAACTCGCGAACGCGCAGATCAAGCTGCCCGTCATGGTCAGTGACCGCCATCATTCCCCCCTATCTCACTGGAAAAGCCTTCCGCGCCGTGCAGCCCGCGCCCGGGCGCCAGGGCCCGTGCATCCGGCCGCACAGTCCAATAGGCTATGTTCCATCAGTTGACCCGCCCGGTCAAGGGAGAGACATCATGGCCCGTGCCCCGACCACCCCCCGAGAACGTTTCATCACAGCACTCGAACGGCGGCCGCCCACCGGCCGAGTGCCGCACTTCGAGCTGGTCTTCTTCCTGACGATGGAAGCTTTCGGCAAGGTGCATCCCTCGCACCGCAGCTATCACCAGTGGGATCAGATGCAGGAGAGGGAGCGCAATCTGCACCGCCGCGACATGGCGCGGCTGTACGTTAGCACGGCCGAACGGTTCGAACACAGCGCCATCTTCGTCCACCCGAATCCCGCATCGTCGGAGGAGGTCGAACGCCAGATCCACGCCGTGCGCGAGGCGTGCGGAGACCGGTACTTCACAATGATCCATGGCGACGCCACCTTCAGTGTTCCCGGCGGCGAACGCATGGTCGAGTTCGCCTACCGGCTCGCCGACCATCCCCAGGCATTGAGAGACCAGGCTCAGCAGAGGGTCGACGGCGCGCTGGCCCGCGCCGAGAGGCTGAGGGAAGCCGGCGGACTCGACGGTTTCGCCCTCTGCGCCGATTACTGTTTCAACCAGGGCCCCTTCCTCAGCCCCCAGCAGTTCGCCGAGTTTATTGCGCCTTATCTGAAGCAGCTCATCGCTGGCTACCGCGAGATGGGCTTCTACACCATCAAGCACAGTGACGGCAACATCATGCCCATCATCGACCAGATGGTCGAGTGCGGGCCGCATGCACTCCACTCGCTCGACCCCCAGGGCGGAGTGGACATCGCCGAGGTGAAGAGCCTCTATGGCGAGCGCGTCTGCCTGATCGGCAATGTCAACTGCGGCATTCTCGACACGGGCACCGATGAGGAGGTAGTTGATTCGGCGCGCTACTGCCTGCGCCACGGCATGCCCGGTGGCGGCTACATCTTCAGCACCAGTAACTGCATCTACACGGGCATGCGTCTGGAACGCTACGAGCTGATGCTCGAAACGTGGCGCCGGGAGGGTAACTACTGCTGAGACGACGGCCGAAGGCGGAGTGGGCGGCGGCTTATATCGCACTCAAGACCTGGTCCCGGCACTCGTCGCAGATACCGTGGGTGATCGTCGGGACTTCTTCGGGCCCGAACAGATTGAGGGCTTCAACGGCCTGCTCGACCTCCATCCACGGCGGCACGTCCACCCGCTTGCACCAGGAGCACATAACCAGCATCTCGGGGCTTCTGGCCGCTTCGGGGTCGAGCAGGGGCACGGGCTCACGCGGTTCCTCGCGCAGTATTCGAGACCGGAACTCGACCTTGTCGAAGGCGACGACCTCCAGTTCCATCTCCATGAACCGGCGGCACTCGGGAGAATCGCAACGGTAGGGCAAGGTCACGGTGCGGCCGCTTCCTCTCAGTCGTTCGACTACCACCTGGAGCAGGTGGCGCACTGACCGGTTGGCTACGTAGTCCCAGATGGGTGTGCCCGGCACGCGGCGGGCCGCGTCCGCGTCCCAGTTCTCGGCAGCGAACTCGATCCACTCCTGGTTAACGAATTCGATGACGTCGTCACCGTCGATGCGGTGGATGAAAGTCCGCTCGTCCGCCATGTCGAGACCCTCCCGCAAGAGATGATCGGCTGAACGTGCTGGGCGCGGCTGCACCTGTGTCAGTGGTCTCTGTCCGTCAGGCAGCCGGTCCGGCCCTGCGCGGCTCCCGGCCGTACTGCGCTGTTGGCAGGCCCATTCGTCAGGTGCTGCCCCCGCCGCGTTCGTCGCGCAGGGGCAGAGCAGACCGTATGGACCGGATGTGAACATCGCGTTGGGGGAAAGAGATCTCGATGCCTGCTTCACGAAATGCCGCGTCGACAGCCATGTGCAGGTCATGCTGGACCTCCAGGCGCACTTCGACGCTCGGTACGAAAACCCGGAGTTCGAGCTGGAGGGCGCTGTCCCCGAAACCTCGGAAGAGCACGTTCGGCTCCGGCTCGTCCAGCACGTGCTCATGCTCCCGCGCCGCGCGCAGCAGCGTATCACGCGCCAGGCGGGTGTCCGATCCGTAGGCGATGCCGACCGGCACGATGACGCGCAGGATGCGGTCCGAAAGAGTCCAGTTGATCAGCCTTCCAGTAATGAACTCCTTGTTCGGGACCACCAGTTCCTTGCGGTCCCAATCGACGATGGTTGTGGCGCGGATCCTTATGCGGCTCACCGTGCCCGTCACGTCGCCCACGGTGACCGTATCCCCGACGCGCAGGGGCCGCTCGAACAGGATGATGAGGCCGCTGACGAAGTTGGCGAATATCTCCTGCAGGCCGAAGCCGAGCCCGACGGTGACGGCCGCCGCCAGCCACTGCACCTTCTCCCAGCCGATGCCGAGGGCGTTGAACGCGAAGACGATGCCGATCAGAACGATGAGGTAGCGGCTGACCGTGGTGATCGCGAACCGCACGGCCGATTCCAGTGGCAGGTGCTGGAGCACGGCAATCTCGAGCAGCCCGGGGATGTTCTTGGCAGCCAGCACTGTGACCACGAGGACGACGAGCGAAAGACCGGCGCCACCGAGCGTGATGCCGACGCCTTCCGCCAGCGTTGTGTTCTGCAGCTTCTGGAGAGCCGGCAGCACGTCGCTCCAGACGATCCACAGGACTGCCAGTATCCCCGCCCAGAGCAGGCTGTGCAGAAGCTGCTGTGTCTGGGTGCCGATCGAATGGAGCGAGAGTTCGGGCTGTTCTGTTATGACTGGCCCCTGCTCACCTGCGGTTTCGCCGTCTGACTCGCGGCGCTCGGCCTCTTCGGCCTCGCGCTTGCGTCGGGCTTGTTCGACGGCCAGGCGACGGCGCTCCACGAACAGCCACCGCAGCAGCAACTCATAGACGATGGCGACCACCAGCGCCAACCAGAAGGTGATAACGAGGCGCACGGACAGGACGACCGCCGTGTAGTAATGGCCGCCCCATGCCCCCAAAGCCAGCGCCACAGGCAGCGCGATCGCAGGCAGATACCAGAACCAGCGCAGGCGGTTCAGCCAGCCGTCCGGCTTGCGGTTCAGCACCTCCTGCAGGATGCCGCCGCGGAAGCGCAGTACGCGCGCTACGAAGGCCGCCGTTCCCACGAGCGCCGCGATCAGGCAAACGCGTCCCAGGGAGTCCGACCACGCATCGTTGGACTGGGCGCGGTATAGCGCCACAAAAAAGGTCAGCGGCAGCAGCAGCGGGAGCAGCCACGACAGGTTCCTGCGCACTACCTGCAGCGGCCGGCTCCGCCATCGGAAATGCCGCTCGGCAAGGCCGTCGGGACGGCAGAGCCGACGCACGAACCCGACCGTTACCACAACCACCGCTGCGCACTGGAGGCCCGTGCCGACAGCCGTCGCAAACTCCGTCGCCCTGGCAGCCGTCACCAGCCGCCAGCCAATCAGGGCAACGATCAGGGGCAGGGCCAACGACATGAGGACGGTCAGGACCAGTCCGTTGAGGGAATGCAGAATGCTATCCGTCTCGATGCGAGTCGCCAGCTCGCCGCTCCGCTGAAGTGAACTCGCCATTCGTCGGTAAGTGACCAGCAGGCCGAGCGCGACCACCGCGGCCAGGGCGTAGGGCATCGGGGTCTCGCGGGCGTCGGTGGCCAGCGTTACCAGCACGCCGGCCCAATTGTCGGCATCCAGAAGCCAGCGGGCTGCATCCAGACTGCGTTGTGCGTCCTTGGCGCTGAGGGAGGCGCTGCTTCGGAACCACAAGATGTTGCGGTCGATGAGATCACCCAGCTCGCGCGCCTTCTCAAGGAGGCGCAATTCCTTCTGTTGCAGTTCCGACAGCTTGCTGACATAGGTGGTATAGTCGGCCACAAGTCGGTCGACCAGCTGGCGGCGGCTTTCCAGCAGCCGTCGCACAATGGGCGCAAGGCGTTCACGACGTGGACCTGGAATGTGCTGTTCAAGCCGGTCCAGTGCAGCCTGGACCGCCTTGTCCATGTCGGCCAGGCGGTCCCTCTCCTGGGCAAGCTGGTCACGCGTCAGCCGAGCCGTAGGTATCTCCTCCTGGCGCAGCTTGATGTTGCGTCGATGAGCGGCCAAGTCGGGCAGCTCAGAACGCTGGCTTCTCAGAAAGGCGCCGGTGGCCTTCGTCAGCCCAGCGTCAACCTGCTGCGTAGCGCTCTCGAGGCCGGCTTCCACCTGCTCGAGGGTGGCGCCCACGTCCGCCAAGCGCTGGTTCACCTGCTGAATCCTGCTCGCGATGCCATCAGCCCGCATCTGCGCCAGCTCGCGGTTGCGTTCGGCGATGGGCTCCAGTTCCTCAGGGACCTCGGCCAGCGCACGACTTGCCTCGCGAGCTGCGAGCGCAGCTTCCCGCGTGTGCGCCCGCTGCTCGGCCTGCCGCCATGACTCCGCCTCCTGTTCGGCTGCGGACAAGCGGCGCTGGGCCAGATCGCGACGCGCGCGCAGCAGTTCTCCCCGCGCCTCGTAGCTGCGCTTCTGCGCCTCATGCTTTTGCAGCAGAGCTTCCAGCTCCTCGTGCCGCGCGTGCAGGGCGGTCTTTCTGGCCACTGCCAACTCGGGCGAAGCGGCCGGCACGTCTCCGTCCAATTGGTCTTTGATCTCCTTAATGCGACGGCGAGTCTCGCTGATAAGCCGGGGCGCTTCGGTCAGAAAGGCCTGGCGCCGGGCGGCCTCCTGGGCAAGCTGCGCCACCTCCTGCCGGGCGGCGTCGGCGGCCTGTTCCGCCGCGATCCGTTGCTGAGTCACGCCCGACAGCGAGAGCCCTTCCGTCTCTACCTGCGGGGGCTGGGGCTCAGTGGCGAGCGCGGCGGCCGTCTCCGTCAGTCTTCGCGCTGCCGACTGAGCGGCCTCATCAAGATCCCGGACCTCCTCGCGCGCAGCCTTTGCCGTTCGCAGGGACTCCAAAGCCTGCCGGTAGTGCTCCAGCAGTTCTTCCTTAATTGCGGGTTCAAGCGTCTCGGATGCCTGAACCTGTTCGAGCCGTCGCTCGACCGCCTCGAAGGTCGGCTCGACAGAGTCGCTGAAGTCATGCTGCCCCGCTGCACTCGCCGCACAGAGCACAGCCAGCAGGACCCCCCGCAGCAGATAGCACTTAACCTTCATGAGATGCCGCATCACACCTCCACATTTGCGATCCCTGGCACAACACCAAGTGTAGCGCTGGCACGCCGCCAGTCAAACGCCGCCCTGGCCGCTTTCGCCCGTCAGGTAAAGCAGTTATGCTGTAATCAGAACCATGCGAAGCGGGAGCGCACGATGCCATACAACGCAGTCATCTTCGACCTGGACGGCACGCTTCTGGATACCTTGCAGGACCTGGCCGACTCCACGAATGCGGTGCTAACCCGCCACGGCTACCCCCGCCGTGCGACTTGCGAGTTCCGCACGATCGTCGGCGACGGCATCCAAAAGCAGGTGCTCCGCGCGCTGCCCGAGGGTGAACGCAAGGAGGCAACGGCCACGCGCCTCTTGCCCGAAGTGAGGCAGGAGTACGCCCGGCGCTGGAAAGCCACGACGCACCCATACCCGGGGGCCCCGGAGTTGCTCGACGCCCTCAGCGAGCGCGGCTCCCCTATGGCTGTGCTCTCCAACAAACCGGACGACTTCACGCAGAAAGTTGTCGGTGAACTGCTCGGACAGTGGGACTTCCAGGTGGTGCGGGGCGCCCTGGCCGGCGTGCCGTTGAAGCCGGACCCCGCCGCAGCTCTGGCCGTGGCCTGTGAGCTGGGCCTGCCCCCCGAGCGCATCGCCTACGTCGGCGACACCAACACCGACATGCAGACGGCAGTCGCCGCCGGCATGTACGCTGTGGGGGCGCTCTGGGGCTTTCGGGATGCCGCCGAGCTCCGCGCCAACGGGGCAGACGACCTCATCGAAGAGCCCCTTGACCTGCTCCCACTGCTCGGCTGATTACAACTCCTTGCGCGGCTCTGGAATCACCAGCGCCGTTTCAGTCGACTGGACCCCGTCAATCTGTCGCAACTCCGCCAGCACCGAGTTGGCCAGATGCGCGAAGTCGGGTGCCTCCACCTGTGCTATCACATCGTAGCGCCCGGTTACAGCATGTGCGGCTATGACCCCGTCGATCGCAGAGAGCGCTTCGATCACGTCGGCCACATGCCGAGTCCCAACTTCAACGAATACATACCCCGTAACGTGCGGCATCAAACACCTCCTTGCCAGGGCCTGTGGGCTGGTCGCATCTCCTGTTATGATACCATGCGCAGCCGCCCTCGCCACTCCGGGTGGCCGGCTCTGCTTGACTTGGGCCTTCCCTTTTCGCAGTATGAACCGCTGTTCTTCATCCGGCTTCGGCCCGGTGGCATATGGAAGAGACCTTGGTGGGTGTTGAGATAGGGGAAACAAAGAGCCAGGTAGTCACCGGCGATGCAGCGTGACGCCGAAGGACAGTGCCTTCTTCTACAAACGCGTCATCGAGACGAACGGCGCCTGCCTGCACGACGAGCCCGGCCTGACACCGGTTGGCCTTGCCGACGCGCCGAATCCGTAGCCCCAGAGAGCCCGAGAAATGACTCAGACAATACAAGTTGCGGCGTACTACTTCCCTAACTTCCACGTGGACCCGCGCAATGAAGCTGTGCACGGGCGCGGCTGGACGGAGTGGGAGCTGGTGCGGCGCGCGGAACCGCGCTCGGCAGGCCACCGACAGCCGCGTGAGCCGCTCTGGGGCTACGAGCATGAGGACGACCCGGACGTCTTCGCACGAAAGATAGGTGCGGCCGCCGACAACGGCATCGACGCCTTTATCTTCGACTGGTACTGGGACGACGGCGGCGGCTTCCTGCTTCACGCACTGGAGCGCGGTTACCTGCAGGCCGACAACAATGATCGGCTCAAGTTCGCCCTGATGTGGGCTAACCACGATTGGGTCGATATCCACCCCGCCAAGATGAATGAGGACCCGGTCGTGCTGCGCCCCGGCGCCGTGACGCCGATGACCTGGGATATCCTGACCGATTACGTCATCGAGACGTACATGCGCCATCCCTGTTACTGGCGCATAGACGGCAAGCCCTACTTCTCCATCTACCACGTGGGATCGCTCATGGACGGCCTCGGCGGCCTCGACGCCACGCGTGAGGCCCTCCAGCAGTTCCGCCGGAAGGTGAAAGACGCCCTGGCGGCCGAGCTGCATCTGAATGCCATCCTCTGGGGCATGCCGGTGATGCCGGGAGAAGGGAACCCGCACCAGCCCGCCGAACTGGTCGAAGCACTGCGCTTCGACAGCGTTGCCTCTTACGTATGGGTCCACCATGTCGAGCTGAAGGACTTCCCCGAGACGGATTACCGCTGGGCCACAATGCAGGCCGTACAGCACTGGGCGGACACCTGGCGCACGATGCCCGTGCCCTACATTCCTAATGTGACCGTCGGCTGGGACCCGAGCCCGCGCACCGTGCAGTCCGACACCTACGAGAACGCCGGATACCCCTTCAGCGCGAGGCTCGCGGGCAACACGCCGGAGGCATTCGGCAACGCGCTCCGCAAGGTCAGGGCCTTCATGGATCGCCGGCCCGACCACCCGGGCATATGTACCATCAACGCCTGGAACGAATGGACCGAGGGCAGCTATCTGGAGCCCGACACAAAGTACGCGATGGCCTACCTCGAGGCCGTTCGCGAAGTGTTCGGCGGTTGACAGCCGGCACGAGAGGCCCCCAGAAGCTCGCCCCGAAACGGCAGATCAATGCATGCGCCCGCCTTACGATGTCGTTCTGAGTGCGCTGCGTGCGCACATAGGGCAGATGGTGCAGGAAGGCCATGATCTGCAGGACCTGAGCGCCGAGGTCGAGGCAGCGGAGGCAAAGCGTTCCTTCGGCGCGCTGGTGGCGCTGCAGCAAGAGCTGTGGCACAACCCCGCACCCGCTAACCCCTTTGCCTTGCGGCCCTGGCCGGCATCGGCGAACCGAACTCCTCACTCATGCGCCGGCCCGTCGCAACCGTTCCGGAAGCCACGTATACTCATCGGCCCACGCGCATGACGCGGAAGGGCACAGTTCGCAAGGAGGGGCCATCCCATGGCTACGATGCTCGCAGTCTTCGCTCTTATGGTTGCTGTCGTTATGGCAAGCGCCGCTCTGGCGGGGCCTGATGGCTCGTCCATGGGCGCGCCTGTTGAACTGTTCGAATGCTGGCGCTCAGAGGGCAACGGGGCGAGGATCGTGGTGGACGCGTCGCGACCGGCCCCCTGGCAGGTCTCCCCGTTCCTCTACGGCAAGTTCTGTGAACACCTGGGAGCGAACATCTACGGAGGGATGGACGCGCAGATCCTCCAAAACCCGACCTTCGGACGGTGGCCCTTCAGCGCCGGTGACCATCCGGATGGCGGCTGCCAGTTCCGCTACGATGCCGAAGCCGCCCGCAAGTACCTGGCGCACCACCGCCTGGGCTTGCCCCAGCCGGACGTCGAGCGCATCGTGGAGGCAAGCCAACGCGGCGGAGCGCTGATGTGGTTCGCCGATGCCGAAGCCGCCGCCGTCAGGTTCACACCGGATGTGGCGCCGAGCGGCGGACGCGCCCAGCGCGTCGAGTTCCCGGGCGGGGCGCCTGAGCGCTCGGCCATCGTGCAGAGGATCCGGTTGCCGCTGCATCGCACACGGGGCTATGAGTTCCGCGTGGCAGCCCGAGCGAGGCAGCGGGCAGAACTGCGCGTGGAACTGCTTGGCCAGGCCGAAGGCGAACTCGCGCCATCTCTGCTGGCCTCGGCCTTGGTCGAGACAGGCCCCGCCTGGGGTGTGGCCAGCGGAGGGCTTGAACTCCAGCCCGACGCAGAGATGGCCCCGGAGGGTCTGTTCACGTTGCGCCTGGCAGCCACCGAACCTGCGAACGTCGTCTTCGCCTCGGCGATGCTCTGGCCCCAGGATAATGTGCACGGGGCCGATCCTGACGTGGTGGCCATGTTGACAGAAGCGCGCCTGCCCATGCTCCGCTGGCCCGGCGGCAACTTCGTCTCCGCCTACCACTGGCGCCATGGCGTGGGACCGCTTGAGCAGCGCCCGACGAAACCGAACAGGGCCTGGAGCGGACTGGAGTATCACACATTCGGGACGGACGAGTTCCTCTCGCTCTGCCAAACGCTCGGATGCGAGCCGCTGATCTGCGTCAACGCGGGCGACGGCACACCCGAAGAAGCAGCAGCCTGGGTAGAGTATTGCAATGGCGGCGCAGATTCGCCCATGGGCAGGCTGCGTGCTCAGAACGGCCATCCGGAGCCCTATGCAGTGCGTTACTGGGAGATCGGCAACGAGCTGTACGGCGAGTGGCAGGTGCATCACACGACGCCGGAGGGATATGCCGACCGCTACCACCAGTTCCAGCAAGCGATGCGCGCCGCCGACCCCACAATACGCCTCCTCGCCTGCGGAAACTGGCCCAACGACGAATGGAACACGAAGCTGCTGGACCGTTGCGCACAGAGCGTCTCGTGCATCACCCACCACTGCCTGGTGGGCGGCCAGGTGGACGACGGTGTCGATCCGCAGGACCTCTTCCACGCGTTCATGGCGTATCCCTCGCGGCTGGTCGGCTCCTATCGCGACCAGCTCGATTCTATGCGCCGCGCGGGGGTCGAGGAGCCGACCATTGCCGTTACCGAACTGCAGTTGTTCGCACACGCGGCGAATGCCGTAGCCAGGCAGCGAATACCGACTCCGGACACCATCGCCGAAGCCCTCTACGACGCGGTGTTCATCAACATGTGCATTCGGTGCGGTGGGGGGGTGGAACTCCTGACCCACTCGGCTACGGTCAACCACGGCGGGGGGCTGCGCAAGGTGCGTGAACGCGTGTGGGCCAACCCGGCGCACTACGGGCACTTTATCGGGCGAGCACTCGCCGACGGCACGCCGGTGCCCGTGCGCGTGGAGTGCCCCTCGGTCGAGACCAGGGGCTCGACGGGGACTCTGCCACCCGTGGAGGATATGGCGGCTCTCGACGCTATGGCCGTCCTTTCGCAGGCGCGTGACGAACTCTGGCTGCTGCTCGTGCATCGCAGCGCCGCACACGGTGCACTGGCGTTGGCGCTCGAGTTGAGAGGTTTCGAAGCATCAGGGTCCGTCGAGCGCACCGTGCTTGCGGGCGCCGGCATCGCAGACGCCAACACCTTCGAGGAAACCGACAGAATCGTTCCGCAGAAGGATACATTGGCCTGCCATGGCAGCCGTATCGAGTGCGTCATCCCGCCTCTCTCGCTGACGCGGATGCGCTTCCGACGCGCATAGGGACAGTCGCCGGGCGGCAGAGCCATCCCTCCGTCGCGCGAGGGTCATTCCTCAGCTCAGTCTCCGGCGTCCATCTGGGGCACGGCGGATGCGAACCGTTTCACTCCGAAGCCGGCGCGGATCCACTTATTCACGGCCGCGGCGGTGAACTCCCTCCGCCAGGTGCGCTTGCTTTGTGTGCGGACGGCGGCGACGAAGGCGTCGATGCTCGGCTCCATCCCGAGCGAGGCCATGTAGGTCTCGATGCAGCGGTTGGGCTCGGGGAATGCTACTCTCTGCCTGCGAGCATCCTGTTCGCCGGCCTTTTCCACCCATCGCTCGAAGCTGAGCGCTGCATCTCCTACGATGAACCACTGGTCGGGCTCGGCGCCGCTCCAGTACGTGTTCCGGCGGAATGCCACCCCCTCGCCCAGCCCTTCGGCGGCGACGAGCGGCGACGAGAGCCCGGGGAACTGCAGCAGGTTGTCCGCGATGGTGACGTCGCGGAGCCGGCTATGCCCCGTCAGCACGATGGCGGCCCTGGCGTTGCGCAGGCCGTGGAAGACGTTGTCGCAGACGAGCACATTGCGCATGTAGACGTCGCTGCCCGCCTGATCGCTGCCAGCGGCCAGCCGCAGGCCGCGGACATTCCGAATCTCCTCGCGCGGCTGGTGCAGAAAGAGGTTTCCGGCGATGATGCCGCCGTCCCAATCGGTAGCGCCCATGTACCATGCCAGCCTGCGCCCTGTCGGACGGGAGCGCCCCAGATCCAGCATCACGTTGTTGGTCACACGCCAGTGCACCCACCGCAACGGGCCAGGCCTGTTGCCGCCCATGCTGATCCCGATCTCGCCATCGACGTAAAGGTTGTTGTCGACCAGCACGTCACGCACGCTGCCAGGGCCGTAGTTGGCGGTGAACTTGTTGCCGATGCTGGCGGCGCGCAGGAACATGTTGTCCCGGAAGATGGTGCTGTACATTCCGGTGCAGTAGGTGTTGTGACTCAAGGGGTTGGCGCGCCCCGGCTTGCCTTCGTTCTGCGGGATTCGCTGATGCAGCCAGCCGTTGTGGTCGAAGATGCATTCCTCCAGAAGCACCGATGCATAGGCGCCCCACATCCCCATGGTGTGACCCGCGGGAGGGTACTCGTCCAGCACCATGTTGCGCCGTAGCACAAGGTTGGTCATCTCGCCCCAGGCCTGCACGGCAAACGCGCCGAACCGTATCCGGCAGTTCTCCACCAGGATGTTGCGGGCGGGCCCCCTGCCCCCGCTCTGCACCCGTATGCCCATCTTGGCCATGCCGCGAGTGACCTTCTGCGCAGTGTCCACGCCGTAATCGGGGGCTTCGGGGTCCAGGAAGCTGCAGTAGAGCACCGCGCCCATGAGCACGGCATTCTGCACGCCCCGGTTCGGGCTGCCCAGACGCACGCCGCCGTTGCGCCCGCGAATGACGGGCCGCTCACCCGTGCTGCCGTAGGCGCAGATGACCGAAGGCTCGCTCGGCGACCTGCCGCTGCGGGCACTGATGGAGACGTCCCACCAGACGTCCCCCCGCTTCAGCATCACCCAGTCCGGCATCCCTTCGCGGGCCTGTGCCATGGCCTTGGCCACGGTCCTGAACGGTTTGATGGCGTCGCCAGGCTGTGTGGGGTCGGCGCCGACGGCTGCCTCGCCAGGCTTATAGAACCGGCCGGTCTCGTCGTTGCCCTCGCTCTCGCTCACGTAGATCAGCCGGGAATCGGCAGCGGGCGCCACGATGCTCCAGCCCTGCTCGTCTATCGGCAGCCAGCGCTCAGGCATCCGAGCGCCCGGCGGCGGCAACCTCTGCTCGCCGGCCAGTGCGTCGCCGGCGACCGTGGCCAGCCAAAGGCACAGCAGCAATGCCAGCGACAGTCCCTTCATGAGTGCATCTCCTGCTACCTCAGAAAGTAGCCCCGCTCGCCGCACGATGCTGCAGACGCGGGCCTCGCGCTCTGCCACAGTTTATGCGGGCGGCAGGGCCAGTCAAATGCGCTCTCTTTGCGGCAAGCGGAGCCGGCGGACGCCCGTGTGCGGTCCGCAGCGCAATGGCAACGCAGTCATAGCGCGAGTTGTACATACGTCGTCATTTACTGTGGGGCCTCCTATGCTGTATTGCGTGTACTGATCTTATGTCGTGTTACAGCAATATTTTATGATTGAATGGGTTCGTTTTGCAGCGGGCGCCAAACGCCCCAGGAGGCAGTAACCATGGCGACGCTCAGCGCCTGAGGGCGACACTGTGGCGCTGTTGTGTGCCGCTGAGGTCTCCCGCGCTGGACATGGCCGGACGGTGGCCGCAGTTCTCGGGGTGCGGCGTCCGCCGCGGCGATCTGCCGGCAATCGCCCCGCCATCGCCCGGTCGCGGGGCGGCCCTGCCGCGGCCGGCGTCGGCGCCGCGTCCGGATGGTTTCCGAGGTTTCGGTGGTGCTGGGTCCGGTTGGTCATGGCGCGGGACATCCTACCCGTTCGGGGCCAGGGCGCCGTCCGATACGTCCTGATTTGGGCGGAGTTTGAACGCCCTGTTGGAAAACGGGCCCCGGCCGCGCGGCCGGGTGCGGCGGTCCGGATTACGGGTGCACCTGCGGCGTGCATCGAGTAGCATATGCGCCGTCACGTGCGACAACCCGGGGTTCTGCAGGAGGACGGTATGAGCGGTCTGTTCGGTGTGGCCTCTCGGCAGAATTGCATGGACGATCTCTTCTACGGCACGGACTACCATTCGCATCTGGGCACCGAGTTCGGCGGACTGGCGGTGCAGGGCAACCGCATCCACCGGGCCATCCACCGCATCTCGCGCGGGCAGTTCAAGAACCTTTTTGACGAGTTCTACCGCCAGTATGCGGGCGAGATGGGCGTCGGCGTCATCAGCGATTCGAACCCGCAGCCGATCGCGGTCAAGAGCCGGTTCGGCGTCTTCACCGTCGTGACTGCGGGGTTGATCAACAACGCCAGGGAACTCGCCAACGAGCTTCTGGCGCAGGGCGTCACATTCAACGAGGTGCTGGACGATGGCGTGAACCCGACCGAACTGGTGGCGAAGATGATCGCGCAGGAGGACGACATCGTCCGGGGCGCGCAGAGGGCGTTCGAGCGGGTGGAGGGGTCGGTATCGCTGCTGCTGATGACGCAGCAGGGCATCTACGCGGGCGCTGATCTGAACGGCCGGTTCCCCCTGTCGGTGGCCAGCAGGGACGGCACCACGGCGGTGGCGAGCGAATCGTGCGCGTTCGGTAACCTCGGGCTGACCGTGCAGAAATACCTGCAGCCCGGCGAGGTGGTCTTCATCGACGCCGAGGGGCTGCGCCGGGATACGATGGTCGGCGAGCCGGACCAGAGGGTCTGTTCGTTCCTCTGGGTTTACACCGGCTACCCGGCCTCGTCGTACGAAGGGGTGAGCGTAGAGCGCGTGCGCGAGCGCTGCGGGGCCGCCCTGGCGCGCAAGGACACGGTGGAGGCCGACCTCGCCGCCGGCGTGCCGGACAGCGGCACGGGCCACGCCGTGGGCTACGCTATGGAGAGCGGCCTGCCCTTCCGCCGCCCCCTGGTGAAGTACTCCGCCGGCTATGGACGCAGCTATATACCCCCCTCGCAGGAGGTGCGCGACCGCATCGCGAAGATGAAACTGATACCCATCGAGGACATCGCGCGCGGGCAGCGCATCATCCTGTGCGAGGACTCGATTGTGCGGGGCACGCAGTTGAAGAACCTGACACTGACGAAGCTGTGGAACGCCGGCGCCAGGGAGGTGCACGTGCGCGTGGCCTGCCCACCCCTGATGTACCCCTGCCAGTTCAGCCTCTCGACGCGCACGAAGGGCGAGCTGGCCGCCCGGCGAGCGATCCGCGACCTGGAGGGCGGCCCGTGCGAGGACATACGCCCCTACCTCGACGCCGACAGCGATCAGTACCGCCGGATGGTCGAGTGGATCCGCCGCGAAATCAACTGCACGAGCCTGGTCTACCTGTCGCTGGAGGAGATGCGCGAGGCGATCGGCCTGCCGGCGGCCGACCTGTGCGCCCACTGTTGGGCGGGCGAAGCAGGGGCCTGAATATCCCCCCCTGTGTGGAAACGGCGGCGACGCCGTGCCCTTCCCGCCGTCAGCCGCCGCCCAGGGCCTGGTCGATGTCCTCCAGTATGTCGCGCACGTCCTCGATGCCGACCGAAAGGCGCACGAAATCCGGCGTCACGCCGGCCTGGCGCTGTTCCTGCTCGCTGAGCTGCTGGTGCGTGGTGCTGGCGGGATGGATGGCGAGGGACTTGGCGTCACCGATGTTCGCCAGGTGACTGACCAGCTCCAGACGGTCGATGAAGCGCTTGCCGGCCTCCAGACCGCCGGCCACGCCGAAGCCGATAAGGCTGCCGAACCCGCCCTCCAGATAGCGCGCGGCCAGGGCGTGCGTGGGATGCTCGGGCAGGCCGGGATAGGTCACCCAGTTGACCTGCGGATGCTCGGTCAGGAACTGCGCAACGCGGGCGGCGTTGGCGCAATGGCGCTCCATGCGCAGGGGCAGCGTCTCCACGCCGAGCAGCACCAGGTAGGCATTGAACGGGCTGAGGCAGCCGCCCAGGTCGCGGAGCATGCAGACGCGGGCGCGCGCGATGTAGGCGGCCTCGCCGAAGTGCTCGACGAACCGGATGCCGTGGTAGCTGGGGTCCGGCTCGACCATCTCGGCGAAGCGGCCGCTGGCGGCCCAGTCGAAACGGCCGCCGCCGACCAGCAGGCCGCCGATGCTGGTGCCGTGCCCCCCCAGCCACTTGGTAAGCGAATGCACCACGATGTCCGCCCCGTGCTCGATGGGACGGCACAGGTAGGGGGTGGCGGTGGTGTTGTCGACCATCAGCGGTATGCCGTGCCGGTGGGCGACCTCTGCCAGGGCCTCGAACTCGGGCGTGGTGAGCCGCGGGTTGCCGATCGTTTCGGTGTAGAAGAGCTTGGTGCGGTCGGTGACGGCGGACTCGAACTCGGCGGGCTCGTCCGTGTCGGTGAACGTTACGTCAACGCCGAACTTGCGCTGAAACGTCTGGCTGAACAGGGTGTACGTGCCGCCGTACAGGCCGCTGGAGGCGACGATGTGATCTCCTTCGCCGAGGATGGTCAGGCACCCGGCGGTGATGGCCGCCATGCCGCTGCTGAAGGCCAGGCCGCCGACAGCGCCTTCGAGCATCGCCACCCGCTGTTCCAGCACGCCCGTGGTGGGGTTCATGATGCGGGTGTAGATGTAGCCGGGCTCCTGCAACGCAAACAGATGCGCGGCGTGTTCTGTGTCCTCGAAAAGGTAGCTGGTGGTCTGGTAGATGGGCACGGCGCGCGAATGCGTGTCGGCGTCCGGCGTCTGCCCACCGTGCAGGGCCAGGGTCTCGAAACGCAGGGACTTCTCTTCCTCCGTCATGGCATGCATCCCCCGTAAAGTTCTCTTGCCAGCCATCCGCCGCCTGCATGGATACGGCCGGCAGGGCCGCGGTTCAAGCAACAGGATAAAGATAACTAAACAGGTATGTTTTGTCAAGTTCCTCCCTCGCCCCGCCCAGGCAGGGGGGGCTGCCCTTGCTTGCTCGGGTGCAGCCGGTAGCATATGCATGTGGCTGCGCCCGGAGGCCCGTCGTGCGCACAAGGCGTCGGAGGAGAGAAGCACGAATCGTGCCCGGCGGCCGCTATCGTGCACCGTTTGCGGGCCTGTCGCGTAATAACAGTGGTGCAGCCCAGACATCGGCCTTGCTGCGCCACAACGGCGTGTTCAGTCGGCGATCAATTGCAGGCCGGGATCGTCCACGTAGACTTCGCCGTCGCCGGGCGAAGTCTTTTCCAGCACGATAACGGCGTCCCTGTGCCCCGGTCCCGTGGTGAACCGCAGCGTTCGTCTGGCCCACTCAGGGGCGTTACCGGCGACGGGCTCGCTGTGCTTCTCGGGCCGTCCGTAGTTGTGCACGCTCAGGCGGGCGGACTCCCCTTCGTCCACACGGAACATGGCCATCAGCTCGTAAGTCGTCTCCGGTTTCAGGCCCGTGACTCTCTGTCGCAGACCGTTGCGGCCTTCCCCGAGGCGTACGCTGTAGCCCCCCATCATGGCTCTGGCGTCCGCCACCCATTGGTTGTGAGGGTCGAAAATGACCGTAACCTGCTCTCCCACTTCTTCCCAGGGCCCCAGCTCGCCCCCGTAGAATGCCGCGTTCTCGATCAGGTTACGGTGTGGCGGCAGCGAGCGGGCGGTGTTGATATCGGTCGGGGGATTCTGAAAGTCATGGCCGGCCTTCCACGGGGGTGCGCCCAGCTCGTAGGCGCCTCGGTCGGGGGCGGCGCCCACGTAATCGTCCGTGATGCCGGGGATCATGACGGCCGAATCGACCGGCTCGGTCCCCGGCGACAGGAACTTCTTCTCCCTCAGCGCGTGGTAGTCCCAGCTATTGCTGCCGGACGCCAGACCCGCGGCATCCACCACCATGTCGGCCGTTCCCACGTTGTTGAACATGCGGCAGCCGTAGAGGTCCTTCTCCTGCCCGGCGTTCCAGGTCGAGCGGTAGCTGTGGCGCGCGTCCGCAACGGTGTTGTTGTAGTAGAGCAGGTAGTTGCCGTAGTGGTTGTTGATAATGCCGGCGAAATCCACCGCCCAGATCGCGTTGTGATGGAAAATGAGGTTCTTGCAGCCGTGATCGAAGTAGAGTCCCATGTTCTTGCCGTCGGCGACATTATGGTGAAGCCAGTTGTAGCGCACTTCCGAGTTGCCGCCCTCGACCCCGTTTCCGTAGGTCAGGCCGAGGTCGTCGGTTAGGTAACCGGCGTAGCTGAGTTCGTTGTGCTGCACCAGGCAATCGTGGAGGGAACCCGTGCCCAGGGTCGCCCGACCCGCACGCGTAACCGTATTGTGGCTGAAGACGTGCCCCCGAGTTCCGCCGGCGAACACCACGGGCGATGCAAAAGTGCCTATATAATCGCCGTCGTGGATGTAGTTGTTCACGATCCAGTAGTCATGTCCGCTCAGGACCAGGCAACTCCCCGAAGAGTACGCTATCTCGCAGTTTCGCACCACGTGTGCGTCCCCGTTGAGGACTATTCCGGTCCTCTTCTGCGATCCGTACTGTCGGACCGCCCCGGATGAGTGATAGACGTATTCTGCTCGGAGACCGTCCAGGACCAGGTTTCTCGATCGCTCGTCGGTCCTGACCGAGCCGGCGTGGATATGCAGGTTGCGCAGTTCGATGTGGGACTTCCCGCGGAGGTCGAAGGCGTACATCCGGCGCTTCACCTCGACCCTGCCGGCGGGATCCCCGCCGTCGGGCATCCACACGTACAGCTCCCCGGCGTCCGCGTCGTAATACCATTCATTCTCCGAGTCGAGGGCTCTCTTGATGCCGAAGAGGTAGTACTTCCCACCCTTCCTGCAGACGTGATTGCCCTTCTCATCGGAGTTGTCTTCCACCTCAACGTAGCCTGCACCGGAGCCAGTGACTTTGCCGGTCCAGCAGGACCACCGCTTGTGGCTGTTCACCCACGCCATCGCGCCGATCCAGTCGCCTGCCGGGAGGGCGTCGTCGACGATGCGAGTGGGTGTCGTGCCCTCCTTCATGGTCGCCATCTTGAACTCGAGCAGGTGTTTCTGATCCGTTCCGCCGGCGTTGGGCCACCGGGCTTCGAACATCATCCGCCCGTCTGCGAACACCTGGTTTTCATGGCCCAGCGGCATCGACACCTTCGCCTTGTATACGTGGTCGCGGACTTTCTGCCAGGCCTCCACTTTCTCGCAGCCGGAGATAACGACCTGTTCGTTCTCGTATGGGCGGAAGACAATGGGCTGGTCGGCCGATCCCGAGCGCGCGGGCACCACGGTCTCGCGGTACGTCCCGCCCTTGATGCGGCACTCGTCGCCGGGTTTCAGCAGATCGGCCGCCTGCTGGATCGTGCGGAACGGAGCCTGCCGGCTGCCGTCTCCCGGTCTCTTCGAGTCAACGTCCACATAAATGGTCATACCCGCTGCGAAAGGTGCCGCGGCGAGAAACAGAATTGCCACCATTGCGACGAGCTGGGTTATGCTGCTCACTGGCTCGGCCTCCAGTGCGGTCTTGTCCAGGAGTGCGATTGATCGCACCCACTCAGATATCCCAAGTAGAGTGGCGAAGTCCCGAATCGACTGCAACCCAATGACCGTACCCCCCTGTGGTCGGTTTGTCAACGCGGCATTCGCGATACTCAATCTGCTTTCCCGGCATCTCGCCTGCCGTATAAGGGCCAGCATGGAGTGCTGGACGTTCTTGCCCCGGCGCAGGCCCCACGGTTGCTCGGCCGCCATCTGCGTCAGCCCGAGCCGCTCATCAGGCGCCCGGTAGGCCAGAAGGCCCGCGTCGCTGGAGACCTTTGCCCCCAGGAGCCGGATCTTTGCCGAGCGGTCAAAACCGAATCTGAGAGGGGCGCCCGTTTTGCTTCTCACCCATCGGTTGACCTCTTTGCCGCGGGCCGAAACGCCTTGAAACCGCCCTCAGACGGCACTACTGTGGCATATGGTGAATCGGATCCTCACTGCATATGGGTGATCCGGGGTAGAAGGAGGCATGGCCATGGCGACCACTGCTAATCGGGCGGCAAGCCCGAGCGTGTACGTGCTGTTGACTGTTGCTCTTGTTTCTGGCACGACCTTCGCGCACGGAACCGCTGTCCATGCGCAGCATGGCAGCGACGGCGCCCCGGCCCTGAAGACGCCGCTTCGTGACCTGCGAAGCCAGGCGAAGGAACATCGACATGAGTGAACAGCAGTGCCCCAACATCGTGCTGATCATGCTGGACGACATGGGCTTCTCGGACATCGGATGCTATGGCTCAGAGGTCCGTACGCCCAACCTGGACAGGCTGGCCGAGCAGGGCACCCGCTACACGAACTTCACCAACTGCGCGCGCTGCTGCCCCACGCGGGCCTCGCTGCTGACCGGGCTCTATCCCCACCAGGCGGGCGTAGGGTTCATGACCGATGGCAACCGCTACAACCGGGCCATCTACGAGTCGGTCGGTGCCCCCGAATACCAGGGCCATCTGAACCGGAAGTGCGTGACCATCGCCGAAGTTCTGCGCAGTGCGGGCTATCAGACGTTCATGTCCGGCAAGTGGCACGTCGGCACCCGGCAGGGCCAGCGGCCCACCGACCGCGGCTTCGACCGCTTCTACGGCATACTCGGCGGCGCCTGTAACTACTGGCGTCCCGCCCCCGAGAACCTGCGCTACGGCGAAGAACCGGTCGAAGAGCTTCCCGACGACTTCTACACGACCGACTACTTCACGAACTACGCGATGCGCTTCATCCGCGAAGCGGACGCCGAGCGCCCCTTCTTCCTCTACGTCGCCTACAACGCGCCGCACTGGCCGCTGCATGCCTGGCCGGCGGATATCGAGCGCTATCGGGCCGGCTACATGATCGGTTGGGACGAGCTGCGCCGCCGGCGGCTGGCGAAGCAGAAGGAGATGGGCCTGTTCGGGCCGCACGTGCGCCTGACGCCCCGGGACGAGGAGAGCTACCCCTGGGAGGAGGAGTTCGACAAGGAGGGGATGGACCTGCGGATGGCTACGTATGCGGCCATGGTCGATCGGGTGGACCAGGGCATCGGACGCATCCTGGAGACCCTGCGCGAAGCCGGGCGCGAGGAGAACACGCTGGTCATGTTTATGAGCGACAACGGGGGCTGCGCCGAGCCGATCGGCAAGCACAGCCGGGATGCCCCGGGGCCGGCCGAGAGCTTCCTGGGCTATCTGCTGCCGTGGGCGAACGCCAGCAACACGCCGTTCCGCCTGTTCAAGCACTGGGTGCACGAGGGCGGCATCGCCACGCCGTTCATCGTCCGCTGGCCCTCGCGCATCGAGGCCGGCGTGATCAACACGCAACAGATCGGCCACGTCAAGGACATCATGCCCACCTGCCTGGAGGCGGCGGGCGCGCGCTACCCCGACAGCTACGGGCAGCACGAACTGCTGCCGTGCGAGGGAAGCAGCTTGTTGCACACCTTCCTCGACCCCGAGTCGGTGCAGAACGCGCCCATCTACTGGGAACACGAGGGCAACCGTGCCGTGCGGGACGGGCGCTGGAAGCTCGTCAGCTACTATAACGAGGTGCACGAGCAGCGGCCCGGCACGGGCCGGCGCACGGGGCACTGGCAGCTCTACGACCTGGAGGCAGACCGCACGGAACTGGACGACCTGGTCGACGTCTATCCGGAGAAGGCCCGCGAACTCCAGCAGAAATACGAACGATGGGCCCGCCGAACCGGAGTGCTCGACTGGGGGCAAGCCGTCCGTGCCGCCGGCCTCGACCGGCCCGAGAACCTGTGAACGCGCCGCAATAGTTGCTGTTTTGAGAGTTGGAGCGAGACATGAGAATGTCCATACCGGTGCTGCTGATGGTCGTGACGGTCTGTGTGTGTTCGCCGGCGTCCGCGCAGGACGCCGTGCGCCCGGGTGAGCTGATCGTCGAACGGACGACGCTCATCTCGCTGGGGTTCGAGTGGCGCGTGGAGGGGGACGAGAACGGCAACGCCACCGCGCGCGTGCAATACCGGCGGGCCGGGCGAGAGAGCTGGAACGATTACCTGCCGCTCTACCGCATCGGACTGGGATTCGAAGTCGGGCTCGCCATGGCCTGCGGCTGGCCACAATACACCATTGCGGATGCCGTCGCCGGCAGCATCATGGACCTGGAGCCGGGGACCGAATACGAGGTGCGTCTGGAGCTTCAGGACTCCGACGGGGTGGAGGGCGAGGCCGTCCGAGAGCTCACGCTGAGGACGCGGCCCGAGCCCCAGGTGCCGCAGGGCGCCCCGGTGCGCCATGTCTACCCGCCGGACTGGGACGGGCCGAAGGAAGAGCCGAACTTCCTGAACATCATGCACGCCGTCAACGGATACGCGCCGGTCAGCGACGTCTACCTTACGGTCCGCCCGCCGATGGCGGCCGAGCCGGGAACGGTCATCAAGATGCACGGGGGAACCCATCGCTATGACAACCAGCTCTACTGGAAGGACGGAGGGCCGGCTCACAGCTACTGGCAGCACGGGACCATGACACTGGTGGGCGGCGGCACGCAGCAGAAGCCCATCTACATCGTGCCGGCCGGGGATGGCGAAGTCATCCTCGATGGAGACGGTTGCCACAACCTGTTCAACCTCCGCTCGGCGGACTACCTCCACTTCGAAGGCCTGACCATTCGCAACACCGACATCGCCTTCCATTGCGGATTCCAGGGGTTGCGGGGCGGGGGCACGAAGGGCCTGACCGTCAAGAACTGCTGGATCGAGGGCGTCGTCTACGGCGTCCTGGCGCAGGACGGGCGGAGCGAGGACTTCTACATCGCTGACAACGTGATCCTGGGCCGCGGCCCAGGCGACGAGATGGGCGCCTGGGGGCGCTCGGAGACCGGCTACGCCGTGAACCTTGCCGGCCAGGGCCACGTGGTCTGCCACAACTACGTCTCCAACTTCTGGGACGGTATCAACGTCTTCACCGGCTCGCACTCCGACCCCCAATGGGGCCAGCAGAGCCGGAGCATCGACTTCTACAACAACGACATCAACGACTGCACGGACCAGTTCATCGAGGCGGACGGCGGCTACGCCAACATCCGCATGCTGCGCAATCGCATGTTCAACTGCCCGAGCCAGCCCATATCGGTCCAGCCGGTCCACGCCGGCCCGGTATACTGGATTCGCAACGTCCTCTGGCGGGCCGGGCGGGGCAAGATGAACATGAAGCGACAGATGTTCGCGCAGGCATACGTATTCCTGCACAATACGAGCGCCACGCACATGAGCATGGCGCCGAATAAGCAATTGCGCCCCGAGCAGGCGACCTGGATCATCCAGAACAATGTGGCGGTGGGTCCGGCCCGGCCGGAAATGCCCCGGGCGCAGTTCGCGCCGGGCGAAGCCGGCCCGAAGCACGTGATCGACCAGAACGCCTACCGGCGCGGCGGGGCCGCTGACACCTGGTTCGCCGGCCAGACGAAAGCCTCCAGCCTGGACGAGTTCAGGGAGCTGACGGGTTACGGCGAGGGAAGCCTGCTGGTGGACTTCTCGGTTTTCCAGCAGGCAGACGAAGAGCCCGTCTTCGCCGCCGGCCGGCAGTTCGTGTGGCCCCACGAGTTTGATCTTGCCCCGAAAGAGGGCGGCGCCATTGTCGACGCCGGGGTGCCCGTGCCGGGCATCAACAGCGACTGCGTCGGCGTGGGTCCAGACATGGGAGCTTACGAACTCGGCCGGCCGATGCCCGTCTACGGCCCGCGCGCAGGCCCTTACCTGGAACGATTGCGAGGGCTGCGCCAGGGGCTGCGGGGCGGGGCGCGCTCCGGATCATCAGGGGCCCGATGAGCTCTGCGCCGACTGGCGTGACCCTGCATCCGGACTGGGAGTGGACATGCCGGCACGCGGCTGGGCGATGAGGCGGCGGGCCTATTCGTCCGCCGCCGGCATCCGCTGCACGATCAACTCACCCGCGCTGTGCACGTGGTCGGCCATTGCCTCGCGGGCGGCTTCGGGCTCGCGTGCCCTCAGTGCGGACAGCACGCGACGATGCTGGCTTTTGGCGGCCTCGGCGTCTCCCTCCTCGTAGCGCGCGCAGGAGCCGACTAGGCCGGCCAGGTCGATGTAGCGCTCGATCTCCTCGGTGAGCAAGGGGCTGCCGGTGCGTTCGGCAATGGTGGTGTGGAACTGGCGATCGAGCTGCCAGAGCTCGCGGGGGGCCTCGGTCCCGGCCTCGGCGATCCCGGCGGTCACCGCACGCAGATGCTCCAGGTCGGCCTCGTCCATGCGCGTGCAAGCCCGGGCAACCGCCCACGTCTCCAGCGCCTCGCGCACCTGGAATATCTGGCGGACCTGGGCGCCGTCGAGCAGCCGAACGGTCGCTGCGCGGTTGGGCCGGGCCTCCACAAAGCCCTCCGCCCGCAGCCGGGAGATCGCCTCTCGGATGGGGGTGCGGCTAACATCGAGGTCCTCCGCCAGGTCCACTTCGCGCAGGGAGGAGCCGGGCGCGCGCCATCCTTCGAGTATCTGGCGCAGCAGCAGGTCGTGCACCTGGTCGGAGAGTTTCCTTACGGTGATCACGGGGGCTTGCCTCGTTCGGGGGATTGTATGCAGTATACAATATAGCTCGCCGCAGGGGGCGCGAGCAAGCGAGGTCAGCCCGCCAGGGCAAGCGACCGCGGGAACGTGGGAATGGAAGCCGACCCCCCGTAATCGTCATGTAAGCAGGTGGGCGAGGGGGCTGGTTTGGCAGCAGGGGTGCTGAGCGATGCCCACATGGCCGAGAGTTTCTGCCTTCTGCTGGCGGTCGGCGGGGACTGCATCGACGATTTCGAGACCTTGCGGGACGATGTGGGGCTCGCGGATACGGTCGGCTACGAGCTGCCCTCTCCGACGCGGGCCAAGGAGTATCTGTATGCCTACGATGAGGGGATGGAGCTTACCAAGAGCGAGGCGGCCCAGCGCCCCCATTGCCTGACCTCAGCACCTTGCACGACGATTACGGATGTGAATGCATCATACTTCTGGGGCACTACAATAGAAGCCAATTTGCGATTTCTCTGCGGTAAAAGGGCGAATCTCCGCTTGACGGATTCAACCGGCAAGCCCTATGGTATTCGGGCGTAGCCCATGGAATGCAGCGGAGGAAGCAGATGCGCACGCCCAGTCGAGCGTTAGGCTTTTCAGCAATCGTCCTGGCCGCATTCACCGCGCTGACATTCGCAACCGAGACCGACCGCATGGCCCGCACAGCACAGACGAGAGGACTGCACATGGAAGACCTTTTCAGCGACGCGAGACTGCCCAAGATCGTGGTAGCCGAGGATGGCAGCGTACTGGCCTTTGCCCGTGGCTGCCGGCTAATGCGACGAAGCGAAGACCGGGGAGAGACCTGGTCTCCGGTCCGGGAACTGGACTTGCCCGGAAGCGGAAACGCGATCGTCGATCACAACACGGGCGACGTACTGATCGTCTGCCCGCAAGCGGCATGCCTCTTTCGTAGCGGCGACAACGGCAAGACCTGGAACCGGGAGACGATCGCTCTGAAACCCAATAAGATCGGCCACGGCACCCCTGACGGACTCCCCGTCGGAGACGTGTCTGCCTGTGAGTCCGGGATCACGTTGCGGCACGGTGAGCACGAAGGGCGCCTCGTCATGCCCGTTCGGGTGCAGTTACAGAGCGGCGACCGGTTCAAAGAACACCGCCAGGAATACTGGCAGTACCATTACAACACGTCCATCTACAGCGACGACGGCGGCGCAACGTGGCAGGTCGGTGAGCCCGTGCAGAGCGGCACCGGCGAAGGTGCGCTGGCCGAGTTGTCCGACGGGCGCATCTACTACAACTCCCGCTCGCACGTGTCGGTAGACCACCGGCGGCGAATCGCGTGGAGTCACGACGGGGGATATCGCTGGGTGGACTGGGAGGTGAGCAAGGATCTGTTCGAGGTTGGCGGGCCCCACTACTTCAAATACGGCACCAAGCCCAGCTACGGCTGCAACGCAGGGCTGGTCCGGTTGCTCGACGGAGCCGCCGAGGGGCGGGACGTGTTGCTCTACAGCGCCCCCGACAACCCCGGCGCCACGTCTCCCCATAGCGGGCGCATCAAGATGACCGTGTGGATGAGCACCGACGGCGCCGCAAGCTGGCCCGCGAAGCGCCTTGTCTACGAAGGGCCCAGCGCTTATTCCTCACTGGCGGCCGACCAAGAGGGCAACATCTACCTGCTCTTCGAGAAAGGCGAGCAGAAGCTCTACGAGAGCATCGCCATCTTCCGCTTCGACCTGCAATGGCTAACCGACGGCCAGTAATGGCGTGCTTCGGGCCGGGAGCGTTAGCGCAATCCATCGCGTCGGGGGCGGCGCCGCCAGAGGACTGAACGTGGCGACACTCAGCGGCACCGCGCAGCATCTGCCGGAGCACGGCTTCGGGGTCGCGCTGAGCGGGTTCCGCCGTTGCCGGGATGGAGGGGTCACAGTCAGGAGGCGGGCGGGGTTGCGGCCGCTGCGGCCGACCGGCAAACCCCGGGGGCGCACGACGGTGGGGACGCGGCACGTTCTGATTGGATGATCGAGATTTGGCTTGCGCTCGCATAATGTATACAGTATACGATATGCGAAGGTCCCCGACGGCACCGTCCGCTCGGGCCCCCAGACGGAAAGCGAGGAAGCAAGCCCATGACCGCGACACAATCGGATTCCTGGCAGTTCGCGCCACGTTCGCCCAATCCTGAGCGGGCAAACCTGCTCGACCTCAGGGCGTGGAATGAAGCTGTGGCGGGCGAATCGGGCTTCGTGCGGCTGAGCCCCGACGGGAACTGCCTGCTGCGGGGCGATGGCCGGCCGATCCGCTTCTGGGCCGCGAATGTCGGCAAACCGGCCAACTTCGAGCGCCAGGCACTGCGCGAGCACCTGCGCTGGCTCGCTTCCATCGGCTGCAACATGATCCGCTGGAATTGGATGGACCTGCCCAGCAGCGAACCGGGCGCACAGCTCACCGACGTCGATGAGCAGGAAGTGGAGGACATGATCTGGGCCGTCAACGAGGCCCGCAAGCACGGGATGTACAGCTACTTCGTGACCATAGGCTGCCTGACCGCCTTCGAGGACATTGACCTGGCGGACTGGGGCATCGAATGGCACGAAGGACCGTGCGGGGCCTTCCGCGACGGCCGGCCCAAGGCCTACGGGCTTTTCTTCACCGAGCAGAAGCTCCGCGAGGGATACAAGGCCTGGCTGGCCGAGCTGCTGGGGCGGGCGAACCCGGAAACCGGGATGCCGCTCGCACGCGATCCTGCCCTGGCCATTGTCCAGTTCCCCAGCGAGGACAGCCTGTTGTTCTACACGTTCAACAAGATCCCCGAGCCGCAGCTCCGCAAGCTCGCAGTTAGGTTCGCCGCGTGGCTGGAGCAGAAGTATGGCTCCCTGCAGGCCGCCGAGGCGGCATGGGGCGGCGCAGCCCTCTGGGATGAGCGCCCGCCGCTCGAAGACGACTTCGCCCACGGGCTCGTGGGCTTCGCGTCGATCGCCAACGCCACCCATCCCACGGTGACCAGGCTGTCGGAGAACCGACGGGCACGCATGGCGGACCAGGTGGCCTTCCTCGTGCACGCGATGTGCGACTTTTACCGGGACATCATCCGCTTCCTCAGGACCGACCTCGGGTGCGGGCAACTGATCATGACCGGCAACTGGCGGCCGGCCGACCGGGCCCTGATGCTGGATGCGGAACGTTGGACACAGGTCGCCGGCGACATCAACGGCAAGAACTTCTTCCTACATGCCGACATCCGGCAGGGCGAGGAGCAGAGGGACGAGTCCGGCACGCCGAACTACGAGGGCCAGCAGGTCGTGTACGCCGACCGCTCGGCGATGGACATGGTCTCGCCGCCGGGGGAGATCCCCTGGGTGATCAAGCACGTCGAGGGCAGGCCGTTCTTCCTGTCGGCCACCACCTACTACCCGCCCAACGACTGCCAGTTTGAGGCGGCATTCATGGTGGCGGCCTACGGTTCACTATCAGGGCTGGACGGGGTGAGCTGGGAATCGTTCTATTTCGACAAGCACCTGCGAGACTCTCCTCAGGTGACGCACTCGCCCGCGCAACCGAACCTGGCCTGGACGTATCCCGCTGCGGCGCTCATCTACCGGTCCGGTTACGTCCGTGAGGGCGAGGTCGCCCTGCGCGAACGAAGGGGTTTTGAGTCCATCTGGCGGTCCGAGCCGCCTGCGTTTGCCGAGTTCCCCGGCCCCGCAAGCGGAACGGCTGGGATACTGCCCTTCTTCGTCGGCCCCGTTCGGTGCCATTACGAACCGTTCTCGCTGCCTGCCGTGAAGGATTACGAGCCGTACATCGACAAGGCGGAAGGTGTCATCCGCTCCAACACGGGCGAACTGACGCTGCGCCACCGGGACAGACTGTGCACTATCGACGCGCCCAAAGCCCAGGCGGCCTGCGGCGAACTGGCCCGCCATAGTCCCATCGCGCTCAGTGACATCCGCATCGAGAGCCGCAACGAACTGGCAGCGGTCTACGTTGTGTCGCTGGACGGCCGCTCGATCGGCAGTTCCGAGCGTTTGCTGGTGCAGGTGAATGCCCCGGCCCATCCCACAGGTTGGCAGACAGAGCCGGCCGAGGCGGAGGACGGTCATCAGCGCTTGAGGAGGCTCATATCGCAAGGAGAGCTGCCCTGGCGGGTGCAGAACACGAAGGTGGCGGTATGGATCGCCAATACCATCCTGCAGCGCGCCCTGCTGCTCGACGCAGGGGGCCGGGAGCAGAAGGCGATAGCGTTTGCCAGGCAGGACGGCGGGCTGCGGACCGAACTACCGCCCGATACGTTGTGGGTTCTCCTGCAGGCATGAACCCGGCATGAAACGGGCCCGGTTTTTGGGGGCGCAGAAGCAGACATGACAAAGGGCACTCAAACTTCCCTGACCGCTCTGATGGACTACTACGGCGACCTTCGCCGCCACGGAGTGACCGAAGTGTTGCGCCAGATCGTGCATCTGGCGGAAGAACGCGGCAAGCTCCCCGCCTTTCACGAGACCGGCGTCGGCATAGGCCGTGGCTATGCCCGCGTGGCTGCCGACCCGGACTGGTACGCCGACCTGCTCGACATCCTGAAGAACGACCCCGTGGCGCGCCGTGGTGCCTACGTGACCACGTGGTACAACAAGCCCCGCCAGTACTGGGTGCCCTACGCCGAGGGTGTCAACGGCTACGAGGCGTTCATGCAGTTCTACCGCGACCCCTACACTGCGTTCAGCGCAGACGTTGCGGAGATGGCCCTTTATGCGCCGGACAGAGATAGCACGAACACTGAGCGAAGGAGTAGTCGCAAGATGGCTGATGAGCAGAGATCCGAGGAAACCCGGAAGATGCAGGCGTTGCTGCGTCCGTATCTCGATACGGACTACGTGCCGACGGAGGGCCCCGATCAGGACAAGGAGTTCATACGGGACTGCGTGGAGCGTATAAGGCAGGCCCTTCCCGCACGCCTCACGGCGCCTGCAGCCAGCACGCGGCGCGTGCTGGTGCTCACACGCGACGGGTATGGTGCCCTGCACGTGCCGGGAATGGGCGGCTTGCTGACGCTGCTGCGAGAGGCGGCCCAGAGATACGGTGCGTTCGCGCTGACGGAACTCTACAGCGACGAGGCCATTGACGCAGAGATGCTCGAGTCCTTCGACGCCGTTGTGCTGAACAACGTGGGCATGGCAGGCAGGCGAGAGGTGTATAACGAGCTGCTGCCGGCGTACGTGCGAAACGGCGGGGGCCTGCTCGCCATTCACGGCTCGGCCCTGCTGTCCATGCACCATCCGGACGAAGAGTACAACCGCATGCTTGGGGGGTTCGTGGACAAGAGCCGGGTGCACCCCAACGAGCACGGCGCCCCCTTCCCGGTGCGGCTGCCCGACCCCGAACACCCGCTGGTCGCCGCCTGTGGCGGCGATGCGACGGCCGCCGAGTACACGCACCGCTGGCTGGACCACGATGTGCAGCAAAGAAAGCCTTTCTCCGTTACCATCAACGCGCCAAACGAGCTGGCCGACGAGCTCTACGTCTTTCACCCGAAGCCCAATCCCGACGACTCGGTGCGCGTGCTGGTGGGCATCGCCCAGCCGGCGTGGAAGCGGTTCCCTGACGGGCGCTCTTCCTTCACCTACTCTGTGAGTTGGATCAAGCGATACGGCGATGGGCGCGTCTACTACACGCAACTCGGGCACAACATGGCCGTCTTCTCCGTGCCCTGCGTCGCGCGGGCGCTGCTGGACGGCCTGCAATACGTCGCCGGCGACCTTCAGGCCGACGCCCGGCCGCTCTGCGAGGCCGCTTACGCCCAGGAGTTCGTGGTCGAAGACGAGGAACGTTTCCGCCGCATCGTGCCGAGAGGCTCGCGATTGCAGACGCTCGCCGACGGCATGCGTTTTACCGAAGGACCGGTGTGGGTTAGCGACAAGGGTGGTTACCTTCTGTTCAGCGACATCCCCGCCGGCGAACTGAAGAAGTGGAGCCCCGCCGCAGGAGTCGCAACCGCCCGAACGCAGACGCATGGCGGAAACGGCAATGCGCTCGACTCGAGAGGGCGGGTCATCACCTGTGAGGGCCGTGCGCGCCGTGTGACGCTGTGGGAACCTGACGGTGAGGTGAAGGTGCTCGTCGACTCCTTTGAGGGCAGACGACTGAACGCACCGAACGACGTGGTGGTCAAGTCCGATGGAAGCATCTGGTTTACCGATCCGCCTTTCGGCCTTGCCGACGAGCAGAAGGAGCTGGACGGCAACTACGTCTTCCGCTTCGATCCTGCAGACGAGAGCCTCCGGATCGCCGCGGATGATCTTGTGCTGCCCAACGGGCTCTGTTTCTCGCCGGATGAGACGACGCTCTACGTCGCCGACACGAGCCGGCGGAACCTGCGAGCCTACGACGTGCGAGATGATGGAACGCTCGGCGAAGGCAGGCTCTTCTGCAAGATCGATGTCAGGTCCCCGGACGGCATCTGCTGCGACAGCGACGGGAACATCTACTCGAGCGCCGGCGACGGGGTGCAGATCTTCGGGCCCGACGGGGGGCTGATCGGACGCATCCTCCTGTCGCGCGGAGCTTCGAACGTCTGTTTCGGTGGCGAGGAGGGCAAGGCCCTGTTCATCACGGCGATAGGCTGCCTTTACCGGGTAGAGTTGAACGCGACGGCGGTCCATGGCCGCTGAGGAGGTGCTGCCCACAGGGCCGGCGAGTGCGCCTGTGCGGGCTGTCTGCGGGACCCTGTGGCGTCAGAACGTTAATCGAAGGGGCCATTTGGCCATAATCGGAGGGAAGAATGAGCGCGCCGGAACCCAAGCACCGTGACGCATTGTGGGATGGCGAGTCGGTCGTGCTGGAGAATGAACATCTGAGCCTGGTCCTCTACCGCCGGCAGGGCGGCTGGGGCTGGGGCGAGCTTTACGGCCCCAAAAACAACGCCGGCGATCGGCGCTACGTGGGCGTGCTGGAGCACCTGGCGGAGGCGGACATCGTCGGCCAAGTTCACCCGCTGCGGCTGGAGGCGGAAACGTATGAGATAGTCCAGGGGGACGGCGGCCGGGAGCTGCGCTTCGACGTCGGGCTGCAGACCCCCGAGGAGCCGTGCTGGGTCTGGGGGCGGGCGCAGGCTCTGGAGGGGCGGGTCGTGCTGGCCCTCCCCGACGACGAGCCCTGCATCCGCTATCGCCTGGAGCTGAAGCCGAAGTTCCGTGTCGCCTATCGCTACGTGCGCGGCCCCTGGCTGCGGGTTGGGGTCTACTGTGAAACCGGCGCGCGCACGGACGCCATCTTCCCTGGCCTGGAATGGGTGATCAAGGATGAATGGTCGAGCGGCACGGACTTCCACTGCCACTGCAACGCCCTGCGCGTGGCGCCGCACCCGCACAAGGTGACTGTCCCGATGATGGCGATCGGCCACGACGGGCTCGCCGTTACCCTCTGCTGGCCGCCCCGGCAGAACAACGTGGGGACGCTGAGCCGGATGCGAGAGCTTCAGCCCGTCTTCGCCTCGCCGAACTTCATCGACCGACGCCCCGAGCACCTGATGGGCCTGATGCTGCCGACGGCGGTGCACGGGCTGGGGGAGAACGCACTTAAGGCCGAGCCGGCCTTGCCGATGGAGCGTCGCTCGCCCCTGACAATGGAGGCGGAGATAGGGGTGCGTGAAGGCGCGAGCCTCGACGCCGTCACGGCATGGGTGAAGCGGCGCGGAATGCCCGATCCAGGGCCACCGCGCTGGCCGTGGGCGGAGGCCCTCGAGCGCATCGCACGGGCCCACAATACCAACCTCTGGGAGGAGGGCAAGGGCTGGACGTACGGCAGCGAGCGCGTGCGCAACTGGGTGATCATGAAATCGTGCGTGCCCGAGCCGCAACGCGAGCGCTACATGTACCAGCGCTTCATCGATTGGTACGTCCAGAACGGTGTGGACCGTGACGTGGCAGATGGCCTGCGCCAGAAGGCAGAGTGGTGCCGCGGGCAGGGCACTTACGTGGAGCGGCCGGATCGCACCGTGCGCATCCCCGGTGTGCTGGAGCTGACGCGCTGGTACAGCGACGAGGACCTGCGCGCGATGGCCGAGTTCATGCTTGGCCGCCAGACACCCGAGGGGGACTTCCCGTTCGACCCGCAGGGACTGCACGCCACCAATCATCTGCGCATGGCCGACCGCTGGCGTCCGCTCGGGCTGCCCGGCGACTCGGCGCTCGACCTCTGCGTGACTGGGGCGCTCATGCTGCTCTGCATCGGCGATTTGCTCGGCGAGGAGCGCTTCGTCTCGGCAGCCCGCAAGACGCTCGATTTCGCCATGCGCTGGGAACGCCCCGAAGGCGGCGACTGGTGGGAGACACCCCTGCACAGCCCGAACCTGCTGACCGCCGCCCACGCCGTGCTCGCCTACTGGACGGGTTGGCATGCGCACGGCGAGGAGCGCTACCGCGAGCGCGCACGCCACTTCCTGCGTTGCCTGTTGCCGTTCACCTACATGTGGGAACCCGAGGGCAAGGCGCTGCTCTACGACACCAAGCCGCTCTGGGGCACCACCGGCTGGCACTACATGGCATGGACCGACCGCTGCGTACTCTGGCAGATTCTGCTATTCTTCGACCTGGCGGGGCAACTGGGCCTCGAGTGCGCCGAGCTCGACCCTGAGCTCGACTGGGTCGCCTACCGCCGGGGCGCCGCGGCTGCCGGCCTGCGCTGGCTGATCGACTCCAGCGACCCCGAGTGGATGCGCAATTGCGAAGACAGAAGCCGCGAGGTGGCCGAAGGTGCGGCCGACATGGCCCTGGCGGACGTGCACGACCCCGTGGCCGACATGTTCGGCGGCATCGGCCTGCGTATCGATTCCGCCTCGCTGGCCGCCATCCTGGCTGACGGAGTTGAAGATGGATGACCGAAGACCGAATGTTCTCTGGATATGCACCGACTCGCAGCGGTGGGACACGCTGGGCTGCTATGGCAACGAGTTCGTCACCACGCCGAACATCGACCGGCTCGCCAGCGAAGGGATGCTCTTCGAGAACTGCTTCGCGCAGAACCCGCTCTGCACGCCGAGCCGGGGTTGCTTCCTGACGGGGCGCTACCCGGTCACCAACAAACTGCGGCAGAACGGGCAGTGCATCCCCGAGGACGAGGTGTTGGTGACGCGGCTTCTGGCCGACGAGGACTACGTCTGCGGGCTGGCCGGCAAGCTGCACCTGAGTGCCTGCAACCGGCGCTACACGCTGGGCGACGGCTGGTGGCAGTTGCCCGTCGAGGAGCGGCTCGTGCAGGGGACCGAACGGCGCATCGACGACGGCTACCAGGAGTTCCACTGGAACCACGGGCCGAACGCCCACTTCCGCTCCAGCGCCTACAACCGCTGGCTGCAGAGGAAGGGCGCCACGTTCGAGAGATCTGCGCGGGATGACAGCGACGTGGTCCTGCGGGGGATGCCCTCCGAGCTGCACGAGGTGACGTGGTGCGCGGAGGAGACAGCAGCTTTCATTGAGGCGTATGAGGGCTACGCCCACCCGTGGCTCTTCTCGCTGAACTGCTTCGATCCCCACTTCCCGTTTGATCCGCCCGAAGATTACCTGGAGCCCTATCTGGCGCGACTCGACGACATCCCGCTGCCGAACTACGTCGAAGGCGAACTGGAGAACAAGCCGCCCTGGCAGCTCGAACGCCATCGGAAGAAGCATTACGCCTACACCGGCGAAAGCGACCGGGGCGACCCGCACGAGCACCGCATGTGCCGCGCCGCCTACTGGGCCATGTGCGACCACATCGACGCCCAGCTCGGCCGGGTGCTCGACGCCCTCGAGCGCACCGGCCAGCGCGAGGACACGCTGGTGATCTTCACATCCGACCACGGGGAGATGCTCGGCGACCACGGCCTCTACCAAAAAGGACCGTTCCTATACGATCCGGCAATCCGGGTCCCCCTCATCGTCTCCTGGCCGGGGCACGTGCCAGAGGGCGTGCGCAGCCCCGCCCTGGTCGAACTGGGCGACCTGGCGCCGACCGTTCTCGACGCCGCCGGCCTGCCGCGCCATTCCGGCATGCAGGCCCGCTCGCTGTGGCGGCTGCTGACCGGGGATGCGGGTCCCGACGCATTCCGGGGCGACGTCTACTGCGAGTACTACAACTCGAACCCCACCTCCGAGCCGGTCTACCTCACCATGGTCAGAACCGAGCGGCACAAACTGGTGGCCGCCCATGGACTCGGCAGCGGCGAGCTGTACGACCTGGAGGCCGACCCCGCAGAGAGCGTCAACCTGTGGGATGATCCGGATTACGCGGAGGTCCGCACCGCCATGCTGCTGCGCCTGGCCGACCGCATGGCATGGACCGCCGATCCGCTGCCCCCGCGCATCGGCATTTACTGAAAAGAGCGCGCGCGACGCCAACGTGCCATGGAGCCGGGCGCGCCGGGGAGGCGAAAGATGAAGGTCACGGAAATCGAAGTCGTCCTCTTTGACGCCGGCGACTCCCTGGCGCACATCGGGGGCCGCTGGAAGGAGGTGTTGCTGCGTTACAATCCGCGCCGTATCTGCGTGCCAGGCAACAGGTTGGTGGCGTTGCGGCTGGCCGTCGGTTCCGAATGTGAAGGCTCGGCCGTTGTCGGCACTGGCGGCAAGGCCATGCCTGCCGATGGGGAACGGATTCGCGGACTGCTCGCGCCGCTGCTGCTGGGGCGGGACCCGCTCTATCACGAGTCACTCTGGATGGAGATGTATGCGGCCGGTCTGCCCCGCGGCGTGCTGAGTCTGGCGGACCTCGCCCTGTGGGACCTGGTTGGGAAAAGGGCCGGATTGCCGGCGTGGAAGCTGGTGGGCGGCTGCCGCGACCGCGTGAAGGTCTACATCGCCTCACATACCGATTTCGGCACTCCCGAAGACTATGCCGAACACGCTCTGGCGTGCAAACGACGCGGCTACCACGGTTACAAGGTCCACGGCTGCTTCGGCCGGGACCCCGTCCGCGACGAGCAGGCGGCGCTGCGTGCGAAGGCGTTCCCGGAGTACGACGTGGCCATTTGCGAGGCCATCCGGGACGCCGTCGGCGAGGAATGGTCGCTGATGCTCGACCCGGCACACATGTACGACTACGAGCAGTCCCTCTGGGTGGCGCACCAACTGGAGGAGCTGGGCTTTCGCTGGCTGGAATCCCCGATGCCCGAAAACGACGAATGGGTGGACCGTTACGCGCGACTGTGCGCGGAGACTGAGATCCCGATCTGCGCCCCGGAAACCGCCGACGGCGCCCACTTCGCGCGCGCCCGGTGGATCAAACGCGATGCCTCCGACATCAGCCGCATAGACCCTTACTACGGCGGTTTCACCGCCTGCATCAAGACGGCGTTTCTCTGCCAGGCCCACGGCATGACGTTCGAACTGCACAGCACCGCCACCGACGCGCATAATCTGCAAGTGCTCGGCGCGACCGGCGAGGAACTATCCGTGTTCCTCGAAGACTACGACCTGGAGCCCGAAAGCGGCGAGGCATACGTCGGCGCCAACTTCGTCACCCAGCGCGCCGACGGCAGCCGAGGTTACCCCTGGGTGCGAGGGCAGATGCCGATCATAGACGGGGAAGGCTACGCTCACGTGCCCGAGGAGCCGGGCATCGGTCTGGATCCGGACTGGGAATACATCCGACGCAATCGGCTGACGGGAGGAACGCGATGATTTCGCGTGACGACACGCCCACCCCTGACAGCGACTGCTGTCAACCGCAGAACAATCCGCCCGCGCACCTGCAGTGGTCTAAGCCATGGTACGAGCTGTGGCGGCGTCGAAGTGAGCTGACCGACGCGCAACGCAAGAAGTGGTCCGAGCAGGAGCAGCGCGCCCGGCGGCTCCGCGCCGAGGACCCGCGACCCAACATTCTGCTCGTGTTCACCGACCAGCAGAGCCACCATGCCATGAGCTGCACGGGCAACCCCTGGTGCAGCACTCCGAACATGGACGCCCTGGCCGCCCGCGGCGTGCGCTTCACCCGTGCCTACACGACGTATCCTGTCTGTGGCCCCGCGCGCGCCAGCCTGATGACGGGCCGCATGCCGCACGAGACCGGCGTGGTCTTCAACGACATACCGATCGCCCCGGGCATTCAGAACATGGGGCAGACCTTTCGAGAGGCGGGCTACCTGACAGTCTACTCCGGCAAGTGGCACCTGCCACGCAGCTACGAGCGCGAGCCGGACGGCATTCCGGGCTTCGACAACATCCCCGCGCCCTTTGACCGTATGCGCAACCTGCATGGCCTCGGCGACCAGGTGGACTTCTTGTTCGCAACGGATGCCGAGTTCCTGCTCCGCTACGAGCTGAGCAAAGTCGGCCTCCCGTGGCTTTACTGCATCTCCCTGCACAACCCCCACGACATCTGCCACTGGACCTCTCTGCCGCCGCGCAAGCACGTGAACGTCGACCGTTACCCCCCGCTCCCCGACAACTTCGCCATCCCCGCCGAAGAAAGCCCCTACCTGCAGCACATCCGCCGGACCGGTTCGGGCAATCAGGAGATACCGCGAACCACAGAGTGGGACGAGCACCAGTGGCGCGCCTACATTGCGGCATACTACCACATGACCCAGCAGGTGGACCGCTGCCTGGGCCTGATACTGCATGCGCTCGACGAAGGGGGATGGGCAGACAACACGCTCGTCGTCTTCACCAGCGATCACGGCGACGGCTGCGCCGCGCATCGCTGGGTCGCCAAGTGCAGCCTCTACGAGGAGCCCACGCGGGTGCCGCTCATCGCGAGCTTCCCCGGCCGAGTGCCGGAAGGCAGAGTCGAGCAGCGGCTCGCCTCCTTGCTCGACGTGCTGCCCACGATGTGCGACTATGCGGGGGGCGCAGGTCCGCGGGCCATGCGGGGACGCAGCCTGCGCCCTGCCCTCGAGGGCACCTCGGCGCCGGATCGAGACTTCGTAGTCGCCGAGCTTGCCCTCGGCAAACCCGACTTCGACCGGCGGGGGCGAATGGTGCGCAGCGACCGTTACAAGTACAACATCTACTCGATGGCCGGGCAGGTCTCCGAGCAACTCTTCGACCTGCAGGACGACCCGGGCGAGATGATGAATCTTGCCGGGGCTTCCCAGTTGCGCGACGTGCAGCAGAGGCACCGAGCATGGCTGCGGGAATGGTCCGAAGAAACACAGGACGAACCGGCGCTATCCATGCTTGCATCCGGAAGGTGAAGCTGAGATGAACCAGACGACACCGATTGACAGGGCCACCGTCGGCATCATGTTCGCCGGACATCGCGAATACTGGCCGCAGTTCGAGGGAGCTCGCGAGGCGACGATCGAGGGCGCCCGCCGCTTCGAGCAAGTGGTGCGGGAAAGCCCGGTGGAGGTGGTCATGCCGGACCTGGTCGACAGCGTGGAGCTTTCGTTCGAAGCCGGCCGGACCTTCGAAGAGAGGGGCATCGACCTTCTTTTCGTCTACCTGCACTCCTACGTGGCCTCCGGCCGATGGGTGCCCGGCGTCATGCATCTGGACGTGCCCATCGTGGTGGTCACCTTCCAGGAAGCCCTCGACTTCGACAATCTCGACCAGTACGTCACCGGCTTCGGCGTGCGCAAAGGATCGGCCTGCCAGCTTCCCGAGGCATACAGTGCACTGCTGCGGGCCGGAAAGGAGCCCTGCGACATCATCTTCGGTGACGTGGGCCGGGATGCGCGAGTTCGGGGGCAGATAGCCGAGTGGTGCCGCGTGGCGAACGCGCTGCGCAGCTACCGCGACTGCGTCGTCGGCTACCTGGGGCATTCCTACGACGGCATGCTCGACATGAACTTCGACCCGACCGCCTTCACGCGGCAGTTCGGCGTTTATGTGAAGATGCTGGAGATGTGCGAACTGGTGGAGTACGTCGAACAGGCCAGCGATGCGGACGTGGAGGCGAAGGTGGGTGAAATGCGCGAGGTCTTCGACTTCATGGACCAATCCTATGACCCGGTCACGAGGCCGGCTGCCCAGGAGGACGTTGAGTGGGCGGCGCGCTGTGCGGTGGGGCTCGACCGCCTGTTCGAGGAGAACGGCCTCTCCGGGCTCGCCTACTACTACGCAGGCCTGAACAACATCTACGAGCGCGTCGGCTCCAACCTGATCGTCGGCAACACGCTGCTGACGCGCCGGGGTTACTCCCTGGCCGGCGAGGCCGACATGAAGACCTGCATGGCCATGCTCACCACCAGCGCACTGGGCGCCGGCGGTTCCTTCGCCGAGTTCAACATGGCCGACTTCGGGAAGGACCAGGTTATGGTCGGCCACGATGGCCCGCACGACCTGCGCATAACCGACAGCCGGCCGGTGATACGCGGGCTCGGCCTCTACCACGGCAAGCGCGGCTACGGCATATCCGTCGAGTTCAGCATCCGCAAGGGCGACGTCACCCTGGTCTCGCTCGGCTCCGACGCCAGCGGCGCTTTCAAGTTCGTGGTGGGCGAGGGCCAATCCGCGCCGGGCCCCCTGCCGCAAATAGGCAACTCCATCACCCGCGGCTACTTCGGACCCGACGTTGCCGCCTTCCTTAGAGACTGGGCCATGCGGGGCGTGCCGCACCACATGTCACTCTGCGTCGGTCACGTCGGCTCCATAGTGAAGAAGCTGGGCAAGGCGATGGACGTGCCCGTCGAGGTCGTCAGATAGCGTTCAGTCGAGGATTGGAGAGCGCGCAACGCAGTGAGGAGGTGGGCCGATGGAGACGGGTCGAGCCGAAGTTCTGCGCCTGGAGAACGAACACCTGCGGTTCGTGATGCACGCCGATGCGTCTGCGGACTTGGTGGACAAGGCCGGAGGGCGCAAATGGCGCATGCCGCCGGTTGCTGTGCAGGACTGGGGCACGATGGAGGAAGGCCATGCCTGGCCCCGCACGGGCCGCACCTATGGAGACCGGTATCCGGGCCGCTTCGTGGCCGAACCGGAGGGCGATCACGTCCACCTCACGCTGCTCGGACGGCTGGGCCGCCCGATCGGCACCTTTCGCTGCCGCTTCTGGCTGGAGGGCCCCTGGCTCGGCGTGGAGGTGCCCGATATCGACGAGGAGATACCGAGCCTCGTCTTCCCGCCGCCGGTCGAGTCGGAAGCCCTTGTGCTGCCCTACCACCAGGGACGGCTGATCCGCGAGCCGCTCAACAAGTTCGCGCATAGCGTTTACGTCTACGCCGGCAACGTGCTGAACATGCGCTGGTTCGGCGGGCTGCGCGAAGAGAACGGGTGGATCTGCGTCGTCCAGGACGGCTACGCCGATGCGGCAGTGCTGCAGGCCGGCGCCTGGGCCGCGCCGATGTGGCTGAAGTCTCTCGGCCGCTGGAACGGCCCGCGCCGCCTGCGCTACCGCTTCGTGGAGGGCGGCTACGTCGGCCTGGCCAAGGCATTCCGCCAGTGGGCGCAACAGAAGGGCCTGTTCAGGACGCTGAAGGAGAAGATAGAGGACGTGCCTTCGCTCGCCAATATGGTGGGCGGGCGAAACCTGCACTTCATGATGGGCTGGACGTTCCAACGCGACCGCTACGACGAGATCTGGATGCCGGTGCCCAAACGGCTTGATGAGCGCGGCGAGGGCGTGGTGCCGCTGGTCACCTTCCGCCAGGCGGCTCAGATCATCGAGGACGCCAAGCGCCTGGGCATGAGGCGCGGCGTGCTCAGCTATCACGGCTGGATCAAGGGCGGATACGACGAGTCGCACCCCGATATCTGGCCGCCGGAGCCCGCTCTCGGCACCATTCAGGAATTGAAGGACCTGTGCCGTCCCGACGGTCCGTTCGTCGCCCACCTGCACGACAACTACCAGGACATCTACGAGCAGTCGGCCAGCTTTCCCGCCGGGACCTGCCGCCAGCAGGACGGCACGCCGCTGCCGGGCGGCTTCTGGCGGGGCGGCCAGGCCTACATCCTCAACGCGCGCGATGCGTTTGAGTGCGCACGCCGTAACTGGCCGCACCTGCGCGAACTCGGCGCGGAGTGCATCTACTGCGATACGCTTACCGCCGAGACGCTGAAACAGTCGTATGAGCCCGGAAACACGCTCAGCCGCGCCGAAGACCTGGAGTGGAAGCGCCGCACCATGGCCTTCTTCAAGGAGCAAGGGGTCATCTTCGGCAGCGAGAACGGCTGCGACTTCGGCGTGCATTATCTCGACTGCGCGCCGCACGGCAAGCACACCCGCGTGCCGGGCGAATCAGTGCCCCTCTGGGCGCTGGTCTACCACGACTGCGTGCTGGGCTGGCGGGGCGGGGCGGCGCTTCAGCCACAGCAGTTCCGCACCCGCTGCCTGGAGAACATCCTCTGGGGCTGCGCCGTTGCGTTCGGCCAGTTCACGGCGCAGAACTGGCCCGAATACCGGCAGGCCTTCGCCGACTCGCTCTTCGTAGACGACTGGCACGCCCGCATAGGCACCGACGAGATGGTCAATCATCGCTATCTGAGCGATGATTGCCTGCTCGAACAGAGCGAGTGGTCATCCGGCGTGGCCGTCATCGTCAACTTCGCCGAGGAGGACCGCACCGTGGACGGTGTGCGCGTGCCCGCGAACGACTACGTCATTCTCGACTGAGCACTCCCCCGGTTCGGCATCCCTGTAGTGGGCTGCTGAGACCCCTGAGAGGACGAAAACATGTCGAGCAACCTAGACACAGAACGCCCGAACATCGTCTTGATCATTGCCGACGACCTCGGCTGGGGCGACGTGGGCTACCACGGAGCCGCCGTGCGCACGCCCAACATCGACCGGCTGGCGCGCCAGGGCGTTGAGCTGGAGCGCTTCTACGTCTGCCCCGTGTGCAGTCCCACCCGCACCGGCATCATGACCGGCCGTTACCCCAACCGTATGGGCATGCACGGCCACCCCACGCAGTACACCGAGAACAAGGGCCTGCCGCCGGACGAGGTCACTCTGGCGGACGTGCTGGCGCAGGCCGGATACGCCCACCGCCACGCCGTCGGCAAGTGGCACCTCGGCACCGCGGCCACCTGCTTCCACCCCGTTAACCGAGGCTTCACCGGCTTCTACGGTCACTACTGCGGCATGATCGACTACTGGACGCACGAGCGCGCGGGGGAGCTGGACTGGCACCGCGGGCACGACTCCTCCTACGACCAGGGCTACTCCACGCACCTGATGACGCAGGAGGCTGTTCGATTCATCGATGCAGTCCCGGACTCGGAGTCCTTCTTCCTCTACTTGGCTTATAACGCCGTGCATACGCCCGCGCAGGCACCGGAGGAAGACGTTCAGGAATACGTTAGCATTGACCTGCCCGAGGACCACAGCCCGACCTACGCCGCCATGGCTACGGTCATGGACCGTGGCATCGGAGAAGTACTAGACGCGCTGGAGCGTAAGGGAGTCGCCGAAAACACACTGGTCTGGTTCTTCTCGGACAACGGGGCGGTCGGCCGCGGCGGACTGGGGCACAACCGCCCTTTCCGCGGGCGCAAGGGCACTGCCTATGAGGGAGGTGTTCGCGTGCCCGCCGCCTGCCGTTGGCCCGCTCGCATCCCGGCCGGCAGGAAGGTGGACGCGCTGGTGGGATACGTTGACCTGCTGCCTACACTGGCGGCCGCTGCGCGGCTCGACTATGTATCGCCCCAGCCCCTCGACGGCATGGACGTGCTGGGAGTGCTGGCCGGAGATGGGTCGCCCGCCGACCGCGCCTTCTACCCCGACCGCGGCGCGGTGGTGACGCAGCGCTGGAAGCTCACGGAGGGCGCGCTCTACGACCTGGAACGCGACTGGGCGGAGACCACCGATGTGGCGGACCGGTTCCCCGAGGTCCACGGCCGGATGTGCGAGCACCGCGACTACTTCTTGTCCCTTACGAGCGATCCGTACGTGCCGCCTGGGATGCCCGGTGAGAAGGAAACACCTCCCCAGGAATGGAAGATGCCCGAGGTCGAATGACATCCGAGACAGGAGCAACGGCGAATATGACAGACGATCGAAGCGAAACAATATGCGGCGCCGTCTACATACCGGCCCGCGCCTACAACGCCCCGCAGATGTGGCGGTCCTACGATGGTAGAATCGTCTGCCGGGACATGGGCTATGCCAGAAGCGTGCGGCTCAACGCGCTTCGGATCTGGGCAAGTTACGAATTCTGGTGCATGGAACCGGAAGCGTTCGAGCGACGCCTCGACGACTTTCTGGAAGCGGCGCGGGAGTATGGTATCGGCGTCCTCGTATCACTCTTCGAGAACTGCGGCGTTCCGCCCACCGAGGAGAACATCTGGACGACCGACCCGGCGCGCGCCTTCTGCGTCAGTTCGCCGCACCGCGGGAAGGTGATGCACGACCCCAATCGGTGGGGCGGCCCACGAGAGTTCGTCCACTGGTTCATGGACCGCTACCGCGACGACGGACGCCTGATCGGCATCGAGGTGATGAACGAGCCCGGGACGAGAGAGGACGGCGCCATGCCCTTCGCCCGGGCGATGCTCGGCACGGCGCTGGAGTGCTGCGGCGACGTCCCGCTCTCGATCGGTTCCAGCTCGCTGGCGAACGCGCGCTTCTGGGCCGGCCAGGGCAGCGAGATACTGCAGTTCCACGTCAACTTCCCCGCCTCCGAGCAAGAACTGCGACAGGAGCTGGAGGCCGCCTTGCGGCTGCGCGAGGAGCTGGGCCGGCCGGTTTGGCTGACGGAGCTGCAGCGCATACGCTCGGTGAGCGGCTGGCAGGACGAGAAACCACCGCCGGACGAACTCGGGCCGGACCTCGCCTCCGTCATCCCCATCGTCAGAGAGTATGCACTGCCCTGGTTCTTCTGGTCTCTGATGGTCAAGCCCGCCTACCTGCCCGGCCAGCGGGATAAGGGGACGGTCAACGGCCTGTTTCGCAAAGACGGGAGCGTCTGGAGCCTGGAGGATGCCCGAGCGGTATCCGGAAACTCGGCCTGGCGCGTTCCGGGCCGGGAACACAATGTGAACGGGTCGAGCGATACGCCCACAAAAGGAGAGGCAGATGGCTGAGAGAAGGCGCCTGTTCAGCGCGGACAGTTTCTGGAATATGCCGATTCCTGCGGACCCTGAGCTTGACCCGCGCAGCGAACATTACATCTCCTACTGGGAGAAGGAGCCCACCGGCGGGCTGCACATCAACGCTAACAGCTTCGCCGTGCCCGTCTACGACGTGGATGCTACGACGCCCCTCCGGACGGTGGCCCAAAGGCCCACGCCACGTGAAGCGCAGGCCCGATCGGTGACCCGACACTGCGAGTTCAGGCACGGCAAAGATTTCCCCGAGCAGGTTCCCATCCCGGACCATGCGATTCCGGACCCCGCCGGCGACAACCACATCGGCCTGGTGGACTGGGAGCGCGGCCTTGCGTGGGACATGTGGGGAGCGCTGAAGCTGCAAGACGGCTCGTGGCAGTCCTACACGGGAATGCATTACTCCATTGACGGCCCGGGCGTGTTCAGAACGAGCGATTTCAATGTCGAGAACGGCGATTCCATCCACTACCACGGCCCCGGGCGGGCCTCGAGCGTGCCCGTGATCGCCGGGCTGGCCATGCGGCACGAAATCGCGTCCGGCCGCATAGAGCACAAGCTCTCCTTCGCGGCCCGCTACAACGGCTACCAGCGCTTCACCTTCCCCGCCGCGTGGACGGACGGGCGCTACGTGGACGGCCTGCCCGAGGGCGCGGTGGTGCAGCTTGCCCCGGACCTCGATCTCGACCAGTTTGAGCTGACCGAGGCGGCGCGGGTGATCTGCCGAGCTCTACAGCAGTACGGCATGGTCAACGTGGACGGGGCCGCCGGCACGGTCGTCTACGTCGAGGGATTGTATGGCGACCCCGAGCACTCGTGGGACGGCCTGCTCGACGAGAGTGAATTGAAGCAGATTCCGGTCAGCCATTTCCGGGTGCTCAAAATGGATTCCATCACACCGATGGGAGACGGACGCAAAGGACTGCGGCTCGAGTTGCCTTCGGATTGAGGGGGGAGGGGATGAGAGCGGTCAAGTCCAGAAAGCTGCGTGATTCCACCTCTGCAGGTTGAGCGTGGTGGTCTCGGCGGGCGAGCCCGGAGCGGCCAGCACCCTCCAGCCCCATGGGGGACGCCCGCAGAAGGGATGGTACCCCCAAGGGGATTTGAACCCCTGTTTCCGGAATGAGAGTCCGGTGTCCTGGGCCGGGCTAGACGATGGGGGCAGCGATGGAAATGGCTGAGGAACCAGGATTCGAACCTGGAATGCCTGATCCAGAGTCAGGAGTGTTACCGTTACACCATTCCTCAGCGTATGAAGCAGTATAGGAAATGCAACGCAGCGTTTCAAG
>CAYQXJ010000020.1:0-50370 GCA_964421565.1 uncultured candidatus Brocadiaceae bacterium
TGCCGGGCGTGCTCCAGCGCCCGGGTGCACTCGGCACAGGAGGCAAGATGCCGCTCCAATCGGGCGCGCTCCTGTTCCGAGAGCTCCCCGCCCAGGTATGCCTCCAACCTGCGCTGTGCCGTTCTGCAACGCATTCTCCGTCTCCTTCTACTGGGTGTAACGAACTCGTGCCGGTCTTCCCCCGCTCTGAACGTCATTCTCCTGAAGTAGCACGGCCATCCTGGCCGTGGGGCACGGGCTACAAGCCCGTGCTACCCAGGTTCCGAATCCGTGTTGGGACCGTTAGCGGAAGTCCGTGAATCGTTACAGAAAATGTGCGAGATGGGGCGCGAGGGATTTCCGCGCGCGGGCAAGCAGTCGCTCGACGGCCTTGTAGGTAGTGTCCATCGCTTCGGCAATCTCGGCCAGCGGCAGGCCCTCGAAGTAGCACAGCACCACGGCCATGCGCTGGCGGTCGGGCAGCGCCTCCAGCGCTCCCTGTATCGCCCGGTCGCGTTCCTGCTCCGCCAGATGCTCATCGGGGCCACCCATCAAGCTCTCCCGGGGCGGCAGCCTTCCCGGATAGTCCGGCCGCTTCTTGCGGTGGTAGTCGATGCAGAGGTTGGCGATGACCCGGTAGAGGTAGGTGCTGAACCGGGCCGTGGGACGGTAGCCGGATGCGGCATTGAGGATCTTCAGGAAGGCCTCCTGGGCCATGTCTTCGGCCTCGGCCCGGTCGCCGACGTAGTGGTAGGCGATGCGCCAGGCGGCCTCCTGGTGGCGGCGCACCAGTTCCCCGAAGGCGTCCATGTCGCCCTCGGCCACCTCCGCCATCAGGTCCTCGTCACTGTGCATCGCCGGCCTCCTCAGGCTTGCCCAGAAGCAGGTAGTGCAGCGCAAGACCGACTGCGAAACCGACGGCCATGTTGAACGCCACTGACCCGGCCACCGTCGCCGCCACCGGCAACAGGCTTCTGTCGAACCGCAGCTCGCGCGCGAACTTGAAAAGCTCAACCCCCACCATCAGCATCATGGCCCCCACGATGGCCAGCGGGAAAGCGGCGAAGAGCGCCGCGATGCTGCCGCCCAGCGCGAGACCCAGCCCGATCTCGATGGTCCCCTCGATGATGTTGGTGCCGCCCGTGCGGGCGCCGAAGTAGTACTGCCCCGCCAGCCCGCCCGCGCCGTGGCACATGGGCATGCCGCCGAAGAACGGGACAACGAGGTTCATGACGCCCATGTTGAACGAGAGTTGCCGCTCGGTGACGCGACGATCCGGCCAGTACTGCGAGATCAGCGCCACTGTGGCGATCACAGCGTTGGTGGCCGTGAGGGGGATCTGCGCGAGGCCGCCGTCCCGAAACGCCGGCCAGATGAGCCGCACGTCAAGCCCGGTGAACGGCGGCAGCGAGAGGGAAGGGGCGCCGAGCGCGGCCAGTTCGCCCCGCAGTCCCGCTATCACGATCCCCAATGCTACCAGCACGATGGCGGCCGGGGCGTAGCGACTTTGCCGCAGGAGCAGAACGATCACTACGGCGGCGCCGCCCAGTAGCCACCACCCGCTCATCATCTGGAGCCCCTTGGCGGCCAGGAGCACGCCGAGCGAGAGCTGGATGCCGCGCACCACCGTCTTCGGCGTCCAGCGCGCCACGAGCGTCATGGCGCCGGTCGCCCCCATCAACAGCCAAACGATCCCCATGGCGAAAGCCGAAGCGTAGACCTTCTGAGGCGCCCATGCCCCGGCGATGGCCATCACGGCCAGCACCTTCATCGGCTCGATGGGCATCGGCAGACGATAGATCAGCCCCGTGGCGACGTTCGCCAATCCCATCATCACCAGCAGGCCCGTCGGGTCCATTCCGCAGACGGTAATGTAGCCGATGGCGAGCGGCAGGAGGGTGCCGAAATCGCCCATGGACCCGGCCAGTTCCCGCAGACTGAACTCGAACGAACCGATGCGCACCTTGCACTCCGAAGGAACGCTTAAGGAAAGAAGACGGGGCCTTCGCGGCTCGCCGAGAAGGACTACCTCTCATCCGGCGTCAGGAGGTCATCGGCGACCTGGCGCCACTGCTCCAGAGTCTCGCGGTTCAGGAGGTAATGCACGTAGTAGCCACGTTTGTCCCGCACCACCAGGTCGGCGTCGCGCAGGATGCGCAGGTGCTGGCTGACGGCGGCGGAGGTGATGTCCAGCCACGCGGCCAGCGCCCCCACGCAGAGGGCCCGCTGCTTGAGCATCTGGAGGATGCGCACCCTGGTCTGCGAGGAGAGCGCCTTGAAGATACGCGCCACCTTTTCTGGGTCGTCCATACGCAGGGCCTCTTAAGTGACTGCTAACATACTACGAGAATCCCGCCCGCGGGGCAACCCGAGGAACGATGAACACACCTGACAGCCTCGCGACCTCTGCCGCAGAGAGTTCCCTACCTCATGCTCGCTCCCGGCGAGCGTCCTGCCTGCGGGCAGTCGGCGGGACTTTTGAACTGTTAGTCCGCGGGTTGACGCACACGGATGCTTGAACGCAACGCCTCGGCCCGGTTACGATGGAGATAGTGTCCGGCATGCTGATGCGCGGTGTGTCGGGCGTGTCTTGTGCTTAGACTCGCTGCCGGCGGCGGCTTGCGGGCCGGCCGCCCCTGCGGCGCGCTAATGAAGGGTGGAGACCCAGAATGCACAGAACGAAGATCATGGCCGGCTTCATGGTCGGCCTCATCGTCGGGCTCACGTTGGCAGGCGCCGTAGCCGGACCGCGGCAAGACCGCCAGGAGAAGCTGATCGACGAGTTCTTCAACCCGTTGGTCTGGCTGGTCACCGAGGTCGAGCGCCGCTACGTGGAGGACGTGGAGCCGGACACGCTGGTGGTCGGCGCCTACCAGGGCATACTGAGCAAGCTCGACAGATACAGCGCCTTCATCCCGCCAGAGCGCCGCGAGGAGTTCGAAAGCGACACGCAGGGCGAGTTTGGCGGACTCGGCATCAGCATCCGTTACCTGCCCGTAAAGAAGGCCGTGCTCATCGAACAGACCATACCCAACACACCGGCATTCAGCGCCGGGCTACTGCCGGGCGACATGATCATCGAAGTGGTGGAGGAGTCGACCGGCGTCAAGCACGAGACGGAGAGCTTCGAGGACGTGCACGATGCGGTGCGCATTCTGCGCGGCAAACCGGGCACGACCGTCGTGCTGACCGTCGTGCACGAGGAGCAGTCCACCATCGAGGAGATACACGTCACCCGGGACATCATTGAGATCCCCGGCGTGGAGAATGCCCACATTCTGCAACAGGAGCCGCGCATCGGGTACCTGCGCGTGCCCTACTTCCACGAGCGCACGGTGGCCGACCTGCGCGAGCGCATGAGCGACCTGCGCGAACAAGGCGCACAGGGCGTCATACTGGACCTGCGTTTCAACCCGGGCGGGCTGCTGCAGTCAGCCATTGAGTTCGCCGACCTGTTTCTGGACGGCGGCTTGATCGTGAGCACGCGCGGGCGCACAAGCCCCGAGCAGAAGTGGCGCGCCAGGGCCGGGGATAGCTACCCGGAGATCTCGCTGGTCGTGCTGGTGAACCGTTACAGTGCCAGCGCCTCAGAGATCGTGGCCGCCGCCCTCGCCGAGAATGGGCGGGCCGCACTCGTCGGCGAGCACACCTACGGCAAAGCCAGCGTCCAGACCCTCATTAACGACCCCAATACCGATGGCGCCATCAAACTGACCACGGCCCGTTACCACACGCCCAACGGCCTGCTGATCGAAGGAAAGGGCGTGGAGCCGGACCCCGATCGCACCATCGAACTGTCCCGCGAGGACCTGGTCGCGCTGCGACAGTCACTCGCCGCACAGTCCGATTTCGCGCCCGCGCGAAACGATGACGAAGCCGAGGGACAGAGCCCTGAAGCCGAGTTCGTGGACGAACAGCTCGCGCGCGCCGTCGAAGTGATGGGTCAGATACTCGCCGAGACGGCCCCGACGGCTCCCATGCAGGCCGCAGCAGGGGCCGATCAGAGCTGATCCAGCAATGCCGGCAGTTCGCGAAGGCTGTGAACGGTCGGCGCACCCGTGCCGAGCTCGCAACTCTCCCGGTTCAGCCACACGCCGTGCATGCCGACCCTCGCGGCGCCGAGGGCATCTTCCTGCCAGCTATCGCCGACATGCATCGCCTCGTGCGGGCCAACGCCCGAAAGCTCCAGCGCCCTGGCGAAGATGGCCGGCGCCGGTTTCTCCGCACCCACCCGGCACGAGATCACGACGTAGTCCAGCGCCGCATCCAGCCCCAGCGCCTCAAGCACAGGCCCGAGCCTGCTGTCCCAGTTGCTGATCATTCCGATGTCCAGCCCTCGCCCTCGCAGACCGTCGATCACCGACCGCACGTCGTCGAAAAGCCGCCATGCCGCCCCCGATGCGAAGTGCCTCCACAGGCCGTCGAACAGGCCCTCAAAGCACGGCACAGGGCCGTAAGGTCGAAGGGCCTCGCGCACGGCACGTTTCCACCAACGCCGCGCCTCGGCGTCACTGCTGCCATACGCCGGCCCGCCGGCCCGCCGTTGCTGCCGCAGCATGCAGAACGCTTCCTCAAAGCGGCGTTGCACCTCCTGCGCGTCGGCCTCGCCCCCGACCTTGCGAAGCGCCGCCGCGTACACTTCACCCACCGGCGGATCGGGGTAGATCAGAGTGCCACCGGCGTCGAAAAAGACGACCCTGATGGTCATCGCTCCGGCGCACCCCGCTGCCAAGGAAAATCGGGCGGTTCGATGCACGCGCCCCTCAACGGTCAAAGTAGGGGGTCAGGCGCCGCCTGTCAACCCACGCCCGCTCGGGCGCGCGCGTTTTGACATGCCGCCCGGCTCCGATATAATGACGGCCTCAGGTGGCTTGCCGCCTGCTCGGTGCCCCCTTAGCTCAGCGAATAGAGCGCTGGCCTCCGGAGCCAGAGACCGCAGGTTTGAATCCTGCAGGGGGTACCATCTCTTTTCCGAGCGCGTCCATCCCGCCTATGTACTCGACCACCCTACACGTTACGATGGTTTCAGCGCGCGCCTGCACCCACCACTCCCTCCGCGCAAGAGCAGCCATCGGCGGCACGCCGCGCTGGCGTCTGTGCCCCCGTTTGATTACACTTCGGTTCCAGGCATGTTCGCTCGCCGGGCTGTGGCTCAAAGCTGCGGGAGCGAACCGTCACTGACCGTCAGGGAGGGCAGAATGCCGCGTGAGCACGAGATGCAAGGACTCGGCGAAGACCGAGTTGACGAGCAGCAGCTTGCCATGCTCAGGCGATGCGTGGAATCGGGCGACGCTGCTGAATGGGACGAATGGCGACGGCGCAATCCCGAGTGCGCCATCTGGTTGCAGGGCGTGCAGATCAGTTCGCTCGGGCAGCGGGCGGCGCTTCGGCGCATCGACTTGTCCGCTGCCAACCTGGCGCGGGCCAAGCTGCCGGGGGCGGTTCTGGTGCGGGCGAACCTGCGCGATGCGGTGCTGGTGGGCGCCAACCTGCAGGGGGCCATCCTGGTGGACGCAGACCTGCAGGGAGCGCGGCTTCTGGAGTGTGACCTGCGAGGCACCAACATGCGGCGGGCCGATCTGCGCGGCACTCAGTGCGCCTACGCCAAAGTCGACGGGGAGACACTGCTGTTGACCGATCGCGTGGACCGGGGCACGGACTTCACGGGCGTGCCCCTGGAGGCGATGCGCATTGAGCCGGGGCTGCGGCAACTGCTGGAGTACAACACGCGGCGCGACAGGTGGCGGCACTGGTACAGCCGCCATCGGCTGCTGGCCGGGCCGGCGTGGCTGTTCTGGCTCATGTCCGATTATGGACACTCCACCTGGCGCGTAATGCTATCCTTCAGCATGCTGGCCCTTGTGTTCGCTCTCGCTTACACGCTCTTTCCCACCGCTGTGGTTGCTATCTGGGCCGAGAGCCCCGGCGAGCCACTGGGGTTCGGCTATTCGCTGTACTTCTCCGTTGTAACGATGACGACGCTCGGCTTCGGCGATGTGTACGCCGCGCCGGACAGCGAACTGGGCCAGTTGCTGCTCAGCGCGCAGGTGATCTTCGGCTACGTGCTTCTGGGGGCGTTGGTGACCAGGTTCGCCGTGCTGTTCACGGCCGGTGGGCCTTCGGCGACCTATTACCGCGAGGCGCCTCCGGGAAACGGTGAGCAGTAACGCCCGGGGCAGGTGCTACGTGAGCGGCAAGCAGCGAGGCAGCAGGCGCTCGACATCGGCACGGCTATAGCCGACTGTGCTCTCGCTGGTCGCACTGGCGGCGCCGCTGGCCACTGCCCATTGTAGGGCTTGTTCGAGAGGCGCGTTGCGGTCGAGCCCGTGTAGCCACCCAGCCAGAAAGGCGTCTCCGCAGCCGACCACGTTCGCCAGCTCGCCGGGCTCCAGGGGACAATGTCGGCCGAGCTCGCCTTCGCGGTGCACCAGGTATGCTCCCTGCTCGCCCAGCGTCAGCAGGACCACCTGCACGCTTGCGAGCAACTGCTGCGCGCCCTGGACGGCCTTCTCCTGGGGCACCTCGCGTCCCAGGCATTCGCCCAGTTCCAGCAGGTTCGGCTTGATCGTGCTCACGGCGCCGCTTCGGACCGCCGCACGGAGGGCCGGCCCACTGGTATCCACCACAACCCTCGCTCCCTGCCCGGCGCATAGGCGAAGCAGAGCGGCGAAGCCCCCCTGCCCGACGCCCTCTGGCAGGCTACCGGCGAAGACGACCGGGGCGTCCGGATGCTCGTCGAGCAGGCCGGTCAGCAGGGAACGCAGTGCCCCCACGTCATCGGGTTGCACGCGGAAGCCTGGCTCCCGCAGGTGCGTGGTGGCGCGGGCGTCAGGGTCCAGGATGGTCGTGTTAGTGCGCGTGCGGCCACTCACCCTGCAGAAGCGCGCCTGCGCCCCTTCCTTCGCCAGGCTCTCGGCGAACATTCCCTCTTCGTTGCGCCCGACGAAGCCGGTGGCCAGCGCGGCGCTGCCGAGGCGGGCAAGCCCTCGTGCCACGTTCACCCCTTTGCCCGCCGGCAGCAGCGACAGCACCTCGGCCTTTGCGTGTTCGCCGACGGCGAAGCCCGGCACACGCAACGCTTTGTCGATCGCCGGATTCAGCGTGACGGTTATGATCATGCGGAGCTTCGCTCGCGACAGGGCGCGATGGCGCGGCGGTAGTATGGCGTCTCCACCGGACCGCGCAGTATCGGGTCGTCCACGCGTTTCAGCCAGTCCCAGAGCGCGGCGTCCAGCGCGTCGCGCACGTCGGCGCAGGCGGCGTCTGCCGAAAGGTCATGAGCCTCCAGCGGGTCGGCTTCCAGGTCGTAAAGCTCCACGAAGCCGCGTCTGCCGCTGCGGAAGGGCACCGCCGCGTCGGCCGGGACCGGTACCCTCGCCTGCGGGGCGAAGTTACGGATGAGCTTGTGCCGGCCGGTGCGCACGCAGCGGTTCTCGCCCCCCGCCCCGTGCCCGTGGTGCTCGGCGAAGATACAGTCCCGCGTCGGCGCGCCTTCGCCCCGCAGAGCCGAGGCGAAGGATATGCCGTCCACGCTGTCCGGCACGGGCAGACCCGCAAGTTGGCACAAGGTGGGCGTAAGGTCCACGTTGCTGAGCATCCAGTCGCACGTCGCGCGCGCTTCGATGCGTCCCGGCTGCCGCATCAGCAGGGCGATGCCGATGCCGGGGTCATAGAGCGTAGTCTTCGCGCGGGGGAAGGGGATGCCGTGGTCCGTGGTGTAGACCACGAGCGTGGTCTGCTCCAGCCCGGCCTCGTGCAGAGACTCGAGTATCCGGCCGACGGCGGCGTCCATCTTGCGCGCGTTGCCCTGCAACGCCGCCAGTTTCTGACGGATGGATGGCGAATCGGCCAGATGCGGAGGCACATACACGCCTTTGCTCGAATCCGGCACGGCACCGCCGAAGTCAAACGGCTCGTGAGTCTCGAAGAAGCCGACCTGCAGGTAGAACGGCCCATCGCATTCGGCACGGCGGCGCAGGAAGGCGCCGACCCCCTCGGCCACCTGATCGCAGGTGGTGTGGAGCCCGCTGTTGCGCTCCTGCCAGTGCAGTCCGTGCTCGTCGAAGCAAAGCTGTGCGTCGATGTCGGTGGTCTCGTGTTGGTGCCCGATCAGCGCGGTGTAGTAGCCTGCGCCGTGAAACAGGTGGGAGAGGTGGCGCTCGCCGTCGTTCATCCGCCAGCCGAAGTCTCCGTGGCAGAGCCCGAGCATGCCGTTCCTCTGCGGGTAGCGCCCCGTCATGGCAGCGCCGCGACTGGGAGAGCAGAGCGCCGCCGTGGCGAAGTACCGCGTGAAGCGGCAACCCTCGGCGGCCAGACGGTCAAGGTTCGGCGTGTGCACGCTCTCCACGCCATAGCATCCCAGGTGGCGGCCTGTGTCGTGCGAGGTGATGAGCAAGACATTCGGTGGCATGCCAGCTACTCCAACAGAAACTCATGCAGAACGCTGTACTCGGCGCCCGTCGGTTTCAGTTCACTGCGCATCAGCACGAAGGAAGTGACGCTGACGCGGCCGAAGTCCTGTTCGGGCAGCGCGGCAGCAAGCTCGTCGGTGTGCGGCGCAGTGCGGCGGTCTCGCACCCGGCCAACAGTGATGTGGGGGACGTAGGCCCGGCTCTCCGGCGCCACAGCCAACTGCTCAGCCAGGGCCTGTTCGATGACATGGTGCAGGTCCTGCAGGGCTCCGGTGGTCTCGCGCACCTCCACATGAATAACCCGCGGCTTGCCCCGCGGCGGGAACGCCGACAGGCCGGCCACGTGCATGGTGAAGGGGCGTCCGGCCGAGTCCGCGGCCGCTCGCAGGGCCCCGATGGCGCAGGGCAGATCGCGATCCTGTATCTCCCCGATAAACTTCAGCGTCAGGTGAAGCTGCGCCTCTCGCACCCATCGCACGTTCTTCGCCACCCGGCGCAGTGCCGCGATGGCGTCGAGCAGGCGCTGGCGGCACTCATCGTCCAGTTGCGCGGCGACGAACGTTCTCACGGGTATCACCCCTGCTCGGGCTCGTCGATCTTTTCGAACAGGATGACCGGTTCGCCCAACTCGCGGCCCTCCGGCAAAGGCTCTGCGGCGTTCGACCAGACCATCTCCCCTGCGGAACAGCGAAGCATGCCCGCAACCTTCGCCGTCGCATGGGGCAGAAAGGGCTCCATCACCACGGCGAGGGCCTTGACCGTGTTCAGGCAGATGTTGATCACGGTGCCGCAGACAGCCTTCTGCTCCTTGCGCAGCACCCAAGGCTGCCGATAGTCGAAGTAGCGGTTGCTGGCTCGCGCGGCCTCCATCACCTCACCCAGCGCGTCCTTGAGGCGATATTCCTCGATGAGGGAGCCGACGCGCTGGGGCAGTTCGGCGAGCATGCGAAGCTGGTCGCAGTCCTGATCGGTCAGCCCGCCTCGGGCGGGCACTTTACGCTCGAAGTAGCGCCCCGCAAAGGTCATGTTGCGGTGCACGAAGTTGCCCAGCGCGGCGACCAGTTCCTCGTTGTTCCTGCGGATGAACTCGCCGAACTGGAACGCAGTGCGCTGTCTCTCGGGGGCGACCATGGTCAGGTAGTAGCGCAGGGGGTCGGGCTGGTAGCGTTCCAGGTACTCGCTGATCCAGACGGCGGTCCCGCGGCTGGTTGACATCTTCTGCTCTTCCTCGCCGGGGAACTGGATGTTGAGGAAGCAGTTCGCCGGCACATTGTGCGGCAGCTCGAACGTACCCTCTGCCATGAGCATGGCCGGCCAGACGAGTGCGTGGAAGACAACGTTATCTTCCCCGATGAAATGAACGATGCGGACGTCGGGGTCCTTCCACCACTTCTCGTAGTCCTCTGCTTTGCCGCCCTGCTGCTGGCACCATTGCGCCGTAAAGGAGACGTAGCCGATCGGCGCGTCGAACCAGACGTAGAGCACCTTGTCCCTGGCGTCCGGGTCATCCGCCAGCGGAACGGGTATGCCCCATTCCAGGTCCCGCGTTATGGCGCGCTCGGGCAGCCCCTGTTGGAGCAGTCCCAGGCTGAAGTTGCGGACCATAGGCCGCCACTCTTCGTGCCCGGCCAGCCAGTCCTGCAGCCTCGGCTCCAGTTTCGGCAGCAGGAAGAACCAGTGCACCGTCTCGCGCACCTCGGGGGTTGCGCCGCTGATAACGCTGTGCGGCTCGACCAGCAGGATGGGGTCGAGCATCTTGCCGCACGCCTCGCACTGATCGCCCCGTGCGCCGTCCGCCTCGCAGTAGGGGCAGGCGCCCTCGACGTAGCGGTCCGGCAGGAACATCTGAGCTTCGGGGTCGTAGAGCTGGCGGCTGCGGCGCTTCTCCAGGTAGCCGTTCTCCAGCAACTGCGTGAAGAAGTGCTGGCTCATGCGGGTATGCATCTCGGTGGCGCTGGTGCCGCCGTAGATGTCCATGCTAATGCCGAGGCCGTCGAACTCCTTCTTCTGCACGGCGCGGTAGTGGTCGGCCACCTCGCGTGGGCTGCGCCCCTCCTTGCGGGCGGTCAGGCTGACGGGCACGCCGTAGTCGTCGCTGCCACAGATGAAGACCACCTCGTCCCCATGAGAGCGCAGGTAGCGCACGAAGATGTCCGCCGGCAGGTAGGCGCCGGCGATCTGACCAACGTGCAGCCCGCCGTTGGAGTAAGGGAGGGCGGCGGTCACGGTGAACCGTCTGTCCGCCATGGGTGCCTCGCGTTCGGTCCTTGGGGGTGGGAGTTCGCCCGAAACGGCGAGCCGACACTATAACACTCCACGGCCTGAGCCGCAAAGAAAGACTGTCCCTCGCCGAAGCATCATACCCACCCGCGCGGAGGTGTAGAGATGCCAACGGCGCCCCTTCCATCGGCACAACGCGATGGCTATACTTCCGGCACGAAAAGGGCACCAACCTCGAAAGGGGATTCGACCCTATGGGAAACGACGTAACCATCAGAGAAGAAACGCCAGCCGACGAGGCCGCCATCGCCGAAGTGACCATCGCCGCCTTCCGGACCCTGGCGGTCAGCAATGCCACAGAGCAGCACATCATCGCTGCGCTGCGCGATGCCGATGCGCTCACCATATCCCTCGTGGCCGAACGGGATGGGCGCGTGGTCGGGCACGTCGCTTTCTCGCCCGTGACGATATCGGACGGCACAGGGGCTTGGTACGGCCTCGGGCCCGTCTCCGTGCTGCCCGAATGCCAGCGCCAGGGGATCGGCAAAGCCTTGATCGAGGGAGGGCTGTCGCGCCTGAAACGGATGAAGGCGCGGGGCTGCTGCCTGGTCGGCGACCCGAACTACTACAGGCGATTCGGATTCAGGAACATCCCCGGCCTCATCCACGAAGGTATCCCGCAGGAGGTCTTTCAGGCGCTGTCCTTCGACGGCCACACCCCCCAGGGCACGGTTGAGTTCCACGAGGGGTTCGGGGCGGAGGGCTGATGCCACCATGCACGTGCGCGGTGCTCGGCACCGGGCATCGCCGCGGGGAACATGACGAAGAACGCAGGAAGGCAAGAAACACTGCCCAAATGCGGACATATCGGACGGCGCGCGGAGAGGGAACGCGTAGGATAGCCCCCGAGATGACCAACCGGACCCGATACCCCCCATATCCCGGAAACCATCCGGACGCGGCAGCCCCGCCGACCGGGGCGCGGGTGCCCCGCGACCGGTATATGGCGGGGCGATTGCCGCCGGTAGGCCGCGCCGGACGGCGCAGCCTGCGAAACCCGGCCACCGTCCGGCCGTGTCCGCCGCCGCGTCCGCACCGCGCCCCCGGCGCGAGGGGATGCACGCGACACACAACCGTTACAAGCTCGCCACCCCGCGCATAGCATACTATATAGTGCTTCTCTGGGCGGAAGGTGGGGCAGTGCCACATGCCCATTGCAAAACGAATCCATTCCGTCACAGGTGCCGGCGCTTCAAGGGTATAGAACGGATATCCACAATCGAGAGGTGTATCGGCGCCTGTAGAGCGTGGTATGGGCAACGCGAGGCGGCCCTTTGTGCCCAGGCGCGCTACGCCCCGACGTGCCAGAGGGCGCCCCGGCCCTTCTCATTCGATCGGGTCGAAGAACGTCAGATCTGTCCCGAGGTTGTCCATGGCCACCACGGAGTCGCCGCGCAGGCGCACGCGGATGTCGTGCCTGGCGTGATGGAGTGTCAGTTGCCGCTCAACCAGCGGGAATCCCACGCGGATCCAGCGCCCGACGGGGGGCCGCTCGATTCGAAGGTAGCCCCCTTCCGGTTCGCGGACCTCGCCGTCCACGCGCAACTCGCCGGACGGAACCCAGGGCGGCACGCGCACCATCACGTCGCCCGGCTCGGACGCGCGTAGCTTCAATGCACCGTGCTCATACGGCGACTGGACGGTCAGCCCTTCAGCCTCGTGATCGAACAGCAACTCAACCCGACGGGTCCCGCCCTCGCGTCGGATGACGTGGCGGTATGCCTTGCACAGGGACGAGACCGCGCCCCCGACGATGTCCATATGGAACATGAGGGGTTCGAGCCCCACGGGCCGGTGTCCGTAGGGGGCAGGGAAGCCGTAGGCGCCGAGGTGACGGTTTGCCACGTCCCTGAGCCCGTCCACCCCGTCCGGGCTCGGCGGGTCTTCAATGAAAGAGACATCGCGCAACTGAGAGGGCAGCAGGTGCGACCGCAGGATGAGTTCGGCGTCATGGCAGCCTTCGACGCGGCCCCATCGGCCGAGAATCAGGGCGGTCTCGAGGATGTCGCCCGTGTTGTTGGCCTCACCCATGTCGGGGCATCCTGTGGGGCGATCCGACTCCGGGCACCAGCCGAGCTGGTCGCGCAGCGCCTGCCGGCTCCCCTCAGCTCGCTCCCTGAGGCCTTTCGAGTAGAAACGATACACCCGCTCCATCAGGGCATCATCCTCGGTCAGCTCGGCGAAATGCGCCAGCCCGGAGAGTGTGCAGGTCACCGAATGGACGTGCGTGGTGAGCCGCTCGACGTGATAGGATCCGTCGGCTGGGTAGCATTCACCGGTCGCCTTCTCCACGAGGGTGCGGGCCAAATCCAGCGCTGCATCCAGGCCGGTCGCCTCGTAGAGGTCGACCAGAGGCCCGATCGCGCGCCCAAGGCCCGGGACAAAGGACGGGGTATCGGTCTGGCAGTCCACGCCGTGTTCGCGGCCCAAAAGGTCGGCGTCCCATCCGTCCACGGGATCCCAGTACTCCCGTATTGCCTCTATGAACCGCTCAGCGGTCTCCAGCGCCTCTTCCGAGTCGCGGTAGTGGGCCAGCGCATACAGCGCAAAGAACGTCTCGCGGCAGTTGTGCACGGCGAAAGTAGTGTAGCCCGCCTCCTTTTCCGGACGGTTCAGAGGCAGGGCCACCGGCCCGGACAAGGACCGGTACATGGCACGCACGTGCTTGTCGATGCACTCCTCATCGATCTCGACGCCTACGGCGTCTTCGAACCTAAGCAGCGCGTTCAGATGTCGGCCCGGCACGTGCGTGTCGGAATGTGGAGCGAAAAATGACAGCCGCGCCGGCGGCGGCAAAACGTGTGAGAAGAAGAAGGGGGTGTCGTTGTCATCGGCGTCGAAGACGTTACACATCGTCCGACACCCCAGCTCGATGGCGTCCCGGATGCTCGTCGTGTTTACGTTGCTCACCTTTGCCATTTGTGCTCCTTTCCCGCTGCGCCGCCGAGGGCCCTTCAGGCCCCGTGTCAGGTTCTCGTCGACCTGCCAGTGTTGTCTTCAGAAGCTGGCACAACTCGGTCGTCAAGGACGCCGGGCGGCTCCGGCAGACGCTCGGAGCATCCCTGCCCGTGCATGCGTCCTGACCGATCTGTCGCTCAGGCCGGTCCCGGCGTAGCGAAGCCACCTTGCCAGCAACTGGGCGAGCGCGCAAGGGAAGGTCCCGACCCCGGGGCGGGCCAAGGCCAACGGCGCGCGTTCGCCCCCCAGCGTGCCTTCCGTTGCATCATGCGGTATGGCGTTCCGGACGGCCTTCACTTGCAAGCCGCCACGCACGCCCCTACGGTGTCGGCCTGGCGCGCTACATGATGGCAGAGGCCCTTTCCCTTCGGCGAATTGCTCCGGAAGAAATCAGATGATGGATTCGTTCAAGCATCCCTACCTGTACATGTCTGCCGACGACCTGCCGGCTCTGAAGGAGAAGTTCGAGCAACCCCCCTTTGCGGAGCGCTGGGAACGGCTGATGGCGAGGGCCGACCGGTTTCTGGAAACGCCGGTTGTGACCCACGATCAGGTAAGGCGGCGGGCCCTGCAGCCCACGGCGGTGGTGAGCACCTGCGGTTTCGCCTGGCTCTTCACCGGTCAGCAGAAGTACGCCGAGCGCGCCGTGCGGGAAGCCATGGGCTACGCCGATGCCCATCAGTGGCACACCGTCCGCTCCTGGAACAGAGGCGCAGAGTTGCCCACCGCCCACGCCTGCTTCAACACCGCCCTGGCCTACGACTGGTGCTACGACTACCTGAGCCCGGCTCAGCGCGGGCGCCTGGAGGAAGCCATACTGGAGAAGGGCCTGAAGGTTTACCTGCGCAGCGTGGAGGAGTATCGGGACTGGTGGGTCGAGAACAAGGTGAGCAACTGGTGCGGGGTGATGAACGGCGGCTGCGGGGTCGCCGGGCTGGCCCTCTACCAGGTCTGCCCGAAGGCGCGCTACGCGTTTGATCACGCCTGGCCCCGCGCGCAGGAGTTCCTGGATGAACTGATTCTGGCCGACGGCGCCGGGCACGAGGGCGTGATGTACTGGCGTTACGGCCTGAAGTTCAGCAGCCTCCTCGTCACGGCGGCCAGCCGCCTTCTGGGCGACGACCGGTGCCTCTACGAGCGAATAACCGGGCGCCTGCCGGGATACTGGGACGTCTACATGCACGGGCCCGATCAGCTCTACGCCAACTTCAACGCCATGCCGGAGGGCACCTTCAAGGGGCTCTACACCGAGGACCCGAGCGGCGGTGGGCCGTCCGGGATGCTCAACGCGCTTCTGGAGTCGAAGGTCCCCGGCGGGGACGAGCTGCTGCTGTGGGCGGCCGACAACGGCAGCGGCGGTGCCTCGCCATTCTGGTTCCTGTGGCGGCGCCCCGCCCCTCCGGCCGGTCCGAAGCCCCAGCTCCAGGACGCCGTGCTGTTCCGGGGAGCCGGTCACTCCGTTTGGCAGTCACCGCATCTCTGGTTCGCCTACAACGGCGGATGGGTGAGCGACTCCTCGCACAACAACCGCGACCTGGGCACGTTCGTCCTGGTGGCCGGCGGCGAACGGTTCGTCAACGACCTCGGTAAGGGCGCGGGCGCCACCTGCGAGCACTCCACTGTGACCGTCAACCGCTCCGGCCAGTTCGAGGGCGCCCGTGCACGCTATCGCCGCTATGGCTCCGGGGAGGGCTTCCACTACCTCGCCTCGGAGCTGACCGACTGCTACCTGATGGACCTGGAGCGCTTCGTGCGGCACGCGGTCATGGTCGAGGGAGAGTACCTGGTTCTGCTGGACGAACTGGCCGCGCCCGAGCCGGCGGAGTTCACCTGGCGCATGCACGGCAAGTTGCCGGCGAGGGTTGAGGATGAGGACCGGTCCGTCAGGGTGACCGGTGAGGAGACCGATCTGCACCTTGTATGCGCGTCGCCGGCCGAGGCCGCAGTTGAGGTCGTTCAGCAGGAAATCCGCACCAACCGTGGCCCCGTGCCGGTGCATACCACCATCATTCGACCGCCCCTGTCAGCCCGGGCGACCATCGTGACGGTGCTGTATCCCACTTCCTGCTGCGACAAACCTCCCATAGTAACGTTCTCGGACGAAGGCCGGCTGCTGATCGAATCGACCCAGCGCGAGGACGAGATCCGCTTTTCTCGTAGCGAGGATGGATGGGAGTTGCAGTCCGTCAACGGCTCCCACGCTGAGCAGATCGGCACCGGCGAGGAGCGCACGCTACGCCCGTTCCGTCCTGCCGAGTGATGGACAGACTGCTGGAGAGCGTGGCCTTTCAGGGATAGCCTCGCGCGGAGGAGGGCCACCGTAACCGTCATGCAAGCAGTTGGGCGAGGGGGCTGGTTTGGCAGGAGGGGTGCTGAGGGGGTAGTGTTTGGGCGTAGCGGTGTGGATGGTTTTTTCACCCGGGAGGTGAAGGTGGCCAGGAAGCGGGAGAAGAGATTGCGCCTGGGCGGCCCACGGCTCTACCGGAAGGCCCGTCGGTTTTTCATCGGGGTTGTGCTCGGCAGCTTCGCCGCCGGCGGCGTCTGGGCCGTTGTGGACACCCTGACGGGTAGCACGGGGAATATGGTGCTTTACCGGTGATCCCCGAAAGCGAGTAGACGATGGGAGAAGACAATTGATGCAGAACGGGAACGACGACCGAATCCGTCCCTATCCCGCCGATCCTCGTTACTGGCAGTATCGGGGGGAGCCGGTGCTGCTTCTGGGCGGGACGTGTGAGGATAACCTGTTCCAGATCCCACACCTCGAGGAGCACCTCAGCCTGCTGGCAAGCGTCGGCGGCAACTACGTGCGCAACACCATGAGCGACCGCGACGGGGGGAACGTTTACCCCTACGAACGCCTCCCTGGCGGCAAATACGGCCTCAAGCGATGGAACCCGGAATACTGGCGCAGGTTCGACGCTCTCCTCCGGCTCGCGCACGAGCGCGAGGTCATCGTGCAGATCGAGGTCTGGGACCGGTTCGACCTGAGCGACGCCAAGGGGATGAACAACTGGCAGAACCATCCATACAATCCCGCCAACAACGTCAACTACACGGCGGAGGAGACGGGGCTGGGCGCGCGCTACCCGGACCACCCGGCGAAGGACAAACACCCGTTCTTCCACACCGTCCCCGGCATGGAGCAGTACAAGCCGCGCTACGACCTGCTTCGCTCCTACCAGGAGCGCTTCGTCCGGGAGTTGCTATCGCACAGCCTTCCCTACGGGAACGTCCTCTACTGCATGAACAACGAAACGTCTACCGATCCCGCTTGGGGGCAGCACTGGATGGCCTTCATCAGACGGGAGGCACAGGAGGCCGGGGTGGACGTCTGCGTCACCGACATGTTCGATCACGCGTGGGAGCCGGAGAACTGCGAAGAGCTCCAGATGGCCCTGGAGAGCCCCGAAATCTACGACTTCGTCGACGCATCACAGGTCAACAGCCGGAACTTCGGCGAGGCGCACTGGGAGCGGCTGCGCTGGATCATCGAGCGCGCCAAGGACCCGCCCCGGCCGGTCAACCACACCAAGATATACTCAGCGGGCGAGACCAGTTACGGCTCCGGGACGCCGCAGGACGGAATCGAGCGGTTCTGGCGGAACCTGCTCTGCGGCTCGGCCTCGGCCAGGTTTCATCGGCCAACCTCCGGCATCGGCCTCAACGAGACGGCGCAGGCCTGCCTCCGGGCGGCCCGCGAGGTGGAGGGGCTCGTCCGCTTCTGGGACGTCGAGCCGGCGATGGAGTTGCTCAGCAAACGCGAGGAGAACGAAGCCTACCTCGCCGCCCGCCCCGGGGAAGCGTATGTCCTCTTCTTCACCCGCGGCGGCTCCGTCGGCCTCGATCTCAGCGAGGCCGAAGGACAGATGGCGCTGACCTGGATCGACGTAAGCTCGGGAAAACGGAGCGAAAACTGCAGGGCCGAGGGCGGGGCCGCCGCGACGATCCAGGCCCCATCGGCGTCGCCCTGGGTGGGGGTGATCCTGGCGGAGGCCCCCCGCCCGTGAACCGTTCACAGTCGACTCAACTGCGCCCCGTTCGTATCCCCTACCTGCGGCAACGGAGAAGCACGGAGGCCGTTAACCCTTACCTGGAGGTCACTTGATGGAATCCTCAGTTTCGATGTTCGTGTTCCTTGCCGTTACCCTCAGTCTCGCCTCCCCGATGCTGACAGGAGCCGGTGGACTGAGCCTGAAGAAAGAGGGGACGGCACGGGCATACTTCGCCAATGACGAGCAGAGCGAGGTTGCCTCTCTGGCGTGCTTCCACCCGCTATGGGCCGGGCTGGCAACAGGGCAAGAGGCCCGCCGGACGGCGGAGAGCTTGCCCCTCTTCGAGCGTGGGCAGGGCGTCGCGGTCTGCGAGCCGATGGAGGGCGGGGCCGACTACCAGTGGGGCTTCCCGAACGCCTGGCCCCCGCTGACCTACGCTACCGTGCGGGCGCTGGACTGATACGGCATGAAAGACGCTGCGCGCCGGCTGACAAAGAAGTACCTGAGGGCCGCCATCGACCTGTTCAGAGAGACCGGCCAGCTCTGGGAGAACACCGACGTGTTGACGGGCGAGCCGGCGGGCGGCGAATGCAAAGCCCAGCCCATGCTCGGCTGGACCGCCGGCGTCTTCGTGGCCCTCACCAACTACCTGGAGCTTCAGTAGGGGACGGGCAGAACTATGGCAGACGAAAGAAGGAAAGAGAAGGGCGACGGCCTGACCTGGCGGCGCATTGAGCCCCACGGGACCCAGATCCGGAACGGCCGGCGCATTGTGCGCGAGGCGCCGCGCGATACACCGGTGGCCGGGCGGTGGGACGTGGTGGTCGCGGGCGGCGGGCCGTCGGGGGTCGGCGCGGCGCTGGCGGCGGCCGAGCATGGCGCCTCGGTGCTGGTTGTGGAGCGCCACGGGATGCTCGGAGGCATGTGGACCGCGGGTCTGGTGAACCCGTTCTTTGAGCCGTACAAGGGCTGGATCGTCGACCGGCTGATCGAGCGCCTCAAGGCCCGCGGCGCGTGGCGCAAGAAGGGCCTGCACGTCTTCGACGTCGAGCACATGAAATACGTGCTCGAACGCATGGCGCGTGAGGCCGGCGTTGAGTTCTGGTACCACTGCCAGGTCACCGACCCGATAGTCGAGGGCGACAGGGTCGTCGGGATGATCGTGCAGGGCAAGTCCGGACGGGAGGCAGTGCTGGGCAAGATCGTGGTCGACTGCACCGGCGACGGCGACGTGGCGGCGCGTGCCGGTGTGCCGTTCCAGATCGGCCGGCCGCAGGACGGCGCCTGCCAGCCTATGACGCTGATGTTCGAGATCACCGGGTTCGAAGGTCTCGGCGGTCGCCCGGCCGAGGAAGTGGGGACGCACGGCATCATCGAACATCTCGAGCGCGCGATCGAGGAGCACGGGCTCGGGATCGAGCTACCCTACGGGCCGCAGCGCCACGGCACGCCCGCCTTCATCGCGCTGCCTGCGGACCGCGTGGCCGTGGTGCAGGCGACGCACGTCTACCGCTACGATGCGACCGACACGCGCCAGCTGACCCGCGCGAGCGTGGAGGCCCGTGAGCAGGTCCATGAAGTATTCCTGCCAGCCCTGCGAAAGGTGCCGGGACTGGAGAACGTGCGTCTCTCGCAGACCGCGCCCCAGATCGGCATCCGCGAAAGCCGCCGTCTGGAAGGGCAATACCATCTCGATCTGGATGACGTCCTGGAGGGCCGTCGCTTCGAGGACGCGGTTACCGGCGCGAGTTTTCCGCTGGACGTCCACGAGATCGACCCCGACGACCCCACTCCGAGCCTGCCCGAGAAGGCGCGTTCGGCGAAGGTGGCCGGCTACGACATCCCCTACCGCTGCCTCGTGCCGCGGGAGCCGGACGGTCTGCTCTTCGCTGGTCGTTGCATCTCCGGCTCTCACCATGCTCACGCGTCCTACCGCGTCACGGGCGTATGCATGGCCACGGGCCAGGCCGCCGGCCTCGCAGCCGCCCGCGCCGCCACACGCTCAATCTCACCGCGCGAACTCGACGGCACACAGCTTCACCAGGACCTGGCGCATCTGGGCGTGAGATTCGAGGCTCAATCTTAACCCCGGATGTTTCATCACGTGTAGCGGGTACATGATTGTACGAGGGCGTATCTACGTGTATGATAGGCACTTGGCGGGATATACCATTACACACGCAGGCCCTCGTACGATGGCACAGTGTGCAGGCCGCAACGGACCCGGCGAGCGTTGCGGCGACCTCCGTGCCGTAGCTACCGGCCATCGTGTTCTGCTGTGACAGGGCAGCCATCTGCCGCCGCGTCTTTCGTCCCTTCCTGGGGGTTCCCGGCTGTGAAAGCAGCGATGAAGACGGCGGTGGGAAGTGCCACCATCACAAGGCATACGGTGCGGAAGTCGCCGGTGAGACGTTGCATACTGCTGAAGAAAAGCGGGCCTACGGCGCTGGCTATGACCGTGATGGAGAAGTTGACACCGCTGATGGCCCCCAGATGCCGACGGCCGAAGAACCGTGGCCAGCTCACCGCGCCCAGCACCCCGAAAAGCCCGGCCGCCGTCCCGTGGCCGACGGCAAAGAGCGCGCGGCCGGCGAAGTCGTTCAGGTTCATCAACCCGAACAGTCCGAGGACCTGCCCGGCCGTCATCACCATCAACAGGTATTTCAGGCGAACACGGTCGCTCAGCCAGCTTCCTGCGAAGTTGGCGGCAACAACAACACAGGCCATTGGCAGAAAGACCGCATAGGATGCCTGTCGGTCGAGCCCCATCTCCGAACCGATCGAGGTGATCAGGAACATCGCGGCTGTGCCGATCAACGAAGGGGCAGCCATACCGAGGCTGAAGATCCAGAACGCCCGTGTACGCATCGCTTCTTTGCGGGTGAACTCGTGTCGGATGGCAGGAAACCGCTCGCCCATGCGGCGGTGCCACTCCGGGTCGGTGACGCCGTCCATCACCAGGCCGCAACGCTCCGGGCTGTCGCGGTAGAATATCCACCCGATAACAGGCATCGCCAGACCCACCACGACGGCCAGAGTTACGGCCGCTCCTCGCCAGCCAAGGACCTCCACCATGCGGTTCAGCAGCAGCGGAGAGCCGTAGAAGCCGAAGGCGACGAACAAACCGAAGATGGCGACGGCGCGCCCGCGACGGTGGTTAAACCACTTTCCGATGGTTACACGCGAGATCAGAGTCAGGCAGCCCTGGCCGAAAAACCGTAGCAGCAGGAAGCACGCCGTTATGACAACCATCGCTACCACGGCCGAAGAGGACACGGCCGTCGCCAGGCGGTCCGCGCGGGAGAGCACCAGGACGCCCATTGCCAGCCCGACCGATGAGACGACGACCATCACCCGGGCGCCGAGATCGTCGAGAAGCCGGCCAGCGAAGGGCAGGGCCAGGCTGCTGCCCAGCGTGCCCAGCATATAGGCAAGGGAAACGGCCACCTCGGAAAGCCCCAGGGCGCGGCCGACATCCTCTCTGAAGATGCCGACCCCGATGGTCTGGCCCGGTATGCTCATGAGCGCACCGACTGTGGCGGCGACGACGATCACCCAGCCGTAAAAGAACGGCCAGCGCGCAGGATCAAAGGGCACGGACGCCCAGTGGGCAGGCCGACGGGAGGCTTCGGGTTCCTCCGGGCGCGGCTCTGTGAGCTCTTCTTTCTTGTGTTCTTGGCGTGTCAGGTGTGCCATGGGTGTCCCGGGCATCAGAGCACTTCTTCTTTGGCCGGCCAGGAGGCGGGGTTCGGAGCATCAGGTGCGGCTGTCCGTTGCTTTGCCCGCTCTGCCCCGGCGGGATAATGGCGCCGGTCAGCCTGCCGCCCGCGAGGCCTATGCAGTCGTGAAGGGGACGCTGTCGACCCGCACGTCGCCGCTTCGTTCGAGGAAGTAGCGCAGGCTCCGGTCGCTTGGGAACAGGATCACCGGGCGTCCCTCTGCGTCCATTGCCGATCGAGCGTTATAGGGAAGCTGCAGGTCCTCGACTTCAACGGTGGGATCAACCCAGCGGGTTACTTTCCAGGGCGCGGCCTCGATGCGTGACGTCGCCCCGTATTCGCTCTCGAGCCGGTATTGCACGATCTCGAACTGAAGCGGCCCTACCGCTCCCAACAAGGAATCGACCCGTGTAGGATTACTCAACTCAAAGCGCTGCACTACGCCCTCTTGAAGCAGTTGGTTCAGTCCCTTGCGGAACCGCTTGAAGTCAGCCGGTACGGGATTAGCCAGGTACGCGAAGCATTCGGGAGCGAAACGCGGGATCTCGTCGTAGGCGATTGAGGGATCCTCTGTCAACGTATCGCCGATCGCAAACTGCGCGCTACCCACTATGCCCACCACGTCCCCGGGATAGGCTTCGTCAACGGTTTCGCGATCCTGTCCGAATATCTTCGTGGCGTAGGAGAGCCGGAGTCTCTTTCCGGTCCGGCTATGAATCACGGTCATGCCGCGCTGGAATCTGCCCGAGACCACCCGCACGAACGCGACCCGGTCACGGTGACGTGGGTCCATATTCGCATGAATTTTGAAGACGAATCCCGAAAAGGCACCGAGGTGGGGCTCGATGATCCCCGCCTGGCTGCACCTTGGAGTCGGGGGGGACGAGTAACGCAAGAATCCGTCCAGCAGCATCTCGACACCGAAGTTGTTCAAGGCGCTGCCGAAGTAGACCGGCGTGGTCCGCCCAGCATGGACCTCTTGGGGATCGAACTCGGCCCCGGCGGCATCGAGCAACTCCACATCATCGCAGATTGCGCGATGCGTGGACTTATCCAGCCGACTTCGAACCAGCGCGTCCGATAGGCCGGCAGTAGAAACGGGTGCTCGGTACGCACCGCCCGAAGTGCGCTCGTATAGGTGCGCCATGCGCCCCCGGCGATCCCACACCCCTCTGAAACTGGAGCCGGTCCCGAGGGGCCAGTTCATCGGATAAGCGGCGATCCCCAGCACGCCTTCCAGTTCGTCGACCAGGGATAGCGGATCCCGGGTCGGACGATCCATCTTGTTGATGAACGTGAAGATGGGCACATGCCGCCGGCGGCAGACTTCGAAGAGCTTGCGTGTCTGATTCTCAATCCCCTTGGCCGCGTCGATAACCATTACGGCCGAGTCCACGGCCGTGAGCACGCGGTAGGTTTCCTCCGAGAAGTCCCTATGCCCGGGGGTATCCAGCAGGTTGATGCGAAGACCCCGGCAGTCGAACTGGAGAACCGTGGAGCTGATCGAAATGCCCCGCTTTTTCTCCAGATCCATCCAGTCCGACGTGGTGGCTCGCTGGTTCTTGCGCGCCCTGACCGAACCGGCAAGGTCGACGGCGCCCGCATACAGCAGGAGCTTCTCGGTCAGCGTAGTCTTGCCGGCGTCGGGGTGCGAGACAATGGCGAACGTCCGCCGGCGGTTGATCTCTTCGAGCGGTATAGGACACTCCGCGTTTGCGGTTGTGTTCATGGCGGAATCCTTGTGGTTCGGATCAAAGCGAGTAGAACCGGTGCGAGGTACGCAGGCGCCTGAAACACAGGACGGGGATGCAGGCCAACAGGCAGTGCGCCGCAGAAGCAACGGGAATTAGGGTGGGGTCGTGCCGCTGCGCAGGAACGCGGCGCTGAAGACGAAAGACTTGTCGGCCATAGAGAGCATCATTCCGACTATTATAGTGCTTCGGCCGGTCGAGGGCCAACGACCGCCACAATGCTTCCGCCCGACTGAGCGTGTTGGGGCGACGTGCAACAGGCGCCCGAGGATGAGACAAATGGTCGCGGCAAAGCTTTGACGGCGGTGCAGGAGTCCCATATGGTGGCACCTACGAGGGCGAATGGCAGAGACGCTCCGTCCGGCACTGTAAGCAGGGGACAGTTGATGGAGCCGGAGCAGAAGCAGCATCTGCTCGCCTTGCAGGTATTGCCGATCACTACAGTAGAACAGTCCTTGACGGGCAGTCAGGACGGAGCAAGATGCGGTGCAAAGCGAGGGGAGGCAAGCAATGACGGCAGAGCGAAAGATCGATGGCGTGACGGTTGAATGCGTGCAGGGCGACATTGCGGATCAGCCGGACGTGGATGCCGTCGTCAACGCGGCAAACGCGCAGTTGCGCACAGGCGGTGGCGTGGCCGGCGCTATCCACCGTGCGGCGGGACCGGCCCTGGAAGAGGAGTGTCGCCCCCTGGCACCGGTCCAGCCCGGCGAGGCTGTGATCACCGGCGGGCACAATCTGCCAAATGGCTACGTGATTCACTGTCTCGGTCCGGTCTATGGGAGGGACGAGCCTGCGGACGAACTGCTGGCATCGTGTTACCGGAATGCATTGCAGTTGGCCGAGCAGCACGAGATCGACTCGATTGCTTTCCCGGCCATATCGACCGGGGCCTTCGGATACCCCATGCAGGAGGCTGCGCGCATCGCACTGAGGACGATCCTCGATACGTTGCCGCGGCTCCGTTCCGTGGAACACATCCGCTTCGTGCTGTTCAGCGACAGGGCCCGGCGTACTCACGAGAGTGCCCTTGAAGAACTGACCGGTTAGAATAGGAAGTGAGAGCGCCAGGCTGTTACCCCATCTCTACGAACTAATTGTGATGGGAGGTTTGTCGGCGAGGAGAAACGCAAGGCCGAGGAGGCGTGACCTTCCTCGCTGCACCCGAACGGAGAACTACATGATCGACTTCACCGGCACGTTCACCGACGAATACGAACTCACGATGGCGCAGGTCTACTTCCAGAAGGGGTACGGACAGGAGCGGGCGATCTTCGATTACTTCTTTCGCAGCAATCCTTTCGACGCCGGCTACGCCGTCTTCGCCGGCCTGGAGGACCTGCTGGGGGTACTGGAGGCGCTCCGTTTCGACAAAGGGGATATCGACTACCTGGCCGAGCAGGGCTACAGCGCCGAGTTCTTGAGTTACCTTCAGGGCTTCCGCTTCCGTGGCAATGTCTACAGCAGCATCGAAGGCGATATCGTCTTCCCGACCCGGCCCGTATTGAGCGTCGAGGCGGGACTGATCGAGGCGCAGGTCATCGAGACGTTGCTGCTGAACATCCTGAATTTCGAGACGTTGATCGCGACTAAGGCGAGCCGGATGCGGCTGGTGGCGGGCGACCGCAAGCTGGTGGATTTCGGGCTTCGCCGCGCGCACGGTCCGGCCGGCTACTACGCCAGTCGCGCCGCGATTGTCGGGGGCTTCGATAGCACAAGCAACGTGAGAGCCGGGCGCGATTTCGGAATGCCGATTTCCGGCACCATGGCGCACTCCTTCGTGCAGCGCTATGACGAGGAGCTGACGGCGTTTCGCGACTTCGCCGAGAGCCAGCCTGAAAACTGCGTTCTACTGGTGGACACCTACGACACGCTGAACCGCGGGCTCCCGAACGCCATCAAGGTCGCAAAAGAGATGGCCGAGCGCGGGCAGCGGCTGCTGGGCATCCGGCTTGACAGCGGCGACCTGGCCTACCTGGCCAAACAGGCGCGGAAGATGCTGGATGAGGCCGGGCTGGATTATGTGAAGATCGCGGCGTCCAATCAGCTCGATGAACACGTGATCGAAAGCCTGCTGAAGCAGGGCGCGCCGATCGACCTCTTCGGTGTGGGCACGCGGCTGGTCACCGGACCTCCCGACGCCGCGCTGGATGGCGTCTACAAGCTTGCCTTCGCCAACGGCGAGCCACGCATCAAGCTCTCCGAAACTACGGAGAAGATCAGCCTGCCGCACCTGAAGCAGGTCTTGCGGGTTCTCAACGACGATGGGAGCTTATTCGGTGCGGACGCGGTGGCGCTTGCCGATGAAACAGACGTTGAGAAGATGCACCACCCCTTCGATCCCCTGAAATCGCTCCGCATTGCCGAGCATCAGAAGGAGCCGCTGTTGCATCAGGTGATGAAGGACGGCGAGCGGACCGCAGAGCCCAGATCGCTGCAGGAGGTCGCCGATTACTCAAGGGAGCGCCTGGCGTTGCTTCCGCCGGAGTACAAGCGCTTTGCCAACCCGCATCTCTACAAGGTGGGCCTCAGCACCCGGCTCAAAGAGGAACGCGACCGCATGGTCGAAGCACACCGGGAGGAGCTGCAAGAATGAAGACGCTCGTGATCGTGGATGTGCAGGAAGATTTTACACCCGGGGGCACACTGGCCGTGCCGAACGGCGACCAGATCGTGCCGGTGATCAATGCACTGCAAGGCCGGTTCGACCTGGTGCTCGCGACTCAGGACTGGCATCCCCCCGATCACGTAAGTTTCGCTTCCAATCATGAGGGGAGGGAGCCGTTCGACGAGATCGAGCTGAACGGCATGCACCAGAACCTCTGGCCCGATCACTGCGTGCAGGGCAAGCAGGGCGCCGCGTTCAACCCGGAGCTTGATCTGAGGCCCGTTGAAGCAATCTTCCGCAAGGGCATGGACCGCAGGATTGACAGCTACAGCGGCTTCTTCGACAACGGCCATCAGAAGACCACGGGCCTGGCCGGCTACCTTCGTGAGAAGGAAGCGAGCGACCTCTACTTCTGCGGGCTGGCCGCTGAGATCTGCGTCGCATACACGCTCAAGGACGCGCTCGAGCTGGGCTTTGCCAGCACGCTCATCGAGGACGCCACAAGGCCGCTCGATCCGGAGGACTTCCAGAAGGCAAAGCGTGAGCTTCTCCGCAAAGGCGCGAAGATCGTCTCCTCACGCGACGTCGGCTGATCGGCGGCACTGCGACCCAGGCCGGCCGCGCGCGCGGGACACGTCAGTATTATGCCCATGGCCGAGAGAGGTAAACGGGGATACCGGAGAGCAGGGTATGGATTCCATTCTGGCATTCATGTTGGGGTCCGCGTTGCGCTGGACGTACAGGCTGACGGGTTGGCGGCCGCTGGACAGCACGATCACGGCCCTGGGGGCGCGTTTTAAGTGCCTCCAGGACGTGCCCGCGCGTATGTGCGACGGCCGCCGGCTGCACCTGGACCTGAGCAATCCGGTCTCGGTGCCGTACTTGCTTGAGGGCGATTTCTCTTGCGAGAACGCCGAAACAGAGCTGGTGAAGGCAATTGTGCAGCGGGGCGACACAGCGCTGGACATCGGCGCCAACCTGGGCTGGTACGCCAGCCTGCTCTGTCACCTTGTTGGCGAGGAGGGCGAGGTGCACGCGTTCGAGCCGAACCGGTACATGGTGCGGCTCCTGAAGCGACTGCAGGAGCAGCATCGGCAGTTGCACGTGCACCCGCTGGCCCTGGGCGCGCGCGAACGCCAGGCCGACTTCCACGTCCCGCAGAACTGGGTGAGTGGTTCTCTCGCCGAGGTCGAACAGGGCGCCGACGTGCAGCGGACACGCGTGGTTCCGCTGGATGACTGCATTGCGGATCTCCACGTTGAGGAAGTGGATTTCATCAAGCTTGACGCCGAAGGCGCCGAGCCCCTGGTGCTGCGGGGGGCGCAGCAGACTCTGGAACGCCGGGACGCGCCCGTTTGGATGGTTGAGATGTCGACCGAGGAAGCGGAACGATTCGGCCACCACCCCGAGGAAGTCGCGGAGTTCTTCGCTGCGGCCGGGCCTTGCTATACGCCCTACCTCATAGACCGGCAGCAGCAGTGCCTGCGTCCGCTCGCCCTGCCGGAGGAGGACGATTTCTGGCTGAACGCGCTGTTCGTCCCCGAGGGGCGGCACGAACGCATCCCGGCCGAGTGGCTGGCGTGAAGCCGAGCTAAGCTCGTTCCTCTCGCACGTTCAGTGCGATCTCGAGCCAGCGATCGATGGCCTGAAGCTCCCGCTCGAGGGTGTCTATCGTGTGCAGGCCGTCGGCGCGTATCGTGAACGGCTTGCCGCGGCAGGCGTCACAGATGTCCTGAAGCCTGGCACGAATGTGCTCCTCATCGGCGCGCTGCACGTCCTTGACGGGGTTAAGGCAGACCTGCAGGGCGATGCCTTCCATCACCTCGGCGGCGCGGAAGACGTCCGTCCAGGGCCCAACGTGGAACATCTGTAAGCCGGGTATGCGGCGGATCAGTTCCAGGAAATCGGTCGTATCGCCGCAGGAATGCCAGTAGACGATGCCTGCCAACTCCCCCAGCTCCTTCTCCCCGGGCAGGATAAGGCCTTCGTACAAGCGCGGCGGGAATACCTGTCCGTTCACCTCGTCGTTGTAGAGCACGCCCTGTTGCAGTGGCCCTCCCAGGAAACGCGCGCGTTCCTGGCGCCACCTTTGCCGGCACTCGGTAACAAAGTCCAACTGGGCCCTGGCGAACTCCGGGTCCTGAACCATATCCACCAGGAAGTTATCCATGCCCCGCAGGTGGCAACACACGCCGAAGGGGCTTCGCTGCCAGTCAGGAAACTCAACGGAGAAGTCTTCCGGCAGCAGCTCGCCGATCTCCTCGTAGAACCGGTGCGCCAGGGTCATCAGCCCGGTTGCGCGGAAGTCGGGCATCTGGAGAGCATCCAGGTCCTCCGGCGAGTTGATGACCGGCCTCTTGGCTATCCAAGGGCTGACCTTGTCCTGGTAGGTAACCTCCACGCCGAACAGGCTCGGTTCGAACCCCACGCCCAGCCAGATGGAGACCTTACGTTCGATGCACGTGTTCTCATCCCATCGACCGAAACGGTAGAGGTCCTTCTGCAAGGTTCGCCGCAGATACTCCGCAGGATCGGTGTAGAAGCGCTTCAGGCTGAAACCGAGGATGTCCGCCCACATCGGCCCCTCGGGATCTACGGTGATGGGGAAGGGACGGTCCTGTTGCGGGAGGCCGTGCCAATGCTCCTGGCCCACATCCTGAGCCTGTCCCCAGAGCCGAAAGTTGCGCCGGTTCTTCTCGCTTCCCTCGGCTCTGCGCACCTCGTCCAGCAGTGCATCCATGGCATTGGGAAGGTCCATGCAAGCCTCCGCAGTCCTCATCCCTGCTGGTTCCGGCCGCGCCCTGTATGCGCCGGCGGGCGGTGCAGCGCCTTCTCTTCCCACGTTAACACAGCGCCCCGGCCCTCGCCAGCTTCTGCCCGCAGCCACTGGTTCGACTGTCTGGTAGGCTGCGCGGCAGCCGCCTCTATGCAGGGCGTCGAGTCCATCGGCGCTGCCGTCCGATACGGAGGCGAGCGGAAACGCCTGAAGCTGTCAGAACTCCGGGAAAGGAGATTCAAGGCAGGCGGTAGCGCCGCGGACATGCTGCCCCGCCGGTAGTTTGACAGAACCATACCAGAGACGTAGCGTGATGAATGGTTACGACGTAGCGCGGGCAATGGGGTCTGCCCCGAACCGCCGTCTTGGCTGATGACTCCTACCTGACACCGGAAACGCAGGTAGGGCCCAGTCATGGTCAAGTTGCTCACCATAGGCTTGGGCGGTTTCGCCGGGGCGGTTGCCCGTTACCTTCTCTCCGGCTTGGCCCATCGTGTCTGGCCGACGTCTTTCCCCGTCGGCACGCTTGCGGTGAACGTGCTGGGCTGCTTGCTGATCGGGGCCGCGATGTACCCTTGTCGGCGACGGCCGGCTCATCTCGCCTAACGCACGCCTGCTGCTTCTGGTGGGTCTTCTGGGTTCATTCACCACCTTCTGCACCTTCGGATACGAAACGACCGAGTTTCTCGCGGAGAACCAGTATTGGTGGGCGGCGCTGAACGTCGGTGCAAGCGTGGTTCTGGGGCTCGGCGGCGTCGTGGTGGGACGCGGCGCAGTGCGGCTACTGCTCGCATAGAGGGAGCGAGAGCATGAAGATTGAAGGCGATGGCAAGCTCTTGCATGTGTTTATCGGCGAGAGCGATCACTGGCACGGAAAGCCCCTTTTTGAGGCCATCGTGCGCGCGGCGCGCGAGGCGGGCATGGCGGGCGCCACGGTCCTGCGCGGGCTGGAGGGGTTCGGGGCCGACAGCCGGCTCCATACCGCACGCATCCTCCGGCTCTCTCAGGACCTGCCGATTGTTGTCGAGATCGTCGACAAGCCGGAACGCATCGATGCGTTCCTGCCCACCCTTGATGAGATGGTCACTGAGGGCATGGTGACCGTCGAAGACGTGCATATCGTAGCCTATCGACACAGTGGCGCCGGCACCGAGGAAGCGGGACGTGGGTATCGGCCAGCGCCGCCAGGGGCTGAATAGCCCAAGGAATCGCCAGGACCCGCATTCGCCTGGTTGTATCTCTCACGAGTTATCCTGTCCCACTTCGATTTCGACCCATTGCGCATCGGGGCCGAAGGCGCCGATATAGGTGGACCGCCCGGGGAGGGGCTTGCCGTTCTCGTCGATCGCCACGCCCCCGTCGATGGCTGGCGTGTCGGGAAGGAGGCGGAAATCGTGGGCCCGCGGATCGCGCACGACGCCTCCGGTGTACACGATCAGCTTCTCGTCGCGGACGGGGCGCCAGCTTTCATCCACCGTCCGCTGCGAGATGTCCGTCTCGGTCTCCAGGTCCGTCAGGTTGTTCGTGAGCACGATCCTGCTTTCTTCAGGATCGCCCTCGTGCCGGAGCGCCAGGGCGTAATCCCGCGGCTGCAGAATCAGATTGTTGGCGATAACCACGTCTTCCACACTCCCCTCGAGCGTGGGCCGTGGAAAGGAAACGACGATGCCACCGAGCATGTGCGTGTTCTCTCTCCACGGGAAGTGTGGATTCCGGGTGTAGTGGCCGTTGTGAAACAGCGTGTTGTTGTATACCGAGATGTCATAAAGGCTCGCGTTGCTCTTCCAGGCGCCGCTTAGCCCTAGGCCCGTCCAGTGGCAGTCGAAGGCGAGGTTGTGGTGGATGCGGATGTTTTTCCCGAACCCGCCACCCTCCGTGCCGGCACTGAAGCCCTTGCCGACGTGGTGGGCGATGTTGTGGTCGATCTCGATGTCTTGCTGCTCGCCGTAACCGTTTGGACCGATTCCCGTGGTCCACCCCCAGACCCAACCCGTGTTCCAGGCGTCGTGCACATAGTTGTGATGCACCCGCAGGCCGTCCACGTCGCCGTCGATCAGCATGGCCTCTTTATCGCCCCAGCCGATCTCGTTGTAGGCGATCTCAATGTCGGCGAACCTGCCGCAGTCGATGCCTTCCATGGGCGGGTTGCGCTTCTCCTCCCCCAGATGATTGAAGAACTTCGTCGCCTCCAACCCCGCCACCGGCCCGGACCCCAAATCCTCCTTGCGTGCGGCTCCCATCGAGATGGACTGCGGCCGTATCACGACATTGCCTATGAGGCGGCTGTCCCGGCCCCTGCTGAAGCGAATGCCCGTGTCCATCGTGCGATAGACTGTGCAGTAGAGGATCTCCGAGTCCACGTACGGCTCGTTGTTGACCTGCTCCGGTCGGCCGCCGTCGATGAGGTCCGGGTTCGCGTGCCAGTCGTAGTATCCGGTTTCCATGCCGAATCCTCGTGACCGGGAATGAACGAGATGGAGGTTTTTGAACGTGAAGCGATCGCAGTCGTAGGCCATGATCATCGCCGCGTTGACGGGATACACCTCGAAGCCGTACTGCCTGCGCTCGGGACTGGTGTCCCAGTGGGCGTCCATGAAGTCGAAGACGGCCGTCTCGCCCGGATAGCCGATGACGCGGGTGCGCTGCACCGGCGAGGCATCGAGGTATTTGAAGACGACCCGTTGCGTCGGCCTATACGTTCCCCCGCGCACATAGACGGTATCGCCCGCTTCGATCGAGGCCGCGGCCTTGTGCAGCGTGCCCCACGGCCGATCGAAGGAGCCTTCGGCCTCATCATTGCCATCGGGCGCCACGAAAAACGTGTTCCCCGGGGCGGGGCGGTAGTTGCCCTCGGCCGAGAAGACCAGCAATTTGCCCTCGCCCAGCCCACCGGCCGCCCTGAGCGAGACGGACTCGATGGGCACCTCCGGACGCGGGTTCGGCCATTCCATCCGGTAGACCACAGCGTGCCGAAGGCTGTCCTCCTGCAGCGGTTCCACCCGGACCACTTGCGCAAACGCCAGGTGGTAAATGAACCCGTCGACCGGATTCCACCAGTCGCGCACAGCCGCGCCGACACTCTCCCCGTAGCGTATGTTGCTGACGACCGTCCGGTCATCGGCGTAGGTCACCACCAGTTCGGCCACGGGCAGCCGGTCGGGCAGCCGTTCCCCCTTCTCACGGGCCGACCGGCTCTGTGCCGCCCAGTCCTCCACTGGACCGGCCGGCACGAGCGCCTGTTCAATGAGCAGTTCCGAAGCCCTGCCCGACACGCCCAGGTCGGCGGGCTGAGTGCGGGTTACGCGGTGGGCCACGCTGCCGTTGTAGCCCAGGCTCTGGAAATCCGGCAGATCCGCCGCGATCGGGACAATGGCCAGCAAAGCCAGCGCGAAGCAGTACACAGGTTTTCTCCTCATGTGATGGATACCGAGACTCTGCGGCGGTACACCGACGTAATCAGTTCCTTATCATGTATTATAGCGGAGAAATCGCCTTCTCCGAAGGCATCCAGGGCAACCTTCTTACACGGTAGATGAAGAACTGACGATTCATCAGTGGCCGCGGCCGGAGGGATTAGCGGCTACGACGTGCACGGCCCCGATCACGTGGGCAACGTCAAATGGATTGAACACGAGATCGAGGGGGCGACGCGCTACGTCATCTTCAGCCGCGGCGGCTATGGCTCCAGCTATCTGCCGCCGGGGGGCAAGGAGGCCCTCTGCGACTGGAAGGGCCGAACGGGCGAGGACATGGAGTTCCCCGCCCCGCCCCACTACGACATACCCTACCGCAGCCTGGTGCCCGTCGACGTGGACAACCTTCTGGTGGCCGGCCGCTGCCTGTCGGCCGACTTCATGGCCCAGAGCGGCTGCCGTCTGATCATGGCTTGCCTGACGATGGGCCAGGCGGCGGGCACGGCGACGGCGATGTCACTGGAGGGGGGCATTCCTCCGCGCGATGTCGACCGCATCGAACTGCAGAAGGCGCTCATCGCGGACGGCGTGAACATCGGCCAGGGCAACCGCACGATCCCCGGCGTAACGGATTGACCAGGGACCGATAGAAGTGACCTCCGCCGGCAGACAGCGCCGGAACGTGATCTACAGCTCTTGAAGGGCTGCGATGTGGACACGAGGCCGAACGTGCTCTACGTCTTCACCAATGGACTCATAAGCCTGCCTCGGAATCGGTTCCGCCAGATCGTCGTGTCACCCGGATCACGCCGAACGTCATTGTTAGTTGGCTCTGTGCCCGTCGGAGTTCTTGCCAAACGGCGCCTCGCCATCGCGGCTTCTACAAACCTTGCCGGCACGATCCTGCGGATCTGAAATAGCGGCACGACCGGTCGTGGCTCCAGCTCTGCACGCGCCGGATCACGGGCGCGCTACTTTGGCCTCGGGGAGGCGGATAACGACCGGGTTGGGCCACCGGCGGTCGTTGTACAGCCGCACCGCGCGCATGGCGGTGACGTGCAGCCCGTTCTCGCCCTGCTCCCAGCGCGCCTCGGGCACCACTTCGGGCCGGTACTCGAGCATATCACCCGACTGTCCTACGAGTTCCACCTCGGCGGCGGGAGGCAAAGCCACGCCCTTCAGCGTCACCGTCTTCCACTCGCCCACGGGCCAGGCCTCCCCCGTGCAGAACGCGTAGACCGCCGGCCCGTTGCGCTCCTTTGTGAACCACACGTCATCCTGGCGACAGATGTCCCACGGCTCAACTTCGTGGAGTGCTTTGGCATGTATGAAATGCCACAGAGCGAACTCACGGAGCGGGCGGACCTGCTCGTCCGGGATTTCCCCGTCCGCGTTCGGTCCCACGTTCAGGAGCAGGTTTCCGCCCCTGGCCCGGGTCTGGATAAACAACTCTATCAGCCTCGTGCCGGTCTTGTACTGCTCGTTCGTCGGCCGATGCTGCCAGGAACGACCGATGGTGTAACAGGCTTCCCATGGCCGCGGCAGAACCTCGTCCGGCAGCTTCTGTTCCGGCGTCTGCATCGCGCCGCGGGTCACCACAACGTGCGGCTGAAGTTCCCACGCCAGCCGGTTCAGGTCCTCGGGTCGCTCCCGCTGGATGTCGAAGAAAAGCACGTCAACCGGGCCGTAACCGGTGAGCAACTCACGCAACTGGGCCTAGTTGTGTTCCATCAGACCCGGGTTAGCAGATGGCAGCGACTCAGGCCGCATCCGGCTCGGGGGAATGCCGTGGGTATGGCAATACCAGAAATCGTCCGGCGAGAAATACAACCCGACCGCAAGCCCTTCGTTCCGGAAGGCGTCAGCGAATCCGCGAACCACGTCCTGACCGAATGGCGTGTTCATGACGTTGAAATCGGTGGTCTGCGTATCCCACATGCAGAACCCGTTGTGATGTTTCGCGGTGAAGACGGCGTAGCGCATCCCCGCGGTCCTCGCCAGGCGTGCCCAGGCCCGCGGATTGAACTTCTCGGGCGCGAAAAGCCCGGGCAGATCGCCGATGTAGCGCTCCAGGTAATCCGGCGATGCCCCCACCATCGAGTGGCTGATGATCAGGCCCAGGGGGCAGTCCACACTCCAATGGATGAACATGCCCAATGCCTGATCGGCGAACCAGTCCAACCGTTCCTGCCTGTTGCCCATGTTCCGGCCCCTGTGAGAGCTGACTTGACTTGAGGCTAACCGAGGTGACCTCTGCCAGTGCTCACGCTTCGCGTTTGGCGTAATGCAGAGCGCTGGCGCCGGTCAAGCGCACCCCGGCAGCGGGAGGCCCGCCTTCGCGCGAGGCTACGGAGCGCAAGCCGCTATAGGGCACTGCTGGCGGGTCCTGTCCGACAGGTGGCAGTGGAGCGGGCGACGGGATTCGAACGCGTCGGTGCAAAGTCTCTGCCGTCTGTAGGCGATACAAAGCTCTGAGCCGGTCTGCCCCGGACTACCTTCAGCCTTCTGGCGGTCCCACGCCCTGGGTGAGCAGCGTCTCGTGGAAGCGGTTGATGTCCAGATGGTCCAGCGCACAGTCGGCGCTCACGCAAAGCGCGGCGGCCGTGCCGGCGGCCTGGCCCATGGCGATGCAGATGGGCATGACACGGTAGTTCGAGTGCGCCAGAAAAGTCCCGCTGATGCAGCGGCCGGCCAGCAGCAGATTGTCCGTCTTCGCCGGCCGCAGCGACCGGTAAGGGATGGTGTAATCCCTGTCGTGGGGGAGCTCGCCGTAGGGACTCCAGCGGGAATCTTTGCGCCCTTCGCCGTGGATGGGGCCGTACAGGTTGTGCGTCCCCCAGAAGTACCGGGCCCGGGTCACCGCCCAGTCGTCGAAGACGCGGCCCTCGGAGATGTCCTTCTCGTTGAGGACGTACTTGCCCTTGATATGACGCGTCTCCCGCACACCGACCACACCGGCTGAGGCCCGGACGTAGCAGTTCGCGAAGCCGCGTGCCTCCTCGCGCAGGAACTTCACTATCTGCGCGAGCTGCTTCCGACAACGCACCTCCGCCTTCGTCAGGTCCTCCGACGTTGTCCCGTCCAGGTCAATCACGTTCGTCATGTTGCACTTGACCGTGCCCGGCCGCACGCCGGGGATGAGGATAACGTGACCGACGCAGGGGTCCACGTTGCCGGCCTCGACCCAGGTCCGGAGCTTCTTGGAGAGCGCCGGGCGCTCCGATTGCGCAAGGCCTTCGGCATTCTGCGTGTCGACCCCGCCGAGGTGGAAAATGAGCGTCATCGGCTGGAACTTCCCGTCCTTCGCCCGGCCCAGATCAAAGTCCTCGCCGGCGAACGCCGCGACGTCCCCGTCGCCGGTGGCGTCGATGTACAGCTTTGCCTTCAGCGCGCGCCGGCCCTCCTTCGCCTGCACCTCCAGGGCGTCCATGGAGCCGTTGCTATGTCGCACTCCGGCAGCCACGGTGTGCAGAAGCAGGTCCATGCCGCACTCCTCGGCCTTCGCGTAGAGGAATTGTTTCATCTCCTCGACGTCGTAGCAGCTACGTGGCCAGGGCTGGCCGTCCCGGTCGCAGCAGAGCGTCTCCCGCATCTCAGCGAAGAGGCCGGACGACGCCCGGCCGCAGAATACCCCCATCAGGCCCGTCGTCAGCATGCCGCCCAGTGTGCCGTTCTTCTCGACAAGGAGCGTGTCCGCCCCGTTGGTGGCGGCGTAGTAGGCGGCCGCGAACCCGGCCGGGCCGCTGCCCGCGACGATCACGTCATACTTGCTTCCCATGGGCATGAGCTTTCTATTCCCCGTCTTCGGAGTATACCTGCAGGGCCAGATGGTCCTCACGTTCTTCGCGCAGGCCGGCCCGGTGCTTTTGCAGCACGGCGCGATACTCTGGGTCGGCGTGCAGGCTGTGCATCTCGCCGGGGTCGGCGGCCAGGTCGAAGAGCTGCTCCTCCTCGCCGCGGGCGGTGTAGTGGCAGTACTTGTAGCGCTCGGTGACCAGGCAGGTCCCGATGGGGTTTTCCCCGTACACTCCGTCGCGCCACGCCTCGGCCCTACCCTCGATCAAAGCCCGCCAGCTAAGTCCCACGTTGTAGTCAGGCCGCTCGATTCCCGCGCAGTCGCAGCAGGTGATCATCAGGTCGAGTCCGGTCTGGCAGAGATGCTTGTCGACCACGCCCTCCGGGTGGTGGCCGGGCCACGCAACGATCAGCGGCACGCGGTGGCACTCGTCGTAGAAGAACTGCTTCTGCTCCATCCGGTGCGCGCCGTCCAGGTCGCCGTGGTCGCTGGTGAAGATAATCACGGTGTCCTCCTGCTGGCCGGATAGCTCCAGGGCGTCCAGCAGGACCGCAATCTGTCGGTCCACTCTCTCGGTGAGCCGGTGGTAGGCCCAGCGGTGGAGTCGCCATTCCCGCTTGCCCCAGTTCTTACGAACCATCGGGCGCGAGGGAAGGTCTTCCAGCAGCGCCGCAAAAGCCGCGGGCTCCTCCTCGACCACTTCGTGGTTGGCCGGCAGCGGCGGACAGTGCCGCTCGAAGAAATCCTCCTCACTCACACCCTCCGGCCGCTCCAGCGCCCGGTCTAGTTCGGCCAGTGTCCTGTCGCTATGCGCGTGCTCGACGAAGCCGCGCAGCAGGTCGGATTCCGGGAACTGGCGGATGGCCATCAAACAGATGTCGTGTGGATTGATGAAATTGACGGCCAGGAACCAGGGCCGGTCGCGGGAGGTGCGGAGGAATTCCGCGGCCCTCACGGCCATCGTGTCCCGTCGGTCCCAGGAGAGGTTGGTGAACCCCATGCTCTCGGCGGTGAGTCCGGACGGAGTGTGTCGCTTGCCGGCGAAAAACGTGTCGTAGCCGGCGGAGCGCATCAGGTGGCCGAGCGATCCCTCGTGCACGGCGTCCGGCAGTGGCCCTTCGGGCGCCCCGCGGTTGCTCGAGAAGCCGATGGCGGAGGGCATGCGGCCGGTCCACATCGAGAAGCGGGACGGCACGCAGATCGGGTTCGCGCAGTAGGCGCGCTCGAAACGCGTGCCCAAGGCGGCAATGCGGTCCATCGCCGGCGTATACAGCCACTGGTTCCCGGCGCAGCTCATCATGTGGTGGCTCTGCTGGTCCGTCGTGATGACCAGGATGTTCGGGCGGTTCTCGGCGTCTACGTTTTCAGGAGGCAGCATGTTCATCGGTTGGGGCCTACCTTCGCGTTCTGATTGCCATCTGATCTCTTTGGTTCACACATTCATATAGCGGCCGGATCACCCCTCTCCGCGTCCGCAACCGGCTGCCAGTTGGGATTCCGGCGGGGTATGAGAGCCGAAACTTCTTCGCGCCACGCACAAAGCTGTCCATGCATGTCCACAGCCCGTTCAGGCTCCTTCGCGCTCAGGTCGTGCTCCTCTGCGATGTCGTCGCGAAGGTTGAAGAGCTCGAGACGACCGTCCTCGAAGTGCTCGATGAGTTTCCAGTCACCGTGCCGCACTGCACACGCCGGCCGTCCCCCGCAATGGTGGTAGTGCGGGTAATGCAAGAAAATGGGACCTCGCGGCATATCCTCACCACGCAGGAGGGGAAGGATGCTCTCCCCGTCAGCATGCTGAACCGGGTCCGGCGGCAGGCCGGCTGCTTCGAGAAGAGTCGGATACCAATCGCTGGATATCGTAGGTTCCTGGCAGATACTGCCGGCCTGAACGACGCCCGGCCACCTCACGATCTGATCCACGCGCGTTCCGCCCTCATACATCCAGCCTTTGCCTTCGGACAGAGGCAGGTTGCAGGTGACCGGATCCGGCCCGGTGCTGTCGCCGCCGTTGTCCGAGGTGAAAACGACCAGCGTCTCTTCCCCGCAACCGTCTTCTTCCAGTGCGTCGAGGACCCGGCCGATGTTCGTATCGAGGTTCTCGACCATCGCGGCGTAGACCGGATTGCTCTGCACAACCATGCGGCGGGCTCGCGCCGTCTTGCGCATCTCGTAAGGTAAGTGTTCACCCTCCACGATGGTCTGCTTCGCATTCAGTCCCATCTCGCGGGCCTTCTCTCGGTATTTCTCGACCAGGTGGCCCGGTGCCTCTATCGGCTTGTGCACCGCGTAATGCCAGAGATTCAGGAAGAAGGGCCGACTCCGATCGCGCTGTGAGATCAGGTCGAGCGCCTCGTCGGTAAGCCGGTCAGTGAGGTACTCGCCCTCGGGACCGTCTTCGAAACCGGGAATTCCGTAGGGACTGAAATAGCCGTTTTTTGGCAGACCCCAGCCGCAGCCGCCGCGGTTGACATCGAATCCATGGAGTGGCGGAAGGAAACGGCGCTCGCCGAGGTGCCACTTGCCAACGTGCCACGATTGGTAGTCTGCTTCTGACAGCACCCGGGGCAGGGCTATCTCACTCTCGGGGAGGAAGGAAAGGTAGGGCACGTCGCAGAGGGCTCCCGTGAAACATCCGCCGATCGCCTGGGTCATGCCGATTCGCGCCGGCGACTTGCCGGTCAGCAGGCTGGCACGCGTCGGCGAGCAGACCGGACAGCTCGCATACGCGTCGGTGAACCGCATCCCCTGCGTTGCCAGGCGGTCGATTTTCGGCGTCTCGTAGAACTCCGAGCCGTAGCAGGAAATATCCCGCCAGCCGAGATCGTCGATTAGGATGAAGAGAATATTGGGAGCTCGCTTGCTCGTTGCGCTCATGCTGAATCTTCTTCCGGACTGTATTGACATTCTGTGCAGGCCAGGCGAGCGCCTCCCTCGGCGTAGAGCCCAAGGTAAACCCCGGTGAAGCGCCCACCGAACTCGCGCGAGAGGAGGCGGGCCTTGTAGGAACGAAGCCGACGCCGGCCGGCGGCGTTGCGGACGCCCAGATGATACTGCCGCTCCCTTCCCTCGATGAACAGGGATTGGATGTCTTCACTGAAGTCCCACTCATCCTCCCATGTGAGTTCGCCGAGACGAACCCGGGTGAAACCGGCGACGTGACCGTCACGGCGCTGCACGCCGATGCAGAGTTGGCAGTCGCGGTTGTGGAAGGCGGTGAGTCCGCCGTCGATGTATAGATCCCGGCGGAAATCACCGTACCTTCGAGTGGGAGTTGCCCGGGCCGGTCCAGGATGTAGCCCACCTGCTCCCACTCGACCAGGCCATAGCCCCTGAACAGCGGGCAGCCGGGGACGTACTCGAAGGTGCTGGTCGTCAGGTAACAGGCATCGCCGGCCCGCCAGATGGGTCGGGTCGCTGTAGAAGCCCGGGAGCATCGCAACGAGATGCTCATGCATCGCTGCACTCCTCACGAGCACGGCCCACGTAAAGGGGGATGGCGATCCTGTTGCCCGTGCGCGGGGGAAACTCGGACCACTTGATCTGCCGCTTTGTCCCATCGCGGCGCTCCTCAACGACGACGCGGCCCCGCCCCTCGGTGTTGCGCCAGTCGGTCGTTCCGCAAACCACGCTGACGTCCGAGTCGTGGTTGACAATCATCGCCGGCGCACCTTCCCCCACGCACTGGTTGAAGGTGCCGCCCAAGACCTCGGTCCTGCCGCCGTTGACGGTGCGGAAGGCCGTGCCTTCGTGCTCGGTCTTGAACCCCAGGACCCAGAGCGTGCCGCCGTCATTCACTATCTCCGGATCGTTCCGTTCCGGGTTGATCTGCCGCGCCCATACCTGCTGCCCCTTGAAGTGAAAGACCGGGACCTCGGGGCGGAACTGGTTCATGGCGAACACGTTCTCAATGAACACCTTCCCGCCTTCCACGCTGTTGCGGTATGCCGCGCAGAAATGCATGTGGATGTCGCTGAGCACGAGCGTGCGCCTGGAGGCGTGGTCGACAAGCGCGTGTCCGCCCCGCCATTTCTCCATGGCGAACAGGTCCTCGATGATCAGGGGGGCATCGGACTCGCCGACCACCCGGAACGCACCCTTGCCGTGCATCAGTCGCAGGTTCTGGCCGGCAGCAAGGTCGCTCTTCATGAAGTTCAGCCGCCCCAGTGTCGGGGGCAGATCGATAACATCGTCGATGAGGTATATGCCCGGTTGAAACCATACCACGGGCTTGCCGCTGGCGATGGCCGCACGGATCGCCTCGGTGTCGTCCGTCTCGCCGTCGCCGGCCGCGCCGAAATCATTGACGCAGGCCCAGTTGGAATGGTCGTTCTCCCAGGGAATCTCGGGCGTCTCTTCGACGGGCAGGTCGAGCGAGCGCCGCGACTCTTCGGGAAAGAGGACGGTGACCGTTGATGAAACGTATTCCTCGATGCGATCCCCGGCGACTTCCGTCGCGCCCAGGCGGCTGAGGGCACAACCGTATCCGCCCGTCTCGATGTTGCGCGCAAAGAGATACCCCTCTCCGAGAACAACGGCCGGCCTCGATGCCGAACCGCCCTCGAGCCGGGAGTCGATGAATGCAACGACGGCGTCGCTGCCGGTAACCCGCAGGGCCGGAACGGAGTTACGGCTGACCAGTCCGCGCAGGGAAACATTGTGCCGGTCCACGTGCACACCGCAGTTTCGCTGACCGGAGACGCGGACATGCTCCAGCCCCGTTGCCAGCCGGTCGTGCTCTATCCGCACGCCACAATCGAAGCCCTCCACCGTGATGTCACGAATACATATGCCGCTCGCATTCCGGTTGCGGATGGAGAAACCGCAGTGCCCGGCACCTTCGGGGTCGCTCGATCGGAGCGTTACGTGTCGCACCGCTCCGGTGTTGTTGGCGAAGAAAACCAGGCCGACTGCACCGGGATTGCCCACACCCACGTCGATCGTCAGATCCTCGACGCTGTTATGGAACGCAGCATTCGTCGAGATGCCGCCCATGATGTCGATGACCGGCCGCTGGGTGCCGAATTCGAATCCCGGGCAGTTATCGGCCAGTTTTATGACGCTGCCCTTCTGCGACTCTCCCCGGAACTGGATGAGCTGCGGCAGTTCGAAATCGTTGCAGTTCTGCAGGTCTCGGAAGCTGTAACGGAGCGTATCGCTTACCAGGTAGGTACCCTTCGGGAAGTAGAGGATGCTCGGCGGTGCGGGAACGGACAGGAATATCATGCCGTGTTCCTTGCGAGCCTCAAAGATGCCTTCGTACTCGAATGGGTTCGCCTTGTAGAACGCGTCCTGCTCTTTGAAAGCATCACGCCACGGCCGGACTGCATCGTCCAGGGCCCGAACCAGCGCTTCGGTGCAGTCCTGGTGGCCCGTGGGGTCGCAATTGTAGGGCTCTTTGGTTACGTCGACTACTGCTTCAGCCGCCTCGGGGAAGCTTATCTCCCTGTTCTCGCCTGCCATGCTCGGCCCTCCTCTTAACCCGCACTGCCGCTGCGTGAACGTAGACCGTACTCACCGGCACGCGGGACCGCAAGTGCACAGACAACCCACACGTCCCAACGAGATTGCGACATCTCCGCCCCACCGAACCCAGCTCACACCAGGTTCATCTCGCGCAGGTTCATGGCGGCGGCGGTGACGCTCTGGAAGCTGGTCAGGTTGTGGGTCCGGGCCGGCTCGTAGACCACGTAGCCGACGCCGGTGGCGACGGCGGCGGTGACCATGGCCCGCATGTCGAGCACGCCGGTGCCCGGGGTCGTCCAGGTGACCGGCAGGCCCTCCGCTGCCAGATCGCGCAGGTGCACGACGGGGACGCGCCCCTCGCACTCGAGCAGGAAATGAACCGGGTCGCAGCCGGCCGCCGCGATCCACCCCAGGTCGGGTTCGAAGTACACCTTGTCCGGATCGGTCTCGTCCATCAGTATCTTGATCGCCGGCGTGCGGCGCTCCAGCCGCAGGAATTCGTGATCGTGGTTGTGGTAGCAGAACTTCATGCCGGCAGCGGCGACCTTCTCCCCGACGCGGTTGTAGCGCTCGGCCTCGGCTTTGAGCTGATCCTCGTCCTCGGCCGGTCCCCACCAGGTCGTGACGTGCTTGACCCCTGCGATACCGGCCTTCTCGATGACTTCATCCGGCTCCTCGAGGTCCCCGCGGCCGATGCTGGTGGTGCAGCACTCCAGCCCGAGGTCGGCGAGCCGACGGGCTTTCTCGCGGATCTCCTCCTGCGTGCCCTCGACGAAGGAGCCGCCTTCGACAGCCCGGTAGCCCAGCCCGGCGATCCGCTCCAGCGCTTCCCAGAGGTCTTCCTCGTCGCCCAACCCGCCGATCAAACCAAGCTTGTAGTCCATGCTCAGGTTTCCTCTCTTCCGGTGCATTCGGGACTCGCGGCCGCCGCGGTCCGGGGCCTTGCGCGGAACCATCCCTGGACAGTCTGCGGCCCTGACTGCCGGCCGTCAAGCAGAGGTGCACATTCGCGCCGCACCGGCCCACGCGAGTTGTGCGGGATCATTCGCCCGCATCGAACGGGTCCCCGGTTCGCCGTTTCCAGTCCTCGAGCATGCGGCGGTGTTCCCGTACCACGTCCGCGTGCGATGGATCGCCGGCCAGATTATGAAGCTCCCCCGGGTCCCGGTCCAGGTCGAAGAGCAGCTCCGGATTCTCGCCCCGGTTGAATATCACGTACTTGTAGGACCCGCTGCGCACCATCCTGCCCTCGATTGCCCGTTGCTCCGGGTCCTTTCGGTTGCCGGGGGCGAGGTGCATGACCACGTAGTCGCGGTCGAGTGCGCCGCCCTCCTCCACCGCGCCCCTCAGGCTGCTGCCGTGCACCAGCGGCGGGGACTCGACGCCGGCGTAATCGTAGACGGTCGGTGCGATGTCGACGCCGGAGACAAGCGATGCCCCGTCCACGCGGCCTTCTGCCAGCCCGCCCGGCGGCACCACGATCAGCGGCACCTTCGCCGCTTCCTCGTAGGGCGTCAGTTTGCCGGTCAACTGGTGCGACCCGCCGCCGTCCCCGTGGTCGCTTGTGAAGATGACGACGGTGTTGTCGAGCCAGCCGCCTTTGCGCGCACCCTCCAGCACCATCCCCACGGCCCGGTCCACCGTCGAGGTCATGCTCGCGTAATCGGCGTTGTAGGCACGCCAGGCGGTCTCGGACCGGTGCCTGTTTCGGCTCGAACGACGCCGGCTCAGGACCTCCGGTTCGTCTTCCGGGATGGACAGGTTGTCCGGTGCCGGCGGCAGTTGGGCTACATTCTCGTACTCTTCGCACTCGTAACCGATTGCCCACTCCCTGTCGGTTTCGGGCCAGAAACAGATGTCGTGGGGATTGATCAGCGAGACGGCGTGGAACCAGGGCTCCGGGAAGAGCCCGGCGTGCCAGACCAGCAGGTCGTGCGACTGGGCGGCAAAAAGCATGTCCTGGTTGTCGCCGAGGAACGGCTTCGGGAGGCCCTCCGGCAGCGGCATGTTGTGGAAGCCGCGCACGTCGCCGTCGGCGTAGAGGCGGGGCTCCGGCAGGTGCCATTTGCCGCTCCACCAGGTGCGGTAGCCACTCTGCCGCAGCACCTCGCCGATCGTAGGGACGTTCTCCGAGAGCCGGTCGCCGTTGTGCCGCACCTGCGTGTTGTGTGGCATCCGCCCCGTCACGATTGACCCTCGCGCGGGGCCGCAGACCGGCGAGGCGCAGTAGGAGTTCGCGAAGCGCACGCCCCGCCGGGCCAGTCGGTCCATGTGGGGCGTGTATACGTACTGATTGCCAGCGCAGCCCATCAAGTCCCACTGCTGCTGATCGGTGAATACCAGGAGGACATTCGGGCGCGGATCACGGTTGCGCACTTCGCGCACCCTCGCGCGAATGGCGCCGTGGTCGGCATCGGGCAGATCGTAATCCTTCCGCTCATCATCGCCCGCCCCCTGCGCCGCGGGACCCTGCCCGGCTTCGGCGGACGCCGAACCACCAGCGGGGAGCAAAGAGACGCCGAGCCCGCCCAGTGCGATCCTGCCGAAATCCCGTCGATTCCACTTCATCCGTCACTCCCATGAAGTGAGCCGTGTCAAGGCAAAGTCCCGAGGCTTCTGGGGTGCGTGGAGTCGACCAATCTCCCATTCGCGCTAACGCCTCATCGCGCCGCACACTAAGCTGGTCCTGGCTGGCTCTTGACGCCTCAAGTCCAGGGCTGGCGGGGACGCCCATTCTCCTTCTCGCGCCTGCCCCCGAAAGGGCGGCAATGAACACGAGATGCGGGCTGTCCCCATCGTTCGCCCACGCTGGCTCTCGATGACCTTGTCTTTTCGGTCTCGCTCCCTTGGCTAAAGTCTTTTGCCTTTTCCCCTCAGGTTGCCCGCTTCACGGGCCATAACCAGGGGCAGTGGCAGCGGATGGGACCTGGCCCCGCCGCTGAGCTCACCTGGTGGCCAGCGTCACACCGGCCACGAGGCCCATGCCGAGCCTGTCGCCGGCCTCGGTGGCCTTCATCTCCAGCTTCCGAATGGCCACATCGGGCCTGGGGTTGGCCCAGAGCATATGGTAGAGCACGGTCCTCTCGCCGCCGACGGCGTCCGCCTGCCAGGCCACTTCGGCGCGGGGCAGGTCCTCGGGGTCGCGCTGCAGCCAGTTTGCCACGCCGCGCCCGTAGCGCACAGGCACCTCTATGGCAGTGTCGTCGGCGTAGTGGACCACGTAGCTGAACACGATGGGAGGTTCTGCGTCGCCCCTGGGCGTCCACACCTGCTCCTGCACGAAGGTGTGGAGCAGGAAAACGGCGTCGGCCTTGCGGTCCAGATGAAGACTGGTGGACTTATGGCCCCGGAAGTCCCCGTAGCTGCCGAGCCCGACCACGTGGCGGTCGCCGGGCACCAGTTCGTTGTCGAAGATCTCGTAGGGCACGTCGTCCAGCCGGGTTTTGCCCAGTGGCAGCTTGGAGAGGTCGTTCTCGTCGGTCGGCCAGTTGTCTTCCCGACTCAGGAACAGGTTGGCCTGCTCCATCAGCACCACGGGGAAGAAGCGTGTCAGTTCGCGGCGCTCGATGGAGACGGCCACCGGGACCTCCGTGCCGAAGGCAGCGTGCAGGTTGGTCAGCACGGCCTTCAGGATGCTCTTCTTCTTGTCCGCATTCTCCGGGTTTGGTTCGGCGTCCATCAGCTTCACCTGGTTCAGGAAGATTCCCCCCTCGCCGCGCGGGTAGCGATTGAGCACGCCGGTGGTCAGCAGGGGTTTGACCTTCTGGAAGAATTCATCCGATCGTTCAACCTGTATCCACATGTTCTGGATGCCGATGACGGCCCGTTTGTCGCTGCGCTCCTGGATGTCGGAGATATCGATTTTGAGCTCATCCGTGGTGTGTCCGCCGAAGTCGAACCTCTGCATGCTTGAGCCTTCCTCCGGCTCCAGCTCGAGCTTCTCGGTGACGTCCCCGCCGAAACCAAGCTCAATGCCGCCGATACGGTAATAGGTATCGCTCGGCAGGATGCGGAAGCCGGTGATGGTCTCCCTGCGCGGTAGTTCGCACGTCCACTCTGTCGGTGGGTCGTCAAACAGGTGGATGTAGAAGGTAAACTGCCACCCATCCCGAGCCGTCATGGCGTTGACCATGTTGAGCGGGTGGTGGCCGTTATTCATAGGGTCGTCGTCGAAGTGCTTGAAGTACTCCGGACTCGGATACCTGCAGAACGGCGCGATGTCGTCATAGTCAACGACATGAGTGAACGCGTTCGGCGAGGGAATCTCCGTGTTTGTAAAACGCATGTGTTTGCGCCCCGTTGTCATAGCCACGTCGCGCTCTGAGATACCTACGGCCAGCGGGTCTCGCGGCCGTCTCAGCGAGGACCGCTCCAGGCGGTAGGGGCGGATGAGGTGATCGACGCCCACCAGCTCGTTGAAGGACTCGATCCCATCCGGAGTGACGCCCCAGAGCATGACCCAGCCACCGTTCTCCGCGAACCGGTGAACTTGCTCCACGTTCTCGGCCATCTTCCGCAGGTTCGTCTCGGTCGCATCGACCACCACGACCTTGATGAGGCCGTTGTTGATCGCCTCCATGGGGTCGTCCATGCGCTGAAAGGCGAGGTTGATCTCACGGAGCAGCTCTGTCTTCGGGTCCTCCCCGTCGGCGACCACGGCCACCGGGTTGACGATGCGCTCGTAATCCAGCGCGTAGTTCAACAGATTGTCGAACAGGAGCCGGGCAACTGGATCGGTGGCCAGCTTGCTGCCGGCAACCGCCTGGCAGAGCAACATCAAGCCCTCGTCCACGTGGCTCTCCAGAAGGGCGCTGTAGGCGAGATCTTCGTCGCATTGAACAAGCGAACGAGCACCCTTAGTAGGCTTCGCGTAGGCCTGCCGGTATAGAACCTGGTCGGCCCCGGACCGACAGAAGAAGTCCTTCTGGCGCAGGCCCTGGAAGGCCGGATGTTCCCTGTCTTCCATAAAGCCGATGCGCCCGACGAAATCGGTCGTCTCGAAATCGCCTTGCACGGCCTCGCCGAGGAGCGGATACTCCTGGTCCAGCACGAGCAGACGCTTGCCCTGCGAAGCCAGGTTCCGCCAGATCTGCCGGCGGGACAGCTCCTGGTCCAGCGCATCGGCCCCGACGATGAAGACCCGGCTCTCGGCGGGCAGGTCCCGCGGGGTGGCCTCCACGTAGGGGATGCCGCGCCCCTCCAGGTGGGTCTGGACGATGCCGGCGGGGTCGAATACAGCGACCTCTGCCTCCTCTACCGCCGGCACGGGCGCCAGGTTCGGGTTGATGACCGAGACATCCTTGATCTGCTCGAACACCTGCTCACCGTCCTTCGTGCAGGAGAGCCTTAGCTCGCACTCCGTGCGGCCGTCCGTTTCCGGCATCTCCACGGCGATGCTAAACTCCCGCGCCGTTCCCGCCGCCAGGTCGAAGGTGCGTTCCTGCGATGCGATAACCTCCTCGCCCGCGACGAGCTCCCAACGGGCCGTTATGGACTCGTCGTGGCGGGTCATGTTGAAGACCTTCAGGTCCCGCTCCACGGTGGCGCCGGAGGCGTGGGTCCAGTCCCACTGCCGGCAGAAGACCGCGATGGGCTTGAAGGAGTTCTGGTAGAGCCCGGGTCCGGTCAGGAAATCCGCGGCGGCTATGCCCTGCCAGCGCATGCCCTCGCAGAGGATCTGAGCGAAGAGCATTCGGGCTTCCTCACAGTGCGATACACCGCGGAAGCATTGCTCGCCACCAACGCTGGCGAACCAGCCGAGGCTCTTTCCCCCGGTGTAGTAGCCTTCGCCGACGAAGACCGGCAGGGTCATATCCAGAATGGCGCGTCGCCCGTGCCGGTTCTTCTTTGATTCCTGCCAGGTATAGGCCTCGTTCGGATAGTGGCGCACCTGCTTGACGGTGGGATAGTGGATGCCGGTGACCGGCAGGTTCCCGGTTGCACCGGCGCCGTCGTTCATGGTCGGCCGGGTCCCGTCCACTTCCATGACGGCGTCGCTGATGCGATCCATCAGGGGGCCGCCCCGCTTCGCATTGCGCAGGTTGATCAGGACGATCTCGTTCTGCAGGCTCCAGAAGCCAATGGACGGATGATTGCGCAGGCCCTTCGCCCAGTGGCGGATCATGTGCTCGGCGTTGTCCCAGATGGCAGGGTTCTGGTCCGGGTTGAGCTGATAGCTGGCGAACATCCCGTCCCACGGACTGGTCGTGCGCACGATGATGCCATTCTCGTCGCAGAACTCCAGCCATTCCCGGTAGTTCAGCCCACCCCAGCGGGTCAGGCTGCCCAGGCCTACGCGCCAGCGCTGCATGTCCACGTTGGCCTGTCGCATGGCCTCCAGGTGTTCCCGCGCCGTCGGCCCGTGCGGGTGGAAATGGCTCTGCCAGAGCTTCCAGGTGATGCCGTTTAGCATGAAGCGCGTACCGGACCAGTCCCACTCGCGGAAGCCGAACCGCGTGGTCTTTACGTCCCTCACTTCGTCGTCCTGCTTGACAATGGTCACGGCCTTATACAGATGCGGGTCGTCGGGCCACCAGAGCTTAGGGTTCTGCCATGTCTCTTCGGCCTCAATGAGTTTCTCCCCGCCGGCGGGCACGGTCACCTTTACGGGGGCGAAGCGTTTCTCGATGTCTCCACCGTTCCACGGCACGATCTCGTTGACGAGTTCCACCTGCGCCGCGGAGCCGGTGTTGTTCTTGAGGGTTATGCCCAGCTTCAGTGTTCCGTTCTTCACGGATGCATGGGGAAAGACGTCGGCGCTGTAGCATGAGCCGGCTGACACGAACAGCGGGCGGTCCAGAATGCCCGAGTGCCACATCAGGGCGATGGGCATGTCCAGGATATTCGTCAGGTAGCCGGCTCGCTCGCGGAGCGGGCTGTGCCAGCGTTCGCGCACCGTGCCATCGGAGGTCAGGTCAGGGGAGATGCCATAGAAGCCGTCCTTGATGCCGACGATGATCTCGTTCTCCTCGCCCGGTTTGACCGCCCCGGTCAGGTCCACCATCATGCGTGCATACGGAGCGCGGCTGTAACCACAGCGCTTCCCGTTCACGAACACGGTGGCGATCATGTTCTGCATGGGCAGGTCCATAAAGAACGACCGTCCGGCATGGCTCTCGGGCACGAACACGCGGGTGCGATAGAGCCAGCGGTGGCAGTCCACCAGGTCGGGGCGCAGGTTGTTGCGATCGCCCGGCACCTGCATGCTGGTCCAGTGCAGGTCGGGCGCATCCTCGACGCTGGGGATTGGCCCCAGCCGGTCTTCCACCGGCCCCCACTCGTCGAAACGGGCCAGTTGCCAGTTACCGGCCAGGGATATCTCGGCGCGCGCCCCCGCAGGGGGGGCTTCCGGCAGATGGAACACATGGCGCTCGGCCTCCAGGTCCCGCTCCGTCCGCCAGTGCTGTCCGGGCTGCACTTTACCGTTGGGGCGCCAGTTGCCCTTGTAGAAGCAGAACGCGTCGGCAGCCCACAGCAGCCGCGGCTCCTCCGCCTCCGCGGCCGCGGCCTTTGTGAGGCGAATCGCCAACTCGTGCTTTCCGGCCTCCAGGTCCAAGCGGTCAAAACGTGTCCAGACCATCTTGTTCCAGCGTTCTACGGGCATGAAGTCCACGGCCGGATAGTGGTCGTTTTCCACAACCTGCCATTCGCCGTCGTCCACACGCCACTGGAACGGATACCACAACCGGCGGAAGCCCAGGCGGCCCCACAGCTCGTAGGTACCGGCCGAGGGAACCTCGAAATCGTAAGTAAGCCGGAAGCCGCCGTCGGGCCAGTTCTTCTTGTCCTGTTGCGAGAGGTGCGCCCAGCTGCCGCCGCTCATGTGCTGGGGATTACCCCAGCCGCCTATGCGCACGTCGTAGTTGGTCGATGAGAACTTCTCGCCCTCGATCCAGGCAAAGTCCTCTGCCGAGACAATCCCCGCAGAACAGACGACAAGGGCGACGACGAGCAGCATGTGTCCGTAACGCACCATCGATGATCCTCCCGGTGACCTCGTCGGTCGACGGAGACAGGTCGATCCTGTCCACCTGTAGTTAGCAGATAACACCCTTTAGTTACACTGGAATCGCCAGCAGTGCAAGCGTTTGCGGGCCAGAGGCATCTGCGCCGTGGGTGTTGGGGCGGTTGGCCTACCTGGCCCTACGCCCGGTGGTGGGGGCGCCAGCCGCGGTGGTCTTCGCGGCACGCGCACTACGCCGACCTGCATCTCAGATGCGTACGTTGCTGAACCCGACGGCGCCGGTTCGATGACGGTTGAGCTGCCACGCGCGGCGATATTGCCGCTCCTTGCGCGTTTCGCCGAGACAGGGGTTGACAGACGCTGATCCCCCTAGTAACATACTTGCAGTCAAGTTGCAGAATGGCCGGCTGCTCCCGCCTCCCGTAAGGTTGACCGCGGCGACTACGGGCGCCGGGAGCGACTGTCGGTCATGGGGGCCGCCTTAAGGCGGCCAGACCATGTGGACGGAGTTCTCGTCACGCGAGGAGGGTTGTTTCATGCCTACGCCGGTTTGTGGAGTATCGCATAAGGAACGTAACAGGAAGCGTAGCGGTCTTACGCTCATCGAGCTGACCGTCGTCCTTGTCATTCTCATCGCCCTGGCCGGCATCCTTGTCCCGTCCTTGCCGGGCATCGTCAAGCGGGCGCATCAGTCAAGCGGCGCTTCCAACCTGGCGGCGGTGACGAAGGCGATGCAGGAGCACCGCCACCTCTACATGACTTTCCCGAACAGGTTGGACTCCCTGGTCAACGAGAGCGGCGACGTCATCGACGAGATGCCCTACTCGGGTGCCGGGCTCAGCGTGGTCGATCTGAGTGCGGACTCGCAGGGAGCCCGCATCGGCGGCGCGCTCAGCGCCGTCGGCATCACCACGTCGCTGGAGATGGCGGATGACCCGGAGAACGCCACCTTTGATCCTTACAGTGGCGTCGAGATCGCCATTTCGGGCTCTGCCGGCAGCGTCGTAGAGCTTGATCCTACGACAGCCAGCTATAACGGCCTGGGGCTCGAAGCGCCCGACGCCGAAGGCTACCCGCGCTACTTCATCTTCGGACTGGGTGGTCAGAACACCGGCATCGGCAAGGTGATGGCCGACGCGCCGATCCATTTCCCCGGCGCCGGAAGCCCAAACGCGCAATACCACCGTTTCCTGGTGGTCTTCAAGGTGACGGACCACGGGCCGGCGGACTTCGTCGGGACGGTGGTCGGCCACGGCGC
>CAYQXJ010000021.1:0-37166 GCA_964421565.1 uncultured candidatus Brocadiaceae bacterium
TAGACCGGCGTGAGCCAGGTCGGTCCCTATCTGCCGTGGGCGTTGGATAGCTGAGAAGGGTCTTCCCTAGTACGAGAGGATTGGGAAGAGCGAACCTATGGTGCGCCAGTTGTCCTGCTAAGGGCACCGCTGGGTAGCTATGTTCGCAAAGGATAACCGCTGAAAGCATCTAAGCGGGAAGCTGTCTTCAAGATGAGCTATCCGGGCCCCTCGAGGGCATAAGGCACCTCTAAGACCAAGAGGTTGATAGGCCGGATGTGTAAGTGCGTATACCTAAAGGCACTTAGCTGACCGGTACTAATCTGCCGAACGGCTGACACTTTACGATTGCTCAAATCGGCATCTCATCTTGGCCTGATGCCACTGACGCGCTTCCTGTTCGCGAAATGCACCGCCTCGGATCCTTGGAGCGTTGGCGCGGGCGATGACAGATGCCGCGTGCCCTACACTCCCGTCCGGGTGCGGACAGAGATTGCCCGGTGATCATGGCGGAAGGGAAACACCCGTTCCCATTCCGAACACGGCCGTTAAGCCTTCCGCGCCGATGATATTGGCCCGCATGGGTCGAGAAAGTAGGTCGTCGCCGGGCTTTTTTTATGTACGCCTTCCGTGGCGCACCAGCAGCCTCCTGTCAGTCCCCGCAGCAAGCTCAAGACTGTGAGCCTTGACGGCCGTTTCCGCAGGTGCTACGTTCCACGTTCCGTCGACTCAACAGGGAAGGCCGTGATCCCTATGCCGACTAATAAGCAGCTTCCGCGCATTGGCGTTGTGTCCTTCTCAGACGGCCGCCGGCGCGTGCACGAGGGACTGCTGGCGAGCATTGAGACATACCAGCGGACGGTGGCCCAAAACCTGGATCACCTGGGTGTGGAACCGGTCATTGCCTCGCAAGTCGTGTGGACGCCTCGGCTGGCCGTGCGACAGGCGAAAGAGTTGCTCGCTCAGGACGTGGCGGGCGCAGTGTTCAATATCCCCGTCTTCGCTTTCCCGAACCTGAGCGCTATCTGCGCGCGCGTGCTCGGCCGGCCGGTCGCCCTGATGTCGCCTGCAGAGCCCGGCCTGCCGGGGCTCGGGGGATTGCTTGCCGCCTCAGGTGCGCTGGAGCAGGTCTGTCTCACTCACAGCCGAATCTACGGTCCCTACGACGACGAGAGGTCAATGCTGCAGCTAGGCCGGTTCGTCGCCGCCGCCGCGGCGAAGCACTGCCTGCAGGGGCAGGTCTACGGGCAGATCGGTGGTCGGTCGATCGGTATGCTGACGGGAGTGTCCTCCTCGCCGGCCGAATGGCTGCGCGTCTTCGGCGTGGATATTGATCACACAGACGAATCCGAAATCCTGCGTATAGCCGAGAGCGTGAGCCCCTCTGAACGGGAGCGTATGGTGGCGTGGCTGGAGGAGAACCTGCGTAGCGTTCAGTACGGAGACGGGGGGAAGCTGACGCGCCAACACCTCCAGTTCCAGGTAGCCTGTGCCGCCGCAGTCAAACGGATCATCAAGGAGAAGCAATACGATTTCATCGGCATCAAGTGTCACTACGATATGTCCGAGTACTACTGCACGCAATGCCTCTCGGCGGCATTCCTTCCCAGTCTCATCGACTGGGACGGGCAGAGGGAACCCGTCGTCTGCGCGTGCGAAGCGGACGGCGACGGTGCTCTGACTATGCAGATTCTGCAGCTCATCACCGGCGAGCCATCGCTTTTCCTGGACCTGCGGCACTACGATGATGAGACGGGCTTGTGGACGCTGTGCAACTGCGGAGGCCAGTCGAACTTCTATGCACTGCGCGACGAAGACCCCCGTAGGAACCTCGCCAGAGTGGACCTTGTGCCGGTTATTGCGAAGTACGGCGGCGTGGGAGCACATGTGCGCTACGTGTCTTGCGAAGGCCCGCTCACCTTCGCCCGCATCATGCATGACGGCACGGGACCTGTGCTGCTGGCGTTCAGCGGTGAGGCAGTGCCGGCAGACGACGCGTGGCTGGACAAGAGTTGTCCGTCATGGCCCCATGTTTTCGCCATGCTTGATCCTGAGAAGGACGACATCATTGAGGAGTTAAGAGCCAACCACGTGCACGCTGTCTCGAGCTATCACCTCGCGGAGTTGGAAGCATTCGCTCAGATGGTTGGCATACCCTACATAGAGCTTTTGTAAGCAAGGCCACACTCATCCGCCCCGCCTGGCGGCCCGGTGAGTGCGAGCTGGATTGAGGACGAGGAGGAGCATGATGGAGTGCAAGAAGCAAGAGAACCTGGAGCGCTGTAATTGCAGTTATCCTGGCTGTTCACGCAAAGGCACATGTTGCGATTGCCTGGCATATCATCTCAGATCGCGTCAGCTTCCCGCCTGTGTGTTTCCCGACACCGTGGAGCAAACCTACGATCGTAGCTTCGAGAGGTTCGCCGCTTTGGTAGACGCAGGGGAGGTGTAAGCTCCCCTTTCGCGCGCCGGAGCCTCACGGAACGGTTACGCGCGGGAGCAGGCTGCCCGTCGGATCCGAATGCACTGTTGTGCCACGGCTGCGCGGGCGAGCACGCCCGTGGGTTCCCGCCGTGGGGGTTAATCGTGCAACTCAGTAAGCCGTGTCAGCGCCAGTCGGGCATAGCTTCCACGAACTCATCGATGTTGCGCTCGGGCTCCCACGGCCCATCTGTGTAATCCCACATGCTGCTCGTTTCGGTGTTCAGGTCGTCGCATATGCCCTGTACCACGCGCGAGTTCATGAGCAGCCCTTCGACCTCCCACCGTTTCCAGAAACGTCCCGAGCAGGTCGGTTGTTGGTTGATGCAAGAACAGCCCTCAGAAATGCCTATGACGGTTGTCGAAGGCATGGACATCCTCACTTCTGAGTGTTCCCACACTCGCCGGCAAGGGGCGCACAGTAGGGACCTTCTGGAATCGCGGCCACGCGTATGTCGGGCTCCAGCAAATCGTCCAGCAGTGTCTGCGCAGAAACTGCCAGGCTGCGGTGGCGGGGAGTGTGACCGGTTACGCTGAGCTGTGCCAGTTGCCGGCGAGGCAAATCGGTCGCCAGGAAGTGAAGGTTTTGACGCCCCACCTTGCACAGTGCCCGACAGTGCATCTGGAGCTGCCACTGGTCTTTGACCCAGAAGTTGGCATTGTGCACCTCCTCCAGGAAGTCCTGCCATCTGCCCGAGTACTGCTTCATCAGGCCCTGATACTCCTCGCTGCCGACCCCCTCGGAACATGCGCCGAATGCCAGCACAGTGCCGTCCTGGCGTACGGCCGGCAGGCACGAGACGAAGCCTTTGATGCACTGGTAGAAGGTGGCATCGAGCGGGTAGCCGCCGCTTGAGGTGACGACGAGGTCGGCCGGCTCCTGCACAGTTGGGCAGGCGCATTGCCGTACGAAACGACAGGCTTCGGCGTGTGCCGCCTCCATCCCGCCGGCAAAGGCCCTGACCGTCCGTCTGCGTGCGTCCATCACTATGTTCAGGCAGAAATCGGCGCTGGCGAGCCGCGCTATTGAGAGCGCCTCTTCGTGGCAGGCATTGCCCACAAGTCGGGCATTCCTTGTGTTAGCATCGGCCATAAACTGCGCGCCATGAAAACGACGTATCGTGTCCAGCGAGGCAAGACCGGGGCAGATGGCTTTGCGCCCGCCAGAGAAACCGGCCATGAAATGCGGCTCCACCAGGCCGGTCAGTATGCGGAACGACGCCTCCACGTACTGGCGGTTGATGCGGACTGCCGCGCCCGCCTTGCTCTTGCCAGGAAGAGCCGCGAGCTGCGATTCGTCCGTTGGGTCGTGGTTCAACACGCGGTACTTAGCCGCCACGTCGCCGAGCATCTCCCGCAACTCGGCGTCGGTGCAGGGACGGTGCATTCCGGTTGCTACCAACAGCAGTATGTTGGAGCGGCGCACTCCACTTGTTTCCAGAAGGCCCAGCAGGTCAGCCAGGAAACCGCGATAGGGCACCGGGCGAGTGATGTCCGAGAGCACGACGACCACATCTCCAGATGCGCGTTCGCGCAAAGCCCTGTCCAAAGGCTCTGCTCCGACTGGTTCGGTGACTGCCCGCATCACCAGTTCAGCGGCTGAGCCCTGCGGTTCAGGGAATGCGGAATGGTAGGGAACGGTGCGATCGGGCAAGTCAAGCTCTATGGTGTGACGGCCGATGCGGAAGGGTAGTCTCATGGGCGCGCTTAGCACCGAGATCTCTCGAAGCTCTGGTTTAGTACCAGTATACCATCGGTTCGATATCAGGGCATCAGTGGACACATGGTGACGCGAACAGGCTTGCGCGGTTCGGCCTTGTCCATTCTAATAGAGCCTCGGCGGGACAGATACCAAGGCTCACTCCGGGTTGGAGAATGCTATGAAGAGCACTGTGTACCTGATGCTTGTTGCCGTTCTGGCCATTTGCATGCCGGCTTTTGGCGAGGATCGAATGCTGATCGAACTGGTTGATGGCACGCACATAGAGGGCCAGGTGCTCAAGAGTGATGCGGAGCGAGTCCACATCTCCTTGGGCCATCAGGTAATCACGTTGCGCAGAGAGCAGATCAAGCGGATGGTTGATCCAGAGGGCGAGGGGGAGCCTGTCCGCGAAGTCCGCTCTTTCGCACTCTACATGACGGGTCAGGGCGTTCAGAAGTCCATCGCTGCACATAGCGCAGAATTGGGCGCCGCCGTTGTGACAGTGAAAACACCTGCCGGGCTGGGAACCGGCTGGTTCTGCCATCCGGATGGCTACGTTGTGACCAACGCACATGTGATTGCCAACGAACGGTCTGTGTCGATAGCGACTTTTGTGAAGACGGGAGAGCGATTGGAGAAGAAGGTCTTCCAGCAAGTGAAGATTCTTGCACTTAACGAGGAGATTGACCTCGCTTTGCTGAAGATCGAGGAGGAGATCGATATCGAAGTTCCCCAGCTCTACATCGGGGATTCGAGTCATGTTCAGGAGGGCGATCCGGTTTTCACGATCGGGAACCCTATGGGTCTGGAGCGTTCCACGTCGGAAGGCACCGTGAGCAAGACGAACCGGTCTTTCGGCGGACGACTCTACATCCAGACCACCGCTCCGATTTCGCCCGGTAACTCGGGAGGGCCGCTGTTCAACATGCGCGGCGAGGTCATCGGTGTTACCAACATGGGCTATCTGTTCATGGATGGACTGGGCTTCGCCGTGCCATCCCGCTACGTGCAGGAATTCCTGGACAATGTCGAAGCCTTCGCCTTCGACCCGGACAATCCGAACACGGGCATCAAGTACATGGAAGCTCCAGTCGTTTCGCGCGACGGGTCAATCCGGTTCGAACATGCTGATTTCGTGAAAGCCGGGCACGGTCTTTCCTGTCTGAGGCTTGCCGACATCGATGGAGACGGCGTGGAGGAGGCCATCTTCGCCAACAACAACAAGAGTGAGATCGGGATCGTGGGGCGCAGACCCACAGGCGAAGGGCCGGAGCAGGTCGAACTTGAGTTCGAAGACATCAATCGCATCCCCCCCAGTGAGCGCTATGAGCTCACGACCCATCCCATCACCAGCAAGGTGTTCTCGCTGGTAACGGCGGACGTCAACGGTGACGGGCGCCCCGACGTGGTCTTCTACGGAGACATCGACGGATTGGCCGTGATGGAACAACTGCCGGACGGTGGCTTCGCTGCCCCCCGGCGTATCGCATCGGTGAAGTTGGCAGAGCGACGCGACGCTTTGCGTGTTGCGGACGTAGATGGCGACCAGGAACTGGAGATCATCGGTTTGGGCAAGGAGCAAGTGCATGTCATCGGACTTGACGGCGATTACGAGGTCTTCCCCCTGATTGACCGATACCGGGACAGGCTGACCCGTTTCGAGCTTATGGACGCAAACGCCGACGGATGGACCGATATCCTTCTGTTCGTCAAGGACCAGCATTACGCTGTGCAATGGTTGCTGCAAAACGAAGCAGGGGGGTTCTCGACGGCAAGGCTGCTGCGCTCGCACTTGTCCGGACCCGTGCATCCTTACCGGAATGCCGATGGCGAAGGCGGCTTTCTGACCGTTGACACCGCTCAGAACCGCGTCCGCGCACTGCATCTAAGTGCTGCTGAAACGGCGGGCGGCACAGCAGACCTGGCCATCGGGGTGAGTTGTCTCGTGATCGATCCCGAGGCGGGGTCGGCAGGTGATCTGGGGATTGCCGATCTCGACCGGGACGGCCAGTCCGAGCTCATTGCGGCGAACCAGCGCGCAAACGAGTTTGTGGTCTTTGACGCATCGGAGTGCGGTTTCACGGTGACTACCTCGCCCGCACCGCGCAATGTTGCCGGCTTGATCGCACACACCACAACGGGCGGACGCACGGTTCTGTTCAGCTTCTCCGAACCGGACAAGATCTTCGGTGTCAGTGCCGTTGAGAGCATGTCGGTATCGTACCCCCGCCCGGTGACCGTTGAGGGGGTGGTCGAGGGCATATGGCTCGCGCGCCTGGCAGGTGAGAGACCGAACCTGGTATGGGCTGAAAAGGTTGGCAGGCAGTATGCGCTCCGCACGGCGCCGGCTGACGAACTGGCCCTTTCAGCGCTGCAGGGCGGGGAGGGCAGCATCCAGGCGAATCCTACCACGCTCCTCTTCGGACAGGGCGAGGATGAACTCAGCGAGCACCTGCCGCAGCGACCGACGGATCTGGTTTTCGCGGACTTCAATGCCGACCACGTGCCGGACATAGTCCTCTACTGGGCCTACTCTGGCAAAGAGAGCCTGTACCTGGGCCTGGGCGGGGGGCGCTACCGGGAAGTGATCAAGGATCAGGAGTTTCTGCCACAGCAGGGAGGGCAGCCACTGCTGGTTGCGGATGTTGATGGCGACGGTGTAGCGGAGATACTGCTGGTCCAGAGCGGCTTCGCCCGAGTCCTGCGGGTGGATGAGAACGAGAATCTGTACGTGCAGAGGCAGTTTAACTGGCGCTTCCCCGGAGTGAAGTCTCTTGTGCCTTACCCGGGCGGCGAGCGGCCCAGATTGCTGGCCGTGACCGATGATCTGGCGAGGGTCGTCGGTTTCGACGTTCAGACTACCCACCCCCGCTTGTTGGGGACCATGGACCTGTCCGGGCTTGACTTCCATGATGTGCGCGCGGCGAACGTGCGCGGCAGCGAACAACCCGAGCTGCTGCTGGTTGGGGGCAATGCTATCCATGTGGTGCAGGTGGGGCAGCCAGGTGGCGCGGTCCATGCCAGAGTCGCATACGACGCCAGCCTGGACTACTTCAGCTACTGGAAAGTGCATGCTGCCGACCTGGATGGCCAGGCGGGCGATGAAGTGGTGCTCTTCGACCGCAAGAAGGCCATGTTTGAGGTGCACCGCTTCGGTAAGGATGGCCTTCTTCAGCCTGTGCTGCGTCACAGGCTATTCGAGAAGAGCATCTATCAACGCAGTGAGACAGATAGTTACCAGTTGCCCCGAGAACTCGCCGTGGGCAACCTGGACGGTAACGGAGCGGCCGACCTGGTGTTTGTGTTGCAGGACCGAGTCGCCATATACTCTCAGAGTGCGAACGGGCCGTACGAGGAGCAGCAGTAGCAAGTATCGGGAACACGACTTAGTGAGGAGACGGGCATGCGTACGCGATTGCAGGTGTTGGCGATGTTGTCGACAGTAGCTCTGCTGGTGACCTTTACGACTCGGGCGCAGGAGAGCGGGCTTCCCTTGGCATCGCGCTTGCCGGCTGACACAACTATCGTCTACTGCGGTGTCGACCTCGAGCGGGGACTCGACATCAGCGAGCGGATGTTGCGTTTCGTGGATGCGGAGGCCGGAGGCAAGGTTGCTTACGAGGTCTCGAATCTGTACGGCATGATCCGGGAGATGTTCAGCAACTACGGATTCGAGCCGGCGCTGCTCGACCGCATCGGCGAGACCAAAGCGTACCTGGTGATGATGAGGAAGAGCGAACCGGTGACAACCACTACGATGCAGCAACGACCGGTCTTCGATGAGGATTTCATGCCCGTGCCGGGCGAGACTGAGGAGTACCCCGTTACGAAGACGCGTTACTTCACCCTCTCGCTGCTGATTGCTGCACCGGATGAGGGACTGGCCGCCGGTCTTCACGAGGCAGTCACTGCTGTGATGCGGCAGCAGGCGGAACGGAACCCGGATGTGCGTGAACTCCAGCGCTCTGATCTGGATGTCCCGCAGGGCACACTCGTTCAGTACGGCGATGGCGCCTTCACCCTCGGCCAGATCGGCTCTTACGTGGTATGGTCCGCGGGAGAGCCCGAGGAACTATGGCAGGCACTGATGGCGCCGCAGGCGCAGACCGTCGCGACGGAGCCCGCTCACCAGCGCCTGCAGCAGGGGACGGGGCCACGGCCCCAGTTTCTGGGCATGCTGAACGCGAGGGCATTGCTGGACATGGCGGAGGAGCAGTTACAGGTTTCCGTTCAGCAGGCTCAGGAAGCAGTGGCAGCGGGCGAGGGATCGGATGATCCCTGGGCTAATCCGCAGATCCGTCTGCAGCAGGCGATGATGGCCGCGCAGGCGTACCAGACCGCAAAGCAGATGTTCAGCTTGGACAAGATTGGCTGGCTTGCCGCCAGCGCTACGGCGGAGGTGGGCGATAGGGTGGCGAGTAGCGAGAGTCGGGTCGTCATGTCGCATGGTGCACCCATATCTCAGGTCCTTGCCGAGATCTTGGATGGCGCTGGCACGTTCCAGCCGCCCCCTGTGCGTGAGGAAGATGCTTTGTGTCTCATGCAGCGCGTTGACGCCAAGGCCGTCTACGATGCAGTAGTTCAGCATCTGCAGGCTTCGCCCGGCCAGGCGATGATGCAGTTCCAAATGGCGATGCAAATGATGAAGATGCAGGTCGGCGTCGACTTGTCGGATGTGTTTGGCATGCTGGCACCGGACAGGTACTTCTTCGTTCGGTACGTTGAACGCGACATGAGCAAGTTGCTCGGAGCAGGGGCGCCCGCGCAGCCGGAGCAGAGCGGTATGGTGATGCCCATGCCTCAGGTCACGGTGCTGCTCGGACTGCGAGACGCGACGGGGGCGACCAGCGTTCTGGACACGGTGTTCACGCGCTTGTCCACGAATCCTCAGGCGTCTTCGTGGGTGAAGAAGAGGAGCTACCAGGGCAGTGATGTTTACTGTCTCGGCAGCGGCGTGACACAGGCGGATGCCTATCCCGACGGGCTCACTTCGTTCGCTCTCGCAGTGGCAGGGCGGCACCTGACCCTGGGCAGTTGGGATAAGGTGACCGACGTTCTGCGGAGGATTAAGGCGGAGTCCGGCGGCGTGGACGCCGACCTTATGCGAATCGTGCAACAGCATCCAGAGGCGAACCTGCTGGTGGTTGTTCCCGGGGAGTTCCAGGAGCACATGCGCGAGCTATCCGGCAGGCACAGAAAGCGTATGTCGCAGATGATGCCCCTGGCCGGTGGCAGCATGTATCGATTTGTCGCAGAGCAGATCCTGGAGGGATTGCCGATCGAAGAGCCCCAGATGAAGGAGCGCATGCAGACGTCGCTGGCCGAGCTGATGGATGCATTGGAAACCGTCCAGGACAGCATTGTCCACATGCTGCCCGACTACACCGTGATGACGGGCACGCACCGGGGCAACTTCTACGAGATCTACAGCCCGAGCGAAATGCGCAAGTAGCAGTCCAGGCCATGGAATAAGCCGTCGCGGCGCTGTTCGCTGAGAAGGTGCTTTGGGAGCGCACACGGGTTGACCCGAGTGCGTCCTCGCTATGAGTCCGGACCGGCCGAGCGTAGGCTTCTCAAGATCCTCTGGCAGCAGTGCTGGCGATGCCGCTACCCCGGCGGGCCAGATAGATGCCGCAGAGAATGAGTACCCCGCCCATTAGCCGGCCCGGCCCCAGCGCCTCGTTCAGTAGAGCCCATGCAAACGCAGCGGCCGCCACAGGCTGCACGAGCAACGTCACTGAGCTGAAGCTGGCCGGTAGTTGGGCCAGCGAGAAGGTGATGAGGCCCTGCCCGCCGATGTGACACACAAGGGCCAGGGAAAGCACCACAAGCCAGCCCCTGACCCCCATGGCGAAGATAGATTCGCCTCGCAACAGGGCTATGGCCAGCAACGTGACAGAGCATGCCAGGCTGCTCCATGCCATTATCCGGGCCACTCCATGCTCCCTGCGCAGGCGCTTCACGGCGAGCTGGTAGCCGGCATAGAAGATCGCAGCGGTAAAAGCCAGAGCGTCTCCCTGCACATGGGTGCCACCCGCCAGACGACTCGCGCCGACGAGGAACCACACGCCGGCAAGGGCCATGAGTGTGCCGATAACGAAGAGCCGATTGAACCGCTCGCCCAGCCATACCCAGGCAACTGGTGCAACGAAAACTGGGGCGAAATTCACCAGCAGGCTTGCGTTGGCCGCCGTGGTCAGGTTGACGGCGGTGTACCATATTGCCTGGTCCGCTGCGAAAAAGAACCCGGGTAGCAGGAGACAGACCCAGACGCTCGCGCCCTCCGACGACTGGTCTGCGCCCGTGCGTGTGAGCAGATGCCACGTCCATAGAAAGGGCAGAGCAAGCGTCAACCGCCAGAAAGCTGTGGTCACGGGTCCGGCTTCGCTCCAGCGGATCAGGACGGGAGCGAACCCGATGGCGAGGGCACCGGTGAACAGGGCCGCTAAAGACCTCGCCGGCAGGCCATTCGCCGGTTTCTGTGCGGAGGCGGTATCGGGCAATGGTCTCTCGGCGTCCAGAAGGTCAAAGCTTCTGCTGCACTGCCTCTCGGCAGGTGGCGACGATGGCCGGGACGCTTAGGCCGGCGCGCTCGAGTATCTCTTCATAAGGTCCCGATTCCCCAAACCGGTCTGGCAGCCCGCAACGCAGCACGGGCACGGGGCAGCGCTCGGACGTTACCTCGCAGACCCCGCTTCCGAGTCCGCCATAGATGCTGTGTTCTTCTACAGTCACGATGCGCCCGGTCTCGCGTGCGCAGGCAAGGATCAGGTCGGCGTCGAGGGGCTTTAGCGTGTGCATGTCAACGACGCGGGCGTCGATACCCTCTGCGGCAAGCTCGTCAGCGGCACGGAGCGCTCGCTTCACCATCAGCCCGCATGCGACAATGGTCAGGTCGGTTCCCTTACGGACGATGATGGCCTTGCCGACTTCGAAGGGATGGTCGCGGCCGTAGTCTTCGGCCACTTCTGCACGCGAGAGGCGCAGAAAGACCGGGCCTTCCAATGTGGCCGCCGCGCGCACCGCCATACGAGTCTCCGCGACATCGCTGGGCACAATGACCGTCATATTGGGCATAGCGCGCATGACGGCAAGGTCCTCCACCGACTGGTGACTGGCGCCGTCAGCGAAGTCCGAAAGCCCCGCATAGCTGCCGGCCAGCTTCACGTTGAGCTTGGTGTAGGCCACCTGGCTGCGGACTTGATCACCGGCGCGCATTGCCAGCAGAAAGGAAAACGTGCTGACAAAAGGTATGAAGCCGCACGTGGCCAAGCCGGCGGCGGCGCTGACCATGTTTGCCTCGGCGACGCCGAAGTTGAAGAATCGCTCCGGGTACCTGGCGGCGAAATGCTTCGTCTGGGTCGAACTGCTTACGTCCGCGTCGAGGACCACCACGCGCTCGTTCTGCGCGCCCAGATCGACCAGAGCTTCGCCGAAGACGAGTCGCTGTGGCTTCCGCATCAGCAGCCCTCCCTCAGCTCGCGTTTAGCTGCCGTATAGTGGTCAGGCTCTATTCGCTTGCCGTGCCAGGCGCTCTGGCCCTCCATGAATGTCACGCCACGACCCTTGACGGTGTTCGCGACGACAGCGCGCGGGCGATGTTCTGCCTGCTGTGCCCAGGTCAGGGCCTGGTAGACTGCTTCGCAATCGTGGCCGTCGCAGACCTTGGGTTCCAGCCCGAAGCTGCTCAGCTTCGCTGCCACGTCGCCGAGCGGCATGACCTCCTCGGTGGGACCGTCGAGCTGCACGCCGTTCCGATCGACGATCAGTATCAGGTTGGTCAGTCGGTACTTGGCCATGGCCATCAGTGCTTCCCAGTTCTGCCCCTCTTGCATCTCACCGTCCCCAATGAGGACGTACACCCGCCAGGAGGCGCTCAGAAGCCGCGCCCCCAGCGCCATCCCGAGGCCCGCTGACAGGCCCATCCCGAGGGAGCCGCTGGACATCTCAACGCCTGGAACCTTGTGCATGTCCGGATGGCCCTGCAGCGGCGACCCTGTCCGTCGCAACGTCTGCAGTAGATCGGACTCGATGAAGCCCTTTTCAGCGAGAACCGTGTATAGCGCCGGCGCTGCGTGCCCTTTGCTCAGCACAAAACGGTCACGTCCGGGCCAGTGTGGATCCGTGGCGCGGATATTCAGCACCTCGGTGTAGAGGGTCCACAGGATCTCCACGCATGAGAGCGAGCCGCCGCTATGGCCCGATCCGGCGTTGTAAATGATGTCGATGATCCGGCTGCGCACTCGCTGGCAGTCGGCCTTCATACGGTCGAAATCAGGCACGGTTGCACTCCTCAACCAGGGGCCGCAGTAAGTCGATGGCCTGACGAGCAGCCGTGTCGGCATCCGGTTCAGGCAGTATCTCGACGCCGATCCAGCCCTCATAGCCGCTGGATGTAAGAGCGTCCAGCACTTCTCGGAAATCAGTGTGCCCCTGCCCGGGAGCGAGCCGGTTGGAGTCGGCGAAATGCACGTACCCTATCCGGTCGGAGTATTCCGCCAGCACACCGGCTACGCTCCGGTCCTCGATGTTCATGTGGAACAGGTCGGGCATCAGGGCCAGATTGGAGGGGCCCACCTTCTCCAGCAAGGCCGCCGCTTGCTCGACGGAGTTGATGAAGTTGATCTCGTAACGGTTCACGGGTTCCAGGAGGAGTTGCACGCCCTTGGGCTCGGCATAGGCAGCTACCGTGCGTGCCACCTCGATGAAACGCTTCTCCGCATCGGCAGTTTGTTCGTCCTCTTCGACGAATCCTCGCACGCGGCCGATGTTGACCATAGCCCCGAGCCCGGAGGCCAGATCAATCAATCCTCGGAAGACATCGACCACCCGCTTGCGTGCCGCGGCATCGCGCGTGGTGAAGTAGAGGCCCAGCCCGGCGAACACCTGCCCTGTTGAGATGCACGGGCAGGCCAGGCCGCGCTGGTTCAGAATACTCCGTAGCCGGTCGGCACTGACCTGGCCGGCGTGTTTCAGTGCCAGTTCAATGCCGTCGTACCCGTAGTGCGAGGCCTTGGATATGGATTGCTCAATGCCCCGCCACACGACGAAGGCATCCGGCATGGCATTGGCAGTAGCGACTGCGACGGCGATTCTGATCATCGCTCATTCTGTGGTCGGAGCAGGGAAGCCACTAAGCTCTTGCGGATAAGATAACGCCCATCGCGATGCTGTCAAAGCCCATATGGCTTGTGCGCCCTTGCAATGCACGCGCGCAGCGCTGAGAATCGGCGCTTTCAGAGTTCATGGGCGCGAAAGGTGGACCAATGGTTGTTGCGGGCCCAGCGAAGCATGTCAAGATCTCGTGCATCGGCGGCGGCAGCCGTGCGTGGGTGCCGCAGATGATGCGTGACCTGGCATTGGATGGCCGAGTCTGTGGCCACATCTCTCTGTACGATATCAGCTACGGCGCGGCGCGTGAGAACGTGACGCGTGGGAAGGGTATCTTCGCCCATGCCGATGCTCGCTCTTGCTTCAGCGTCAGTGCCCATCGGAAGATCGCTCCGGCTCTGCAGGGCGCCGACTTCGTAGTTATGGCTATTCAGCCCGGCCCGATCGGCCTGATGGCGCGGGATATCGGCATCCCGCTCAAGTACGGCATCTTGCACACGGTGGGTGACACGGCTGGCCCGGCCGGCACGATGCGTGGGCTGCGGACGGTGCCCATCTACGCAGAGTATGCCCACCACATCATGGAACGCTGCCCCCGCGCCTGGGTCCTCAACTGCACCAACCCCATAGCTGTCAGCACCTGGGCTCTTTACCGCGCCGAGCCACAGATAAAAGCCTTTGGGTATTGCCACGAGGTCTTCCACACGCAGCGCCATCTGGCGCAGATCGCGCAGGAGCGCTTCGGGGTGGAGTCCATTGACCGACGTGAGGTCCGGGTGGACGTCGCCGGTGTGAACCACTTCACGATGTGTCGTGCGGCCAGATGGGAAGGGCGCGATTTGTTTCCCCTGCTTCGCGAGCGGACCGAGCGTCCAGGGTTCTACGATTCAGCGGCAGAAATCGCTCGTAAGCGCAAGAAGGAGGGGCAGTGGTTCGACTACGAGTGGCTGGTAGCATATGACTTCTTGAGACGCTTTGGGGTTTTCGGCGCTGCGGGGGACCGCCATCTCGTCGAGTTTGTGCCGTGGTACATAGGAGACGAGGACACGCTACACCGCTGGGGCGTTGTGCGCACTCCGCCCGAGTACCGCCTCCGGTCCGCTGCTGGTCGGCTCAAGGACAAGCAACTCGACCCTCCGGAGAAACTTGAGCCTTCCGGCGGGGAGACAGTCGAACAATTGCTGGCTCTCGCAGGGCTTGGTGACCTGGAAACGAACACTAACGTGCCGAATCGCGGCCAGGTGCAGGACCTCCCGCATGGTTGCGTTTTGGAATCGATCGTCCGTTTCCGGCGGGACGCGTTGGAGCCCCGCCTTGTGGGTGAATTCCCGCCGACGGTCAATGCTTTGCAGCGCCGCATTGTTGACGTTCAGCGCACGGTGGTCGAGGCGGCGCTCTCGCGCGGTAAGGAACTCGCTTTCCAGGCGATCCTGTGTGACCCGCTGACGACGATCAGCACCGATGCTGCGTGGCAGATGTTCAACGAGATGCTGCAGGCGACCAAGAACATGCTGCCCGGGTGGGACCTGTGAACCTGCAGCCGTTGCAGGATGTGAGAGGGATAACTTTGAAACTCACGGCCCTGTGCGAGTTTCGCCTCGCCGAGGCGCTCGGCCAACTGCGGGCAGTACCTGTGCGGCTGGGCCGACAGATGGCGCTCCTGCTGGCCTATTCGGCGTGTGCGGAGGTCGATCCGTACCGCGAGATGTTCTTCTATCCGACCGATAGGCTGCGAATCGCCCTAGTCCGGCTTGATGGCGAGCAGATCTGGCGAAGAGCCCTGGGGCCAGGCGTGGTGCCGGGCGTATGGTTCTGCCCTGTTTTCCCCTTCGATCTCGATGCCGACGGCGACGAGGAGCTGTGGTTCGTCAACAACCTCGACGACGAGCACCCTTTCGGGCTGAGCAGCTACCGACTGGAGCGCCTGGACGCCCGAACGGGGGAGACGACCGGACGATGGCCGTGGCCCCACGATGCCACGCAGCAGTGTCCCAGCCATCTCTTTCGTAATTTCATCTTCGGCGGCCACGTCGACACGGACCCCGTCTTGGTGACCGCCCAGGGGACCTACGGCGACATGTTCTTGCAGGGCTGGGGTATTGGGATGGAACCGCGCTGGCGCTTCAGCGTGGGGCGCGATGAGCCCGGCGCGCGGGGCAGCCACATGTGCGCTATCGCGGACCTGGACGGAGATGGGCGGCAGGAGGTGCTCTGGGGCGAGCGATGCGTCCAACTGGATGATGGTTTCGAGCGATTCTGCGCTGACCACGACAGTTACAGGGGACACTCTGACGTCGTTCAGCCGTTCATGGACCGCCAGAGCGGCCGCTGGTACATCTTCGCGTGCCGTGAGGGCGATCCCACCGTCTCGCCCAGAGTGGCATGCTACGACCGCGAAGGCCAGCGGCTATGGGGGGCAATCGATCAAGGCCACATGGACATGGGATGGGTGGCCCGGCTCGGGCCTGACGGCTCGCCGGTCGCTGCGGCTGTGCGAATCGGACGCAAGAGCGCCGGGCCGGATGGTTTCCGCCGCGCAGGTGTCGAGGAGTTTGCCTTCGATGCTCTCAGCGGGGAACCCCTTGAACTCCCGTTACCGATCTATGGTGGTGTTCCCGCTGATCTGGACGGTGACGGCCTGCACGAGCTCGTGCGCGCGCGCAGTGGCACAGAAGTGAGCGGGGAAGTGCTCCGTCGTGACGGAAAGCTGTGCGGCGAAGTGCGAGGCCGCGTTGCGGCTGCCACGCATTTCGGCGACTGGCCCGGCGAGCAACTCGTGACATGGAGTTCGGACGGTGTGGTGCGGGTGCTTGCAGACGCCGACGCGAAGCAATCGCTAAAGGCCCTCGGCCGGTTCGAGCATCCACTCTACATCGCCAACCGGCGTCTCACGGCCGCCGGCTACAACCTGCACTCCACGGCGGGCATCTGAGCGTGTGAGCAGCTCTCAGTCGACGCTCAGCACGACCACCCATTGGCCCTTTCCGGGCGTGGTCAGCCTCACGCGCTCCGGGTTCTTTCGGTCGGCTGGTTGCCAGCCACCGGCTCCGAGGTTGTACCATCGAACGGCCATCGGCCCTGTGGCTGCTGAGGCGTCCAGCAGTACGCTGCCTGCATCGGGGAAGTAGACGGCGTATTGGGTTGCGAGCTCGGCGAAGCAATACGCTTCGTTCTCGCTTCGTTCGCTCAGCAAGTCGTTTCTCGGTTCGCAGCGTTCAAAGCGCAGAGCGTCCGTCACTTCACGCGCGCTCCGTATCATGCGCTGCGCGCGCTCGTTCAGCCCGATGCCCGAACCGGGCCGGTGGAAGCGTGCAGACGCCATCCCGACGAAGATGTTGCGCCAAAACCGCTCGATCCCATCCCTGGTAGATCCAAACCGTCCGCCGTCTGCCCCATAGATCTTCACGTTGTTCAAGGGCCTGGGCATGGTTGCCGTTCGCACGCGCGCCTTCATGGCTCCATCATAGTGTTCCTGGTCGCTGTTGTGGTTGTTCTGGGAGATGTCTACGAAGGTGAAGATCTCGGGGTGGTCGAACGTGGCACAGTGCATGGGGTGGTTGAGGTCCCAGGGGTCCCACATCTCCGTTGTGTGCACGATTACACCAGCCCGGTCCGCAGCGGCGCGCACATAGGCCGCCCAGTAGGCGCCCCACTCGGCGGTGACTGAGGTTTCGTTATCCATGCAATAAAGCACGTTGCCGCGGGGGAGCGTGTGTTCGAGGATGCGCTCGACGAACCGTTGTTGGTAGTGCAGCACGGTCTGCTGATTGTTCTCGGTCGGCACCGACCAGAAGAAGCTGTTCTCTGTCTTCGTCGGATGCGTGGTCACCACGTCCGGCAGCCCGGTCTCCCGCGCAGTGTAGTTCACGTTATTGCGCGGGTTGAAAGGGTTGGCGGCCCAGCTATCGCGGTAGTAGTCGAAGGTAGCCCATAGCTCGACCTGGACGATGATGCCAAGACGGTGGGCTTCGGACAGAAAGACTTCGAATCGCTGCCAGAACTCGTCGTTCCACGTGTTCAGGTCGTAGCGGTCGCCGACCCTGCCGAACGGCCACACGTTGCCTTCGTCGCGGCACGACATGGTGCATCGGATGTAATTACCTCCGCAATTGGCGAGTAGCTGCAGGTGCTCTACAGCGTCCGAGAGCTGGAAGGGATTGTCCTCCACGCTGCCCCCGAGCAGCAGAGTTGGTCGGCCGTTGACTTGCCAGTAGCGCGGGTTAGAACCGCAGATGTCGATGCGTGCGTCGGAATGCCGGGCGAGGACTATGGCGTTGGCTCCCATCCAAAGGGCGACTGCAAGGGCCGTCGTCTGTCATGAGCGCATGTAGATCATGGATCGGCGTTGTGATGATGCCTTGACAGGCTGCGGTTCGCAAGGAGGAGGACCGAAAGGCGAGGGAGGGGTGGTGGGCCCAACAGGATTCGAACCTGTAACCGGCGGATTATGAGTCCGCAGCTCTGCCATTGAGCTATGGGCCCATCGCGAGGGCCACCCGTAAGTTTAGCGGTCCGCCCCCCCGGTCGCAAGCGGGCAGCGCTGTTCGTCGCGTGGAAAAGAGTAGCGGCTGCTCGTATAATGGTGCCGAAGCAGGGGGGCCATGGGCGTTGACCCGTGCGCGCCGGTTTCGGATGCGATTGCCTGAAGGCCACAGAGGGACTATTCATGAACCTGTTCAGTAACGATGACCTGGAACTTCTCGCGCACCATCGTGAAGAGCCGAGCGTCTCGGTGTACTTACCGCTGGAGCGCGGCGGGCCGCAGAAGAAAGAGGACGAGATTCGCCTGAAGAACATGCTGCGCGAAGTGGAAAGGCAACTTGCCGAGGAAGGGATCAGGGAAGGGGAGATAGAGCAACTGCTGGAGTCAGGATACCGCCTGCTCAACGACTTGCCCTATATGGAGCACGACAGTGACGGGCTGGCGATGTTCATTGCGCCCGAGCTTTTCCGCTATTACCGGCTGCCTGCCCGGTTCACGGAACTGGCCGTGGTCAGCGACGAGTTTCATATTAAACCCCTCATCCCGCTGCTGACCGACGACGGCCGTTACTATGTGCTGGCATTGAGCCAGAACAAGGTGCGCCTGCTGCAGTGTACCCACTATAGTCTGCGCGAAGTCGAACTGAAGGACACGCCGACGAGCATGGCCGAAGCCCTCCGCTTCGACGAGGTGCAGAGCATGCACCAGGGCCATGCCGGCGGCCCCACGGGCGCGGGCAACCGGGGGGGTATGGTGTTCCACACGCAGGCTGACGATTCTGACAAAGCAGTCCACAAGGAGAATGTGCACCAATTCCTTCACCAGGTCGAGAACGGCATCAGAAAGTTGCTGAGTGGCCAGAAGGCCCCCCTCGTGCTCGCCGGAGTCGAAGAGATACGTGCGATGTACGCTCAGGCCAACACTTATCCGCATCTGGTCGAGGGAGGCCTCGATGGCAATCCTGACCGCATGAAATCTGCCGATCTGCAACGGGCCGCTTGGGATCTGGTGGAACCGCGATTCACTAAGGCCCGCGAGGATGCGATAGCGGCCTACTGGCAGCTTGCTGGCGGGGAGCGCGCATCTGAGCGCCTTACCGAGGTTCTGCAGGCAGCCGAGATAGGACGAGTGCAGTTCCTTCTGGTGGACCTCGAGCGACAGCGGTGGGGCAGCTTCGACCCCCGGCATTCGGTCATCTCTGTTCACGAAGAGGAAGAACCAGGGGATGAGGACCTTGTAAACCGGGCGGCGCTGCACACGCTGCTGCACGGCGGGCGGGTCTTCGCTCTTGAGTCCGAAAGGATGCCGGACGGCCAGCTCGTGGCCGCCGTCTTTCGCTACTGACGCTCACTTCACCACTCCTGCGAACAGTTTCAGGGCTCGCGCCGTCGCTTCAGCGCGGGCCCTGGTTCTTTCGGGTTGTCGGCACGGGGCCAGGGGCGTATATTCATGGCCGCTGCCTGTGACTTCTCGAGGACGATAACGATGCACGGCGAACTACGCGACCTGATACCCGTCCCGCGCCGAGTGGAACCGGCCGAGGGAACCTTCAGCACGTCCGGGCGAGATTGGATGGCTCACCCCAGGGTGCTGGCGCACACGGCAGCATCGTGGAAGTTGGCCCGAGAACTGGAGGTGAACGCCTCGGCCAGGAGCGGTCTGCCCGAGTACGCGGTGGCCATCGGTCGGCCCGAGGTTACCGTCCATCCACCTGACCATAAACAGGGATACACACTGCACGTTGGGCCCACCGGGGCGGTTCTACGCGGCGCGGATGCGGACGGGCTCTACTGGGGCCTGGTCACTCTGGAGCAGATGTTAGCTGGGGGTGCCGAGCTTCCCTGCTGCCAGATACTCGACTGGCCCGCCTTCCCCCTGCGCGGACATCACGACGACATCAGCCGCAAGCAGGTCTCTCGTGTGACGGATTTCCGCCGCATCATCCGGAATCTGAGCCGTTACAAGATCAACGTTTACACGCCTTACATGGAGGACATGCTGTTCCTGATGTCTTACCCCGATATTGGCCGCACACGCGGGCGGCTGATGCCTTCGGAGGTTGCCGCCATGCATCGAGAGGCGGAGCGACACAATGTCATCATCATGCCCACATTCTCGCTGACCGGCCACCAGGAGAACTTGCTTTCCGACCCGAAGTACGCCCACCTCGGGCGCGAGGTCTTTCAGCCGATGAGCAGCTTTGACCCCGCGAAGCCGGTAGTGCGGGAGTTCCTGCGCGGTATCATCGGCGACGTGTGCCAGCTCTTCCCCGGCCCTTTTTTCCACGGCGGTTTCGATGAGACTCAGGGTCTCGGCGCTCAGGAGTTCCTGACCCACGCTAACTGGTGTGCGCGGGAACTGAGGAAGTATGGCAAGCAGATGCCGATGTGGGTCGACATGATCTACAACCATTTCGGCTACGAGATGATCGGCGATCTTGAGGGCAACATCATACCTGTGAACTGGGAATACGGTTGCCGCGAGGGCGAGATCCCTCACCATCGGGAGCTCTGTGCACAGGGAAGGCCGGTTTGGGGTTTGGCCGGCTACTCCAGTTGGTGTGCCTTCCTGCCCGATCTGAACAGGGGGCGGGACAACATCGATGCCTGGGTGCGTACCGGTCTCGAGACAGATACACCGGCACTGTTCGGCTCGCAGTGGGGTGACAACGGTTACGAGAACCATCGCGACCTAGCTTGGAATCTGTTTGCGTATCTCGGCGAGGGGGCCTGGTCGGGGCGGGACGCGCGGCGACAGGATTTCGAACGCCGGTTCCAGCTCAGCTTCTACGGGGAGTACCTGCCCGAGCTTCGCGAAGTGACCGAAGACCTGCCGGGGCAGCTCAACATCTCGGCGCACGCGTTCTGGCAGCACTTCCGCCAGAACGCCTACGCCATGATACGCTGGGCCATGCAACACCCCGATGCGGAACCAGGGCTGAATGAGGACGAAGAAGCACTGCGTTCGGCGTTGAAGAAGGTCGTGGCCGCCCAGCGCAGAGCGCCCCTTCAGAAGGAGCATCTGGACCACTATCGCGTATCGCTTGTGCGCATGCTGAACGTCGTGCACAGGCTACGTGTCGGCATGCGCCATGCCAGCGGGCTTGACCGGCGAGAGGCGGCCGAACTGTGTGCCCGCGTTCGTGAGGAGTTGACAGACGTGCGCGACGCCTACATGGGAGATTGGCTTCGGACGAACAAGTGGCAGAACGTCGAGGTCTCGCTCGGAGTCTACGATGATTTGCTCGAGAGCTACGAAATGCTGCCTGAGGCCGGCAGGCCCGAGTCCGCGGAGGCGGACGGTTACCTGATGCTTGACCTCTCGGGCATCTTCGATAGCGACTTCCTGCCTGTTGGCGGTGTGCCGATCGGAGCGCGGACTTACAACGGTGTGCCGTTTCTGTTTGCGGACGTGCACAGAACGCACGCTGTCATCAGCGATGAGCGCCCAGAAGTGGAGGTGGCGTTCTCGCCGAAGCAGGTGGCCGACCTGCATCTGATCATTGCGGCCCACAAGACTTCGGACCAGCCCCACCCGGCGGCCGTAGTGGAGCTGGTTCGTAGGGGGGAATGCGTCTTCACCGAGGAGTTGCTGAACATCACGCACCTGTGCGACTGGTGGGCGCCGCTTGGCGAGCACATATGGGCCGGGGGCGGTATGGCGTACGTCGACCCGAACAGAACGCAATACGCCCTGAAGCCGGGGCACATGTACGGGTTGGCACACGTGGCGGGGTTCGACCTGCCCGAGGGCCTGCGTGCCGACGTTCTGCGTATCCGTGCCCTGGAGGGCGAGGAGCTGAGGCTCTTTGCCGCTACCGTGGAAGTTGCGCCTTGACGCACTGCGTCGGCGGGCGGGTCATGCCCCTGGGGATGGGCCGGCTGATGGGATGCTTTGGTGCTCGCTCAGGCGCAGTAGGAGGCCCAATAAGACGAGCACCGCACCCCCGATGAGGAATGCGTAAGGGACGCCGAAGCCGTCGGCGATCAACCCAAAGGCTGGTGCTATGATGGCGGCCATGATCGCCCGCAACTGTGAGTCCACTGAGAGTACGGTGGCGCGTTGTTGCGCATCGGTCCGATCGGACAAGAACCCCACTACGATCGGCGTGCGCAGGTTGACCAGCGTGTAGAAGAAGAAGAGCATGAGTATGGCCAGGGCCGTCCCAGCGGCTGTGCCGACCCAGCCGAGCGCCATCTCGCTGAGCAGCAGGAAGGTGCCGGTCAGCGCGAAGGCCCCCGCGAAGACCCAGAAGAGCGTGTTGAGTGCTCGCCCCAGGTCCCCGACACGGTCGGTTACGTGCCCCGCCTTCCTGCTTGAGTAGAACTCGTTCAAGTGGATGACGAAGTAGACGGCGCTGATCAAGAGCGCCGCACGCTGCGTGTCCGTTTGCGCAAAGGCAAGAAACGGCAGACCAGCCGCTATACCCGTTGCGGCGGTTTTGAGGATCGCTTGCAGGTAGTCCTTGGCGACCTTGAAGAACGAATACATGGCGCTGGCGTTCAGAAGCAGCTTCGTCAGTTCGCTTGTCTTGAATATGTTACGGAATGTGCTGACTGTGTGCCGCAAGGCTGCGCGCACGGGGAGGCCGCACTCGGTCTCGCCATCAAGCTCGGCAGGATAGGTCAGCATCAGCAGCAAGCCGAACACGTAAGGAACCATCGACGCGATGAATATGGTCTCGTAACTGTCCATGGCAAAGACGAGCACGCCGGCAAGCAGTACTGCAAGGGCGCTGCCGAGCCTGCTGGCAGCCCGCGTGGTGCCGTAGTAATGGACTCGCAGGTCGCGCAGGCCTTCCAGGTCGAGGTGCTGCATGATCATGGACTTGTGCGTTCCCGACCGAAACGCCTCGCCGGCGCCGAACATCACCATCGCCAGCGCGAAGACCCAGAAGCTTGCCGTCGCGGAGAAGAGGGCGAAGGCCACCAAGTAAGAGGCGAAGGCGAACACCATCGCACGGCGCCGGCCAGTGACGTCCGCAACGATCCCGGTGGGGATCTCCAGCAGGTAGACCGTGACCTCCCGAATCGCCACCAGCAGGCCGAACTGGGTATAGGAGAGGCCCTTGCTAACGGTGAAGAACAGCAGCAGGAAAGGGCCGAAGAACTGAAGGTTCTTCAGGAAACCGTACGCGCAGAACTGCAGGAGCATCACCTTCTGGTGTCGGTTCAGATCCATGCACACACTCTCAGAGCCCTGGGCCGCAATGCCATGGGCAGAGGACTGACCGATCAGTCCAGGGCGCAACTATAGGGGTGGATGCCGTCCGATGCAAGCACGTTCGCGATCGTGTGCCCGGCTCACGGCAGCGCTGCCAGCCGTGCCGCATAGCGATAGGCGCGCGCTTCGTCCAGTGAACGGCAGGGAGCCAGCCAGGCGAGCGAAGTCACTCTCTCAACGGGCGGGGTCAGGTTCAGCCAGGAGCCGCCGGAGGCGCTCATCCGACCGTCATCATGGGTGTTCAGGCTCATCCAGTGGCCGTGATGCGGATCACAGATCACACTGAGCATGCGACCGGACGCATACTCGAATGCCACGCAGCCTTCGGCGGGAACACTGTATTCAGAGCCTTGATCGGGTCGGTACTCTTGGAACAGATCGTCTCTAAGGACGAAGGCGCGCACCGCATCTTCGTCTGCCCAGGCCTCGAACGATGCGGCCGTGCCCATCGGAGCGGCCACTGACCTCCCGATCGTGAATCGCACAGCAAGCAGGTTCAGACCGGCAGAGGCGAGGAATTCAGTCTCGTAGCGCAGCCACCTCAGGTCCCTGTGTGTGGTGGTGCTATGCACGCAGGCACCGACCCATGTTAGGCCTTGCTCTCCTGTCCTTGTTACGGTCCGCACGGATCTCTGCACATGGTGCTGGCGCCGATCCCACGTGTTGCCCGCTGCGGCATGCATGCCGCCGTACCAGGGATTCATGCGCTGGTAAGGGCGAGGGCTGGGGTACGAACTGCTGAGCAGTTCGCAACCTTCCCATAATAGTGATGTCAGCGAACCCCCGTGCTCCGCGCTCACCGCGAATGCAAGGTTGCCAGCGCTCACACGAATCAACCCCTCTTCATCCTCAACGGTCGGGGCTGCAGCACCTGCCTCGGCTGCGATGACTGGCAGGGGAAAGCTAAGGTTCCGTCGTGCGCTGCTGAACTCGACCTCGCCGAGTGTGGCGAATGGGGGCTCACAGGAGACGCGCACGGGCAGCTCTTCGCGGAACGCATGGGAGGCCGAAACTGCGGGGACATCGAAGGCATGCGGCCGGCCGCCGCCGGCGGGCTCGATTCCCCGGGGTAGTTTCACTCGCAACAGCCCCGACTGTGGGCGCTGCCGCACGGACCGTAGCACGATGACCAATCGGCCCTCTTTCCCGCGCAAGATGGCGGGTATGTGTTCGGGGCCGCCCGTCAGTATTTCATCGGGCAGCGGGCTCGTCTCTTCAGGTAGGAGTAGGGCGTTGGCATTGACGAAGGTGTTCCAGAATGAGCGTGCCGCCTTCCAGTCAGCGCCGGAGAACACATAGTAGAGGGGCGGAAGGTCGATGCCAGAGTTCGCTGGAACATGTAACGGTCCCCACGTCACTTCGCCACCACCCCCGCGGCGCGGTTGCACTTCGGCGAGTTCAGTCCAGACCATTCCCACGAGTTTGCCCTCGTCTTCGGCAGCGACCCAGTTCTCGGCGTAGTCGCCGCAACGCCCGTGCAGTTCGTCACCTGCGGGCCAGTTCTCGCCTGTGCAGCCCGGTCGCTGGTATAGGCCGCTGCGCAACGGTACAGTGAGCTTGCCGCGATTAAGATGGCCCCGGGACCAATGCTTTACTTTGATCGCGTAGAGGCCCTCGGACGAGTTCTCCACGCGCTGACGGATAGCCAGCAGTCCGTCAGCTATCAAGACCCGACGCTCAAGCCAAAGGCCGGGCCACCTGCGAAACTCCTGGCGGGTGACTACTTCCACTCCGGCTGCCGTGCGCCGTAACTCGGGATCGTGCAGCTCAGGCAGTGGGCTGAACCCACCGAATGGCGGTCCCACGTCAGCCATCTGAACGTGAAGCAGGTCCCCGCTACAGGCTTTGTCGCGCACGCTCAAACCACCGCCTACGAAGTTGAAGACCACAAGTTGCCGATGTGACTCGACAGTGGCCCGCCGCTGCCATTCGTCACGACTTACGACGGTGCGCCCGGGGGCATAGGCCCGGACCCAAACTTCCTTCTCACGGCCTCGCAGCGGGGGGCACGGCGTCTCGCCCTGTTGCAGGGCCGAGGCCGTCTCCCCTGTCAGTTCGACCTGCATTCTGAGCGCGTGGGCGCCGGCTTTCCCCGCCTGCAGCCTCAGGTGGATGCCTGCCCAGCTTTCGGCAGCAATGTCGAATGCTGGTCGGGGACACTCCAGGTCGACTTCGTCTCCGTGCTCCAGGTGCAGCTTGCCGACCGCGCGAAGCGGCAGCCGGTTGCGGAGGCGTACGTGGATTTCGGTCGACTTGCCCACGGCGACTCCCTGGCCGCTGTACTCGATCTCCACCGGCTGGCGCATGCGGACGGCGGAGCCGAGGCGGATAGGCACGCCGTCGACGGTAACTGTTGACAGCACGCGGTGGGGCGGCTGGCCGGGGCGCTTCCGTTCCATGTCGGCCGGCAGGCGAAAGGGCAGCTTGATGTTGCTCTCGCCCGTCAGCTTGAATGACTCGTCAATGCAGACCCTGGCGTCACCTTCGCCGTGCGCATTCAGTCCGAGGGAGAGCGAACGTTCAGAACGGTTCACGAAACGGTAGCTGAGAGCGTGTTCCTGGATTGCACTCAGATCCTCCCCGCCTGTCCAGCATTCGATGGATAGGTTATCCGTGTGCACTGCTGTGAGCATCTGTGCCTGCCGGTCGATGATCGCTTCTACTTCCCGCCCCCCGGCGGCGAACCGGTAGCGATACACCCGAATGCCGCGCCACCATTCAACGTCTTCACGGACGGAGAGGTCGCGCTTCTGGATGGTGTACCAGTCGCGGTCTTCGAAGAAGTCGCTCAGGAGCGGGACGCGCAGGATCGTCGGGACGAAGTTCTGCATGGTCACGTTTGTCTCGGGCGACCAGAAGAAACCCGTCTTCTTGTAAAGCGGCACGGCTTTCAGGTTCCCGGCCCAGGTGTTGAGCTGGACCATCTGGAAGCCCCCTTCGATGGCAGCGTCAACCGCCCGTCGCAGCAGCATTCTGCCGACGCCCCGCCCGTGGTGGTCGGGCCGCGCATTCAGAAGGGCAACGTACGCATGTTCGGGTCGCTCGGGGTCGGCCAGCAGGCTTAGGTAGCCGACGAGTTCATCGTCATACTCAACCACCCATTGAGCGTAGCAGTCCCAGCTCATGAACTCGCGCTGGGCGCGTTCGGCGGTGTACGGGACGCCACCGCCGAAGCCGCCCGGCCAGCCGGCTTCGGAGCGGTTCCACATGTCGGCCAGTAGTTCGGCGTCACGCGGCTCGTCAGTCACAAGCTCACGTAGATGGTGATCGGACGCACACACGTCGAGCTCCGGCACTTGGGCATGGACGGGCAGGGGAGACGAAAAACGGCGGCAGGGATAGTAATGGGCCATGTAACACACGTCAAGGGTCGTGCCGCAGGGGTCACAGAGCCCCAGGGCGGGCGTTTGGAGCTCGACTGCGCTGAACCGGCGTCGTGCTTCTCTCAGGTCGCCTCAGGCCGCGGGCTCGCCGAGCTGACCCTCACGGTGAGGCAACAGTGGCGTTTGCCAGGCGGCTTTCAGTTCGGAGAGGGCGGCGTCGATGAGGGTGGACGCGTCGATGCCACTGGCCACGAACCGTTCCCCGTCGATTGTCTCGCCGACCTTGGCCAGGGCCGCGCCGTGCATGCAGTGCTCAAACTGCTCAGCATCGGCGGGTTCGACCTCGCAGAGGAATCGGCTGTTTGATTCAGCAAAAAGCAGCAAGCTGTCGCGCCGGAACTTCTCAGGACCTTCGTATTGAACGGATTGAAGGTCCAGCGTCAGGCCGACTTCTCCGGCAAACGCCATCTCGGCAGCGCTGACTGCGAGGCCACCCTCGGACAGGTCGTGGCAGGCACGCACCAGGCCAGCTTCGATGGCGCTGTGGAGTTTGCGCATCAGCTCGCGGGCCGCCGCGACGCGGACCTCAGGGACGGTCATGCCGATAAGGTCGAAAAGCTTCAGGTAGTGGGAGCCACCAAACTCGGGATAGGTGGTGCCGAGGAGGTAGAGCGCGTTGCCGGGCGCCTTCAAGTCCATGGTTACGCATCGACGCACGTCGTGTACGATCGAGATGGCGCTGATGAGAAGCGTCGGAGGGACGCTGATGACCTCCGTGCCCGTGTTGAACTCATTGTTCAGGCTGTCCTTGCCGCTGATGAAGGGCACGCCAAATCCGGTGGCGTAGTCGTAGCAGGCCAGGGCAGCACGCACCAGCGTTCCGAGCTGCTCGGGTCTGCTCGTGTTACCCCAGCAGAAGTTGTCGAGGATTGCCGTTCGGTCGATGGACCCACCGACGGCGACGATGTTGCGCAGGGCTTCGTCGATGGCAGAAGCTGCGCTGTGGTAGGTGTCTATGTCGCCCTGCCGCGGGTTCATCCCGCAGGCGACGACTATGCCCCTTTGGGAACCGAGGACGGGCGCCAGAACGGCGGCGTCGCCGGGGCCATCATTCCGCTTGCCAACGAGCGGCTTGAGCACAGTTTGCCCCTGGACCTCGTGGTCGTATTGACGGACGATCCATTCCTTGGAACGCACGTTAGGGGCGGCGAGTATGCGTCGCAGCGCAGCTTGCCAGTCGTCCGGGCCGGCTAATGCATGCCTGGCCGCCTCGAAGTTTCCCGGTGCGGCGTCTTCGAGACTTGCCGGAAGCAGCGGGTCGGGCCGGTCTTCCGGCTGCCACGAGGCAACGCCATGGAAGCCAGGCAACCCGCCATGCAGGAAACCCATGTCGAGTTCCGCTACGACGTTGCCGGCGTAAGTGACGGTCAGCTTGGAGTCGTCCGTGAAGCGGCCGATGACTGTTGCCTCGACGTCTTCGGCGGCGAAGACCTGCATCAGCTCATCCAGATTCTCGGGGTCTACGGCCAGGACCATGCGCTCCTGGGCCTCGGAAATCCATATCTCCGTGTAGCTAAGGCCCTGGTACTTGAGGGGCACGTCGCGTATCTCGGCCCGCGCGCCGGTCAGCTCGCCCATCTCGCCGATGGCGCTGCTCAGCCCTCCTGCGCCACAGTCTGCGATGGCGTTGATCAGCCCTCGGTCGCGCGCCTGCAAGAGGGTGTCGACTACTTTCTTCTCGGTAATGGCATTGCCGATTTGCACGGCGCTGCTGGAGACCTGCTCGCTGTCGCTGGTCAGTTCCAGCGAGGAGAAAGTGGCCCCGTGGATGCCGTCCCGGCCGGTTCGTCCGCCGACGACGACGATGCGGTCACCGGGGTTCGGGCGCTTCTTCCGGGAGTCCTTGCCCATCAGGCCGATGTTGCCGCAGTAAACAAGGGGGTTGCCCGTGTACCGTTTGCCGAAATAAACGGCACCGTTGACCGTGGGGATGCCCATGCGGTTGCCATAGTCGCGCACTCCGGCCACGACGCCTTTTAGCACACGCAAAGGGTGGAGCGCGCCGGGGGGCACCTCTTGCTCCGGCATATCCGGCGGGCCGAAGCAGAAGACATCGGTGTTGGCGATAGGCTTCGCGCCCGAGCCGGTGCCGAGCGGGTCCCGGATGACGCCACCGATACCCGTGTTGGCGCCACCGTAGGGTTCGATGGCGCTCGGGTGGTTGTGGGTCTCGACCTTGAAGCAGACATCGTGATCCTTGTCGAAGACGATAACGCCCGCGTCGTCCTCGAAGACGCTGACGCACCATTCCATGTCGAGTTCGTGGGTGGCCCGGGCGACGGTCTGCTTGAGCATGTTGTCCAGAACAAGGCGTCCCTCGTCGTCAAGGTAGTTGTCCCACCCAGGCGGCACGGGGCCGCTGTAAGTGATATGGCCCTTGAGCGTCTTGTGGACGCAATGCTCGCTCCAGGTTTGGGCGAGGATTTCCAGTTCGAGATCGGTCGGCTCACGGCCGAGTTTCTCGAAGTGCCTACGGGCAGTCCTCATCTCGGCGAGATTCAGCGAGAGCACGCCCTCGCGGCTGATGTGCATGAGTTCTTCGTCATCGGCGTCACGCAGGGGGATGTGCTTCAGTTCGAACTCGTACTGCAGTTCGTGCAGGGGGTATTCGACCTCGGGCTGGTCGAGGTGGACTTCCTCGATGGTGTCGTTCGCAAGTGCTTTCCAGGCAATGCGTTCGAGCTGTTCCCGGCTAAGCTCGCCGCGGATGAGGTACTTCTCCGCCGTGCGAATGGCCTCCAGACCGTCGGCAAGGCCCAGGTCGCCAGCAGCCTTCATGGCGCTCTGCTCGACGGGGTCCATCACGCCGGGCTTGCGCTTGACCTCTATAGAGTGCACGCCTTCCCCTTCGGCCCAATCCCAGGTGGGCTGGTCAGGTCCGCAGAGGCGCCAGGTCTGGACTATTGGGTCGACAAAGAGCCGCTCTGTGAGCCTGCGAACCTGCTGTTCGTCGAGCCCGCCGTCGAGCAGGAAGACATTGACTGCGCGGACATTTTGCACGCTATCTATGCCGAGATCCCGGATGTCAGCAAGTGCGCTAAGTCCTTCTGGATCCTTGGCGTATGGCTTGTGGATGACTTCGATACGGTATTGCATCGGGCGCTCCGCTGGAGGCGGTCATCGGCTGTCCGGCATGCTTCGGCGCTTCTCCCGGGCGTCCTGGAGCAGTTGGCGTAGGCGCTCGGGCCGATCCTCCCTGAGCGCGGCACACATTCTGTTCAGCTCCTTGACCAGGCTCTCGAGGGCGTCGAGCACTTCCTTGCGATTCTCGCGGCAAATGTCGACCCACATGTCGGGGCTGCCGGCGGCGATGCGGGTGGTATCGCGCAGGCCGCCGCCGCAGTACCCAAGCTCACCTTCCTGTAGGCACGTAAGCACCGATGCAGCAACAAGATGCGGCATGTGACTTATCCGCGCGACCAGGCGGTCGTGCGCCTGCGGCGACATGCTGACCACGCGCGCCCCGAGGGCCTGCCATAGGTGTCTGACAGCGTTCTCTGCTGATGGTTTGCTGTTGGCCAGGGGCGTCAGTATGCAGACCGAACCGTCGAACAAATCCTCCCGTGCCGCGAGCGGGCCGCTCTGTTCGCTGCCGGCCATAGGGTGGGACGGAATGTAGGACACGTCCGGACGATGTCCGAGGTTCTCGGTGATCGTGCGTATAACTCCCGCTTTGGCACTGGCGACGTCGCTGATCACTGCACCGGGGGCCAGATGCTCGGCGATCTGACTGGCTATCTTCGCGAGCGCGCCGATGGGTGTGGCGAGCACCACCAACTCGGCGTCCCTCACGCCGACCGCCGGCTCCAGCGTGCCCTCGTCGATCGCTTCGGCGTGCAGCGCCCGGTCGATCGATTCCTGCCGCCGACCTATGCCGACCACGCGCTCCGCCAGGGCGCGTCGCCTCATCGCCAGGCCCATGGAACCGCCGATTAGGCCCGGTCCGACGATGGCGACCTTCGCGAACATGGATGCTCCTCGGCTGGGACGCGCCGGACGTATGCCGGCAATGCACGCGTGCTGGCGCACGGGCGATGTGCAAGCGGCGGACAGGCACCCGACTATGGTAGGCACGGTGGGCTAAACTGTCAACGGGAGGAGGCATTCGGCAGCATCGGATCGGAGTGACGTGACACACGCTGGGCCCCCACCGACTCCGAGTGGGCGCTCAGCACGCGGCCACAGAGAACGGCGTCCTTCCCACGCCGACGTGTACTTACCGTAAGTCTTGTCATGAGAACGCCTTGCGGATTGACCCGGCAACTGCAGGCACGGCGCGGTCGGGTAAAGCTTCCAGCGAAAGCACAGCCCATTCCCCGCCGTCCAGCGCCATAGACAACAACGGCAGAGGTCCCATCGGGCCCAGGGGAATGGCATGCAATGTCGGAGGGATCTTGGCGCCGCGAAGGGAATGCTGGCCGAGCCAATCCTCTGTCTCGCCGCGCCCGAACTCGCCCCAGGCTCCCGAGCCGCCGGATGCCGCAACGCTGCAGACCATTATGGAGAGTGTCTACGGGGGGCCAATCGGAGTGCTGGGTGACTATGCCGACCTGCGTATCCGCGCCAGTATGCTCGAGAGCATGGTTGCGCTGGAGCAGATGGCGCAGTAAGTGTGCTTCTGCCGGCAAGGGTGCCGGTTCGGCGGGGTGCGCGGCTTCGGGCTACCGCGGCGGCCCCGTAGCGGGAAGACGAGCGCGGATCTGCTGCACCATTCGGCCGATCATCTCTTCGGGGGTCGCTTCCCGAGCGCGCCGCGCCGCCTCGATCGGGTCGTCCACGTACGCGCCCTGGCCTGCGCCCGACAGTTCCGCCAGTGTGGCTCGGGTGGCGGGCAGGTCGGCGTCGGCGATGCGGAGGCTGTAGGTGCAGCGCGCGATGTATAGCGTTCCGCCCTCAACGGTCACCTCATCCGCGATTTCCGTTTTGATCTTAGCCACGGCCAGCAAGAGGGCGGACTGCCGCGGGAGCGCTGAGCGCAGTGACTGCTCATCTAAGAGCCTGCTCAGTGCCGGCTCCTGTGCGTCATCAGCGGCTCGGACGTGCTGCATCACCTGTTGTTGGTCGACGAGCGTAAAGCCTTCCGCCTCCAGAGCCCGTCGCGCCTTCTGTGTCAGCAGCTCGGTCCCTGCGCGGGCGTCGCCTTCATGTATGTAAACCGCGATCCGCGTGTTTGCGCGCGAGCGGACGACGTACTGGAACTGCGCGCTGGGGTAGGGGAGCCCCTGCGGCGGAGGACTTCCCGTCAGGCGAGCGATGTCGAGCTGCGCCATCAGCTTCCCTGCGGTGGCGGTCCCCGATCGCAGCTCCATGGGTGAGCAGCGAGCGATACCGGCCTCATCGGTAACTGCGCTGGCCACAGGGCCCTGGTGCCCGGGAGCGTCAAGGCGCACCGGTGCTCCAGGGACCGCAACCCGCTCTGGGCCCGCCACGACACGCACCAGCAGGGGCTCCGGTAACGATCCACCGGCCGCCAGCCACTGACCGTCACCCCCGGCTGCGAGGACTTTGATCTCGGAGAGCGCTTCGTTCAGGGCATCTTGCGCCGCGGCAGCGACAGGCTTGGTCAGCAGCCCTCTGATCTCCTCGGCTGCGGGTCCGGCCGCGACGGCGAGTCCCTTCAATTGCAGCCCGACGGCCTCGCGGGCGTGCTCGAGAGCCCTGAGAGCATCCGCGAGCGCGGAGAGGTAGTTGCCGGACTCCCGGTTGCTTTGAACGGACGCCAGGCCCTCTTGCGCGCGCCCGAATGCGTCGCGGATCAGACGTCCGTATACGAGCGCTGCGCCGGAGCGCTCCAGCACGCCGAGGGCGTAGTGAATGTCCGTCACGGCGTCATGCCACGTCTCGACGATGCGCACGCCGACGAGGTCCTGCGTCGAGAAGCGCAATTCTTCATCGGCGAGGGCTGCCACGTTGGCGTGCAAAACGGTTGCCTCTGCGCCTTCCAATCCCGCCAGCACGCCGCGCAGCCGCGCTTGCGCAACGGCGGCCAGCTCGCGGCGGACGCTTTCCTGTGCCTGCAGGGGGTCGGAGCCGAAACCAATGGCGGACAGGTATTGCTGCGTCGGGTAGTCAGCAAGGCGACCGGCAGTGAGCCACGACGGCGTGCGGCCGGGTTGTGGCGCTACGGGGGACGGGGGGCTCTGCCGAGCGGCAATATTCATCTGTTCCCTGAAGCGTGAATCCAAAAAGCCCCGCAAACGGGAGGCTACCTGGGCGGGGGCACGGTCAAACGGATTCGTGGTATCCAGGCACTGTCCGGCGCTCTCTACGATCTGGTCATTGACCATGGAGATGGGCAGCCGATAGAGAACGCTCACCATCCCGGAGGCGCCGCGCCAACTGACGGGCGCCGGCGAGCGACGCAGTATGGAGGACGTCACTTCCCCTGCCACCATGTTCGTGAAATGCTCGGCTGCGGCCGAACCAGCAGCGGGTTGCATTTGCGTGTCCAGGAACTCTTGAAGGGCCGCATGTGTATAATCGTCGATGGCCACGGCGAGTCGTTCGCGCGCCTTCAGATCGGCAGTCTCGGCGGGCTCTTGGCCCGCGGGACCGGCCTGGCCGAGCGCCACCAGGGACTTGCCACGGGCCCGCATAGCCTGGGGCGTTTCCGTCCACTCTCCCTGATCGGCCTTATCCCTCTCGGCAAGGCCTGCGCAGCCGAGCAGGGCTGCGAACGCCAATGCCCAGATAACAGCCGCCGCCCTCAACGCACCGCTCCTCCTCGTGAAGAAGCCCCTTGCTCTGTGGAAGATGGCATGATAGCGCTCGGCACACGCTCCGTGCAAGGAGGGCACCACCTGAGTCATCCCCAGTTCTGGGGCTTCACTAAGTGCCCCGCACCAGGACCAACCGCTGGTTCAGCTCCGATGGGTTCGGCGGGATACTCAATTCGCCGCCGCCCCGGCCCGCAGCGAAGGGTCATCCGCGCCCGGAGCTCCCTCGGCGGACGAACCATCGCCCGCCTCCTGGTGGGCCTCGTACGCCAGAACTGGAGACGGCAGCCAAACCACTGAGACCAGCAACAGTTGAAGCACGCCAACGAGAACGCCCGCACGGGAACGGCCCTCTAATCGAGGGAAGGGTAGCTTAATCATAGCAAGGGAATAGGAAAGTGCTTTTCACGCCGAGGCGGAAAGCGGCGGGTTCGGGGTTGTGATGGGGAAGGTCAGCGCGAGGATTATCCTGCGTGAACAACGCCAGGGGTTAGAGAAACGGGTTCTCATAGTGGGAGATACTCTCGAAAGTTGTTGATGGAGGAAGGTGAGCGTATCCTTCGGGGATTCGCAAATCTGTTTCCCTGAAGCAGCCCTCTGGCGGAGGGCACGGAAGGATCCGCTCATGCACAAGGATAGCGGCGTCGCACAGGAAAAGCGAATCGAGGAGGAGTCCAGGTCGGCCCTGGACGAGATCCTCGCAGAAGGGGCCAGGCGGATGCTCCAGGCAGCCATCGAGGCGGAGGTGGCCGACTACGTCGAGCGGCACATCGGCGTTCGCGATCCCGAGACGGGCTGCTGCCTGGTGGTCAGAAACGGCCGTCAGGCAGAGCGCACCATCCAGTCGAGCCTGGGCGATGTCCCGGTCTCGAAGCCGCGCGTGCACGACCGCAGGGAGGGGGAGCGGTTCACCAGCAGCATCCTGCCTCCGTATATGCGCCGCACGCCGGCCCTGGAGGCGCTGATCCCGCTGCTGTATCTGAAGGGCATCTCGACCAACGACTTCCCCGAGGCCCTGAGTGCCATTCTGGGGCCGGATGCGGCCGGGCTCTCGGCCGGCACGGTCAGCCGCCTGAAGAAGGTCTGGCAAGGTGAGCATGAGCAGTGGGCGGCCCGGGACCTTTCAGCCAAGCGCTACGTCTACTGGTGGGCCGACGGCATCTACTTCAAGGTGCGCCTCACCGATGAGCGCCCGTGCCTGCTGGTGATCGTAGGGACGCTCCAGGACGGCACCAAGGAGCTGGTGGCCATATGCGACGGAGAGAGGGAGAGCAAGCTGTCCTGGCGGGAGGTGCTGCGGGGCCTGAAGCGCCGGGGGGTGACCGAGGCCCCCGCACTGTGCGTGGCTGACGGGGCATTGGGCCTGTGGGCGGCGATGGAACAGGAGTTTCCCCGCACCAGGCAACAGCGCTGCTGGGTGCACAAGACAGCCAACGTGCTGGACAGGATGCCTAAGAAGGTGCAGCCCTCGGCCAAACACCTCATCCAGGAGATGTACATGTCGCCGACGCGGTCGCAGGCGCTGGAGGCCTATGAGGAGTTTCTGACCCTCTACGGGGCGAAGTACCCGAAGGCGTGCGAGTGCCTGCGGAAGGACGAGGACGTGCTCTTCAGCTTCTACGACTTCCCGGCCGAGCACTGGCGTCACATCCGCACGACCAACCCGATCGAGAGCACCTTTGCCACGATCCGCCACCGCAGCCGGCAGACGAAGGGCTGTGGGTCGCGCGCGGCCACCCTGGCGATGGTCTTCAAGCTCGCGCGGGAGGCCGAGAAGAGCTGGCGGAGGCTCAACGGCTGCGAGCTGATCGCCCAGGTCATCCGCGGCGCGCGCTTCGCCGACGGCGTGGAAGTGCAGGAGGCCGCATAGATGAAAGCCCCGAAGGCTGCGCCCGAACACCCATCAACAACATTGGATAGTATCTTTTCTGCCACCGCCGGGGCTCTGTGGCGCTCCAGCCTTTCATTACGGTCCTACGCGGCTGGCCGCCAAGCCCAAAGCGTGGGTTTGTGTAGGTGTTGTTCCGCACGGGCACCCGTGCGGACGGAACCTACACCGATACGCTCCTGCCTTGCCGGAGACTGCGGCGGCGCGTCCTGCCTCCACAACGGCCCCATTGAACAACAGAGGTGATCGGCGGCACGCCCGCCGTGTGCCACAGACTCAACACTTGCGGGCCGCTCAGCGCCAACATATGATACAGCGCGCCGGCGGCAAGACAAGGTGCAGTCTGTGTCGACAGGGATCTGTCAGCTACGAGGTGGCGAGATGGCCGGGAGCACTTCGAGCAAGGTGGCGGACGTGGTCGAGCGGGTCCGGAATCGGATCCAGACTGTCCACGAGCGAGGAGAACGGATCGGGGAGCAGGACACCAAGGCGGCTCTGATCGAGCCGCTGTTGACGGCACTGGGCTGGGACCTTCAGGACCTGGACGAGGTGACGCGCGAGTACCGCAAGGATTCGCAGGACAACCCCGTTGACTACGCCCTGTTCATTGTCCGGTCCCCGTGCCTTTTCGTGGAGGCCAAGGCGCTCGGGAGGGACCTGAGCGATCGGAAGTGGTTGTCCCAGACGCTCAGCTACGCCACCGTCGTCGGCATTAAGTGGTGCGTGCTGACGAATGGCGACGAGTACCGCCTCTACAATGCGCACGCGCCCGTAGACGTGGAGAAAAAGCTGTTCCGGTCTGTCAGTATCTCCGAGCCCGAGGAGGAGCGCGAGCTGGTCGATACTCTTCTCCTGCTCAGCAAGGAGAAGATGCAGGAGGAGGAGCTGGATGTGCTGTGGCGTGCGCACTTCGTGGACCGTCAGGTCAAGACTGCACTCCATGACATTTTCGAGGAGCAGGAAGGCAGCCTCGTCCGGCTCATCCGGAAGCGAACGCAGGAACTCAAGCCAGCGGAGATTCGCGACTCGCTCAAGCGCGCCGACGTCCGGATCGATTTCCCCGTGTTGACCATGCCTCTTGAGCAGCCCGGTGCAGGGCAAGGGGCACTGCGCAGCAAGGGCAAACGGGCCGCCTCTCGCGTGGAACTGCGTGATCTGATCGAGGCAGGCATCATCGACCCACCGCTCGTGCTGGAGAAGGACTACAAGGGCGTTGACTTGGAGGCCGTGGTTCAGCAGGACGGAACCGTTCTCTACGACGGCGAAGCTTACGATTCCCCTTCAACCGCCGGCGGCATGGCCAGGAAGAGCGTCATCGGTGCGCCCGAAGGTCGACCTTACCCCCAGACCAACGGGTGGGTCTTCTGGCGCTTCCGCCATCCGGAGAGTGGTGAGCTGCATAAGCTCGACGTCCTCCGCCAGCGGTTCCTGGCGGGGCAGGACTCGTAAAGCAAACCAATTCGCACAGGGCAGATAGGCATGTCAAACCTGAGCCGGGATATTGGCACCGAAGACATGAAGATCGAGGAGCTTGTGAAGCTCCTGCGCGAGGACAAGTATCTTATCCCCACCTTCCAGCGTGAGTTCGTATGGGATCCGTCGAGCATTCTGAAGCTCTGGGATAGCATGTTCCGGTTCTATCCCATCGGCAGTCTTCTCTACTGGGAAACCGACTCGTACCTTCACACTCACCGCAAGCTGGGCGGGTTCGAGTTCCCACATGACGAAGATACCCTGCGGAAATTCAAGGAATGGAAGTACATCCTGGATGGGCAGCAGCTCGTCTCTCTGCGCTCACGGCCCTCTCCTCGCGGCAGACGCCACCGGCTGCTATACTGAGCCTGAAGAGCCGTCCCGAGCTTGGGAACGGCCCTGTTACCGTGCCCCGTCCCGCCATCCGCCAACACACGAGAGCTTTGCCCTATGAACGGCCGAGTCTCCATCGTTTGTGGGAGCTTTTTCGCCCTGGCCTGTCTGCTCGTCGGCCCCTTGCAGGCTGAGGTGGGCGAGTTCCATATCCCGTCTGTGCTCCCCCTGGAGCCCGCGCAATGCCGTGAACTGCGCCGGGTGGTCCGGGAGGACGAGGAGGCCGCCGCGCTCGCGGCCGGCGTCCGCAAGCAGGCCCGGCCGCTGCTGAACGCCGAGCCGCGGCCGCTGGAGGTCATCCACTACGAGGGTCTCGTCAACACCAACCCGAAGC
>CAYQXJ010000022.1:0-34891 GCA_964421565.1 uncultured candidatus Brocadiaceae bacterium
TGGAGCCGCCCCCCCCGAACCCGGAACTGGAGCTCGGGGCGACGGATGACGAGGCGATGGCGCCCGTCATGGCCGCCCCCACGGCGCCCGTGAAGGAACGCGAATGGAACCCCCGCCACGCCGTCCCGCTCACATACCAGCTCGGAGTGTAGCCCTGCTCTGGCCCGCTGCCGGCCCGGCTCAGGACATCGCTGAACTGCTCCGCCCACTGATTCTCCACCCCGAGGGCGAGGGCGTAGGGCAGGTAGCGCTCGAACAGCTCCGGAGTGCGTCGCGGCGGATGCAGAAGCTGGAAGCGGTCCTCTTCCGAGGTCTGAAGGAACATTCGGAAGCCGTCGAGGCGATCCAGCAGGTCGCGCCCGAGGCGGGTCGGCGCTTTCAGCAGGTGATAGAAGAACAAGTTGACCAGGCCTAGGCCGACAACCACTGCGAGGAAGGCCGGCGACGTGGCATGCACCAGGAAGCCCAAGCCGAGCAGCTCCCCCGCAACAAACGGCAGGACGAAGAGCGAGACGCCGAGCGCCCCTGCCGTGCTGCTGAGGCTGAAGCGTCCGCCGAACAGCGCGCCGCGCCAGAGCGCGAGCGCCTGCGCCAGCAGTATGCCCACCCCTGCCGTCCAGAAGGTGAGCCATACGCCGATGAAAACCATCTCAGGGCGGGCGTAGGCAATGCCCGCGAGCAGAACAGCGACGCCGGAGAGCACGACGCCCGGGATGAAGTGACGGCGGTTCGTCATGAAGTAGCGTTTCTCGTATGTAGCGCGCAGAGATCGCTCAACGGCCTCCAGTGCACGCCGAATGCGGCTGTGATTCGTATTCTCGAGAACGATCGTGTTGCGAATCTCGCTGAACAGCCTGTCGGCGATTCTCTTCTCCTCGGGGGCGAGGACAGTCGGGTCGGCATCCGGTGTGCGGCGTAGCGTGTACTGGCCCTGCTCGTCCTGTATGCTCAGGTATCCTTTCACGGCCATGTTGATGACGGCGGCGGTGAAGGCGCGATGGTCGAAGCCCATCTTGCGAACAAAGCGCGCGGCGCCCGGGCTCAAGTCCTCCGGTGGTTCGTACAGGGGTATGATGGTGCCCCGGGCGGGGTCACGCCCGACCCTGGCCCACACGGCCAGGTAGTAGGCGACCACGGCGAGCAGGCCGAGCAGGCCGACGAACGCGCCCCGATCGGACGACGCAAGATGCCCAAATCGTTCGGCGGGCGTCGGCTCGCGCACGAACCCCTTCGGCCAGCCTGCGACGATGGTCAGCCCCTTGCCGGGTTGCAGCGGCGCCGTCGTGGCGAAGTGCGCCGCGCCGTCCTCGTCGATGCTTGCCGTGCAGGCGCGACCGCGCTCGCCGTAGCGGCCGCTGTAAGCATCGGCTCTCGATATCGCCGTGGGGGCGTTGACGGTCGCAGTGGCGCGCTCGATGACGAAGTCCCAGTCGTTGCCCGTCGCGTTCCAGTACAACTCGTCGTGATCGTCGAAGAAACCGACCTGCCAATCCGTCTCGTAGGTGATCCGATAGGTGTAGTCCCCTCGTTGGAGGAACACGTTTTCGTCCCCCACGTAGACGGCCACACCGTTGGACCTGCGGCGCAGGTGCCACGGCTCGGGGTGCCCGTCGCGGGTTACCTCTTTCACCTCGAACGTCACGTTGTAACGGCGTCCGTAGGCGTCCCGGTAGCGGGTGGGGAAGGTGCGATAGATGCCACGCTTGATCCTTTCTCCGGTGGCGACGACGCGGATCGTCTCCGTTACCCGAACCGTCGCGTCCTCGCGCACGGTGACTTCGGTGTGGTAGTCGGTGATGCGTTCCGTGCCCGAGGACGCAGCCCGGGCATCGGGCACGAAGGCGAAGAACAAGGCCGCCACGCCAAGGGCGCACAACACGAAGCGACTTTTGCTCATGGGATTCCTCACTGGCTTATCCCCGGGGGAACGGCGGGCCATCTGATCACCACAATCAACCCCTCGTTTAACCCCAGACTTCTGCGCGTTGACACGCTCACGCGCGGGCCCGGCTCTACCCGAACCCTTGCATCGCGCTGAAGGGCGTGCGCAGGCCCGGTGTAGGCGTAGACCTCCAGTTGCTGCCGGGGCATTGCATCCGGCAGCAGAAAGGTGGCCGACGCCGAATCGATGGGGAACACCCCGCCGGGGCTGCTGGGGTTGAAGGGCAGTTCTCGGTATCCGCCCACGGTGAACACGTGGGGACCGGTCCTGTAACGGATCTCATACACGTGCTCACCGGGCACCAGCGCCTCCCGCCGGTCTCCCAGCAGCAGCAGAGTGCCGCCTTCAGCGCTTTCGGTCGTATAGGCAATGGCCTCACCGTCGCGCGTTGCGCCCTCTACGGTGTAGGTTACCGGGTGTACATTGCCCGCGCTGTCGGGCATCTCATCCGCCAGCACCATGGCGAGGCCGTAGCGCATCCGCTCGCCGGTGCTCCGCACCCGTATCGTCTGCGTTACGCTCAGCGCCCCGTCATGGGCGACATGCACTCGGACGTGCTGTTCGAGCACGCGCTCGCCTGTCGTGGGCAGGGCGGCGCAGCCGATGGCAGGGGCGAGGAGCACCGATAGAATCACCAGCAGGGCGGATGGCTTCTGCGGCTTCATGGGCTGACCGGTGAATTCGAAGGTTGCTCTCCGATGCGCGGGGCGCTTCGCTGCGTGGCGCGCTCGATCTCGAAGAAATCAGCCGGCGCAAAGCCCAGCGCCCGCGCCACGAGCATCGCCGGAAAGGACTGCACCGCATCATTGAGCCGGCGGACTGTTCCGTTATAGTAGCGGCGGGCGAGCTGGATCTGGTCTTCGACGTCGGCCAGTTCCTGCTGGAGCTTCAGGTAGCTCTCCGCAGCGCGTAGTTCGGGGTAGTTCTCGGCGACGGCGAACAGTGAGCGCAGGCGGCCCGATAGCTGGTTCTCCGCGCGTTGTTGCTGCTGCGTGGTGGCCGCCCGGGCCGCCTCCGCCCGGCGCGCGGCGACATCCTGGAACAGTTTGCGCTCATGGTCGCTGTACTTGCTGACGGCATCGACCAGAGCCGGCACCAGATCGTAGCGGCGCTTGAGCTGCACGTCCACACCGCTCCACGCCTCGCGCACCAGGTTACGGTTGCGCACGAGCCGGTTGTAGGTCCGGACCGCCCAACCCGCAGCCGCAGCCACCGCTATCAGTGCCACCCAGTGCATGCGCATCGCCTCCGCACAGAACCTCTGGACGGCGAGTGTAACCGCCTCGCACCCCCCGGCGCAAAGCCTTGGGGATCGCCCCGGGGCCGGCAGGTGCACAACTGCGTGTCGGTCAATAGAATATCGAGAGCAGATGCACACATAGGGGAGGTCACATGGCGCTGAAACGAGAACTTGGAACGGCCGGCGTATTTGCGATGGCCGCCGGAGCGATGATCAGCTCGGGGCTGTTTGTGCTTCCCGCCATTGTGTACCCTCTCGTCGGGCCGGCGCTATTTCTCTCTTATCTCATTGCTGCCGTCGCCCTGCTGCCGAGCCTGCTGAGCAAGGCGGAGTTGATGACCGCCATGCCGAAGGCGGGGGGCACCTACTACCACGTTGATCGCAGCATGGGACCGACCGTCGGCATGATCGGTGGGGTTGCCAACTGGGCTTCGCTCGCGTTCAAGGGCGCCTTCGCGCTGATCGGAATTGGCGCGTTCGTCGCCTATCTGCTGCCGGTGCAGGCTGCCCTTACCGAATGGGAGATCCGCGGCGTGGCCATCCTCTTCTGTCTGATTTTCGCCCTGGTCAACATGTTCGGAACCCGGCATGCGGGCCGGCTTCAGGGCGTCTTGGTGGCGGCGCTTTTGCTTGCCGTAGCTGGCTACGCAGTGTGGGGCGGCGTGGAGACCGACCGTGCAGCATTCGGCGAGCTGTTCCCGCACGGGATGGACGCCGTGCTTGTCGGCGTGGCCATGGTCTTCATATCTTTCGGCGGCGTCACGCAGATCGCGAACCTGGCGGAGGAAGTGCGAGATCCGTCTCGCAACCTCGTGCGCGGCATGTTCCTCGCGTATGGCATCGTCAGCGTTCTTTACGTGGTCGTCTGCGTGGTGACCGTCGGCGTGCTGCCTGCGGCGGCAGAGCAGTGGAGCATCGCCCCGCTGTCGCAGGCGGCGCAGATCTTCGCCGGTCTGGGCGGCGCGGTCGTAATGGGCCTGGCCGCCCTCTGCGCCTACATGACCACCGGCAACGCGGGCATACTCACCGCATCCCGGGCTCTGATGGCCATGAGCGATGACGATCTTGTGCCGGAAGCCATGGGGCGTGTGGGCGAGCGCAAGACTCCGGTCAATGCCATCCTTTTCACGGCGTCTTTCATGGCTGTTTCGATCGTTCTGCTGCCGCTGGTGCTGTTCGTGAAAGCGGCTTCGGCGATGCTGATACTGCTGCTCATATTCGAGTGTCTCTCGGTCATCATCATGCGCGAAAGCCGCATACCTACCTATCGACCGACGTGGCGCTCGCCGCTGTATCCCTGGGTCCAGATCGCCGGCATCGTCTGCTACGGGTTCATGTTGGTCGAGTTGGGCAGCCTTCCCCTGGCGATCGCCGGTGTAATACTGGGCGCTGCCATACTCTGGTATGCGCTGTATGCTCGTGTGCGCGTTATGCGCGAGTCCGCGCTGGTGCGCCTGGCCGAACGGCTCGCCGCCGTCGACTTCCAGGACCATGACCTGGAGGCCGAGCTCTCGGCCATCGTGCGCGAACGCGACCAGAGGGACAAGGACCGCTTCGACCGCATCATCGAGGACTGCCCTGTGCTCGACCTTGCGGCCCCGGCGTCCCGCAGCGAGCTGTTCCACGCCCTGGCGGATAACCTGGCGCCGGGCTCGGCTATGAGCAGCGAGGTCCTGTACGCGAAACTACGTGACAGAGAGGAGCTTTCATCCACCGTCGTGAGGCCCGGGCTGGCAGTCCCCCACATCATCACGCAGGAGGTGGAGGGCTTCCATATGGTGCTGGCACGGGTTCGGGGCGTTGTCAGTTTTCACGAGGGCGAAGCACCCGTGCACGCCGTGTTCGCCGTTGCCACTTGCCCCGCCGAACACGACTTTTACCTGCAGGTGCTGGTGGCCGTGAGCGAGATTACCCAGGAGGCAGACTTCGACCCGCGCTGGCTGCGCGCGCGTACATCTGAGGCGCTGCGCGAGGTAGTGCTCGCCGCGGACAGACCCCGCGAGGCTGAGTGATCCCGGCACCGGTGGTCTCACCCCTTTGCGGAATCCACCAGCCTGGCGGCAACGTAGTCAGCCAGCAGCAGGCCGCGCGCTGTCGGGCACACCGCCTCGGCGCTCAGCTTCAGCAGGCCGCCCGCCGTCAGCTCACCGAGCGTCTCGCCCCAACCCTCTTGATAGTCCTTGCCTGTCACGTGTTGGAACTCCTCCCGCTGCCAGCCACGAACCGTGCGCAGACCCAGCCCCAGCATCTCCGCCGCGAGCAGCCGAGGGCATAGGCGCTCCTCCGTGGGCGGCTCTCCGCCGAGCCACGCGGGCAGGTCAGACGGGTTCGTGCTGTGCGTCTCGCCATTGAACGAGACGGCAGCGGGGCCGATGCCAAGGTAAGTCCGCCCGTGCCAGAAGCGCATGTGGTGTCGGCACGCCCGTCGGGCTCGCGCCAGGTTCGAGACTTCATAGCGTCGGATGCCGCCCGCGGCGAGGACCTCCGCGGCGAGGTGCCACATCGCCACGGCCTGCTCCTCCTGCACGGGCTTCGCTCCCGTGCGGGCGAGCTCTGTTCCCTCCTCCACGGTCAGCTCGTAGGTGCTCACGTGCTCCGGCTCGAGCTTCAGGGCCCGGCGCAGGTCGGCCTGCCAGTCGGCCATGCTCTGGCCGGCAACGACATAGATAAGGTCAAGGCCGACGTTCACTATGCCGTGCCTTCGTAGCGCGTCGACGGCTGGCTCGACGTCAGCCGGACTGCCCCGCCGACGCAGCACGGCGCGCAGGCGGGGCTCGAAGCTTTGCACGCCGAGGGGCGCACGGTTGACGCCGTACTCGGCCAGGATGCCCGCCTTCGCCTCCGTAAGCGACTCGGGGTTGCATTCCAGCGAGAACTCGGCACCCGGCCCGAGCGTCACCCCCTCACGCACGGTCGACAGCAGCCTGCCCAGTTCCTGCTCGGTGAGGAACGAGGGTGTGCCGCCGCCGACATAGATGGACTGGAGTGTAGCGCATTCGTGCGAAGCCGACTCAAGCTCTTCACCGAGTCGTTCCAGGTAGGTTGCGCGCAGGTGCGCCGAAGGTTGTGCCACGGAGTAGAACGCGCAGTAGCCGCACCTGGCCGCACAGAACGGCACGTGTACGTAGAGGGATGTAAAGGGTCTGCGCATGGCTCCATCGTAGCCGGGGGCGCCTGTCGTGGCCAGCGCGCACGCTAACTCGCCTCATTGATGCCCCGGCTGATGGCCAGCAGGTTCTGCTGCCAGCGATCAGGCGGCATGTCCTCCGTGATGCCGATGATGACGCGGTTGGTCTCCATGCCGAGTTCGACGAACTGGCGGGTTGCCTGGCGGATGCGTTCGGGGCTTGCCAGGTGAAGAGATGAGGGAAAGTTTACCCACAACGCCTTGTCCGGCCAGGCGTTCAGCGCCTCGGCAAGCGTCATGTCCGTATCGGGCGCGGGGGTGAATGCCTCCACGTAGTCCAGGCCGGATTCCGCCACCAGGTCGGCCCAAAGACGATTGTTGCCATCCAGGTGGCTGCCGAGCAGCTTGCCGTTCTCATGGAAATCCTCGGCGCACTGCTGGAGCAGCGGCAGAACGAACTGCGCAAAACGTTCGCGACCCATGACTTCGGGCACTTCGTTGCCACCGTAGTTCGCGCAGACGAGGGGGGAGGCGGCGACGATCCTGTAGATTTCCTGCTTGCGGCGCCGCATGGCCGCTTCAAGCGCCAGCACCTCGTCGCGGCGCTCATGCCATTCGACCGCGAAGGTCTGGTGGCCCATCCAGCCCATGATGCGATGCAGCGGATTCGAGCCGACAGCCCCGCGCAGGATCACATCCTCCCCCATCCATTCCCCCGCGCTGCGGCAGTCACCGTAGGCAGGCTCGTAAACCTTGTCCTCGACGATGAACCGCAGGACTTTGTAGTCCTCGGGGCCCTTGAACTCCCGCTCGAGGGTCCACTGGGTGAACCCGGCGGGCTCGGCCACAGTGGTCACCTCGCCCACGGGGGTGCGGGTTATTGTGCGCACGCGCGGGCGGCCGTTCTCCCGGTAGCGGCAGGTCTGCTGCGTGCAGTGGGGCGTGTGGCTGCGGTAGCCCTGTTGGCTGCGATTCACGATGCATAGCCCCTGGTTGCGCAGCCGACGCTCCACGCTGCACTGGGGGATCATGCACTCGTAGATGGTGAATGGCACCTTGTCAGGCCGTTCACCGCGCAGCACGGCCAGCACGCGCTCTCGGGGGGTCATCGTTCCCATGCCCGCAATCCTCCGACAAGGGCATTCGGGGCGTTCTCACGAGTCCGGCGCCTCGTCGACGATGCGCAGGCTGCCGGCAGGCACGTTCAATGCGAACCGTCCGTCCTGCTGGGGCAATTCCTCACCGCTCAGGGCATCGCGGAAGCTGGAGACACCCCGTGTCTGCACATGCACCTCCACGCGGCGCGGCCGGGGGTCGAGCCAGCCCGGATCCATGGCGTATATACGGAAGCGGCCGTCCGCGAGCCGCACGGTATGGAAGAAGACATCGTCGCCAGTGGGCCGGAAGGGAAGCCCCTTTGCTGCGGAAGCGAAGGAGTCGCGCAACGCCTCGCCCGCCTGCATGCCGCGCATCTTCGGCCCCCCCTCGCGCCAGATGTCGATGCCGTCGGTGTGCCACCATTCCCGAACGCCGATCACGGAGTCCAGATCCGCCCGGGCCGGGACGATGGCGAACGGGCCGTAGGGCGTGGCAAATAGCTGGCCGATCTGTCGCTTCTTGCCCAGCAGCACCGCCTGCAGGGCATGGGGGGGCGTCTGCGTCATGCCCCAGAGGGCGGCATTGTGGGGGATGACGGCATCATGCAGGGCCGGCTCGTCCTGCCACTGCTGCGGACGATGCAGGTTATGGGCATCGGCCAGCCAGCGCGGGTCGGGCTCGTGGACGGCGATGCCGACCGAGGACATGCCCGGCATCTGGTGCGGCCCGGGAGTGAAGACAAGCCCCTTGCCGAGCATGTGCAGGAATATCTCGGTGGACTCGCGCCCCATGTCGCTGAAGGCAAAGCCATCCTTAGTGCTTCGCAGGTGCTTGAAGCGGAACTCGTAGGAACTGCCGCCCAGCAGCGTGTGGGCAACCAGCAGCCGCAGGTAGGGGTGGCCGTGCTTCGGATACTCCCACTGCCAGTAGCGGTTGAAGCAGAACAAGTCGCCGAGCAGGGTGACCGTGAAGTCCGGCACCAGCCCCGCCTGGCGCAGGCCGAAGCGCGCAAGGGCGTTGATCTCGGAGGTGCGCGAGTTCGAATCCTCCGTGGCAGGCAGCAGGGCATGGCCCCGTTCGTCGCCGAACAGGGCGTCGAATGCGTCCGCCATGGCGGGCACGCTCATCCACCAGGCGGCCTTGTTCCGGGTGCTGGCGCGCTTGCCATGGCGGGCGCACAGATCGAGCAGGCGAGAGAAGTAGTGGCGCAGGTAGCGCGGAGCCGTCTCATGCCCTGAATCCTCCGAGGTGAAGAAGCCCTCCAGGTACTCGGGCGCCGCCTGGAGCATCTCCTCCGCGGTGTCCAGGTGCAGCAGAGGCGTGCAGCCATGGCCCATGCTCACGAAGAGCGGCACCTGGCTTTCCTCCGCCCAGCGGGCAAGGCCCACACACTCATCCTTCGTCATCGCCCCCCGCACATTGGCCTGGTTCCACTGCCATTCGGACCATAGTTCTCCGTTCTCATCGAGCACGGGCGTCTCCTCCACCACGCCGGAGCCGGCGATGTAGCGCAGGTTCTCGTAGGGGAAGCGCTCTCGGTGCCATTCACGATACTCGTGGTAGCGTCGGGCCGACCTCTCGTTCGGGCGCACTCTCAGGTCGCGCACCACGTAACACTCGTCCCCCGTAGGCGTGCCCTCATAGTCGAGCACCTGCTGTCGCAGGCTCTTGAGGCTTCGTCCCATGCGCAGCGCACGGCCATGCCGCCCCAGCGATTCGACCTGTTGCACCCAGTCGCCTGCCATATCCACGCGGTAGATGGTATCGTCGCCGTTCGGCGAGCTGCCCAGGTACAGCGTCTCGCCGTCGAGGCAGAAGTGGCTGAACCCCACCCGGCCCGTCGCCTCGTCCACCAGTTGCCCTTCGCCGGTGAACAGGCGCACCATGCCACCGTCAACGACCAGCACGTGCGGCGAAGGTGAGTCCCGCAGATGGTCGATCACCTGGGGCATGGCCCAGCTATAGAACTCCGTGTAGACCTCGCCGCGAAACTCCCACCGCACGGCATCGGTCAGCCACATCTCCTGGCCGTCGGCGTTGAGCGCCAGCAGGCGATGGTCGACATGGCAGGAGCTGCCCAGCACGATCTCGGGCCGGCCATCGCCGTTCACGTCCCCCGTGCACATACCCACCGCGTCGAACAGCAGCGCCGGGTTATGCCAGCTTCGCATCCGCGCTGGCACGCTCGGGGTGACATGCCAGAGCAGCTCCGGGCTTCCGCCCGTGACCTTGAGCGCCGCCAGGCTCTTGCGCCCGTCCAGATGCACGATCTCCTCATATCCGTCACCATCGAGGTCGGCCGGGGCGAGGCGCACGGGCAGGTTCCGCGCCGTGTGCGTAGCCACGCAATGCCCCTGAGCGTCCAGCAGGTAGAGTTCCCGCCCTACGCCGCCAGCGGCGATGCCGGGCTCCAATGCGTCGCTGAACCGCCCGGCCACTGCGTTGTAGAGCGGCAGGGGGGAGTCGAACGTCCACAGCACGTCGCCTGCCGGGCCGATGGCAATCACCTGCCCGGCCGCCGTGGCAACGATCACCTCGTCGCGACCGTCCCCGTCCAGATCGGCCGCCCGTACGTCGAAGGGGAAAGAGCCGAGCTGCACCTCCCACCGGTGCGCTTCCGTTTCAGGATCCATGCACCGCACTACGCCTTCATACGTGCCGTAGACGAGCTCTTTCCTTTCGTCGCCCTTCAGGTCTGCCAGCGCAAGCCGCCAGGCGCTTCCCCTGGCGGTCAGGTAGTCTGCATTGCTCATTGTTCTGCGTCTCATCGAGTCAAAAGGTTGCGCGCCGACGACGGCCCCAAATCCGACCGCCGACGATGCTTTGAGGAAGAGCCGGCGGCTCAGTCGTCCCATCGCTGTCGGGCCCCGAGGTAGTCAGCATTTGCACGCCACAGCTCGTCGGCGAGTGCCCGGGTCTGTGTTACGGAGGCGCACGAGCCGTCCGCAATGAGGGCCTGCAGGAACTTCGCCCTGTCCATCTCGAGCGCAGCATCCACGGCAAGCTCCGTCGTCAGCAGCGCCTTGCCGACGGCTGCCTGTACGAAGGCGGGCACCTCGCCCACCGGCTCCGGCTGAATGCCCTGCCGGCTGACCTGTGCGGGGCACTCCACCGATGCCTGTCGCGGCAGGTTTTCGACCTGCCCGCCGTTCGGCACGACCACCGAGTATCGGCCGGCGCCGCTTCCTTCCAGAGAGCGCAGGATGGAGACGAGTTGTTCGTGTTCGCCGAGCTGTCTGTCGAAGACGGTCTCGTCGAGCGCCGCCTCGCCCCGGGCCTGGGCCGCCATTGCGGCATAGCCCCTGTCCCCGCCCTCTATCGTGGACTCGAAGGAGAACAGATCAACCCCGAGCTTGCCCTCGGGGTGTAAGCCGTCGCGATGGAACTGGGGGAAGAACTCCGCCAGGTGTCGGTCGTTCAACACCGACCAGCAGCCGGTCTCTTCGAACAGGGCGCGGCGCAGTGCATTGCCGCGCGGCAGCCCGTCGCGCTCGATGGCCTGCCGCAGCATCGGCCGTGCATCTTCTCCGTCCGCCTTCATCTGCGTGAAGAAGCAGAGGTGGTTCATCCCCACGGCGGTAAAGGAGCAACGGTCTTCCTCAACTCCCAGGATCCGAGCCACCTCCCGTTCGCCGCCTCGCACGCCGTGGCACAGGCCCACCAGCTCAACCTGGGTGGCCCGGGTGACAGCGCGGCAGATGGCGGCCATCGGATTGGCGTAGTTGAACATGCGGGCGCCGGGCGCCAGTTCGAGGGCATCCCGTGCAATGGCGACCATGGCCGGTATCTGGCGCAGGGCCCGTGATATGCCCCCCGGCATGATGGTGTCGCCCACAGGCTGATAGATGCCGTGCTGCCGGGGGATGAACACGTCCCTTTCCCACGCACGCCGCCCGCCCACGGCGATAGTGGTGACGACGTAATCGGCGCCGGGCAGCGCCTGCCGACGCTCCACCGTACGACTCAATGCCACGGATGCCTGTCGCGCTGCGACCATGCGTGCCGCCAGCCCGTAGGCCACGTCCAGGGCGGCGGGGTCGATGTCCACCAGGGCAAGCTCCCACTCGCCTCCGTCCAGGATCAGGTCCGCCACCAGCCCCCGCGTGAACACGGCGCTGCCGGCCCCGATCAGCACTACCTTGCGCGCCTTCTTCGTCATGCCGGGTTGCCTTTCCGTTCAAGACGGCGCGTATCCTGGCGGAGTAGCCCCCCCGCGTCAAGGCCCGGCCCGACACAGTCGCGGCGGCCCTTCCGGCTGTTGCATGTCAGGGACGTCGGTTGCCTGGGCTCTGCGCCGCGTTGAAGGCCGAGCGCTGTCGGGATATTCTGATGCCGATGGACAGAGAACTGCTTTGGGTACTGGTGCTTGCCCCCGCGTTGATGCTCAGCGCGTCGCTGCTGGTGCTGCTTCTGCTGAAGACCCCGCGTCGCCTGGGCAGACAGCGCTCGGAGCGCATGCGCCGACTCGCCCGGCAACTGGGCATGCGATACTACGGCACCCCGGGCCCCCGCGCCCTGCAGGCGCTGCCCGTGTGTGCACTGCTGTCTCGGGGGCACCGGCGCGAAGTGACTAACCTCATCTCCGACGGGGCGCAGCCGCCGGGGTTGATCGTGTTCGACTACGAGTTGACCGGCCAGGAGCGCGACCGGGAGGGCACCTTCTCCGGCGCGCTCTACCTGGTATGTGCGGCCCACCTGCCGGGCCGCACGGACCTGCCGGGCGCGCGCATATGCCGCCTGGATTGGTTCGGTGGGCCCGTGGGGGTCCCTGGCCTCTATCCTCTGGAGTTCGATGACGATCCCGACTTCGCCGCGCAGTACCGGCTGGCCGGCGCAGAGGCGGGACGCATGCGTCAGCTCCTGACGCCTCGCGTCCGTGCGTCCCTGCGGGACTACCAGATGCGGGGGCCGCGCCCGATCGTCGAGCTGACCTGCGAATGGCTACTGGTCTATGTCGAGTCGCCCCCAGGGGAGCGCGCGCTCGTGCGCCACGGGGCGCACCTGGTCGGCTATGCGCTCAGGCTGGCCCGGGCTCTCGGCTCTAAGTGTGGGGAACCCGCCGCATGACGGATGAGGAGCTGATGCAGCGCGCGGGCGAGGGCGATATGGACGCCTTCGAGGAACTGGTGCGTCGGTACCAGCAGTCCGCCCTGAACACCGCATATCGTTTCCTCGGCGACCGCCTGCTCTCGGAGGACATCGCCCAGGATGCCTTCCTGAAGATACTTGAGGCCGCTGCCCGCTACGAGCCGACCGCGAAGTTCAGCACCTACCTTTACACGGTCGTATGGCGCCTATGCATTGATACCTACCGCAGGAGCGCTCCCGGCAGACTCGAAGGCAGGCCCCCCCAGCCCGCCGAAGAACCCGGCCCGCCGGCCCGCATGATGCGCGGAGAAAGGGCGACACACGTGCGCCGGGCGGTGGACGAACTGCCCCCCAGACAGCGCATGGCCGTGGTGCTGAAGTACTTCGAGGACCTGAGCTATGAGCAGATCGCCGAGGTGATGGGCTGCACCACGAGCGCCGTCGACGCGCTGCTCTCCAGAGGCCGTAACGCCTTGCGGGAGCGCCTCGGCGACCTGGAGTAACGCCCGCCAAGGAGTGAAACATCATCCGTGCGAAATAAGCAGCGAAGGATTCGCCGCCCGCGTTCGTTCAAATGTGTGGAGGAGATGAAGTGAACTGCGAGACCACCAGCCGAAAACTGAGCGCCTACCTGGACGACGAGCTGCCCCCTCCAGAGCGTCAAGCAGTGGAGCAGCACCTGGCAGACTGCCCCTTGTGTCGGCGGCAGTTGGCCGGGTTGCGCGCTCTGGCAGGGCCGCTGGCGCAACTGGAAGGGACGGCGCCGCCGGCAGACTTCGCCCGGCGCGTGCGTCGCCTGGCGCAGAGGCGCCGCCCCGCCGAGCAGCAGCGCTCCGTGCGCCTCACCTGGTTCCAGCGCGCGGAGCCCGTCCTCGTTCGCGCAGCGGCCGCATTGCTGGCCGTCGCTGGCCTCTGGCTCGGCACCAGCATGGCCCGGACGACGGCTTCTACGGGTTCTGCCTATGGCCGGAGCGATGATCTGGCCTACGAGCTGGAGACGCTGTCGGCGGCTCCGCCTGGTTCGCTGGCCGACGCCTATATGGCCGTGCTGGAGCAGACCAACGGTGGGAGCGAGGGATAATGAACAAGATACTGGCACTGGCACTCGTCTTCTCGCTCGCGTTCAACATCGCCTTCGTGGGCATCTGGGCGTACAGCCGCACCCTGCCCTTCCAGGCCGAACCCGAACCGACCACGTTGACGCCGGCGCTGCTGAACGAGCTGCGTCTCACCCAGCCCCAGCGCGCAAACCTGCAGCGCCAGCGTGAGCGACTGCGCGAAGAGCTGACGGAGGCCCGAGAAGAGCTGGCCCACAGGCGTGAAGAATTGTTCAACCTGCTGGAAAACCAACCCCAGAACGGTGAGGCCATTCACCGGGCGCGCCAGAGGGTCGACGAGGCGCAGGAACGCCTGCAGCGCATGGTGGTGGACCACATGCGCGAGTTGCGGACGGTTCTAACACCCGAGCAACACCGCAGGTTGATGCAGATGGTTCGCGAGTACTCCGAGCGGCGCGGCCGGGCGCACATGGCACCCCGGCCGGGCCGCGGACAGCACATGCGTCGCCGAATGCCCGCGCCGGAGGCGCCCCGCGACGGGCACAGCGTGCATGGTGTGCCACGCCAGCCTTGAACTCAACTGAGGAGGTAGGAGGATGAATGCAAGAGTAATCCTTACAGGTATGATCGGTGCGGCCCTCGCCGTTGGGGGGCTGGCCGCGGCTCCGCCGCCCGGAGCGCGCCGCGCGTCCGGGCCCGAGCCCCAGGCGCCGCGTGGTATGCAGTGGCGCAGGGCTCCGCAGGCGGCGCGTCGGGCCATGGCTCAGCGCCAGGGACGTGCCTTGCCGCGCGGCCACGCTCAGCGACACGCCGGCCGATGGGCGGCCCCGCAGCAGCCGCACCGGTGGGGACCGGCCGTCCGACACCCCGCCGCAGCACGGCGACAGTCGCGTGACCGAGGGCGAATCCCCGACTTCGCCGCCCGGTGGCGTGCGCAGGCTCAGCGCAGGGGCCTCGGCGCGGCAAGGTTCGGTCGTTTGCAGCGCGGCCCTGGCGGGCGGCTATGGCAGCAGGTCCGCTGGCGTGCGTTGCAGCGGGCGCGCCGCCGATCCGGCCTCGCCGGACAACCCTCGCCCCGTCAGCGCCAGCACCGGCCCCACGGCGCGGGCAGGCCGCAGTCCGGCCCGGCGCAGCGGCAAGGAAGGGGCGCACCGCAGCAGCGTGCCCCGTGGATGCTCTGGTAGCGAATAAGAGAACACACCAACAAGGAGGAAAGACCGATGAAAGCGAAATGGACGGTCACGATGGCGATCGCCGCACTGGCCCTGGCCGTGACGGGCGGACTCGCGCTCGCTCAGCGGCGCGATATGCCGATGAGGCCCGGCGGCATGGGGCCCGGCATGCAGCATCCCGGAACGGGCCCCCGGCAGGGCGCCGACCCCGGCGCCGGACTCGGATGGCTGATGGCGGAAGCGGATGAGGTGGAGGTGACCGATACCGACGACGGGGTGCGGGTGAATGTCGTCGTTCGGGACCCCGCAACCCGCGAACGCATCCAGAACCGCGTCAGGCGCGCCGTTGATGGGCTGAACGTCATGGCGGAGCATGCCGCCGAACGCGGCGCACCCGCCCCGCAGATGATGCAGGGAGTGATGCCCCTGCTGATCAGTGGCCAGATCGTGCTCGGCGCGCGAAGCACCGATGACGGCGTATCGGTGACCTTCAGCTCCGAGAATCCCCAGATCGTCCGGCGCCTGCAGCAAGCTCTGCCCCAACTGGCTGAGCGAGTTCGCCAGCGCGGGGGGAACGAACAGGACGACCGGACGCCAGCCATGCAGCACGCGCGCGAGGCCATGGAACTGCTGGCCCAGGACTCGGTGGACATCGAGGTGGACCAGGTTGCAGGCGGCATCAGCGTCAGCATCACCTCCACCGATCCCGAAGTGGCTAAGGCGATTCAGAAGGACCTGACCGCATACTTCAACCACGCCAAACAGCGTGCCCGCATGATGCAGCGCATGCAGGAACGTATGCGCGAGCGCGAAGGCGGGCGCGGCAGGCAGGAGGGCCGGGGCCGCATGTGGCAGCAGGGACGGCCGATGCAGTCCCCACACCAGGGCCCGCGGCACTGGTAAGGTGCACCGCCTGACATAGATGTACAGAAGGGGCCGGGAGGCCACAACCTCCCGGCCCCTCTTCTCTGATCGGCAGTTGGCCTTGTGCAGCCTCAGCAGCAGACCTATGATGGGCGCCGTCAGATGTCTTCGTGCAGAGAGGCAGTGCGATGGCCAAAGATGGCGAGCAGTCGAAGAACAGCCCGCGGGGCTCCGGCGCGGGTGACCTGGACGTATGGAGCCGTAGCATCGCCGGTTCTGCCGGCGAGTTCACCAACCCGGACACTTCGGACTGGATCACCTTCAGCCCCGATTCGTCCGACATGACCGTTGAGAGCGTGTTCGACGCGAGCCGCTTCGTCGACGCCCCCAGCGGCAAGCACGGCTTCCTGAAGCCGACGCCCAAAGGCAAGTTCGTCTTCGAGGACGGCAAGCCGGTGCGTTTCCTGGGCGGGCAGGCCAACGTCTTCCCCGAGCACGATTACGCCGAATGGCACGTGCAGTGGATGCGCCGCCTGGGGCTGAACTTCGTGCGCGGACACGGTTTCGGCATCCCGGACGAGGAACGCTGGGACAAGCTCGATTACTTCATCAATGAGTGCAAGAAAGGCGGCGTCTACCTGATCCTCACCCCCATCTACTGGACGAAGATGAAGGTGACCGACCCGAACGGCGACGAGATCGAGACGACCAGCCATGTGATCATCTTCTTCGACGAGAACATCGAGGCCGCCGCGCGGCAGATATGGCGCGAGTTCTACCACCACGAGAACCCCTACACCGGCCTGCGCTACTGCGACGACCCCACCATCATGGCGTTCGAACTCAAGAACGAGGACTCCGCCTTCTGGGCCCTGCACTGGGTCAAGGACGACGCCCCCCAGTACTGGGCCAAGATGCTGAGGCAGTACGCCGACTTCCTGCGCGAGCGGCACGGCTCCACGCAGTCGCTGCGGCGGGCATGGACCGACCAGGACGGCTACTGCGCACTGGAGCAGCAAGAGAGCCTGGAGCAGGCCAACGTCGAGCTGCTGTCGATGGGCGGCTGGTGGGACTACACGAAGCCCGAGGTCGCGCGCGGAGCAGAGCGCAAGAGCGACCAGATGCGCTTTCTGCACAAGATGCAGAGCGAGTTCTACGAGCGATCCTACCGCTACTTGCGCGAAATAGGCTGCAAGCAGGCCATCTGCGGCTCCAACTGGCGCGGCCACAGCTACACCACGCGGCTGGTGCTCGAATGCGACAGCCGCATGGACTACACCGACCAGCACGACTACTGGGACCACCCCCAGGGCGGCTGGACGACTGAGAGCGCTGTGATCCATAACAAGAGCATGCTCAAGGCAGCGGGCGGAGGCCTGGTCGGCAACCTGGCGCCGCGGCAGGTAAGCGGCGTTCCCTACGTGATGACCGAGTGGAACATCGGCTCCTGGAACGAGCACGTGCAGGAGGCCAGCTTCTCCATGATCTCGGTAGGCTGCCTGCAAGGCTGGTGCGGCCTGCTGCAGTTCACCCTCACCCCGAGCAACTGGTTCCAGGGCACCAGCCACCTGGAGAATCGGTTCTTCAACGTGGCGGACAACCCGTCCGTAGCCCTGCAATACCCCACGCTCTCGCGCATCTGGCACCGCGGCGACATAGGGAAGACCGAGCCCGTGTTCATTCGCCGTGTCTCGCCCGACGACCTCTACACCGCCGGCGCCATCGAGACGCGCTACATTCCCTCTGCCTTCATGGTCGGCCCTCCTGAGATGGAGCCCGAGCCTGACCAGTTCGGCTACCTGACGCCCGTCGTCGGCAAAGTGTCAAATGAGTTCGTCGAGGAGCCGACGCCCCACCTGTGCCGGGACGAGATCATCGAGCAGAAGCTCGATCCGGCCGCGAAAGTGGTCCGCAGCGCGAACGACGAGTTCACCTGGGACTGGGGCAAGGGCCTCTGCGTCATCGACTCGCCGCGCACGCAGGGCGTCTGCGGCTACGTCGGCGACCTGAGGCTGGAGACGCGCGACGCCGTCTTTCAGACGGATGTGCGCTATTGCGTCATCCTGGTGACCAGCCTCGCGGACAAAACGCCCATCGCGGAGAGCCGCAACCTGCTGGTCACCGCGCTCGGGCGCTCGCGCAACACCGGCACCGTCTACGGACGCCCGCCGGCGGCCGAGGGCAAGCCGGCCCCGCACGCCCACCAGATACGCCTGCCGCAGGAGCAACGGGTCGCGATACTCGAGCTCGGCGAGGAGCCCGTCCGCTCGCAACCCGTCACCGGAACGCTGCGGCTGAGAGTGCGCGACGCGGCCGACGCGGAGGTCTGGGTGCTCGACCATGCCGGCCGGCGACGGCGACGGATCGAGGCGGGGGTCGACCAGGGACGGCTGGTGCTGCACCTGCCGGGGCATCAGAGGGCCTACTTCTACCAGGTGGCGTGGTAGGCGCCGCCCTACAGTTCGTCCTGGTATTTGCGGTAGAGCCCGCGGAACTGGTGATAGGTGAGGCCGAGGCACTCGGCGGCGTCTTTCTGGTTGTACTTCGCCTGCTGCAGGCCACGGCGCAGCAGGCGGACCTCCAGGTCCTTCACGGCCTCGTAGAAGGGCTTCTGTGGCAGAACAGGCGCGGGCGGCCGTTCGGGCTCAGCCGGCCCATGGCTCGCCTCTGTTTCGGTTTCCGGGGCGAGCGGCGCGTACGGCGAGTCGAAGGGGTCGAAGTCGATCCGCCCGATGGTGTTCGACTCGGCGCGGTAGACGGCGCGCTCGACCACGTTTTTCAGTTCGCGCACGTTGCCCGGCCACCGATACCGCCGCAGGGCCCGGGCCGCCTCTGCGCTGAAGGCGGGCATTTCCGTGCGCCCCATCTCCAGCGCCATATGCCCGGCGAAGTGGTTCGCCAGCAGCATCACGTCGCCCTCTCTGGCGCGGAGCGGCGGGACGAAGAGCACCTCGAACGATAGACGGTCCAGCAGGTCGCGCTTGAACTCGCCGCGTTCGCAGAGGCCGGCCAGATCGGCGTTCGTAGCGCCGACGATGCGCACGTCGACGACGACCGGCTCGACGCTCCCCACGCGCTCGAAGACGCCGTATTCGACGGTGCGAAGTATCTTCTCCTGGACTTCGAGCGGGATGTTGGCAATCTCATCGAGGAATAGCGTGCCGCCGTCGGCCGACTCGAACCGCCCTTCTCGGCGTCCGCGTGCCCCGGTGAACGCGCCCGCCTCGTAGCCGAACAGTTCGCTCTCGATGAGGCCGGGGGCAAGGGCGGCACAGTTGAGCGTGACCAGGGGACGCTCCCAGCGTTCGGAGAGGTAGTGGATGCGGCGGGCGGCCAGTTCCTTGCCGGTGCCCCGTTCGCCCACGATCAGGACCGACCGGTCGACCCCGGCTACGCGGGAGACCTGCTGCTGGAAGGCGAGAAACGCGTCCGACTGGCCGAGCGCCTCCGGCACCCGGGCTGCCCCGACCTCCGCCCCGACGGTCTCTCCCCGCATGGCGATATACTCCTCTACTCGGCTCTTGTCCCTATAGTATGGCGTATTTTACCATCCTCGTCAACGGCAGAGGAGCGGCGGCGTGTTGACGTAAAGGTTGTTGTAATATAAGCTTACACGCTCCGCTCGTCCGATGGCACGTTCCTTGCCTTCATAGTGCGGCGGAAACCAACGCAGAACTCACTCGAAGGAGGCGGGACGATGGGGATCTTCACCAGGCTGCGGGACATCATCAGCTCCAACATCAACGCCATGCTCGACAAGGCTGAGGACCCGGAGAAGTTGATCAAGCTGATGATCCAGGAGATGGAGGATACGCTGGTCGAGGTGAAAGCATCCTGCGCCGGGGTGATGGCCCAGCGCAAGGGCGTGGAGCGCGAGCTGGCATCGGCTCGCGACCGGGTGGAGCGCTGGCGCGCGAACGCTCAGCTCGCCGTGCAGAAGGGTCGCGACGACCTGGCCCGAGAGGCCCTGGTCGAGAAGCGGCGCTACCAGGAGCGTGCCGACGCCCTGGAGCGCGAACTCGACGAGCATGACGGGCTGGTCGACCAGTACCAAAGCGATATAATGCAATTGGAAGAGAAGCTCGCCGAGGTGCGCGAGAAGCAGAGAGTGCTCGTGCAGCGCCACCTACACGCCCGCAAGAAGCGAACCGCGCAGGAAGGCATACGGCGCACGGAGACGAGCGACGCATTCGTGCGCTTCGAGAAGTTCCGCAACCGTGTCGAGCGCATGGAGGCCGAAGCGGACCTGGTGAACTTCGGTCGCAAGCCGAGCCTGCAGGACGAGATAGGTAAGCTTGCGGATGACGACCAGATCGAGCAGGAGCTGGAGTCCCTGAAGGAGCAGATCGCCGACAGCCCGGCCGGCGACAAGCTGTGAAAGCCCGTGAGGGACCAGCCCGGGAGGGAAGGACACCGTGCGGACACTCGGCAAAGTAGTGATCAGCGTGATGGCGGCGGGCATGTTGCTGGTCGTGCTGCTGACGGCCATGGGCCTGCTGGCAGGCATGGTGTTCGTTCAGATGGGCTCTCCCCACGCGGCCTGGCAGGGCATGCCCGGCGCCGGCGCCTTAGGACTGCCCGGCCTCGTCGGGCCCGCCCTCTTCGTCGGTGTTATCTGCCTGGTGCTGGTCTTCGCCTTCCTTGCCGTGCGGGCCCTCTCCGGTGCATTCGCTGAGCGGAACCACGAGGTGAACGATGAAGAGGTGCGCCAGCTACAGGAGCTGAACCGCGGCTTCGCGCGGCTGGAAGAGCGCGTCGAAACGCTGGAAGCCCTGTTGCTTGAGGACGAGAGCGGCCCGGGACGTCGGAACGAATGGCATGACAGGAGGGAGAACTGACGATGGGAACCGGCACACTGGCCGTCATCATGGTATTCGCCATCCCGCTCGCCGCCATCATCGGAGGGCTCTGCGTGGAGGCCCTGAAGGTCCTGAGACGAGGGACGGATAAGGAGACAAGGCAACGACTCCAGGAGGAGACGCGTCTCGTGCAGGAGCTCTGCCGGCGGCTGGACCGCATGGAAGAACGCATCGAGGCACTGGAGACCATACTCATCGAGCGCGAGCGCGAGGAGCCCTTCCGCAGGCTCGCCGGATCTGCCGGGGAGGAGCGGTGATGAGCGCACTGGGCATAGCCGCGCTGGTCGCCGTGGCGCTGATGTTCGCCATCCCCGTGTTGGTCTTCCTCATACCCATCATCGCCATCATCGGCGACTGTGCCGTCGGGGCCGTCAGCGAGTGGCGGAAGGGCGTGGGGCGCGCCGCCCGCCGCGAGGCGGAGAAGGAAACAAAGCTCGTGCAGGAGCTGCATGCACGACTCGCCCGGATGCAAGAGCGCATCGAGGCCCTGGAGACCATACTCATCGAGCGTGAGCGAGAGGAAACAAGGCTATGAGCCGCGACGACATACGCAGACACGGGCCATACCGCGCCCGAGACGGCGTCATAATGGGCGTCTGCAAGGGACTGGCGGATTACTTCAACATGTCGGTCTTCTGGATGCGGGCGCTGGCAGTGCTCGCCTTCATCTTCACCGGCTTCTGGCCCATCACGGGCATCTACTTCCTGGCCGCGTTGCTGATGAAGCCCGAGCCCGTCGTGCCCTTCCAGACGGAGGCCGACGAGGAGTTCTACAACTCCTTCACCACCAGCCGCCAGATGGCCCTGCACCGGCTGCAGCGCACATACAATCGGCTCGACCGCCGTATGCGCCGCATGGAGGCCATCGTGACCGGCCGCGAGTACCGCTGGCGGCAGCGTTTGGGGGAGTAGGCCGGCGGGCCCGGCCCTATCGGATGCGCAGCACGGCGGCGTCGCGCCCCGGAACGGTGAGCCATACGGCATCGCTGCGAACAGCGGCGACGGCCCCTCCGCGTAGCACCGAGAGCGCCGCAGGGTTAATGCTCTCGCGCACCGTCACTGTGGGCGAAAGGGCTTCCTCAGCGGAGTTCAGCACCCACAGGTATGTGCGCCCTTCGCCGCGCCAGAGCCGGGCAATGACGTCCGGCGCGCCCACGCCGGTCAACGCCCGCCGCCCCGCCCATGTCAGCAACGAAGCGAACCACCCGCGCGTCGCTTCGTCCCTTCTGACGCGAAAGCTGTAGGCGGGCATGCAGCCGACCAGCCGCACCTTGCCGCTGCCGTGGCGATGGTCGACCATTGCCGTTGCGCCGTCGGCGAACGTGCCGGTCACTTCCGCTTCGTCTGCGCGGTACGATTGCCGGTACAGCGCACCGCGCAGGGCGGCGTCGGCGGTCTGTATCGGCAAGTCCTTCCAGCGGTCCGGGGCGAAGGAGACCGTCACTTCAGTGCAGCCGAACACGTCGCGGTACCCCCGGTTCGGCTGGGCGGGCAGGGCATGGCCGCGCCCGTCGAAGTAGCCGAAGCATGCCTCACTGACCAGGCATCCCCCGTCCGCCACCCACCGGCGCAGGGCATCGGCAGTCTCGTCGCGCAGGGCAACGGGAAACGGAAGATAGACCAGCTCATAGTCCGCCACCTGGGCGAGCCGAATGGGATCGCACTGGACGTTCGCATGCAGAAAAGCGTCATACGCGCCCTTGACGCACCGGGCATAGATCTCGGTGCTTCCGGTGAATGCCCAGCACCATGCCTGCGCCTCTTCGCAGATCAGCAGTCCGACGTCCCCGCGCACCGGGCTCGCACGCCACAGTTCGGCCGGCGCCTCGTGGTTCGCCCATCGGGCAATGCTCCTCACCATATCGGAGCGCTCCGTTCGGCCGCCGTCCATGCCGTACCAGCCGTACGCGCCGAAGAGCGGCCCGTCCAGCAACGCGCGCCAACGGGGGTTCTGGTAGGCTCGGGCGCCGGCGGCCAGGCTCGTCAGGGCGTCTATGCGGATGTTTGCCGGATCGTGCATGGCGTCCGCCTCGGGGCGGGGCCTGTCCGGCCGGCGGCCGTTCCACGAATGATCGCCGACGGCTTCGGCACGCCAGAACTGTTTGCCCCCGGCGGCGCTGCGAGTCATGTCACCGGCCATCAGGGGGTGGCAATCATTGGCCTGCCAGTAGGTGTAGCCGAAGATGTCGGCCACCTGTGCCGCGCGCCAGTCGTCACCGCAGGCAGGGGCGATGTCGCGGAAGCTCTTCGCGTTGCCGTGTGCGGTGACCGGATGGTCCGGGTCTGCCGCCCGCAGAACGTCGGCGCGCCACTGCATCCAGCGGAAGGCGTTGTCGTTCCAGAAAGCCGTAGCGTCGAAGACTTCGGGATAGAGGGCGATCTGGCGCGGCAGTTCGACCTGGTCCCACTCGGTGAAGCTGTAGCGATGCCAGGCGCGGTTCACGGCCTCCAGCTCGCCGTAGCGCTCCTTCAGCCACGCGCGGAATGCGCGCTGCGTGGCGGGGCAATAGCAGAGGTTGCCCGAGCCGTAGAGCGAGCACTCGTTCCAGATATCGTAGGCGTGCAGGGCGGGATGGCCGCGATAGCGGGTCGCCATCTCGCTCAGGTAATGCGCGGCGCCGGCCTCGACCTCCGGGTTGTCCAGGCACATCGCATACGCCCCGCCCGTCACGCAACTGACGTGCATGCCGCTGCGACGTTTCTGCCCCTGCATGTTCTCGCGCCGGGCGTGGGGGTAGCGGTGATAAAACCACTCCGGCACATTGTCGCAGAACTCGGCCAGCACGGTGCGTATGCCGTACTGCGCGGCGAGTTCGAGGTGACGGTCGTAGTCCGCCCAGTCGAAGCGGCCGGGGGCTACCTCCACGGCCCCCCACGGCACCCAGTGGCGGAACAGGTTATGTCCGTCCTCATGGGCGGTGCGGTAGTCGCGTTCCCAGTCCCGCTCTGGCGGGTTGGACATACGGTAATAGACGGCCCCGAAGTAGACGTCAGGTGCGCTCATGGGTGGGTTGACCTTCGCAAGGTGTGATGTGAACCTGCCGCTGCGCTCAAGTATCCCAGTCGGGCTCGGTCCCGCTGATTCCGCCGAGCAGGCGGTCGCCACACTGAAGGGCGAAGATGCTCTCCATCTCGTCGGGCGAGAGCTCGAAATCGAACACGTCGAAGTTCTGCGCGATGTGATCGGGCGAACCGGAACGCGGGATAGCGCCGACCGAGCCCTGCTGCAGGTGCCAGCGGATGGCGACCTGGGCGGGCGTCTTGCCGTGTGCCGCGGCGATCCCCCGAAGCACTGGATCGCCCATCACGCGGCCGCGGGCGATCGGGCAGTAGGCGATCAGCAACACGCCGTGCTCGCGGCAGACGGCGAGGACGGGCGCCTGCGACAGATAGGGGTGATACTCCACCTGGTTGCAGAAGATGGGCGCGGGGGAGACATCCACCGCCTCGTTCAGCCGGCGCACGTTGAAGTTGCTCACGCCGACATGGCGCGCCTGGCCCTCCTGGCGGAGCCCCGCCATGGCCTGTAGCGTCTCTGCCAGCGGCACACCGGTGCTGCTCGGCCAATGGATGAGGAACAGGTCCACGTAGTGCGTGGCGAGCCTCTGCAGGCTGCCCTCCAGAGCGCGGCGCACGCCCCCGGCGTCGAGGTAGTCGTGCCAGACCTTCGTGGTCAGGAAGACATCTTCACGCGCCAGCCCCGAGTCGGCGAGAGCCTGGCCGACGTCGCGCTCGTTGCCGTACATCTCCGCGCTGTCGAGGTGCCGGTAGCCGACCTGCAGGGCACACTGGATCGCCCTTCGGCCGTTCCCACCGCTGAGGCGCCAGGTGCCGAACCCCAGCGCCGGCATCTGCCCGCCGTTGCCCTCAAGGACGCGCGATTCAGCCATGGGATGCGCTCCTCCCCCCCTCCTGCAAGCACAGGTGACTCCGCTCCGTCCACAATAGGGGGGTGAGGATGGGCGGTCAAGCTCGCCTCGCTGGATTCAGGGGTTGCCGGGCGCGGAAGCAGATCAGCTCAGGAGGGCGAGCATAAGGGCGAAGCAGGCGCCGAAGATCAGGGCAAAGATGCCGAGCACCAGAAGCAGGCGGAGCCTGGCGCGGCGTTCCTCCTCCAGCCGCTGTTGATGGAACTGGAGTTCCACCTCCGCCGGCACGGCAGTCTCCGGTGCGCCGTCGGCGTCGGGCGCCTTCAGCAGAACGGAGGCAATCTCGTCGACGTGCAGCACCAGCGTGCCGGCCGCGGCGGCGTCGGCTATCTCGCGCAGGCGTTGCCGTTGGTGGCCGGGGGCGAGCCAGCGCGCCGCCTCCAGCCACTGGTGCGCGGCAGTGTTGCGCTCGCCGTTCAGGTAGGCGCGGCGGGCCTCGCGTATGCAGGCCCGGAACGCCCTGCGCACTCGCCCCAGCTTGTAGGTGTTGGCCAGTCGTGCGACCTGGTCGTTATCGGGGTCGGTGCGCAGCAGCTTCTCCAGCAGTGGCCTCGCCGTGCGGTAGTCCCCGTCACGCAGGGCTTCCTGCAACCGCACGACGGTCTGCTCCAGGGTGGCCTCCTCGAAGCCCTCGGGCAGTTCGCCCTCCTCGATGCCGGCCTCCCCGTCCACTTCCGGCAGCTCCTCGCGGACCAGTCGCACCAGCTCGCTGTCCGACCAGGCATCATCCATGTCTTCCAACACTTCCTGGGTCGCCTCCATCAGCGTATCGGCATCATCACTCGCGCCACGCTCCGCCTGTTCCTTTGCTTGTGCGTCGCGCAGCTCTATCTCGTCGAGCAGCTTCTCGATCCCGGGCAGCCCGTGGGGCAGGGATTCGATGACGTCGAGGGCCTCCGCAAGCTGGTTCTCGTCGACCAACCGCCGCGCCTGATCCAGTGCCGCCTGCAGGTCTTCGTCCTCCACCACCACATCGCCTGCGCCGGTGGGTGAGGTCGAGGGGGCGGCTGAATCCGACTCGTCCGAGTCGGCCTCGGTTCCGGGCGCGGGCGCTTTTACCCCGCCGAGTGCAGCACAGACCGCATCATAGAGCTCCGCCCCGCTGGCGAAGCGATTGCCGGGATTGCGCTCCAGGCAGCGTTCTGCGACGGGCCTCAGCTCGTCCGGCCAGTCGGCGCGCACCTCCGCGGGTTGGGAGCGCAGGAAGGGCACCGCACCGGTAAGGCACTGCAGCAGCACCAGGCCGGAGGAGAACACGTCGGAGCGCGTGGTGCCTCGCCGCTGCTTGCCCCGCTGCTCCGGAGCCAGGTACGGATGCACCAGGTGGGAGCGGAGCGTGCCGAGCCCGGCTTCCATCTGCTCACACCACAGCGGCAGCATCGGATCGCTCAACAACACTTTGCCGCCCGTCGTGGGGAATACGTTCGTCGGCTTCAGGTTACCGTGCGGGCCGATGGTCTCATGGAAGCGCCGGAGGGAGTCCGCCAGGCGCAGCGCAAAGGGTGGCAGGTCGATCGGTTCCTTGCCCTGCAGCCTTGCCCCCAGCGAACCGTCGGGCATGTAGCGCATCAGGGCGTAGAAGTAACCTGCATCCCATCCGCAGTCGAACAGTTCGACCATCGGGGCGCCCCTCTGTTCGCGCCAGGGCGCCAGTTCGCTGCGGAAGCGCTCCACGTGCTTCTTCGAGAGTGTGCTGCCGGCAGGTATGGCACGGATGCAGCACTGTGCCTGAACGTGCTCCAGCGGGCCGGTCAGCCAGATGCAGCAGAAGTCGTCGGCCGCGACAAGCTGTTGCAGTTCGACGCCTGCCAGTTCGCTGCCGCTCGCCAGGCCGTGCACGGCGCGCGCCGAACTCCGTCCGCTCTCGCTGCTCACCGCTGCACCCTCCTCGTGCGCCTCATGCTGCTATCCCAGAAATCGAGCACGCTCATTGTAGGAAGGGGCGGGCGCCATTGTCAACGCGGTCGTTTTCGTGGGCGGCTTGACGCTAAGTCAGCCCCTGGGTTATGATTGGCACACTGCGCGGCGGCGCGGGCGCGCTGCGGCGGCCGCCTTCCCGAGAACCTGTCAACATCTATGCCCCGACCATCTCCGGTCAGTCACTTCAGGACGCTGCTGCGCTTTTACCGCTTCGCATGGCCGTATTGGAAGGTGATGCTCGTCACCTTCGTGGCCACGCTGGTGTACTCCGCCATGAGTTTCAACATGGTGTACCTGCTGAAGCCAGCGCTGGAGGCCGCCGTTCAGCAGGACCAACAGGCCGCCCCGGCTGCCCAGCCAGAGCAGGCGGCGAACGCCGAAGGCGGCCACAGAACTCCGGAAGAGCCCCAGCGGCACCATGCCCCCGAGCCGACAGCAGCAGGGCCAGGCACTGCAGCGGTCAGGCAACAGGGGGCAACTCTGGAACAGCCGGGACGCGAAGCGGCGCCGCGGGTTAGCACGCCTCTCGACCGGCTGGAACAAGAGGTGAAGGTCTGGCTGAGGAACTTGCCGTTCGTCAGGGGGCTGAAGGAGTGGTTCTTCCCCGAGGCGAACCTGCTGCGCATTGCGCTGGCGCTGCTGTTGGTCGTGGGGCCCCTGCTGCTGATCAGCGGCTTCGTGCGGATGTATGCCGAGGGCGTCGTGGTCTGGTCGGCGCTGACGTCCGTAAGGTTTGCCCTCTTCCAGAAACTCAGCAGCATGTCCCTCACCTACTACTCCGGCATCCGCACGGGCGAGTTGATCAGCCGCCTGACCAATGACCTGCAGGCGACGCTCAATGCGCTGAAGATCATGTTCGGCAAGCTCATCACCCAGCCGATCATGTTCGTGATCTTCTTCGCCATGGCGCTGGGGGCCAGTTGGCAGCTCACGTTGATCGCCCTGGTTTGCTTCCCGGCGATGGTCTTCACCTTCGGGCGCTATGGCCAACGCATCCGCCGGCACGGGCGCAAAGCGCTCGAGCGGCTCGCCGACGTCACCGACTCCATAACCCAGTTGCTCAACGGCATCCGGGTGGTCAAGTCGTTCAACATGGAGGAGGCGGAGAACGAGGAGTTTCGCCGCCGCAACGAGGCCCAGCTCTCGCGTTCGCTGCGGCTTGTGCGCAGCCGGGCGCTGGCGGACGTGCTGCCGGACTTCTTCATGCTCATACCGCTGGCCATCGTCTGCCTGGTGGCGCATTACCTGTTGCCGACGGGCAAGCTGAAGTTCTCCGACCTGATGCTGTGTATTGCCGGCCTCGGTTTCATGGCCGCGCCGGTGCGCAGGCTGGTGAAGGCATACAACGACCTGCAGCAGAGCCTGCCCGGGGTGCTGCGCACCTTCGAGTTGCTGGACATGGAGCCCTACGTCCAGGATGCGCCGGACGCATATGACCTGCCGGGCGTGCACCAGGGCGTCGAGTTCCGTGACGTGTGGTTCGCCTATGACCAGGCCCCCGTGCTGAAGGGCATCAGCCTGCAGGTGCCGTGCGGTAAGCTGTACGCGATCGTGGGGGAGACCGGCGCCGGCAAGAGCACCATGCTCGACCTGATACCGCGCTTCTACGACCCGACCGAGGGCGCCGTGCTCATCGACGGGCACGACGTGCGCAGGCTGACCCGCAAGAGCCTGATGCAGCAGATCGCCATCGTGGGGCAGCATCCCTTCCTGTTCAACCGATCGCTGGCGCAGAATATCTGCTACGGCAAGCCCGGCGCCAGCTTCGAGGAGGTGGTCGCTGCGGCCAGGGCGGCAAACATCCACGAGTTCATTGAGAGCCTTCCCCATGGCTACGACACGCTGGCGGGGGAGGCCGGGGGGCGGCTCTCCGGCGGCCAGCGACAGTGCATCACCATCGCGCGGGCGATACTTAAGAACGCGCCGATCCTCATCCTGGACGAGGCCACCAGCAGCCTCGACGCGGAGTCAGAGATGCTGGTGCAGCAGGGCCTGAACAACCTGATGGAAGGGCGCACCACGTTTGTGATCGCGCATCGGCTCTCCACCGTCCGCCACGCCGACAGGATCGTAGTGCTGCGGGATGGCCGCATCGTGGAGGAGGGCACCCACGAAGATCTGCTCTCGCTGGACGGTGAATACGGCCGGCTCTACCAGCTCCAGTTCATCCAGTCCGATCAGCCGGGGGGCGCATCATGAAGGCTGCACAGGTTGGCGCGTGGCTCATCTGCCTGGTGGTGGCATTCCTGGCCTTCCTGCTCGCCGTGCGCAACGGCGTGAAGGGGGTCGTCCTCGAACGTAGGCTCGCTCACCTGCAGGAGCAAATGGTCCAGCAGGAGAGCCGGATTGAGGACCTCTCCCGAAGCGTTGGGGATCTCGCTGTCAGCGTGGGCCAGCCCCCGCAGCCCGCTGTCGGGGCCCTCTGGCAGCAGGTCCAGGCACTGCGGGGCGACCTGAGGGAGCTAAAGCAGCCGCATCCGGCCCACGAGTGAAGCCATCGCCGGCGACCGGCCGCCCGAGCCGCCACTCACCACCCCCCTGCCACTGACGGGCAGAGCGCCGATGGGGCGTGCCTCAGAAGTGCTCGCGCCGGAACCTCGCGAAGTCGGTCACGTGCTGGCGCTCTTCGGCGATGATCGTATCCAGCAGGTGGCGATCGGCCTCTGCGACGAAGGGCAGCAACTCGTGGTAGAATAGCAGCGTGTTGCGTTCCATCTCCATCGCCGTCTCACAGGCCTGCTTTTCGTCGGCCTGCTGTTCGGCGAGTTGCGCGGCATCCTGCCCCACGGGGAAGATGCGCCCCGCGCACATGTACTGCATGTAGTCGGAGTATTCGTCCTGGTAATCGCCCACCGGTTCATAGCCTCCGACCTTCTCCAGCAGCTCCTTGAACTTCTGCTCGTGCTCGTCCTCCATCTCCGCCGTGTCGAGCAGGAAGCTCTCAAACTCGTCGTCATCAGTGCGTTCGGCCATGGCGCGGTAGAATGTCGCGCCCGTCTGTTCCTCCTGGATGGCCACGTTGATCAGTTCGCTCACGGAGAAGAGTTCGGGCATCGTCTGCTCCTTCTGTGATGTTAGGCCAAGTCACAACGGTGCACCCGCCGACCGGCGCGGCGGCTCTGAAGCGGCCATACTACCCCAACGGCCCGGCTGGTGCAAAGTAACGCCCCCGCGCTCATGCCCGGCGCGCATGCTCGGCGCCGGCGCGGAACGCCTGTTCGTTCAGCCCCATCAAGTCGGCCTTGCGCTCGCCGAGCAGCCGCCGCAGGGCCTGCAGGCAAGTTCCCGGCTCCACCAGCGGTAATGCCTCCAGGAACGCCCCCAGCATGATCACGTTGGTCACCTGCACGTTGCCTATCTCGGCGGCCATCTGGCCTGCGGGCACCGCCAGCACGCGTTCGTCCCCCCCGGGGCGCGCGTGCGGGTCGAAGCCCGAAGTGTTCAGCACCATCAGGCCGGACGGCTTGAGCCGCGGGGCGAACTTCTCGTACGACAACTCGTTCAGGATCAGCAGCGAGTCCGCTTCCTCCACCAACGGGCTGTAGATTGTGCGGGGGCTGAAGACCACCTGGCAGCGGCAGGTGCCCCCGCGCACCTCGGTGCCGTAGGACGGAAGGTAGGTGACGTTGCGGCCTTCGGCAAGCCCCGCCATACAGAGCAGCTTGCCCAGGGTGAGGATGCCCTGGCCTCCGAATCCAGCGGCGATCAGTCGGTGTTCGCCGTCGCTGGCGCAGCAGCCGGTTCGGGGTTGATTCATGCCGCCTCTTCCTCAGCCCTCGGCTCGGGCGTCGCGTATGGTCCCCAGGGGGAAGACCTTGCTCATCGTCTCCTCGATGTGACGGTAACTCTCCGCCGGGCTCATTCGCCAATAGGTGGGGCAGGGGGAGAGCACCTCCAGCAGGCCGAAGCCGACACCGTCCAACTGGTATTGAAACGCCTTCTTGAGCAGCCGCTTCGTCTGGCGCACCCACTTGGGCGAGATAACCGTCGTGCGCGCAAGCAGGGCAGGCGCCTCCAGCGTGTCCAGCATCTCACAGATGCGGATAGGATAGCCGGTCTCGCGCGGGTCACGGCCGTGGGGGCTGGTCGTCGTCCTTTGACCGATCAGGGTGGTGGGCGCCATCTGCCCCTGCGTCATTCCGTAGACGGCGTTGTTGATGAAGATGACCGTGACGTTCTCGCCGCGGTTGGCGCAGTGGATTGTCTCCGCCATCCCGATGCTGGCCAGGTCGCCGTCGCCCTGGTAGGTGAAGACAACCTTGTCCGGATGCGTGCGTTTCAGCCCCGTGGCAACGGCGGGGGGCCGCCCGTGCGCTGCCTCGCTCCAGTCGATGTCGATGTAGTTGTAGGCCACCACGGCGCAGCCGACGGGCGCGATGCCGATGGTGCGCTCGCGGATGCCGAGCTCCTCCAGCACTTCGGCCAGCAGCCGGTGCATGGTGGCGTGGCCGCAGCCGGGGCAGTAGTGGGTGGGCACATCCAGCATCGTGCCCGGCCGTTCGTACAGGGTCTGGCGGCCTATCGGTAGGGCCGACACGTCCTGTTTAGTCGTCATCTTGTGGACTCCTCCCCGCCCGAAGGCGGTTCAGCGGACCCGGGATGTTCAATCAGCCTTCCAGGGCATCGGTGAGCCGGTCTCTGATCTCCGCCGCCGAGGGCACTATCCCACCCGTGCGGCCCAGAAGCTCGACGCGACAGGCGCCGGCCACCGCCAGTCGCACGTCGTCCACCATCTGGCCGGCGCTCATCTCCACGGTAAGTGCGCAATCCACGGTTCCGGCCAGTTCGTGCAACGGCTCCTGCGGAAAGGGCCAGAGCGTGATGGGTCGGAACAGCGCCACCGGTGCCGGCAGCTTGCCCTGCTCGGTCTCCACGATCTGGCGGCATATGCGCGCGCAGGTGCCATAGGCGGCCAGTAGCAGGCGGGCGTCCTTCGGACCGATGAGCTGCCAGCGGGCCTCCTGCCGGCGTATTGCCTCGTAGCGGGCGAGCAGCCGTTCATTAACGGCTTCGAGCCCGACATCGGTGGCGGAGAAGGAGGCAACGGTGTTGCGTGCCCGGCCCGGTTCCCCCGTCAGCGCCCAGGGCTTGGGCGGGGGCTCGGGCTGCGGCAAGTGGCCGAAGCGACAGCCCTCCATCATCTGCCCGATCATGCCGTCGCCGAGGACCATGACGGGCGTGCGGTAGGTGTCAGCCAGGTCGAACGCCAGGTAAGTCAGGTCGGCGACTTCCTGCACGCTGGAGGGCGCGAGCGCGATATGGCGATAGTCGCCGTGCCCTCCCCCCCGCGTGGCCTGGTAGTAGTCGGCCTGGGAGGGGCTGATGTTGCCGAGGCCGGGGCCGCCGCGCATCATGTTGACGATGACGGCGGGCAATTCGCTGCCGGCCATGTAGCTTATGCCCTCCTGCTTCAGGCTGATGCCGGGGCTGGAGCTGGACGTCATCGCTCGGGCGCCGCCCGCGCTGGCGCCATAGACCATGTTGATGGCGGCCAGCTCGCTCTCCGCCTGCACGAACGTGCGCCCGTGCGCGGGCATATGTTCGGCCATGTAGGCGGTCAGCTCGTTCTGCGGGGTGATGGGATAGCCGGCGTAGAAGCTGCAGCCGGCCCGGATGGCGGCCTCTCCGGCGGCTTCGTTGCCGGAGATGAGCACCGCTCCGTTATCAGCATTCTCGGCAGCCATCTGCACGTCCGCTGAAGTCATGGCTCCCCGCCCGGGCAGGGTCTACTCGGCGTCCGCTGCCGGCGCTGCACACCGGTGCAGCTCGATGGCGGCGTCCGGGCATATCGTAGCGCAACGCGCACAGCCGCTGCAATCCGCCTCCTCGCGCACGGCGGCCGTCTGGACGCCCTGTCTGTTCGGCATGCGGCGGATAAACAGCTTGCCCCGCTCGCAGAACTCCACGCAGAGCCCACAGCCCTTGCAGAAGCGTTCCAACACAACTACCTCGAACTCACTGCTTGACATAGCGCGGCTGCCCCCTCCAGTCCAGTTTGTTGCGCAAGGTCTCGAAGAAGCTCTGTCGGCCCGTCTTGATCAGCCTCAAGGGCTCCTGCGCACGTCGCACGCTCACCACATCGTCCGGCAACAACTCGCAGTTCACCTGGCCATCCACCGTCAGGGCGGGGGTCTCCGGAGCCTCGCTCGCGGCAACGGTAAGCGTCACATCAGGGGGCAGCACCAGGGGCCGGTTGCTCAGCGTGTGCGGGCATATCGGGGTGACGACGAACGCCTGCAGCTCGGGATCCACGATCGGCCCCCCGGCGGCCATGCTATGCGCGGTGGAGCCCACCGGTGTGGCCACGATCAGGCCGTCCGCCCGGTACTGGGTCACGGCCTCCCCGCCCACGCAAAGGTCCACGGTTATCAGGCGGCTCAGTGCCGTGCGGCTCACCACGGCGTCATTCAGCCCTATGGTGTCGAGAACTGGCTCTCCGTCGCGCTCCAGCACGCAGTGGAGCATCATCCGTTCGGCCAGGCGGTAGCGGCCCTCCAGCGCGCAACTGAGCAGGCCCTCCGCGTCCTCGACACTGCCCTCGGTGAGGAAGCCGAACTTGCCGACGTTGACGCCCAGCAGCGGCACACCGTTTCCGCCGGTAGCCCGGGCGGCGCGCAGCATCGAGCCGTCCCCGCCGAGGACCACGGCGAAGTCCACCTGCTCGGGCCGCACTGTCGACTCCATATCCAGGTCGACCCGCACCTGGGCCCGCTGTGCCAGCCACGACTCCAGCCGCTCCAGCGCGCGCAGCACGCCTTCCTTGCGTTTATTGCCGAGTATGACAACCCTTTTCATGCGACTCCGGTTTGCCGACGCTACTGGGGGGGTGGCTCGAAGGGCTCCTCCTCCAGTTCGCCCTCCACGGTCTCGACCAGCTTGCGCACCTTCAACTCCGCCTCGCCGAGCGTCTTCTGGCAACGCCGGTAGGCCGCGATGCCTTCTTCGTAGAGCTTCAGGCTCTCCTCGAGGGGCAGGTTCCCCTCTTCGAGCTTCTGCACGATCTGCTCGAGCTTCTGCAGGTCCTGCTCGAACCCGCCAGCCGGTTCTGCAACGGGTTCTTCGGCGGGTCCCTGACCGGGCATCGCTGCGTTACCCCCAGGCTTCTGAACAGGCCCTGAACGGGCGGAGGCACTTGCCGCCCCGCAAGCAACTCATTATAGTCGAGACCGAGGCGGAATCCAAAAAGAAAGCCGCGCCCGCGTGCAGCGAGGGGGGGGACGCGCGATCGCGGAAGGGAGAGCGGCAGTGGCGGATGCGCCGAGCGAGCGGGCAGTGCAGAACGCGTACAGGCTGGCTGACCCCTGCCGGCTGTGCCCGCGCATCTGCCGCGTGAGCCGCCCGAGGGGAGAGCGTGGCTACTGCGGGGTCGGGGCCCGGCCGGTTGTCGCGAGCGTTGGCCCCCACTTCGGCGAAGAGCCGCCCCTGGTGGGCAGCGGAGGCAGCGGCACCATCTTCCTGTCCGGCTGCAACCTGCTCTGCGTCTTCTGCCAGAACTTCGAGATCAGCCACGGCCTGTCCGGGCGGGAGGATTCGCCCCATGGGCTCGCCGAGCAGATGCTGGAGCTGGAGCGCAGGGGATGCCAGAACATTAACTTTGTCACCCCCTCGCACGTCAGCCCCTGGCTGATGGACGCCACCCGCCGGGCGCGGCAGCGCGGACTGCGCCTGCCGATCGTCTGGAACTGCGGGGGCTACGAACTCCGCCACACGCTGGAGCTGCTGGAAGGCACGGTGGATATCTACATGCCCGACGCGAAGTTTTGGGACCCTGACCTCGCCTTCCGCTATCTGAACGCGCGGGATTACCCCGAACGCATGCGCGAATCCCTGAGGGAGATGCATCGCCAGGTCGGCCCGCTGCAGCTCCGCGACGGCGTGGCCACCCGCGGACTGCTGGTGCGCCACCTCGTTATGCCCGGCGCCGTCGAGGACAGCCGAAGGGCCCTTCGCTGGATCGCCGAGGAGCTCAGCGCCGATACATACCTCAACGTGATGGCGCAGTACCGTCCCATGCACCGGGCGCATGAGTATCCGGAGATCAGCGGCCCCCTCCCCCCCGGCGAATACCGCCAGGTGCGCACCTACGCCGAATCCCTCGGGCTGAACCTGGTGTGAAGTCTACCGGCAGCACCATTCATGGCCATAATGGCCCTCGCCGGGATTGACGATGGACGGCCCGTGCGGTATTGTACGTGTCTGGTGGCGGCAAGGGCCGCCGGCTGCCCGGGCCCTGTCCCGTGCCCGGGCGCGCCTTCACTCGGGGGTATGAGGGAGGATAGGCGATGGACGTGCATGAGTATCTGAAGGAGCAGGGGGTGGAGTTCGAGGTCATTCCGCACGAGCAGGCATTCACCGCGCAGGAGGTGGCGGCCGTCGAGCACGAGACGGGCCATCACGTCGCCAAGACTGTGATCGCAAAGTCGGCAGACGACTACTTCATGTTTGTGCTGCCGGCGAGCCGGTACGTGGACCTGCAGAAGGCGTCTCAGGTGGTCGGCGAGGAGCTGGAGCTGGCCGAAGAGGAAGAAATGAAAGACCTCTTCCCCGACTGCGAGGTCGGCGCCGAGCCGCCGTTCGGGGGCGAGTACGGCCTG
>CAYQXJ010000023.1:0-21234 GCA_964421565.1 uncultured candidatus Brocadiaceae bacterium
TGTGGTCGGCCTGTCGCACGGGCAGGCGCAGGGCGCGGGCGAGCTCACCGAGGCGCTGCACGTCGAGCCACGCCTGCAGCATGTGGAGACAGTTGCGGGCTACGGCTGGTTCAATCATCGGGTATTCTCCTGAGGGGTGATCGTGATCTGGCCGTGGGCGACCCAGCGTTCGCCCACGTGTATCTGATTCGCCCAGTCGCGCGCATCGGTGACGGGGCGGCGGGTCAGCCCGGGCTCATCCTTGCCGGGTTCGCAGGGCCACCAGGCGGGGAGTGCCTCCCCCCGCGGAGCGTCGTCCGGAAGCGGGGCTTCTCGCAGGGCGTCGAGCAGGTCGTCGGCCTCCACGCGGTCCAGCAGCATGGGAGCGGCCGGCAGGCAGGGCTTGCGGCCGATGAATAGCGGCCGCTCGGGGCTGCGTAGAGCGGCCTCGAGAGCGTCCATGTCCGGATTCTCGTCGGGCGGACCGAGCGTGAGGGCGACGGTGTGGGCGGCGTCGGCCCAGTAGTCGCGCAGGCGGATGTGCGTGCCCGTGCTGGCGGAGCCGCCCTTGCGCCGTTCCAGCGTGCCGCGGGTGGTCCAGGCGCGTTCGTCGAGCATGAAGTTCTGCCCGAGGTGGACGGTCTGGTAGTCCTGGAGCCGGGTGCCGCGCCGATCCTGTCGACTGGCATAGCGCAGCCGCTGCTGCAGGCGTTGCAGTCGGCTGCTGTCGCGGTGACGGTAGCCGAGGGCGTTGCCGATCAGCCCGCAGAGCATGGAGAGCGCCGGGTAGGGCTGAATGACGCCGTATTTGTCGACAACCGGGGCCCCGAAGCTCATCAGCGGGGCGTCGAAGCGTAGCAGCAGTATGTCCATGGTGGCTCACCCCCTTATCCGGTCGGCGGCCCAGCGGGCGGCCTGGGGCACGGGGACGACGCTATCGACGCGGACTGCGGCCAGCAACTCGTCGCTTGCGTCGAGGGCGCAGAGGCACCGCTCTTCCCCCGCCTCGTACATGGCGTCGAGCCGGTGCAAGTGCTCCGCCAGGGCGTGGCACGAGGCGGCCAGCACGTCGGGCCTTGCGTCTACCGGCCGGCGGAAGGCGTTTGCGAGGGTGCGCGGTTGGGAAGAGCCTGACTCCAGCAGCACGCATTCGGCCCAGGAGTAGGGAGCCGTGGAGCCGAGTTTGGCCCCGGGGCTGACGGTGGCGATCAGGTGGACGAGGCGTTCGACCACATCGGCGGCAAGGGTGCGTTCTGCGTCGGTCCATTCCGAGCGCGGGCAGCCCTGCAGGTTGGAGACCAGCAGGGGCACGTCCACCACCACGTAGCCGTAGAAAAGGCCGCTGGTCAGTTCGGATGTGTTGATGTGGCCGCTGCCGAGTTCACCTTCGCCGCTGGCTGCTTTCAGCTCGTCGACGGCGGAGAAGTAGTCGCTCTCGCTTTCCTCTTCGTGGGTGGTGAAGGCGTGGGCGACATGGATGGCAGCGTCTCCACGCGCGAGGGCGTCGCTGGTGGCCATGCGGCCGAACATGGCGGCGTCGAGGCCGGTAGCGAGGGAGAGGCCGCGCAGGTTCTTCTTCAGATCCCCCTTGGAGATAGCATCGAGTGCCTGCAGGAGAGTGGCAAGCTGGTCATTGCTGAGCGGGGAGTCGGGCGCGTCCCACAACCCGGGCAGTTCTTCGCGCAGGCCATCGAGCACCCCGCGCACAACCTGGCGGAGGTACTCGACCTCCGGCTCGCCGAGGATGGTGACTTGAGAGGTGTCGAGTTGCTCCAGGGGATCTTCCTCTCCCTGGAGGATCGTGTTGTAGTCGCTCTTGGTGGGTTTACCGGCGGAGAGTATAGTCTCGCGCAGAGTAGCTACTACGGCTGCGACGGGGCGGGGCGGATAGCCCTGCTCGACTAACGGCTCGGCGACGCACTGGCGGAATGTCTGCCGCGAGCGGATAGAGCGGGGCACGTCCAGGTCGTAGAGCGCGTTCTCGCCGTCGAAGTTACGCCAGTGGTACTTGAGGCACTGGGAGGAGACGCGTGTGCGTGTGGCGCCGCCGAAGGGGATGCGCTTGGCGAAGCCGGCGTCGTCGCGGTTCAGCAGGGCGCCGGGGTAGGCGGTGAGGGTGTGGATCTGCAGGAATCTTGGGTCGGACATGTCGTTCCTCCGTGCGTTGAAGTGTGGGGGTCAGTCTTTGTTGTGCTCGATGCGGTAGAGCGCGCGGTAATAGTCGCGGGCGATACGGCGGCGGTGTTTCTCGGCCCATTCGCCGTCCTGTTCAAGCAGTAGATCTGCGGCGTCGGCCCAGTTGGCCGGGGCGGACTTGCTGTTGAGGTAGGCGGCAACGCGTCGGATGCGCTGGGCGAGCCCGTCGGCGCGGTCGCGCAGCAGGCGCACGAATCGCAGCTCCGACCAGCCGGCCTGGGCCAGGGCTTGTCCGAGCGGCACGCGTGGGTCGTGGCCGCCAGCGGCGACGGCCATTCCGGCGAACAGCGCCGCCCAGCGCCGCTCCTTCTCATCGCGGTCCGGTCCGGCCGTCCAGGAGTCGGGCACGCATCCGAGCAACAGCTTCCACAGCGCGGGCGCGTAAGGCTGATCCGGCGTCAGGCGGCGCAGATCGGCCACGTCGCCGGGGGGTAACTGCTCGGCGATGGCGTGCGCGATGCTGCCGACGACGCTGCGGCGCGTCGGCTGGGTTGACGCTTTGTCAGCAACTGGGGAGTCGCTCACGGTCTTCCTCCTGCTCTTGAGCAATGGACAGTTCATCAAGCACCCGGCGAGCACACAACTCGAAGGTGGACTCGGCCGCACTGATGGCCCGGTAGCGGTGAATGGAGGGGAGGGGCACACTGCCGATGGCGCCCTCCAGGTGTCTGCGGGCGAAGTCCCGCAGGCGTTCTTGCCAGCGGCGTCGCGCCTCCTGCTCCGGCAGGTCGAGAGCGGCCCAGAGGTTCTCGAAAAAAATGTCATCCACGTCGGCGTCGAAGGCGCGCAGCCAGGGCCGTAGCTTCTCGGAGTCCACGTTCCGGCCGACGCCCGCGCCGACCAGCGCCCGGAGGGCCGGCCGCAAGACGTTGCTTGCGACCCTGGCGGCCGTCTGAACGCGTTCCTCGGCGACCTGGCCAAGACGTTCGCGCTCGGAATCGGTGCGGAATATCCGCATGGCCCGGGCTGGAACTGGCACCACACGGTGGTGGAAGCCTTCCGTCTGACCCTGACCCCGCGCGAGCGCTGTGGCGACAAGGTAGCCACCATTGTCCTCTGCGGCGCTCGGGTGCATGGTCGGCGGGGCTTCGTAATCGCCGCGCAGCAGAATGGCCTGCAGTCGCGCGTAGGTGAAGCCGTCGGCACCAACATTGAGCGCCTTGGTCTCGGCCTTGTCGATGGGGGTCCAGGGGTCACCGGTGACGCCCTTCAACTCATCGGGGGCCTCAACGCGGCTGGCCTTGGTGGTCGCTCGCCAACAGTGGATGCCGTCTTTGCCGAGACAGAGGCGCACGCGCCGGCAGATTTCGATGAAGAGTGGGTCGCAGTCGGTGAATGGGATGCTGCTGTCCCTGGCCCCATGCCATGGTAGTGTCCACAGCAGGGCCGGCCCGTCCGTGCTGTAACCGTATCGGCGGGCGATGTGTGCCCTGGCAGCATCCAGCAGCGCAACATCTCGCAGGAAGCGCTCTCCCCACGAAAGGCCGGGCGCGAGACCCACTTGCGGCCGACTGCCGTAGCCCCCGTGCATGCGCACGATGCCGTAGTTCCCCGCTCCGGAGTATCCCTCCATCGTCTGCAAAGTCAGCAACGAGTAGAGCCAGTTTTCGGGGCGTGGGTCGGCAACGCGTCTCATCTTCACGTCGTGGTTCCTGCCCGTGACTAGCATGTCGAGCTCGTCGGGCGAGGCAACGTCGTTCCTATAGCCGGCCTCCTTCAGCGAGCCCTCGGGGACGGGCGGTTGCATGAAAGCCGGGCGCGAGACATCTTCGACCACCAGGCACCAGGGTGCCTCCTTGCCCTTGGTCAGGGACAGCAGAAGCCTGCGCCATCCTTCCGGATAGGAGGGCATCTGTTCGGCATCGGTCCGCGCGAGCGCGATGGCGCCGAGCTGGACCAGGAAGCAGTACCATGCCTGCCGCTGGTGCGGCTGGAGCGCTTCGAAGGCGATGACCTCGTCGGCGGCCAGTGCGGCGAGCACCTGCGGCAGCGTGGCCCCGCGGTGGTTCCCGTCGGCATCACGTACGTGTATCAACGGGTCAGTCAACAGGGAGAACCGGCGCTCGTTAGTCATAGGCTGTCTCCTGCAGGTAGTCGGCCCCGGCGGGGTGTAAGCCGAGGCGGGTGTAGGTGAAGGTGCGCCCCGCGAAATCGAAGGCGAAGCCGCCGTCGACGGCGCGGGCATTCTCCGCCACGGCATCGTCCGCGGCATCGGGGGCGTAGTGCCAGGGCAAGTTCAACGCGGCGACTTGCGCGCCGAAGGGGCCGGGCAGGGGCGGATCGAACTCAACGCGTCGGTCGGCCTCGCCGAGGCGGGTCTTGATGCGCTCGTCCAACTGGCGCGGAAAAGTGCAAGCCCCGAACGGCTCATCCCTTGGCAGAAGGGATAAGTTGGCGATCGTGGTGTCAGCAGCGCGCAACCCGATGACGCGCCGGGCGTGTAAAGGCCACGTGGGGCCCAGTTCCTCGACGATGGAGTCGAGCGCATCCGGGTGGGTGCCGGCCTCGACAAGCTGGCGGTTCATGTCCGGAATGGTCCACTCCGGCTCGCGTTCGATGAGCCGCCAGGTAGCCTCGAGGATGCGCAGGTCGTCATAGACCGTGCCGAGGCCATGCGGGCCGGCGGCCTTGCCGCTGGCGGTGATGTGGGCGGCCAGCGAGCGTTTCTCCGGCACGAGAATGACAGTCTGGGGGCTGCGGAAGCACTCCGGACGGGCTGCTGGAGGGCGCTGCTGCGGGTGACGATGGAGCCGGCCGATGCGCTGAAGCAGCACGTCGACGGGACAGAGGTCGGTAAGCAGCAAGTCGGCGTCCAGGTCCAGGCTCTGCTCGACCGTCTGCGTCGCGATAGCGGCTACGCCGTGCTCCGATGCGTGCTTGCCAAAGGCAAGCTCGACGGCGCGGTCAAGCGCTCTGCGATCCGGAGCCGCGAAGCGGGAATGGTGCGGAGCGGACACGCTGGCGGACCGGAACAGATGAGGGTTGCATCTACCCGCCAGAGACTCCAACGCCCGCTGGGTGGCGACGCACCCCTTGACTGTGTTGCGTATGACGAGCACGCGGGCGCCGACCGACGCGGCATCCAGGGCAATGCGGGCTACTTCGCGCGGGGTGCCGGCCAGCGGCTCGGCTCTCACGCTGACACGCTTTCGGTAGCCGGTGGCCTGCGGGGCTGTCAGCTCGGCTCTTCCCACGGCCGCGTGGGTTATCAAGGGATAGGGCGCAGCGGCGGCCTCCTGCCGGGCGGCAGGCTCCGTGCGAACGCCAACGGTCGCCAGAAAGCGATTGCGTGCCGCGGAGCCGAGCGTCGCGGACATCAGCAACGCGTGCCCTCCGGCACCTATATGGTGGCCCAGCACTTCTTCCAGCAGCCGGCCCATGTAGGCGTCGGAAGCGTGGACTTCGTCCACCACCAGCAGATGCCGCAGCAGGGCGGTGGCGCGCAGGTGAGCGTGTCTAACCTGAAGCGCGGACAGCAACACCTGATCCACTGTGCCGACGGCCACCGTGCCCGCCAGGTAGCGCTTCGGGTGCTCGGCTGCCCAGCCGCGCTGGTGCACGAGGTCGTCGTCCCACAGCACTTCGAACGGGGCGAGGAGTTGGCCGTAGGTTTCGTCCACCCTCAGGTAGCCTGGCACGGCGAGAACGACCGGGGGACGGAAGGGCGAATCGCCGAAGGCGTTCTTCATCGCCTCGACCACGCGCCCGTGCATTTGCGTGGCGGCAGCGCGGGTCGGCAGGGCGAAGTAAAGGCCGTCCACCAGCCCCGCGTGGAACATCTGCACAAAGCGCGCCAGCGCCGCTTCGGTCTTTCCCGAACCGGTGTCGGACTCGATGATCGTGAGACTGCCCCCCTCGTCGTCAGTCAGGCCGATGCTTGCGCGTTGGACGGGGTGTGGCTCGAAGCCGCAAATCATGTCGAACGAAGGGCGGGAGGGCCCCAGCAAGCCGCGCGCCTGGTCCGCCAACAAGCCAAGAGCTACCAGGGCCCGGCGGGCCGGCGGCCGGGCGAGCGCGACATCTCGGGGCGAGTTACCCCTCAACGGGAACAGGCGCTCGTCGCTCGCTATCCAGTCGGCGAGGGTCAGAAGCCCGTTGAAGGCGTGCTGCAGGGCGGGGCAGTTGGGGAACGGTTCGACCCCCGGCCCAAACGCAGCGGGAAACCACTGTTCCACCTCCTGCCGGATACGTGCCATTTCCCCCAGCGGATCGCGCCCGCCTCTTGACGCCCAGAGGCGGGCGCGGAACTCACTCTTCGGCGTCACGGGGAGACCGTGGTGGCCGAACGCGGCCAAGAGGAAAGCAATGAAGTCCTCCTCCGTCTCAAACCAATCCGCCATGCCTGCCAGGCCAAGCGCTTCGATAACTTGCGCCTCGCCGCGCTTCAGGAAGTTCACCAGCGGTGAGACATGGCCGCCGCGCCGCCCGTCGGCACGGGCTGCCCTGTCCTGGAATTCGTGGTTGACCTTGCCGACATCATGCAGCGCCGACAGCACACAGAGGCGCCCGACGCGGGGTTCGTCCAGGTGTTGCCGTCCCAACAGGTGTGCACAACGCGGGCCCAGAATGCTGCACTTCAAGAGGGCTTCGGCCACCGCCGCCACTTCCGCCGAGTGTGCGACGAGCGACTTCCAGCCGCTTATCCTCCCGTCTTCGTCCCTGCACAGCTTCGCCCAGAATCCGCCTGGTGCGGCTTCCATAGACCCTCCCTCTCACACGGACCGGGCCGCGCTTTCTCGAACGCTGGCAAGCTCCTATCCCTGACTGCCTGAGAACCAGCGACGAGCGAGGCGCCCGTTGTTCTCGTTCAGAGCTACCGGGTAGGGACAACCTCCACACTATTCAAACGCAGACCACTTGTGCTGTCAAGGGAGGACTTTTGCGGGTCTGGCGGCAGTGGTCGGTGATACCGGGGGGGAAGTGCTGTGAACCGGGCCGGCCGGCCCACGCCCTTTCCCTTCCTTCACGTATTCCAGGAGCTACCCGGAAAGGCGTGCACAGATGCTGCCCGCGAGTCTTTGGATGGCGCACGCGGCGGGGCCGTCGTCGACCTCCACCAGCACGCGACCGGCGTTTAGCGCAACGTTAACGGCCTCGTCGAACGGGATTTCGCCGATCAGTTCGCTGGCGCTCTCCCTTGCCAGGCGGCGTATGCGTTCTGCCTGCTCCGCGTTCAGGTCGCACTTGTTGATGCAGACGAGCGCGGGCACGCCGAAGTGATGAGTCAGTTTAAGCACTCGTTCCAGATCATGCACCCCCGCGACGGTTGGTTCTGTGACCACGAGCGCTATGTCCACCCCGGCTATGGACGCAATGACGGGACAGCCCGTGCCAGGCGAGCCGTCGGCGAGTATGCGTTTGGCGCCGAAGCAGCGTGCCATTTCGGCGGCCCGGTTACGCACACGCGTCACCAGCTTGCCGCTGTTTTCCTGGGCGACGCCCAGACGGGCGTGCGCCAGCGGCCCATAGGGGGTCTGTGACCGGTAGCTCCTTCCCGTTACGGCCCTGCTGACCGTGACGGCCTCGACGGGGCAAATGAGCCCGCAGAGGCCGCATCCTTCGCAGGCCAAGTCGTCGATCCGGTACGCATCACCCGCTGCTGATATGGCGCCGAAATGACATGCCTCGGCGCACTGGCCGCACGCAGTGCAGGCATCCGGGGAGATGACTGCCTTCTGCCCGCCAATGAATTCCTCGCTCTCGAGGACGCGAGGCTTCAGCAGCAGGTGCAGGTCGGCGGCGTCCACGTCACAGTCGGCCATTACCTTGTCCGGCAGCAGGCTGGCAAGGGAGGCGGCCACAGTCGTCTTGCCCGTGCCGCCCTTGCCGCTGATGACGGTAAGCTCCGCCGGCGCAGCGCCGTGGCCCCCGTCCTGCGGCAGAGCATCGGTTCCTTCGGCTTCGGCAAAGGTCACCTCTGGCGCATCCGGCGGTCTCGTGCCCTCCAGCGCGCTGGCCGATTCCCATATACCACGCAGGGCAGCGGACAGCTCCGGATGATGGTCCACCAGGAGTTCGCCGCGGGCGTAAGTTTCGGCGTAATCCCGGCGGAAGGGAATGCGGCCGATGACGGAGAGGCCGACGCGCTCGGCGTAGTCCTGTATGATCTCGTCCTCGCCATCGGACCGGTTGACTACAATGCCCGTCGGCACGCTGAGACCCAGGCTGAGGCTGGCGGCGAGCTCCAGGTCATTGAGCCCGAACGGGGTCGGTTCCGTTACCAGCAAGGCCACGTCCGCCCCGTGCAGGGCAGCCACGACCGGGCAGGCTGTCCCTGGCGACGCATCGATGATGGTGGTGCCCTCCGGAGCGATATGTTCCTTAACCGACTCCACCACGGCGGGGGCCAACGCCTCGCCCACGTTGAGCATTCCATGCCCGAACGCGAATCGTCCGTCCTCGGCAAGCTGCACGACGCCAATCTGAGTTGCCTGTTCGCGCACGGCCTCATGCGGGCACACGTAACTGCACACGCCGCATGCGTGACACATCTCGGGGAAGAAGACAACGCGTTCCTTGACTACGGCGATGGCATTGTAGTGGCAGGCCTCCGCGCAGCGTCCGCAGCCCGTGCATCGGTCATGGTCCCAGACGGGCTTCATCACCCGCACCGGCAGCTCTCGGTCGAACTGGGGTTGCACGAACAGGTGATCGTTCGGCTCCTCCACGTCGCAGTCGAGCAGGCGGACGGGTCGATCGGCGGTCTCGGCAAGGAATGCGGCCATGTTCACGGCGAGGGTGGTCTTGCCGGTGCCGCCCTTGCCGCTGGCTATCGTCAGTATCATGTTGTCTTCAGTGGTCGCAGATGTTCTCGCCAGTCTGTAGCTCCCCCGCCAGGAACTGGCGTGCCACCTCTTGTGGTTCTGCGGCGGTAGCACCCACCACCACACGGATGCCGTTCTCGGCGAACAGGCCCTGGGCCCGGCGTCCCATGCCGCCTGCGATGATCACGTCGGCGCCAAGGTCGGCCAACCAGCGCGGCAGCACGCCGGGCTCGTGCGCCGGCGGTTGCACGTGTTCGCTGTGGCGAATCTGCTCGCGGTCGGACTCGTCGACGTCGAAGAGCGCAAAGCTCTCGCAATGGCCGAAGTGCAAGGCAAGTCGGCCCTGTGCTACGGGGATGGCGATCTTCATGGTTGTGTCCCGTCTCTCATTCTCTGGCTAACTCGGCGATGGTGCTCAGTGCTTCACGGAAGGCGCAAGCGGCTGGGCTTTCAGGATAGGCCCTCACAAAAGCCTGTCCGCTGTCGCTGGCCGACACGATGCGCGGATCGATCGGCACGCTGCCCAGATAGGGGGCCCGGGTCTGCTCGGAAAGGTGTCTGGCGCCATTGCGGCCGAAGATATCCGTCCGTTCGCCGCAGTGCGGGCAGACGAACCCGGCCATGTTCTCCAGAACACCCAACACGGGCAGGTGCAACTGACGGCAGAAGCCGATGCACTTCCTTACGTCCGCCAGGGAGACTTCCTGCGGAGTGGTAACCACGATGCCGCCGGTCGCTTCAGGTATGAGCTGGCAGATGCTCAACGGCTCGTCGCCAGTGCCGGGCGGAAGGTCGATGATCAGGAAGTCCAGATCGCCCCACTCGACATCGGCCAGCAACTGCCGCAGCACGCCCATCTTCAGCGGTCCGCGCCAAATTACCGCGTCGTCTTGCTTGTTGAGCAGGAAGGCGATCGACATCACCCGCAGGCCGTCCTCGGTCTGCGCCGGGCGGATCGACTGTCCGTCGGAAAACACCTTCTGCGAAGCGAGACCCGCGATGCGGGGAACGCTCGGGCCGTGTATGTCGGCGTCGAGCAGGCCGACGCGGAAGCCCTCGTCGGCAAGCGACGCAGCCAGGTTCACGGCCACCGTGCTCTTGCCAACGCCACCTTTGCCGGACAGCACGACAATCTTGTGCCGTATCCGGCTCATGCGCTCGCGGAGCCGCTCCCTCTGTTCGGCCTGCTGGGCAGCTCGATCCTGGGTTGTCTGGGGCTCACTCATGCGTGGGTTTGCCTCCCGCCCTTACCAGTGGGAGGGCACGTCGGCGCCGCTGGCCTGTTCCAGCTTGCCCTCGCGCCATGCATCCACGGCATCCTGGACCGTTCCCTCCGCGCCCACGAAGACCTCGACATCAGCAGCGTTGAGCACGGCGAACCCGCGCGGACCGACGTGGCCGGTCAGCACTACGTCCGCCCCGGCCTCCACAACGTTCGTGCCCGCCTGCACTCCCGCGCCGCTGGCCGCGTTCAGGTTCTGCTTGTTGTCGATCACCTCGAACTCGCCCGTTTCGCTGTCCACTAACAGGAACCACCTCGCCCTGCCGAACCTCGGGTCCACTGCCGCCGACAGGTCTTCGCCCTGACTGGTTACGCACACTTTCATGGCTTCTTCCTTCCTGAAATGGCGAACGAGCGGGAGCCCCGTGGCCCCCGCTCCGTGTCGCCGTGGGAGGATGTTACTCCTCAGACTGTTTCTGCAGTTCCTGGATGCGCGTCTGTATGTCCTTGAGCTGCTGCTCAAGGAACTCGGCCTGCTGGGCGAGGGCAGCCTGTTCGTCCTCGCGGGACGGTGCGTAAGGGCTTGCCGGTCCCCATGCGGGCGGGACGTAGCCCCAGGCCGGCGCGCCACGGGCTGCACGCGCCCAACCGGGCGCACCCGTCGCGTAGTACCAGTTGCGCCGTCCGCGGCCGCCGCGGCCCCAATACCGACCGCCGGCGCCGCCGCGCGGCCCGGGGTTCATGTAACCCGGCACACCGTAGCCGGCGCAGTAGCCAGCCGCTCGGCCCGTCATCGGTCCCAGTCCAACCGGTCCAGTTCCATCTCCACCTGGCATCGCACACCTCCTGGATTAGAGTTTCAGCAATCAACGAGTTCGTGTTCAGCCTATTAGAATCGCCGTCCGCGGGCGCCGCGTCCGCCACCGCGCCCGAATCCCCCACTGCCAGGGCCCCGGCCACGAGCCATGCGGGCAACGGGCGCGTAGGCGGCTAAGCGTGAGTAAGCCGGCGCTACCCGGCGCCCGTACGGTCTGGTCCCCGACGGGGCGCGCGTGGCCGGGTTAGCGAACCCGGGCGTGGCGTATCCGGCGCAGTATCCGGCGGCCCGGCCCGTCATCGGGCCCATTCCCGTTGGTCCTGTTCCATCTCCTCGCGGCATTCTGACCTCCTTCTGTTCTCCTTGGGTTAATAGGGGGCTACTCGCGCATCATCAGGGTCCCGCATTTCGGGCACTCCTTGGCCGTGCAGGGCGTTCCGCGTTGGTGCGCCGCCTTGTGCCCGCAGTTCGGACATACGCAGTTGCCCCCGGGTCCGGCGGCTTTCCCGCCCATGCGACCTCGTCCGCCTCCCCTTCCGGCTCCAGGGCCCTGGTTAAGCCCTTGTCCAGCTCTCATCACGGTCCTCCCCTCGCTGAATCCCAACCGTGCCCATGCCGCCCGCGGCGGCCCCGGCCTCGGCCCCTGGGTGGGCTAAACGCGACCGGGCCGCCCTCAATGGCGATCGCCTGACCTTCGACCATTGCGCCAGCCACCGTGCGGCGCGCCTGCTGCAGTATCCGGCTGACGGTTGGCCGCGAGACACCGAGCCTCTCGGCCACCTGCTCCTGCGTCATGCCCTCATAGTCTGCCAGGCGCAACGCCTCGTATTCGTCCAGTCGCAACAGGGCGCGCTCCAGCTCGCGGGCCGGCACGCCGGCGGGCTTGAAGATCGACACCGGCGGGCGATGGGCTATGATGCGTGTCTTCTTGCTCCTGGGCATTGGCGCTCCATTATGAACATATGTTCATTATAATCGCCCGAGTTCCTCCATGTCAATAGGGGGTAACGGTTTTCCTCGTCGCGCATCCTCGGCGGTGACGGAGGGGCGTGCGAAGCCGCTTGTCAGCGGCTTGTGGCTCGGGCGGGCACGTAGCGACTTCGGCCGCAGGGCTGTTGCTTGCAGCCAGAATCTGCTTTGACTTGGCACGTGGCATGCTCTATACTCCGTGGCAAGTTGGCGCTCCACTTCAGATCGTTGCCCGAGCGCCAGAGCCGACCGGAGGCCAGCCATGAAGCTGATCATTCAGATTCCGTGTCGGAACGAAGAGGGCACGCTGCCCCGCACCCTGCGGGACCTGCCGAGCTCAGTGCCGGGCGTGGACGAGGTCGAGACGCTCGTGGTGAATGACGGCAGCCGCGACCGAACTGTGGAGGTTGCGCAGGTGCTGGGTGTCGACCACATAGTCGACCTACCTTGCCACAGGGGACTGGCGTTTGCATGGTCGGCTGGCCTATGTGCGGCCTTGCAGGCCGGTGCCGACATCATCGTGAACACCGATGCGGACAATCAGTACTGCGGGGAGGACATACCCCTCCTTGTGCGTCCGATCCTGGAGCGCAAGGCGGACGTAGTGATCGGCTCCCGACCGATAGAGGACATAGAGCACTTCTCTTGGCTGAAGAAGCGGCTGCAACGGCTGGGCTCATGGGTGGTCAGCCGCGCGGCGGGGGTGCGCGTGCCGGACGCCACCAGCGGCTTCCGGGCGTACAGTCGTCAGGCAGCCTTGATGTTGAACGTTGGCTCTCAGTACACCTACACGCTCGACACCATCGTGCGGGCCGCGCGCAACGGGTTGAAGATTGAGACGATCCAAGTGCGCGTAAACGGCAAACTGCGAGAGTCGCGTTTGATGCGCTCGACGATGGGCTACGTCTGGCGGCAGGGGGTGGATTTGTTACGTGTGTTCACTCACATGGTCCCGCTCAAGGTATTCCTCGGGGCGGCGAGCGTGCCCTTTGTTCTGGGCACGGCTGGTTGGCTTCGTTTCCTGTACTACTACTTCACAGGCCAGGGCGGCGGGCACGTGCAATCGGTTGTGCTATCCACCATGCTGGTCATCATTGCTTTCCTAATCGGCGTGGTGGGCCTGGTGGCGGATATGATCGCGGGCAATCGGCGCCTGATCGAGGACTGCCTCGTGCGACTGAAACGGATGGAGGCAGAGCGCGCCGAGTCGCCGAACATTCGGCCCCTGCCTACGCCGCTGCGTCCCGAACAAGAGCGGGCCAGGGAGTCCGGAGGGGCCGCTGACCGTTGGCGAGCGTGATGCGTCTGAGGGCTCTCTGGAAGTGGGCAAAGTGGTTTGCCCTTGGCATCATTGTGCTGCTTGCCGTATGGTATGCGTGGACGCATCAGGACCTCGTTGCGGCTCTCGGTCGCATATCGGCGAGTTACCTGGTGCTGTTGTTCGGCCTGGGATTCGCGCTCAAGCTCGTGCTGGGCGTTGAGTTCATGGTTATATGCAGGGCCTTCGGCGTTCGGCTGAGCTTCCGTGAGTGGTTCGGTTTGAGCGTTTGCAACACGATGTATAACCTGCTGTTGCCCGGTCGTGCGGGTGCAGGCGTGAGGGCCCTTTACCTGAAGCGCGCGCACAGGTTGCCGTATGCGCACTTCGGGGCTTTGTTCGCGGCCTCGAGCGTGCTTAACCTGGTGGTTGCGGCCGTGGTCGGGTTGGCCGCGGCATGGGCCCCGGCGGCCGAGCAGGCGCATGGGCGCCTGCGAGTGGCTTTCCTTTTGCTGTTGAGCTTTAGCGTTGCCGGCGTGGGGATACTTGCGGGTGCATCGCGCGTCGTGTGCTATGTGCCAGTGGCAGGCCTCAGGCAGGTCCTGGGGCGGGTGGCCGGCGGGCTGAAGCTGCTTTGGGACCGACGAGGCGCCCTAGCTCTGCTGGGCGCGCTGCGCGTCGTGGGCTTGCTGTTCGGCGCCGGGTTGTACCTGGCGTGTTGCCGTTCGCTGGACCTGCAAGTTCGCGCGTCGCAAGCGGTTATCCTGCAGTCGCTCGGCATGTTCAGCGTGCTGCTGCCCCTGACGCCCGGTAGCCTGGGCGTGCGCGAGGGCATCATGTCGGTGGCGGGGCACTATATGGGCCTGTCGGCGCAGATGGTGTTGCTCGCCGCTCTCGTCCAGCGGGCGGTCATCATGGTGCTCACGTTCGGCCTGGGTACGGTCTTCAGTTATGTCCTGCTGCAAGGCGTCTCCGCTCCGTCCGAAGCAGTTGCCGCCGGGGAGCTCCCCGGCGAGTGAGCAGAGGCGGCTGACGGTTCCCATGAAGCGGCGCGCGGGGATCGGGGCGCATCAGAAAGGCGTAAGGAGCGTTCAGGCGTGCCTGTTCGGGTACTGGCCATAAGTGTGTCGGGCATCGGCAACTGCCTGATGCTCACCCCCGCCCTCGCAGCCCTCAAACGCCGCCAACCCGACGCCCTCATCGACGTGCTGGTCGAGGGGCGGGGGGCAAAGGATCTCCTGGAACGCAATCCTCACGTGAACAAAGTCTACTGTCTCGGATACGAGCGCTCGCGGACCGCAGCCCTGCGAGCAGCGCTGCGCCTGCGGGGTAAGGGCTACGACACGAGCCTCACAGCCTTCCCCTCAAACAAGGCGTCTTTCCGTCTGTTGAGTCTGGCCATCGGTGCCCGCACAAGGATCGGGCATACCTATCCCGAGTGTGGCCACTTCCCCCTCGACTGCGCTTATACTACGCGCGTTGAGGCCCGCCGCGGCGTGCATGACATCCGACAGAACCTTGCGCTGGTCACGAACGAACAGGCCCCGGCACCGACCACACCCCGGCCAATACTGCACCTGAGCGAGGTTGATCACGCCTTCGCCGCGGACTATCTGGGCTCCAGAGGGCTCGGCGAACCACTGGTGGCAGTGCACCCGGGGTCGGGATGCCATGCCGGCCGTCGGCAGGACGCGAAAAGGTGGCCGGTGCGCCGCTTCTGCGAGTTGATGGAAGCTCTTGTCCGAAGCGGGGCAAGCACGTTGGTCTTCTGTGGACCGGCAGAGCAGGAACTGGGCCGGCGGATGCAGAGCTTCGCAAAGGAGCGGAGACTGGCCCGCGTCGACTTTCCCCGTGCCAGTCTGTTGGGCGTCGCCGCCCTCATCGCACGCGCTACGTGCCTGGTGAGCAACGACAGCGGACTGATGCACATGGCCACGGCGGTGCATACGCCGGTGGTGGCTCTCTTCGGACCCACCAACCCCGAACGCACCGCTCCGCCGTGGACAGACTGTACCGTGCTGAGCGGTGATCCCTGCCCGTGCCGGCCCTGCTTGCGCTACCCCTTCGAGACCCGTTGCTCCGAGCTGGGCTGCGAGCGACCGGTCTGCTGGCGGGGCCTCTCGGCACAGAAGGTGAGCGATGCGCTGTGGGCCGTGCCTCGCCGGGAAGGCCATTTACCCCTACGTAGCGAGGTCGCTCATGGCTGAGTGCAGTGCAGTGTCGGCCGTTGATGGTGCTTCGGGCGTTCACACGCGCGAGTGTGCGGCCGAGCGGATGCGCTACGGCTTGCTGTTGGCGGGTATACTTGCGCTGTTATATGGCCTGCTGCAAAACGGGTACTATGCGCCCGGTAACGACTCGTCGGTCTACCTGGCCGTGGCGCGCAACATACTGGCCGGGCGGGGCTATGTTTACCAGGGGGGCGCCGTGGCCCAGTACCCGCCCGGGTGGCCTCTGGCGCTGGCGTTTCTGCTGTCGGTGAGCAGCAGTTTCTGGTGGCTGAACCTGGTGCTCAAGGCCATGGTGCTGGCCTCCGCGTTGCTCTACTACGGCCTGATGAGCCGCCTGACAACGCCAAAGAAGGCGTTCCTCTGCGTGCTCATTGCCGCTCTGCTCGGAGACTGGCTTCGCTACACCTATGTTCTGGGCAGTGAGAGTCTGTTTCTGTTGCTGCTTGCCGGCACGCTGGTGTTGGCCTTACCGCCGCAGCAAGGCAGGCTGCCGTGGTGGCGGGTGGCGGTTGTACCCGCACTGGCGGCGGGGTTCGTCGCGGTTCGTTGGCTGGGGGCGATGGCCGTGCCGGCCGTGGCGGCCCTCGTCCTCACGGGTGAGTTTCTGCCGCGGATGAACCGCCGGTGGCTCTGCGCAGTGCTGACGGTGGGTGTCAGCTTCGTGGCCTTTGTGGTGCTTTACAGGGACCCGGGCGTAGTTGTGCCTCGGCTTGACTCAGCGCCGAACGCGCATCCGACTATCCATGTCGAGCCTACCGAACAGCCGCAACCCAAGCCGAAACCGGCAGGAACCACGGCATCAGAGCCAAAGCGCAAGTCCGCGAAGCCCCGCGTCGAAGCCACCCCCGTCGGGAAGCAGCCTGTCCGCCCCGCCAGCGGGGCAGTCGGCCGGGCCACACGGCATGTGTCCGTGTTAGGAGGAGCCACCTTAGGCTATTACCTGGAACGAGCCGCAACCGGGGGCGAGTGGATAGTGCGCATGCTCTGGCCGCCAGCCCAGGTGGCTTCCATTTTGAAGCCTGTTAAGGTGGCGCTGAACGTTTTTGGATGGGCCTTGTGGTTCTTCATAGCCGTCTTCGCCATTGCCCAGGCAAGGCGCCGCAACTGGGTCTACCTTGGCATCATGCTCTACATGGCGGTGCCGATCACGCGATGGGCGCGGCCGAATGGGCGCTATCCCTCGGTTTTCGGCCCGCTCTTTATCCTGGCGTTGTGGCAGGGAATACTGCTGACGTACGGCTGGGTGGCGGAGCGGCGGACCTGGAAGCTGTGGGCCCTGGCAAAGCGAAGCACCCTGGCGGCGCTTCTGGCCTCAGTCATCGTGAGCAACGTCACCCTTTACGGCATCGCGCTGTGCGTGATGCGCTCGCCCGACTTCTACGGCACGTTCACAGCGGGCCAGTGCCAGGAGTTGCTGCCCGTCGCCCATTACCTGCTGACCGATGCGTCCGCCGCCGGTCGCGTGGCGGTGAACAGGTACTGGCGCAACCTCGGCAACAGATATGACAACCAGTATGCCGCCGCTTTCCTGGCCGCGATAGCGGACCGGCGCTGTGTGGCGACGCCGGGTAAGCTGGGAGAGAACGGGCCCAACAAGGAACTGGCAGAGTGGGCGGCCGGCAATAACCTGCGGTACTTCGTCTACCGGCCACCGGCATCACCGTGGCGGATCTGGCACTTCCGCGTGGGCTGGCTGCAGCGGCGAATGGAGAAGCTGCCCCAAGTGCCAGAGCGACCCTCGTGGGAGTTCTACAGGTTGTCCAAGGGGGCATGGCGCAGAATGGAGCCGCCCCCGGTGGAGGACTGGCCCCGGGTGCTGCCCATGCATCCCCGCTGGAGCCTGTTCGGCGACCAGCGGCCGGACGAGCAGAAGGAGGCGGCTCACATCTCGCATGGGAGCAAGGGATGAGCGCGGAACGCGAGCAGTTCCCCGAGCACGTTTACGCCGACATCAGCTACTACGAGAGTATTGCCCGCGACGCCGAGGAAGGCGCCCTGCACTACCGCTGGCGCATGCGCTGGCTGGATGAACTGCTGGATGTTCAGCCGGGGGACCGCATCATCGATATCGGTTCCGGCGCCGGCACCGTAAGCGCCCACCTGGCCCGCAGAGGGGCAACGGTAGAAGCGGTCGACTCCTCCCCCGTCGCGGTTGAGTTTGCCCGCCGACGATGGGACTTCGCAGGGCGCGTGCACTTCACCGTCTGCGACGCCACCCACTGCGAGCACCTGCCCAGCGCAAGCTGGGATAAAGTTACTTGCTGCGACATCATAGAACACGTCTTCGACGAGACGATGCACGGTATCTTCCGAGAGGCGGGGCGTCTGCTGAAGCCCGGGGGCCTGCTGTTCGTTTACTCACCCAATGCCGGGCACTGGGTCGAGCAGTTGAAGGCGCACAACTTCATCCTTAAGGAGTTCGAGGAACACATCCGTGTGCGCCGACACAGCGAAGTAGTGGCGGCACTGCAGGAGTGTGGGTTCACGGTCGTTCGGAACGTGCGACCCACCAGCATGTTGCCGGTGGTGAAGTGGGCCGAAGCGCTGTGGAAGCGCCTGCCCATCGCGCCGGACCTCGCCGTATACCGCATCTGCCTGCTGGCGCGCAAGACCGATGCCGGCTCCGCAGAGGGAGGTGAAGTTGGGTAGGCTCCTCATCGTGGGCATCGACGCCGCCACGCTGAAGCTGGTGCGTCCGTGGGCCGAACAAGGTTACTTGCCGCACCTGAGCCGCTTCTTCTGCGAAGGGGCATGGGGCGTTCTGCGCTCGACGGTCCCGCCTTTCTCGCCTGCAGCGTGGTCGACCTTCGCGACCGGCAAGAACCCGGGCAAACACGGGGTGCTGACCTTTGCCCAGACCTTCCCTGATGCATACGAGCCACGCTTCATCAACGCCTCGTGCCGGGCGGGCAAGCCGTTTTGGGAGATTGCCGCTGAACGCGGCATCTGTGGCGGTATCATCAACCTGCCGTTCTCATACCCCCCCAGAGGGTTCAACGGGTTCATGGTCGCCGGTATGCTCTCCCCGGCCATCGACAGGCGCATGACGAGCCCACCCGAGATCTTCGACGAGTTGCGGGCGCTCTGCGCCGATTACCAGGTGGACGTCAATATTGCGAACCGAAGGGACCCGCAGGCGCCGCGCCTGTTCCTGGAGCGCGCCCTGCGCAACGTGGAGAACCGCACGCGTGTGGCCACGGGGCTCTACCGCAGCCATCGGCCTCCGCTTTTCTGCGTGGTCTATACCAGCACTGACCGCGTCTGCCATTATTACTTCCGCGAGATGGAGCGCTGGCAGCATGGAGAGCCGACAGAGTTCGGCGATGCCATACTGAACGTTTACAGAAAGGTGGACGAAGGCATCGGCGCGCTGCTTGCTGAGGCAGGTGAGGATGCCGACGTGCTGGTGGTCTCAGACCACGGCGCTGGCCCCATCCGGGCGCGGTTGAGCATGCAGCGTGCGCTGGCGCGTGCCGGGCTGTTGAGCGAACGGAAGCCCGGCCTGGCGCGCAGGTTACTCAGGCAGGCACTGCTGGGGCTCGCCCGATCGCTCCCCCGCACTATAGTGCGCAGGGTCATCGAGCGCTTCACAGGCGCCTCCAACTGGGCACTGTCGCAGTTCAGAGCGGGCAGCATCGACTTCGCACGCACCCTGGCCTACGCCGCCGAGGATGTAGAAGGCGCGTTCGTGAACCTGCGCGGCCGCCAGCCCCGGGGCATCGTGGAGCCCGGGGAACAGTACGAGCAGGTGCGCGACCGCATCATCGAAGTCCTGGCCGCACTCACCGACCCGGCCACCGGCAAGCGCGTCGCGCGACGTGTCTACCGCCGCGAGGAGCTCTGGCACGGGCCGTTCGTGGCAAACCTGCCCGATGTGGTCATGGAACAGGCCGACTGGATATACGACACGAAGCCGACCTCGACGTTTGACCCCGAGGACGTGTTCTACAGCGTCGAAGGCGCCGGAAAGCCCGGACTCTTCGACACCGGACGCCACACGCGGGATGGCATGCTGCTCGCCCTCGGCCCTCATATCCGCCCAGGTGAGCTTGCCGAGACAGACATCGTCGATATCCCCGCGACCGCTTTGGCTCTGCTCGGATGTGCCGTGCCGGGCGACTTCGACGGGCGCGTGCTGACCGAGATGTTGACGCCTGACCTGCAAACATGGTCCCCGGGGGGGGAGGCCACCGAAGACACGGAACCCCAGGGAGAAGCCTTCAGCGGAAAGGACAAGAAAGCCGTTGAGGACCGTTTGAGGGGTCTCGGCTACATCTAACCCCCCACGCTACGTGCGAAGGGACAGGATGCCGCTCTTTGCTCCGCCGATGCGCGCCGTTGTGGCCAGGAACGACGGAGACCTGTGGAAGTACATCGCCACCCTCGGCGACGTGCACGAACTCTATGCCCTTTCTTCGGATCCGCACGAGACACGTGAGCTGTCCGGGGAGCCGGCTTACGCCGCCGGGCTGCGCGAGATGCGCGAGCGGACCGCCGAGTTCCTGGAGCGCACCGGCCACTCCGCCGGCCGCGTCTTCGCCCGCAGCCGCCTGCGCCCGCAGCCGCCTGCGCCGCTGGGAGTGAGGCTCACAGGTCCAGTGCGACAATGTCCCGCTCGGCCTCGAGGTAGAGGGCGTCGATTTCCTCCTGCACGTCTATCGTGCGAGCCAAGGCGGTGACGATGCGGCAGTATATCTTCGTCTCCTGCAGGGAGAGGGTCCGGTCGCGACGGTCCTTCAGCCATTTCTCGCACACCTGGTAGCCGCCAACCTGGTATTCCCACACCTCGCGGGGCACCGGCTCGAAGTACTGCGTCTCATTGATGTAAACGCGCTCCTCGCCGCGCTCGTAGCGGCGGCCCTTCGCCTTCGTTCGGGCGACGTGGCTGTCTCCCTCGCCCTCGAACTTCGCGTCCGGCGGCGTCAGGTCGGGGCTCTCCAGCAGGTGGAGGGACACCAGACGCTCGCCAAGCGCGGCCAGTGCGCGGAACAGCTCCGGGTCGGCGGTGAAGGGCACGCGGGGGAAATCGATCTTGAGGAACTCGGCGTACTTCTCGCGGTAGCTCGGCGCGTAGAGCACGGCGTAGACGTAATGGAATACGTCCTCCGGCGTCGGCTCGAACCGGTAGGCGTCGGTCAGCGCGGGGATGAGGCGGGGATGCAGGTTCGGCCGCCGTTCTGCGTCCTCCTCAAGCTCGCCGAACAGATTCTGCTTCGAAGCATCAGGGTACAGGTATAACGGGAACACGCATGAACCGTCATACTTGGCAACTATCTTGTGCTGGCCACAGACGGTATCCACGGCAAGGGAGCCAAACGGTTCTTTTGTCTGGCGCGTTGTAACGAGTGCCAGATTCTGCTGCCCAATGAGGTGCCTATTAAGGTCTTCTCGCCCCCTGTCGACGACATCGTAGTGATAGAAAAGCCATCTCCAATCAAAAGGTGTGTAAAGGCACCGAACTACCTTCTCTTGCCATTCGTCGTCTTCAGCAACCTTCTTTCGGCTTTCGGAGAGCTTCCAACTTGACGTGTCACTAACGCCAAGAGCGCGTTTCACCATCTCATCCGGGACGGTCAGGTCCCGAAACAAGTTCAACCGACGCTTTAGCGTCGATCTGTCGAAGTCGATAGCCATCCCGTCCCGATGCGTGTTCATCCCAACGCGGCCAAAAGGCATCACCTGTGTCATCGAGGCAAACATTTCGTAGGCGTCCAGCGCCGCCTCGTCCCGTGGCACGAAGAGGTAGAACTCCTCGTGGGGCGTGATCTTCTCCCAGTCGGTGGAGGAGTGGTCGTTTG
>CAYQXJ010000024.1:0-21013 GCA_964421565.1 uncultured candidatus Brocadiaceae bacterium
AGGCCACCCGCTACACCTGGCAATCCACCCCCCTCACCGACAGCCAGCCCTACCGCTTTGCCGTGTGGGTGGGATCGGCGGCGCACCCCGATGGCGTCGAGACGGCTAACACTGACGAGTACGCGGCCACGGCGGACGCCGAGCAGCCCGTCGCACCAGCCCTGACCGCCCAAGTCATATGAGCTGGTCGGCGGCCTTCCAACATCCCAGACGCCTCCCGTAGGACTGTTCGGCCTTGCCCGTCCGGCCGTCCCGGGCCCACGGAGTCACGATCCGTCGCAAGCCTCAGCTCTGCCGCCACTTCCGACCAGCGCCCTGACAGAAGTGGAAATGCCCCGAGAATGTGGGTACAGACCTTGCTCTTGCACAGCGCCCTTGGCGCCAACCTGCATAGAGTTAGACTTCTGGCGAAAGGGGAACCATATGAGACGCCCTAGATGGCGCTCGGCTGCCCTGAAGCCTTTCTGTGCCGCTGCTTGTGGCGTGTGAGCGCCGGTCCCGCCTTCGGCGCGCCGAGAGCACGAGCTACAATGAGGAGCACAGATGAAGAAGCCTGATAACTGGGAGGAGTACATCAAGAGCGACCGCTGGAAGGCCCTCGTTGAAGAACACCCGCGGGCCGTCGGCTATCGCTGCCAAGTGTGCAACCGCGAAGGGGAGCTCCAAGGGCACCATAGGACCTACGAGAACTTCGGCAACGAAGAGTGGTATGACGTCGTCATCCTCTGCAAGAAGTGTCATTCCCTTGCCCACAGGCGGCCATTCTGGGCATACAGACAGTGACGCCGTGCCGTCACTGCCCCGGCCGGTCCGCCGCACCACAGGGTCTTGGGCCCGTCCAGAATGAGGCGTAGACGCCGCTGCCCTTGTGGAGTGCCTTCCGTCGCAGACTCAGGCTACCGGCCTTGCCAGTCTTCAGCGCCAGCGCGAGGTGACCGCCGCTTCCTTCTCAGCCCGCGTCTTTCGGAACCGGACGGATGGAGTTCGACACGCCGCCGGCTTTGTTAGTAGCACTGAAGGCTTGGCCTCTCCGCTCAGGTACTGGCCCTCGGTGATAGGTCTATCGGGCGGGGCGTGAGGGCATCCTCATCCGACAGCTCCCCCCAGTGGGAGTGGATGTAGGCGAGCAGGTCTTCCTGGCGCGGTTGGCCGAACACGAGACGGTACATGGCCACGGCCCGCTTGAGTCTTTCGTACCGCTCCCCGTCCCTGCTGAGCGGGTAGGTCGGGACATGGCGCGTGATCTTATGCTCGGCCCCAGGCACGACCCAGTAGGGGACCAGTTCGCTGTGCTCCCCGGCGAACTCCGCCCGCGCCCGCGCGAACAAGGCCGCCCAGAGGTCAGACAGCGCCACTGTGCCATTCGCAGGCGACTTGAGGCCGTAGCGTGCCGCGATGCTGTGTCGGATAGCGTGTCCCTTGTAGCGGTGGACCCTCCCCTCACGTTGTTCCAGGTCGACCGGGTTGTTTGGCAGGTTCCAGTGGCAGACATTCATGCAGTACTGGTGGAAGTCGAGACCCTCCTGTCCCACCGATGTCGTGGCGACGATGAACGGCCAGAACGGGGAGTTGAAGGCCTGCCGGACCTGTTCCTTGCGGGTCCTGTAGCCGCCGTAGCCCCTCTCCTCTTCGGCGCGGAGGTCGCCGAATCGCAGAGCGAAACGGCACCGGATGCTATGGGTCTCGAGGTCAACCTCCGTGCGGTCCTCTGAGACGAGCACATCGTCGAAGTCCAGGTTGACCGTCCGGATCGAGACCGCCGTCTCGATCTCCTCCGCCAGCTGGGGCAGGGATTTCTCGGCGCCCTTGTCGGTGAGCCCGAGCGAATCCCTGAGGACGTGGACGTACTCGTCCAGAACGGCCTGGAGATTGCCCTGTTCGCAGTACTCGAGCACGGCTTCCCAGTAGTGCAGATCCTCCCGGCTGTGGAGCTCCTGCAGCAGATCTGTCACGGCCGACAGGTTGAACAGGGTGCGGAAGCCGAGGGCAACCCGAGCCGCCGATGCTAGGAAGAGCGGTGCATGCCGGCGCCGCTCGGAGTTACCGTACAGGCGGAACAGTGAGCGCAGCGCCGTAACGGCGGGCGAACCGAGGGCCACCTGGACAAGCACGTCCACCAGATCGTCCGGTGGGTCGCCCAGGCCTATGGCCCCTCGGGCGCAGGATCGGAACTGCTCCACGTGAGCGGCGAACTGCCCCTCTTCGCCCTGCGCCTCCTGCATGTCGGCCCACCTGATGTCGGCGTCATCTGAAGCCAGCCAGGGCTCCACGGCGGACTGGTGGTAACGCATGTCGAGCAGCGCGAGCGCCGCCCAGTACCAGGCCTGGTCGCCGCGTCCCGACGCCCGACGTCCCCGGAGCAAGGGGGCAACCAGCCGTTCGATCTCTCCTCGGACACGCTCTGCGACCGATTCATATGCCGGGGCCTTGCCATCGCCGGCTCCGGCAACCGCGAGGGCCAGGGGATCGATCCTGCTTGCGAGGGTCCAGCACGGATAGAACGGCACCAGGTTGGCCATCCGGTCGGGGTTGCCCTCGGTGACGGGAAACTCGAGCAGACGGGCCCGGGCCTGGGCATGCCTGGCGTAGCCCAGGCGTTCGCCATCCTCCCCGACCATCCGCCTCTCCGCGTCGTAGCTGCAGAGCATGGCGATCACCTTGGGGACGATGCGCCAGGAGGAGAAGACCAAGTGCTTGGACTGGGGGGCACCCGTTGCCTCGGCGTAGGGCCCACGGTCAGGACGGTAGTACGGGATACATGGGGGAATCCAGAGGAGCTTCCAGGCCCCCCTGCCCACCGTGTCGGCCATCAGCCTTCGCAGCCGTGCGTTCGGTGGGACGAGTTCCTGATAGGTCTGGATGTCCGACCATCGCAGCAGGTGTCTGCCCTTCCCGGCCAGCGTCCCCGCCACGTCGGGAGCGGGCTCTTCGACTGTCTCAACAAACCGCTTCTTGATCTTGTAGCCGGTCCGGTCCATGGTGTTCAGCACATAGGGCGCTGACTTCCAGTATTCGAGGGGCTCGCCGACGTCGATAGCCCTGGCCACGGCGTCTACCAGGGCGAACTCCCGCAGGTCATCGGCTCCCGGCCGGACCCGCAATCCGCCCGTCTCCCGCAGCATGCCGCTCCGGTCCTGAGAGGAAGAGAGGCGTTCCGTGCGCACCATGACGCGGCGCAGAACTGCCTCGATGCGCTCTCGGGCCGCCGCCAGCCGCCCCGTCCTTTCGGGCCCTGCATCGAGGAGGGCCTCCCGATACTCCCGAAGGTCTCTGCTCAGCCTCTCGGTTTCCGCCTTCGAATCGAAGAGGAACTCCATGGTCCGCAGGAAGTCGGTGTAGTGGTCGTCCACATTACCTTCCTGGTAGAGCGTGTAGGCCTTGTAGGGCGTGGCCGACAGGAGCAGGACCTTGGCGTCCTTGTACTCGAAGAGCGTCCTGGCAAGCTCGGCGGCCTCATCTTCGCCGTCGAGGAGGTCCCGGAACCGCTGAAACTCGTCCAGTATGATGATGTCGGGCTCGAGCGCGTGGCAGCAGGTCTCGGCCAGCAACTGCCGGACCTCCCCGATGAAGCGCCCCTGCGTCTCCCTGTCTTTGTCCGGGACGTGCTTGCGGTAGTAGCCGAACCGGTCGGCCAGCTCATCAAAAGCCCGCCGCAAGCGCGGCCGCTTGGCGAGCGCGGCAAGGAATCCCTGTGTCAGGCCGGGGTTCACATCCTCCATGTTCACGTTCTTGAGGTAGTAGTCGCGCCACGTTTCCTTCTTGGTCACGTAGTACTGGAGGAGGTTCTTCGGCCCCGCCCGATCGCCGAACCCCCAGCCCTCCCGCAGCAGCCAGTAGATAAGCGCCCGTTCGCGGGCGATTCCCCCGCTCGAGCGCAGGTTGAACGAAGTGCCCGGCGTGAAGCTGATGAAGTTGACGCGAGAGGCGTTCAGGTCCCCCAGGTGGAGGGGCAGGAGCGTAAGGCGCGTGGCGTGCGCCTTCCTGCTGACGTCGGCGCCTCCCCAGGGCTCGACGTTCAGGCGGTTGATGTTCTGGCGGGCGATGTCCGCGTTCGAGCAGACGTAGATGACGTCGATCCTCTCGATGCGATGCTCGCCCTCCCACAGCCGGTCGATGGCCCTGGCGATCAGCCCCCGAGCTACCAGCGTCTTCCCGAGCCCCACCTCGTCGGCGATGAGGAAACGCTTGGCCCCCTCCTCGTACAGCCTCCGGTACACGTAATCAACCGTTTGCCTCTGGAAGTCCTTGAGCACGCTCAGGGCACGCGCCGTGTCCGGTTTGCGCTCTTCAGGCATCAGGCGATCGGCTCCCTTCCACGCGCCTCCTCGAAGACGCTCCACAGCGCCATGAACTCCTCCGGGATCACGGCCCGCCCGGCCTGCGTGCGCCTCAGCTCTTCGACAAGCCGGGAGACCCGGTCTATGGACTCGGGCGAGCGGCTGAATGCGCTGACCATGCGCTCAAAGAGGGGCATTCCGTCGAACAGGCCGCCCACGAATTCGCAACTGTGGCCGCGTGCGGATTCCCCCAGAAGGATGTCCACGGCCTCCGGCGCTCCCTCCTCTGCGAGAAGGAACAGCAGATAGCGCAGGAAGCGGTCCCTGTCGCTGAGTATCGAACTCAGCACGAAGCTGTCCCTATCGGCGGGGAACCCCTCGGCCGGCAGGTTGAGGACGAAGGAGGCCGTGAGCTCCTGCCCTTCCCAGCGAGTGACTAGGTGAAAGGCCATGAACCGAGTCAGGTCGCCCGGCGCGGTGGGGGCAAAGACGACCTCGCCTCCACTGGCCAGCGCGCCGGCATCTCGTCGGGCAGCCCGGCCCAGGCTCAACGGGAAGCAGCTGGCCTTCATGTCGCCGGCCAGCGGCTGCACCGGCCGTTGTGCCCGGAGGCGGAGGTCGTACGGGCCCGCGTCCGTCTCGGACGCCACGAGGCGGAGGCCAGCCTGGGCGATGTCGCGCCGCGCCGTCTCAAGGGCTTTCTCCGCAGCCCTTCGGCCGGCTTCATCCGGTGCCTGCTCTGCAGGGCGCACGTACCGATGCAAAAGGGCACGGAGGCAGGTGGCCTCCTTGCCCTCGTCCTCGGCCTCGTCTTCCTCCTTGCCCAGGATCTTCTCGATGCCGATCTCCCTCCTGCGCCCGCGTAGCCCGACCAGGAACTCCGTGTTCAATCCGCCAAATCCGGCGGCGGTGTAGTTCGCACTCCCCGTCCAGAGCCTCGTGTCCCTCGCGCCATGCTCAATGACGTAGAGCTTGGCATGAAGCCCACTGAACCGCCGTTTGCCGCTGCTCTCGGTTTCCCAGTCCTCGGCGGGCTCAACAGACTCCTCATCCTCTGCTTCGAAGCTATCGGCGTCGTGCCCGACTGCCTCCTCGGGGTCCTCCGCCGCCTCGTCCATGACGTAGACTTCCGTGCCGCTCGACTCCAGTTGGCGCCACGTCTCGTCGCTCAACGCGTCCAGGCTGTCGGTCCGCGAGATCAGGACGTTGCGCCGGCCGTGCTCGATCAGGTGCGCGAGCTGGCTGTCACTGAGGAACGGCGACACCACCATCTGCCTGCGGCATCCCTCCGCGGACGGCCGCCCGGGCCCAAGGGTCCGGAGCCCGAGGGGAGCGAAGCCCAGATCCTGCCGGCCGCCCCCATCCTGGAAGGGCTCAGGGAGGGCGAAGCGGACGCGCCGCACCTCGTCCGCCATCAGCTCGACGTGCTCCGATGCCGGCCCGGACATATCCGACGCCGCGAGGCCCGGGAGCGCGGCCACGAAGTCGCCCAGCGGATGGTTCCGGCTGAAGGCGTACGTGCGGTCCTCCAGCTCACCTTCCAGAACCACCGCGGTATCCCAGGAACGGTCCTGAGTCAGGTTGCGCGAGAGGCAGAGAAAGCGGTAGATGACCGGCCGGCCCTCTTGCGCGAACCGTAGCAGCCAGGTCTTCGGGTGGAAGACGCCGGACTCGCTCTCCGGCCGCACCTCGATCACCGCGGGTTCGAGGTAGCTGTAGAGGAGCGATTCCTGCCGCGGCACGCTGATGTGGCCCTGCTGGCAGAAGACGGCGAAGCGCCCGACCGTGCGGCGCAGGGCTTCAAGGACGGCCACCGGGTCGGCGAGGGCCTGCTCGCGGCCCTCCAGCTCGAGCACGGCCATGGAGACTGGCGCCATCAGCAGTGATACCAGGTCCAGGCTGTACGTCGTGGCCACGGCCCGGTCCAGCACGTAGCCCGGCGGTGGCCGCAGTTCGGTCAGGTAGAGCAGCCTGTCCGTCGGTTCAAGCATCCGGGTTCCCGCTCCCATTGCGCATGCCGGCGTAGATGTCCTCCAGCATGGTGCGTGTTGTCGACCAGCGATAGTCGAGGCGGCCCGTCCCGGATGCGCCCCCCCATCGCGCCAGCGCTTCCGGGCTCACCAGCCGGGCCCTCTTGCCTCCCTTGAGCTGGACCTCCCGCGTCCGGATGAGCTCGTGCATCCGCGCGTCCTGCGTGAACGCCCGGGGGCTGTTCCCGCCGAAGAGCAGGCGCAGGACCCGCTCGACGAACCCCTTCGTTCGGAGCGGGATCGCCGCTCCTGTCAGCGCCGGGCAGTGCCAGAAGCCGCTGAGCTTCGAACCCCACTGCCGCAGCTCATCCCAGCGCGGCCCCACGAGGCCCGCCCACTCCGCGAGGGACTCCTTGTGGTCCTCGATCCACGCCGGCTCCTCGCGCTTCTGGGCCAGCAGCAGGTTGTAGAGCAGGGCCACGCCGTGCATACACTCTGAGAAGTCCCGTGCGTGGGAGAGGGTGGTTTGAAGCTCCGCGGTCAGGTCCGGCACGATCGGGTGCTCCCAGGCGAATTCAACCTCGGCCGGCCGGTCCCAACGCAACGCCAGCGCGGCAAACAGGCTCTCCGGGTGCGTCTCGTTGATTCGGTCCGCCAGGTACTGTGCCTCCGAGCGACGGAGGCGGAAGGTCGCCCTCCTGGGGAAAGTACCGGGGGGCTCGGGCAGACCCGGATGCCAGTCGGCAGCCGTGGCCTGTACGCTCAGGTCTTCTGTCTCGCCCGAGAGGTAGTCGCCGCCCCGGCTCCCGCCGCGCACCATGGACTGCCGCGCCAGGCGACGGTGGAACTGGTTCTGCGAGCCGGGGAAGAGCCGCAGCCCCAGCCGTCCCAGGCCGGTCCAGTAGATGCTGCTCGGCATGCGCTGAAGCTCGGCCCCGGCTGATGCCCCTATCACGCCGGCGGCGCTTTCCCGCTTCCGGAGGTGCTTGATGAGCGCCGCTTCCCGGAGCCGGACCATGTAGTCCACCCGCTCCGCAGGACGCGGCTGCCTCAGCCAGTTCCCCAACCCTTCGTATATCCAGGGGATGAAGAAGAAGTAGCGGGCCCGGGTTTGCATCGTCATGGTGCCCGGGGAAAAGTGGTCCGCGAAGGCGTCCCGGATGGTGCCTATTCCAAGCTCATCTCGCGTGTCCCGCACGCGGAAGAGCTTGACGAGGTCCAGCATCTTCTGCCGGTCCTCTTCCGCAAAATCGACCCACCCGAACTTCGAAGGCATTCCCGGACTCACCTGCGCAAAAGGCTGGCGCTGCTCGTCTGACAGGTCCGTCGAAGCGCGAGAACGCGAACGCGCGACGCGGTTCGAGCGCAACCAACGAAACACTCACCGGTGTGAGAGTATCACGCGGCGCCAGAACTCTCAAGGCTCACCGCGACAGTCCCAATCTTGCCGCCGGAAGAGGCCGCGTGGAGGTGAGAGGCTAGGGAGGCAAGGTTTCCAGCAGCGGCCTCGCTGCCGGCCGAACCTACGCTTCGTGATGGGAGCGGCGACCGCCCCTGGCTTTGCCATAGGGAAACCAGAGCCCCTACGCGGACGCCGCTACGGCAAATCCTGACCAAGTCGGCGGCCCGCGTCAAACTGCACAGATGGGCTGAAGGACCTCCCTATCCTTACGGCCCGGCATCGCCTGTTCGCGAGGTATGCGAGGGAAATGCTCCCTGGAGTTACCCCGTAGTGGGGGGGAGGCTGATCTGCCTCTTTCGCCGGGGCGACTGATCTACACCAGTTAAGTCCACACGGCCACGGCCAGCTCCTTCGTGATCGGTAGTTGTGTCCTGGATGTTCGTTTGCTATGCTTCCCAGCAGGCTATCCTCCACAGACGCGATGACCTCATCGCCTTGAGCTAACGGAGAACCACCGGATGCGTGAAAGTCCCGGGCACAGCGATTCTGGACATCTGGCAGAGATGGTGTTCAGGGCATTGAGAGCGGAGTTCTTTGATGTTCAGGGGACTCCCGTTCCGTTTCCCCTGCGCGATAAGCGGAATACCCAGGATGACCCTCTTGACGAGCACCTGGCGGAAGTCCTGGCGGGTTCGTTGGACGACGCCACGTGCATACGTGCGCCTGGCCCTCTCATCACGCCAGACATGGTGATTGCCCGCGTTGACGCGTGCCAGCGCGCGTCACGGCAGGCACTCCGAGAGCGGCCAGACTGCCTGTTCGGGCTGGAAGTGAAGAAGCTCGAGAGAACGAAGAGCGGCCGAGTCGCCCGAGCAGCCGGGCTCGATTACAACACGACGCCGCCTTGCGGGATCGTGCGAGTGTACGACGAGGAACTCGAGCCGCTCGACATCCGCGGATTCTACCTCTTCGTGTGTCTTGAGGCAGCACCAGACGCCGAGGGGAAGGTGATTCTCTCAGCGATGGCGCTATGTGACGGCAACGTGCTGAACGCGGACTTCGACCTCTACCTTTCGATTGTCGGGCAAAGGGAGAAGGAGATCGGCTTGGGGACCTACGGTGACGGAGTGGACCGGAAGCGGCCCATGCTGATCTTCGCCAACCCGCTCGGTGCTTCCGAGCTCGATCACGCCGCCAGCCTGGTAGTGCCGGAGCACATGGACATAGAGTCGGAGCGGCTCGTTCCTGCCTACAGGATCTTGCGCACCATAGAGGGGACCGACGACCAGGCGGCTTTCACTGCATATCGCCTCAGGACCGACCTGAGCAGCGATCATGAGGTCGTGGAACTGGTGGACCCCCTTCCGATCCCTGCAGAACGTGAGACCAGCACCCAGGCACGCGGGCGCTTCCCTTTGCCGTTCACCCCTGCATCGTCTTCTGAGTGAAGCTCTGAAGCCTACAGGGACTCGAAAAGGCGAACCTGTTTGGGGCCCTCCGGTTCCCAGGTCTCTGTGGTTACCTGCTGCGCATCCAGCTCGTCGATAGTGGCCTCCAGATCCCCGTTGGCCTCCATCAAACCAGCCAGAGCAGTCTCCAGGTCTGCGGCTGCCGACAGGATGCGCACGATCTGGGCTGACAACACGACGCGGACGTCGTTCCTGCTCAACGCCATCCCCACGCCGTTGAGCCGGGATATCTGATCCAAGGCGGTCTGCCGCGCCTTGTCGATCACGGACCTGAGTTCTGTTTCAGCCGGTGTGCTGCCATCCTTCTTGCGGCAAACCACGATGATGTCGAGGTGGATCGGCTCCTTCGCCTGGTGTTTCGGTTGCGCCACCGCCATCTCCGCTGTGATCGGGTGCGCTGCAGTCACCAGAAGCTGGCTCCTCATCAAGCACCTCAACACCGACTCCCAGCCCTCCGGCCGCGAATGGTGGTATGTGAACACGAACAGCCCGTCATCCTTCAGCACCCTCCTGCACTCATTGAACACGGAAGACAGGCGTTCTGTGAAGGTGTCAGCGTCTGCGTCCTGGACTTCGTGATCGGAGCGCGTAGTAGCAGCTGCATGCGCCCCGCGGCCCTCGAGCCAGTGTCGCTGCCAGACGTGGAAGAAGTCAGCGAGTTCCGAGTAATGCACGTTGTCGAAGAAGGGCGGGTCGGTTACTACTGCGTCGACAGACCCGGACGGCAGGTCCGTTCGGCTCGACGTGCCGCACGAGAGATACAACTCTCCACCCTCTTCGAATGCCTCCCATGAGTCGGCTGGTTCATGCTGAAGTGGGCGTGACAGGCCGTGTACCTTCTGGCTGGAGCTCCTGCCATCCGCGTCGTGACGCACGCGCAACTCAAAGGGGTTGTCGCGGTACTCTAAGGCCCGAAGGAGCCTCGAACGGAAGAGGGTGGAAAACGCTCCGGAGCTCTTGGATGTGCCCCAGAGATTGGCTTCGAGCGGCGTCCTCTCGGGCTTCAGGATGTGGTGGGAGAACATGTGCCGGACGGCGCCCGTTCCTTCGCCCTTGTACGAGGCAAACATGTTGTTGAACTCGAGGACGCCCGAAAGAAGGCACAGAAGGGCATCTCGGACATCTTCGGGCAACTCGCAGATTCGCTGGCCCAGGAGTCCGATGCAAAGCAGTTGTCGGTCATTGAACATCTGATGCCACTGAGTGTAGCAGTATCCCAGGACCTGGTCAGTGTTGTTGCCCGCTTCAATGGGTGCGACGGGATACATGCTGGACTGGCTGGCCAGCTCTGACGCCGCTTCCTGGCAGAGGTCCAGGTCGAAGTCCGTGACCGGGTAGTACTCCTTATCCCCGCTGGGCAGCAGCACGAGCTTGGCGTACATGCGATGCTTCGGCGGATGGCCGGAAGCGCGAACGGCCTCTGCGATCCGGAACTCCTCCTGGCACTGCGGGCACACAGCCCTGGTTCTGCGGGCCGGGCCGGCTTGTGGATCGTAGGTCTTACCGCAGTCCGGGCAGTTGGCATCTTTGGCGTCGTACCTAACCGTGTTGACTGCTCCACAGCCGGGGCAAACGGCCCGAGCTGCAGGATGGCGCCTCGGATAAGCATGCCTGGCGAAGATCCGAGACGAGAACAGATCGACGGGCGCGGCACACGCTGGGCAGGGCACGACCTTCACCCAGAAGTAGTACAGGGCCTCGGCCTGTTCTCCTCCCGGGAGCCGCGTCTGGTAGTAATGGCGGATCCGGGGCGCCACGTCCCGTTTCAGTCGTCTGAAAGCAGCCTGCAGTTCCTTGCGTGAGGGCAGGTTCAGTGCGTTGCGGACCGCATACCAGGCAACCGGATTGATGTCGCGGCCGATGGCTCTGGTTCCCAGCTTGAGGGCCTCCCCCACCGTGGTTCCACTTCCCATGAACGGGTCGTATACGACGGCCCCGGGAATCCGGGCTGGCTGGTAGAACATCTCCAACACGTCCGATCCCGTCGGAGCGAACACCCCCAATACGATGGCGCGGAACACCGAGCCGAGGCGGTTGGCCCACCACTTGTGCACGTGGTATATCGGCCTGTAGATCTCCTTCCGCCAGCTCTCGGCTTCTGCGATCTCACTCAGGCGCTCGAAGGGGAAGTCTTCATCTTCGATGGCGCGTTGGCCCTCGTAGCACAGGACCTGGCGCTCAGTGGCTCTTGGGCCGTCGAGCAAGTACTCAGCCAGCGCCTCCCGGATGAGGGTCGCCGCCTGCTGGGGTGAAGCGGAGATGCGAGCCTGCCACTGCGCAGGCACGCGGCCGGCCAAGAGCAGGAGTTCCTCGGCAGCGACCTCGTATGTCTCCGCTGCTCGTTCGAGAAGCTCCTCCGAAGGTGGAGCCTTGCCGGTCTCAACCCGCGACAGATAGGCAGCATCGACACCTATTGAGCCCGCCGCTGCCCGCAAGGAACAGCCCAGGTCCTCTCTGAGTTCGCGCAAGCGTCCGCCGATGGCAGTTGTCATGAGGCACTCCCGTTGATGGTTGTTGACAGTTTGGTCAACACCCGGCGCGAAGTCAAGCGGAAGGCGCAACAGATCGGGTGGAACAGGTACACCATCGGCTAGCAGCCAGACGGGCAAGCGGGAAGTCGTAAGTGTCGTAATGCGCCGATGTTAGGTCTGCGCCAGCCAGCTGGGGAAGATCTGGCGGAAACGGGCGCGAGGGAAGTCGTAACCTTTGGTTACATAGGCACTTAGAACTCCAGGATTCCAGCTTCCCAAGCTGGACGTCGCGGGTTCGAATCCCGTCGCCCGCTCCACTCCTTTCCGCGACATCGCCTGCCAGGGCTTGTCTATCCGTGCCACACCCCAAGAGTTACGACTCGCCCGGCCGAGGGGATGTCCCGCCTGTTTTGCCAGCAGTTGACTCCAGATGTCCACGCCGGAACGCAGTATGTGGAAAATCTGGCAGAAACTGGATGAAACTCTGGATGAAACTGGCGGGGCGCCCGCCATAACTGCCTGTCCTTCCGCGGGCGCAGGTCAGGCCCGCACGGGCTTTCTCGGGGGCAGGTACGTGTGAATCAGCGAGGCGCCGAATATTGCAGTCCGCTACGTGGGGCACGTGGCGGCAAGCTGGAGGGCTGCCGGGGCCTGCGCCCGGCCCAGCGCACGATTTGCGGCAGCCGTTCCTTGAGCATGGCGGTATCGAGGAGGATCACGTCCACGGCAACCCAGCCGTCTCCAGTCGCGTAGATCTGGTAGTCGCCTCGGAAGATCCTGATGTGCGCCTCCTTTGGGTCGAAAGGTTCTCCTGGGCCGTCATGACTGTGCCACGCACTTCTCATATTCAGCACTTTGTCCCCGAGGTAGGCGGCCAGAGCGTGGTCGCTCATCAGGGCCATTGCTCTGAGAAGGGGAAAGGGAGCCTGCTCGGCGGCTTCGGAGGAGGGTTTCCTGTTCAACACAGGGTTGATATCCGAGCCCGAAACATAGACCGCGTCAGCAACCAGGTACAGACGCACTGGCTCCTGCGGTCTGTATGGCTTGTAGAGGTACATTCCCCGGTAAATGTCTTGGATTGCTCGGCTCAAGCAGTGCTCCAGGTATCCACCGGACAACATTACCCCTTTGAGCCTGGGAAACAGGAGCCGGTGCCTTCCGTCGGGGCTTTTCACAGCGCAGGAGATGTCCTCACTGCTCAAAAAATGGTTATCCACCGGCTCATCGCCGGTGAAATCCTCGACATTGGAGATGACAGGGATGTCGTGGTCCGAAATCATTTTGGCCAGGCGATGTGTGGCACCGAGAGTGGTTTTTTCCGAGTCCCAGGTTTCTGAGTTATGGTTGAAAAACGCGTACAAGGGTCCGTCCAGCACGAATCTCGCATTCTGTTCCACATACGGCTCGGGCCACTCGCTCGATTTCGATGCGGGGGCTTCCCGCACGCCGGCGCCAACTCCCACCAGGAGGCTCAGGGAAATCGAAAGCGCAAAAAGAACAAGCCATACCTTGCTTTGGCTTCGAAAGTTGCGAATGTCATTGCCTCCGCGCCAGCTGATATTGGTCCGGCTCGACCGCTCGCGAGGGTATGACAACCCTTCGCATCGCGAGCCCACATGATTCACCAGACGGGCTTGTCCGCACAGGGACGAATGCCTCCTGAGCGGATAGGGCCCAACATTGAGTGCTGGGTATTCTTTGCCCGGCGCAAGCCCCTGAGCTCCACGACGGCCATCTCAGTCAGGCCGAGCCTCTCATCGAGTGGTCGGCAGGCGGGCAGCACGGCACGCACCCACGCTAAAGCGAATGCGTGCAGGCATAGTGAGTCACACATGTTGCGTGTTTTGATCGAGCTATTGCAGACCCGTGCCCGGGGAAACCGATCCCGCCGCACAAGGCGTTATGGACGAGACCGGCAAACCGGGCTGACCAGGTTGTAAGTCAGCAAGGGCTATTCCCTGGGGAAGGCGGGCACCTCACGTCTGCGCTCCTCGGGCTCGCCCTCGGCCTTTGCAATCAGGCCCTTGGCAATCTGCGGGGTAACATCCTTGACGTTGACGCCTTCCGCTGTGTAGACGACCTCCCGGGCTATCACCTGCACCTGTGCCGCCCTTGCGGCGTCGGGCAGTAGCGCTTCAACATCACGCTGAAACTGGCCGATGACCTCCTGCTGCGTCTGCTCAAGCTGCTGCTGTATCTGCTCAAGTGCCCCCTGGTCGCCCGCCTCCTGCGCCTTAGCCATGCCTGCCTGAGCAGCCTGGTAGGCCTCCACGAGCTTTTTTTGGCCCGGATACTGCTCAAAGGCCCTCTGCGGTTCGTAAGTTCCCACCTGCACAACGGCCTCGGGCTTATCCTCTCGTCGGGGCAGCTCCTGAGCATTAACCCGGCCGGCCCATGTGATTGTTAACGCTGCGGCCAGGATTCCTGCTCCTGCTACGAAAACTCCCACCACGCGAGTCCTATTCTTACGCCAATCCATGATTGTTCCTCTCGAAGTCTTCAGACTGGTCGATGAAAAAGGAAAACAGAAGCCGCCTTAACCCAGCAAGGCACGCGACTTCCGCATGAGCCTTGTCTTCTTGACCGATCAATAACCCTCCGGTACCAGGGGCTCTTCACCGCTCTCGGGAGTCCTTTCTTCCTCTTCTTCCGCAGGGGGAAGTTGGAACCCACGGGGCTCCTGGCGTTCCGGGATCTCTTGCCGTTCGAATCGCTCCGGTGGCGGCTCTTCTTCTTCGCCGCATCCGGCAACGAAACCGATCATCGCCAGAGCCCCGGCAACCGCGATTGTTATCACTGTGTGTCGCATTGTTGCTGTTCTCCTGACGAAATTCACAGAACACTTCCTTACGCAACGTCTTGCGTCAGGGCGCTGCTCGTTACGGCTAACGTCACACGGCCATCACCTCCCTCCGGCAAGTGCCACCCATCAAATGCCATTTGAAGCCAGCATCATCAGCAACAGGAAGCGCTACGGGGCTTGAAAAACCATCGAGCCTAGCAGATGTCATGAAGGTTCGCGCGGGGAACTCAGCATCGACAGCGACTTTGTTGGCACGGTCAAAAGCAGGACGTTGTGTGCGGACATCACTTCCATTAGTGTCTTAAATCACAAGTATGTTCACCGTTTTCTGTTTTTATCTGGGGACCTCATGTGCTGGATGTCCTATCTCAGCCGTGGTTAGCGAGCCCATGTCTGGCGCGAGTACCGGCAAAGCCTCCATTGCCCCGGCGACGTCCAGCAATTGCGGGTCGGTGTAGACGTTCATGGTGAGGTCGAGGGAGGAGTGGCGCAGGGCGGCCTGGGCGGTGCGGGGCGCGACACCGTTCTTGCTGAGGTGGGTGCCGAAGGTGTGGCGAAGAGCGTGCAAGTCCACGGTGCGGCCGCGCTCGTCGTCCTTCGGGATGTCCGCAGCCGCCAGGTCCAGGTTGAAGCTCTTGATCAGGTTGCGCGGCACCGAAAAGAGCGGCTCCTCCAGGGGCAGCCTGAGCGGCAGCGGATCACCGGTCTTTTCTGCCTCGACCCGCAGGGCCTTGAGCTTCTCGTCCAGCCAGCCGCGCAGGTCCTTGACGAGATCGGCCCGCAGGGGGATCAGTGCACGCTGCCCGGCCTTGGCGTCCCTCGCCAGCAACTCAGCGTGCGGCTGCGGCGCGTCCAGATGCAACCGCCCGACGGCTATACTCGCCAGTTCCCCCAGGCGCAGGCCGGTCAGCACCATCGTCTTGTAGATCAGCATCCGTTCCGGACCGAGCCGTTCCTGCCTGGCCAGGCGGTCCGGACTGCCGTCGAGCGCCTGCCGGCCGCGCTCGTAGGTCGCGTCCAGCGTCTCGAAGGTGCGCTTCTCATACCGCCAGGTGCTGCGACCCTCCTTCTTCTCCGGCGGCGGCTCTTGTCTTCTGAAGCTTCCCCTGCCCTTGTTACGCCCCGGGCTTTGCTTCGGCTTGTGGGGTTTGTCTTTGCGGGAGCGGCTGAACGGGGTGGCCTGGCGTTTACTGTCGCTCAACGCCTCCTCCAGCCGTTCGATGCGCTGGCGGAGGGGGCGGTTCTCGGCCTTCAAGGCCCGCAGCTCGCGCCGGTGCCGGCGCCCGTGCGCGAAGCCCTTCGCCCTTTGCAGCGCAAGCGGGCTCACCTGTCTGCGCCTGCCTCTGTCGGCAGACATGGCTTTCCGGGGCGCCCTTCGAGCGCGGCCGGGCTTATCGGCCACTGAGCCGCGCACGGGGGATGCATCGGAAAACCTGGGCAGCGAAAGAAACGGCTGGATTCTCCTTGATAGAGTCGGGGGGGGGTAGACTATGCTGGTAGCGTAGCGAACGACGGTAAACACTTACCTTTTTTGCGTCGCGAGGCCGCGATCATCCGATGCGGCTTGACTTGCCCGCCGGCCGGGTGCAGGATGCACGCGGCGTACGAACCAGTATGACGGTTTTCGAGACTGAGGAAGAGAACCATGCGGATTTTCTGGCTGGTATTCGCGGTTTGCCTGCTTGCGGCGGGGCCGATGGCTGGGCTGGCGGAGGAGCCGGCGCTGGACGGGACGAACTCCTGGGCTTTTACGCCGGGGGAGGACGAGTTCACCGACGCTGCTTTGCTCGACCTGCGCTTCCTGAACGAGGAGCAGGCGGGCGCCCGCGGCTGGGTTCGCGCCAGCGCCGATGGCGGCTTCGTCCGCGGCGACGGCCGGCCGATTCGCTTCTGGGGCACCCACGGGGGCGCCCGGTCGGGCTGGAGCGATAAGGAAGCGCGGCGCAACGCTCGCTGGCTCGCCAAGCTCGGCGTCAACCTAGTGCGCCACGGCGGCACGCTCCGCGGCGGGGAAGAGGGCTCGGAGGTCACCGACATCAACGAGAAAACCCTCCGGCAGTGCTGGCGCACCGTCGCCGTGATGAGGCGGGAGGGCATCTACACCATGCTCAGCCCGTTCTGGGGTTACGGCGGCTTCGGCGGGCCGGTGCCGGAGAGCTGGGGCATCGAGGGCTACAGCGGCAAGTCGGGGCTCACCCCGATACTCATCTTTTACCCGAAGCTGCAGAGGGGCTATAAGGCATGGATCCGCCGCCTGCTGACCGAGGAGAACCCCCACACCGGCGTCCCGCTGGTCGAGGACCCGGCCCTGGCGTTCCTGGAGGTGCACAACGAGAGTAACCTCCTTTTCCACTGGGTCAAGGGCATCAAAGGCGACCCGCTGCGCGTGCTCCAGAGCCAGTTCGCGGACTGGGCCGCGGAGAAGTACGGATCGATCGCGGAGGCGATGCGGGCGTGGGACTCGACCGAGGTCGAAGGCGACGCGCCGGCCGAGGGCCGTCTCGGCCTGATGAACATCTGGTTCATGACGAGCGAGGGAAAAGACCAGATTCCGAACCGACAGCGGGGCCGCGACACGCTGCAGTTCTACGTTGAGACCGAGCGCAAGTTTTACGAGGAGATGGAGCGCTACGTCCGGGAGGAACTCGGCTACAGGGGACTCTTCAGCACCAGCAACTTCCGCTCGGCCGACCAGGTCCTGCTCGACGACCTGGAGCGCTGGTGCAAGAGCGCCGGAGACCTGATCTGCCGCAACAGCTACTACGGCTCCAATCACCGCGGCGAGAACGCCGGCTGGCGTATCGATCCGGGCGACCTTTACGCTCCGCGGTCGGCGACCGTGCAGCCTCACAGGCTGCCGGTGCTCAAGAAGCAGGTCGCCGGACTGCCCTATATCCTGACCGAGACGCTGTGGGTGCCGCCGCAGCCCTACGAGGCCGAGGGGCCGCTGATGGTGGCCGCCTACATGGGCCTTAACGGCATGGACAGCGCGCTCTGGGCCGGCCCGCGGGCGATCACCTGGAATCCGAATCCCTACCACCATTGGGTAACTATCGACGGCGGCCATCCCCTGCGCAAGTTCCAGTGCGGGTTCCCCGGAACCATGGGCAACTTTCCGGCGGCGGCGCTGATCCACCGGCGCGGTTACGTTACGCCGTCCGAGCCGGTTGTGCACGAGGAGCGCACGCTCGAGGGGATGCTGGATCTGCGGCCACCCATGATCGCTGACGCCGCTGATTTCGATCCGAACCAGTACGCCGAAACCTACCGCGAGAACCCCGAGATACCCGGCGGGGTTGACCCCCGGGCGTTCCTGGTGGGGCGGGTCGAGACGGTTCTGCAGGGCGAACCGAGGCAGAGCTATGCGGCCGACCTGACACCCTATATCGACGCGGATACCGTCAGGAGTGCCACCGGCGAGCTGAAGGTCGAAAGCGACCCCGGCCTGTTCACGCTGGATGCCCCGAAGGCCCAGGCCGTGGCCGGTTTCCTTGCGGACGCGGGCGGGGAGTTCGAGCTGAGCGACTGCCGCATATCCTCCTCCAACCGGTACGCGGCGGTCGCCGTCGTCTCCCTCGACGGGCTGCCGGTGGCGGAGTCCGAACGGGTGCTGGTGCAGGTGGGCACCATCTGCCGTCCGACCGGCTGGCGGGAGGAGCCCGCGACCTTCGAGGACAAGCAGGACAACACGCTGGATGGCCGCCGCATTCTGAGCACCGGCCGCATGCCGTGGCGGGTCACCAACGCGGATGTCCGCGTGAGCGTGAGCAACCTGAAGCTGAGTAGAGCAACGCGCCTGGACGAGTCCGGCTATCCCGACGGCGAAGTCGCTGTGCAGCGCGCGGACCGGGCGGCGAGCATCACCTTCCCGCCCGACGCCCTCTATGTAATACTTGAGTAGCCAAAACTGTGCCCAGCCCTCATCGGCGCAGAGGCCACGTCGTGAGCCGGTGCTCGTCGGGCTGGCCTGTCAGTCGGCCCCCGGATCGTGGAGGTTGGCGTACCAGACGCGCGGAACGTCGGCGTCGGGCGGGTAGTGCTCGATGGCGTCGACCTCCGCCCGCCGCTTCTCCAGCAGCGCCCGATAGCGCTCGGTCCGGCGGAACGGGTGCGGCTCGCGGGGGAACGGGCGCGGCATGGTCTCGGCGATGCGCCACAGCTCCTCCTTCAGATCCTCCAGCACGTCCGCGCGCGTCGGGTCGTCGATCAGGTTTACGCGTTCGAACGGATCGGTGCTCAGGTCGTACAGCTGGTCGGGCTCGAAGTAACCGGGGATGAACGGCGCGTTGAGGCGGTCGAACATCAGCCCGACGCCCGGCTCGACGTGTGGATCGGCGCTCTTGAACTCCTCGATGGCGCTCTGCGGGTAGCGGGTGGCGATGTAGTGGTAGCGGCCCTTGATGACCGAGCGCGACCAGCCCATCTCGTGATAGGCGACTTCGCGCGGCCATTCGCTCTCCCCCCGCAGTGCCCCCAGCACGCTGACGCCGTCGACGGTGTGGTCCTCGGGCATCTCGGCCCCACAGGCCTCGCACAGCGTCGGTACCATGTCGACCCAGGAGAAGACCTCGCGCACCACCTGCCCGCCTGGCAGCTCCGCCGGCCAGCGCATCACGAACGGCAGGTGCTGCCCCGTCATGTGGCTCGACCCCTTACCGGGTATGCCGTGATCGGCGGTGTAGATTACGATGGTGTCCTTGGCCAGTCCCAGTTCGTCCAGCCGACGGAGGACTGCGCCCACCTGGTCGTCGATCATCACGATGCCCGCGTTGACCCCGGCGACGGGACCCTCGGTCTGCAGCCCGGCCTCGCGCATGCGTTCCAGCACCGTCTCGTCGGGTGGATGCGAGCCGGGCGGCTCGTCCAGCTTGCCGCCGAGCGTGTAGCGGTGGTCGGCGCCCAGCGATTTCGTGCAATCGGGGGAGTGGGGGACCGTGTCCGCAAGGTGCAGGTAGAACGGCCGTCCGTCCTCGGCGGCAGCATTGAGGAACTCCAGCGCGCCGTCGGTCATCCACATCGGGTTGTGCGCGCGGAGGCGCGGGTCCGAGTGGCCACCCAGGTTGCCCCAGTTGACGCAGTCGACGTATTCGAATCCGGCGCAGCGCCTGACGACCTCCTGCGCGTCGGCCTGACGGCGCCGCAGCTCCGCGTCGAACTCCGGGTCGTCAACGTCGCCGTCGGGGAAGGTTGGCTCGTCGAAGTCGAAGTCTTCGGTGCTGAAGCGGCTATGCCATTTGCCGATGTGGCCGGTGAAGTAGCCGGCCCCGCGGAGCGTCTTCGCCAGCGTCGGCGTCTCCGGATCGAGCATCCCGTTCTGGGAGACCAGGTACGGCTGGTCCTCCGGCACGTCCTCGTAGACCCAGCGGCTGCGCCCGGTGTATTGCCCGGTGAAGAGGTTCCAGCGGCTGGGGCAGCAGAGCGCCGCGCAGCAGTATCCGCGGTCGAAGCGGGCGCCGTCGGCGGCGATGGAGTCGATGTTCGGCGTCGGCGCGGGTCCGCCGTAGCATCCGTGGTAGCTCGGCGTCGTGTCGTCAGCAACGATAACAACGATGTTCGGTGCCATGCGGTGTCCTTGGATCTCTTGTTGGTCCTGGTGCGCCCCGGTCAGCGCGCATTGCACGGGCATCGGCTGGTGTCAAAATACCGGCAGCGGTGTTATTCCTCAAGATACGCCGATGTTCTAACCCCGTCCGGCCGCGTCCGCAACCGCCCGGGTCGCCGGGAGTGGCCGAACGGCCGGGTGGGGTAAGTGGGGCGGATGGAATTCACACAACCGAACATGAAAGCCCTTGATAGTCATCCACGCCTGCGGTACTTGTAGGGTCATCGGTCTTAGTTGGTGATGGTCCGAGGCGGCATGTAAGGAGGGATTATGAGCAAGCCGAGCGGAGAGGAAACGCATCGCATGCCCGCCGAGAGCGCCGAGGAAGGGCCGACCGTCCGAAGCGCCTGCCGATCCTCTGGTTGATATGCGTATGGTTTGGCCTTGGCGGTATGCTGAGCATTTCTGTCGCGTTCTCCATGGCGCCGGTGGATGCCGCGGTTCTCGCCGGAATGGGTGTGCTGAGTCTTGGCGCTGCGATCGGGCGGTACCTGCGTGCGCGCATTGGATGGTGGGTTGCCGTCGGGGCGATCGGCGCGATTTCCTGATTGACACTTACGAGGTCTCCTGGCTGTCGGGCGACCCGGTCTTGTTTGTCCTGGACTTCGTGCTCTGGACGGGTGCGCCCCTCCTGTATCTATGGCTTCGCAGGGGGCACTTCCGCCGGGGCCGGGGCAAGCCGTCGAGACGGAGCCACGATGCCTACTCCCGAGCCCCGGCCTGGGCCGTCATCAAGACTTGGTATTACTGCACGGCCCTCTCGGTACGGCCACGCGTAGACCGACTCGGCCTCAGGCTGGGCAACGCCTCCAAGGCACCCGCAACGTCGAGCAGGCTGGGGTCGGTGTAGACGTTCATGGTAAGGTCGAGGGAGGAGTGGCGCAGGGCGGCCTGGGCAGTGCGGGGCGCCACGCCGTTTTTGCTGAGGTGGGTGCCGAAGGTGTGCCGCAGGGCGTGGAGGTCGACCGTGCGGCCGCGCTCGTCCTCCTTCGGGATATCGGCTGCCGCAAGGTCCCAGC
>CAYQXJ010000025.1:0-20467 GCA_964421565.1 uncultured candidatus Brocadiaceae bacterium
ACGCCTACCACATGCGGATGAAGGCGCTGGTGGTCTGCCCGGCGTCGCTGAGGTCGATGTGGGAGCGGGAGTTGACGGAGGCCACGATCCCCTACCAGATCGTCAGCCAGGAGTTGCTGGGACAGAAGGACTTCCCGGCCGAGGACTACGGCGACGTGGATATCATCCTGGTCGAGGAGTCGCACAACTTCCGCAACCGGGTCTCGCAGCGCTACCAGAACCTGGAGCGGGTCATCGCCCTGAATGCCGGCCGCGGCCGGGCCGGTGACCGCAAGAAGGTGATCCTGCTGACGGCCACGCCGATCAACAACGACCTGATGGACCTCTACAGCCAGCTCTGCCTGATCACGCAGGGCGACCAGGGCTACTTCGCCGGGGCAGGAATCGGAGACTTGAGGCGCTACTTCCTGCGCGCTCGTCGCAGTGCTCGCGACGGCGACGCGGGAGTCGCCCTCTTCAACCTGCTCGACGAGGTCTGCGTCCGACGCACGCGGCGGTTCATCCGCGACGCCTACCCGGAGGCCACCATCCGAGGGGAGAAGATCAGCTTCCCCGACCGCCGTCTGCGCACCGTGGAGTACGACCTGGAGAGCACCTACGAAGGCATCTACGAGCAGATCGTCGCCGACGTCGACAACTTGCACCTGGCACCCTACAACCTGGAGTCCTACAAGACGCGCGAAGAGGAGATCGACGAGTTCGAGCGCGGCCGGGAGCAGGCCCTGGTCGGCATCTTCAAGTGCCGCTACCTGAAGCGGTTCGAGTCGAGCGTGACGGCCTTCCGCATCAGCGTGCACCGGGCGCTGGAGTTCACGAAGACCTTCGACGAGTACCTGGCGGACGGCAAGCTACTGAACAGCGCCGACTTCCGCTACGCGTTGCGGTATGTGGAGGCAGAGGACGAGGAGGACGACGCGATCCCAACATCGCGCGCCGAGGAGATCGACGAGGCGGAGGACCTGACGGAGTTCCTAACGGACCTGCCCGAGGTCGACCTGGAGGGCTACGACCGCCGGAAGCTCCGCCGGCACCTCCAGGAGGACATCGACACGCTGACGGAGATGTGGCATCTGGTGCGGCCCATCGGACCCGAACAAGACGCGAAGCTCCAGCGACTGAAGGAACTGCTGGCCGGTGAGCTGAAGGGGCAGAAGGTGCTCTTGTTCTCGTACTTCAAAGACACGGCACGCTACGTCTTCGGGGAATTGTCCGAGGACCTGGAGTGGAAAGAAGCCGCTGGCGCCCCGGCCCTGCACAGGATGGACAGCGGAACGGAGACGCGCCACAGGGACCGAGTCATACAGCGGTTTGCCCCCGTCTCCAACGAGAAGCCCCAGCTCGCCGGCACGGACGACGAGATCGACGTCCTCGTCTCCACGGACGTCCTGAGCGAGGGACAGAACCTGCAGGACTGCGGTTACGTGCTCAATTACGACCTCCACTGGAACCCGACGCGCATGGTGCAACGGGCGGGCCGGTGCGACCGGATCGGTTCGCTGCATGACACGCTGCGCATCTACAACATGTTCCCTGAGGCTGGCCTGGAGCGCCTGCTGCGGCTTGTGGAGAGCATCAACCGAAAAGTCGGCGACATCGACCGGCAGGGCCTACTGGATGAACCCGTCCTGGCTGGCCAGACAGTGCATCCCCGCAACTTCAACACACTCAGACGCATACGCGACGAGGACAATGAGGTAATCGAGGAAGAGGAGGAGTTCGCTGAGCTAGCCAGCAACGAGTCGTTGCTGCGAAGGCTCCAAAACTTCCTGGACGCCGAGGGACGCACGGCGGTGGAGGAGCTTCCGGATGGAATCCATTCTGGGCTTCATCGCCCGGGCAAGCGTGGCATGTTCTTCTACTTCAGGGCCGAGACGGAATCCGGCCAGGCACGGCATTTCTGGCGTTACTACGACTTGGCGGCAAACCAGATCGTTGACAACCGCTGGGTGATCGCCAACCTGATCGCCTGCGAGCGAGACACACCGCGCGTGGTGGCCGATTACGATGCCTTCGACATCCAGGAGAAGGTCATCGAGGACATCCTCGAGTCGCAGCGTACGCAGGCGGCCCTGGAGAAGGCGCCGGCGAAGCCCGATCCGCTCCAGACCACGGTGGCTACGACGCTCCGAGATCAGATGAACCGGCCTGGTCTATCGCGTGACGACGTGGTAGCGGCTCTCAAGTACTTGGCCGTGCCGATGACCGGCGTGCAGGTGCGGGAGCTTCGGGAAACCCACAGGCAGTACCAGCAGGCTGGCGACGTTCAGGCGCTGCTGGACGCGGTACTGCAGCTACGAGCAACATATGGTGAGAACGGCAAGGCCCGGCCTGCGGCAAGCAGAGAGCCCGTCACACGTCAGGCCCTCCGCCTTATCTGCTTCGACTACATTTGCTGCTAAGCCCATTTCGAGCGTATCTTTGGCCTATGAGCCTGTTCAAACCGGAGTGCGAAACATACCAGGATGTCAAGAATACCCTCGCCTGGTGGGGAACTCCCGTCTGGGCGGGTGCCACGATGGCCTTATGGTACATGGCGCTGTTGCCCGACCACCGCCAGGCAGTCATTGACCTAGTGCCTGGCGTCAAGGAATGGGGCGCCAATGTCGGGGTGCTCGCAGCGCTACTCGCACTCTCAGCGTTTGTGTCGCAGGTCATGGTGCACATTCTGGAAGTCGACGACCACCTGTATGACCGCTACGTCATCAAGTGGCGGGACCGGTACGCGCGTGAGGAAATGATCCCTGAGCTTCTGCGGCCCCATGCGGGCAAGCTTCCGCAGGGCTTCTCGACCACCGCCATCGATTCACCGCGCCAGACGCTCAAGCGCCTTTTCTACCCCTTCGCGGCCGACCGCGATGCAAGGATCGGCCAGAACTTTCTGGTTCGGTTCTACGAACGCATCACGAAGTACTGGCTGACCCAGGTTGCCGAGGTGGCACTATTGCTCCTGGCATTTCTGACAGCACTGTACGCTGGAATCTGGCGTGACTGGCCGTGGCCAGCGTCGACTGCAATCCTGATGTTGATGATCATCCTCGGGCTGTTCATTGGCAACCGGTTGCTGGCGTACCTGGCACGCAGAAGCGTGTGGGAAGCCACACAGGCCGAGATTCAGGCAATACACTCAAAATGCGGCGCTGACTTCAAGAAGGCCCTTGCGAAGCTCGGAGATGAGTACGGATTCCCGATCGATCAAGATGCTGCTTCGGCCTGAGTACTCGGCGCAGGCAATGGGTTTCGCACCCAACCCGATGGTACCCAGGGCTATCGGGGCTGCACGAGAGCTTTATCCGCAGGCGCGCAAGGTTGCCGACCATGGCTGTGGCAAGCTGCGCCATCTACACCTGCTGACCGAGGAGTACTCGCAAGTGGTCCTGGTCGACACTCCCCTGCAGCTCCAGCGATCACTGGTATTGGATGGTAGAACCTGTGCGATCCCGGAGTACGTGGACGGCCTGCCGACCTCGCGAGGCCGGACTGTCCAGGTCATGACGTCCGAGAACTTCGCGGTGTCCGAACTCGGATTGGACGTTGTCTTCAGCGTCTCCGTCTTCGACGTGGTGCCACGGGTAACGAGGATACAGCTGGTCGTCGCGGCCCATCGGAATCTCTCGCGCGACGGGCTCTACATCGTTATCGCACCGCGCAACGACTCGAGTATCCTCAGACGCTGCACGGACGAGAACAGGTTTGACGACGGGCACTACTTCCTTCACCATGGAGCCGCGACGTTCTACCGGAACTATCGAGACCACGGGCCGTTGGTCCGGCTCGTCGTGAAACGAGGCTTCAAGCTGGTACGAGACGTGTCTGTCTATCGGCAGGTGTGCCTCGTGTTCGGCAAGACGTAGCCGCCAAGATCAGAAGTCTTCTCATGGCGGTCGACTGATCACGACGGGGATGCGAGCATGGGAGAGTGTTGCAGGCAGGGCAGGAGCCAGGCATGTCGGACCAAGAAGTCGGCAAGAGGATGGTCGAGGAGGAACAACTCCGTTACTTCCTGGAGGCCTATGAGCACGCGATGAACGAGTCGCTCACTTGCGCTGACAATGGGGAATCACCGGACTTCGTCTGTAGGCGCCGTGACGGAGCTCAGGTCGGCGTTGAACTCACGGCCATCACGCGTAGCCCCGCGCAAGCGTTCGCCGAGTGGATTCATCTGCGACGAGACGAACAGGACAGCCAAGACGCACTGGATGAGATCTCCGCAGCCCTATGCGACAAGGAAGCGAAGCGCGCCAACCACTACAGGCGCTTCGCAGGTGGCACAATTCTGGGTCTCCAGCTCATGGACTGCAGCCTTGACATCCTATCTCCGCTGTTGACCGAGGACCTCAAACCCGACTTCCAGGACAACGGATTCGTCGAAGTCTGGCTGGCTGATTGCACACGCGTGGGACCATACCGAGACGTCGAGTTATTCGGGCTGAAACCGCAGGCAGTGTGGGGACGCCACGAGCCCCCCAACGCAGGTGCGAAGCCGTACGGATAAGGCTCAGCTATGTTCGTCTGCTGAGGTGACCTATCAGACCAGATCAACAGTCAGGAGCAGCACGACCGGCGCGGAGGCATCTGCAGTGGCTACATATTCGCCTGCGTTCTGGGTTTGGATGCCGTCCGGCCAGGAAGCGGTAGCGACTCGGACCACGAAGCGGTATTCCTGGCCATCGGTGAGGGGGGCCGACTGATAGGTGTAGCGGGTCGCGCTCGTGGGGTTGTCCATGGGGACGATGGCATGGGGGGCTGTGAAGTCGACCTCGCCGGTGCCGGCGTCCCAGTATATGCGGGCCTCGTGAGCTGCTCCGGGGCCGAGATACTCGTAGGCGGGGTCGTAGAGCCACTCGAGCTCGATCCGGCCGCCGGCGACGGGACGCGCCTCGACGATGCGCGGCTCGGCCGGAAGGGCTATCCCGACAACGCCGTCCTGGACGGGCACCACGAGCACCTCGCGGATGTTGCCCTCCTCCTTGCCGTCCGCGTCCAGAGCTCGCACCAGGTAGGTAACCACGCCGGTCCAATCGTCGAAGACCGTATCGGTCAACGGTGGGCCAGCCACGGTCCTGTAGGGGTTCGCCAACCTGATGGCACCGTCCATCGCCCGGTAGACGTTGTAGGCGACCACGTCGGCGCTCGTTGACGCTGCCGGGCCGGGGCCGTTAGAGTCCGGCTACGCACACCACCACCCAGAGGTGACCGACCATGACGACGCAGCCCTCCGACGATGTGACTCTGACGGCCGCCGGATTCCTTGATAGCTGGAACGAAAGCTACGAGCCCCTCCGTCAGCGCATTGAGGAGGACACAGTGCGCTATCGCCAGGCGGAGACCGAGCTGCGCGTGCTGGCCGGAGACCACCGCCCGTGTGCCGGTCTGGAGGTGCGGGTCGAGCAGGTGGAGCACGAGTTCCTCTTCGGCGCCAACAGCTTCATGCTGGAGGGCTACGAGACAGCGGAGGAGAACCGCGCGTGGTCCGACGCTTTCACGCGGCTGTTTAACCTGGCGGTGGTGCCGTTCTACTGGAAGAGCCTGCAGCCCGAGCGCGGCCGGGTGCGGTTCGAGGCCGACAGCCGGCCCATCTACCGCCGCCCGCCGCCGGACCTGGTGCTGGACTGGGCCGAGGAGCACGGCATCACCCCCAAAGGGCACCCGCTCTTCTGGTCGAACCCCGAACACCTGCCGGCCTGGCTGCCCGGGGACGTGGAGAAGTGGCGGCCGGTCATACGCCGGCGGCTGGAGGAGATAGCCGACCGCTACGACGAGCGCATCCACACCTGGGACGGCGTCAACGAAGTGCTCAACCGCCGCAAGCACACGCCCATGCCCCGCGACTACGTCCGCTGGATCTATGAGCAGGCGGACGACCTGTTCCGCTCCGGCCGGTTGTTCGTCAACGAGGCCCAGCCCGTCTGGCGCGACTTCGTCTGGGAGGACAGCCACTACTACATGATGATCCGCATGCTCCGCGAGCTGGGCTGCCGCATCGACGGCATCGGCCTCCAGCACCACGCCTGGGGCGGCAACGACTGGGCGCTGCAGAACTTCCTGCCCGGCGGCATGTTCGGCCCCGAGCACGAGCTGGAGGTGCTGGACCAGTTCGCGGACTTCGGCCTGCCCATGCAGATCAGCGAGATCACCATCCCGGCGGCCGGCCTGGTGGAGGAGGGCGAGCGCATCCAGGCACGGCTGGTGGAGGACCTCTACCGGCTCTGGTTCAGCCACCCGGCCATGGAGGGCATCATCTACTGGAACATGGCGGACGGCCACGGCCACAAGGACCAGGCCGGCCACGAGCCCGGGCTGGTGCGCGAGGATTTCGCGCCCAAGCCCGCGGGCGAGGCGCTGGACCGCCTGGTCAACGACGAGTGGCGCACGGAGGAGACCCTGACGACCGACGCCGACGGACGCGTCGTGTTCCGCGGCTACAAGGGCCTCTACCGGGCCATCATCGGCGGCGAGGAGCACGTGTTCACCGTGGGCGACGAACCGGTAGAGCAGATGCTCTGGGTGTGACTCCGGCGGGGGTCTCCATTATGCGCGGGGAGGCGATTCCGGATGCCCGGCCCCCCGCACGGCCCTGCGGTTGATATGCCGGCGTCCCAACGGCTATGCAAGCCTGTCGCCGGCCGGGATTTGTGTCGCCCATTTCATGGGCTGGTGTCTGTGGCGAACGCGGGTACCCGGGGCTGAAGCCCCGGGCTACGTCTGTGAGGCCCCTTTCAGGGGCCGACGACAACCGACGCCGCTCTCATGCAAAGCATGGGCGCCTAACCGGCGGCTGAAGCCGGCGAAGCGAATATGGATGCGCCCGTCCGGGCGTATGCAGGTCTGGAGAAACCCGGATGGTCAGGACGCCCAAGTCCGGATCCGTCCTTCAGCCAGCGGCCTCTCGTTCCGCTACAACGCCTTGTTCACGTTCGGCGCGCCGGGCTTCCAGATATACGAGGACGAGCACCAGATCGGCGCCGTGCGCATGCAGGGCACTGTCGTCGACGCGACGGTGAAGAACAACACGATGGGCTACACCGCAGCGGCCGTCGTCATCGACGCCGACCGCCCGGAGGCGCATAGAAAGCTTCCGCTCGACGAGCCCCGCACTGACCAGCAGTCCCAGCCCCTCCTGTTCCAGGCGGGACAGCCCAGGCACCGTATCCCACGTCCGGGACACGCGAGGCAGCAGTTGCATGGCCGCTTCCACGGCCTCCGCAGTCGGAGGCCCAGAGCCCGTTCCCACGTCCGTCCCTCCTGCCCAGAAGCGCCGATCGCAACGCCCCCAGAATCCCGCACGAAATCCACCCCACACGCCATCCCCGCTTACCGAGGCACCGGTACCCGGCCTCTGCCAGGCGCTCCGCACCGCGGCCCGCTGCCGCGTCTGGTTCTGCGCGCGCAGAGTGCCTTCGGCGCCGCCCCTTGCTTCGCTCGCCGGTCAAACTACTATAGGGGCATGGCCTCGAGGACTGCAACCGGACAACCAGGCGCCACACGATGAAGAACGAACGGGAACGGGACGCGAGGAAGAGTACGATCGGGCCATGATCCGCCGGCAGGAGGAGTTCCGCGCGTCAGCCGAGTACGTGGCCCGGGCGTGGGTGGAGGCGCGGTCCGTGCAGAAGGTCGTCCTCTTCGGCTCGGTCGCCTCGCCCCTGGAGCGCGAGGCGCGGGCGGCGACGCTGGTGATGGTCTTCACGTTGGCCCTGGAGGCCAAGAAGAGCTAGCGCAAGCTCAACGGCTACAAACTCATCGCCCATGTCATCCGGGGCGCGCGATTCCAGGACGGCGTGGAGGTGGGAGAGGCGGCGTGAACCAAGCGTCCGAAGGATGCGCCGAAACCAATATCAACAACATTTGACAGTATCCCGCTCAACGCAGGCGAGCCGCACACTATCTCAGAGCCACCTTTTGTCCATTTCACGCTGAACCAGTACAGTTAGGACTTGCGGCACCCCAAGCCCCGCCATCAGATGCACCGTGGCGCAGCCACCGAGTCCCCGAGAGATGACTGGTCCGCCACCCCTACAAAGGACTGCCCAACCTTGTCAGCCCAATGCCCCAGAAACCGACCAGATTGAGCTTCGGCAACAGAGACTACTTACTCTTGCAGGTGCCCACATCCTCAGCCAGACGCTGGAGGTCTACCTGGAGGGCAAGGCCGCCATCAGGCGCAGCTTCGGGTCGCTCGTGAACTTGGGGCTCGCGCTGCTGGAGTCGCTGCGGCGCACCCGCGTGGGCGGCCGCTCGGCCACCGCACGGTCGGCCCCGCAGGCCCGGCAGCGCCGCCACCACCAGCGGCAAGCCCGCAAAGCTGGTGAACCGCGGCACGCCCAACTTCTCCCCCAGATCGAAGGGCAGGATGCCCCCTGGCGCAATCTGTTCTTCCGCTTCCTGGCCACCTTCACCTCCCGGGCGAAAAAACCATCCACACCGATACGCCCGAATACTACACCCTCAGCAACCCTCCCGCCAAACGCCCAATCCCCCCACTCGACATTACGCGACGATCATGGGGCACTCTGGCGGGCAGTGGGTTCGAGGAGGACCTGCTGCGGCGCCGGTCCCTGCTCACGCCCTCCTGCGGCACCGGCACGGTGAGCCCCGAACGGGCCAGGAGCGTCTTCTCCCTGCTGCGGGAACTGCGGGGTCTGCTCCGGGGCGACCTGCCGTAACCGCTCCGGCGCTAATCCGCCACCTCGTAGAACTCCCTGAGTTCGGCGTCGCGCTCCTCGGTCAGCGCCTCGCCCAGCGCCTCGACCATGGCCCGGTAGCTCGCCGCCAGAGAGGTGCGCGGGGAGCCGTCGGGGTCGCGCAGTTGCTGCTCGGTCAACCACCCCACGCCGCCGTCGACGTAGAGCACATTGCGCCCGTCCTCGTAGATGCCGGGCCGGGTGTAGACGACGATCGTCGCGGGGTCGATCTTTTTCGGATACGGGCCGACGTAGACGTAGCTGGAGCGGAATTCCTCCCCCTCGCCCCGGCGCTCGACGAGTTCGGTGTCATTCTGGTCGATGAACACGGCCGCATCGTCGACGAAGCTCTCCTCGAGGATCGACTCCAGGTCGGGCGGGAACCGGCCGTGAGCCGCTTCGTACATGGCAAGACCGAGAGCAATGTTGTGCAGGTTGAGCTTGCCGGCCCTCTTCCGGGCCTCCAGCTTCCTGCGGGGAACGGCACCCGGGCGGGGCCGCGGGGACGCTCCCGACCGCTGCGTCCGCCCTATCCCGGCCACGGTGCGCGCCCGCCTCAGCGCCATCTGCGCGGCCATGCCCACCATCATCAGCTCCTGCTGCTGAAGCGTCAGCCTGGCGCGCAGGTTTCTGCCCTCCGACTCGATCTCGATGCGCTCATAGGCGGAGGCCAGCGGGTGCATCATCGAGGCCCCCCAGGGGTCTTCGGACTCCTGCATGCGCTCCCGCAGCTTCGCCTGGGCCGCACCGATGCGCCGGATGGCCTGCTCCCGTGCCTCGGCCGCCGACTCGGGGTCGTTGAACGCGACGGTCACGTGCACCGTTGCGCTCTCGGCCGCCCGCAGCCCGAGCGCGACGCCCCGCGCCCGCTCCAGCGGCGGGTCGAGGCGCTCAGCGTCCTCCACGGACAGCACGCTGCCGAGTGGCTCTGGCAGGGCCGCCGCGACCACGGCGCCGTAGCCCTGGGCCTGCTCCAGCAGGTCGTGCAGTCCTTCGCTCATGCGCGCGCCCTGGCCGGAACGCCACGCCTCGACCATGGCGCTCAGCGCCCCCCGGTCCGAGCCGATTAGCAGTGTGTCCTCCTCCGGCGGGGCGGCGATGCCCCGGGGCAGGGGGAAGGTCTGCATCCCGGCGAGCTGCCCGGCGTCTGCCGAGGGGTCGGGCGGAAAGATGCCCGACTCCGGGCCCGCCAGCACGATGCCGCACCAGTTCGGCGACTCGTGCGGGAACTCATCCGGTACCGGCGGGAGGGCGAAGAGTGCCACCTCCTGGACCTTCGCCAGGTCGGGCGCGTCCGACGTTCGGCCCAGGTGCACCCGGACGGCCCCGAAGGCCGGGGCGTTGAAGATGTCGGCGGGCCTGGCGCGTGCCACGGCCCACGTGCCTTTCGGAGCGAGCCGCAATAGCCCCTGGTTCGGCCGCTCCGTCGTGCTCTCCTGCGCCAGGGCGGCCGCGCAGGTTAGAAGTGCCACAGCGAACACCAGCGACGTTCTCGCTCGTGCGCCCATAGCTGCCTCCGGGCCAAATCCTCTGCTTTCCCGATGGGCTCAACGGTAGCGCAAAGGCTGTGGACAGTCAAGCGGTCCCGCGTCGGCCCGCCCCGCAGGCGCGGAACGCTTCGGCCACCAGAGGCAACCCCGCGAAGCTGGTGATCGGGCTGGATCCGAGCACTTCCTCTACCTCAAACGGCAGTATTCCGCCCTCTGTTAGCTTCTCTTCCTGTTCCCCGGCCAATTCTCACCTCCCAGGTGAAAAATGCCTGCTCATCACCCCTGCCCAATATTAGCCCTCAGCCTCCCTGCTGCCAAACCATTCCCCCGCCGGTGCCCTGTACACGACGATCGCGGGCCAAAGAGCCAATTGCGCTGATCGTAAGTGCCTCGGCAGGCGGGGGCTGCGGGATGGCGGAAGATGGGCTTACCCCGAAATGGGCCAGCCAGAGGGGGCTGAGGCCGGCTGAAAGGGGCCGGGGGAGCGTTTTTACCCCGGAGATGAAGAATGTGCGGTTCTGTTGTCATATCATACGCATAAGCGGTATGATATGACTATCCAATAAACAAGAACCGCACAATGGCCATCATACCACAAACACGACTGTTCTGCTGGGAAGATGTCGAGAATCTAGGCGATCTGCACCGGCTGCGCCTGGTGCTGAGGACCACGCCCGACGAGAGGCTGATGCGCGCCCTGGAGGCCCGACGCGCACGGGGGCGCGACGATTACCCTGTGCGGGCCGTGTGGAACTCCATCCTGGCCGGCATCGTCTATCAGCACCCGTCGATCGAGTCCCTGCGGCGCGAGCTTCTGCGCAACGACCGGTTGCGATGGATGTGCGGGTTCGACCCGGTCCTGCCGGCCGAAAAGGCCGTGCCCAACGCATGGAACTATACGCGGTTCTTCGGCGTGCTGGCCGAGCACGTCGAGATAGTGGACGATATCTTCCGCGCCCTGGTGGGCCGGCTGGGATCGGAGCTGCCGGAGTTCGGCCGCCACCTGGCCTGCGACTCCAAGGAGGTCCACACCCACGCCCGGCCCAGGGGGCGGCAGTGGCTGCGCCAGGCGAGCCCGGACGGGCGGCGGGACATCGACGCGGACTTCGGCAAGAAGACCTACCGGCACCGGCGTGAGGACGGCACGCTGGAGCAGACAGAGCACAGGTGGTTCGGCTACAAGCTGCACCTCGTGGTCGCGATGCCGACTACGAGCTTCCGGTCGGCTACGAGCTGACGAGGGCCTCGCGGGCGGACATCCGGTCGGGACGGCGGCTTGTGGACGAGCTGGCCGGCCACCATCCGGCCCTTATCCAGCGAGCCGAAGCCTTTGCCGGGGACAGGGCTTACGATGAGACGAAGCTGATTGAGAAGCTCTGGAGCTGGCAGGTCGCGCCGATCATTCCCAAGCGCGAGGACTGGCGCGGGGAGCCGACGCGCCCGCTTCTGGCGGGGGCCGACAACGTCACCTACGACTGCCAGGGGCGTATCCGGTGTTACCCGCCCGGCAGGTCTCAAGCCTGGCAGATGGTCTATGCGAGCTACGACCGGGAGCGGGATGCCCAGAAATGGCGCTGCCCGGCGGCCTACTACGGGATGAAGTGCCGGGGCCAGGGCCGTTGCTGCAGCGCAAGCGACTACGGCCGGGTGGTCTGGGTCAAGCGCCAGTGGGACCGTCGCACCTTCACGCCGGTGGCGCGTGCGAGTCTGAAATTCGAGCGGCTCTACAAAAAGCGCAGCGCCGTGGAGCGTGTCAACTCCCGGATGGGCGGCGGCTACGGGCTCGACCATCACTTCATCCGTGGGCAGGCGAAGATGCGCCTTCGGTGCGCGCTCTCGCTGGTGACGATGCTCTCGCTGGCGGCGGGCCGCCTGCAGGAGAACAAGGAGGCGGCCCTGGGCGGCGGGGGCCGGGCTCCGACCGTGCGCAGCCTGGTCGGCGCCGCCTGAGCGGAGCGCCTTTTGGCACCGAAACGCACCACACCGCGGGGGCGGTGCGCCTGAGAGACTCCATCCGGAGCGCACAAAAGTCCGAAACCCTTTCCCATGCGTGCCGAATCCGCATGCACACCGCCAGCAGACGCCAAATCGGTATCATCCGCCGCGCACGCAAGCTACAACGCAAATGCCTCGCCAAAGGAGCTGCCTTGCAACTATGCAGTTGTTGTGCTATCATTGCGGCGGTTGAGCGTCATGCAAAGGGACAGGATGGGCGAACCGCTGGCACACTCGGCGAACGAGGAAGGTAAAGACCACCACCTCGCCGACCACCTGGTGAGCGTGGCCGATCTGGCCGCCGGTTTCGCCGACGCATTTGACTCCGGTGACTGGGGGCGCCTCGCGGGCCTCTGGCACGACCTGGGTAAGTACCAAGAGAAGTTCCAGGAACGACTCGGCGGCGAAAGCATCCGGGTGGAGCACTCCGGAATCGGTGCTGCACTGGCCGCCGCCCGAGACGGGGACGCAGGTATGGCGCTGAGTTTCGTCCTGGCTGGTCATCATGCCGGACTGCCCAACCTGCAGAAGTCGGAGCCCGGCCTGCCGAAACCCCTGACGGAACGCCTCCAATCCAATTTGACAGCTCTTGGGCACACCAGGGGCGACATTCCCTCTCGCCTGCTCGATGCTGAGCTGCCCTCATTGCCGCGGTTCCTCGAAACGCCGGCCAAAACGAGCCGACCGGCCAGGAATGTCCTTGCCCGTACGCTCGAGTTTTGGATTCGGTTCGTCTTCTCCTGCCTCGTCGATGCCGATTGGCTCGACACCGAGGCGTTCATGCGCCCGGATGTCGCAGCCGAGCGCCGGCCGTTCAGTTCCCCAACTGCTCTTGCGGGCAGGCTGGACGCTTATATAGCCGAACTGGTAGAGAACCTGACCCCAGCAGTGCGCAGCAGCGCAGTCAACCTCGCGCGCGCTGAGGTCCTCTCCGCCTGCCGAGAGGCCGCCGAAGATCCGCCGGGCGTGTTTGCTCTCACGGTTCCAACTGGCGGGGCCAAGACGCTCTCGGCCATGTCCTTTGCGCTACGCCACGCATGGAGGCACGACCTCCGGCGCGTCATCGTCGTCATCCCCTACACCAGCATCATCGAGCAGAATGCGGACCAATACAGGGAGGCGCTGGGTGCGGAGAACGTCGTCGAGCATCACTGCAACCTGGACCCCGACCGTGCGACTACTGAGCAAGAACGGCAGTTGGTGCGCCGCCACGAACTGGCAGCGGAGAACTGGGATGCACCGGTGATCGTGACCACCAGCGTGCAGTTCTTCGAGTCGCTTTTTGCCAATCGCCCGGCGCGCTGTCGCAAGCTGCACAACATCGCGCGGAGCGTCGTCATACTGGACGAGGTCCAGACGGTACCGCCGCGCTACCTGCTCAGTGTCGTGGAAGCCCTTGGCGAACTGGTCAGCCACTACGGCTGCTCGGTGGTCCTTTCGACGGCCACGCCGCCTGCGCTCAGACGGCGCCCCGGTTTTGACCTCGGCCTGCGCGGCGTGCGGGAGATTGTTCCCGAACCAGAACGCCTGAGCGCGGAGCTGGAACGCGTCCGTTACGAATGGCCTGCTAATGAGCAATCCGCAGTGACCTGGGAAGACCTTTGCGCGGACCTGGCGGGCCATACGCAGGTGCTCGCCGTCGTCCACCGCCGGGCCGATGCCCGCACGCTGGCGGAGATGCTGGTGGACGCCGCATCTCCGGACGCCGTATACCACTTGTCCGCCCTCATGTGCGCGGCGCACCGATCAGACGTGCTGGAACAAATTAGACATCGTCTTGCCCGCGGCCGGGCATGCCGGGTTGTCTCCACACAGTTGGTGGAGGCCGGCGTGGACCTGGATTTCCCGATGGTCTACAGGGCGATGGCCGGCCTGGACAGCATCGTGCAGGCGGCGGGCCGCTGTAATCGGGAAGGCACGCAGGACACCGGGCGCGTAGTGGTATTCCGGGCTCCGACCTCACCTCCGCCCGGAACCCCCAGGAAGGGCATGGATACGACCGAATCGCTCCTGCGAGAGGCGGGCGGGGCACTCGATCCCGGCGATCCTGCCTTGTTCGAGAAGTACTTCAGGATCCTGTACTCGAAGGAGCACATCGACGCACGTGGCGTACAGGCCGACCGCCAGCAGCTCAACTTCGCCACTGTGGCCGCGAACTTCAAGCTCATAGAGGACGGCTTCACCACCACGGTGGCGGTACCATACGAAGCTGGTGAGAAACGCCTGCAGAATCTGCGCAGCGAGGGCCCCGACCGCGAACGCCTCCGCGCTCTCCAGAGGTACCTGGTCAGCATCTACCCCCGCGCCTTCGAGGAGCTGGCGAGCGCCGGGGCACTGGAGGAGGTAATTGAGGGCATCTTCGCCCTCGCGCCCGGTTACAGCCACCTCTACGACCCCCGGTACGGTCTCACGCTGGAACCTGTCTGCGGTGCCAACCCGCGCGAACTGATTGCCTGAGCCCCTTTTCAGACGCCCTGATTCAGTAGAAAGGAGCCCGAAAATGTCGGCAGCAAGAAGTCCGACGCTGGCGCTTCGAGCCCGCGGCCCCCTGGCCTGCTTCACCCGGCCGGAACTGAAGGCCGAACGCGTCTCCTACCCCGTGATGACGCCTTCGGCGGCGCGGGGCCTCATCGAGGCCGTGCTCTGGAAACCGGCCGTCCGGTGGCACATCGACCGCATAGGTGTGCTGAACCCCATCCGCTTCATCAGCTTCCGGCGCAACGAGGTCAACACGAAGGCCAGCGACCCGCCCCGCGCGGTGGTCGACGGCGGAGGCGACGCCGGCAACGTGACGTGCTACTTCGCTGACGAGGACCGCGCGCAGCGCAACACCGTCGCCCTGCGCGAGGTGGATTACCTGGTCGAGGCACACCTGACCATGACCGAAGACGCCGGACCGGACGACAACATGACCAAGTTCGTCGCCATGTTCCGCCGCCGGGTCCGGAAGGGACAGCATTTCCATCAGCCCTACTTCGGCTGCCGCGAGTTTGTGGCTGAAGTCCTGCCGCCGGACGATGCGCCGGACCCCATCCCCGAGTCGAGGGACCTGGGCATTATGCTCTGGGACATCGCCTACGGCGAGGAGCGGAACCGCCCGATCTTCTTCCGGGCCGAACTGCGTGAGGGCGTGCTCCACGTGCCGGCCGACCCCGAGGAGACGCTCACGCCCCCCGAAACCGGGCAAGGAGAGGTGACATGATCCTTCAGGCGCTCCACGACTTGGCCGAACGCGAGGGGCTGACGGCGGCCCCCCACTATGAGCCCAGGCCCGTCGCCTGGCTCGTGCGTGTCTCGCCCCGGGGTAAGCTCCTCGGCATCGAGGGAACGCATACGCTGCCTGAGAGCGAGTCGGGCCGCCGGCGTAGACCTCGCCCCAAGAAGTTCGACGTTCCGCGCCGTTCCGGCCGCACCAGCGGCGACAAGGCGGAGTTCGGCTGTGACAAGGCCGAGTATGTCTTCGGCATCGACCCTGCCGGCGAGCGCTCCGAGGAGCGACTCAAGAAGCGCTTCGGGCTGTTCCGGGAACTGTGGAAGGCCTGCGCGGACGCCACCGGCGACGAAGGGGCCGAAGCGGTGGCCAGGTTGTTGGAAGATATCGCGGCCGGACGGCAGAGCGTCGAACTGCCCGAGGACTGTGCGGGTAACGACCTGTTCGCCTTCATTCTCTCCGCGGACGTCGACCGGTTGGTCACGGACCGGGAGGTCGTTCGCGAATACTGGCGGAAGTTGCGCAGCGCCCCGGTCGAAGACTTACCCATGGACCGACGCTGCCTGGTCTCCGGTGAACGTGTCGCAGCAATCGAGAACTTCCCGCAGATAAAGAAAGTGCCAGGCAAGGGGACCACCAGCGGTGTCGCGCTCGTTTCCTTCAACCAGAAGGCGTTCGAGTCATACGGCTGGCGGGGCAACGACAACGCCCCGATCTCACGCGCATCGGCGGAGGCTTGCGCCACCGCCCTCAACCGTCTGCTCGACCCGGCCTACCCGGACCCCGAGCAGCCCGGCCAGTCGCTGCCGCGCCGCAACATCCGGCTCAGCGCGGACACCACCGTCTGCTACTGGGCGGCGCGCGACAGCGGCGACGAGCTGTGCGGCGTAATCGCCCACCTGCTGGAGGGCAACCCCGAGCAGGTGGGCAACCTCTACCGGTCCCTCTGGCAGGGCAAAGCGGTCGACATCGCCGACCCATCGGCCTTCTACGCGCTGACGATCACTGGCCAGCAGGGCCGGGCCATAGTGCGCGACTGGTTCGAGTCCACAGTCGAAGACGTCGCGTGCAACCTGGCCCGCCATTTCCGCGACCTGGCCATCGTCCGCCGCGCGAGGCGGCGCGACGCGCCGGCGGACGTGCCCATACCGATGGCCGCCCTCCTGGAGGCCATCGCCCAGCCGGCCGAGCGCCGTTCGGAAGGCGTGCCCGCCCACCTGGCGGCGCAGTTTGTCCGGGCCGCGCTGGCCGGTGCACCCTACCCTCTGGCCGTCCTCCAGCGCGCCCTGCCCCGCTACCGCGCGGAGATCGGCAACGAGGCCCAGGAAGACGGCAGGAAAGCCTGGCAGGCCAGAAACTGGAACGACGCCCGCGCCGCCCTCGTCAAGGCCGTTTTGAACCGGCGCACGCGCGCCGGCATCTCGCAACTGCAGAAGGAGGTGACCGTCAGCATGGACCCCGGAAACCGAAATGAAGGCTACCTGCTGGGGCAGCTCATGGCCGTCTTCGAACGACTCCAGCAGATCGCAGTGGGCGACCCCAACGCCTCGGTGGTCGACCGCTTCTTCAGCGGAGCGTCGGCCTCCCCGAAGTCCGTCTTTGTCCGCCTCTACAGGAACTCCCGCCACCACGCCCGCAAAGCACGGGACGGCGATTCGGTGGGAATGGCGTTCCGGCTGGAACGGCTGATCGATGAGCTGAGCAGCGGCTTCGGCCTGGAGGCGAGGACACCCCATCCGCACCACAACGCCCTGCCCGCCTTCCTGGACCTGGAGCAGCAGGGCCTCTTCGTCCTCGGCTACCACCACATGAGGCGCTGGCTCTGGATGAACGCCGAAGAGCGCCGCTCCTGGGAAGCCGATCACCCGGATGCGCCCCGCGCCTACCTGTGGGGCAAACAAGAAGCAGCCGAGACCGAACCCAACGCACTTTGACCACTCAACGCCTGAGGAAGGAGCACGCGTCATGACCGAACCCATCAGCAACCGTTACGACTTCGTCCTGCTCTTCGACGTGAAGAACGGCAACCCCAACGGCGACCCCGACGCCGGCAACGCTCCCCGCATCGACCCGGAGACCGGTCACGGACTTGTCTCCGACGTCTGCCTGAAGCGCAAGATCCGTAACTTCATCACGCTGGCGAAGACGGACTCCAACGGCAAACCCGAGCCCGGCTACGACATCTACGTCAAGCAGGGCGCCATACTGAACCAGCAGCATGCCCGTGCCTACGAGGTGGAGGGCATCAGGGACGCCAAAGAAGGCGCCGGGCGCGTCGAGCTGGCCCGGCAGTGGATGTGCCAGACGTTCTTCGACATCCGTATGTTCGGCGCGGTCATGACCACCCGTGTCAACTGCGGCCAGGTGCGCGGCCCCGTACAGTTCGCCTTCGCCCGATCGGTCGATCCCATCGCCCAGCTTGAGCAGTCCATAACCCGCATGGCCGTCACCACCGAACGCGAGGCCGAACAACAAAGCGAACGGCAGGAGGGCCAGGCCCGCACCATGGGCCGCAAGACAATCGTCCCCTATGCCCTCTACGAGGCGCATGGTTTCATCTCCCCACACCTGGCGGCCGACACCGGCTTCGCCCAGGCCGATCTCGACCTGCTCTGGCAGGCGCTGGCGATGATGTTCGAGCACGACCGGTCCGCCGCGCGGGGCGAGATGGCCTCCCGCAGGCTCATCGCCTTCGAGCACGAGAGCGCCCTGGGCAACACGCCGGCGCACGCCCTGTTCGACCGGCTGACGGTTGCGCTGAAGGACCCCGGCCGGCCGCCCCGGCAATATGCCGACTACAAGGTGGCGCTCGACACCGACGGGCTGCCGCCAGGCATCACGGTCCACGAACTGCTGTGAGGCCGACCATGTACGAAGAGGACGACTTTCTGCCGATCTCGGCCCTCCAGCACCTGGCATTCTGCGAACGCCAGTGGGCACTGATCCACCTGGAGGGCCTCTGGTCGGAGAACGTCCTGACCGCCCAGGGCGGAACGCTGCACAGGAAGGTCCACGACGCCGAAGCGGACGTCCGTGGTGACGTCCGCACCGCCCGTGGCCTGCGGGTGCGTTCCGCCCGTCTGGGCCTGACCGGCCGGGCCGACGTGGTCGAGTTCCACCGCCTGCCGGCCGACAGCGAGGGAGGCGCTTCCCTGGAAGGGGTGGATGGCCTGTGGCAACCGTTTCCCGTGGAGTACAAGCGCGGCCGCCCCAAGGCCGGAAATTGCGATGAAGTCCAGCTCTGCGCTCAGGCCCTCTGCCTGGAGGAGATGCTGGACGTCGCCATCCCCCGGGCCGCGCTCTTCTACGGCATGCCGCGCCGGCGGACCGACGTGGAGCTGGACCGCCGGCTCCGGGACGAAACCGTGGCCCTGACCGAACGCCTGCACCGGCTCACGGAGGCGGCGGAGACGCCGCCCCCGCCCCCGCGCAAAAGGTGCCGCAGCTGCTCCCTGCGGGACCTGTGCCTGCCGCGCTTAGTGCGCCGCGCAAAGGCCCGCGATTACGCCGACCGCATGATGGCAGAAACTAAGGGAGTGCCGCCATGAAACGCCTCCTCAACACCCTCTACGTGACCACCCAGGGCGCCTACCTCGCCCGCGCCGGCATGGCCGTCAACGTCCGCGTCGAGGAGGAAACCGTCCTGCGCGTTCCCATCCACACCCTCGGCGGCATCGTCTGCTTCGGGCGGGTTTCCTGCAGCCCCGCCCTGATGCGGCTTTGCGGCGAGAACGACGTCACCATATCCCATCTGAGCATCTACGGTCGCTTCTACGCCCGTGTGGAGGGGCCGGTCTCCGGCAATGTCCTTCTAAGGCGGGAGCAGTACCGCCGCGCCGACGACCCCGTAGCCTCAGCCGGAGTCGCCCAATTCCTCATCGCCGCCAAGATCGCCAACTCCCGCACGGTGCTCCTCCGGGCCCTCAGGGACCACGCAGAGAAAGTCAACGAGCAATCCCTGCAGCAGGCCGCGGACGAACTGGCGAACATCCTGGCCGAACTGGCAGAGCCCGTCCCCCTGGACGTTATCCGGGGCTGTGAGGGCCGCGCGGCCCGGGCCTACTTCAGTGTGTTCGACCAGCTTATAACCTCGCAGAAGGATGACTTCTTCTTTCGCGAGAGGAGCAGGCGGCCACCGCTGGACAACATGAACTCGCTGCTTTCCTTCTACTATACGCTGCTCGTCCACGACGTCAGCGCGGCCCTGGAAACGGTGGGCCTGGACCCGCAGGTCGGCTTTCTCCACCGCGACCGGCCCGGCCGCCCGGGCCTCGCTCTCGACCTGATGGAAGAGCTGCGCCCCATACTGGCAGACCGCCTGGCCCTCTCCCTGGTCAACCGGCGGCAACTGAGCGGGGCCGACTTCACCACAACCGAGAGCGGCGCAGTCGTCATCAGCGACGATGCCCGCAAAGAAGTGCTGGTCGCCTACCAGGAGAGGAAGCAAGACGAAATACAACACCCGTTCCTGGAACAGAAGATTGCCATCGGCCTGCTGCCCCACGCCCAGGCCCTGCTGCTCGCCCGCTACCTGCGCGGCGACCTCGACGCATACCCGGCCTACTTTTGGAGGTGATCATGATGGTTGTTGTGGCGTATGATGTGAATACCGAGTCCAAAGAAGGGCGGCGGCGACTGCGGCACGTCGCCAAAGCCTGCGAAAACCGCGGGCAGAGGGTCCAGAACTCCGTCTTCCAGTGCCTCGTGGAACCGGATCAATGGGAAGCACTGCGTCAGAAACTGGTGGAGATCATCGATGAAGACACCGACAGCCTCCGCTTCTACTTCCTGGGCAAGAACTGGAGACGTCGCGTGGAACACGTCGGCGCCAAGACCTCCTACGACCCGGAAGGGCCTCTCATTGCGTGAAACGCCCTCCGCGAACCCGAAGCGGGCACGGATCCCCGGGAAGGTTCGCGATTGCCATAAACCTCTCTCGTGCAGTATGATGCGGATCGGTAGAAGCGTTCGGCCGGGCCCGCGGCCCTCCCCTCGCCGGGGGGGGTCGCGCACGCGTGGCCCTAACTTCTTTCCTTGACTTCGCTTACAAGAGCCGCTGTCGCTCCCCGCGCGGGAGCGTGGATTGAAAC
>CAYQXJ010000026.1:0-18947 GCA_964421565.1 uncultured candidatus Brocadiaceae bacterium
GCCCTCGCTGGCGGGGCCGAGAGGCCGATCGCCAGCAAGGCGACTAAGCCAAACAATATCAGTTTCTTCATGCTTCTTCTCCTTCTGTGTCGATTCAGTGTGCCTGAATCAAACCTCTGCCAAAGTTACTCACACACTCTCACTGCCCTGTCTAAGCCTCTCTTCTCCTCCCACCTCTCCTTTCCGCTGGAGTCCGAAGACTTTGCCCAATGTGCCGAACAGTATCACTACATCCACCCACCAGCACATCCGATGGATGTACAGGCAGTCCAGCTTGACTTTGCGCCGTACGTCGCGCAGCGTTTGGTCCGCGTCCGCCCTTATCTGTGCCAGGCCCGTTATGCCCGGTTTCACCGTGAGCCGACGCTCGTAGTCGTGCACCTGCCCTTTTAGCTGGTCCACGAAGTACGGGCGCTCCGGTCGCGGCCCGACCAGGCTCATGTCGCCCTTCAGCACGTTGATGAGCTGCGGCAGCTCGTCCAGATGCGTGGCGCGAAGGAACCTGCCCAGCGGGGTGACCCGCGGGTCGTCCTCGCCCAGCGCCCAGACCGGGCCGGTCTCGGCCTCTGCGTTCTGGCGCATGGTGCGCAGCTTGATCAGTTTGAAGCGCCGCCCGTGCAGACCGACCCGTTCTTGCAGGTAAAAGGCCGGCCCCTCGGAGGTCAGCTTCACCAACAGGGCGCAGACGCCAATCACCGGCGCGAAGAGCAGAAAAAGCACCGACGCGCCGATGAGGTCTACATACCTCTTGGCGATCACGTACTGCTTCTGCACAAACCGGATTATCAGCCCGGCGAAGCCGGTACCGACAAGCGCTATGGATGCAGGTTCAGGCATCTTGTACAACCCCCTACGGTCTGCTCGGACTATGCCAACCCATAGGAGCAAAGTGCATGCCCGGAAATGAGCGGTTGGCACGAGAAAGAGGGCGCTTCGTAAAAGCTTGCCTGGCAATGAGATAAGATTACCTAATCATAGGCTAACGCAGACCTCTGCGCCGGCGTGTGGCGGGGGTTATGCACCCGTGTTGATTGTGCTCAACACAGGCGTTGCGGGCAGGCAGGGCGGGCGGGTCAGCTATGGAAGGCGCTCGAGCGAGCTGGAGAGAGCGTTTAGGAACTCCGTGAGCCGCTGCCGCTCCTGTTCGCCGGGCGGCCCCTGATGCAGGGCATCGACCCGAATCAGAATGTCGGCGGCGTCGGGGGCGGCGATCTTACGCAGAGCCACACCGGCCTGGTGCCAGAAGTAGCTGGTGCTGATCCGCCGGCCGGTCTTGTAGAAGTACCACGCCAGCCGGTTGTGGCCCGGGCCGTCGAGGGCGAGTTCGCGGACCTCGATGCTGCTCTGCCCCTGAAGGGCGACCGGCACGGTGCGCAGGGTTCGCGAACGGATGGAGTAGCCGCCCCCGCTGAAGCACTGCTCCGGGGGATGCGTGCGGCGGCGGATCTGCTGCGCCACGACGATCAGCAGTTGCACGCGCCGGCCCCGGTCGTCTACGTAGAAGCGCGAGAGAACGTCGCGCGTGCCGAGGACGTCATACGTTCTGTCGTCGAGTTCTTGATCCCGTCCGTGCCAGCGGCCGAACTGCTCCGGGATGACACTCAGTATCTGCGAGGCGGAAGCTGTCTGGCGCGGCCAGGATAGATGGACGCTGACGGCAGCCACCGCGGCGAGGGGAAGCAACACCGCCCCATACGCTGCCGGGGAGACGCGCAGACGCCCCGACAGGGGCTCAGGAGTCGCCCCGTTGTCGCTCCGGCCGGTCCGTGTGTCGTCTTCGCCGTGCTTGCGTGGCTTAAGCAAAAGGGCCTCGACTGCGAACAGGATGACGAACGCCACGATGAAGAGCAGGAAGCCGAACAGGTCGTGGAAGTACCACGCCTCGGCGGTTTCAACACCGGCCACGTAGGCGGCGGCGACCATGATGGTTACGCGGAGCACGTTCGCCACGAAGGCAACCGGGACGGCCAGCAGGAAGAGCAGCGCCTTGCCCCAACGGTTGGCGCTCGATATGTAAGCATACAGGGCGCCAAACGCGGTAAGGGAAATAAGGTATTTCAACCCGCTGCATACGTCGTCGACGACCAGGCGACCTTCGGGCATGTGGACGAAGCTGCCCTCGCGGGCCAGCACCATGCCGAACATCTTGCCGGTGCCGACAGCAATCCGTGCGGCCCACATCTTGAGCCGGAAGCTGAACAGCTCGATGAGCAGTTCCGGCAGGGGCACCATGAAGGCGAGGAAGGCGATCGGGAAGAGCAAGATGCGGAAGACCTCCGGTCCGAGCAACGTCAGCACGACCCCGGCCAGCGTGCCGAGCATGGCGAAGCCTGAGATGAACCCAACCTGGCAGGCCGTCCCGAAGACGTGCGCCAGCAGCGAGGGCGCGAGCAGAAGCCAGCCCCACGCGCACGGGCGCTTGCGCGCAGCGGCAAGCTGGCGACGTTTGCGCCAGACGAGATAGAGGCTGACCGGCGGAACAAGCCATCCGTGGCTGTAGTAACTGCCGGTGGCTTCCCAACGCACGCCCATCCAATAGCCGGTCCACCAGAATGCCGCTACGAGCAGTGCCACAACGGCGATGAGCGCGCCGAGCGCGAAGCGCCTGCGCGGGAGCGTGCTGAGGGTCGCCGCCTGGCGGCTCATGTCGTCTCCTCCACGTTGGTGTCTGCTGTGACAGGGCGCTCGATCCCAGCGGGAGCTGTCACGGCGAAGTCGCGAAGCTCGCCGGGGTTGCCTATCTTGCCCTGTTCGGCTGCCTTGATGATGTTGTACATTTCGCGTGCAGTCACATAGTGCAAAAGATAATGCGTGCCGTCGTTGAATTGCTCACATAGTGTCCGGTGCATTGAGGCCCAGCGTTCCCCAAACACATCCCCCCATATTCGTTCCTGGCAGCCGTGCACATGCACCTTTACGAAGACCCACTCGGGTCGGCCGGCAACCGACACGCCGCAGCGGACCCAGGCTCGCACACGCCGTGCCATGGGCACATGGTCAGAGGCCAGGTCGCCATTCTCGACATAGGGCAGCCCGAAACGACCGCCGGCCCAGTTGAGGGCCAGGGGCCCCTGGATGATCATCAGATCCCCGGTTGGCGTTCCGCCGACCTGCACTTCGGTCCCGGTGTCGTGCGACTTCGGCTTTGATGGGTCGTCTGCAGCATAGTAGATGCTGTTGATGCGGCGTGTCTGGGTGGGGGAGGGCGCCGACGGCAGGGTGAAGTCAGCGTAGCAGTCTACGGCGCGGAGGACGCGAAGCTCATTCTCGACGCCGCACCAGCGGCCGTCCGGGCGAGAGTTGTCGAGCGCCCAGTTGCCGTGCACGAAACCGAAGGCGGGGCTGCCATGTCGTTCACCGAGAAGGCCGTGGGACCTGAGCCGGCTCACAAACTCGTCCAGCGTCTCCCGCAGCCCCTCGGCCGTGTCGTTGTCGTGGTGAAGGTGGACTTCCACTTCGCCGTAGCCCTGTCGCACAAGTTCGGCGAGCGCGTCCAGATGCTCGGGCTCATACTCCTCTGCCGGATAGAAGAACGTGTGCCGGGGCACTCGGCCATCGGCGTCGCGGAAACCGCCGAAGGTCTTGGGATAGTGCTGTAACCAGTGCGCGACCCGACGGCGCTGAGTGTCCGGGTCAGCTTCGGCCCAGCCGGGCTCGAAGTGGTCGGCGATGCAGAAGATCAGATGAACGGGGCGTGCCTGCGACCGGGCACGTCTCTGCCGGCGGCCGGCCCAGTCGCCGGCTACCCAGGAGGGCAGCCAGAGCCAGAGATTGCGCTGGCTTGCGGCTCGCCAGGCCCAGGCCAGGCTCACAAGCGCCAGAACGGCTATGCTCAGCCACAGCCTCACCATCATTGGCTCCGCTCCCGTGGCGCGTGACGTGCAGTCCTTTGCCACGCGGCGCGTTGGAGCCCGAGGGCGCCACGGACCATGCCGACGCCGAGCGCGGTGTTGATGGTCACGAAATAGCCCGGGAGCCGTAGCGGTCCCGCCGGCAGTCTGAGCCGCCGCAGGACGTTGCCCACGGCCGCGGCGGAGTAAAAAGCGAACTGTACGGCCAAGACGCTTCGCCAGAACGGAACCCCCACCAGGAACAGGTTGGCGGCCAGGCCCATCGGCAGACAGAAGGGTGTGAGCCAGCGGAGCACCTTATGCGACCAGAACGAAAAAGCGATGAAACCCTTCCAGGGCAGCAATACCCGGCGGCACTCCCAGAGCGCCTGCCAGTTTCCAGCTCCTATGCGCCGTCGCCGGCGGAATTCATCCGCTGGCGAAGCCGGAGCTTCCTCCGTCGCCATGGCTTCCGGGTCATAGACGACGTGCCAACCTTCGGCTCTGATCTTCATCGGGATGACGAAGTCTTCGGTGATGAGTTCGCGCTCTGGCATTGGCCATAGTTCTCGCCTGACGGCGTAGATCGCTCCATTGGCGCCGAGGACGGCGTTCAGCCGGTTTTCCAGGATTTTCAGCATCATCTCGTAGCGCCAGTAGACACCTTCGTCGCGGGGCTTACCTTCAGCGGTCGTGAGACGCAGTTCGCCGCAGACGGCCCCTATCCGCGGCTGGTCGAAGTGTCGCACCAGCTTGCGCAGGGCGTCCGGTTCGACCGCCGTGTTGGCGTCCGTTAGCACCAGAACATCACCAGTGGCGGCTGCGACGCAGTCGTTCAGTACGGCGAGTTTCCCGCGCCGTTCCATGAACTGAAGCACCTGGACCCCCCTTGAAGCGTAACACCCCGCAACTTCGGCCGTTGTGTCCGATGAGCCGTCTGAGCCGACGATGATCTGGAGCTTCTCGGACGGATAGTCGGAACTCAGAAGGCGCTCCAGGGTTGCAGCGATTACGTCGGCTTCGTTGCAGGCAGCGATAACGACGGAAACGGGGGGAAGTGAACGGACGTGGGTCCGGCGCTCCCGACGGTGCCACAGGTAGTAGACGTCGCGGCCAGTCTGGACGAGAGCGGCGAGCACGAAAAGTACTGCAGGATAGACGACATACGCGTACAAGGGCACTCCGAGAGCGATGACCGCTATCCAGAAGGCAATGGCCATGTGCGTGTCCTCTGACCGTCACTCTGTGCCACGTGCCAGTGGGTACGCGTCGTTACGGGCTCTTGGTCCGCTGCTCGTTCCGTTGCCGGCTGTAACCGTAGTAATAGCGCGGCGTGCTGCCGAACAGACGGTATATGAAGTCCGGCACGTGGTGCTTACGGTGGGTAAGGACGCATCCCAGGACGTCGGCGCCGGAGTGACGCAGTTCATCCAGTGTGCGGCGGACGACCTCGCGCGGCGTCTTCTCGAGCCGCACGACCACCAGCACGCCATCGCTGTTCCTGCCGAAGACGCAGGCCTGACTGGCCGAGAGGACGGGCGGCGTGTCCACGATGACGTACGCGTAGTGCTGCCGAAGCATCTTGAACAGGTCTTTGCATCTGCGGCTGAGCAGCCCTTCGATTCCTTCGTCCTCGTGCACGGGGCGCGAAGGCACAATGTCAACGCCCGGGATCGCCGTCTCATAGATGTTCCCATCCAGGCGGACCCCATCGCGCAGCATTTCGTTCAGGCCGGTGTCGGCCTCCAGGCGGGTTACCAGATGCAGGCCCGGCGCGGCGAGGTCGCCGTCTACAATGCACACGCGTCCCTCTCCGAGCTCTGCCAGGGCGGCCGCCAGATTGACCGTAAGGGTGGTCTTGCCTTCCTCCCGCCCCCCGGATGAGATGGTCAGAACTCTGGGCGGCGTGCCGTTACGCAGGGCAAGAACGCGAGCTCTAAGGGCCCTGATCTGCGAGGCGACCTCGCCGAAGCGATCGTGAACCATCACGACCCGGTCCGCCGGTTCGCCGCAGGGCTGCTGGGCCCTTCGCAGCTTGCTGCCGGCGTCTGCCGCAGCACCCTGCTCTACTTTCTCGGGGGCGGCATGCTGTGCACGGTCGGTCGAGCCGGCCTTCGACATGGCCCGGGAAAACTTGCCCTCTTCAGTCACGCGATTACACCTCCGTGTATGCCATATTGTCGGCTCTCAGCCGACCATTTTGTTGACCTTAGTCTTCAGCGTATCCATGAAGCCCTGGAAGCCGCCCGGGTCCTGGAAGTACCAGGCCGTGGCCGCTCCCGCGACGACAAGCAGCAGCAGGGCCGCCCCGCCGGCCAGGAAGAGCCTGCGCCTGCGTCGGGCCGCCTCCTGAGCGGCAGGTGTGATGACCGAGATGCTTGCCAGGACAGGGAGCTGGAGGAATTCCTTTGCGTCCTCGATGTTCCGGAACGACCGATCGCAGAACTCCAGAGCAAACATCAACCCGATTCCGGCGGCGAGGCCGCCCAACACGCACATGGCTGCCAGCTTGTACTTGGGGGTTCGGTAAGGGAACTCGGGCTTCAGAGCAGGCGCGTACACTTCCACCTTGGCGACGTATTCATCCTGCTGCACTTTGGCACGTCGCTGGGCTTCATTGAGCTGGGTGCGGTACTGGTTGTAGAGTTCCGTGTACTCCGCTCGCTGGCGCACCAGCTCATTGTAACGGTTCTCCTGGTCGAGCACGTCCTGCAGTTCCTGCATGTTGGCCTGGATGGTTGCATCCACCGACCTCAGGGCTGCCTGATAGCCTTGTGTCTCCTGTTCGAGCTGATTCTGGTGCGTCAGGAGGTCCTGGTATTGCGGGTTGATGATCTCGCGCTCGCTGACTTCTACCCATTCGGGGGTTTCAGCTAACTGCTCTTCGAGGGTGGCGATCTCCTCCCGCAATTGCTTCATCTGCGGGTGGTCTTCAGTCATGGTTGCTGTCAGTAGTCTGACCTGTCGGCGGCGCTGCATCAGTTGTTCGCTCAGGTCTACAATCACCGGGTTCTGCTCTCGCATCACCTCGCTTCGGCTGGTCACGGGCACGCTTTCCAGTTGGCGCTTCAGCTCTTTGAGTCGACTCTGCGCTTCGGTAAGCTGCAGTTCGCGCGAAGCCTTCTCAATGCGCAGCGAGAGCAGTCTGCTACGAATGCCGTTTTTTACATTCGGCAAATCGCTGAAGTGCTCCTGGTGGTACTGGTCGAGTTCCTTCTCCGTCTCGCTCAGTTTCTGCTTGTAGCGTTCCATCTCCGTCTGGAGGAACTCGATGGTCGACCTGCCACCCATGGCCTGGCGGGATTTTGCCATCTCCACGTACTTGCGCGAGATGGTGTTCGCCAGGTCGGCCGCCACCTGCGGGTCGGTGTCCACCACGGCGAAATGGATGATGTCGATGCCCCGGCCCTGGGCGACGGCACTGATCTGTATCGCGTTCTGCAGCGCGGCGTACTTCGCCTGCCAGTCGGCCTGGGTTTCGAGACCGACGTCTTGCTTGGTCTCGATGATCACGTCCTCCAGGTTGGTCCAGGCGAACAGCTCGGCCTGGAGAGCCCTCACGTCAATCTGCGGAGAGGCGCTGGTGATAAGGGATGCTGGCCCACCGCGGAAGGCGGAGAAGTCCTGACGCTGGACTGCGGCAAGGGCTCGGTAGCGGGGGGCCGTTCCCATCCAGACCGGGGCGATCAGAACACAGCCGAGCAGCAGGGGCAGCAGCAGCGCCCATTTGCGGCGGAAGATGATCCGGAGGTAATCCCGAACCGATGGTGTATGCACGTTCATGTTCTTGTTATCCTCTCGTTATCCTCTCGCGAGCTGCCCGATGTGTTACCTGGCGTTGGAACCGGTCTGAGCGGAATGTTCGGATTCCGAGATTCCTGCTACTTCCTGCACCTTCTGTGCCGGGTCTCCATCTGAGAACACGTTGGCCGGGACACGGATGGGCACACCGCAGCCGGGGCAGTTTCCCGAGCGTCCGATGTCGTCCTCGTACACGCTGATTGCCGTCTTGCATCGTGGGCAGCGCATCCTGGCCTTTCGCATATCCCGGCGGATCTTCTCGGGGTCCACGCGCTCGGTCGGTTCCACCGGTTCGTCCATGTAGTAGCCCTCGCGATCGGCGAGCACCTGTTGCAAGGCGGCGAGAGTAACCACATTCTCGTCGTTGATGAACCCCTGCAGCAGCGCCTGATCACAGACTGCATTGATCACGCGGGGTATGCCGTGCCCCGCCCGATAGGCTTCGGTCTTGGCCTCGGGCTCTATGATCTGGCGGCCATCTGCTCCGGCCACTTTGAGCCGGTGATCGATGTATGCCGTTCCATCCTTCGCGGCAAGTGGCCCGAGGTGGAACTTCAGTGCAATTCTCTGGTTGAGCTGGCGCAGTTCATAGCTGTTCACGATCCGACGCAGTTCGGGTTGGCCGACCAGTATCACCTGGAGCAGTTTCTCGCTGCTGGTCTCCAGGTTGCCCAGCATGCGCACTTCCTCCAGGACGGGGGGCAAGAGGTTCTGCGCCTCGTCCACGATCAGTACCACGGTGATGCCCCGCTTGCGGCGGTCCTCCAGGAAGTCCTTAAACTGATGCAGCATCTCGGGCTTGGACTTGCGCCACGGCTCGAGCCCGAACTCGGCCACCACCGACTCCAGGAACTCTCTCGGCTCCAGTGACGTGTGACAGACCGTCGCGCTCTCGCAGGCATCACCGAGCTGCTCGAGGCAGGCTCGGCAGAGCATCGTCTTGCCCGCACCCACGTCTCCGCTTACCAGCGCGAACCCTTTGCGCTGCTGGATGCTGTAGAGAAGGCACGCCAGGGCTTCGCGATGCTTGGCACTGGGGTAGTAGAAGCGCGGGTCGGGCGCAGTGCTGAAAGGAAAGTCGCTCAGCCCGTAGTGCTCCAAGTACATCCACAAACCCCCTGTGCGCCGGTCTCAGTTGTCGTTGTCGCCTATGTCCTGGATCGTATCGTACGTTGCGAACACGGAGATCACGCTTCGGAACGGGAAGAGCACCGCCTCGACCTGGTAGCCGATCCACGCCAGCACGGTCGGCGGCACGTAGACCACGTCGCCTTCGGCCAGTGAGACGTCCTGCAGGGCTTCCCCCTCGAACAGCAGGTCGTCCAGGTCCACCTTGAACACCTGAGGGTGGTCCGGGTCGCCACGAATGACCTTCACCCGTCCTGTGGCTGCCCGCCTGGTCACGCCCCCGGCGGCCCCGATGGCGGATGAAAGGGTCTGGTAACCCGTGTATGGGCGCGCTCCCTGGCCGCGCACCTCGCCGTAGAGGTAGACCTGCTTGCTTGCGTAGTTCGCGACGGTGACCAGGATCTGCGGGTCGCGGTAATAGCCCGCATAGGCATCCTGAAGCCTGTCCCGAATCTGATCCGTCGTGAGACCGGCGACCTCGACATCGTGCAGAAGCGGCAGAGTGACCGTGCCGTCCTGGCGTACCCGCACCGTGCGCGGCGCTTCGGCAAGGTTCGTGAACTCGATCTGGATGGTGTCCGGGGGGTCGACGATGTAAATGGCATCCGGTGGCCGCTTGGCGACCATGCGCAGGCTGGTGAGCCGTTCATTGATGCGCAGCGGCTTGTCCGATGCGCAGCCCGCCATCACAGTCATAAGTCCAAGCAGAGTAACCGCAAACCAGACGTGTCTGCCTCGCATCTGTGCTTCCCCTCGCCGAGTCATGGTTCTCACGACGCTACGGTCTCCCCCCCGTGCGTCCCCTACGTCTTGCAAAGGGTATGCCGCTACCGGTCCCCATTTGGTACCATTCAACCACTTTCACAATACCCCCTTGTGGCCGCAACTTCAACCGGCCCTTCGGACCCCGTCACGGCCACATGGGCAGCACGGGCCGCAGCTTCTCCCACGCTGCCGGGCAAGAGTTGCTTGCGCCAAAAGGCATTCAGAGTGCGGCATCTGCCGGATGCGTCTGGCCCGTTGCCGCTGCGCCGTGTTGAGATGCGTGGACAGCCGTGTTGAGAATCCTGGAAAGCTGCCACGAGGCATGTGACCAGCGCAGGGGGTGGAGAGCATGGATGGGGATGGCTGCCTGGCGGCTAACGGACCGTCTGCCTGCCGGCTCGGATACCAGCGACGCTCAGCAGGCCGAGCCCCAGCAGCAGGACGGTGGCCGGCTCGGGAATGGCTTGAGCGTCGGCGTCATGGGAGAACGGCGCGAACTGCCAGAGCGAACCGCCGTTGTGCGCCAGGCCGACGACGTCGAAGTGCAGCAGGAAGGCCGGTGTGAAAGGCGAGTAAGAGATCTCGAAATAGTGTATGTCTCCGCTGCCGCTGCCCAGCTCGTCCGGATCGTCGGGGATACCGTCGCCGTTGACGTCCGTGAAGTTGTCGTTGTAATCGTAAACGGTCTCCCCCGCCGAATCCACCTGCAGCAGCGGCAGCGGAACCGTCCAGAAGTGCACCGGCACGCCGGGGTTATACACCCCGTGCGGCGGGAAGACGCCCCCGTAGAGTCCGGTGTCGTTCGGATGTCCGTACCACTGGCGTGGACCGTCGCCCGGACCCATCGGCGTGCTCGTGTTGAGAGTCAGCGAGGAGAAAGAGGGATTGGGGGGATCCTCGTCCTTACTCACATCGCCCGGAGATGGCGGATCGAAGAAGCTCTCGTTGTCGGCTTCGGAGACCGGCAACGGCGTGATGGCCACCTCGGCTGAAGGGTCCCAGTAACCGTCCGGAACGGCAACGAAAAGCGTCAGGTGGGATGTGTAATGGATCCATTTCGGCGTGATGGCCCCGAGTACCTGGAGCTCGAAGGGATTCTCCGTTGTCAGCCAGCTCTCGGTCGAACTGTCGTAGCTCGCCCCCTTCATGTACAGTTGCAACGAAGGAACGGCGCTCACGCTGCCAGCGCCCCAAGTCACCGCAAACGCCACCATGACCGTCACTGCGAAGAACGCCTTCTTCATGTGCCTTACGTTGACCGCCGAGGTCAACGCCCCCTTCCGTTGGACTGCTCGGGAAGCGTATCAACGCCATACGTCCGGCAAACACTGTGCCGCAGCGATACCGGCACCGTGGTGGGATGCTGAGTAAGCGTAATGCATTGATGTCGTAGACCTTAGCGTGGATGCACGCTCTCTGAGGATAACATGCGCCGCCGAATACGTGTTCAGTATAATCAACACAGTGTGGAAGAAGCTGACTCGGCCGGCAACCCGAGTTTCTGGCCCGACGGCGGCCCATGGCGGCACGGTGGTTGCGCAACCCCGCCCTGTGCGGATAGACTCTGTCTCGACTGGAGCAACTATCCCGGAGGCGGGGGCGAGGGGAAAGGGTATGCGACGCGAAAAGTCATCTGGCGCTGCAGCGGCGGTTACGCTGGCCGTGCTGGTCTGCGCTTGCGGCATCACTGCCGGGGCCACACGACGCTTCCAGGAGAGCGACGTCCCGGTGCTCAACCCGGATTGCGGCTGGGTCGCCTACAACTACGAGGACAGTTACGCGTTCCGCCGCCGGGCCGCCGGCGGCGGGGAGCCGTTCCGCTTTGCATCGGTGGTCTACACCCGTCACCCGATGAAGGAATGGTACAACGACGAGGGGGGCTTCGAAGGTACGCCGCCGCTGCGTCTGCTGCGCGATTGGATGTCGCATGAGCGCCATGTCGCGTTCCGGGTTTATGCTAACGACATGCAGGACCTGCCTGCCGAACTGCAGCGCTCCCTCTCTCCCCTGGAAGGACCTGGGGGCGACCCCGGCAGCGCCATCGAGTACTGGGACGATGCGTACCTTGCCGCACACGCTCGGCTGGTCCGCTGGCTCGGGGCCGAACTCGGCTCGTCGCCCTACCTCGCCTACGTGGATATCGGGGGGGTCGGCAACACGGGGGGCGAGTGGCACTTCGCTCCCGTGGAGCGCTACCGCCGGGCGGGACTTGACGACGAGACGATGTATGCGTTGGTCGACTCGTTGGTCAACGTATACCGGGAAGCATTCCCCGACACGCGTCTTTTCATCGGATACGACTGCATCGGGCACAGCGGTTACCGGCGAGGGGATGTAGTGAAGTTGCTGCGAGAGAACGGCGTAGGACTGCGAGACGACGGACTCGGGGGGTGGCCTTATCCTCAACACAGCCCGTCCATCAGCCAGTGGCCGGTCTCGGGCCTCTGGCGGCGCGTGCCCGTGCTCTTCGAGGGCGGGGGAGAAGGCGGGGGCGTCTACGGCTGGGGACTGCAGGGCCTTGACAGGCGAGCGGTCCTCGACTGGGTGATAGACCGTGCGCCGCCGACGTACATCAACATCGGCGGGGCGGAGAGCACTTCGGCGAGGGCGTGTGAGCAGTTGTCCGAACTGCTGGCAGAGTACGGGCGGCGGGTCGGCTACCGTTTCGTTCTGCTGGAAGCCCGCTACCCCGAACGCGTTGCGCCCGGGCAGCCAGTCAGTGTCGCCATGCGCTGGGCGAACAGGGGGGCTGCGCCATGCTATGCTGAGCGCGAGCTGGAACTGGCTTTCTGTGCGGAAAGCGGTGAGACCGTGCGAACCGTCGCTGCACTGCCTGAACCACGCACCCGTGAATGGCCTGTAGGCCGCGAGTTCAGCGTGGAGTTGCCCCTGCAAGTGCCGTTCGGGTTGCCCGAAGCTGATTACACGCTGAAACTGCGCATGCTCTTCGGCGATCCGCGCGCACCGGGCGAACACGTCCGGCTGGCGACCGAAGGTGCGGATGAGCTGGGCCGATACGAGCTGGGGCGCATCCGCGTGACCCTCGACGGAGACTGAGACAGTGAGCCCTCCCCTGGAAAGCGACGCTTTCTGCATGGTCTCGGTGGTCGTGCCGACCTACAGGGAGGCGGAGAACCTGCCTGAGCTTGTCCGACGTGTACACGCTGCCTTCAGCGATTCTCGCCGGGCCTACGAACTGGTCATTGTGGACGACGACAGCGGGGACGGCACAGAGCGCGTGGCTGACGGGCTGACTGCGGAGGGATACCCCCTGCGGCTGATCACTCGTGTCGGAGAGCGCGGGCTCAGTTCGGCCGTGATACGGGGATTCCGGGAGGCGAAGGGCGATGTGTTGCTCTGTATGGACGCCGACCTGAGCCACCCCCCGGAGGCGATCCCAGTTCTGGTCGACACACTTGAGCGCGAGGGGGCCGACTTTGTGATCGGCAGCCGTTATGTTCCAGGTGGCGAGACGGAAGAAGACTGGGGCTTTCTCCGCTGGCTCAACAGCAAGGTCGCCACGCTGCTGGCCCGGCCGTTCACTTCGGCCAGGGACCCGATGGCCGGCTTCTTCGCCCTACGGCGGGATGCCTTCGAACGGGCTGCCCCCCTCAATCCCGTCGGCTACAAGATCGGCCTGGAACTGATCGTCAAATGCGGCTGCCGGGACATTAGGGAGGTCGCGATCCGCTTTGCTAACCGCAAGCGCGGCGAAAGCAAGCTCAGCCTCAAGGAGCAAATGAACTACCTGAAACATCTGAAGCGGCTCGCCGACTTCAAGTTCCGGGGCTTCAGTCAGTTCGTTCAGTTCTGTGCGGTCGGCGCCAGCGGAATGGTGATTGACCTGGGTTCCTACGCCGCCATGCTCGGCGCGCAGGTCCCGACGATGGCGGGGCGGGCACTGGCGATCTGGCTCGCTATGACGTGGAACTTCGTGTTGAATCGCTGGATCACGTTCAACGCGGCAGGCACAGAAGGTGTGATCGGGCAGTACGGCCGTTTCGTGGCCTCGTGCAGTGTCGGCGCGCTCATCAACTTGGGCCTCTCGGTCGGCTTGCTCTACGTGGTCCCGCAGTTCCGATTCGTCGAGCTTGCGTGTGCGATTGTAGGCATAGCGGCGGCCACGCTCTCGAACTTCCTGCTCTCCCGCTACTGGGTCTTCCGGAGCTATGCCGTATTCGCGCCTGCAGCCGGCGCTAATACGCGGCCCGAGCCGGAGGGAGGAGGGGAGCGCTCGTGAAAACACTGGGCATGGCCGCACCGGTGGGAGTTCGGTGGTTTGCGCTGGTCCTCTATATGGCTGTGCTGACCTGGGCGTCCGTTGCGCCCGCCGAGTCGCTGCACCTAACGGCCCGGACGCGGGCACGGCAGAGCCTGAACAACCTGCTCCACGTGCCGGGGTACGGCTTTCTGGCGGGGCTCTTCGTCTTGGCGTTGCTCGGCGCGGATCGCAGCACGCCAAGGGCGACCGTTCTGGGTGGGTCTCTGGCGGCGACCTACGGAGCGCTCATGGAGTTCGCTCAGGTCTGGGTCCCCGGGCGCACGGGTAGCCTGTCGGACTGTATGCTCAACATCGCCGGGGCGATCATCGGTGCGCTCGCCGCCCTGGCGGCCACCAGGGCGCTCCGTGCCCGTCGGCAGGTGAGCGCGCCCCACTCGGGTTCGCAGTGCAGCAGCGACGGGGGTGGGTCATGATGGCCGAGAGGGCTGACGCCGTGAGCCCGGGCACTGAGCCGATGGTCTCGGTGGTCATGCCTGCATACAATGAGGCGGCGACCATTGACGAGATCGTGGCGCGGGTCCGAGCGGCGCCGCAGACGAAGGAACTGATCATCGTCGACGACTGCTCCACCGACGGCACGCGCGAGCACCTGCGGCAGCTTGCTGCTCTGCCGGAGGTGCGAGTCTTCTACCACAACCGGAACCGGGGCAAGGGAGCGGCGTTGCGGACGGCCTTCCGACACGTCAGCGGGGAGGTGGTTGTAATCCAGGACGCGGACCTGGAGTACGATCCGGCGGACTATGGAGCCCTGCTCGAACCGATCCTGGACGGTCGGGCCGACGTGGTATACGGTTCGCGGTTCCTCGGGGGGCCGCACCGCGTGCTCTACTTCTGGCACTACGTGGGCAACCGCTTGATCACACTGCTATCGAACACGCTGACGAACCTGAATCTAACCGACATGGAAACGTGCTATAAGGTCTTCCGGCGCCCGGTATTGGACGGGCTGCGGCTGAGATCGGAGGGCTTCGGCTTCGAGCCGGAGTTCACGGCGAAGGTGGCTCGTGCGGGCTGGCGCATCTACGAAGTGCCGATCAGCTACAGCGGCCGCACCTACGCCGAAGGCAAGAAGATAACCTGGAAGGACGGCCTGCGCGCCATCGCCCAGATCATCCACTTCCGCGTGTGCGGGTAACGGGGGCGGCGCCGGGGCCGGGCGGGCTTTGATGAGAGCTTCCCAGACGACGGCGGCGGCGAATCCCTTCGTATCGGTGGTGGTGCCGGCCTACAACGCAGAGAGCACCATCGGGGACTGCATCGAGGCGCTCCTTGCTCAGAGCTATCCCCGGGATCGTTACGAGATCATTATCGTTGACAACGGCAGCACGGATGGCACCGCGGAGGTCGTGGGCAAGTATCCCGTTCAGTACGTCTATTGGGATGACGTCCGGACGTCCTACGCTGCCCGGAACGCCGGCGCTGAAAGGGCCCGGGGCGAGGCACTCGCTTTCTGTGATGCCGATCAGTTGGCGACGCCGCACTGGCTGGAGGCGTTGTTGTCTCATTGGCAGGACCCGCGGTATGCCGGCTTCTGTGGGCCGTGCCCGATCACGGCGCGCTCCCGCGGGCTCGCCGAGCGCTACCACGCGCTTAAGGCGGCCGACCTGTATAACGAAGGCGAGGTGGATCGCGTGGTGCCATACTGGGGCTGCGGGAACCTCTGCGTGAGTGTGGACGACTTCCGGGCGGTAGGCGGCTTCGCAGAAGAACAGGTGACCGGTGCCGATCACCGGTTCTGCCTGGAACTGGTCGAAATGACCGGTCGACAGATTCTGTACATCGCGGACGCCGTCCAGTACCACAGGGCACGCAGTTCGCTTCACTCTTTGCTGAAGCAGCGCTTCCGCTGGATGTACGGCTACGCTGAGCGGAGGGAAGGTGTCCCCCGCCCAAGGACCATATCGCAACTGGTGGTCGTCACCGCCTACTACTGGGCCAGAGTACCCTTCCTGGCAACCCTTGAGGCGTTCCGTGCGCCGCCGGAGCAGCGGGACCTGCGCGTCTATACCGTCTGCGCCGATGCCGTGGTTTCGGCTGTGGACCTTGCCGCGCGGTTGGCTTATCGACTCGGGCTGCCCCCCGGAATCGCCGGCGGGATGTAGCCGCCCGGGTGGTGTAAGTGACGGGGAGGGTGTTGATTCTGTGCGACAGATGTGTTGATTATCGTGGACGGTTTCCGGGCGCTTTCAGACAGAATCCGCGGAGCTGACTCTTGGCTTACCTTGTTCTGCTCGTCTATGTCGCCGCGCTCTTCATCCGGCCGCAGGAATGGGTTGCCTGGATGTACGGTTGGCGACTGATGGATGTCATCGTCGGGGCTGCATTGCTCAGCTACGGCGCGCACCTGCTGACCACCGATTGGCGGTTCCTGAAAAAGTGCCCCGAGACGTGGATGATGCTCGGCCTCTACGTCGGCGTGCTCATGAGCCACGTGCGCCACACCTACTTCGCCGCCCTTATCGAGAGCTTCCAGAGCTTCGGTAAGACCGTCCTCATCTTTCTGCTCGTCGTCTCCCTGGTCAACACCGTCAAGCGCGCCAAGGGCCTCATCCTGGTCATGATCCTCGGCTGCCTGTTCATGAGCGCTCACGCCTGGCTGCAGTGGAACCGGGGCTACGGGTTCGGCGGCGATTTTGAAGTGTTTCGTCCCCTCACCACACAAGACATCGTTCGTGTGCGCGCCCTCGGCTTTTTCAACGACCCGAACGACCTCGCCCTCATGCTGGTGACCGTGCTGCCCTTCCTGTTCAGCGGCGCCATCAGCCGCGGGCGGGCGCTGCCGACGCGCGTCCTCTCGCTTGCCGCCTGTGTGCCCATGATCGCCGTCATCTTCATGACAAACTCCCGCGGCGGCTGGCTCGCCCTCGGCGCCATGAGCATGGCCTACGTCTGGCTCCACTTGCGGCACAGGAAGATCGCCACCGTCCTGGCCATCTTCGTCTTCATCGCGCTCTTCTTCCTCGGGCCGTCCCGGCTGGCTATGGTCAGCGCGGGCGAGGACCGCGTCGCCCTCTGGGGATACGGCAACTGGATGCTGAAGCGCTGGCCCCTCTTTGGCGCAGGCTTCGGCCGCTTCACCGAGTTCTCCGAGCGCAGCATGGTCGCGCACAACTCCTTCGTGCACTGCTACGCGGAGCTCGGGCTCTTCGGGTACTTCTTCTGGATGGGGCTCGTCGTTTCCGCGCTCAAGGACGGGTGGGCCCTCGCCAGGGCGCCTCAGCAGTCGGAAGCACCATCGCCCGACGTTCTTGAACTGGCCCGGCTCGGCCGGGCTTCCACGGCGGCACTGGTCGGCTTCCTGTCCGGCGCCGTGTTCCTGAGCCGCAGCTACGTCCTGCCCCTGTTCATCCTGACAGCGCTGGTGGGCGCGTTGCGACTTGCATACGGGACCGTAACGGAACAAGACCTTCCGGATCGCCTTACGTCCGAGAACTGGAGACTGGTGGCCGCCTGCACGTTAGCCAGTATACCGGCCCTCTGGATCTTCATTCGCATTTTCAACATCATCGGCTGAAACGCGCCCGGCGGCATGCCATGTGCACTCGCGGCCGGGCAGGGAGGGCGGCGCAGCGGCGCTGCCCCTTCTAACCGGTAGACACCGAGCAGGGCACGCATGAACGGCCTACGGGACAGAGTGCGCAGGGGGTGGGACTTCGGGCGCCGCCTCGTCCGGGGGCTGCTGGCCGACTCCTCGAAGGGCTCGATCGCCCAGCGCGCCGTGCGGGGCAGCTTCTGGCTCGGTGCTTCCGGAGGCATAGGACGCCTGCTGCAGGCCCTGCAGACCGTCATCCTCACCCGCCTGCTCATCCCCGCCGACTTCGGCCTCATGCGGCTGGCCGTCGACGGCATCGCCTTTGCCGCTGTCTTCTCGCACTTCGGCGTCAACACCGCCCTCGTGCAGCGCAAGGAACTCGACGAGCCGTACCTGCAGACGGCCTGGACGATGGACCTGTTCCGCTACCTGCTCATGTTCGGGGCGGCGATGCTGCTGGCCGGTCCGCTGTCCCGGCTGGTGCTGAGCCGGGCGGAGGGCGACGCCGCCCACCGGGCGGGGCAGTTGGCGGCCGTCATCCGGCTTGTTTCGCTGAAGTTCGTCTTCATGGGCTTCAGCAACAACACCGGCATCAACATGCTGTACCGCGAGCTGAACTTCCGGCGCAAGCAGACCTACGAGATCTGCCTCAGCGTCGTCGGCGTAGCGTTCACGGTCGGGCTCGCCTTCTGGCTGCGCAGCGTCTGGGCGCTGGCGTGGGGCCAGGTGCTGTACGGCTTCGGCGAGTTCGTCGGCTCCTACATCGTGCACCCGTTCCGCCCGAAGTTCCGCTTCCACTGGGACGAGGCGCGCGAGCTATTCAGCTTCGGAAAGCACATCTTCCTCAGCGGCATGCTCGGCTTCCTGCGCGGCTCGCTCGGCACGCTGCTGCTGGGCTACCTTCTGGGCGCGACGGCGGTCGGGTACTACTCGCTCGGCCGCTCGCTCGTCTTGCTGCCGGTGGGCGCTATCCTGCCGGCCATCACCGGCGTGCTCTATCCCGCCTTCTCACGCCTGCAGCAGGACAAGGCGGCCCTGCGGCGGGGATTGCTGCGAGTGCTGGGGCTCGGCACGCTGGTGGTGGGGCCGATGCTGGTCGGCATCGCGGTCACGGCCGGGCCGCTCGTCCGCGTAGCTTACGGGCCGGACTATCTGCCCGCCGCCACGGTCGCTATCCTGTTTTGTGCAATCCGGTACTTCTCGTTCGTTGGCGGCCCGATGGGCAGCCTTCTTACCGCCCGGGGCAAACCGGGTCTCAACAACATCGCGATCTTCGCCGATATGGTCGTCCTGCTCAGCACGGTTTTCCCGCTGATCGAGCGTTTCGGCCTGCCGGGCATGGTGCTTGCGGTCCTGTTTGGTCGAGCGGCTGAGGCGCTTGTGCGGCTGGCCCTTGTGCGCCGCGAACTTGAGTTGTCATTAATGAGAAGTGCCGGGGCTGTGGCCAGGCCTCTGGGTGCCAGCCTGCTGATGGGCGCCGGCGTGTTGTGGACGCGACATCTCGTGTCGGTGGAGGGTCCGGCCGTGTTGTTGATTCTGGTGCCCACCGGTGTTGTGCTGTATGCACTGTTTAGCCTGACACTCGACAGGGCCGGCTGGCGTGAGGCCG
>CAYQXJ010000027.1:0-18434 GCA_964421565.1 uncultured candidatus Brocadiaceae bacterium
CTCCGCGTCGCCGCTCAGGAAGGCGGCTCGGCAGAGGTCGCGAAAGCCCTTCAGGTCGCCGCCCTGGCCCATGGCCTCGGCCATAAGCGCCATCTCGTGCGGGACGTTCGTGACCATCCCTTCGGCCTCGATGTCCCTGATGAACTGTTCGCACTCACGGAAGAGTTGCTTCGACGACTTGCCGTTCAGCCGATACGGCAGCGGCTTCCAGAAGCTCGGCGGGTAGAGCAGCTTGATTTTATACGTCAGGGCGTATTCCCACATGTCCTTCCGTCGCGCCTTCTCGAACCCGTACTTCTCCGCTTCGCGCTCCCACGGGGTGCCCGGAATCATGCCTGGAATAGTAACCGGCACGCTGTCGGGCCGCACCCGGCGCAGCAGGTCCATTGTTTCCTCCCTGCTGCGCTCGTCCTCGAACGGCGCGGGGAAGATAACGCTGGTTATGGCGCGGATGCCGGCTTGCTGTGTCTGCCCGAACACAAGTTCCGCGCGCTCGAGGTTCACGTTCTTGTTGAATGCCCGTTTGAGCAACCGCTGGCTGCCGGACTCCAGGCCGTAGAAGATGGCCTCGCATCCGCTGCGCCGCAGCAACTCGAAGTCAGCCCGCGCGATGCCCTGCACGTGCCCGAAACATCCATAGCGCACCTGCAGCCCTTCTTCCACGATCTGCCGCGCAATGCCGAGCGCTACCTCGGCGGAGGTGTTGCTGCCGGAGTAGATGAAGTAACGCGTGTCGAGCTGTTGCATCAGCCGGCGCATCTCGGCGGTGACGCGGCGCGGCGATTTCACGTTCCACTGGCCGCCGCTCTTCTGGGGATGGATGCAGAAGGCGCACCGGTTTGGGCAGCCTCGGCTCTCATCGACGACGCCGATGCGGATCTTCTGATCGCCGGCCAGCGCGGGATAGACCTCCGCGCTGTAATCGGGCATCGGCAGTTCATCGAGCGCGCAAATACCCTCCGCTCTGGTGCTCCGCATCTTTTCGCCTTCACGCCAGACCAGCCCTGGCAGGTCTTGCCAACGCTGTTCCGCGGTGAGCGCGCGCACAAGGCGGGGGAGCACGATTTCGCCCTCGCCGCATAGGAGCATGTCGAAGGCGTTCGTATAGTCGAGGATGTGGCGCTGAAAGTAATCCACCTGCGGCCCGCCGGCCACGATCGGCACCCGGGGGATCCGCTCCCGGACGGCTTCGGCAATCGCAACGGAGCCCGAGAAACCGTCACCGTTCCAGAGCTTCAGACCCACGACGTCGGCCCCAAAGTCCTCGGCCTCCCGGGCCGCCTCGGCTGCGATTCGCAGCGTCTCCTGCCGCTGGTGGCGTGCCAGGCGCCATCCGGCATAGAGGAACCGCGCTTTCTGCGTCAGAGAGAGGTCTGCCCCTTCCACGAAGAGCTGCTCGGCCAACGGACGGACCGTGCGTTTCAGCCCCGGTGGGAAGAGACGGGCGAGCGTGCGCACCGTGCCGTAGTCGAGCACGCGGACATCGTGCCCTTCCTCGCGCAGGCAGCCGGCGAGCGAGGCGAGGCCATTGTCCGGCATCAGGCTACTGGGGGTGTAAGGGTAGCCCGCAAAACTTATGAGAACGACCCGCGCCATTGCACCTCCGAACCCCTACCCCTGTGTGGTCGCAAAAAGATCCGATTGCTGTTGCTCTACGGAAGTGCAACCACTGTGCCATGCAAACTGCACGGTCACAGGGGGGTTATGGCAACATGACGCGGCAGTATAGCTTACGCCGGCTGCAGGCTTCAATGGTCAGCGTTGCAAAACGCAACGCAGCGACCGGGCCAGTGCGAACCACGTGGAGGCCCTGTTCAGAAGCCCTGCTGCGTGAAGGCACCCAGGCCGGGGCGGCCAAAGGGGGGCCGCCCCTCTGCGGCATCGTATTCAACCTTCTATGTTCTCGAGCGCGCGACGGGCGTCGGCAGCTTCTGGGAAGCTCTGCGAGAGGTTGAGTGCTTCGGTCAACTCGGCGCGCGCATCTTCGGCCCGGCCTGCCTTCAAGTATGCCATGCCGAGGTGGTAGCGGACGGTGGGATTCGTGGGCATAGCTCTTCGCGCTTGCTCGAGCAGGGGCAGGGCCTGGTCGGTCTCGTCGCGCAGGTAATGGATCCAGCCCAGCGTGTCCAGGAACGCCGCAGCGCCGGGGGCCGCTTCCACCGCCTTCTGCGCCAGGGGTAGTGCGTTCACAGTGTCACCCCGCTCCACGGCCAGCATGTAGGCCAGGTTATTGCACGCGATGGGCGCGCTCGCCTCGTCCTCCAACGCCGCGCGGAAGTGGCTTTCGGCCTGTTCGAGCATGGCCTGTTCCTGGTAGAGAGAACCCAGCCGGACGTGGATACGGCCGGTCAGCTCGGCAGGCACCCGGTCCAGCGCATCCTCAAGGGTCTGGATCGCGTCGGAGAACTCCTGATGGCTTGCATAACTTTCGGCAAGCTGAACCCACGCGAACGCGTAGTCGGGATGCCTGTCCAGCAGGGATCGATAGTGCTCCACGGCCTGCTCGTGCTCTCCCTGTTTGTCGAGCACCCGCGCGTACATCAGGGCCGGCATGGGCTGCTCGGGCAACAGGGCTCTGAGGTCGTCCAGTTCTCGCCGGGCGGGAGCTACATACCCGGCCCGGCTGAAGACGACGAGCCGGTTCATGGCCTCTGCCGCTTCGCGGCGCTCCGGCGGGCTCAGCTCTGCGAGGGCGCGCAGCAGCGACTCGCGGTCTTGCCGGTAGCCAAACTCACTGCGCCCGACGGCCTGGTTCTGCTCGACGGCTGCCTCAATCCGCCCGCTCCCTGCCTGCGCCACGCCCAGCATCCAGCCGACCAGATCCTCGCCGATGGTGCGGGTTCGCTCATTCTGGAGCAGGGCAGAGAGGTCTTCGATCGCCTCGTCCATCTTCCCATTTGCCTGGCGGGCGACGGCGAGGTGCACCCGGAGCATCAAGCGCTCAGGCAGTTGCTCCACGGCCGTTTCGAACAGGTCTTCGGCCTCCTGCACTCTGCCTGTGGCGAGGTCAAGGAGGCCGCGGCTGTAGACCGGTGCGTATTGCGGGGCAAGTTCGATGGCGCGGTTGTAGGCCGCACGGGCCTCTTCCGTCTGACCGTCACGCCACAGCAGCTCCGCCAGCACGGCATGGGTCTGTGGGCGGTCAGGCTCGTCGGCCGCCAGTTGCTGCGCCAGTTGTATGGCATCTTCTATCTGATTGTTGAAGACACTCAGGTTGATGAGCAAGGCAGTTGTAGCCGCCTTCCCGAGCCGTTCCTCCGCGCTGGAGAGAACTGCACGCGCCCCCTGCGTGTCGCCTTTGCGCATCAGCACGCCCACCAGGCCGAGAATCGCGCCGCTGTCCTCCGGGCGCTGCCCCACCAGCCGGCTTAACACTTCCTGCGCCTCGTCCAGATGCCCGAGCCGCGTCTGGAGCAACCCCAACTCGTAGGCGGCCCTGCTGTCGGGCTCCATCTCAAGCACCTCGCGATAGGCCTCCACGGCTTCAGCGAAGTTACCGAGCCGGGTCTGCAGCCTCGCGCTGAGAATGAGCAGCCGGTCCGGCCGGCCCTCTTCACGCAGGGCATCGGCCTCGGTCTCGGCAATACTGAGCGCTCGTTCCAGCTCACCGCGGGCGATGACCGCCGTTGCGTGGAGCAGGGCCAGGTTCTCCAGGTCCTCAGGGCCGTCTCCTGCCGCGACACGCGCCTGCTTATACGCCTCGTAGCCATCGTGTCGGAAGGGCATCGCGCGGAACGCATCTCGCGCATACTCGGCTGCTCTCTCAGGGGATTCATCGCTTAGCTCCTGCCACATGCGCAGCGCAGCCTGGTACTGCACTTGCGACATCTCGCGCGCTTGCCTGAGCGAAGCCGGCTGGCTTGCCCCAACGCCGTCGAGGGCCGCGCGCAGCGCACTGCGCGCTTGCTCGGGTCTGCCCACCAGGAACAGGCATCGGGCGAGTTCCAGGCGGGCCTGTGGCCATGCAGCGTTCCCACGCAATGCATGCTGCAGATGAGTAACGGCTTCCTCAATGGGCTCACCACCCGTATCGCCGTGCTGCGCCAGCAGGGATGTGCCCAACAGGTAAGCCGCCGCGCGGCTGTCCGGGCTCTCGGCAAGCGCCCGACGCGCAGTCTGTTCGCATTCCGGCCAGCGCTCTACGTCGGCCAGCACTTGACCGCGCGCGACCAGTATCGCTTCCTCCGGTTGCCCATCGTCTGAAGACGCGGCGTCCAGGTGCTCCAGAGCCGCCTCGTAGTTACCCGCCAGCCGTTCCGCCGCTGCCATCAACTGCCGCACTTCGCGGTTGCCGGGCTCAGCCTGGAGGGCCGGCTCCAGCACAGCGTGTGCCTCGTTCGGACGTGGCACAAACGTGCTCAGGTAATGCTGCGCGACCTTGATGCGCGGCTGCAGCAACGTCTCATCCAGATCGATAGCGCGCCGATAGGCTTGCACGGCTTCGCCCTGCAGCCGGGCGAGCTCGGGCTGCAGAGCCCGACCCCGAGCAACCTGCTGAGCGGCTTCTTCGGTCCTGCCGACTGTGCGGTCGTTCTCCGCCTGACGCAGGAACAGACGCCACTTCAGCGCAACAAGCTGAGACTGCTGCATGAGCAGGTCGCCAAGGCTGGTGAAGGCAAGGGCAGGCTCCGCCGCCTTATCGGCAAACTCACGCGTCAGCTCAACGGCGGGTTCCAGGTCCTCCTCGATGACGGCGTCGCAGAGCTCGACATCGACAGCAGCGCCCGCTGATCGGATTCTATGCGTCGCCCGCAGCGCCATAATCCGCGCGCGCAGCAGCGCGGCCGCCGGCTCGGCCATTCCCTTCTGCCGTGCCTCGTCGATCTCGGCCTGTGCCTGCTCGAACTCCTTGCGTTCGGTCAGAGCGCGTATGAGGCCCTCCCGTGCGGCGTCCATGTCGGGGGTGATCTCGAGCGCACGCCGCAGGTTCTCCACGGCAGCCGCCGTGTTGCCGCTGCGCAGATGCAGCATGCCCGTCCGATAGAGCTGCACATCGCGCCAGCGCAGCCGCTTGTAGGCCAGCGCGCCTATGCCGCCCAGCACGCACAGGATCAACACACCCCAGACAACCAATGCCTTGCGGCTCACGCCCTTTTTCTCCGCCACCGCGACCATCCTCCCCCCGAGCCGCTCCACAGTCGGCCGGTTAACACTGTTGGCTGCAAACTGTTCTTCCAACACCACCTACAGTATCCTGACGCTCTGCTTGCGTGTCAATGATAGCCTCACAGCAGCGGAGGCCCCGTCGTAATCAGGCGTTCGTCCCGTGTCATGTCGAACACAGCGTGCAGAAGCCCACGGCACTCTTTCGTCTGGTCGACCCCGCGGCGCGAGAACATCCGCTCCTGCGTCACCACGGCCTGTTCGGCCGACACCTCGGTAACGGTGCCGAATGACTTCGCGTAGTTGCAGAAGGAGGCTACGTTCTGCGCCACGTATCCGTAAAGCATGCTCGCCACGCCGACGGACTTGCCGGTGAATATGCTCGTGTTGATCGCGCTCTTGGCGAAGTCGCCGATGATGCAGCCGAGGAACTGCAGCCCGGTATCAAGGCGCCCACCTTTGTGCTCGTAGCGCACCTCGCCATAGGTGTTCTTCAGGTCGCTGTTGCTCGTGCCTGCGCCGAGGTTGACCCACGAACCCACGTAGGCGTGCCCCAGGAAGCCGTGATGCTGCTTGTTCGTGTAGGGCTCGATAACGCTGACCTCGACCTCACCGCCGATCTTGCACGTATGGCCCACACAGGTGAACTCCTTCACAGAGGAGCGCTCGATAATGCGGGATTGCGGCCCAACATATAGCGGGCCGGTGAAGTACGTGAAGTCGTGCAGCCTCACGCCGTCGCCGAGCACAATGGGCCCGTCGTCGGGGTGGAAGACGGCGGTCTGCGGCACTCGCACGTCGTCCCCGACGAACACACCGTCCTGTATCTCGCGCAGACCGTCAGTCTCGATCCTGTGGCTGATGTTGCCGGGGAACAGATCTTCGATCGCGCCGACAATATGGAAAGGGTAATCGAAGCTCCGGAACGGTTCACCCTCAGCGAGTGGCAGGCGGCGATCGAGCAAGTGCCCCGAGACGCTATCCACATCCACTTCAGGCGGCAGCGCTTCGCCTGCGGGCAGCACGGCGGCGGCGATGCGTTGCCCGCTGGTGAACAGCCGGGGCGTGCCCTCCTCGATCAGGCGTCTCAACTTCGCAACATAGCGCACGTCAGGCGCCAGGCTTGCATTCAATAACAGTGTCGGCCCCGCGCCGGGAGCACCCTTCGGGAAGGCTTGCGCGGTCACAGCCTGCAGGTGCTCGCGAACCAACCAACTCACGTTCTCTGAAACCAGCCTCGCGATGTCGTAGAGCCGGTAGCACGCGCACGTGACCGCGAACGCAGGCCGCGTCAGGGACACCGGACGCAGGTCATCGGCGAACTCGTCCTCAAACAACACGATATTGGGGTTCATGTTCTGCTTCCGTTTTGCAGTGCGCCGATCACTCCACGGTCACGCTCTTGGCGAGGTTGCGCGGTTTATCGACATCGCAGTCTCGCATTACGGCGATATGGTAGGCGAGCAACTGCAACGGTATAACGGCAAGGATCGGCACCAGCGGGTCCAGCGTGGACGGCACGGGTATTGTATGCTCGGCCAGACCGGCCAGTTCGCAATCACCCTCGCGGGTCACGGCGATGATCTGCCCGCCGCGGGCGCGTATCTCCTGGATGTTGCCGACCATCTTGATCAGCACTCCCTGCTGCGCCGCCAACACCACTGTGGGCATATGCTCGTCAATCAGGGCGATCGGCCCGTGCTTTAGCTCTGCCGCGGGCACGCCCTCCGCGTGAACGTACGATATTTCCTTCAGCTTCAGCGCGCCCTCCAGTGCCACGGGGTACTCATACAATCGCCCAATGTACAGGAAGTTCGGCCGGTCGGCGTAATGCTCCGCCACCTCCATGATGTGGTCATTGGCGTCCAGGGCCTGCTGAGCCTGCTCGGGCAGCTTCTCGAGCGCGTCCAGGTAGTGCAGCGCCTGCTGCAGCGGCATTCCGCGCATGCGACCCATGTGTATGGCCAGCAACGTGAGCACGACGAGCTGGCCGGTGAATGCCTTCGTCGAAGCGACGCCGATCTCCGGCCCGGCATGGATGTATACTCCCTGCCCGCACTGCCGGGCGATCGTGGAACCCACAACGTTGCAGACGCCCATAGCCTCAGCGCCGCGCAGTTGCGCCTCGCGAACGCCCGCCAGCGTATCCGCCGTCTCGCCACTCTGGCTGATGGCGATCATCAGAGTATCGGGCTGGACGATGGGATTGGCATAGCGGAACTCGGCCGCGTAGCTCACCTGAGTTGGGACGCGGGCGAGGTTCTCCAGCAGGTACTTGCCCACCAGACCCGCGTGCCACGAGGTGCCGCAAGCCAGGATGTGGCATCGCTTCACGCGGCGCAGCAGCGTTTCGTCCAACCCACCCAGCTTGGCGGTCCCCTCGCTGCGTACAATGCGACCGCGGAAGGCGCTGTGTATCGTCTCCGGCTGTTCGTGAATCTCCTTCAGCATGAAATGCGGATAGCCACCCCGCTCAATAGCGGGCAGGTCGAACGCCACCTCCTGCACTCTCTTCGTGACGGGCTGGGCGTCCATATCGCGCACTTCGAAACCGTCGGCCCTCAGGACCGCTGCGTCCTCATCGTCCAGGTACACCACGCGCCGCGTGTGAGCTACCAGCGCAGTAGGGTCGCTCGCCACCAGCATCTCGTCCTTCCCGACCCCTACAACCATGGGGCTGCCCCGTCGGGCGACATACAGCTCGCCAGGGTGATCTGCGTGCACGGCTGCGATCCCATAGGTGCCCTCAAGGAGCCTGAGCGCACCGAGGAAGGCTCCTTCGAAGCCTTCCCCGTTCTCCAGCAGTTCCTCGATCAGGTGGACTATCGTCTCGGAGTCGGTCTCACTTGCGAACGTGTGCCCCTGGCTTTCCAGCTTCGTCCGTAAAGCCGCGTAGTTCTCGATGATTCCGTTATGCACGATGGCCAGCTTGCCGGAGCAGTCGCAGTGAGGATGGGCGTTTGGGACTGTCGGCGCCCCGTGTGTGGCCCAGCGGGTGTGTGCAATGCCGCCCCACGCGGCGGTGGCGCGGGCTTTCTCGTCGAGGTCCGCCGCGGATATGCGCCCGACCTCCCGGTGCACCCAGAGCGCACAGCGATCTGCCAGGCAGAGCCCCCAGGAATCGTAGCCCCGGTACTCCAACCGCTTCAGACCCTCAATAAGCTTATCGGCGTCGGCGCGTGGACCCACGCATCCGAAAATACCGCACATTCTACGCCCCTTCCCGCACAAGGTGCAGAAACCGTGTAGCCGCACCAGGCCCCGCACACGTTGCCGTGCCAACCCGCCTTGCCTGTTACTGCAAGTGAGGTGCCACCTTCGGGCTTGATCTCTACATCATACACGTTCGCGGTTGCCGCACGCACGCGCAGTCCAGCGGGTTCACGCGCCCCCGGCCGCCACGCCGCCAGTTTTCGCGGTGCCTGCGTGTTCACTTTTTCGAACAGGTGTGTGTCAAAACCAACACACCACTGTGCTCCCTGCTACGCCCGCTACTGCGCCTCAAGCGTGGAAAACGGCGCCGGCCCATGCTATCATCGCAGAGTCGCAAACCGGGAGGAAAGGAGGCAGCGCCACCGTGTTCACGGGCATCGTCGAGCATGTCGGCCGAATCGTAGGCCTCAGCGACAGCGGCAGTTTCCGTGTTCTGAGGATCGATATCGGCCCTCTGGCCCGGGATGCTCATGAGGGCGCCAGCCTGAGCGTTGACGGAGTATGCTTGACGGTCACCGGTCTGGCCGGCGCCAGCGCCGAATTCGACGTCAGCGCCGAGACCCTGCGGCATACCACCCTCGGAGAACGTCGCAACGGGGATCTCGTCAACCTGGAAGGTGCCCTCAGGGCGGGCGCCCAGATCGGCGGGCACTTCGTCAGTGGTCATGTGGACGATGTGGGGCTCATTCGGCATGTGCGCCGTCTGCCCGGTGAAGTGCGCCTCGAAGTGGAAGCTGCCCCCGCCCTTACCGATATGATGATCAAGAAGGGAAGCGTGGCCATCGACGGGATAAGCCTCACCATAGCGGAACTGTCGGGCGAACGCTTCGAGGTAGCCCTGATACCCTACACGCTTGAGCACACGAATCTGCGGGACAAGGGCGCCGGCGAGCGCGTGAACATCGAGTGCGACATGATAGGTCGCTGGGTGAAGAGGATGGTTACGCAGAGCGCTGCGACGAGTGGACTGACGATGGAAGGTCTCGAACGGATGGGCCTGTGAAGCGCTCTGGCCGCCCGCAAGCCCTTCAAGGAGGCTGCCGGCCACTGGCAGAATATCGACCGAGGCCGCCGATGCGCAAACTCTTGCTGGCGATGATTGCACTGACGATGGGTGCACCACTTGCGCACGCCGCCGCGCTGGTGGGAGGACTCCACGTGGTGAGTGACCCTCCCGGCGCAACAGTCTTCGTCAACGGTGACGTCCGTGGCGTCACCCCGTGCGGAGTGCGCGATGTGCCCGTCGGGCAGACTGAGGTAGAGCTCGTGATGCAGGGCTACGTCTCTGTCAAACAAACGGCCGAGGTGGCGGGTGATGCCATTTTCCGGCTACGGCTCAAACTCGAGCCGCTCGCCGGCGTGGGCGCCGTCAGCGTGCTCGTGGAGCCAGCCGGCGCCACAGTGGAACTGGATCGCGTGCCGGCGGGCCGCACACCCCTCGTGCTGCGCAACGTTCGCGCCGGGGCCCACAGCTTACGCGTCAGTCGCAGTGGGCTACAACCGATGCAACGGACCGTGAATGTCGGCCCTGGCCGGCATGTGCAGATCGAAGGGCGGCTTGCCCGTCCTGGTGAGAGACCTACAGCGGCTGCTTACAGGGCGCTGGACGAGGATGGGTCGCCCGAGTGGGACGTCATACCCCGCCCCGGCGCTCTGCCTGAGGAGCGGTTGCTTGAGCCCCTGCGGAGGCTGGTGCGCCAACGCAGCTACGACGAAGCCATTGCGCGGCTGGATGCTCTGGCCGCGTCGCCGGCCGGCGCGGAGTACGGCCGCCGGCTGGGGCAGCAACGCGCCGTGATCCAGCAGGTGCGCGAGGTGGTCGAAGTCGCCTACGCAAGATTCGCTGAAATGGTCGGTCAGAACATGGCTCTCACGCTGCGCGGCGGTATCCGCCTTGACTGCACCGTGATGGAAGTGGACCAGGAGCACCTTACGGTCCAGACTACTCTGGGGGTGCAGAGAATACCTCTCCGCAACGTTGGTTCGCGCCAGATTGCGCGGCTTGCAGCTCTGGCGAAAGGCAATGGCCAGGCCGGCGTGCGCAGGTCGCTCGCCCTATTGCACGCTGCAGAGGGCGATTTCGAGGCGGCCTACGAGGAACTCCGCGCAGACGCCCAGGCGAGCTACGACGTGGCATCCGCACGCAGCTATGTCGACGCCGAACGGCTCTGGGCGGCCGCCTTGGAGAAGCAAGCCCGACTGGCCCGACTGCAGCCGGACACGGCCACCCCGGCGAGCACTCTGAGCCGTGAGGTCACCCTTTTATTAGACACCTATCACGGAACCGAGCCTCCGGCGGCTCTGCGCCGGCTGGCGCAGGACCTGCAGCTCAAAGTGGCACGTCTGGCGGGCCCGTTCCGCCCGGAGGCGATTGCCGGTGCCGGACTGCTCTTGGTCGTGGAGCCTGGCGGCGCCTCGCGCGTCCCGCCGTATGATCGCCTGGAAGTCCAGAGGATTGTAGACTTCGTGCGCAGCGGCGGTTCGCTTGTCTACGTGGGAACTGCTGACCGAACGCGGACTCCGGCTGATAGTCCTTTTGCCCCCCTGCTGCGCTGGCTCGGGGCGTCCCCGTTGGCCGGCAAACTTAGGATGAGCCCCGAAGCGCCGGACGACTACCCCCGCCCTCTGTTGTTGTGTTTGCCCACTGCCCGGCACCCGGCGACGCGAGGCGTGCGACGCGTTCTGTTCCCAGCAGACACTCCGGCGCTTGGGGTGGAATCCGGGGCGTTCGTTCTGCTCAGAGCGTCGCCGTTTGTGAAGGACGCGAGGGGCAAGAGCGCGCCCCCAGTCGCTTTCGCGCGGTCATTCGGCGCCGGCAAGGTGCTCATCCTGAGCAGCGTACCCCGGATTGACCGGTTCGCCTGGGACGAGTCACCAGAGCACGAGAACGACGGTCAGGTGTTCCTCAGACAGGCTTTGCGCTGGGCCGCGACTCCGATGCAGGAAGGCGAGATCTGATGGACGCACAGACACCCGTGAAATTCTGCCGACACTGCGGACGCATGATCCCCCAGGATGCGATCGACTGCCCTTACTGCCACGAAAACACCATCAAGACGCCTGAGATGAAGGAGTGCCCGTTCTGCGGCGAACTTGTGCGCGCCAAGGCCAAAAAGTGCAAGCACTGCGGCGAGTTCATGGACGGCCAAGGGGCCGAAACATCCCGCCAGCAGATGCTTTACATCGACAAGGCCATCATTGCGGGCCGCGACGAAGACGGCAACCTGCAGGTGCACGTGCCCGAGCCCGGCCAGGCAATCGCCGGCAGCGCCGGACCGGACACGCTCCTCGAAGCAGGCAGACAACAGGCACTGCCCCCCGGTGAACCGGAAGAGAAGAGCGGACCGCCGGCCAGGGCCGATCGCGCAGCTCTACCCTTGGAGCGGCGCGGGCGCGGGGCCGTCCCCATGCAGGCCGAGCCGCCGCTCCCCCCCGCGTCGGCCGGCAGGATAAGACGCAAAGAGCAGCAGCAGGCCCCGGCCATCGAGGAACCTCCCGCGCGCTACGAGTGTCCCAGCTGTGGCCGCTACGTGTACGAAGACGACAATTTCTGCGAGAACTGCGGCCGGGACCTGTCCATACCGCGAGGCCACAGGGAAGTGCTCGGAGCACCCACACCCTATGGGCCGAGGAAGTATGCCCTGTTGCTCGCCGCCGCTGCCCCGGCTGGGCTGCTGATCGGCCCGGCCATCGCCCTGCTCGCCGCTCTCTTAGCAGTCGCCGCCGCCGCCTGGTGCACTTACCGCATCGCTTCCTCCGGCGGCGCCCTCGGCGGCCTCGGCGGCGCCGTTGGCGCCCTCCTTCTGGCCACCTTCTGGACTGTGGTATCGATCGCCGTCCTCTAACCGAATGTCCGCCCGCACCACGTCGATCACCGTGACCTCCGGCGGATTCAGTACCCGCATGGGCGGGCCCCAGGTGCCTGTTCCGCGACTGGTGTAAAGGTGCGTTGACTCGCCTACTCGAACGAGGCCGTGCCCGTACTCGTAGTACAGCCAGATGGCGATGCTGAAGGGGAATATCTGCCCACCATGGGTGTGACCGCTCAGTTGGAGGTCCACGAGCGGCAGTGATTCAACTTCGACGAACGGACGATGCTTCAGCAGCACGACGAAGTCCCCCGCCTCCGCCATGCGCAACACGTCCTGTTCGTCCCACGTAGCACCCCTTACTCGGCGGGCCGTCCGGTCTTCCACGCCCACCACAGAAAGCCCGGGACGTATACGTTCGGACTCGTTCCGCAGCAACCGGAAGCCGGCCTCTTCAGTGAACGCGATAGACTTCTCCAGCCCCGCGTAGTACTCGTGGTTGCCCGTTGAGGCGTACTTGCCGAGCGGGGACTCCAGAGCGGCCAGCACCCGGCACAGTTCCTCTCGTGCGTGAACGGTGGAATCGAGCAAGTCGCCCACGCAGACGATTATGTCGGGCTCCGCCCCGCGCACCATGCGCGCAATGCGTCGCAGCCGCCTCACCCCAACCGTAGGACTCAGGTGTACGTCACATATCTGGACAATCCGCAGCCTGTCCATGCCGGTCGGCAACTTGTCCGAGGAAATCTCCACTTGCTCGATCCGGATAAGAGCGGCCTCCATCAGCCCGTATGCGCTAACCGCCGTCACCGCCCCCACCGTCACCATAAGCGCCCTCGGGCCGAGAAATCGCAATCGGCAAAGCGGAGGGTGAAGCAACCCGCCCGCCGTCAACACAAGGTTGTAAACATCGTGGACGACGCTGACGCAGAAAAAAAGGAAGAACGCCCCCGCCCACACCATAGCCGGCCAGGTAAGCAGTCCGCCGATGAAGTGGTGCCCTGACCGGTCAAGCGCCGTGGCCGCCAGTGGGGACAGCATCAATGCCAGCCATATCGGAGCCAGCAGCCCTCCCGCCCCCCTGCTCAGCCCACCGTAAAGCCAGACGCGCGCAAACACATATGCGTGCATCGAGCCCCAAACGACGAGGACTGTTGTCAGAAAACCGATGGTCGCTGCCTCATGGCCGAAGCTATTCCGCCTGGTCGACGGAGTCTTCCGCTTGCTGGAAAACATACACGATACGGGTGAACGCCGCCTCGGTGAGCGTCGGCTCGGCGCCGGGAGCGGCCTGTGACAAAGCGGCTTCGACAAACGCCCGCGGATCGCCGGTCAGCGGGAGCGTGACCTCCAGGGCCTCCTCGCCACGGGAACGAACGCGCGCCCCCACCGCGCGCGACAGGATGCCAGCAATCGAGCGCGACTGCTCCTCGCTTGGCCCCTCAAAGCGGATCGTCGTGATGCGCGGAGCGGCCCACACTGTGTACGCGTCACGCGCGATGGCGAGGGAAAGCCCCTCCCACCAGTGCACATCGGGCCCGCCCTCGCCCATTATCTGCCAGCTCCCCGTATGCCTGCCCGGCCCGGCCACGTCGGCGTCCGAGGAGGCATCAATCGACCAGTCCACCCGCACCGTTGCGTCCAGTTCGCCTTCGACTCTCAGCGCGACAGGCATGGCAAACTCGCCCGCACCCACGGGCCGCACGCCTGCAAGCAAAAGCCCTTTTGCTATGCGCGCCCGCACCTCTTCCCGCAGATCCACTCGGCAGTCGTCGCTGAACTCCAGCCTGACCCGTGGCGCCCAAGAGTCCAACCGGTTCAGGGCAAAGGCGCCGTGCCTCGCCATCGTGTCCATGGGCCGCACTCGCGCCCGGACGCGAACCTTGTAAAGCGATGAATCAGCACCGACAACGCGCCCGGCCTCGAGGATGTCCATGGACTCAACATAGCCCGCCGTCCGTGCCCGGACACGCGAGCTGGCCATCCGCAGGTCATTCACCCCGGCCACGGACTCCACCTCCACGTGCGCTTGCTCGACGGCGTTGCGGCGGGCGTCGGACAGCGCGCGGCGGTGCAGTTCCGACGTAGCCACCCCCGGCGCCGCATCGGCCACTCCCACCGCCGTCACCTCCACAGCCTCGCGCACCTCGCCCGCCGTGGCGGCATTCACCTGACCGCAACAGAACAGCGCCAAAACCGTCAGAGCGACCTCGAGGCGCCAGTGTGCCGCGCAGCACGACCGCCCCGTGCTGCTGCCTTCGGCGTGTGGCCGGCGCTTACTCAGCATACTCGTCGAGTGACTTCAGATGTGACCGGGGTATCGTCAAAGTTGCCCGCGCAGTGACCACCGTCTTGTCCGGCTCGCTGGGCACCAACTCGACGTCCGCCCGAGCCAGGAAGCCGTCCACGCGCGTGGTCGCTTCCTGACTGGAGAACATCAGGTCGCCCACCGTCACCTCACTGGTCACGTAGGCGCCCTTGATCTTCTTCAGCAGGTTTGCCAGGGCCATCGTCTCCGCCGCCTCTCGTGCCTCGAGCATGGCCAGCGGATCGCCCTGTTTGGCCACGACGGACGATGCACTTGCGGAGAACGTGACCGTGCCGCGCGTGGCCGTTTCGGCCCCGGGCACCTTCGGTGTCATGCATCCCAACGCCAGGCCCGTCACTGCCAGTGTTGCTACTATCACTATGCAGCGCATTGCGTACTCCTTATTGTGTGAAAACACCTCACCCAGGACATACCAGCACCATCACCCCTATTCCCCCGCCGCTCGCAGCCGCGCCAGGTCAGCTTCCGTCACCCGAAGGGTCGCCCTCACCTCGCACCGACCCCGCTCCGGCCAGCGCGGTTCGGAGAGCTCCGCCCCCTGCAGCATCCCCTCGACCGCCTTCCATGCCTCCTGATGCCGCAGGACCAGATTCTGCACGATTACCTGCTCCCCCACGCGCACCCGCCCGAGCTGGCGCCGTAGGTCCGCCAACGCCTCCAGCCGCGCCGCCGCAACCGCCCGCTCCCTGCGGGCCGTCCGCGAGTCCGGCGCCGGCGCAGTCGCCAGCGCACCCCCCGCACCGGGCAGCGCCACGGTCACCTTCGCCACACCCTCGTTCGGATCCCATTCGCTCTTCACAACTCGGGCTCCGCTCAGCAAACCCTCTACGCGCGCCTCAATCGCCTCACCCGCGAACTGCATGTTGAGCACCCGGGACTCGCGCGATATCTGCAGACCCTCCACCTGGGCAGCCAACGACGCCAGCGCGCGATACTTGGCGGCCTCCATCGCAGTGAGCATCATCTGCGACCGGTTCCCCGACTCCGCCGCCGGGAACCCGACCCCCACGGCTGTCAGCGCCCCGGGCGAGACCCCGAGCCCTTCCGAACCGGCTTCCTCCATCACCGCCGATCCTGTGCCGTGCACCGTCACAACCGTCTTCGAACGGCCCAGTGCGGCGCAGCCGGACGCCAGCAACGCCGCCATCGCCATAAGCAGAGCGCAAACCGTGCGGGTTCTCCCTCGGCGCAACAACTGCTCAGCACTATGCCTGGTCAATCCTCTGCTCCCCCTGATGCATGGTTCCCATATCCTTTCGCGCGTCCATTATCGTCCCCCACCGCCGCACTGTCAATCCGGTCCAAACGCGACAACGGCCCCCGTCACCAACACGTTGTACTGCCCGAGAAACCACAGACGCCGCCCTCAGCGTCATGTCGCTTGCCGACAAACTAAGCGCCCGCCCTCCCCCGCCTGCCCGCCGCCGCCCCGCATCCGCATAACCCACTCATCCACGCCCACAACATACCATACAAGCCCCGTTACGTCGCGCGCTTGTGCTTCTCCGTCTTATCCATGTGGCTCACCGGCACCTATGACTACATGGGTTCGTTTCGCAATGGGCATGCTGTGCTGCCCTACCTTCCGCCCACAACGGCACTATATATATGCTGTGCGCGGTGTGGGGCGATTGTAACGGTTGTGTGTCGCGTATGTCCCCTCGCTCCGGGCCTGCGGTGCGGACGGGGCGGCGGACATGGCCGGACGGTGGCCGGGTTTCTCGGGGTGCGGCGTCCGGCGCGGCCCCGCGCCGGCAATCGCCCCGCCATGTGCCGGTCGAGGGGCGGCCCCGCGCCGGCCGGCGGCGGCGCCGCGTCCGGATGGTTTCCGGGATTTCGGGGGTAGTGGGTCCGGTTGGTCATAGCGGGGGCCATCCTACCCGTTACCTTTCGGTGCGCCGTCCGATATGTACCCATTTGGGCGCAGGTTCCGAGCCGCGCGGCGCTGTAGTGGCATGGCCGCCCTGCACATGGCAGCCCCACCGCCGGCGGGAGGGCACTGCCGGAAGAAGTCGTAAAGCTCCGCGCCGGTGCAGCCGCCCCCCCCCGCACGGGCAGGATGCCCGTGCTACGCACTACACACCGCAGCCGACCACTAAGTCCCAGCCGAGGGCGTTGTGCACGCGGTAGGCGGCGCCGATGATGGCCTCGCTCGTTTCGCCGTGCCGCAGGTTACTCATCGGTCGTTATCCGCCCTGATCCGTGTCAAAACAGGTCATAGCCGTAGCCGTCGAGGCTGCCGCCGGAGTCGTTCAGGTGGGTCAGGTAGGCCCCGCTGGCGTACTGCCGCTTCTTGAGCAGCCGGCCCGCCCAGGTGTCCGCCACGCGGTCGTTTGTGCCGTCGTTGACCGTGGTGGGCCGCCCGGCCCTTCGAGACCATCTGCTCCAGGTCCTGTCGCTCCTTTGCCGTCAAGCGCACGATGTACTTCTCCATGCCGACCCTCGCAGCAGAGTACGCGGCTCTTACTGGAGTTATCGGCAAAAACCGTCAACACTTAAGGTCAATCTTGAAGGGCCACTATGTTACATATCGCAAGTGCCGTGCGGACATATGTCCTCGGTATCAATCTTCCCTCCCCTCACTCCAGGTTCGACCACCGCATCACTTCGTCGACCAATTCCTGGGGGATGACCGGGCGAAATAAGTCGGTCACATGTGCATCACTCACAGGAAGGTCCGCATCTCGGATTGAGAGAACGCTGGTGGGCTTCGTCGCAGCGTCTATTCTCCCCAGGTCAGTGATTATCTGCAAACGGCCTTCACTGGGTTGAAGTAGAATAGTGCGCATCAATTCGGGTTCGCATTCCCCGCTGGACCGTTTGCGTCTGTCCGAAACATCGACAAGATCAGTTATGGTCAAATCGGCAGGAATACTTCGGTACCGATATGAAGGGATGATGCCCAATAATCGGGACTTCAGTGGGGTCTCTCGCGCCAAGCGCTGCAGACTGACGTGAAGCTCGCCGCCGTGCGACTGCCTTACCCGCGTCACTTCGGAATCGTGCAGAAAAGCACCGAGCTTCGCTACTTCCTCGGGCTCGGCGGAGGCAATCTGTACAGCAAGTTGCACAGGCAGGCTTCCTCCTGAGGGCAAGGGGCACCACTCAACCTGGCCACAGCGGAATCTGCAACCACTTACCGGAACCGCTGATCCCCTTCAACCAGTATCCGATGCGCAGATGAGTCGCGTCACCGATTAACGGGAAAGAGTGATGTGGCCCTTCCAGTGACATCTTCGCCAAAACACGAGTCTCTTTCATAACCTCGATGGACCCTACGACCGCCGCGGCCCCAGCTGCCACAGTTCCCGTGCCCAAGGCCACCTTCGTAGGCGTCTCAGCCCATGTTCCCTCGGCCTGGCCGAGCGCGCAGGCCTCATAACGCTCATCTAACGGAGGCCGCTCAAGCCCAAGGACTGGATATACAAGAGTTCCGGACATAGAGTGGAATTGCTTCTGGAGACTTTCCGCAAAGCCCCGCCAGAAAGATTCACAATAATCCGCGTAGCGCCCGTACTTGAGATCGATCTTCTGGCCCACCGAAGGGCTGCTCTTCGTGCCGCTGGGCTTCGGGCCGCTGTAAGTCAGACCACTCGCGCAGCTCCGTTTGCACCATTCTTCCGTGCGCCCACCGTCCGCAACGCAGTGGATCACACAGAGCTTGTACCCCTGCAGTGCCCCCTGCCGCCCTTTCTCTGGGTCTATGTCAGGGATATCGTCCAAGTCTGGTAGCTCGAGGAGCCCAAGCGGATCTGACGCGGCCACCGGGTTCCCGCGCGCAAAGCGATACATTGCTGCAATCACGCGACGCAACAGGGAGTGGCGTCCTCCCGTCAGCGAGAGCCGCATCTGCAGCGCCAGAGGATCGCGGGTGAGGAAGCGGCCGAGTTCAGTGCTGTAGTAGCGGTGGCGGAATTGCATCAGGCCTGCGGCCGGTTCATGGCGGCGGCTCTGGAAGAGGTACGGGTTGGCGATGTCGC
>CAYQXJ010000028.1:0-17655 GCA_964421565.1 uncultured candidatus Brocadiaceae bacterium
ACCCGACCGGCCCCCGCAAGGGGCCGTGCAACGGTCGGTGGATGATCCAGGAGAATCTGCCGGGGAGGACTGCTTGATGAGGCCGCTGCGAACACGACTGGAGGAGGCCCGTGGCCGCCTCGGCATCGGCTGGGAGACGCTGGAACGAGATTATGTGCTCTCCTGGGTGCTGGCAGGAATATATCGGTTGGATGCACTCCGCGATACGCTGGTCTTCAAGGGCGGGACGGCGCTCAAGAAGTGCTACTTCGGCCAGTACCGGTTCTCCGAGGCCCTGGACTTCTCGAGCGTGGGCGCCGTGCCGAGAGGAGACACCATGGAAGAGGCCATGGGTGCGGCCTGCGAGGTGGCCGTTCAGCTCCTCGACGAGTATGCGCCCGTGTCCTTCGAATGCGAGCGCTACACCGAACGCGAGCCGCACCCCACCGGCCAGGAAGCCTTCACAATCCGGGCCCAGCTCCCGTGGCACCGCCGTTCGCACGTGCGCGTGATGGTCGAGGTGTCGGTGGACGAGCCCGTGCTGCGACCCGCACCCGAGCGCGAAGTCATCCACGAGTACGGGGAGCCGCTCGACACACGCGTGAAGGTCTATTCGCTCGAAGAGATCGTGGCGGAGAAGCTCCGAGCGATCCTTCAGCACGTGGAGAAGCTGGAAGAGCGAGGCTGGAGCCGTTCAAGGGCACGCGACTACTACGACCTGTGGCGGGTGCTAAAGAGATACCGAGACGAACTGGAGCTTGCCGGTTTTGCGTCGCTGCTCCGGCAGAAGTGCGATGTCCGAAACGTGGGCTTCGACGGGGCCGAGGACTTCTTCCAGGAACCCATGCTCAGCTACGTCGAGAGAACGTGGGAGCAGTGGCTGGGGCCGCTCGTTACGGAGCTCGCGCCGTTCGATACGATGATCGGGGAGCTTCGCAGGGAGTTGCATGGGCTTCTGTCTGACGCACAATCCCACTGACCTCGCAGAGCACATGCCCCTTCGATCTCAGAATACCACGCGATAGGGATTGGCTTGTGGGTGCCCATCGGGACTTGCTGCAGCACACGTGTGGCAGATCACTCCTTGCCCTGGACTAGCTCGTTGAGTTCTTGCCTGTCGTCGCTGTATGCGAGAGCCGTCTGAAGGGAAACGCTCCCTTCTCGCACCAGGGCAGCAAGGGATTGCCCCATTGTGCGCATTCCCACCTCGCAGCCGGTCTGCATGGCCATGCGCATCTGGTGCGTCTTGTTCTCGCGTATCATGGCCCGAACCGCCGGTGTGGCAACAAGTATCTCCGATGCGAGCGAGCGCCCGGAGCAGTCTTGCCACGGTATGAGCTTCTGACAAACGATGAAGGCCAGGGTTGTGGCGAGCTGGATGCGGACCTGCTGTTGCTTCTCCGCAGTGAACGCGCTAATCACGCGCGAGATCGTCTGCACCGCATCGGAGGTGTGCAGCGTGGCGAAGGTCAGGTGCCCTGTCTCCGCCAGGGTTAGCGCGGCCGCCATTGTTTCGGTGTCCCGCATTTCTCCAACGACTACCACATCGGGATCCTGCCGCAGGGACCACTTGGATGCTTCGGCGAAACTGCTCGTGTCGTGCCCGATCTCGCGTTGGGTAACAAAGGCGCGCCTACTCACATGGAGGTACTCGATCGGATCCTCTATCGTGTGTATGTGGAGGGGGCGCCTCTCGTTGATCTCGTTGATCAGGCTGGCGATGGTCGTCGTTTTCCCTGATCCGGTCGCGCCGGTCACCAGGACAAGGCCCTGGTGCAGCGAGATGATGTCCTGGCAGATGCTCTTCGAAAGGCCAAGGCTCTCTACGGGGAAGAACTCGGAAGGCAGGATTCGCAGGGCGACGGCCGGATTGCCTTTCTGCACATAGACGTTGATCCTGACGCGGTGTCCGCTGGGAAGCGACATGGAACCGTCGAATTCGCGCGCTGTCTCCAGTTCTTTCAGGCAATGCTCACCGACGATCTCCTGCACCATTTGGCGCACCTCGGAGTCGCTCAGCGCCCCCTCGTCCGCTATGAGTGCCAGGGAACCGTGCAGCCTGAGAACGGGCGGATTGTCGGCGGCCAGATGCAGGTCCGATGCCCCGCGTTCGACCGCGAGGGCGAGCAGGTCTGACACATGTCTTGCCATTACTCTGCCTTCGTTTGGCGATGTGGACTGGGGGAGGCGCCCGGGGAGACCGCGCCGGCCGCCGGCGCGCCGACGAGCCCCTCGATCTCCCGGGCCAGGGCCATGCACTCTGAAGCAGGGCCGGCCTGACCGCTCTTCTCGAACCGCGCGCTGGCCGCTCGGTACATGCGGGCGGACTTCGCGGGTTTGTTGTTTTCGAGATAGGCTTTGGCCAAATTGGCGCTGCAAACAGCAACCCATGGAAGTTGTTCGTCATCGAGGCCGAGCCCGGAGAGCGCCACCTCGGCTAGGGACTCGGCATGTGCCCAGACGCCGAGCCGCGCCATCGCCTCAGCCCCCAGGGCCAATCGGCGCCGGTCCCAGTCGGTCGTCGGTTCCTCCGGCATCGGTTCCAGCAGGGCCAGGGCCGCCGGATAGTTGCCCATGGCGATGAGGCAGCGGGCGGCACCCAGAGATGCCTCCTGGGCCGAGGTCTCGTCTGCAGAGTCGGCCGCAATGGTCCTGTAACTGATCAGCGCCTCTTCCATCTGCCCGGCCTTTTCCAGGGCAATCGCATCGGACATGCCACGGGGTAGGGTGACCGGCATCGCGAAGGGCGGGCGCGCCCGGGGCGCAGCACACCCGGCGAAACCGAGGCAGACGCAGCATGCGATGAGGAATCGTCTCATTCTTCAGGCTCCATGGACCAGAGGCGGGCGCGCTGCCGAACGCCGGACAGCTCCCGCTGAGTCTGTGGAGGACCGGTGGGCAGAATGTGCAACCGCGCGCTCTGGCCCACGTTGAGGGCCGGGAGGTCCCTGGAGGCGCTGGGGTGCAGGCTGATGCGCTCGAGGAACTCGGCACTGACCTCCTCGCCCTCGCCGGGTGCCAGTAGGATGAAGGGGCGGATGAGAACCAGGAGCTCGTGCCGCTCGCGCGCCTGGATGGTTGTTCCGAACAACGCGCCAAGGACCGGGACGTCCATCAGGAGGGGGATGCCTATGCGTCGGTCCTCCATGCTCTCGCGGACCAGGCCGCCGATGGCGGCGATCTGCTGGTCCTGGGCGATGACGGTCGTGGTCACGGAGCGCTCGGAGATGTCCTGCGACTGGAATGACTGGCCCTCGAACGAGTATATCTCGCGCAGTTGCCCTTCAACCGATTTCTTGTGCGTCAGCCGTATGGTGGCCGTGCGGTCCGCGTGGATGGTCGGCGTGATGACCAGGGACGTGCCTACGTTGCGCCTCTCGGTCGTCGGGCTAATGTCCGTACGGACGAGGTTGCCGTCCTCATTGAACTGCGAGCGGACCTCCAGTTCCGTGAGGATGGATATCTCATCGCCGATGAACACACGCGATGCTTCGTTATCCGCGACGCAGAGGTTCGGCGTCGCCAGGCTCGTGACGCGCCCTTCGTCGGCGAGCAGTTGCAGACGGGCCGCGATCTGGTCCGTCACGGCGCTGAGGACCAGCGCGCGGGGCTCCAAACCCGTCCCCTGGGGCACCAGATCGCCATCCGGGTTGAGGACTCGGCCGAATGCGGTTCCGAGCGTGCTCGAGTTGATGCCCGTCGACCGGGCGCCCGAAACATCTCCCAGGGCAAAGAGCCAATCGATACCAGTTCGCTGGTCTTCATTGAGGAGCAGATCCAGCACCTTGACTTCCAGCAGGACTTGCGGCTTCGGCCTGTCTAGTTCGCGCACGACTGCCGCTACCTGCTCAACTGCGGCGGAGTCCAAAGAGCGGAGCATCATTCGATTCGTGCCGGCCATGGACGACACGTACACTACGCCGGGCTTGCCGCCCAGTCGCGCGTCGGCTGCAGCGATACCTGCCTGCAGCGCTTCGCGGGCGGCGACCATCTCGGCTTCCGTGAAAGCGGCTTCCTCTTCCGCGCGGGGCGACAGACGCGGGGATGCAGAATATCCTGTACCGGCGCTGCGACCGCTCGTCAGGAGCCGTCGGGCTTCTCGTTCCCACCGTTGAGGCTGCCCGTCGCCGGTTCTGCTGCTGGATCTGTAGGCGGTGTCATCGAAGGTCTCACCGTGCCCCGCCAGAACATCCATCCGTTCCAGGGCGCGTTCCATCGCCTCCAACGCGTCACCTTCTTCACCATCCGGGCGTGACCAGATCACGCGATCCCGGAATAGCCGCTGCAATGCATCGCCCGCGTCGCGTGTATCGAGGTACCTCAGCGGTATGACCTCCACGCTTTCCCGCGTGAAGGCGCTGAGCCCCGCTTTGTACTCATCCAGGGTCATGATAATGAGCAGGCCGGTCTGCTCCCGTTCCCTGTACCAGAGCTTGTTGGCGTCGCAGATGGCGCGCACGGCTTCTGAGACGGTGACGTCGCGCAGGTAGATCGTGATGGGCGTTTGTGCCGCATCCTCGCTGGCGACGATGTTGCGCCCGGAGCCCCTGGAGAGCATCTGCGTCAAGTCGCGCAGGGCGATTCTCTTGACGTTCAGTGACTTGATGGCCCCGTCGTTGCCTGCATGTTTGCCAGCGGCCACCGTGCAGCAGACTGCCGCCAGGAGTCCTAGCGCCACACAGAGTTGCAGGACGCCGTTACCGTGCGCTCTTTGGTTCTCTTTGTGCACAATCATCGCAGTATCCGCCTGTCTTCGGGCCGCGTCCGAGGCGAGACTTCGACCTCGTCGGGCGTGATTCGGTTGATCTGAATGTATAGGGGCTCGGACGCGTTCCCATCTGATGTCTTTGAGGCAGCAGGCAGCACCTGGACCACGCTTTCTTCCTGGACGAACAGGGCACCTTCCGAGCCGGGCACTTCGATAGCAGCCATGGGCTGGCCCCCCTCCATCACCAGGACTCCGAGAAGACGGACCCCGGCGGGGACTCTCGCATCCGGCATGCTTACATACTCAGCGCTCTCGCTGCCCCGATAGGAGAATGGATCACTTGCAGGAAGCACGCTTTCGGATTTGGAGCCATCATCGGCCCCGGCCACTGCGATGCGTTCCAGCGATGCTTCGCGTTCAACAGGCGGCGGAGAAGCGGCGGCTGCCAGGGCGAATGCATCCCCCAGCAACAGCAACAGTGGAAGGCTCACGACAGCAAGTTGAACGGCACCTATCCGTGCCCTCCAGGGGCGGTCGAACACGGTTTTCGCGTAACTCCAGAGTGAGATCATGTTGTGCTCCCTTTCCCTTTAACCCGCACTTCGCGTGGCAGCCAGCATCGCCAGGAAGAACCCGAAATAGACGAAGCCCACCATGCCTCCGACAACCACAAAGACAGCCGGCTCGACAAGTCGGGCAAGCAGGTCTGTTCGCCGTTCCAGCCGGGCCTCGCTGTCCGTCGCCACCCGGAGGAGCCCCTCATCTACACCGCCCATCTGCTCGCCCACCGAGACTAAGGCCGGCGCCAGCGGACAGAGTCGTTCCAGATCCGTCGAGCGGATGGCGTCCGAGAGGCTCCGCCCACGCCGCAGCATCGCGCGTACTTGACGGAACTGCCTCCTGTAATGCCGGTTCTTCACCGCCCTCTCGACGAAATCAATGGCGCTCACGATGTCGATCCCGCTCCGAACAAGCGTTCCCAGAATCCGCGTCCACATGGCGTTGCCGGCCGCGCGCAGTGCACCACCGAGCAACGGCACCGAGAGAAGGCCACGGTCGATCGCAAGTGCCCCGCGCTCGGTTCGCCGAACAAGGTGGAAGGCAACACCGACGGCGATCGGCGCCAGAAGGAGGTATAGGCCGTAATCGGTCATGAAACGGCTGACGACGATCAATGCCCTGGAAATGGCAGGCAGTTCCACGCTGCTGCGCTGTCCTTCGATGAACTTGAGCACCTTGGGAAAGACCACCTGCACCATGTAGGCGGCGACGGCGATGGCGCCAAGTGTGACAATGGCGGGATAAGAGAAGGCCTGCACTATGCGTGAGCGGACCTCTCTGACCCTCTGCATGAGGCGGGATGCCTGGCCGAGCATCTCTGCCACCGTGCCATTGGCTTCTCCCGCGGCGACGAGGCCGAGGGTCGTCTCACCCAGGAACGGGGCCTCGGCCTTCATGCCCTTGCTCAACGGCTCTCCGCCCTGCACATGCCGCGCAATTGCCGCCAGGACCCGTCTCAGCGGGCCCGGGACCAGCCCCTCAACCGTTTTCAGGGCTGTCATGATCGGCACACCGCCGGCCAGTAGCGTGCTCAGTTGGTTCAGGGCAATCTCGACGTGAACACGAGGAATCAAGAACCGCGCGACTGAGCGCGGAAGGAAGCCATCGCCGGATTGGACATTACTGGGCGCGTTCCTGTCCGTCTCGTTCAGCGCGAGGATCACCAAACCTTGCCGTCGGAGTGCGGCAGCGGCTTCTGAGGTAGATTCGGCCTGCAGAACGCCTTCGCGACGGTCGCCGCTGGCCGATGCGATATAGCGGAAAGATGGCATCAGTCGGCCACCTCCACCTGGGTGATCCGGTCAAGCTCCTCCAGGGTCGTCAACCCATCGAGCATCTTCTGCACGCCATCCTGGCGAAGCGTTGGCAAGCCCCCCTTGACGAACACCTCCTCCGCGATCTCCTCCTCGTTGGCCCCACGCATGAGCATGCGTTTGACCGCCTTGTCAATGGGGATCAGTTCATACAACCCCGTGCGGCCGGCGTAGCCGGTGCCTGCGCAGTACATGCATCCCACGGCCACCGGTACTAAAGGTTCGTCGGCGACCTCCAATCCGAGCCGCGCGGAATCCTCTTCACGTAGGGGCTCACGGCGCACACAGTGGGGGCAGGGACGCCGGACCAGCCTCTGGGCCACGATTAGGAGCACCGCGGACCCCAGAAGGAAGGGGGAGACTCCCATGTCGAGCAGGCGAGTGGCTACGTTGGCCGCCGAATTGGCATGAACTGTGGAAAGAACCAGGTGGCCCGTGAGGGCCGATTTGATGGCGATGTCGCAGCTTTCCGCGTCCCGCATCTCACCCACCATCAGGACGTCGGGATCGTGGCGCAGGGCGCTTCGCAGACCGCGGGCAAAACTGACCCTTTCACCCTCGGCGTCGACCTCCACCTGGTTGATGCCGTCCAGGGGTACTTCGACGGGGTTTTCAATGCTGAGGATGTGACGCGTGCCGTCTTCACGGAGACGCCGGAGAGAGGCGTACAACGTGGTGGTCTTGCCGCTGCCGGTGGGGCCCGAGAGCAGGATGACGCCCTGGGGATTCGCCAGCGCTCGGTTGAACATCCTGAGGTGTGCTCCGCTCATCCCCAGGTTTTCAACGGCGTTCAGCTCCTCGTCAGCGACTCCGCTACCCAGCAAGCGGAGCGTCAATTTCTCCCCGCGCACCGTAGGGATGGTCGCTACTCGAATGCTGAGCTCTTCGTCGCCGACGCGCATCACCACCTGGCCGTCCTGCGGGACGCGCCGTTCCGCGATGTCCAGCCGTGCCTGCACCTTGACGGCCGAGATCAGCTCCTGCGCCATCTCGCGGGGCAGCGTCCGCTCGTCTCGCAGCAGCCCATCCACGCGCATGCGGATGTGGTAGTTCTCCTCCGAGGGGTCCACGTGGATGTCAGACGCTCGGGCCTGCATTGCGAAGCTGACAATCCGTTCCATCTCTGCGAGGGGGCCGTCATCCTGACGCAGCGCGCTGTCCGAGTAGTAGCGACGGATCGCGGTCGAGACGGAACCGGGATCGGCAACGACAGCCTGTCGAACCGCCAGCCCCGTCCGCGCCTCCAGCTGGACAAGCGCAGCGGGAGCGGCCTCCTCGCGTGTCGCAACCCAGAGAGTGCCATTGTCGCGAGCCACCGGCAACAGGCCCGTGCGTCGCGCCACGGCCGCGGGAACAAGCTCCAGCACGCTCCGTGGGATGCTTATGCGTTTGAGATCAACCTGGGGAGCCGTCATGTGCCTTCCCTCCCCATAAAGTAAATCGTCAACTGGAATTCGATGCGCAGGATGGATCTGCCGGGAAGACGTCCTGCGGCCCGTGCCTTGACGGCCCCTCCTGATGCAGTCTCCTCGTTCTTGCACGCGCCTGGGGCTCTGATCGACAGGACCGTCAGCCTGCACGGCCTTGGGAACGCGCTCACGGCGTTCAGGAAGGCGTGAACCTGCTCGAATCGCCCGGCCGCGGCATACTTGTACTCGGATGCCATGAGGGAGCCGGCAACGGTCTCGCGCCGCAGTCGCATCCGGTTGAGCAGGTCCAGGCCCGCTTCAAACATCAGGCTGTCGAACTCGCCGACGACCTGGCCTTCCTCGTCCGGGCTCGGCACCGCTGCCGGATCGATGGCGTCAGCGAGCGACTGCCGTTGCTTCTCCAAGTTTTCGGACACGGCTTCTACCTTCAGCGCCAGTTCCTCAAGCTCGTTGTCCTCGTCGGGTATCGGCACGTAAACGGGAGCGCCCTTGGATTGCAGTTCCTTCTCCAGGCGGGCCCGTTGTGCCTGAAGGGGCTTCACCTCGTAGTTCACCGCGTAATAGGCCATCCCGAGTGAGATCGTCAGCCCCACACAGCTTCGCATGATGGGAGACAAGCGACCCCATTGCGCTGCGAGACCGACCTTCCATTTGCCCAGTGTGCGTCGCACGCCAACTACCTCCCCACAGGGACGAGCCGGCAACTGAATGCCCTTTCGTCGCCCGTCTCCTCCAGATTTCTTGGCTCGACCCGATAGCCGTGCTGCTGCATTGCACGACCGATGACGTTCGTCAATAGAGACACGCCGCGCGGCCATACTGCCTTGCCCTCCACCTCAATCTCGCCTCCAGACTGCGTGACGGCCACCAGGCGGGTATGGGGCGGCATGGATGTTCGCAGCACACCGAAAAGCCGCAGTATCCCCGGACCCATGGGGCTCGCATTTCGCAGGACGGTCTGGACCTTCACCAGATCGTCTCGTTGCCGAACGATGCTCTCGTATCGTTGTTTCGCGGCTTGCCTGGCCGCAACCAGCCCGTCCCACCTCTCGCTGCGCTGCTGGACGGCGTCGAGATCTTGGATGGCGGACGCCCAAAGCCACGCGAGGGTCAAGGCCGTCAGAGCCACGGTTGTGACACACGCCCACGTTCCCGCACGAGTAGGGCCCTTCTTCTCCAGCGCCAGACCCACCAGGGCACAGCCCTGGTCGGTCCCGCCAGGACTCGACCACACCACGTGCCTGAGCATTCGGGGAGCGAAGTCCTCCATGCTCTCGACATGAAGCTCCGTTCCGTCGCCCAGTGCCTTCAGCAGTTCGGCCAGGCGTTCCTGGCCAATCGGATGGCAGGTCACCACGTGGATGGGCATATGCGACAGAACTCTGAATACGCGTTCCGATTGGGCCAGACGCTCTGACTCGCGCGTGCTGTCGGCAGCCGGCAGCGCCCCGAATGCCAGGTCGGAGCAGAAGAAGGCGTTATCTTCACCGGCGGGCACAGCGAGGAACCCGGCGTGCCGGCGCAGGATTAGCAGGCGCTCGCCGGACGATTCACGCGCGTGGCGGGCAAGGGCGGCCAGTTCGAGCGGGCAGACCCCTTCGAAGCGCAGCCGGTGGCGCGCACAGTCCGCGCGGTAACGCTCCAGGAGCGTCTGCTCGTGAGCCACAACGAGCACGGTTGTGGAATCACCGCCCACGCGATACCGATCGGCCCGCGCGGCACTGACCCGTAGCCGGTGCGCTTCACTGTCCATCTCGGAGGCGACTTCGTAGGCGATGGCCGTGTGCGTCTCCTCCAGGTCGGCATCCGAGGGTAGCTCCATCCGAACCGTGTGCACCTCGTCGTGAACGACTGTCCGCACGCGGCGTGCTCCTTGCTCACGCGCCCAGACGAGCATCTCGTCAGGGAGATGCTCTGCGTTGGAAGCCTCGAACCGGGCGCTGTTCGTGGGCAGCCAATCGCCTCGCCTGAAGCGGTACACGATGGCGTGCCATTGCCCGCCGTCGTGCAGGAATACACCCAGAGGTTTGCGACGCTTGAACATACCTATTTCAGCTCCTCGCTCAGGTAGACCGTCAACGCATTGCCGCCGGGCCTGAGAGCGACATCCAGCAACGGAGAGCCCCAGGCTTTGGACACCGGGCCCCCGTCGTCCACGAAGGCACAGGCGCACAGCTTCCGCGGCCCGGGAGCCAGGTTCGTGTAAGTGACGCTTCCCTGTGCGGACCACGTCGCCGACACAGTCGCCATATCGTCGGATCTGTCCGGTTTGACCTCGAATACTGCCCCGGTCCCCCCATTGCGCGCGATCAGACCGACGACCGACGCGCCGTTCCCCGGCCCAGCTTGCGTGGGCACGTAAGGTACGAACAGGGCAACGCGCACGCGGTTAGCGTAGCTGCTTCGATTCGACAGCATCATCCACTCCACCGAACCATCGCTTGTAGAGTCGCCTATGTGGTCCGTGTTCCAGGTGGGTTCGGAAACCCCACTCGTGCCCGCCGTCACGCAGCGGAACAACTGGGTCCCGTCGGCGGGCCGGACGACCCGGTCTTCGTTGTAGGCCGTGCTCGCAGCCCAGGACGGATAGATGTCCCACGGATCGCTCGCCGTTATCGGTTTCCAGGATTCCCCGCCCATTTGGGTGTTGTCACGCATCATGAGGATTACGGTGAGTGATGCTCTGGCGGCCGATGGAGCCAGGTCGACGATCTCGTCCCGGTCGGCCCAGGCGGCTTCGCCCGCTGTGCCGTCCCGACCCCAGCTGGCGGCGCCCATGATGCGCTTTCCCACGTCCCCGGTCACCAGATCGGCGGGCGCTTTCCACGCGCCCGGATCGTGCTCGAGTTCGACGTTCCAGTCGTTGCCAAATCCATCGTAGAGGGTCCCTCCGGACGTCATGAGGTAGGGGCCGTGCCAGCCGCACTGAAGGGCTGCTTCGGCCGGCAGCCCGGTCAACCCATCGCCAAAGTAGTTGTCGCCGATCGTGGCCGTGGCCGTCTGCCCAACTACGGCCGCATGGGGACATTCGAAGAACTCGCTCAGCAAGCGGCCCTCCGCCACGTCGTGCAGCACGGGCAGACGCCCCATTTCTGCAAGAAACCTCCCGGCGTCGGTTCCGTTCCCCACCACCGCGTGTGTCATCGCTTCCGCGGCATCGCGCGTGCGCCCGGCGCGTGTCTCGTCGCCCAGATGGCTTACTGTGGTCAGTGTCATTCCGGCCAGTCCCGCCAGCAGCGCCAGGACGATCACGACCTCGATCAACGTCATGCCGCTTTGGACCGAATGGGTGTGTTGTTGGGTGTACATGAAGCCTCTCTCCTCATTCCACATACGGGCACAGCCGGATAGCGGTATCGTCCGTGCCCGCCGTCAGACCACTCAGGTCTAAGACCTCCCCGGGCGTCAGTGTCGGCAGGGAGATGTCCAGTGAGCCGTTCGCGCCGACGCAGATCAGTAGCATCTCACCGAAGACGTAGCCGCCTCCCTGCTTTGCGGGAGCGGCGACGCGATAGTAGTGGGCATCCGTGGCGGTCGAGCTAAAGGGATTTTCGATTACCGGCACCACGACCCCGCTGGCGTCGAGCGCCTGGCCTGTCGAAGTCGAAGAAACCGTGCGCTGCCCCTCCTGCCCGACGTAGGGACCTCGCCAGCCTCGACTCCGCTCGGCGTCGTACCCCGGGATAGTCCATCCATGGAAGTTCTCGGGTCGGGCCATCAGCGGATACAGCCCGTAGCGGCGTAAAGCCTCCAGGTCACCAGTTTGGAACACCGCATCTTCGTAGAGCCGTTGGAACGAGCGACGTATCTCGGCCATATCGTGATCGACGACCTGCTGCAGGGACTCCACCCGCTTGACGGTCAGGCTGGGTAGCATGACGGCCGCCAGGGCGCCCAGCAGCCCGATCACGATTAACAGTTCGACCAGCGTGAAGCCAGCACGCGGGTGCGTCACTGCATCGGTCGGCTTCCCTCGGGCACAGCGGCTGTCACCGTGGCGCCTCGCATCTGGCTTGAGTGCGGTCAGTGTCATTGTTCCGTCCATTCCCGAGACTGCAAACGTCTCTCGCTCGCTCATCCGCGGAAGAGGACGGTGCCGGAGGGATCGGTGACCCCTCCGGCCGTCCTGACATTGTGGGAAAATGCTAGAGGCCTTACTACGGGTTCAAGACGCCGCACTCGGGGCATGTCGAGCCGATCATGCGAGCGGGCGAACCATCATTGAAGACCTTGAAGTAGGCCATGTAGTAGGCGAAGCTGACGTCGTCTCCGCTCGCCGCCGCGGTCGGTATGGGACACTGGCCTTCCATCTCAATGCCGTATTCGACATTGCCCTTGGTCCAGTCGTTGTTGTCCCCGCTGCCGGCCGCCCAATTAACCGTCGGGGCGATCCAGAGGCAAACTACCGGCCCCGTCGAACTGTTCCAGCTCGGGCCGGCCGTCCCCTGGGCCCAGTCGGAGATCGAGATGCCGTCGAACGTCATCTCGACGCCGCCGTCGTCCAACCAGGCGTTCGAACCGTCGTCGGCGCAGGCGGCAGCGACGTTCACGTCCGCGGCCACAGCAGTGCTGTTCAGGCCCGTGTCCGAGCAGACGCTCGTAATGCCGGCTGCGATCAGCGAATCAGCCTGGTCTTCCGTCAGGGCGTGACGGGTATCGTCGAGGTCGTTCACCATGTGGTCTTCCTGAGCGTCCGGAAGGCCTTCCATCGCCACGGCCGCGCCATCCGTTCCCTGCAGGCCGTTGTGCATGTCGGCGGGGTACCCACCGAACATGCTCCGGTACTGCTTCAGGACACGCACGGATCCCGCCTGGTTGTAGTCGCAGACGTCTCCCAGCGCCTCCTCTCGGTTAACTGAAAGGGCGGGGAGCAACAGGCCGGTCAGCGCTCCGAGTAGCCCGATGACAATCAGCATTTCGATCAGGGTGAAACCTGATTTACGGCTCCAGCGTGACTTACGAGACATTTTGCTGTTCCTTTTCTGTTTGGTCGAGGACCATTCCCCCGCGGAATCACGCCCTCGTACATTTGTGTTCTGTTCTTGCGCTTGACTTGCAGTCTCTCGTTCGGGTCCCTCACCCGCAACCGATCCGTCAGGTTGTCGTTCTCAGGGCGAAGCACCTCCTTTCCTGTCTCCTGTGCGATCACGTTCTCCCGCAGAATCGTGAGACGCCGGCACTTGTGCCGAGTGGTGACGTGGACCGCATCCCCTTGATGCCGGTTCCCCTGTGTCCATGCTCTTTTGCGGATCGAAGTCCACCACGTAGCGGTACTGCTTGCCGCAATGGATGATGATTTCCTTCTGCCGCTTCTTGAGGATGCGCATCTCGATGCGGATCTCGCCGAAACCGTCATGCTGAAGGAGCATGTCATAGAGCCGGCGGATTCTTGTGAGAACCTGCTCGTTCGTTGCCATTACACATGCTCCCCACCGCCGTCTGCGACGTTACGCGGAGGTTCGCCGGTCTGGCGCGCCGGCTTCGCAGCCGACGGGTCATCTCCACAGCAGCCGGCCGGGCACGAAGCGCAGTTGCTGGCGCAAGCGCCGCAGCCGGTGTCCTTGCCGGTCGCCATCCGGTAGAAGGACCACAGGGCGAAGGCCAGCGCCCCGGCTACGATCACGATCACGCAGATTGTCTGCCACATCTTGTCCTCCCCTCAGCCAAGGCCGAGCAACAACCCGCCCTGGTAGACGAGCAGCGAGACCACCCAGGCCAGGGCCGTGGTGTAGAGCACCGTAAAGCCCGCCCAGGCCCACGAGTTCGTCTCCCGCTTGATGACGGCGACCGCGGCCACGCAGGGGATGTAGAGCAGGACGAACACCATCAGTGCGTAAGCCTGCAGCTTGTTGTAGTCCTGCTTCAGGGCGCCGCGCAGGGCCTCTGACTCCTCGTCCGTCTCGCCCACGCTGTAGAGAGTACCCATCGTGGACACGACGACTTCCTTCGCTCCGAGCCCCGCGAACAGGGCGGTCCCGATCCGCCAGTCGCCCAGTCCGATCGGCTTCAGGGCCGGCGCAATGGCGTGCCCTATCCTGCCGGCGTAGCTCCGCTCAAGCTGCAGTGCTGAGAATTCCTCCTCCAGGTCCGCGGCGGCCCCCTCCGTGGCGGCCGCCGCCATCCTGGCATCGTAGTCCGCGCGCAACTCCAACCGTCGCGGGAAGGCGGAAAGCGCCCAAATCACCACGGAGATAGCCAGGATGATCGTGCCAGCCTTCTTCAGGTAAAGCCCCGCACGCTCCCACATGTGGATGAGAATGCCCTTGAGCGTCGGGACGCGGTAGGGCGGCAGCTCCATCACGAACGGGGTGGAAGGCCCGGGCAGCAGGAACTTGCGGAACACTTTTGCCACGACGATGGCCAGCACGATGCCCAGCATGTAGAGCGAGAAGATCACGTTGCCGGCAACCTGGGCGCCGAAGAAAGCCCCCGTCAACAGGATATAGACGGGCAGCCGCGCTCCGCAGCTCATCAGCGGCGCCACCAGGATTGTCACGAGCCGGTCGCGACGGTTCTCCAACGTGCGTGTGGCCATGACGGCCGGTATGGTGCAGCCAAACCCGAGAAGAAGCGGGATGAAGCTCTTCCCGTGCAGGCCGATCTTGTGCATCACGCGGTCCATGATGAAGGCCGCGCGCGCCATGTAGCCGGAGTCCTCCAGGAACGCGATGGCCAGGAACAGCAGCAGGATGTTCGGCAGGAAAACCAGCACCCCGCCCACGCCTCCGATGATCCCGTCCACGATCAGCGACTGAAGCAGCCCCTCCGGCAGCACGCTCGCGACGGCGCCGCCGAGCCACTCGAATCCGGATTCGATACACCCCATCGGCGGTTCGCCCAGCTTGAACGTCAATTGGAAGACGGCCCACATCAGTGCCAGAAAGATGGGGATGCCCAGCAGGCGGTTCGTGACCACCCTGTCGATCAGATCTGAGGCGTCGTGTCTGGTCTGCACGGTGCTCTGTACGGCTTCCTGACAAGCCCCGCTGATGAAGCCGTAGCGGGCCTCGGCCAGAACAACCTCTGGCGCATCGTCGTATACTCCCTCGATGTGCCGGATGCTCATGTCGGCCTGGGCCAGAATGACATCTGAACCGGCGCCCGACTCGCTGACCTTCCGCCGCGCTTCTTCGTCGTTTTCCAGGAGCTTGACCGCCAGCCAACGCGACGGATAACCTTCCAGGACCGTCTCGCCCTCCAGGAGCGCTTCGAGCTTCTCGATCTCGGCCTCGACTTCCCTGCCGTACTTGACGATGTGCTCCTTGTGCGTCTGAGTGGAACTGGCCAGTTCCACGGCTGCCCGAAGCAAACGGTCGATGCCCTGGCCCTTATTGCCGACGGTCGGAACGATGGGCGTCCCCAGAAGCTCCGCGAGCATGTTGTAGTCGAAGCTGTAGCCCCGGGCATCGGCCACGTCGCTCATGTTGAAGTCCAGGACCAGCGGCACCTGCAGTTCGAGCAACTGCGTCACGAGGTAGAGGTTACGCTCCAGGTTGCTGGCGTCGACAACCGCGATGACAGCGTCGGGTTTCTCCTCGACGATGAAGTCCCTGGCCACCAGTTCATCTTCTGAGTGAGCAGTCAGGCTGTAGGTACCCGGCAGGTCCACAATGGCCAGTTCGACCCCATTAATCCTTCTGAACCCCTCCTTGTGCTCGACGGTCACTCCGGGGTAGTTCCCGACGTGCTGCCGAGCGCCGGTCATGGCATTGAAGACCGATGTCTTGCCGGAGTTCGGATTGCCGGCAAGGGCGATTCTGACACGCTTCTTTCGCGGTTCGACAGGTGCGTTCATGTCTTGCGCCTTTCTCAGGCCCTGACGCCTGCTCTTACTTCGGATTCGGACTTAGCCATGGCAAACAATGCCGGCAAAAAAAGGGGAGAAGAGCCCTATGTTCCATCAACCAGGATCTTGTGCGCCATCCCTCGCCCGAGCATCAGCTTGCTCTCCAGCACCTTCAGCACCATCGGCCCGCGCATGTGGCTGCTGACGACCGTTACCTCGGCGCCGGGCACCAGGCCCATCTCGCTCAAGCGCCGCACCAAGCCGCGTCCGCCTCGGACGGCCGCCACGACAGCGGTGGTTCCGGGTCTGACCATGCTGAGCGGCATGCGCGGCCGTGTGGGCATACCTCTGGCCATGTTACTTGTCACCCTCTGGCTCCACGGTGATGCCCCGCGCTTCTTCCTTACGCAGGGACAGGCTGTAACCCTTCACCTTGATTTCGATGGGATCGCCCAAGGGAGCCACCCTCTCGACTCTCACGACCGACCCGCGCGTCACACCCATGTCGATGATGCGCTGGTTCGTCGGCCCGGACGCGGCCCGAACCTTAACGATCTTCGCCTTCTGGCCCGGCTTGATCCGGTCCAATGTCAGTGTCTTCACGCTTTCCTCTCCTTTGCGGTCTGCCTCGAGCCGGGCGCGCGCCTCTTCAAGGCGGGCGGCGCACTCGGCAGAGCGTTGCCTACCCTGGCAGTAGTCGCCGAACCCTCCCTGCCAGGTGCAGACGTCCAGGGGGCACTCCTCGGCGAACTCCACATAGCGCGCGAGTCGCTCCAGCGCTTCCCGATCCATCACGTGCTCCATCTGGCACGCGTTTTTCTGCGCCAGCTTGGCATCCAGCCCCAGGATCCTCTCGAAGAAGGTCGTCAACAGCCGGTGCCTGCGCATGACTTCCTCGGCGATTTCGCGGCCCTTCTCAGTCAGGTCAACCGCGCCGTAAGGCTGGTGGCGGACGAGCTTCCTTTTGACCAGCCTCCTCAGCGCGCCCGTCACGGAAGGCATCGTTACCCCGAGTCGCTCCGCGATGTCATTTACGTGCACCTTCTGCTTGCGCTCGATAACGCCGAGAATGGCCTCCAGGTAATCTTCCAGGCTTGCGCTCAGCGCTTCTGCCATTGCTGGCTCCCTTACAGTCCGGGCTCATGTTAGCCGACACTAAGACTATAAGGCCCCGCGAAATGTTTGTCAACCCTAATTTCCAGATTCTCCCGAACCTGCCGCCCGGTTACCGGATCGAAACACGGTGGCGTAGACCCCAAGCCGCTGGGAGGCATCACCCAGGTCTTTTGGCATCTCTTTCCCTTGCCGATCTGCTGAAACAGTCTTGCGACACGGAGTGGATCGCGTACGATAGATTGAAAGGAAGACCCGGGCGACAGTGCGGCGGCTGATCCCCGCCAGGCTGCTTCCTCCGTCGCTCACTAGACGGTGAGCTATGGAGGACAGAGAGCCATTCAAGGGCCGCTGGTGCGAGCGCACCCTCGCATCGGCGGCCCTTTTTGTTTGGCGATTCGCCCGCGCAATCAACGGAGACACTCCGATGGCTGACGACGTCAAAGACGCCATAGAAAGGAACGCGAAGGGACCGCGCCGGGCGAAGGGTGATGTGGGCGAGGTCCAGCAGCACAGCCTGAAGGACCAGGTCGAGGCCGATCGCTACCTGGCCTCCAGGGACGCCGGCGACAAGCCCACGCGGGCGCTGCGTTTCACCAAGCTCTCTCCACCGGGGGCAGCGTGACGTGTTCACCTGGCTGAAAAGACTGACGGGTAAGAACGGCGACGCAGAGAACACCGCCTCCCTGCGCCAGGTGGCTCTCGCGCGGCGGTATCTCGCCCTGGCGCGGTCGGGGGCCCTCAGGGCGCGCTACGACGCGGCCG
>CAYQXJ010000029.1:0-16144 GCA_964421565.1 uncultured candidatus Brocadiaceae bacterium
GGTGGCGGCGGCGGCTGGTAGGCGGCGCCTGGTAGGCGGCGCCGCGCTTCGTCGAAGCACCCGACATCCCCCGCCCCGACAGTCAGTCAACTGCGTAAGTGCAGCCGGCGCCAGGGGCACACCCGGCCTGAGACGTCAGGCCGGCGGAGCAACAGCATGTCGGTGCGCTACCGCAACATGCATTATAGTTGCGTTTATACGCGAAGGCGTGCCGTTCAGGGCGAGGGTCCTTCTGGCTGCAGAGACACTGGAAAGAAACTTGTTCGGGGCTATAATGAACGGCAGCGGGCCTTCAGGCACAGACTCTGCGGAGGCGAAGTGTAGGTGCTTCGAGGCTGCTTTCGCAACTTAATCACCTATCTGAGACGCACGAGACCGAGTGATGGAGGAGGTAAAGGTCATGGCATGGCAGAAGAGCACGGTTACGCTGGTGTTGCTGCTGGCGCTGACCCTCGGGGGATGTGGAGGGGAAGAGCCTGCGGCCGAGACGACACAGGATGCGCCCGCCGTCCGTGCGTTTGTGACGATTCTGCCCCAGGAACAGTTCGTAGAGCGGGTGGGCGGACAGCACGTGAGCGTGCAGGCGCTGGTCAAGCCCGGGCAGAATCCGCACATGTTCGAACCCTCTCCCCGGCAGATGGCCGATCTGGCCCGCGCCGATGTTTACTTCCTGGTCGGTGTGCCGTTCGAGCAGATCATCCGTGACCGCGTTCAGGCCGTCGGGGCCGATATGCGCATGGTGGACATCGGCGCCGGCATCAGGCTGAGGACGATGGAAGCCCACGATCACGACCACGACCATAACCACGAGCAGGGGGACGAGCACGGCGAACACGGTGCCGACCACGGACACCATGAAGGAGGTGGACTGAAGGACCCGCACACCTGGCTTGCACCGGACAACGTGAAGATCATGGCGCGCAACATCGCCGACGCCCTGATCGAGATCGATCCCGACCACGCGGATGCTTACCGCCGGAACCTGGAGGCATTACTGAAAGAGCTCGACCAGCTCGACGCGGAGTTGGAACGCATCACCTCCGGCATGGCCCCCCGCGAGTTCATGGTGTATCATCCGGCCTTCGGCTACTTCGCCGACGCCTACGGGCTGGAGCAAGTGCCCATCGAGATCGAAGGCAAAGCCCCCAGCGCGCGCGAACTGAGCCGCATCATCCAACGGGCCCGCCAGCGGGGTGTGCGGGTCATATTCGTGCAGAAGCAGTTCAGCGACAAGAGCGCCCGCGTGGTGGCTGAGGAGATCGGCGGCAAGGTGGTGGCCCTGGACCCCCTGGCGCGCGACTACATGAGCAGCATGCGCCGCATAGCGCAGGCATTTGCGGAGAGCGGCCAGTGACCGACAGCACACCGGTGTGCGAGCTGGAGGGCGTGCACTTCCGCTACGACGGGCCGATGGTGCTCGAACAGGTGGACCTCACGGTGCGGAGGGGCGACTTCCTGGGTATCGTGGGGCCGAACGGCAGCGGCAAGACGACTCTGTTGCGCTTGGTGCTCGGGCTGGAGCAACCGACGAAGGGCACGGTGCGCGTGTTCGGCGGGCCACCGCAGAAGGCCCGCCGTCGCGTCGGCTACGTCCCTCAGCGCCCACAGCTCGACCCGGACTTCCCGATCAACGTCGAGGACGTGACCCTCATGGGCCGGCTCGGGCAGGCGAAACTTCTCGGCGGCTACGGCCCCGAGGATGTCGAAGCGGCCCACACGGCCCTGCGCGAAGTGGAGATGCACTCGGAACGCCTGCGTCGCTACGGTCGCCTGAGCGGCGGCCAGCAGCGACGCGTGCTGATCGCCCGCGCTCTCGCCACCCGGCCCGAGCTGCTGCTGCTGGACGAACCGACGGTGGGTGTGGACCATCGTGTCGAGCACGAGATATACTCACTCCTCGACCGCCTGAACGAACAGGTGACCATCATGCTGGTCTCGCACGACGTCGGCTGCGTCACCGAGCACGTCAGCCGCGTCGCCGCCGTGCACACGCGCGTTTTCTGCCATACCCCGCAAGAACTCTCCGGCCGGATACTGGAGGATATCTTCAGCGGGCCAGACCGAATGGCCGAGCACCACGAACACGAGCATTGAGGAGCACGCTGTGTGGGAATTCCTGAAGGCGCTCAGCACGCAGGCGTTCCTGCAGCGGGCCGTCCTGGCGGGCCTGCTGGCCGCCCTGGCGTGTTCGGTGGTCGGCACTTACGTAGTGGTCAAGCGCATCACATTCATTAGCGGAGGCATCAGCCACGCGGTTCTGGGCGGCATGGGCGTGGCGTACTTCCTCGGGTATAATCCCCTGGCCGGCGCCCTCGCAGCGGCCATCGTCGCCGCACTGCTGATCGGGGTCGTCAGCCTGCGTGTCGGCCAACATGAAGACACCGTCATCGGCGCCCTGTGGGCGGTGGGCATGGCGATCGGCATCATCTTCATCGACGCTACGGAAGGTTACCAGCAGGACCTGATGAGCTACCTGTTCGGCAACATTCTGCTGGTGGCCAGCCGCGACGTATGGCTGATCGTCATCCTCGATGCCGGCATCCTGGCAACCGTATTCATGCTGCACAAGCGCTTTACCGCCCTGTGCTTCGACGAGGAGTTCACCCGTATCCAGGGCGTGAACGTGGACCTTTTCTACCTGCTGTTGCTGTGCCTGATCGCGCTGACGGTGGTCGTGCTCGTGCAGGTGGTGGGCATCATCCTGGTCATCGCCCTGCTGACGCTGCCGGCGGCGACGGCCGGGCACTATGCGGCGAGCCTGAAGCAGATGATGCTGATCGCGCTGGTCGTGGGGGTGGTGAGCGTTGTGGGCGGGCTGGCGGCGTCGTACAGCATGGACCTGCAAGCGGGGGCAAGCATCGTGCTGATTGCTGCGGCCATCTACCTGGCCTCCATCGTCGTGAACCGCGTCGGGCTGCGTCGCATGCGCGCAACTCGCGCACAGCGGGACGGCGCGGGAGGGGCCTCAGCGTAGCTGCAATCCCGGCTCGCCCAGGGCGCCGGTGAGCATGAACGCGGTGGTTGCATACTGCTGGCCGTCATTGAACACGAGCATCCACGGGCCCATCAGCTCATCCGCATCGGCCCGCAGGTCTGCACCGGGAAGGCGCCGGAAAGCCACAATGCCCTCGGCTGTCTGACCAGGCTCCGCCAACCCCCCGTTGATCGAGTCGGTCGCGTGCGGGACGGGCAACGCAATGCCTGCGTCGCTACGCAGGTAGAACAGCCCGTCTCGCAGAACTACTGGTTCCTTGCCCGTGTTTTCCACGCGCAGATGGAGCAGCAGCAGCGTCTCGCCCACCTCCTGGCGCAACTCGGGCGTTGCCTCTACACGCACGGTGGGCCAGCGATCACCCGGGCCGATCGGGCCGTACGCCTCCTCCATGCCCAACTGTGCGAGGCGGAACTCCACCTGCTCCAGGTATTCCCCGTAACAGAGGCCCCGCGCCGCTTCCAGGTGCCGTATGGCTTCCCGATAGTTGCCCTCCCGCACCGGCTGCATCGCCTCCGTAAGGGCCTGTTCAGCCCTCATGGGGCGCACGACCACGAACCAGACGGCTCCGGCCGCTCCCAGCAACAGGAGCAACACCAGAACCATCAGCCACAGCCGCCCCTTGGGCGTGGGCCGGACGGAGGTGGGGGACTCGACGCCGCGATGAGAGGGGTGCCCCTCACGCAGTCGGTAGCCGCAGTGGGGGCAGAACTGGATGTCTGGCGGCACGTGCGTGTTGCAATTGGGGCAAAGGATGCCCCCCAGCTCCATCTGCTCGGTCACGATGGGTTCCGCGTGCTCCACCTTTACCGGCTGCTCGCAGGTGGGGCACTTCACGGTCTTGCCTTCCAGTTCTTCGGGGGCCCGGAAGGTCGCTCCGCAAGAGCACTGCACTCGTATTAGCATCCCGCCGCTCCTGCCAAGACGTGCCCAAACCACCGCCGGTTGCCGGCAGCGAGTTGTAGCGTGAGTGTCGGTTATATCGCAACGGGCCACCGGGCCCGTGAACTGACACGGCGCCTTGGGAGCGGCACAGTCACCCCCGCCGAGGGAACGGGTATCAGTGCCAGCATCCCACGATCCGTCAGCCCCCAATATAGTGCAGCCACCCCCCGTATGCAACGCCTGTGCAAGCCGCCAAGGCGTTGACTTGCAGCATCGGCACACACTACACTGCGTTGTCGCGAAAGGGCGCCTGCAGGGCGGGGGGTGGCTTCCCATTCCTGTTCCAGAGTGATAGTGCACGGGACCAGGCAGTGTCTGAACGCAGCACAGAACGGGGCGTTTTCGAACTCGCCGAGGGCAACTCCCTTGCCAGGCCTGCTGCGCAGGTCCGCCGGTGTCTGCTGGTTCTGCTGACCTTCGTGTTGGTCCTCTACTGGCTCGCCCTGAACCCGCACTGGCGTTTCCAGCGCGACAGCGCCGTCTATCTCGGGCTGGGGCGCTCATTGGTGGAGGACGGCACCTACACCTTCAACATGCTCCCCAACACCAGGTATCCGCCGGGCTTCCCCCTGATGCTCGCCGCCGTCACGCCGGAGACGGGCTTCCCCGAAATACCTTACGACAGCTTCCTGCCGTACAACGTTCTGACGTCCCTGATGGGGCTGGGCTGCATCGCGCTGGCATGGTTGCTATTCAGGCAGATGCGCCTGTCGCCGAGAGTCGCACTGCTCTGCCTGTTGCCGCTGGCGCTGTCGCGAACGCTCTATTACTACTCCTCGCACATCATGACGGACGTGCCCTACACTTTTCTCGCCGTGACGGCGTTGTGGGCGACGCTGCGGGCCGAGCGCTGCAGGCGCGGCAGCCAATGGGCCTGGTGGTGCGCGGCGGGTCTGCTGATCGCGGCAGCGGGCTCGGTGCGCGCGATCGGCCCCCTGGTGGCCGTAGCGGTGACCATGAAGCTGTGGGTTAGTCACAACCGCCTGCAGCGGTGGCGCGGGCGCCTGCTGAAGACGGCCCTGCTGTGGACTCCGTTCGCCATTGCCCTGACGGCATGGATATTGTGGGCGGAGGCAACCGGCGAGGCGGTCCGCTACTTCCGTGGCCGATTGCGCCCGGCAGCCCTCTTGCGGCTGATTGGCGTTTTCTTCACGCAGTGGCGGGAGCATCTGGGCGGGCTGACAGACGCCGTGTGCGGCACGGACCTGGGCACGGAGGTCGGTGGGCTTCTGGCAGCCCTGATGGTGTTGGGCATTGTCCGCGCGTTGCGGCGTGGCGAGCGCACCGTCACGCTCTACGCCCTGTTGACGGTGATCGCTGTGCTTGCCAGCGGATGGTCGCTCGACCGGCGATACCTGCTGCCGGTGCTGCCTGTGCTGCTTTACTGGCTGGTGCTCGGGGCACAGGTACCGGGGCACTGGTTGAGAACGCGCACGCGATGGTGGACCAGGGGCCGAGTGCGGCGGCTGGGCTGGGTGCTGATGAGCCTGCTGCTGGCGGTGAACCTGGTGCGCATCGGCAAGGTCGTGGCCCAGCAGCGCTCGCCCCGATTCTATGACATCGTGGAACAGGGCGCCGTCGAAGACTACGGGCGGCTGAGCGAATGGCTGCGGCGCCATGCCGAACCGGACGCGACCGTGCTGTGCTACGAGCATCGCGTGGTACACTACTTCAGCCGCCTGCACACCTACCCCCTGCCGCGCGACACGACGGAGCACAGGCTCCGCTGGTTGAGCGCGCTGGGCAAGTCCGGCGAAGTCGATTACGTCATTTGGGACGCCCGGCATGAGCGGGGCAACTCCGTGATCGACCGTATGCGGCAGCAGCGTCCTGACACGCTGCGCCCGGTGCTGGTGGTCGGGCAGGTGCAGTTGCTCCGGCTGCGTGTGCCACCTGCGCCGCCGCCGGGGTCCCGGGCAGCTCGGCCCGGCACGCCCCCCTGGTCAATCCGTTACGCCGGGGATCGTGCGGTTGCCCTGGCCGATGTTCACGCCGTCCGCGATGAGCGCCTTCTGCAGTTCGATGCGGTCGACATCGCGCGGAGGAATGCCCCCCTCCAGTGACATCGCCGTCGCCGTGCCCGCCGCCTGGCCCATCGTCAGGCAAGCCATGATCAGACGGCAGCCGCTCTGGGCCATGAAGTCGGCCGACAGGCAGCGGCCGGCCACCAGAAGGTTGTCCACGTCGACGGGCACCAGGCTGCGGTAGGGTATGTCGTAGTGGGGCGGGGCGGGGAACTCCATGTCCTCGCCCGTTCGGCCCTTCCAGTCGCAGAGGGCCTCCTTGCCCCCCGGCGGCAGATAGCTGGAGCCATAGCCGCCGCGGCTGAAGATGACGTAGCGCGTCGCCCCCTCGATCTCGTGTTCGATCCATTTGACGTTGCCCACGTGATCGGGGCCGTGCACGTCGTAGCCGTGCGCGCTGATGGTGATTACGTCGTCGAAGGTCGTGTGGCGGGCCAGGTCCCAAGCTTTCACCACGTATTCGCCCAGGACCCGGCGGCTGTCCCGCACGCCGAGAAGCGCGCCGGTGTCGATGAGCCACGAGTTGCCGAAGCCGGGCACGCACTTCCGGATGAACCGCCAGAGCATGTCCGCCTGTTCGCGGCCCTCGCGGTACATGCGCGTCAGGTCGCGGTTGTCGAGCGGATGGCAGTTGCGCGAATGGGCGAAGCAGATGCTCACCTCGTCCATGCCGCAGTGCTCGGGGCGTCCGGGCACGTGCGTCATCCAGTTCAGGTGGTTGTCAGCCTCCTGCTCCAGGTCGCCGCTCTGCAGACTCTCCGCGATCAGGTCGATCCACTTGGGGTCCTCAGCTTTCAGGTCGGATTCCTGGTAGGCGTCCCAGTCGACGCCGCCGAGCCGGAACTCCAGCGAACAGGCCTGGGTAAGGCCGTCGGAGGGCCGCCCGACGCTGAAGCGGCAGCCCGCGAATGCCGCCGCGTCCGCGTCGCCGCTGCAGTCGATGACTCGCTCGGCGAGCAGGGCGGCATAGCCCGACTTGCTGTGGACGACCACGCCGCAGACGGCCCCGTCTTCGACGATCGAGTCGACCACGGTCGTCACCAGCAGAACGTCGCAGCCGGCGTCCTCGACCATGCGGTCGAGCACGAGCTTGTGCTTCTCCGGGTCGCTGTTGCGATGCCAGAGCCCGTCGATGGCTTTCAGCTCCTCAAACATCTCCTCGCCGATGCCGGAGACGAAGTCAAGCGGTATGTTCACCAGACCCATTGTGACCAGGCCGCCGAGGGCCGACTGTGACTCGACGATCAGCGTGCGGCATCCCTTGCGCGCCGCCGCCACGCCGGCACCGAAACCGGCGATACCTCCCCCGACCACGATCACGTCGTACTCCGCCTCCACCTTCAGCCGGGCCTCCGGCCGAACGAGCTTACCTTCCTGCAGATCCAACGCGAGCATCGTTCTCTCCCTCCTGTTCAATCGCCTCTATGGCCTCCGACGCGCAATTCTCGTAGCATCTGCCGCAGCCCACACACTTGCCCTGGTCAATCACAGCCCCGTCGGGGGACATCTCTATCGCCTCCGCCGGGCATTCGTGCACGCAGGTCATGCACCACGTGCAGCCCCTGGTCACCTGGTACTTCAACTCGACGTTTCCCCCAGCTCAAAGCATAGTTCCTCGGTCATGGACTGGGCAGCATGCCCCAGCGCCTTCAGCACAGCGTCGCGCCGCTCACGGTCGAGGCGGTAGCACGGCACGCTGGCGCCAACGGCCGCCCAGGCGCGTCCATCGGGGCCGCGGACCGGCATGGCGATTGCCTCGGCCTCGCCGTCCGGGGCGAGGTACGTGGCATGCCCGGCTTCCCGGATTCGCTTCAGTGCCGAGGTCAGCTCTTCGCATGTCTCGACGCCCGGCCACGTGCCGGCCGGCAACCCGTTGACGCGCACGACTTCGTCGAGCGCCTCGGGCTCCAGATGGGCGAGCATCACGCGCCCGGTGGCGGTGTCATACGGCGAAGGGCGCACGTGCAGGTCGGCGTCCACCACAACGCTGCGCTCCACGGTGGCCCGCGCCAGGTTGTAGCGGTGGCCGTTGCGGACGGTGCCCACCGTCACCAGTTCGCCGAGCTCTTCGGCAAGACGCCGCGCGTGCCGCTCGGCGACCCCCGAAAGCGCTCTGCGTCCGAGCGCCGGGCGGGCCAGCTCAAGCAGGAACGGCCCGATGCTGTAGCTGCGGTCGGGGGCGCGCTCCACGAATCCCAGTTCCTGGAGGCTGGCCAGGATGCGCGAGAGCGTGGCCTTGCTGAGCGCAGTGGCGCGCTGTAGTTCCGTGAAGGTCGGCGCGTTCGCCTGCCCGACAGCCTGCAGGACGGTCGCCGCCCGCTCGATAACCTGTATCATGTTTCGTATAATGAAACAAGTTCCACGATTTCCTGAAAGGGTACGCCACTACCCTGCCTTTGTCAAGGTCCGCGTCGACGCGCCTGCCCCATCTGCATGCACTTAACGGCAGGACCCATCATGGATTGCCGGTGGGGTAGGCCCTGGGGCGCACGATCGAGGTCGTGTTCATGACCACTGGCGCAGGCGGCTCCGCCGGAAGAAGCGTAGGGCCGGGTGTCCCGTGCGCTCCAGGAATCGGGCCGTGCGCTCGCGCATCTCGGCCAGTTCGTCTGAGTAGCCGGGCTCATCGGACAGGTCGCGCATCTCGTGCGGGTCCTGGCCGAGGTGGTAGAGCTCGTCGCGGTTGCTGCAGTTCCAACCGTACTTCAGCTCACCGCTGCGGCAGGTAACCATGGTGGTGGCCAGGCTGTTGACGCCGCCGAACTCGACGAACAGCTCGTCGCGCCACTGGTCGCTCTGCCCGCGCAGCAGGGGCAGCATCGACCGACCGTGCACCGCCGCCGCGTCATAGTCGGCGCCGGCGGCCTCACAGATGGTCGGGTAGACGTCCAGCAGGCTGGCCCACTGCGGCAGCACGCGCCCCCCGTGCCCGACGCCGGCTCCGCGCAATATCATGCCGATGCGCTGGATCTCCTCGAAGTGATGCCAGCCCTTGTCCGTCAGTCCGCCGTGGCTGCCGAGAGTCTCTCCGTGGTCGCTGGTGAAGATGATGAGCGTGTTCTCGGCCTGGCCGACCTCATCCAGGTGGTCGAGCACGCGGCCGATCTGCTCGTCGATCAAGGCGGTGAAGGCGTAATAGTGGCGCACGGCCTCCGCCCAGTCCTCCCAGCTCAGCTCTTCTGCCCGGGGGTGGATCTTTACCTGGTGGGGACGGTTGATCTCGCGCGACGGCCATTCGAAGTTCGGCCACGGCGGTATCTCCACGTCGCGGTACATCCCGTAGTATTGCTCGGGTGCGAAGTAAGGCGCGTGCGGACCCCAGTTGTTGTGCCAGATGAAGAACGGTTCGGCGGCGGCAGAGAACCGGTCGATCATGCCGATGGTGTTCTCGGCCAGGAAGTAGGGCACAGTCGACTCGACTGGCCCTTGCAGGACGCCGCTGCCCCAGACGTCGGTGCCGCCGCGCACCCGGTGCTGCCATCCGTGTTCCTGCAGGTATGCCTGGTACTGGGGGTAGCCGAACCCTCCCCCGCCGTGGCCGGGGAAGTCCTGTCCCTCGAAGCCGCGCAGGCTCGGCAGGGCGTTGTGTTGCGGCTCGCCGAACCATTCGGTGGCCGCGGTGCCGAGGTGCCATTTGCCCGTGTAGCCGCAGCGGTAGCCGGCCTGTCGCAGCCGTCGGGACAGCAGGTGCGGGCCGTCGGGGAGCTGACTGATACAGGTGCCCAGGTTGTGGGTGTTGCTGACCATCCCGTGGGCGTGGATGTGCCGGCCGGTCATGATGCTCGCCCGGGCCGGTGTGCAGACGGGGCAGGAGGTGTAGGCCGTCTCGAAGCGTACCCCCTCGGCGGCGAGCCGGTCGATGTTCGGCGTGCGGCAGGGCGTCGGGCCGTAGCAGCCGAGCGCCGAGAGCCGGTGCTGGTCAGTGAGGAAAAGCAGGATGTTCGGTCTGTCGGTAGGCATATGGGGTTCCATAGTGACTTAGACTCCTATGCGCTCGCGGTTGCTCACCCATCGGTGGGCCGGGTGGCCGCTCTGCTGCATGAGGTCCGCCATGCGCCGGCGCATCATGCGGCGGGCGTCGGCGTACGCCGGTTCTGCGATCAGGTTGTTCATCTCGTGCGGGTCAATGGAAAGATCGTACATTTCGTCCCAGTTGTTGCAGTTCCAGCCGTACTTCAGGTCGCCGTGGCGGCAGGTGGCCATGGTGGTGGCGAGCCCGTTGACGCCCCAGAACTCGACGAACGCCGCATCGCGCCACTCGGCCTGCTCACCCCTTAGCAGCGGCACCAGTGACAGGCCGTCGACCGCCTGTGGCTCATACTCTGCCCCTGCCATGTCCAGGATTGTCGGGTAGAGGTCCAGCAGGGACGCCCACTCCCCCACGACGGAGCCGTCCTCTGCCCCGTCTGTGCCCCAGCCCCCAGGGTTCGAGACAACGAGTCCGACGCGCTGGATCTCCTCGAAGTGGTGCCACCCTTTGTCCAGCAGGCCGCCGTGGCTCCCGAGGGTCTCTCCGTGATCGCTGCAGAAGATGACGACGGTCCGATCGGCGAGGCCGCGTTCGGTCAGGTGGTCGACGATGCGCCCGAGTTGCGAGTCGATGTTGGTGCACCGGGCATAGTAGTGTCGGATGACCTCGGCCCAGTCCTCCCAGTTCAGTTCAGCATGGGCGGGATTGATCTTGACCTGATGCGGCCCGTTCGTGCCGGCGGCGTCCCATTCGTAGTTGGGCCACGCGGGGATCTCCACGTCGCGGTAGATGTCGAGGAGCTCCCTCGGCGCTGTGTATGCCGCGTGTGGCCCCGGCTCGCAGTGCCAGATGAAGAAGGGCCGCTCGTCCTCTTCGCTGAACCGGTCGATCATGTGGGTGGTCTGCTCGGCCAGCCAATAGGGCAGCGAAGCTTCGACGGGCGCGTCGAGGGTGGCACAGTTGAAGTGTGGGTTCACGTCGGCCAGCTTCGCCTCAAAGCCTTCGCGCCGTCGGTACTCCTCCAATCCGGGAAAGGTCGGCCACTCGAAGCCGCGCGTTCTGGGCGTGGAGCGGTCGAAGTCGAGCCCGAAGGTATGGCTCTCGCGCGCGCCCAGGTGCCACTTGCCCGTGTGGCCGCAGCGGTATCCCGCCCGGGCCAACCGGCGCGGCAACAGGTGAGGACTGTCAGGCAGTTCCTTGACCGGAGTCGGCAGGTCGTTGCAGTTGCACAGCACGCCGTGGTTGTGCACGTGCCGGCCGGTCATGATGGTCGCCCGGGCAGGCGAGCAGACGGGACAGGAGGTGTAGGCTGTCTCGAAGCGCACGCCCTCGGCGGCGAGCCGGTCGATGTTCGGCGTGCGGCAGGGCGTCGGGCCGTAACAACCAAGCCCGGAGAGGCGGTGCTGGTCAGTGAAGAACAGGAGGATATTGGGTCTGTGGGTAGGCATCGGGCTTCCCGCTCGGCTAAGTGGGGGTCAGTTGGGCGACGTTCTGCGGCTGGGCTGCGCGTCATGCCGGGTCACGTCGCCAATGGGCAATCCGCCCCGGCGGCCCAACCGGCGTGGTCTCAGACAGGCATTCCGTGCGTCATGCTTCCTCGTCCGGCCAGTTCGGCGATTCGGTGTGCTCTTCGCGTAGGTACGCCGCGAACTCCTCGGCGATGGCCGGGTGCTGTTCGCTGAGGTCTATCTCCTCGCCGGGGTCGGCATTCAGGTCGTAGAGCTCTATCGCCCCGTGGAGGCCCTTGCGCACGGCCTTCCACTCGCCGCGTCGAGCCGCCTGGTGTAGCACGTCCTTGAGCAGCTCCCAATACATGGGGCGCTCGTGCAGTAGGCGCTGTTCCCGGCCGAGCAGTGTGGGCACGACACTCAAACCGTCGACGTCTTCCGGCGTTTGCGCTCCGGCCAGGTCGGCCGCAGTGGGCAGGAAGTCCGTGAAGTACCATGGCTCGTGGTTCAGCGCGCCGGCGGGCACACTTCCGGGCCAGCGGACGACCAACGGAGTGCGTATGCCGCCTTCGTAGACCTGTCCCTTCTGTCCGCGCAGCTCGCCGCAGCTACCGAACCTCTCCCAGCGCCGCGCGGCCCCGTTGTCCGAACAGAAGAAGACGATCGTGCGCTCATCAACACCAAGTTCCTGGAGCAGGTCGAGTATGCGGCCGACGTCGTAGTCGATGCGCGCGACCATCGCCGCGTAACCCTTCTCGTCGTCGGACCAGTCCTTGTCGGCATATTCCCCGAGGTAGGGGATCTCGTAACGGCCGTGCGGGAGCGTCCAGGCGCAGTAGAGGAAGAACGGTCCGTCGGCGTGGTCGCGTATGAAGTCGAGTCCGAACTCGGCAATCAGATCGTGCGACCACTGCTCCTCGCCGCCGTCGCGGTTGCCCTCAAGTTCGACCTTCTCCTCGTTGTGCCAGAGGTAGGGCGGGTAGTAGCTGTGCGCGTTGCGCTGGTTCAGGTAGCCGAACCACTCGTCGAAGCCCTTGCGGTTCGGTATGCCCGTGGTGTCCGGTTCGCCGAGCCCCCACTTTCCGGCGATGCCGGTCGCGTAGCCGGCTTCCTTGAGGACTTCCGCGACGGTGGTGTCCTCCGGCTCGAGCGGCACCCGGCCCTGCGGGGGAACGCCACCTACTTTCGCGAAGTTGTCCCGCACGCGTGTGTGGCCGGTGTGCTGGCCGGTTATCAACACACTGCGGCACGGCGCGCAGAGCGGCGATCCGGTGTAGCACTGGCTGAAGCGCATGCCTTCGGCTGCCATGGCGTCGATGCGCGGAGTTTCCAGCACCTGCTGCCCGTAGCAGCCGAGGTCGCGGTAGCCGAGGTCGTCGGTCATGATCCAGATGATGTTCGGTTGGTCGGCCATGGTGGGTCTCCGCCTAAGCGTGACAGCGTTTGGGTGGCAGCCAGTCGTCGGCCGCGGCCGTCCGGTCGAGCAGTTCGGCGAGCATGCTGTGCTTCACGTCCTGGTGCGCCGGGTCGTCCCAGAGGTTGTGCAGCTCGTCCGTATCGTCCTTCGCGTCGAAGAGCATACCATAGTCGTGGCGCAGGTAATACGTCAATGCCCACTCCTGCGTGCGGACGTAGCGCAGGCGGTCGCCGCGGGCGGTGGTGTCGTACTCCGCGTAGACGGCCGGGCGAACAGCTCCCTCCCGGTCCTCCAGCACCGGGCGCTGAGAGATGCCCTGGACGCCTTCGGGGACCTCGACGCCGGCCAGGTCGAGCAGCGTCGGGCAGATGTCAACGGTTGAGAAAAGTGCGGAAGTGCTCCGTCCGCCCCGGCCGCCGGGGAGTCGAACGATGGTGGGCACCCGCATCAGGCCCCGGAAGAAGAACGGTCCCTTCAGCACCAGTCCGTGATCGCCCATCAGGTCGCCGTGGTCGCTGAAGAAGGCGATGACCGTGTTCTCCAGCTCGCCGTTCGCCTCGAGGGCGGCCAGCACGCGACCGACGCTGTGGTCCACCATCGAGATCATTCCGTACTCGTAAGCATAGACGTTTGCCAGCTCTTCGTCGGATATCCATCCGGCCTGTTTGGACTCGCGGACGTGGGCGGGCAGGTCGTCGTATTCGCCCTCGCGCCGGACCGGCGCCACCGTCACGTCCTCCGGGTCGTAGCGGTCGCACCATGGGCGGGGCGGGCTGAAGGGATGGTGCGGATCGGGGAAGGAGCACCAGATGAAGAACGGCTCCGCCCCGTCGTGCGCGTTGATGTAGTCGATCGTGCGGTCGGCGATGACGGTGTTGTAGTGGAGTTCCTCCGGCACGGCGGATTTCCAGCACTGGAAGCCGTTCTCCGGCACTTCCAGGGCGTTCTCCTCGAGCATCTTCTCCCACGCCCCGGGATGCTCCTCCTCGAGGAAACGGCGGTAATGGCCGAAGGTGTAGTGGCCGTGCCCGCCGACGAAGAAAACATGCCGCAGCCCGTGATACGGGAGGGGCAGTTCGCCGCCCCCGTTCCAGTATTCGTGCGCCTCCAGCCGCTCCCAATCCTCGGCCGGCGTCTCGGAGGACAGACCGAAAGGCGCCAGGTGGAGCTTGCCGAAAGAGGCCGTCCGATAGTCTGCCTCCGCCAGTGTGCCGGGCAGCGTTGCTTCCCGGTGCGAAAGGGCGTTGCCGTTCTCCCGGAGGCGATGCGCCTTGGGGTAGCGGCCGGTGAACATGCTGGCCCGATTGGGGCTACAGACCGGGTTGGCGACGTAGGATTCGGTGAACATCACTCCCTCGCGCGCGAGGCGGTCGATGTTCGGCGTCTTCACGTCCGGGTTGCCGTAGCACGCCAGGTGGTCGGCGCGCAACTGGTCGGTCACGAAGCACAGGATGTTCGGACGCCGCGGGGCGTCGGCGGGGCCTGGTCTGCTCACTGGCTTCCTCCACGGTAGGGTTCGGGACGGGCGGCGGGGCTGAAGGGCCGCAGCGGGCAGTGATCGCCGGTCCGGGCGAGTGCCTCGCGGAGCCACCGGTGATGCCTTCGGGCCTCGCGCTCGTAACGGGGGTCGCCCAGCAAATTCTCCATCTCCAGGGGGTCTTCCTTCAGGTCGAAGAACTGCCACGACTCCACGCCCCGGTTGCCGCCGAGGGTGGTGTACTTGTATCTGCCGCTGTGGAACCCGCGCCACTGCTGCCGGTAGAACCAGTGATTGTGCCGCAGTTCGCCCACAAACTCCAGGAGCACCCCGGGGCGGTCAAGCTCGTCGCGCACCCCGCGGACCAGCGGGCTGAGGTCCGCGCCGGGCAGCCGGTCGCGCGGCTCCAGCCCCACCAACCCCAGGAAAGTGGGGAAGAGGTCTTCCGTGCAGACCGGCTGATGGATCAGGCGGCCGCCGGATTGGCTCGGGTCGCGGACTATGAGTGGAATGCCGATCGACTCCTCGTATGGGTGGCTCTTCCGCCGCAGGCCGTGGGCACCGCCGAGTTCCCCGTGGTCCGAAAGAAAGACCACGGCCGTGTCGTCGGCCAGCCCGCTGCGCTCCAGGAAGTCCATCATCCGGCCCACGTTGCGGTCCAGGTTCTGCACCATGCCGTAGTACATCCGCCGTTCGTTGAGGACCGTGGCCTCGTCGAAGGAGCGCACCGGGTCCCGGCTCTCGAAGCACACGTTCTCCGGCAGCTCGATCTCCCGACCTTTCCAGTCGGCCGCCAGGTCGGGAGGCGGGTTCATTGGAGGGTGGGGAGGCCGGACTGAAACGATGCACACGAACGGGCGGGACGGATCCCGGCGGTTCTCCAGATAGTTCATCGCCAGATCGTAGAAGCCGTCCGTCTCGTACCTGTCGACGACGGTGGGCTCCCGGTTCTCGCCGTGCCAGTAGACGGTGAGCTGGTGCCCCGGCCGCTCGCCGTGGACCACGGGGTGTTCGTATCCAAACCACTGCTCCCAGCGGCCGCGGTGGGACGGGGAGACCGGATTGTGGGCGAGCGCCTGCCCCCAGAGGTGCCACTTCCCGATGTAGATGGTCTCGTAGCCGGCGTCGTTGAATTCGTCGGCCAGGGTTCGCTCGGACGGCGACATGCGCCAGTTGATGCTGGGCACGGCGCGGGTGTGGGCCGGCCGGCCGGTCATCATGGTGAAACGGAACGGCACGCAGATGGGGTAGGTTGAGCAGGCCCTCCTGAAGCGGGCCCCCTGCTCGGCAAGGCGATCGATGCTCGGGGTATCCAGGTTGGGATCGCCGTGGCAGCTTAGCGCCTGACGACGTAACTGGTCGCTCATCAGGATGAGGATGTTACGGGGTCGGTCCGCCACGGTCGGTCTCCGGTGAGTTCACGCCCCGACGCCGGGCTGGTAGGGACGATCCGTGTCGGTTCGCAGGCACCACTCGATCATTCGCTGCTGCAACTCCCGGACGACGCTGTGCAGCTCGCGCCGCCCCCACAGGTTCGTCATCTCCCAGGGATCGTTTTCCATGTCGTAAAGCTCGTTGCCGCCGGTCTCGCGAACGACCATCTTCCATCGGTCGGCTCGGATCATCTTCGTGCGCGCCATGGTGTCCGGATACTTCACGTAGGTCTCCTGCTTGCCCGAGCCGCGCCGCACTCGCCCCCCCCCGACCTCCTTGTGCGTGGTGGCGTTCACGCGTTCGCGCATTTCCGCCTCGTGCCCCCCGTCGGCGAAGACCGCGTCCTTGCGCCTCTCTCCCCGGATGATCGGAAGCAGACTTTCGCCGTGTATGCCCCAGTCACCCTCGATTCCCAGCAGTTCCAGCATCGTCGGACA
>CAYQXJ010000030.1:0-13197 GCA_964421565.1 uncultured candidatus Brocadiaceae bacterium
AGCGTGGCCCGGCTCGGCACCTGAAGCAGCCGAATCGCGTCCCGCTTACCCGCCCAGGTGAAGGAGTAGCGCTCCGGCGAGTCGTCCACGAACTCCCCCAGCGCGGCCTTCAGTTCCTCGAAGTCAACTTTCCCCTCGGCGAACGCCTCGGGCACGAGCTCGCGAAGGCGCCGCAGCCTTTCCTCCGAGAGGTCCGGTGTGGCGGTTTCCACGCGTTCAACGGTTGGTTCACTCATGTTAGCCCACCCACCTGCGGATGCCTATCCAAAACCACAGGGATTGTAGGGGGCGTCACGGCCGGAGTCAAACTCAACGAGAGCGTGAACGCGTCGGCCAGGGCACAGGCCAGTTCTGAGCTGCAGCGGCAGACGTCGGCGGGTGAGGGATGGGGGGGTTTGTGGTAGGCTGGCGGCCGGCGGGGGCGAGGGGTCCCCGCTGTGGAGCCGGTGCGGATTTGATCGGAGGTGAGAGGTGGCCGATTACGTGAGCATTATGCCGTGCCTGGATATGAAGGACGGCCGCGTGGTGAAGGGCGTTCACTTCGTGGACCTGCGCGATGCGGGGGACCCGGTCGAGTGCGCCGTCGCTTACCAGGAGCAGGGCGCCGATGAGCTGGCGTTTCTGGACATTACGGCGACGGTCGAGAAGCGCAGGACGATGCTGGAGGTCTTTCGCGCGGTGGCGGAGGCGGTCACGGTGCCGACGACGCTCGGCGGCGGCATCGGGGGGGTGCGCGACGTCGAGGATGCACTGGAGGCCGGCGCGGCGAAGGTGAGCATGAGCAGCGCGGCCGTGCGCGAGCCGGGGCTGATCGAGCGCGCCGCCCGCGAGTTCGGCAGCGAGCGGATCGTGGTGGCGATCGACGTGGACGAGTCGGACGAGGTGGAGTCGGGCTACGAGGTTTACATCGACGGCGGGCGGACGCGCACGGGGATCGACGCCTTCGTGTTCGCGCCGGCGGCGGAGGATCGGGGGGCGGGGACGATTCTGCCGACCAGCAAGCGCACGGACGGCACGCGGGAGGGATACGACATCCCGCTGCTGAAGGGCATCGCCGAACGCGTGGGCGTGCCGGTGATCGCGAGCGGCGGGGCGGGCAGGTTGAGTCATTTCCACGAGGCGGCGACCGAGGGGCAGGCGGACGTTCTGCTGGCGGCGAGCGTGTTTCACTTCGGGAAGATCGAGATCGGGGAGCTGAAGGACTACCTGGCGGGGCGGGGCGTGGCGGTGAGGCGGTAGGGGGCGGGCCTCAGGGGGCGATGAAGTGGAGGTAGGCGAAGGCGAGGATCATGAAGCTGAGCCAGAGTGTCTCGCCGTTGCGGACGCATTGGCGCAGGGACCATTCGCCGCAGCGCAGGGCGCGCCGGGGCGGGGGGCGGGGGATGACGGCGGGGGTGTGGCGGCGCCACTGTCGCCAGCTTTCGCCGAACTTCTTCTCCAGGCGGGCGTCTTCCTTGCGAATGGCGGGCACGTAGTAGAGCCAGAACAGGAGGGCCCAGAAGGGCAGCCCCCACCATTGGCGCCCGGCGAGGGAGAGGCCGACGGCGAGCAGCGTGTTGCCGAGGTACTGGGGGTGGCGTACGAAGGCGTATGGGCCGCGGGTTTCGAGCTGTTGGTCCTTGCGCACGTAGCCGGCGGCCCAGATGCGGACGGATTCGCCGAGGACGCAGAGGGCCGTGCCGAGGATGAGGGGGATGCCGCCGGGGCGGGCGGTGGCGAGGAGGGCGAGGGCGAACGCGGCGCCGATGACCTGGCGGAAGCGGTCCCGGCGGTGGCGCACGTCGCGCAGAAACTTTTCGAGTCCGAGTTCCATGGGGGCGGGGTAGTCCGTGGGAGGGGCTATTCTTCGCTGAGGACGGCTTCGTATTCGTCGAGGCGTTCGAGGAGGATGGCGGTGCCGCGGGCGACGGCGGTGAGGGGGTCTTCGGCGACGCGGACCTCGAGGCCCGTCTCCTCCGCGACCAGCTCGGCCAGTCCGGGTATCAGTGCGCCGCCGCCGACCAGGGTGATGCCGGTTTTCAGCAGGTCGCTGGCCAGTTCGGGGGGTGTGCGGTCGAGGCAGTTTTTGGCGGCGTCGATGACCTGGTGGATGGGTCCGCTGATGGCTTCGCGGATTTCAGCGCTCGATATCTCGAGCTTGCGCGGCAGTCCGGCGGCGATGTCCTTGCCGCGTATCTCGTAGCTGACTTCTTCCTGGAGGGGATAGGCGCTGCCGATGGCGATTTTGACCATCTCGGCGGTGCGGTGGCCGATCTCCATGCCGTACATGTCGCGGATGTAGTTGATGACGGCGTCGTCCATTTCGTCGCCGGCGACGGGCAGGCTTTCCAGGGTGACCACTTCGCCGAGGCTCATCACGGCGACCTCGGTGGTGCCGCCGCCGATGTCGACCACCATGGCGCCGACCGGTTCGCTGATTTCGAGGCCGGCGCCGATGGCGCCTGCTTTCGGTTCGGCGACGGTGTAGACGCGGCGGGCGCCGGCGTTCATGGCGCTGTTTTTGACCGCTTTTTTCTCCACGGACGTGATGCCGCTGGGCACGCTGACGACCACGCGCGGGCGCACACCCCATGTGCGGGGCTGTACCTTCTGGATGAAGTAGCGCAGCATGATCTCTGTGATCTCGAAGTCGGCGATCACGCCGTCTTTGAGTGGCCGGATGGCGCGGATGTTCTCCGGCGTGCGTTCGATCATGCGCTTGGCTTCGTGGCCGACGGCACGGCCGTTGAGGGGGACGGTGGGGGCCCCGCTGCCGACCTTGACGGCGACGACGGAGGGCTCCAGCAAGACGATCCCTTTGCCCGGCACGCAGACCAGGGTGTTGGCGGTGCCCAGGTCGATTCCCAGGTCCTGGGCGCCCATGCTCATCACGAAGTTGAGCGTCTTGCGCAGGGTCAGCCCGAAGCCGCCGGCCATGGATGCTACTCCTTCGCGTGCGCTGGTGCCAGGGGGGTCAGCACGCCGCCGCGATTATAGTCGGCGCAGGCTGCAAAGTCCAACCCCGGAAAAGCCGGCCCGACAGCCATCTGGGCCCCCGGGCCGGGGGTCATTTCTCTGCGGGGTGGGCCATCGGCCCGGTGCTCTACCTTTGGGGGGAGCCCGGCGGTGGGCCCATCTGGCCGCCCATGCCGCCCATCGCTTGCATCATGGCGAAGCCCATCAGCGTTGCGAAGTCCTGCTCGGTGAGGTTGATGCTGAACTTGGCGTCGGAGCCGGCGGCGGACATCTGGAGCTTGTCAATGAGGGCTGCCATTTGCGGACTGCCCTGGACCTGCTGTTTCGCCTCATCCATACTGCTCTGCGCCATGGTGACCGCCTCCTGCGCCTGGGATGCCTGGCGGAAGCGGACCAGCGAGCGGAGGGCGAGCTGATCGGTGATGTCGGCGCCGAGCGCGGTTCCACGCAGCCCGCTCAGGAAGGGCGGGGTGCTGTCGGACTCGACGATACGGCCTTCCAGTTGCGGCGGCACGAGCACGGCGCCGCGTATGGTGCTGTCGGCGAAGGCCTGGCCGAGCTGCAGCAACTCTCGGCTCAGTCCGTTGCGCCGGCCGGCTGCCCGGATAAGGGTGGCCAGGTCGTCTTCGGACTCAGCGGCGCCGAGGGTTACGTCGTCGATGAAGGCCACGTAGATCGTCCGGGGGGTGGCGGGCCCCATCATCGGGCCTATCTGGGCGGGGGCAGGGGCTGGCGCATCAACCTTATAGGCGTCGACGCCGGCCACGCTCAGCGGTTCGCCCTCCAGTTCCAACTCGGTCTCGACGGTAAGGCGCGCGCCGGGGGCGAGGGTTATGACTGCGACGGCGGGCATTTTGTTGGTCTGAATATCGCCCGGCACCAGGAACGCGACCACTTCGCGGATCTGCTGCGGCTGGACGTCGCCGGGCATGTTTTGGGTGGCGGCGCCCATGCGGTCCTTAAGCATGGACGATTGCAGCAGTTTGGGAACGTTGACAACAAAAAAGCCCCAGGTTCCCTGGGGCGCGAGATTCAGGGCCGATGGCTCGGGGGCCTCTTCTTCGGCCGCCGGCTCCGGCGCCGGCTCCGCCGCCGGCCTGGCCGGCGCGGAGGGTGCGGCATTGACCACGCCGGGGGGTGCCTGGTGACGCTGGATTTCCACCGCGGTCATGATGATCGCGAATGCCAGGCTTATGCACGTTGCGATGAGCAGTCCCTGCACCAGTCTGCTGTCAAGCATCGTATCGCCTCGCGGTTGTGTCCAAAGTGGGGAGTGGCTTCCCTCAGCGAATTTGCGTGGTGGCCTGATCGCCGATCTGCATCCGTTGGCCCTCGGCGATCAGCGTGGCGCGACCGACCGAGACGGTGGGGTCGACGTCGGTGATGACGAGGCTTGCCACGAACTCGCTGTCGCGGTAGATGGTGAACTCGGAGTTCGGCTTCACGCCGGCCTCGGAGCCCTTGTCGAGGACGGCCGTTTTCAGTTCGGGGTCAACCTGGAGCACGCGTCCGTTGATGGGCGGCACGTAGGTGGTCTCCAGCTCGAAGCCTCGCCGCTGCAGTTCGGCCAGTATCTGTTCCATCCGGGCGGTTTCGTCGGCAAGCTGCTTGCGCTCCTTCTTGACTTCGGTCAACTGTTGTTCGAGCCCGCCGATGCTGGCGTTCTTCGAACGGATGGTCTCCTGCAGTTCGGCGATCTGGGTGACCTTGGCCTGCACCTGGTTGCTCAGGTCGTCGATGCGGTTTTCGAGTTCGTCGATCTGCGCGCGTTTGAGTTCGATCTGGTCCATCTGCTTCTCGGTGACCTCGGTCATGCGGACCACGTTGGCGGCGGCGGTCTCGTAGTCCTTGCGCACTTCCTGAAGCTGGCTCTGCAGTGCCTCGCGGTCGCTCTCCAGGCTGGCGGCCTTGCTCTCAAGGTCGGAGATGGTGTTCTCCAGGCTGGCGGTTCTGTCGGCCAGTTGTCCCTGCAGGTCGGAGGCCTGACTCTTGTACTGCTGCAGTTGCTTCGTGGTGTCAATGAGGCTCGCGCCCAGGTTCTCCCGCTTTCCGTAGAGGATCATCTGCGAGACGGCGAACCCGAGGCTGAGCACGAGAACCAGGACCACCAGAACCTTCGTGAAAGCGTTCATCTAAGACCCTCCCGGTCAGTTATGGCCGCATTCGATGGCATCTGCCTGCTTGAATGTCCCGTAGATTATAGGCCCGCACGAACCAAAGTCAAGTGCTGCAATGGCGCGCCCGCCCGACCCGCCGGGTGCACTTCATCGCATAACGCAGCGCCAATGTCAAGGCATTTGACGCTTCGGGCGGTCGGCAGGCGGGGCTGCGGGCTTCCGCAGCGGGCATCACAGCAGCGGTAAGAGCTTGCCTGCAAAACCTTTAGAGTGCGTTCATCCGTTGGATGGCGCGGTTCCATGCGCATCCGCGCGGACGCGTCAGCGGGGGGCCGCGATGGTTGCGGGGGCCCGTGGGCCGCCCGGGGCCGGTAAAGAGTTGTGAGCAAGTGCCTGGCGGCGGGCCACTCGTGCGAATCCTGGGAATCGGGCGGCCGGCCACGGTGACAGTTGCCCCGGCCGTTCGTCGTGCGCCCTCGTTTGCGGTAGATTGCGTTCACGCGTCCACGATGCAGCCGCGCAGGTAGGCGGCGAAGCGGTCCACGCCGGCGACGGGCTCCTGCGGGTCCTCGTATTCGATGGAGAGGTAGCCCTCGTAGCCGGCCTCGCGCATGATGCGCACGACGCGGCGGTAGTCGACCTGTTCTCGCCCGTCGCCCTGGCGGACGGTTACCTTTGCGTGGGTCGTAACTGCGTGTGGCGCGCAGAGGGCGTATTGCTCGTAGACGTCGCCGGTGAAGTTGCCGAAGTCGAGGTTCATCCCGACCCAGGGCTCCTCCGCGAACGGCGCCAGCAGCGCCAGGCAGCCCTCCGCGTCGGCGGTCAGGCCGCCGTGGCTCTCCAGGGCGAGCACCACGCCGCAGTCGGCCGCCACCCGGGCGCATTCGGCCAGCCCGTCGGTGACCCACTTGCGCGCCGTCTGCAGGTCGGTGTCTTCGGGTTGCCGACCTGCGAACACCCGCAGGCAGGGCGCCCCGAGCTTCGCCGACTTCACCAGCCAGTCCTTCACGTGTTCGATCTGCGCCCTGCGTTTCTGGGGGTCTGCGTTGGAGAAGTTGCCTCCCACGGCGGCGCCGCAGACATCGAGCCCGCGCGCGAACGCCTCGCGCTTGATGCGGTGCAGGTAAGCGTCGCCTTCCTTGGGGAAGTAATACTGCGTCAGTTCGACCCCGTCCAGCCCGAGATCGCGGCAGGTGTCGAGGAAGCCCACGAGTGTCATCTGGCCGGCGCTCAGCAGTTGGCGGTAGGAGTAGGTGCAGCTTGCCAGTTTCATGGGACGGAAACTCCCTTCTGAAGTTCTTCTGGGTTTGCGGTATTCATCGCTATCGGCTCCGCCGTCAGTCCACGGGCGTGTCGGCGACCTCGCTGTCGCCCTGCACGCCGTGGCTCTTCGGCGGCTCGGGGAAGTAGATGCTCGGGAACATGGCGGCGAGCCGGTCGGCGACTTCGGGTTTCTGTTCGATGATGCTCGTGCGTTCCCTCGGGTCCTGTTCAAGGTCGTATAGCTCGTCCGGCTCGTCGCCGCCGCGCAGCACGTAGCTGTAACGGCGGTCGCGCAGGCAGCGGTCGGCGACACTGTAATAGCCGCTGATGGTCGCTTCGCGGACGCCCTCCACCTCGCCCCGGATGACGGGCATCAGGCTGAGGCCGGCCATATCGTGTGCCGCTTCGGGGAATCCGAGCGCGTCGAGCCAGGTGGGGGTGAGGTCGGGGAATTGTGCCAGTGCGTCGAGGCGCTCGCCGCCGTATTCCCCGTTCGGGAAGCGCAGTATGAGCGGCACCTTCAGCAGTTCGCTGTACATTCGGTCGCCGCCCTTGAGGAACTTGTGGTGGTCGCCGAGTGGATGTCCGTGATCGGAGAGCACGCAGATGAGCGTGTCCTGCATGTAGCCCATCTCGCGCATGCCGTCGAAGAGCCTGCCGAGACACCAGTCGCCGTAGGCGACCTCGCCGGCGTAGAGGCCGCGCACGCAGTCGGCGATCTCCTCGTCGCCCCAGGTGCGGTAGTCGCCGCCCATGGGCAGTATGATCTTCGGCCCGCTGTAGCCCTCGGGCACGAAGCGGTCGAACTGCTGCGGCGGCATCCACGGCTCGTGGTTCTGAAAGGTGTCGAGCCAGAGGAACTTGGGCCTTTCGGCCGGTGCGTCGGCCAGGAAGCGGAGGGCGGAGTCGACGCTGCGACAGCAGTTGAAATCCTCGGGGGTCCGGCGCTCGTCCATGTTCTTCAGGTACTGCAACACCCGCCCGCGCCAGGTCGCGTTGTAGTGTTCGTTCACGTGGTCCTCGAGGCGGCGTCTCTTCGGTTCGCCGAGCCGATAGCCGTCGTACTCGCTGCCGCGGATCCAGTCGAACAGTTGGAAGCCGCGGTGGAAGTTCATGTTCGGCTTGAACAGGTGGTAGGTGTCGGCGACCTTGATGTTGAGGTAGCCCTCGCAGGCGAGCACTTCGGAGAGGGTCACATCGGTGCTCATCAGCGGCTGCCAGGGCCGGTGGGTGAGCGTGTGCTGGCCGGTGTGCAGCTCCGTGCGCACGGGTATGGTCGGCAGACCCTCGGGATAGCAGTTGTCGAACACGACGGACTCGGCGCAGAGGGCGTCCAGGTTCGGCGTCTGCAGGGGACAGCCCTCCCATCCGTAGAACGAGACGTGGTCCTGGCGCAGGGAGTCGAGCATAACGACGACGACGTTCATGGTGCGTCCTTCCCGGTAGTGCAGTGCAGTAACAGGGCCAGGATAGCTGCTGGCGGCTCGACTGCAAGCAGAGGGCGGCGGAAACGGGCTTCGGCGCCCGGTGCGGCCCCAGAGGCCGTCGGCCGTTCAGAGGGACGCCAGCCAGCCTCCGTCCACGTAAATGATCTGTCCGTTCACGAACGAGGACGCTTCGGAAGCGAGGAACACGGCCACGCCGACCAGCTCCTGCGGGTTGCCCCAGCGTCCGGCGGGGCTGCTCGCTTTGACCCAGGCGTCCCACTGCTCGTCGTCGGCGAGGTGCTGGGTCATCTCGGTCAGGAAGTAGCCGGGTCCGATGCCGTTGACCTGGATGTTGTGGCCTCCCCATTCGACGGCCAGCGAGCGGGTGAACATTCTGAGGGCGCCCTTGCTGGTGGCGTATGGGGTGGTCGTGGCACGGCTGCCCTCGCTCATCAGCGAACAGACGTTGATAACCTTGCCCCTGCGCCGCTCCACCATGCGTGCGCCGACGGCACGGGTGACGTAGAAGACGCCGTGCAGGTTCACGTTCATCAGCCGCATCCATCGCTCGGTGGGCATCTGTTCCAGCGGCCCCCGCAGGTTGACGCCGGCGTTGTTGACCAGGATATCGATCGGCCCGACGCCTTGTTCGATCTCGGCGACGGCGTCGTTTACCTGCCCTTCGTCGGTCACGTCGAAGGGCGCGCAGTGGGCGTCGATGGCCCTGGCTTCGAGCTCGTCGCGGGCTTGCTGCAGCGTGTCCGGATGTCTGCCGTTGAGCACGACCGTGGCGCCGGCACGGCCGAGTCCGGCGGCGAAGACCTTGCCCAGCCCGCGCGAGGAGCCGGTCACCAGCGCGATTTTGCCCGTCAGGTCGAACAGGTCCATGGCATGGTTCCCCGTGATGCAGTTCTCGCGTTGCGCTGGAGACATTATAGCGACAGCCCGGGCGCCTGCCAGAACCAGAACGACGGAGCGCGAGGGGGCCCTGCCGGCCCCTTCCCTTGCAGACCGTGGGCCACTCGCTATGCTGCCATGTCGCGAGTGCACACAACGGAAAGGACGTGCCATGATCGAGGTGCAATGGCTGGATGAGTTCCGCAACCCTTCGGCTACCTACCGTCAGTCGATGTTCTGGATCTGGAACGGCGAGCTGACCGAGGAGCGCATCACTGAGATGCTGGAGGGGTTCGCTGAGGTGGGCATCGGCGGCGGGTTCGCGCATGCGCGCACGGGTCGGATCACGCCCTACATGTCGGCGCGCTGGCTGGAGGTGTGGCAGCACACGTTGCGCGAGGCGCGCCGGCTCGGGCTGGAAGTGCACATCTACGACGAGGACGGCTTCCCCTCCGGCCCGGCGGGCGGGCGGACGCTGGAGCAATGCCCCGACGCCGGCCACCAGTGGCTGCGCACGGACCTGCACCGCGAGCCGCCGGTGGAGTTCGACGGCGACCTCGTCGGCGCCTGGCGTTACGATGAGGGCAGCGGCGTGCTGACGCCGCTGGCGGCCGATGCGAACCTGGACCAGGCGGCCCGGGGCGGCGCCGTGCTGACGGCCTCGTGGCTGAAAGGGGGCCGTGGGGTCGACCTCTACCGCCCGGAGGTCACGCAGGCGTTCATCCGCGTGACGCATGATGTCTACGCCGAACACTCGCAGGGCTACCTGGGCAGCGAGTGCAAGTACGTCTTCACCGACGAGCCGGGCATACACGCCGACAGGGGCCTGCCTATCTGCGAGTACCTGCTGCGCGAGTTCAAGGCCGACCACGGTTACGACCTGCTGGACCGCCTGGAGGCGATGTGGGCCGACACGGACGACGCGCCCGCCGTGCGCTACGATTACCACGAGACGATGAACCGGCTATGGGTCGACAATTTTGTGAAGGCCGTCTTTGAGTGGTGCGAACCCCACGGGCTCGGCTTCACAGGCCACTTCTGGGAGCATAACTGGCCCTACCCCAACGGCCACCCGAACAGCATGTGGTGCTACCGCTGGATGCAGGTGCCGGGCGTGGATGTGCTCGGCTTCCAGTGGACCCCCGAGGGGCGCCGGGCCGGCGGCAGGGGCGGGCGGGGACGACCGAACACCAAGGCCCTGATGAACTGCAAGGAAGCCGCCAGCGTGCGCAACCAACTCGGGCGCAGCCGCGTGCTGAGCGAGAACTACGGCGGCGGGGGCTACGAGATGGCGCTGCCGGAGTTCAAGGGCCTCTCCGACTGGGCCGCCGTCTACGGCGTCAACCTCAACTGCCCTCACCTGAGCTACGAGACGCTCGCCGGGCGGCGCAAGTACGACTGGCCGCAGACCATCAGCGACCATGCCTCGTGGTGGCCCTGCTACCACGCGCTGGCGAACCACGACGCGCGGCTGGTCTTCGCGCTCTGCCAGGGAAGCGAACTCAACCGCGTGCTGGTGCTCAACCCGACGGCGACCGGCTGGCTGCACTACGTGCCCGAGGCGCACGAGCTGGGCGAGAACGTGGCGCACGCGAAGGAGCGGCTCGACGCGCTGCGGGAGAGCTTCTGCCGGCTTGCGGATGCCCTCGACTCGGCGCACGTGGACTTCGACCTCGGCGATGAATGGATCATGGAGGAGTTCGGTGGGGTGGAGGACGGGCGGCTGCGGGTCGGCGAGCGGCTTTACGACGTGGTCGTGCTGCCGCAGGGCATGGAAACGTGGCGAGAGTCGACCGTTGCGCTGATGCGGCAGTACCTGCAGTCCGGCGGTCGCCTGCGCGCGCTGGGCGAACCACCGCGTTACGTGAGGGGGCGCCCGCAGGATGCGCCAGCCGCCCTGGCGCAGCAGTTCGCCGGGGGCTGGACCGCCGTGCAGAGCGTCCGGGAACTCGTGAGCGAACTGACGGCCATGCTACCACCGCGAGTCAGCGCCGCCGACGGCGGCCCGCTGCCGCAGGAGTTGCTGTATCGACGGGAGGAACTCGGGGACGGACAGGTGCTCCACTACTTCGCCAACCCGTGGCGCGAAGGGGTCGTCGCGACCCGCGTGCGCGTGGAGGGCCAGGCGCTGGCGGAGCTCGACACCATGTCCGGGCAGATGCGGCCGCTCGCCTCGCAGTTCGACGGCGACGCGCAGGTGGCGGAGCTGACGCTCCATCCGTCGGGCCACGCCCTCTGGATAAGCGACCCGGACCGCTCCCGTGCCGCAGCGCTACCGCCCCCGCCACAGACCGTGCCGGTGGAGGCCGACATCGCGCGCGCGGAGCGACTGGAGCCGAACCTGCTGGTCATCGACTACTGCGACCTGCGCATTGGTGGGCGCGAGTTCCCGAGTATGAACACCACGCGCGCCGACCAAATGTGCCAGGCCGCTTTCGGCCACCAGGGGCGCCGCCACTTCGTGGAGTTTGAGGCCGAGCAGGCGCTCCCGCCGGAGGAAGGCATCCGGCTGGATTACGCCTTCACGACTGACGGCGCCGACCTCTCTGCCCTTGAACTGGCGGTCGAGAGGCCGTGGCTCTACCGCGTGGAGGTTAACGGCACGGAGGTGACCTTCCCCGAGGATGCACAATGGTGGGATGAGGACGTGCGCCGCATCGGCATCGGCGAGCTGGCCGAGGAGGGCCGCAACGTGGTGAGCATGACCGCTGCGGTCTATGACCCGCTGTGCGAGGTGATGCCGATCTACGTGCTGGGCGAGTTCGCGGTGGAGGATGCCTCGCCGGGTTTCGTGCTCACCCAACCTGCGGGCCTTGGGCCGGGCGACTGGAGGCAGATGGGCCTGCGCTTCTATCCCTGGGCGGTGCGCTACGAGGTGCCGATACGGCTGCAAGAGCCGGCGAGGGGGCTCACCGTCCGGGTGCCGGACTGGGCCGGTTCCGCGGTGCGTGTGGTTCTCGACGGCGCGGATGCGGGCGTGATCGCATGGCCGCCCTACGAGCTGAAGGTCGAGGGCGAGCTGGCCGCCGGGGAGCATACCCTCGCCGTCGATGTTTTCGGCAATATGAAGAACATGATGGGGCCGTTCTTCGACGACGGCCTGCCGGGCGTCTGGACCTGGATGATCCATCCCGACCATGAGCCCGACGGCAGCGAGTACCGCTTCTTCGAATGCGGGCTCAGGGCCGCGCCCTCCGTTGAGGCGTGGCGATAGGCGCCGGGACGCCCGGGCGGCGCCGACGGCCGGCGGGTCAACCCCGGTAGTCAGGCTGCCAGTCGGGATGGCCCGCACGCCGGGGCCGGCGGTGCGGGTCCAGTGGGGGGGGGGATGCAGCCCTCCGTGCTGCCCGGGGGCGGCAGGTCGGGCATCATGTCGCGGTTGGTCGAGTAGCCGGGCATCACGGCCTCCCGCCCGGAGGGGCAGCCCCAGGTACATGCGCGCCTCCTTCTTGACAAGGGGGAGCCGCCGATGTAGCGTTGCACGCCATGTGGCTGCCGCCGTTTCCGCAGGGCGGTGCGTGGAGCGCTGGAGCGGAGGCATGAACGCGGACGGCGGCGGTGAGCCGAGGCGGCGGTCTGCGAGCGGATGCGATCACGAGGGGAGAGAAGGAGTATGAGAGGACCAGGGACAAGCGAAGGGCCGTTCGGCTATTGCCTGAACACCAGCACCATCCGGGAGCAAGGGCTCGGACTGGGGGAGGAGCTTGAGCTGGCGGCGCGCGTGGGCTACACCGGCCTGGAGCCCTGGGTCCGCGAAATGGACGCCTACGTCGAGGCCGGCGGGCGGCTGAGCGACCTGGCGAAGAAGGCCGCCGACCTGGGCATGCTGATACCGAACGCGATCGGTTTCTTCGACTGGGCCGTCGACGACCCGCGCCGCCGCGAAGAGGGATTCGAGGAAGCCCGAAGGTGCATGGAGCTCTGCCGCCAGATCGGATGCCGTCGCCTCGCCGCCCCCCCGTCGGGCATCACGGATGTGGTGGACGCCGATTTGGACGCCATAGCGGAGCGCTACGGGCAACTGCTCGACGTGGGGCAGCAGTTCGGCGTCACGCCGATGGTGGAGTTCTGGGGCATGTCGAAGACTCTCGGCCGGCTCGGGGAAGCCCTCTACGTGGCGGTCGAAAGCGGCAGGCGTGAGGCGTGCATACTGGCGGACGTGTTCCACATGTACAAGGGCGGCAGCCCCTTCGACGGAATCTGCCTGCTCGGGCCGCAGACCCTCGGCCTGGTGCACGTGAACGACTATCCCGCCGAGCCCGCCCGCGATGAGATCACCGACGCCGACCGTGTCTATCCCGGCGACGGCATCGCACCGCTGTCGCGTATCCTGCGCGACCTCTATGACATCGGCTATCACGGGATGCTCTCCATCGAACTGTTCAACGAGCAGTACTACCGACAGGACGCGCGAGAGGTCGTGCGCAGCGGGCTGGCGAAGCTGCAGCAGCAGGTCGGCCGCGCCCTCTCGGGCTGGGGTGTTTGAACTGGCCCACGGGCGAGGGGAGGGGAGGAGCCATGTGCGCGCGGAGGCGAAT
>CAYQXJ010000031.1:0-12031 GCA_964421565.1 uncultured candidatus Brocadiaceae bacterium
AGGCCGCCCTGCGCCACTCCTCCCTCGACCTCACCATGAACGTCTACACCGACCCCGAGTTGCTCGATGTGGCTGGAGCGCCGGAGGCACTGCCGGACCTATCGGTGAGCAACGACGCCCAGGCCAAACCGCAGCGAGCTACGCGCTAAGGTTCTCTTCTTCCTTCCGCTCTCCTGCTGACTGACTACTTGCCGCGTTCGATCTCGTCCTTCAGGTGGTGCAGCCCGACTTCCACCACTTCGTCGGCCATCGACTGTCTGCTGTTGTTCTTTGCGCCATTCGCCGAGACGGAGAAGCCGCCTGGATGTTCGGCCGCACACGGTCCCCAACCGCCTGGATCAACGGCGAGGCAAGGTGCAGTTGCCAGGCTGTCGCCTAATGCCATTGTTCTGTCGCCATGCTCTGCCGCGGTCCTGTTTCCCGCCGGAGCGGACGCGTGGGTCACAGGGAAGAAACCGGCCCCGCCAGGGAACCACGGTCTCGGGTCAGCTACTCGGGGGGCCGTCGCCAAGGAGTGGTAATCGCTGCAGGACGTCGCTCTGCGAAAACCTATAGGGGCACTGGGCAAAGCAGACAAGCCGTAGTAAACTATTCAATTAGACACTTGAGAAACATCTCCGGCCAGGTGCAGCCATGCCGAATGAATACCGAGCGTTCAGGGATGCCATCTATGAGCAGTTCGCCCGCGTGGGGAAGGCCGCCGACTGCCCCAAACGCATCGAGCTGCTCGACCTTCTCAGCCAGGGAGAGCGCACGGTCGGGACCCCGGCCGAGCTGACGAACATGTCCGTCGCCAACACCTCACGGCACTTGCGGCTGCTCTTGTCGGATCGCCTTGTGGAGCTGGAGAAAAGGGGCGTTCACGCGTGGTACCGGCTCGCCGACGAGAGTGTGTTTGAACTCCTGCGTGCCATTAGAACCGTGGCCGAGGTTCGGTTTGCGAAGGTGGAGCAGGTTACCCGGAACTTCCTGGAAGGCCGGGAAGGGATGGAGCCCGTGGACAGGGAAACTTCACTTCCGTCTCGTACAACATCGGCCTGACGGATGACATCTTCACCGAGCGTTACCTTCGCCAGGCACCGAGAAAATGGCTCGAGTAAAACGACGGAAGCCGATACGGGTGCGCCGATGAAGTGGCTCGCTCCGCCGGTCCTCCTGCTGGCGTGCCTGGGCGCAATGGTCCTGTTGCGAGGGCGCTGGCCGCTATGGGTGTTCCTGCGGCCGCCCTTCACGTGGACGGGGATGGTTCCGTTATTGGCAGGCGCGGCGCTTATCGTGGCCGGCCTGCGTCGCTTCAGAAGGTCGCGCACGACGATAGAGCCGTTCCGCGAGGCGCGGCGATTGGTGACGGATGGGATCTTCCGCTATACCCGAAACCCCATGTACCTGGGAGAGGTCCTGGTGCTCGTCGGCGCATGGATTCTCACGGGGGCGGTGTTGCCCGTCGTTGCGGTTGGGGCCTATGCCGTCATTGCCGATCGCTGGTTCATTCGCGCGGAGGAGGCGATGCTGATCGAGAAGTTCGGCCGAGAGTACCGAGACTACTGCCGGAAGACCCCCCGTTGGATTTGAGACAAGGAGAACGCATGAAACTGGACATGATAATCACGCGGGCGGAACCGGAGACCGTCTGTAACGCACTTCGACTTGCGCTTTACAGCCTTGAGCAGGGCGACCAAGTGCGCATCTTCCTATCCGGTAAGGACGTCGAGATCGACAGGATCAACGATGCGAAGTTCGACGTGAAAGAGCAGGCACAAGAAGTGCTGAACGCGGGAAGGGAATTCCTTGCTTGCGGAACGTGTCTGAAACTGCGCGATTCCGAGGGCTCGGAGATTTGCCCCCTTTCGACCCTCAAGGACCATTATGAGATCGTCCGGGATTCCGACAGGCTCGTGACGGTCTGATGGACCGGAGACGACTTCGCCACATCACGAAAGCGCTGCATGGACGAACAATGGCAAAACGAGACTCAACGTCGCCTTGAGAAGGAACGGCTGGCGCGCAAGATCCTCGGCGTGGACGAAAGCGCCGACATTCTCGCGATCAAGAAGGCTTTCTGGCTCTTGGCCATGAAGCACCATCCCGACAAGCGCCCCGGCGACGCGGAGGCGCAGAAACGGTTCGCCAACATGGTGAGCGCCTATGAATTCCTCACAAAAGGGGAATCGAAAGGATGGGACCCCGAGCCGGACGATGCGCCTGAAGAACCGCGCATCGGCGAGTATCTTGCGAACGAATGGGGCTACTTCTGCTGGTGGAGTGAGAGCTTCGGCTTCCGAGCCGACGATACGAAGGGACGCGAAGGCAGGCATGAACCGCGGGAGCGCCCGTCGAAATCTGAACGGCGCAACTGATCGCGGTTCCGCGAAGTGGATGCAACAACGAAGAGAAAGGACGCCGCATGAAGAAAGTGGGACTCATCCGTTGCCAGCAGACGGAAGACATTTGTCCCGGGACGACCGATTTCAAAGTTGCCTCACAGGGCAAGCTAGCATTTGAAGAGCCCGGACCTGTCGAGCTGGTCGGATTTGTCAGTTGCGGCGGATGCCCGGGCAAGCGCGCCATCGCGCGCGCCAAGCTCATGGTCGAACGAGGCGCAGAGGCCGTCGTCTTCGCATCGTGCATCTCCAGGGGCAACCCGATCGGCTATCCCTGTCCTCACTACGCCAACATGTAGGGATGCGGTTGCGAAAGCCATGGGCCCGGACATCCCGATTATCGAGTACACGCACTGACCGGCCTCCGCGGCCCCCCTCGCATCGATGCCTGAGGAGCCGCATAGGCCAAAGAAGGCCGCCCCCCGGGGCGGCATGGCCCGGTGAGTGGAGACCGAAAACGACTGGATTATCTTCCGGCGGAGAATCGGAGAGGATTGGACGTTGGCTGAGACCCTACAGACCTGGATTCCGTGGATTGTGGCGGCATGGTTCGTGCTCCTGTTCGGGCTTGAACGTGTTCGCCCGTTGCGCCATCCAGCCCGGCCGGGGTGGGGCCGCGTCGGACTGAACGCATTGGCCGTTGCGCTGGCGCTGGGGGTTGCCGCCGTTACCGTTGCCCCGACGATGGCGAGCGCCCTGGAGTGGACGCGTCACGCGGAGTTCGGCCTGTTGCGCCAGGCCGGCTTGCCGGCACCGTTATCTCTGACGGTGGGGGTTCTGCTGCTGGACTTGACCTTCTACTGGTGGCACCGGTTGAACCATAGCTGGCCGCTGTTGTGGCGGTTCCACAACGTGCACCACATCGACCCCGATCTGGATTCCACGACCGCTTTCCGTTTTCACGCCGGCGAGATCGCGTATTCTGCCGCCTTCCGCGCGGTGCAGATCGGGATAATCGGCCCGGGCGCGTTGACGCTCGCTGTATACGAGTTGCTGTTTCTCAGCGGCACCGTGTTTCATCACAGCAACGTACGTCTGCCCGTGGGGTTGGAACGCGCACTTAACTACGTCTTCGTCACGCCCCGCATGCACGGCATCCATCATTCCGTGATTCGCGACGAGACCAACTCGAACTACTCGGTCGTGTTCCGCTGGTGGGACGTGCTCCACCGCAGCCTGCGTCTCAACGTGCCTCAGGACAAGATCCGTATCGGAGTGGCAGGATACAAGCGCCCGCAGGATAACTCACTGGCCTCTATGCTGGCGCTCCCGTTCAAGCAGCAGCGCGAGTACTGGCGCACGCCGCAGGGCGGCGATTCGCGGGTTAGAACGGAATGGGACCCGGACGCACCTGGACACATGGCCGAATGAATGCCAGGCGGGGGAGAAGCAAAGTGGCCGGCAAGAATGATATCACCCGGTACACGCACTGACGGCTTACTCATGGAACAGGTATTCGACAAGACCGCCGAGGCGTATGACCGGTGGTACGAGAGCGCCGAAGGCGCGGGCATCTTCCGGGAGGAGCTGGCCTGCGTGCAACTCGTCTGCCCGGAGCGCCGCGGGCGCTGGCTTGAAGTGGGCGTCGGGACCGGGCGCTTTGCGGCGGCGCTGGGGATCGGGGAAGGCGTAGACCCCTCGCAGAAGATGCTGGAATACGCGGCGCGACGCGGTGTGCGCACCCATCCTGCGGCGGCCGAAGACCTGCCCTTCCCGCAGGGGGCTTTCGATGGCGTGCTCATGGCGCTTGCGCTCTGTTTCGTTGAGGATTCCGAGCAGGCGTTTGCGGAATGCTTCAGGATACTGCGCCACGGTGGCGTGCTCCTGTTGGGCGTCGTCCCCGCAGACAGCGCCTGGGGCCGCGAGTACGCCCGGAAGGCCGCCGAGGGGCACCCGATCTACGCGCTCGCGCGTTTCCGTACCCTGTCTGAGATTGTGACCTTAGCCGAACGCGCGGGATTCGTCCTCAGCGACACCGCGGGCGCACTGTTCTGGAAGCCGGGCGAGCGGCCCACTTCCGCCCCCCGCGTCCAGAAAGGTGTGGCCGGAGGCGCGGGATTCGCCGCTTTGCGGTTTGACAAGGCCGAAGACGCATCCGAAGCAGATGCCGCATGCACTCAGGCAACCATTTTGGAGCATGGGCCATGAACCACATCTATCTCGACCACAACGCCAGCACGCCGATCGCGCCGGAGGTCACCGACGCCATGCGGCCACACCTGACCGAGCACTTCGGCAATCCCTCCAGCCGTCACTGGGCCGGCGAGCCGGCCAAGGCGGCTGTCGAACGTGCCCGAGGGCAGCTCGCGGGGCTCCTGGGATGCGAGCCCTCAGAAGTCGTCTTCACCAGCGGCGGCAGCGAGTCGAACAATCATGCCACCAAGGGCGTCTTTTTCGCCAGCCGCGACCGGGGCGAGCACATCATCACCTCTCAGGTCGAGCACCCGGCCGTGCTCGAGCCCTGCCGCTTCCTGGAGCGGCTTGGCGCGACCATCACCTACCTGCCGGTTGACCGGTTAGGCCAGGTGGACCCGGGCGATGTTCGGCGTGCCATCACCGACCGTACGATCCTCATCACCGTGATGCACGCGAACAACGAGGTCGGGACGGTCCAGCCGATCCGACAGATCGCCGCCATTGCGCGCGAGCGGGGCGTCACTTCTCACACCGACGCGGCGCAGTCGGTCGGGAAGATCGCCACGAACGTCGACGATCTCGGTGTCGATCTCCTCAGCGTCGCGGGCCACAAGCTGTATGCCCCCAAGGGCGTGGGCGCGCTCTATGTTCGCAAGGGCACGGCCATCGAGCCGCTGATCCACGGCGCGGGGCACGAGTCGGGCCGTCGTGCCGGAACCGAGAACATGCTGCTCGACGTGGGACTGGGAAAAGCATGCGAGATCGCCGAACAGTGGGTCGGCATGCCCACAGTGAAAAACCTGCGCGACCTCCTTTGGGAAGAACTGCAGGGCGCCTTCGGGGAGGACGTCGTCCTCAACGGACACCCCACGGAACGCCTGCCGAACACGTTGAACGTGAGCTTTGTCGGCAGGTCCGGCGGCGACATTCTTGCGGGGCTGGACGGCGTGGCGGCCTCTACGGGCTCGGCATGCCACGAGGGCGCTGTCGAGCTATCGCCCGTGCTCAGGGCAATGGATACGCCGCCCGAGGTGGGTATGGGGGCGATCCGCTTCAGCCTGGGCCGGGGGACTACCCGCGAGGAAATCGAACAGGTGGCCGAATTGCTCCGCCGGCAGCTCAAGGTGTAGCCGTGAGGGGGGCGTGGGCTGCTGTGCTCGACTTGGGGCGTGCGGCTCTCTGACGCGCTCTGCCGACCCGGTTGATTCGTCCAGAAGCAAATGCGGGGGGCTCATGACTGATCGCCAGAATGAAGAGGTGGCGCTGCGCAAAGAGACCCCTGCCTTGCCTTTGCTCTCGCACCGGTTGCGGGAACAGAGCGCGTTTACGCCGGACGATCTCGTCACGGCGGTGCGGCAGGGCCGTGGACTCGGCGACACTCAACTCCCTCCGCTGTGCGTGCTCGAGTTCGACGGGGACCTCACGGATAAACTCATTGAACGCCACCTCGTTCGGGAGTGCAAATCGTGGCCGTGTTTTCACACCCGCATGTGGCTCTGGCCCGCCGAAGAGCCGAGATGCGGCATCGTGGCCCGAACGATCGGGGGCCCGTACGCCGTGCTCGTTGCGGAGCAACTGGCCGTGTGCGGCGCGCAGGTGGTTGTGGGCCTTGCTTCCGCCGGGCGGGTGAGCCGGGAGCTCCCGCTTCCCTCAGTGGTTGTGGCGGATGAGGCGATCCGCGACGAAGGCACCTCGTACCATTACCTGCCTCCAGCCCGCACGGTGGAGGGCGCCGTGTGGGTGGCGGACGCGCTTGAGAACGCGCTGCCGGAAGTGGGGCTGACCGTGCAGAGGGGGCTGGTCTGGACGACCGATGCACCCTACAGGGAGACCCCTTCCCAGCTATCGGCCCATGCGGCCGAGGGCGCGCTGGCAGTGGAGATGCAGGCCGCTTCCCTGTTCGCTTTCGGCCGGCGCTATAGCTTCCCCGTCGGTCTGGTAGCCCACGTCACTAACGCCGCCGACCACGATGGTGAGGCATTCGACAAGGGCCCACCCGACACGGATATCTCCATGCTCCAGGCGATTTGTCGTGCCGCTGGCGACTCCGGATGCGCGCCCGGAGACACTGCATCAAAATGATAAGTCGGAGCTTTCCCTGCCCTTCACCGTTCCTGCCGTTGCTTCAGGTCTTGCAGTCTGAGGGACGTGTGGTGAGCGAGCTTGGGGGCGCGGCACCGTGCCGCTTGATGCCCTCCACTGATGCGTCAGTGAGTGCCCCCAACGTAGCGGAACCAGTGATGCTGGGGACGCTGGAAGGGAAGTTTACACCCCGCTGTCCTCCAGCCGCGGCTTTGAGTAATGGCGTAATGCTCAGCCGTGACGCATAGCCAACCTGCCTGTGACAAGTGTTACTTGCGCTCCAAACAAAGACCGGCAACCACGGCGGACAAGCGCCGCCCACTTCATCCAGATCCTCATCCGCTGTTTCACCCAAATCTTCCCCAACTCCTGTCCACTCGTGTCCGCTTTTGTCGTCTCGTGGCCAGATAGGCGGGAATAGGGGCTCGGCGGGGGAAGTCAGAACTCTCGCCCCGTGGCCGCTATAGGGCACTGCTGTCCGCTCCTGTCCGTACATGACGGTGGAGCGGGCGACGGGATTCGAACCCGCGACGTCCAGCTGGGAAGCTGACATTCTGTAGTTCTAAGGCTTTGTCTGGTCAAGGGTTACAACTTAGCCCGCGCCCGTTTCCGCCAGATCTTCCCCAGTCCAGTCGAACCTGCGCAACTCATATCCTTGCAAGCACTTACGTTCCTTCTGCGCTCCCTTCCACCTGCCCGGCGTGCCGGGCTCTCGACTCACCTCAGCAGCGTGCATCCCGAAGCGCCCACGGCGTGCCGGGTGCCGACAAGAACACTGACTGACCGGCGAAGCATCTATCCGCTGGCCGGCACCCGCCCACATCGCCTATGCGACGCAGCTTGCCCCCGACATAGACAGCGCCCTGCGGCGCGCATATAATCAGGAATTTCTTTCGGAAGCGCCGCAGGAGGATACATGGTAAACGACGCCGAGGCAGCTGCCTGCAGGCCACAGTCGGTCAATGACGACTGGTTCAATCCGGACGCCATGCTGCCCTACGGTTGTACGGTCGGGCATGTTCGACGCGCGATGACGGACTTCGTAGAGTTCCTGGGTTTCGTTGACCCTCAGCTCCACGAGAAGGGGCTCGCCCGCATCGAGACGATGCTGATGCCGGCGAACTTCAGCTCCATGGTCGGCGAGTTCATGCACGCGCGTATCCCGAAGTACTGTGACGGGTTGGCCAGGAACCGGTTCCACAACGGGCATCCTGACCTACTTCCCGCTGGCAAGTACGACGACGATGCCGCCCAGTACGCGGATGAAGGCATCGAGGTAAAAGCATCCCACTATCTGCAGGGATGGCAGGGCCACAATCCCGAGAACGCCTGGTTGATGGTCTTCGTCTATGACAGCAACCGCCCCCGCGACGAATACGAAGGCATCGGGCCGAAGCCTTTTCGGTTCCTGGCGGTGTACGGAGCTCAGCTCACGAAGGAGGACTGGAGCTTCGCCGGGAGATCGGAAACGAGTCGCCGAACCATCACTGCCAGCGTGCTCAAGTCTGGTTCTGACAAGATGATGGCGAACTGGATTTACGAGGTGTCTGACCTCTCAGGCGGAGAATAGACTCGTCTGTCGAACCGGGAAGTCCGTCTTCACTTTGACAAGTTGTGGAATAGCTGTCCTCGCCATCTCGTAGTAATCCCTGTAACGCTCAACCCCCACGCAGGAAAGACCCGCCGCTTCCGCCGCCGCAACCGTTGACCCCGAGCCCATGAAGGGGTCAGCAATGACCCCTTCTCCGAGCGGGAGAGAGGCATAAACCAGGCGACGCAGAAATGATTGCGGCTTCAGGCTCGGATGGTCGGCGATCTCCCTTTCTTCGCGCGGGGTCCGCTCGCTCGGGATCACGTCCTCGAAAGGGTTACCGTTGGGGAGACGTCGCAACCCGCCCGTCTGGTATTCCCTCAGACAGTCGCTTACGCGCATGTCTCGGGGGATGGGCTTTCGAAACACGCCCCAGGGCTCGTAACATCCCCGGGGCATGCTCACCACGTCGGGGAACTCGTCCTCCGCGTTCTTCGGCCTGTCCCCTCCCCGCAGCGTGCGAACCAGGCGGATAACCTCCCCTCGGAACTCCAACCCGCCAGCGACCAGCGAAGGAAACACCTGGTGCGATATATAGGCGTTGCTCGCTATCAACAGATGTCCCCCTGGACGGAGGGCCCCGCACACCAGGCCACCCCACTCTTTGAAAAAGCGTTGCAGCTTCTTCAGGTCCTTGGGGGTAAGCGCTGTGAACCGCGGCAGGGGTGACCTTTCATTCCCGTCGAAGGATGGGGGGATGCGCCAGATGCCTCCGTTGCCATTCTCCCTCTTCTCAAGCTGCTCGGCTTCGTATTCCTTGACGCCATAGGGGGGGTCAGTCACGACGGCATGGAGGCTGTCCACAGGAAGGCGGCTCAGCCACTCGAAGCAGTCGGCGTGCACGATGCATGAGCGCCCGATCGCTTCATGCTCGTAATCCAGCGCCAGCCGCCAGACATCTGCGAGTTTTTCCATTGCCGCCTCTTTTGAGCGCGCGTCGCACACCCGAGCCACTTCTCCGAGGCGTCATGATACAGGCCCTCTGGTCAGCGAGCAAGGCTATCGACGAAGGACGCGAGGGCCGGAGGCAGGTCCGCCTCGCCACCCCTGAGCTTACGGATTATCTGCTGCGGCGTGTGCTTCTTTCCCTTCATGAGAGCCTCCTTGGTCGAGAGTATACCTCCGAGACTCTCTCACAGCACCTATATCATATTTCGGGGAGCACACCAGTCCCGCCGCCCCTGTGGGGCGCCGGGCCCTCGTGCGGTGCGGCTCTATGCTGAGCGGACCGGGTGGCTCGCCGGGAACCAGCCCTGCGTGCGCAGGCAGATCTTCACCAGCATGAGCATGGCCGGCACCTCCAACAGGGCGCCCACGACCGTGCCCAGCGCCGCCCCGGACTGCAGGCCGAAGAGCATAACGGACGCTGCGATGGCGACCTCGAAATGGTTGGACGCCCCGATCATCGCCGAGGGCGTGGCGTCCTCGTAGTCGAGCTTTGGCAACTCAGGCAGGCCGTACTCAGAGCATTAACGAATGGCCGGGATCAGCAGCACGGGTACTTCGGAATGCCTGGCCACGGCGTGACTGACGCTGCCGAGGAGCAGTTCCTCCAGGTAGCCCCGCCCCTGGCTGCCCATCGCCACCAGTGATACGTCGTCCTGTTTCGTACGATCAATGATCTCCTTCTTGGGAGACCCGTACGGAAGAGCGATTCGAACGTTCTTTACGCCACGTTTAGCCAGTTCTTCCTTGAGGCGTTGCAGGCGTTCGGTGTCGATTCGGTTGAACTCCTCAAGCCGATCCTTGAGATGCCGGTCGATCTTGTTCTTGTCTTGCACGTGAAGCAGGGTGATCTGCTGGGCCCCGCACTCCGCAATCTTCTCGACGTAGGAGAACGCATGCTCGGCGTTGTCCGAGAAGTCGGTCGGAAACAGGATGTGTTCCAGCGGGTTACATGTGGACTCCGCGCAGACAGTGCGGCCGTTTTCTTCCTTCAGTCGTAGCCGAACGAGCAGCACCGGTCGGGTGGCGCTGTGAATCACGGCGCTCGCAACGCCGCCCAGCATGATCTCGCCGGCCATCGTCTGCCCATGGGAGCCGACGACGATCAGAGAGCAGTCGTGCTCATCAGCCTGGCGGTTGATCTCGATCTGCGGCAGCCCGAGAACCATCTTCGCGGTCACATCGAATCCTTGCTCTTCCAGCATCTCCCTTTGTTTCTCGAAGGATGGGGCTGCCAGCTCCATCAACCTGTGGGCCAGGGTGCCCACATCGCGGATATTGAAGCAGTGTATGAGCAGCGCCTCGCTCGTGCCGAGCGCCTGGAGGCCGCCCAGGGTGCAGATCACCCGCTCCGATGCTTCCGACAGGTCCGTGGCTACAAGCATCTTACTGAACATGTTTGTTCTCCTTCCGTTTCAGGCTTCCTTTGCCGGGAACCACCTCTGCGTGCGCAGGCAGATCTTCACCAGCATGAGCATGACGGGCACCTCGATCAGCACGCCCACCACCGTCGCCAGCGCCGCCCCTGAGGAGAGGCCGAACAGCATCGTGGCCGTCGCGATGGCCACCTCGAAGTGGTTGCTGGCGCCGATCATGGCGGCGGGCGCGGCGTCCTCGTACCTCAACTTCAGCCACTTCGCGAGAAGGTAGCCGATGACGAAGATCAGGCAGGTCTGGATGAAGAGCGGCACGGCGATCCAGAGGATCGTCAGCGGGTTCGAGAGGATCACGTCGCCCTTGAAGCTGAACAGCAGCACCAGCGTCACCAGCAGGGCGATGATGGTGATCGGCGTGAGGACGTGGAGGAACTTCTCCTCGAACCACTCCAGCCCCTTTGTTCGCACGATCCATTTGCGCGACAGGTATCCGGCCACGAGCGGGAGCGCTACGTAGATGCCGATCGAAAGCGCCAGGGCCTGCCAGGGAACCGGCAGCTTACCCACGCCGAGAAGGAATCCGCCCAGGACGCCGTAGAGCACCAGCATCGTCAGCGAGTTGATGGCGACCATGACCAGAGTCAGGCCGTCATTCCCGCGCGCCAGGTAACCCCACACCAGCACCATGGCCGTACACGGCGCGATGCCAAGGAGGATGGCGCCCGCGAAATAGCTGCGCCAGAGAGGTATTTCCAACATCTTGACGCCTTCGTGCATGATCACGGTTCCCGCGCCGTGCGTGGCGCCCACGGCCAGGTCGAGACCGAAGGGCATCTTGACAAGGTCGGTTGCCTCCGCTCCGATAAGCCCGCGGAACAGGACCCCCAGGAACAGCAGCGCAATGCCATACATGGTAAACGGCTTGATGCACCAGTTCACGAACAGGGTCAGGAACACCGGTTTCCCGCTTTTGCCGGCCTTGATGACCGACCTGAAGTCGATCTTCACCATGATCGGATACATCATCAGGAAGAGGCAGATGGCGATCGGCATGGAGACGACCGGCGCCTTGTTGACGTAAATGGCCATGCCGTCGAGCGACTCCGCCAACCCAGGGGCCAGTTTGCCCAACACGATGCCGCCGATGATGCAGAGGAACACCCACACTGTCAGGTAGCGCTCGAAGACGTTGGTCATTTTCCGGTTGCTAACAGCAAGCGTGTCGTGATCCATCTGAAACTCCTACTTGGATGCGATAATGTGCCCACAATACACCGGCGACTTGTCGGACAGTTTATCTGTCTTTACAACCTTGATATCGATAAACCCCGCCTGATTCATCTTTTCCAAGTATTCCTCCAGTGTGATAGCGCCACCAATACACGCTGCCCATTTATGCCTATTTGCCCTTATATCCGCAGGCAACTCTGTTGAGGCAAGCCTGTCTCTAATGATTACCTTGCCGCCATTGCGAAGGATTCTGTAGACAGTGGCAAACACCTTATCCTTCTGAGGAGAGA
>CAYQXJ010000032.1:0-9536 GCA_964421565.1 uncultured candidatus Brocadiaceae bacterium
GTCCGCTCCACCCAGCGAAGCGCCAACGAGAGCCGGCCCTGGTCAGCCAGGGACACGAACTTCGCGTCACAACCGACACCGTTCAGGACTTCCTGCACGAGTTGGTCGATAGTCGACCCGCGACGCGGGCTTCCCGAGATTGCCAGGACCTTCATGGCGTTCACCTTGCTTTGATGTGTGGGCCGCCATGGGACCGGTCAATCCGTCCTCCGAGTCGAGGGCGGCTCGAGCAGCGTCTTCAGGGAGCCGAAGCAGTCTTTCAGCGGCCCCTCGTCCTTGGTGAGCCGTGAGAGCATGATCCCGCCCTCGACGGCGGCGACCACGTGACGGGCTAGGTGGGGGGCGGGCACGTCTGTGCGGAACTGGCCTTGCGCCTGACCGTTAGAAATCACGGGTTCGATGTCCGCAACCCAGTCGTCAAAGACATCGGCCACGAATGAGGCGTACTCCGGGTCCATATCGCTCATCTCCAGGGCGGTGTTGCCCCAGAGACAGCCTCCCACGAAGCCGCTGTTGCGGTGGGCGGTGAGGGCCGCGTCGAAGAAATGGTGCAGGCGCGTCTTCGGCGTGTCCCCTTCGAGCGCAGCCTGGCGGAACTCCGCGAACTGCCGGCGCGCGCGTTCCAGAACGGCAAGGCCCAGTTCACGCTTGCTCGTGAAGTGGAAGTACAGACTTCCCTTCTTCAGGCCGACGGCGTTCAGCAACTCCCTGACGCTTGTCGCGCTGAACCCTCTGAGCCGGACAAGGCGCGCCGCCTCATCAAGTATTCGTTCCTTGGTGTCAACTTCTCGCGCCATTGGCGAAAAGATCTCCCGATTGTTCTTGACCGACCGGTCGGTTGACCGATAGTATAGGGGACGTGACGCTACCAGGTCAAGGACCGTCACGGACACGCAGCGCGTGTCGCGAAGGATGACCTGTCCAACTAAAAAAGGGGCGGCCCGGGGGGCACTGGACCGCCGATCGCACCAGGACCGTTGCCGGAACGTCCGCATGGGGACCACTGCGTTGCCCCATCGAACTGTTTCCGCCGACGGGCGCGCAGGCCAGCCGGGGGCCGGCCTTTCGTCTCTACAGCCAGGGGGGCAGACCATGAGAAACGCACGTAGGATTTTGTTCGCATGCGTCGGGCTGCTGGGGTTAGCTTTGCTGAGCGGACGGCTGTCCGCAGTTGCCGCGCAGGGGGATGATGAATCGATGTGTAGCGCGCGGGAGGAGGCTTTCCCCCTTCTCCACTGACGTGGGGCAGGAGATCGCGGCCCACCTGATGGAGGTTGGCGACGAGTACAACCGCACGCGGCTGACACCGTTTTGGAAAGCCTTACCCGAGCGCCTGATGTCCTGGCGACGATAGCAGGAGGCATACGTGTCCACCAAACTTACACTGGCTGGGACCGTCGTCCTGATAGCAGCGATGCTGACCGCTTGTTCTGACCAAGAGGAAATCACCGTGACAACTGATCGGAAGACACCGCGCGCACTGCCGGAACCAGCGGCTTCGGCTGAGGAGACCCGTCCCCTCAAGGCCGGAGACCGCGTTCCCTCGGTTGAGGTAACCGACCTGGACGGACGTGCTTTGAATCTCTCCCGGCTCGTCTCGCGCCAACGCTCCGTCATCATCTTCTACCGCGGAGGGTGGTGTCCGTACTGCAATACGCACCTGGGCGCATTGGCCACCATCGAACCTGACCTCCTTCAGTTGGGCTACCAGGTGCTCGCCATCAGCGCGGACCGACCGGGCGAGGTGGAGGAGACGCGGGACAAGTTCGGATTCCACTACCGACTGCTCTCGGACGCCAGGATGGAAGCGGCGCGCGCCTTCCGCATCGCGTTCAGGGTGGACGATGCGACGCTGGAGACATACAAGGGATATGGGATTGACCTGGAGGCGGCGTCCGGCGAGACGCACCACCTGCTCCCCGTCCCCTCGGTCTTCGTGGTCGGCACGGACGGCGTGATCAAGTTTGCGTATTCGAACCCGGACTACAAAGTACGCCTGGAGCCGGAGGAAGTGCTGGCGGCGGCCGCGGACGCCGTGGAATAGCGCGGGGCAGACGTCCAACATGGCTGAGAGGGGAGTGGAATGATGGAAGGGCCAACTCGGGTGGCGTCTCTTGCGTCATGGACGCTCGCGATTGCAGCGGTCGTGCTCGTGGCGGGGGCGCTGCTGATTAGCCCGAATGAACAACTGCAACGGTCCGGCCAGCTTTCGGCCTCCGGAGGCGACGGCGCCCCAGAATCTGATTCCGGGGCAACGGCCTTGGAGCCGTTCGATACCAGCGACCTCATGGTGCCGCCGGAACAGATCCTTCGAGGCGGCCCGCCGAAGGACGGAATCCCGGCGCTTGTCAACCCCCACGCCGTAGCTGCCGCCAAGGCCGAGTTCCTCAGACCGGGGGATCGGGTGGTCGGCGTGACTCTGGGCGAACAGGCCCGCGCCTACCCGATCAATGTCCTCAACTGGCACGAGATTATCAATGACGAACTCGGGGGCGTGCCGATCGCCGTGATCTATTGTCCATTATGCGATTCGGTCAGCGTGGTGGATCGGCGGATCGACGGGCAGACGCTAACCTTCGGGGTTAGCGGTCTGCTCCATAACTCCAACGTGATTCCTTACGACCGGACGCATCAGTCCCTCTGGTCGCAAGTGGGGCTGAAAGCACTGAGCGGGCCCTACGCGGGACAATCGCTCAAGCACTTGCCCTGGCAAATGCGTCCGTTCGAAGCATGGAGGGAAGATCATCCCGAGGGCACGGTGATCACGTTTGAGACCGGTTACGCCCGCGACTATCGGCGCAATCCGTACGCCGCCTACTTCCGCACCGACAGACTGATGTTCCCCATTGTGCGGTCCGACAACCGGCTGCCCCGAAAGACGGCGGTAGTCGGGGTCCAGATCGGGACCGCTGCCAGAGCCTACCCGCTCGAGCGGATAGCTCAAGCCGACGCGGGGCGCATAGTGGACACCGTCGCCGGCGCTCGCGTGGTCTTGCGCGTGAACGCGGCTACGCGCGGGATTGTTGTGGAGGATGCCCCGGCGGAAGCCAGGGTCGTCCACACCTTTTGGTTTGCCTGGGCGGCATTCCATCCCGACACGGACATCTACGGACGGAGTTCAACGACCCCGTCGCAGCAGTCGAACGGGCGGTAAGAGCCGGCCACCGCTGGCGGATGGGCTGTTGCGGGATGCCGTGCGATTGGTTTCGAGTACGAAACGACCACGGGGCTTCAACGACTAAGGATGCGGCTATGAGGAAACTGCGGCGTTCGTGCTGGACGCGATGTGCCGCGATGGGCGGTTGCTGCGACCATATCGCGGCGGCAAGGCCGAGTTGCTGACCACGCCTACCTTGCCACGGGCTTGATTGAGCTTTACCGCGCGACCGGCAACGCCCGGTGGCTCGCGGCGGCGCAGCGCCTGGCGGACACGATGGTGGCGGACTTCCAGGACAGCCGCGACGGCGGGTTCTTCTTCACCATAGCGGAAGGCCACGAGCAACTATTGACACGCTCCAAGAACGTCAGCGGCGGAGGCAACGTTCCGAAGGCGAACGGCGTGGCGGCGCAGGGACCGGTTCTCCGCCTTCAGTTCACGGAGTTGTTTGCAGTTTTGGCACTTGTCCGGGCGTTCCATATCGACTTCCGAGAATACTGACCCGCCGCAGGCCGCGTCAAGCCCGGCCTCGGCGGCGCGGCGTGCGAAAGCACTCGTAGCCATCAGAAGCGCCTCAGAGAGGGTTTCGCGCCGACCCGTCCCGCCGCGAGGCAACGAATCCTCCCGCACAAAAACCCCTTGATAGAGGCCCCGTTCGCCCTTACAATCACCCGCATCAACGCTGGACGGTAAACACGTACAAGAGGACAAAACCGATGACCATGCGCACACTGACGATTGTTGCTGTTGCTTTGCTTGCCTGGACCTGCGGCGGGACCGCCCGCGCCGAGCAGACCACCGGCGACGGATGGGTCTGGTGGGAGGCCGAGGACGCCGTCCAGACGAACCTGGATGAGAACTTCGCCTTCGCCCCCCGCAAGCCGCACGAGAAGAAGGTCATAAGCGGCGGCACCTGGATCGGCGACGACAGCGAGCAGTACGTGCCCGGCAAGTTCGCCGAGTACGTCCTGGAGGTGCCCGAGGACGGCGAATACTCGTTCTTCGTCCGCAAACTCGGCTCCCACGCCAACCTGCGCTGGCGCGTCGACGGCGGCGACTGGCACGAGCTGCACCACAAGGAGCGGGCCGTGGACTCGGTGGTCATGCGCCGGTTCCAGTCCGCCTCCTGGTATCTGGCCGGCCAGGTAGAGCTGGAGGCCGGCAGGCATCAACTGCGCATCGAGACGATGGAGTCGCGCAACGGCTATATCGCGCTGGACGCCTTCCTGCTGAGCGCCATACCCTACCTGCCTCGGGGCGACCTGAAACCGGGCCAGAAGTATGGCACGGCGCCGGAGGGATGGTTCGCGTTCGAGCCGGACGTGGACCGCTACAGAGACGATGCCATGCTCGATCTTTCCGGTATGGCGGCCGAGGACATCGACCGCCTGGGCCGCATCGTGCGCTCCGGCGAGACGTTCACGTATGAGAAGGGCGGCGAGGTGGTGCGGCTCTGGTCGGTCAACAGCGGAATGGCCATCCCGCAGATGCCCCGGCCGGTGATGGACTCGCTGGTGAAGTTCCTGGCCAAGCGCGGCATCAACTGCGTGCGCCTGCACGGGCTCTGGGCCTACGGCAGCGGCCCCGAGGCCACCGACGTGGACCCCCGGAAGGTGGACAACGCCTTCTACTTCATCGCGAAGCTCAAGGAGAACGGCATCTACGTCTCCATCAGCCCCTATTTCCAGCACTGGGTCAATCTGAGCCAGTCGAAGAAATTCCCCGGCTACGAGAAGGTCAAGAACGGCCGTCCGTTCACGCTGCACTTCTTCCACGACCCCTACCAGGAGGTAATGAAGGACTGGTTCCGCGCAATACTCACGCGCGAGAACCCCTACACCGGCACCCGCCTGGCCGAGGACCCGGTGGTGGTTACCTTCGAGCTGGTGAACGAGGACAACTTCTGGTTCTATACGTTCAACCCCGAGAGAATCCTGCCCGAGCGCTACCTGCGCGAGCTGGAATCGCAGTTCGGCGACTGGCTCAAGGCGCGCTACGGCACCATCGAAAAAGCGTTCGATGCCTGGGGCCCGGACGGCCCCAAAATGAAGCGCGACGCCCCGGATGAGGGCCGCGTGGCGCTCTACACGGCCTGGCTGCTGACCGAAGAGGCCCGGGGCCGCCGCAACGATAAACGCGCGCGGGACCAGAATGAGTTCCTCGTCCACGTGCAGCGCTCGTTCTACACCGAGATGAGCGATTTCCTGGAGGGCGAGCTGGGCTACGACGGCATCCTGAACTCCACCAGTTTCGCCGTGGCCGACCCAAAGGTTATGACCGGCCTGGTGCGCCTGGCGCAGCTCCCGCTGGACGTGACCGACTACCATGGACATTACAAAGGTGCCATGGATACCGGTACGGGCTGGTCCGCCGGCGAAGGAACCACCTACTACGACCGCAGCGTGCTGCGCCTGATGGACCCGAAGGGCAACCCCCAGGCCAGCCTGCAGTCCGTCATGCACCGCATCCACAACAACAACCGCCCGACCGTCAATACCGAGTTCTCCTACATGCTGCCCAACCGCTACCACGGCGAGCTGCCGGTGACGGTGGCCGTCTTCGGCCGAGAGCTGGGCTACGACCAGGTCTCGTTCTTCGCGCTCAGCACCGTGGCCGGGTGGAAGTCCACCGTGGGCAACGACTTCTTCGACGTGCTCACCCCAACCGTCGCCGGGCAGTGGCCGGCCACCGCCATGCTCTACCGCAGCGGCGTACTGGAGGAAGGACGCTTCCTGGCGCGCGAGACCATCGACCACGAGAGCATGTATAACCTGGAAGGCACGCGCATAGAGCCGCCCATGTTCATCGACGACGTCGGCGCCGCCTTCATGGGCACCAGCGTCGCAGAGGCCAACGAGGCCAGCGCCGGTCTGCAGAGCCAGTTCGGTTTCGACCCGCGCGCGTTTCTGATCGGCAAGATCGGCATCGACTTCCTGCCCGACGCCGAGCACAAGCTGGAGGTGGACCCGAAGCTCAATGAGCTGATTGCCGGCGACGAGCGCGGCATGCGCTCCAGCACCGGACAGTACCACTGGGACATCGCCCGCGGGCTGCTCCGCCTGGAGGCTCCGGGCGGGCAGGGCGCCGCTGGCTTCCTGGGCGATGCCGGCGTGATCACGCTGCCCGACATGACCATTGAGAGCGATCTGCCCTTCGGCTGCTTCCTGGCCGTGGCCATGGACGAGAAGCCCCTGGCGGAGTCCGAGAAGATCCTCCTGCAGGTCATGAGCGAAGCCAAGAACAACGGCTACACCGCCACCCCGCAGACTGGCAAGCGCACCATCCAGGCCATGGGCAACGCCCCCATCGTCGTGCGTAACCTGCAGGGCACCGTGGCCTTCGACATCCCCGGGGCTGCCGACGCAAAGGTCACCACCCTGGACCCCAACGGCTACCCGACCGGTAGCTTCACCGGCGCGGAGAGCATAGAGCTCCGCCCGGACGTATTCTACTACATTATCGAACGCTGAAAGGAACGCACAATCTCGTATCCACATTCAAAGTTCAAGGTTGTACGTGTTTACCGTCCAGCGTTGATGCGGGTGATTGTAAGGGCGAACGGGGCCTCTATCAAGGGGTTTTTGTGCGGGAGGATTCGTTGCCTCGCGGCGGGACGGGTCGGCGCGAAACCCTCTCTGAGGCGCTTCTGATGGCTACGAGTGCTTTCGCACGCCGCGCCGCCGAGGCCGGGCTTGACGCGGCCTGCGGCGGGTCAGTATTCTCGGAAGTCGATATGGAACGCCCGGACAAGTGCCAAAACTGCAAACAACTCCGTGAACTGAAGGCAGAGAACCGGTCCCTGCGCCGGCGCATCGAGCGGCTGGAACAGGCCATGCGCCAGAGCAAGCGCCAGGCTCACCCGTTCGCACGCCCCGGCAAGGACGCTTCGGCGAAACCGAAGGGCAGCCCGGGGCGCAAGAAGGGCGAGGGACCGTTCAAGAGGCGCGAGCCGCCGCCCGAATCCCTGCTCCGGACCGTCGTGGTGCCCCTGGACTGCTGCCCGGAGTGCGGCGGGCCGATCGAGGACACAAAGCACCACGAGCAAATCCAGAGCGACATCCCGCCCATCGAGCCGATCCACACCCGTTTTGTGACCGAGAGCGGCTATTGCCGCCGGTGCTGAAACAATAGGACGATCCCGCCGAGGTGCGGCGCGCCCGGGCGGTTCGTCTCTCGGGCAAGGGCTGGCCGGTGCCGAAGATCGCCGAGGCCCTGGACTGCACGCGCTGGTCGGTCAGACACTGGTTCGACCGCTACGAGGCCGAGGGTCTGGAGGGACTGAAGACCAGGCCCCGCTCGGGCCGTCCGCCGAAGGTCGACGAGCACTACCGCCGGGTGCTTAAAGAGACCCTGGAGACCGCGGCCCGCCAGCTGGGGCTGCCGTTCAACCGCTGGACGCTCCCCCGGCTGTGCATCTATACCGGGGTGACCATCAGCGTCGGCCACATGAGCCGGCCCTTGAAGAGCCTCGGCTATGTCCACAAGCGGGCCCGGAAGGTGGAGCGCTTCCTAGGCGAGCACGCCGGCCGGCTGGAGCCTTGGTGGCTGGCGCCCTACAGCCCGGAGCTGAACCTGATCGAATACGCCTGAGGCTACCTGAAAGGTACGATGAAAACGCTTTTGCACCGTGAGCCTCCGCCCATACTGAGCGGGGACCGATTCCTTCAGCCGGGAGGTGCGCAAGATGCTGTATGCGGGGCTCGACGTGCACACCGACAGTTCGCACGTCACTGTGATGGATGAAAGCGGAAAGGTCATGGACCGGCGGCACATCCCCAGCACGCGTGAAGCGGTGCATCGCCACCTGAACGGCAACGGCGAGACGGAGAGATTGTTTCAATCCACGCTCCCGCGCGGGGAGCGACGGTCGAGGCTGATAGTGCGACCGCCCGCGATGATGTTTCAATCCACGCTCCCGCGCGGGGAGCGACGAACATCGAGGCCATACCTTCGGGCGGCGTCGTTGTCGTTTCAATCCACGCTCCCGCGCGGGGAGCGACAGCATGCACCAGTTGCAAAAGCTCGTACTGTGCGAGTTTCAATCCACGCTCCCGCGCGGGGAGCGACTAAAGCATCGGGACGATACCGGCGAGCTGACCAACGTTTCAATCCACGCTCCCGCGCGGGGAGCGACCTCCCAGGTGTCGAGCAGCCCCCGGAATAGGTCGATGTTTCAATCCACGCTCCCGCGCGGGGAGCGACATTTCGCCAACTCGCACGGTGTCCCCCGCCGCAATGTTTCAATCCACGCTCCCGCGCGGGGAGCGACCCGAGGTGCTTGCGGATAGCCCAGGCAGCAATAGCGTTTCAATCCACGCTCCCGCGCGGGGAGCGACCTGCTGACGCCAGAACAGGCCGCGCGCATCGAGGAGTTTCAATCCACGCTCCCGCGCGGGGAGCGACCAATAGGCGGAAGTTGATAGGGATGTTCCCTGAGGTTTCAATCCACGCTCCCGCGCGGGGAGCGACATGGGCCGCAAGGATCTATGTCGTGCCCTTGCTCTGTTTCAATCCACGCTCCCGCGCGGGGAGCGACCGAACCCTGCACACGTTGCAGTATTACCATGATATGTTTCAATCCACGCTCCCGCGCGGGGAGCGACTCATTCACTTCGCCCAGCGTATCAACATATCGCGAGTTTCAATCCACGCTCCCGCGCGGGGAGCGACATGCTCCGATTACTTGGCGTAACGTCTTCATAGGGGTTTCAATCCACGCTCCCGCGCGGGGAGCGACCATGGCAACTTCACCGTCGGCGGCAGCAAGGTTTGCGGTTTCAATCCACGCTCCCGCGCGGGGAGCGACTCGAATATCTCCGAAGCTTGATATTGCTGGAACTGGTTTCAATCCACGCTCCCGCGCGGGGAGCGACCCAACAGGCGGCGAAGAAGTTCTTACGGCCGATGAGTTTCAATCCACGCTCCCGCGCGGGGAGCGACCCTTCATCATCTAAGTATTGTGCTTCGATTACATGGTTTCAATCCACGCTCCCGCGCGGGGAGCGACGGAACTGAACGTTATCCTTACCACGAGTCTGCTTGTTTCAATCCACGCTCCCGCGCGGGGAGCGACTCAGTTTTGCTATGGGGGACAGTCTCAGTATCTGTTTCAATCCACGCTCCCGCGCGGGGAGCGACACCGGCCGGATCGCTCCTCGGCCGATCCTCGGGCGTTTCAATCCACGCTCCCGCGCGGGGAGCGACCCTACCTCCGCGACCAGGGGAGCATCCCCAGTACGTTTCAATCCACGCTCCCGCGCGGGGAGCGACAGAGGTCCGAGGCGACCGTAGCCGCTGGGTGACACAGGTTTCAATCCACGCTCCCGCGCGGGGAGCGACCATGCCGCGGACGAATGTAGTCATGCGGTTGATTGTTTCA
>CAYQXJ010000033.1:0-9494 GCA_964421565.1 uncultured candidatus Brocadiaceae bacterium
AGCGCGCGTGCTTTGGGAGCACGAAGTCGCGGGTTCGAATCCCGCCGCCCCGACCATCTTGCATGAGCAGCCCTTCGGCGAGCATGTCGAAGGGCTTTCTCCATACAGGGCAAAGAGTTACGCCGTCCAGCCGGTAGTTCAAACAAAGGATTTCGAACACCCAGTGCTTCTCTGCCACATCCGCCGTATCCCAGGTCTATGAAAAGGCCTCTGATAGTTCAAACACCCTGAGGGCCAGGTCGGCGTGCTCGCTCGGCTGGCGGCCCTGAGCTTCGATCTTTGCGTTCTTGCGTCCGGCCGGGCGCGGGCTGCGTCAGGGCGCTCAGCCTGCGCCCTGCATCTGCCTCCAGGTGAGCACTGAACGCTTGATTTGTGGCTGCCTGTTGGCCTACGCTGCATGTGTGCAATGCCCTTCTTCGCTGGAGACAAGTTCCCATGGCGGGCAGACGGCCCTCGCTGCTTCGGTTGCTGTTCGGCAACGTGTGGGCCTACATTTGCCTGCTCGCCGCCGGATCGTGCCTGGCACTGAGCGCTCAGCTCCTGCTGCGCCGTCCGCCTTTTGATACGGAGATGCTGAGCGTGCGCCTGGCGCTGGGGGTTCCGGCCCTCTTCGGGGCGCTGGCCGGTCTCTACGGCCTGATTGCGACGAGCATCCTGGCGCTTCGCAAGCGACGACTTGAGCAATTTAGGCGCCAGTCGCGACTGCTTCAACGGCGCGCCGACGATCTGGAGCGCAAGCGCCAGGATCAGCAGCAGCGCCTCGACGAGCTGTCCACCCTCCGGGAAGTCGCCACCGTCGTAAACCAGGAGAGCGATTTCAGGATCATTGCCGAGAAGACATTGGAGCTGGTCCACGGCCTGCTCGAGCCCACGGAGTCCACCATATTCCTGGTCGACGAGGACAGGGACCGCATTGAGGCGTTCGGCCAGTATGCCGCTGGCAAGTACCTGGACGGTGCGAAGGCCGAACGGCAGGATATACCACAGCTCGATCTGAGCGAGTTTGAGAGCCACAGCATCGTGTGTCGCATTCACGAGGGGGAACTCCAGGCCATCGTCCCGATGCGCTTTGAGGAGCGCACTCTCGGCGTGCTGTTCCTGGTATTTCCGACGGACTCACGCCGCGCCGACGTTCAGACAGAGGAGTTCAACCGCCTGCGCCGGCGCTCGCTTCTTGAGATAGCGCACCACATCAGCCTTGCGGTCAAGACGAAGTACCTGCACACGCAAGCCGTGGTGGACGGGCTGACGCGGCTGTACTCACGCAGCCACTTCAACACGCAGATCGAGTCGGCCATCGACTACGCCACACGAGTCGGCGAACCATTCTCGTTGGTGGTGCTCGACATCGATCACTTCAAGAAGATCAACGATCGTTACGGACACGATACGGGTGATCTGGTGCTGCAGCGGCTGGCACGGCGCATCCGCGACCGGCTGCGCAAGTATGACACGGCCTACCGCTACGGCGGGGAGGAGATCACAGTGCTGCTGCCGCGCACCGGCCTGAGCCAGGCCCTCGGCATTGCGGAGCGGCTGCGGGCGACGGTCGAGGAGCAGCGATTCCGTGGGGCCCAGAATCGTCTGATCCGCGTGACCATCAGCGTCGGCGTGGCTCAGTTCCGAGTGGGCAAGGACGACTCGGCAACGCTATTTCGACGGGCGGACGAGCACCTTTACGCCGCCAAGAACGGAGGACGTAACCAGGTTCGCCCGGAAGCCGCCTGAGGGCTCCGCTCAAACAAAGCACGGAGTACGACGTGCGAGACATACTGATCGGCACGGCGCAGTTCGAGGCGCGTGACGGCGACAAGGACTACAACGTGGAGGTCATGCGTGAACTGAGCTCCCGAGCGGCGGCCGAAGGGGCGGAGCTGGTCTGCTTCCATGAGTGTTGCATCGGGGGCTACACCTTCATGGAGAGCCTCATCCGTGAGGAGTTAGAGGGACTCGCCGAGCCCATCCCCGGACCATCCACCGATGCACTGGCCGGCATCGCCCGCGAGACTGGGCTTGCTCTCGGCGCGGGACTGCTGGAGTTGCGCCGCAACCGGCTCTACAACTCCTACGTCGTTGTCGACGCGGACGGGGTGTTGGCCCGTCACAGCAAGCTGCATCCGTTCATCAGCGACTGTCTGTCGCCGGGCGAGTCCTACACCGTCTTCCGTTACGCCAACTGTACGTTTGGTGTACTTATCTGCTACGACAACAATGTTATCGAGAATGTGCGAATAACAACTCTGATGGGAGCCGAACTCATCCTGATGCCGCACGTGACGGGCGGCCTGCCCTCACCCATGCCCGGACGCGGGAAGATAGCGCCCGAGGTCTGGCAGAACCGCGAACGCGAGCCAGTGCGCTGCCGCATGGAGTTCCGAGGGCCCAAGGGGCGAGCGTGGCTGATGCACTGGCTGCCGGCCCGCGCCTACGACAACGGCATCTACGCCGTGTTCAGCAACCCTGTCGGGATGGACGCCGACACGGTGAAGCCCGGCGGAGCGATGATCATCGATCCCTTCGGGGAGGTATTGACCGAGTCGCACGCGCTGGCTGACGACGTGGTCGTCGGGCTATGCACGCCGGAGAAGATCGAGCAGGCGGGCGGGCGGCGTTACATCCGCGCGCGTCGGCCCGAACTCTACGGCATGCTCAGCAAGCCCACGCCGCCCGAGATGCGCCAGGGTGCCAGCGGCCGCTTCGCCGATGTCTACTGGAAGAAGACCGAGCAGTAACCACGAAGGGCACGAAGCTTGCCGGCGCGTTGGGCCCAGTTGACACGGCAGCATTAAGACGGGGATGCCAGACCAGAGGCGTTCGTCGTGGCCGTGATGTCGTCGTGCTTAGCCTCGCCTTCGCCGTCCCTCGTGCCTTTCGCGTGCTTCATGGTGAAAGGCCGTCACAGCAGCCCCAGGGTCTCCTCCAGGCCAAACATGACGTTCATGTTCTGCACGGCCTGGCCGGCGGCGCCCTTGATAAGGTTATCGATGGCGCTGGTGGCGATCACCTTGCCCTTGCGGGCGGCCACGGCGACATCGCAGTAATTGGTGAAGGCGGTGTCCTTGGTGCGCGGCTGGCCGGCGGCGGTACGCACCCGAACGAAGGGCTCCCCCGCGTAGGCATCCTCCAGCACGCCCTGCAGCTCGGCGTCGTCGGCCGGCCGTGCCAGCCGGGCGACCGAGGTAGCCAGAATGCCGCGGTCCATCGGCACCAGGTGGGGGATGAAGGTGACGCCGGCCGCCTGGCCGGTGGCGCGGCTGAGCGACTGCTCGATCTCCGGCTCGTGGCGGTGGCCGGTCACCGCGTAGGCCCGCACGTCCTCGTTGCACTCGCAGTACATCGAGCCCTCGCTCGGCTTGTTGCCCCGCCCGCTCACCCCGCTCTTGGCGTCCACCACGATGTCGGAAGCGTCGGCGCAGCCGGCGCGAATCAGCGGCGTCAGCGCTATGACAGCCCCGGTAGGGTAGCATCCGGGGTTGGCGACCAAGTCAGCCCCGGCGATCTCCTCCCGCCACAGCTCCGGCACGCCGTAGACGGCCCGGGGCAGGTTATGGGGGTCGCCGTGCTCGCCGTACCATTCCTCATAGACGGCCAGGTCGGTGAGCCGGTAGTCGGCGCTGAAATCCACGCACCGGATACCCGCCTCCAGGTAGCCGCGCACGTAGCTCGCGCTGGTCCCGTGGGGCAGGCAGAAGAACGCGATGTCCGGAGGCTCCGTGGCGTCCTCAGGTTCCAGACCGAGCACGGGCAGGTCGCAGACCCCTTTGAGCCGGGTGAAGACCTCGGAGACGGGCGGGTTGCCCTCTCGCCGCCCGCCCAGGTGCACGATCTTCACCTCCGGGTGGCGGGCGAGGACCTTGATCAGCTCCTGGCTGGTGTAGGCGGTCGCGCCGACGATGCTGACTCTTAGAGTCATGGCTGGTTGTCAGTTGTCAGTTGTCAGTGACGGTAGCGCGGTTACCTCCGCGGGCCTGTCCACTATAGCCGCGTGTCCGCCGTCGCGCAACGCCCGCCGGTTTGCTTTCGGCGCCGCCGATTGGCTATATGAGCAGGGCTCAGAGGGAGTTAAGGAGAGGAGCACGCCATGTCCAGGAATGCACAGTCGCCCTCCGCCTTGCTCTTCTACCAGGGACGACGGTTCAAGATTTGGATGGTCGCACTTACCGGCTTCGCCATCATAGTGTTCGCCGGCATCCTTCGCAGCGTCACGACGTCCATCATGGTCTCGCTGGTCATCGCCTACGTGCTCGACCCGCTGGTATGGTTGGGGCGGCGGCGGCTCCACCGTTGCTTTGGGGCCGCACCTTCAGGATTCAGACTTGCCTTCTATGTGATTTCCCACTCCGCGCCCTCAGGTGTGTCCTTCACTTCCACGCCGAGCTCGTCAAGCCGATCGCGGATGCCGTCCGCCAGCTCGTACTGCTGCGCCTGACGCAGTCTCTGTCGCACGTCCAGCAGCGCCTCGATGAGGCTGCTTTCCAGCCCTGCGCCCTCACGGGAAGCGTGCCCGGTCTGCTCCGTGACTACTCCGAGCACCTCGCCGCCCAACTCGTCGTAGAGTTTGCCAACAGCCTGCAGACCGCCCCGGGTGATGCTTTCAGCGGAGTCCATGATCCGGTTCACCTCGCGGGTCAGCGTGCTTAGCTCTCCGATGGCACCAGCAGTGTTGAAGTCGCTGTCCATCTCTTCACGGAAGGCTTCCCTGGCCCGTTGCACAAGCTGCGCCAACTCATCCGACGCTTCGCCGTCGGGGGCCGATGCCAGCGCCCGCCGCACGCGTCCGACGGCGCTTTCAATACGGCGCAGCCCTTTTTCAGCCGCGTCAAGTGCCTCCACGCTGAAATCGAGCGGGCTGCGATAGTGGCTGGTGAGGATGAAGTAGCGCATGACCATCGGCCGCACGGGCTTCTCCAGCGGCGGCTCGCCCGCGAAAGCATCCTTCAGGGTGATGAAGTTGCCGAGGCTCTTGCCCATCTTCTGACCGTTGACGGTCACCATGTTGTTGTGCAGCCAGTAGCGGCAGAATGGCTTGCCGCTTGCCGCTTCGGCTTGGGCGATCTCGTCCTCATGGTGGGGGAAGGAGTTCTCGATCCCGCCGCCGTGGATATCGAGCGTGTTGCCGATGTAGCGTGTCGACATGACGGCGCACTCGAGGTTCCAGCCGGGATAGCCCTCGCTCCATGGGCTCGGCCAGCGCATGATGTGGCCTTCCTCGGCCTTCTTCCAGAGGGCGAAGTCGGCGGGGTTCTTCTTCTCCTCCCTCGCCTCCACGCGCACGCCTTCCATCATGTCCTCCAGGCTCCGCCCGCTCAGCTTGCCGTAGCCTTCAAAGCTCTGCACGTCGAAGTAAACGTTGCCCTCTACCTCGTAGGCGTGCCCCTTACTGAGGAGCGTCTTGATCATTTCGATCTGCTCGACAATATGGCCGCTCGCCCGGGGGCTGATGTCGGGACGCAGCACGTTCAGGGCATCCATGTCCTCGAAGTAGCTGCGGGTGAACTTCTCGGCGACCTCCATCGGCTCGATGCCGAGCTCGCGCGCCTTCTGCCCTACTTTGTCTTCGCCCATGTCGGCATCGTCGGTCAGGTGGCCCACGTCGGTGATGTTCTGCACGTAGCGGACCCTGTAGCCGCGGTGGCGCAGGTAGCGCACGATGACGTCGAAGCTCACGTAGCTCTTGGCGTGGCCGATGTGGCTGTGACCGTAGACCGTCGGGCCGCAGACGTACATGCCCACGAAGCCCTCGCGCAACGGTTTGAACTCCTGCAGCTCGCGTCCGAGCGTGTTATAGACCTTCAGCATATCCTCAGGGAACCTCTTCCTATCGGTTTGCTCAGGGCGACCAACGGTACAACGGCCGGTTGCGCGCCGCGGCCGGCAGGCCCTCGCCCACCTGAACCTTCAGCTCAGGTGCCCGCACGGCACCCAGAATCATCTCGGCGATGCTCGGCATCCGCCGGTATTCCACCACCTGGACCTCGCCGACGCCGGCAATGGTGCGTGCCTTCTCCACAGCGTCGTCCAGATAACCTATGGCGTCGATGAGTTTCTCGGCTTCTGCATCGCTGCTGGTGAAGATTCGGCCGTCTGCAAGGCTGCGAACTTGCTGCACGGAAAGGTCGGGTCTGCCGTCGGCAATGACCTCCACGAACCGCTCGTGCATCTGGCCGATCACTCCCTCCAGCAGTTCCTTCTCCCGCTCCCACTCTTGTTGGGTCTTCTCGGCGGTGAGTGAGGTCATGTCCTTGTACGGCCCCGTGACAAGGCTACGGTCCCTGACGCCGATCATCCGCATCAGCCCGCTGGCGTTGTAAAGTGGCATCATGACGCCGATGCTTCCGGTGATAGTCGTGGGGTGCGCATAGATCACATCCGAGGCGCAGGTCACGTAGAAGGCCCCGGACGCCGCGACATCCTCCATCAGCGCGACGACGGGTTTGCCGGTCTCCTCGCGGAAGGCCTGGACCTCACGGTGCATGATGTCGCACGTCGTGATGCCTCCGCCGCCGCTGTTGACTGCAAGCACCACGGCGCGGACCTTGCTGTCCTCGCGCGCCCGAGCCAGCATAGCGCTCAACAGATGACGCGGATCGGTGCCCAAGCCGCCCCCCCCTCCGGGTATCAGCATGCCGCGCACGGGGATGACGGCCACTTTCGGCTGACCCGTGGCGCCGCTCAGGATAACCTCCGTGACGGCCGCCCGCTGGCGAGCTTCAACGCTGACCGACGTGCTGGCCGCGGCGAGCAATCCGAAGAAGCCTATCACCACCACAACACCAAGCATTACAACCACGGCGACGCCCCCGACCAGGAAGCCCAGGCACCCGACAGACCAGCCGCGTCCCTGTCCCTTCCCCCCGGTGAGTTCCTTCTCATCAACCGACATAGCAGCCCCCGCCATTGCTGGGATTGATCAGTGCATTCTCCGGTACGGGACGGACCGCGTCAAGCACGGCGAGACGCGTACCTTTGCGCGTCAGCGTTCCTGTTGAGAGTCCTGGTTCAGGACGAACTGCTCCTGGTAGTGTTCGCGCAGGCGGGCGCGGACCGCACCATCGGGGTAGAACTCGAGGAAGTCGTCCAACTGCTGACCCAGGGCCTCGCGCAGCATAAACGGTGAACCCTGCGAGCCTGCGTGTAAGAACTCCGCGTGCAGCCGCAGCCTGCCGTATGCATGCGCTTCGCGGAAGATGGCGGCTGGCTGGCTATTGGTCACCTCGCGCAGCACGGCCAGGGCATGGTCCAGATGTTCGCGTGTCGGCAGGTCGGCGACCCCCGCCTCATGAAGCGCGGCTTCCAGGCCCGCATACGCAAGTGCGCCCTGCACACGCCCTTCCACAACGTCTGCAAGGTCGGGCGGCTCTGTCGCCGGCAGCGGCACGAACCGCAGGTCCCGTCCCTCGGCATCGACCAGTGCCCCCACCGTCGCGCCGGTATCGTCGTTCACCGGGCAGAAAGCAACACGCCCACCGTCAGGCGATACGGCTAGGCCGAGGAAGGAGCCGTCCTGCAAGAAGTGCACCGGCGTGGCCTCCCCCGAGCCCGGGTTGACAACCATCAGCGCTATAGCGTCGCTGGCCGCGTCGCGGTAGGCGAGGCTAACCTGACCCGTTTCGCGGGCGATGGACGTCAGGACCAGCCCATCCCCGGCGGCTCTCCACACGGCCCTTACACGGCGATCATGCACCCCAACTGCGACCAGCGAGACGCGCTGCCCGCTGCCCGCCGGATGCTCCGCCGCAACGTACACCCTCCTGCCATCCGGAGCCCACAGGGGGCGGGACCGGCCAAGCCCCGCGTCGCCGAGATCCACGGCAACGTCCCGGCGCTGCCGCGTCATAAGGTCGAAGATCCTCACCGCCTGCCGCTCGTTCTGCTCGTGGATCCATGCGACGAGCCGTCCATTCGGCGCGAAGCTCAACGTGGCCTGCTGCTCGTCGTCCTCCGGCAGCGGCACACTGTTGCGGGTCACACCGTCCAGCCCAAGCACCCGGACGCCCAGTTCCGCATGGGGCCCGGGCACTGCAAGCGTTTGCCTGTCGAGCCAGGCCGGCCCCCACCAGTAACCCCATTCCAACACCGGCCGCTCACGCCACAACAGACGGCTCTGCCCCGTGTCAAGTTTCCACACGTGGAGTTCAGCGGTTCTGAGAGCGCCGTCGCCTGCGCCCCCGTCCCCGTAACGCAGATATGCGAGTCGACGTCCGTCGGGCGACCACGCGGCGGGGCTTACGAGGTCTTGCTCACCGCGTCTCTCAGCGATGGTGCGCACCTCGTGCCCGTCCGCGCTCGCCATGACCAGGGAGACGACTCCTTCCGCCCCCCTTGCAGCAACCGGGAAGACGACATGCCTGGAGTCTGGCGACCAGGCCGAAGGCCAGACACAACCGAGCCAGAGCACTGTTACGACCACCGCCAAAGCCACCAGGGCCATCGCACGCCCTGCCACCTCGCCCTCCTCCGCCGGGATTCGCAACCCTCGCGTTCCCCGGCATTGCTGGAGTCCGTTCACGCTTCCGCCACCAGTCCGTCCACCACGCTGCACGCGTAACGCATCGCCCGGTAGATGGGTTGGCCCTCCCCGCCCGCTGTTACGTCTTCGTTCAGGTACTCCCAAACTATCTCCTTATCCGGCGTAACTTCGAAGACGCGCCCCCCTGTATCAGAGTCGGTGATGAGCGTGTTCCCGTTCGGCAGTCGCTGGTTCGCGCCCCGCGTGTGGCTGTAAAACGACTGCGGTGGATCGCCCTCGTAACGCCATACGATCCGGCCGCTGATCGGGTCCATCTCCACCACTGCGCTGCTGCCCCGCTCGCACCCGTTGTCGAAGATCAGCAGGTGGCCGTTTGCCAGCATGGTGGGCATATGCTGCTTCTGCAGGACGCCGGGACCCCACGCCCAGACGACCTCACCCGTTGCCTTGTCGATGATGCCGACGGTGTCGATGTTGCGGCAACTGAACAGGACGTTGCCCGGTCGGAAGCGCTCGTCCCGCTCACCCGTCGCGTTCGGCGGCAGCGATTCCACCGTATTGGTATGCGCCCAGTCGTAGTCCCCGCGTGGGAAGTCGATGTCGACCAGTTCGGCCATCTCGCCAGCATGCTCGGCGGCGTGCCATTCCCAGACAAGGTTCCCTTCCCGCGTCACCTCCAGGATGCAGTCACTCTTGATGCGACCCTCGCGGATCAGGCCGTTCTCCACGTATTCGCGACAAACAACGAGCGTATTGCCGTTCTGCAGGCGCTCGAAGTCGTGGTGCGCGGCGACTTGCCACTCGGCCAGCAATCGGCCGTCCCAATCGAGTTCGATCATCACGCCGGGGAAGCTGTCCTCGACGTCCTTCATGATGGCGATCAGCCGCCCATCTGGCAGCATCTCGGCGTAGTGCCAGCCCGTCCACAAATCGTCCGTCCCCTCACCGTAATGATGACTCCAGCGGTGCACCTCCTTGCCCTCCAGATCGATGAGCCGGGCCGACTGCTCGAACCGGCTCTGGC
>CAYQXJ010000034.1:0-7935 GCA_964421565.1 uncultured candidatus Brocadiaceae bacterium
GGACCTCGTTGTGCAGGGCATCGAATCCGACTGGGCAACCACCAGGATAACTGGCATTTGCATGCGCCCAGCATCGGCGGACGCGCTCGCAGCCGCTCTGGCCGAGACCGTGAGCGGGTTCTACTGGGAGGTAGGATCGGCTTCCAAGAAGGCAGAGAGGATCCTCAAGGACGGCGGCCCCTGGGCATTCGAGATACCGCTCAGTGACGCCACGGAAACCGTGCCGGGCGGCAGGCGAGCGGAGTGAAACGATGAGATCAGAAGAACGCCGGAAGATGCTGATCATCCTGCTGCCGGCCGCGTTGATCGTGGCGTTCTACGGATGGTTTGTGAACCGAGGTATGCAGGCTCAGTTGAGGTCCACAAAGACTGAACTCGCCTCGGCACAGCGGGAGACGCACGCCCCGGACGAAATCGCCCGAATCCGAGCTGAACTTGAGCGCCTGTCGCGCGAAAAGGAGCGCCTTGAGCGTGAAGTTGCCCAGCTCGAGGGTGGACTCACGGCACGTGACTGCGGCTCTCAGGACCGCCGCCCAGAGGGAACGCCGACCGCTCTGGGGGACGTACTGGCGCGACATAACGTGACATTGTTGGAGGAGAGTCCCAGACAGCCAGGGCGCCTTCCACGATGGTTTCAGTCAATTCAGGCCGCGTGTGCGAGCCACGGACAGACGGGGGCCCCGAGAAACCTGCTCTCGGAAGTCCGGTTGGAAGGTAACTACATGTCAATGCTGGACGTGCTGAAAGACCTCAGTGCGGTGCAGGCGGCCACAATTGTGATGGCCCTGAACATGAAGCGCGCCGAGGGAGCGTCTTCGGGATTTCAGTGGACTCTCACGCTGCTTCCGGCCTCCTGGTTACACGGTGCTGGAGGTCAACCATGATGACTGCGGAACCGCAGGGGCGAGAGTCGGCCGGCGGCGGAAATGGTGCGGACATACACCAGCGACGCACAGTGCGTGCGTTCCCGACAGTTGAGTGCACTGTGCAAGTCGAGTATGGCGACACGCACTTCCCGGCCACTTTGATTGACATTTCCCCATTGGGAGTGGGGCTGCGTAGCGATCATGCCGCCGACATCCAGCCGGGAGACGAGATCCGCCTGACAATGGAGACGAAGGGCACTTCCACGACCCGGCTCGGCCGGGCGGCATGGAGCATCCTGCGGAACGGCGGAGTGCAGTTCGGCGTCGCTTTCGATGAGCCGTTGACTGATGAGAGCGGCCTGTTGCTGCTGGACATGGACCACGTGAAGGTCGATCCGGTTTGGGCGTTGCGCATCCCGGCCAGCCTGGCCGTCCGCAGGCGCGTGTTGCCCTTCGCAGTCCTCGACGGCAGGCTGTGCGTCGCTTGCGCCGACAGCGGGGACACGGCAGCTTTGCGGGCGGTGGAGCGCAGCGTGGAGATGCCTGTAAGCGCCGAGCCAGCAGAAGTGGAATCTCTATCGCGTGCCATTCAACGGGTCTTCGGCCGATCAGGGAACGATCGCGTCAGCGCCACGGTTCAGACGACAGAGAGGGAGGGCGAGGCCACGCGCGGGCTCTATACTGAGGACGCCGTGCACCTGTGCGACGAGCTTTTGCACGCCGCCGTGCTCCGGCAGGCTTCTGATATCCACATCGAACCCGGCCGCGATGCCGTGCAGGTACGCTTACGAGTGGACGGCGCGCTGGAGCGCTACCGCCGCCTGGCCAGGGACATGCACGCGGAGTTGACCAGCCGCTTCAAGATCCTGAGCGGGATGGACATCGCCGAACGGCGGGCCCCCCAGGACGGCCGCTTCACCTACGAGTTCCGACCTGAGGGTCAGGACATCGACATCCGCGTGGCGTCCCTGCCCACCAAGCACGGGGAGCGCATGACGCTGCGCCTTCTGGGTCTCCAGATCGAGGACCTGACGCTGGGCCGACTGGGGATGTCTGACACCCAGCTCACTATGGTGCGCCACTGCCTCGAGCACCCACACGGGTTGATGCTGCTCACCGGCCCAACCGGCAGCGGCAAGACCACCACTCTGTATGCCGCAATACGTGAGCTAATCCGAGAGAAGGAGCTTAATGTCGTCACTGTAGAAGACCCAATTGAGTACGACATCCCGGGTGTTGCACAGGTCGAGGTGGACGCGGCCGATAAAGTCAGTTTTGGCAAAGCTCTCCGCAGCCTGCTTCGTCACGATCCGGATGTCGTGATGATCGGGGAAATGCGTGACCGGGACAGTGCCGACATAGCGGTAAAGGCCTCGCTGACCGGCCATCTGGTGCTGAGCACCCTTCACACGAATTCGGCGGTTAGCGTGATCACCCGGCTTTGCGACATGGGCGTCGAACGCTACCTGATCGCCGCTACGCTGCGTCTGGCCGTTGCACAGCGACTTGTTCGCCGCCTGTGCAGCCGCTGCAGGCGTCCTGCTCTGTTGGCTGAGTCTGACGCCGAAGCTCTGGGCAGGCCGGAGGCCGTCGGCGCGCGCGTGTTCGAGCCCGTCGGTTGCCAGTACTGCGCCGGCCGAGGGTACGCGGGGCGCGCGGGGCTGTTTGAGATGATTCACCTCGAACGGCCATGGTCCGAGGCCGTCTCCGATGGAGCTGAAGAAAGCGACCTGATCGACCTGATGCGCGAGAAGAACGTTCCCACGCTGCTGGATGACGCCGTGGATAAGCTCAGAGCGGGTACGACGTCAGTAGCGGAAGCACTGGCAGCCGTCTCCGCCTGGTGAGAGAGCCACTTCGCTAAGGAACTTGAATGCCGACGTTTGCTTTCACAGCAAGGGATTCCTCGGGCACTGCCCGGCGTGGAACCACGGAGGGGGTTTCCCTCAACGCCGTTGTTGAGGATTTGCGACGGCGAGACCTCCTGGTGCTGGACGTACGCCCTGTGCGGGAGCGAACGGCCCTTGATCTGAGTGTGCTGCGGCGGATGAACCCTTTGAGATGGCTCCCGCCGCGATCTCTCGACATCGAACTGAGCCTTCAGCAGATGGCGGTCATGTTCCGCAGCGGACTGCCCCTCCTCTCGGCAATCCGTCAGGTCGCCGCCCAATGCCGCCGTGCACGCCTTGCGAGCGTCTGGCGGAACGTGGGCGAACGGATCGAGGAGGGGGCCAGCATGGCGGAAGCGTTGAGGGAGCATCGGTGTTTTGGAGACCTGGTCATTCACCTTGTGCGTGTCGGCGAGGAAACTGGCAACCTGGACGTTGTGCTCACGCGCGCTGCGGAAGTAATGGAGGCCCGCAGGCGACTGCGCACTGACCTGATAACTGCGCTCATGTACCCGGCGATCGTGGTCGTCATGGCGCTGGGCGTTGCCGGGTTCATGGTTGGTTTCGTCATGCCTCAGTTCCAGACCTTTTTGGCCGCGACAGGGAAAAGGCTCCCCGCGATGGCCCAGATGCTTTTGGACGTCTCCTCGGCCGTCCAAAGCTACTGGCTCCCCGCGTGCATTGGTATTGTCGCCCTGCTCCTGGCCCTTACGGCGACATATTTGTGGCCGCCGGGGCGGCTTCTGATTGACAGGTTGATTCTGCATGTTCCCGTGATCGGCCCGTTATTCAGGCTTTCGGGCACAGAGATGTTCGCGCGTGGCCTTAGTATCCTGGTCAGCAGCGGCGTGCAACTGATCTCGGGGTTGGAGACCGTCGAGGGCCTGATGAGGAACCGCTTTCTTGCGATGCGCACGGCCATTGCACGCCAGCACGTTGCTCAGGGCGAGCCGCTCGCGGAATCGCTGACGGAGGGCGGGGGGTTCGTGCCGCTGCTGGGGAGCATGATTGCGATCGGCGAGGCATCCGGCACGCTCGACAATGCACTCGAGGAAACGGCTCGGTTCACAGAGGCCCAGCTCCAGAGCATGATCCGTCGCTTTAGCGCCATCGTGGAGCCCGTCATCATCGTCGTCGTCGGTGGAATAGTGGGATTCGTTTACATTTCCTTTTTCCTGGCCCTGTTTGCAGCTTACGGAGCATTCAAGTGAAACTGAGAAAGCCATATCGCGTCATGCTGCTGGCCGCGTCATGTGTTCTCATAGCTCTCGCCGGCGGTCCGCCCGCGCGAGCCGAGGATGCCTCCCGTGAACTCGCCGCCGAGCAGCCTGCAGCCTTGAGAGACCCCACGCAACCCACGCCGCAGATACTCGATATCCTTCGCGGCTCGGCCGGACCCGACCTGCGTCGAGAAGCGCTCAGGCATGTTCCACGGATCGAAATCAAGGCCAGGATCATTGCGGCGCAGCGCCCCCCGCTGGCCATGTTGTCCGTCGGCGGGGAAAACCACGTAGCCTCGCAGGGCGACATGTTGACCTGGTCCGGCAAGGACGGGGTCTTGAGAATGCGCGTCATGGAGATCACAGCCGATGAAGTTGTCATCAACATTGAGTCACTCAATCAAACAGTTGTTGTCCAGTAGTCCAGGTGATATCCGGGCTGGCGGTCGGGTACGCAAAGGCATCGCCTCGACTTCTGCCTGTGGAATGGCTGCTGTCCTGGCTATCGGGCTTGCCTTTTGTACCTGCCATGCAGGGGCGGCTGAGCCCGCAGGATCAGTCGGACCCACGGACAAACTCGAACTGGTGGAGTTCCGGGACGTGGCGCTCGGGGACGCCCTACGCCTTCTGTCTCGACAGAGCGGCTTACAGGTGGTTCCTTCCGCTGAAGCCGCCAAGGTAAACGTCTCCCTCTATCTGCGCGACGTGGAGCCCCTGACGGCCCTGGAGTCCCTGTGCAACGCCCATGGACTGTGGTTCCGTCAGCATCCCGAAACCGGAATCACTTTTATCCGCACCACCCGAGAATACGAGCGCGACCTGGAGACCTTCCGGGATGAAGGGACCCAGGTGTTCACGCTCCTCTACCCGAACGCACTGGATGTGGCAGTCGCCATAAGGGACCTGTTCGGAGAACGCGTGGAGCTGAGCTTCGGTGCCGACGAGGAGCAGGTCTTCGAGGAGTTGCGCGAGCGCCTCGACCGCTTTGACCTTTTCGATCAGCGCAGTCAGGGGCTCGGGTTGTTCGAAGGTGGCTTGGGCGGGACGCAGCCGGGAAGCAGCTTGAACCGGTCTACGGGCGAACGCACGACGCGCGTGGCCCGTCGGCGCGACGACCTGCTGGCCCGATCACGCAGGTCCTCCGCTCGCAACGGCGACTCGAGCCGGGTGCAACTGACTGCCGAACAGATCCAAGCTATCGAGGCAGCCGTCCAAGGTGCAGACGAACTGCCTCCAATCTTGGCCGAACGCTTCAGCGGCAGCCGCACGAGCATCTTCGTGACCGTCATCCGCCGTCACAACAAAATCATTGTACGCACCAGCGATCAGCAGACAATGGCCCAGGTCCGAGAGTTGATCGAGAAACTTGATGTTGCGACGGCGCTGGTGCTGCTCGAGGTCAAGGTGATGACGGTGGACCTCGGAGACCAATTCGACTCAGTCTTCGACTTTCAGTTCAAGGGAGGGGATTTCTCGGGCGCATTCACGACGGGAGACATCCAGGGCCCTGCGACTCCGGGTAGCCTCTCGCTCGGGGGAACCGGGCTGAACACGGGGAACCTGATCTTCCAGTTCGTGGGCGACAACCTGCGCGCAAGGATGCAGCTTCTGGAGCAAGAAGGACGCATCACCACCATGGCGACGCCGATGCTCCTCACCGCAAACAACGAAGTCAGCCGGATCTTCGTCGGCGAGGAGCGCCCGCTGAACCGCAGCTTCACCGGCCCCCAGACCCTCGTGGGAGGCGATGTCCAGACCACGACGCCGGGCAGCACCGCAATCGAGTTCCGGCCCGTCGGCACGACGCTCCTGGTCACGCCCAACATCAACGCCGATCGCACCGTGACTCTGCGACTGCTGCAGGAGACGTCTGCCGTCAGCCCCAACCCCGCCCCCGTTCTCGTCCCCACCGACACGGGCTTCGAAGAGCGCGAAGTCGACATCGTCCAGACACGCACAGTCAGTGGTACCATCGTCGCTAAGGATGGCCTGGCTGTTGCCATCGGGGGGCTGATCGAAGAAACGGTGCGCGACGACCGGAAGCAAGTCCCCATCCTGGGGAGAATCCCGATCGTCGGGTTCTTCTTCAGGAGACAGGAGAGCGATAGGTTGCGGCAAGAGCTGGTGATCGTGATCAGGCCCTATGTCCTGAGCACCCCGAGCGAAGCCGAAGATGCAAGTCGCCGATTGCTTCGGGAGTTGAGCCTCCACCCGAACGTACCCGAGGCGCGAGGAACCATGGAGACCTTCGAGCCGGAAGAGGTCATTCGTGCTGAACCTCGTAAACACGAGTTGCGGAGCATTTTTGAGTTCCACAGCCTGGAATGGGGCGAAGAACCATGAGTCTGACCAGGCGCCTTCTTTGCCCGGCTACGGCCGTCGCTCTTGCACTGCTCTGCGGGTGCGCCACGACTGGCACACCGGGAAACGATGCAAAGCTGAGTAGTCCATCCGCCCGTTCCGGAGTCAGAGTGGAGGCTGAAGGAAGCGTGCTAAGGGGTGCCGATGCACCTGGCTCTCGGACTGCGCTGCTTCTGCACCGAGCAAAGCATCTCACTCAATCGGGCGATCTGCAGGAGGCGTCGCGCCTGTTGTCACTGTTGCCGCAAGAGCCTGCCGGGCCGGACAATCTGCGCGCACGTGCCATGCTCGGCGTGGTCCGAGCAAAACAGGGAAGGCTGAAAGAAGCGCAGGACCTCCTGTCGGAAGTCGTAACCGACCCGGCTGCAGAGGACTGGCCGGGCCGGGCCGACGCATTAGCGGACCTGGGCCTGGCCCACCTTCTGGCGGGCCATGAAACCGAAGGGCTCCGCTGCCTGCGTAGCGCGCACCGTGCGTTCACGGTCGCCGGCAATGGGAGTCAGGCAGCACGCTGCAAGAGGAACGAGATCCGCTACCTCAAGTCAGCCACCGACAGCGCCGCGCCGCTGCCTGCGACTGAACTCAGAGGCCATCAGCATATTGCCCAATAGGCGAGCCCCCACAGCAGTTGGGCCTCAGCCTACCGAGAGCGGCCTGTTCTGCAATACGGTTGCAGCTTGCGGGTAAGACGGGTTCCCGTTATGGTGCTGCCATCATGACGATTGAGAATACCAGGGAAAGGGATGCGCACGGCGCCGGGTATGCCAAGCATCTGCGCGCGAATGGGCTGAACGTGACGCAGTTACGCTTAGCCATCATGGCTGCTCTTCACGAGAAAACAGGTACGGTGACGGCCCTTGATCTGCTGGAACGCGTGCGAGCGGACGACCACTCCGTCCACAAGACTACGGTTTACCGCAACCTTGCCGCACTGGAAGAGGCCGGACTTGTCCGTAAGGTCCCCGGCGGCGAGAAGCTTGAGCGCTACGAGTTAACCTGCGAACACAGCCCACCGGTCCACCCGCACTTCACGTGCCGGTCCTGCGGCAAGGTGGTATGCCTGGACCCCGTTGACCTCAGCTCCATCTGGTCCCTCTTGACCCAGAACAGCGGCCTGACGCCGGAACGGGCCGAGATCACGCTTATCGGGTTGTGTGACGATTGCGCCGGGTTGTAGTATGGTCGCGACGGCCTCCCGAAAAAGGCGAGTGCAAGCTGGCCGACTTCATCCAGACCCTCATCCGCTGTTTCACCAGATCTGCCCCAACTGCTGTCCGCTCGTGTCCACTGCTGTCATCTCGTGGCCAGATAGACGGGAAAACGGGCGCCATCGGACGTGTCAGAAGTCCCGCCGCGCCGCCATGTGGGCGGGCTCGACCATCACCCACTTGAGCAGCCGCCTCCCCGCCGGGCCGGTCCGAGCGTGCCCGACAGGCGCGCGCTGGCTTGCACCTTGCCCGTGCGCGGGTGCGCTGCTGCGGGGTGTAGTGCGTAGCACGGGCATCTTGCCCGTGCACGGGGGGGAGGTTGCGCCGGCGCGGAAGGACGGCCCGCGTCCTCGCCCTCTCCACCCCTTCCTGCCCGCCTTTCCGCCGTCCT
>CAYQXJ010000035.1:0-7480 GCA_964421565.1 uncultured candidatus Brocadiaceae bacterium
GGCAGATATACAACGGCCGCCGCACGTACATCGAGTGGACGGCGAAGGAGATCGTGCTGCCGACCATCCGACCCCAGGAGCCCTGGTGGGAACGGCCCGAGCACGCGCGGTTCCTCAGGGAGGACGGGCTCTCGCTCGCGAGCGGTGCGATCCTCAAGGTGGCCGGTATTACGGGGCGCATTCGCGGCATGAAGCACCAGACCGCTGGCGGCGAATCCTTCCGGCCCGACCTGGTCATCCTGGACGATCCCCAGACCGACGAGTCGGCACGCAGCCTATCTCAGTGCCAGGCGCGGGAGAGCATTCTGGCCGGCGCCGTGCTCGGCCTCGCCGGCCCGGGCAGGAAGATCTCGGGCATCATGCCGTGCACGGTCATCAAGCCGGGCGACATGGCCGACCGCATACTGGACCGCGAGAAGCACCCCCAGTGGCAGGGAGAGCGCATGAAGATGGTGTATGCCTTCCCCGACAACCAGAAGCTCTGGGACCGCTACGCGGAGATCCGGGCCGAGGACATGCGGATGGGCGGGGACGGCAGCCGCGCGACAGACTTCTACCGGGAACACCGCGACGAGATGGACGCCGGCGCGCAGGTGGCCTGGCCGGACCGCCACCACGAGGACGAGCTGTCAGGCATCCAGCACGCCGTGAACCTGAAGCTGAGGGACGAGGCTACCTTCTGGGCCGAGTACCAGAACGAGCCCGTGGCCGAGCAGGAAGGCGACGCCGAGATGCTGGACGCCGACGAGGTCGCCGGCAAGACGAACGGGCGCGGACGCGGCCAGGTGCCCGTGAAGTGTGAGCACGTGACGGCCTTCATCGACGTCGGCCAGAAGCTGCTCTACTACGTCGTGGCCGCGTGGGAGGCGGACTTCACCGGCTACCTCGTCGACTACGGCACGTATCCGGAGCAGCCCATCAGCTACTTCACCTCGCGCGACGTGGACCGTACATTGCGCCGTGTGCATCAGGGCATGGGCGTGGAAGGCGCGATCTACGCCGGGTTGGATGCGCTGACGGGCGAGCTGCTGGGGAAGGAATGGCCCCGGGACGACGGCGCCGTGATGCGGATCGGGCGGTGCCTGATCGATCAGGGCTGGCAGACCGACGTGGTGCATCAGTTCTGCCGGCAGTCGGAGCACGCCGCCGTGCTCATGCCCGCGCGCGGACACGGCATCACGGCCTCGCAGAAGCCCATCAGCGAGTATGACCGCCACCGCGGCGACAAGATCGGCCACCACTGGTGGATACCGAGCGTCACGCGTAAGCGGGCCCTACGGCACGTCGAGATCGACACGAACTACTGGAAGAGCTTCGTGCACGAGAGGTTGGCGACGGCCATGGGCGACCCCGGCTGCCTGAGCATCTTCGGCCGCAAGGCCGGCCAGCACCGGCTCTTCGCCGAGCATCTCACGGCCGAATACCGCGTCCGGACCGAAGGCCGTGGCCGCACGGTCGAAGAATGGAAGCTCCCCGCCCACAGGCCCGATAACCACTGGCTGGACTGCGTGGTCGGCTGCGCAGCAGCCGCCTCCATCCAGGGCGTCGAGCGCATTGGCGCGGCCGTGCAGCCCCCTGGCGAGCGGAAGCGGCCGCGGTGCGCGAGGGCAGCCCGGTCAAGCTCGCTTTTGATGCCCTGCCGGAACAAACTTTTGAATCGAAGATCGTTCGGATCTATCCAGAAGTCGATCCCAAGACGCGGACGCGCCTGGTGGATGCGAGTGTCCCAGATGATCTGGACGTTGCGCCGGGCATGTTCGCGCGAGTGGCGGTAAGCGTCAACACGGTCGCGGACGCCGTCGTTGTGCCCGACAGCGCCGTTTTAACGAATCCACAGGGAGAGACGCGGGTCTTCGTGATTGCTGAAGGGAAGGCGCAGTTGAGCAAGGTGACAACGGGAATCGAAGCAGAGCATCTTGTGCAAATCGTTGGCAGCATTCAACCCGGCGAGCTGGTGGCAGTTGCCGGGCACGAGGGTTTGAATGACGGCGCTTCCGTTTCCCTGCCCAAGGCCAAGGCCGGTCCCACGGAATCCAGCAAAAGGTAAACCGGAATGCGCATCACCAGCACAACACTCACGCGCCCCGTCGCCGCGACGGTCCTTGCCATTGCCGTTTTCGCGACGGGGCTATTCAGTCTCAGGCAACTTGACGTGGACTACTTGCCTGACATCACCTATCCATTGGTCAAGATCACTGTCTGGTGGCGCGGCGCCACGCCGGACGAGGTCGAGACGAACCTGGCCGACCCGATTGAGCGCGCCATGGCGACGGTGGACAACGTGGATTACCTCGACTCCTCCAGCATCGAGGGGATGTACACGCTGCTGGTGAACTTTCGGTACGAAGCGAGCGTTGACGTCGCTTATCAGGATGTGATCGCCGCCATGGGCCGCATCGCGCGCAAACTCCCGCCGGACATTGATCCCCCCGTGATCCTAAAGGCGGACCCGTCCCAATTGCCTATCATGGGGATAGCGATTTCATCTGACGCTCGGTCCCTTGTCTGGCTGCGGGAGTGGGCGGAAAACTGGCTCACCGACCGGCTCACCGCCGTCTCCGGTATGGCGGGCGTCGAGGTCGTCGGCGGCCTCCGGCGGGAGATTCGCGTACACCTCGACCCGCCGCGCCTCGCCGCCTATGGCCTCACCCCCGCGCGGATCGCGAAGGCGCTGTACGAAGAGAATCGAGAAATGTTCGCGGGACGCGTGACGGTTGAGACGCGCGAGATCATCGCCCGCACGATGGTCGAGGTCGAGGTGCGGGGCACGGACGTCGAGCCGATCTTCGAGTTCGCCAAGCAGGTGGAGGCGCGGCTGCGCGACATGGCCTTCCTAACAAAAGTCAACATCTCGATGGACATGACCAAGCCGGAGTACCGCATCTACGTGGACCGCGCCCGCGCGTCGGCGATGGGCATCTCGGTGAACCAGGTCGGCTCCACCTTGCGGGCGCTTGTCACCGGCGTGGTAGCCACTCAATACCGCGAAGGGAGCGAGTACTATGACATCCGGGTTCTCGTCCCCGAAGCGCGCCTGACGAACAAGTCCGACATCGAGAACCTCGTTCTGGACGCGACGAAGGACCAGCCGGTGTATTTGCGCGACGTGGCCGAGGTGCGGCGCGCGGTCGGGCCGATAGAGATCGTGCGGGAAGACCAGATCAAGCAGGTGATCGTGCGCGCAGACTCCGCCGGCGTCAGCGTCGGCGAGGCCGTGGCCCGCGCCGAGCGCGCCGTGGCAGAACTCGAGCGGCCGACCGGCGTCTCGTTCGCCATGGGCGGACAGGCGCAACTAATGGCGGAGAACCGGCGCACGATGGGACTGATTATCGCCTTTGCATTCCTCTTTGCGTTCGTGGTCCTGGCAATACAGTTCGATTCGTTCTCCTTGCCCTTCCTGATCATGGCCGACGTGCCTTTGGCGTTGACCGGAGCTTTCGTGGCGCTGTACCTGGCGCAGATTCCCATCGGCGTAACGGTGCTCATCGGCCTGGTCGTCATGATGGGGGGCATCGTTTCCCAGGGCGTCGTGCTGCTGACGTTGGCCGAGGAATACCGCAAACAGGGCGAGACACCGCTGCAGGCCATCCTCCGAGCCGCGCCGGTTCGCGTCAGACCAATCCTGATGACCCAGTTGACTACGGTCCTGGGGCTGCTCCCGCTGGCGCTCAACCTCGGCGAGGGCGGCGACATGTTGAAGCCTATGGCAATTGCCGTGATCGGCGGCTTGCTCTATTCGCTGCTGCTGACGCTGCTCTTCCTGCCCGCAGCCTACGCGCTGGTGCGGCGGGGTGGACAGAGAACCGCGCTATCGAGCGCCGAGTGAACGAATGGGAGGATCGCGACACATGACCTTGACATGGCCACAGGCCCAAGAGCGCATGGAGAGGACCCTCGACCTGAACACCGCTCCGGTCGCGGTGTTTCTGGACAGGGAAGCGAACAGAATGCCTGAGTTCTCCGGCTGGAGGCTACTGAAGAAACACCGCTACTGTCAGGCGCTGATGCACGCACGAAACGGTGCGCGCGTGGTCCTGGAGTCTGACGAACTGTCCTGCCCGGCAGCAGCGCGCGGCTTCGGATTTCGGCCGTTGCCGGAGGGTCTCGAGTCCGGCGGAGGGCTGGTCGGCTTCGGCATCGTCGGGGATCCCGAGACCGGCGCGAGGATGTTCGCTGACATGCCGCGCCTGGAGGAGGGCATGCTTGCGCGGCTGGCGCTCTGCCCCCTGGCAGACGCTCCGGGGCGACCGGACGTGATTGTGGTGGAGGCCGTCGTCGAGAAGCTGATGTGGCTGTTGCTGGCCGACTTACGCGCCGCCGGCGGGGCGCGACGTCGCGGGGAGACCGCCGTGTTGCAAGGCACCTGCGTTGATGCAACCGTCATCCCGTTCATCGAAGACCGCTTGAACTTCTCCTACGGCTGCTACGGCTGTCGGGAAGCAACGGACATCGCCGAAGGGGAAGCGGTACTGGGTTTTCCCGGCCATAAGCTGGAAGAGATATTGCACAATCTCGAGGGCCTCGCCGAAAAGGCGATCTCCAATTCACGCGCTAAGAAAGCTTTCCAAAGACTGAAACAGGGCGCAAACGATGCGCGATGTGCGTAAACTGTTGGAAGGGCCGGCCATCCTTGCCGCCATCGCTTGGACCGGAGCGCCAGCGTATCTCGGCGGCTGTTCGACGACGCATCCCAAGAAGCAGCTTGCTAAGGCCGAGGCCGGAGGCATCGAGCAGGTGTCGCATGTTCGGCGGCTTTTGCGTGCCGCGTGCGGCAACCTGAAGGAGGTAAACACGGGCGCGCCAAACGAGGCGACTCTCATGGCGCAAACCAAAGACTCGACGGGCTAGGGCCGTCGAGGAATGGGGTCGCTTCCTGGAATACTGCGGCGGGCGCGTACCGCGCGACTATGCTGGGCATCCTGACTGGAACAGCACAACGCGCGAATTGACGACGGGAATGTCCGAAATGCTCAAGCAGCTTGAGAATGACGACGCGAGCGATGCTTTCAAAGTTTGCGGCTTAGCCTGTAGCAGCTTCGTGGCACTGAATGAACTGGCCGGGGTCCGGCGCACGAGTGATGTCCTCTTGCGGAACCGCTTGCGAAGGGAGATGTGGCCGCCGCGTCAGCGAAGGTCGCGCAATTGCGGGATATCCGAGATAAGGCATTGAGCGATCCGGGCGGCGGCACAGGAACGGTGGAGCAGAAGAGGCAGGTGCTCGAAGCCTTTTCGTCCGCAGTGGACGCGTTCACGTCCGCTGTAAAAGCGGCTGACGGAAAACAGCTTTCCTTGACGTATGGTAAAATGATGGCCACAATGGAAACCGCGTATGATCTGTTTCTTTGACTGGCAGGTGGATGTTCTCTATCCCCAAAATGTATAGAGTCCGGTGGAGTCCGACATTGAAAATGCTTTTGTGCGGTGAAAGGAGTTTGTGTGCTCCATATGAAAAAAGCTTGCCCTACGATGCCGTTTCGTACGGTTCAGGTTGCCTGCGGGTGGGCCGCCGGCACCATATCTCCTGATTCACTTTAACAGAGGAAGCGCTCAATGAAGTTGCAGATACTGGGGACCGGATGTCCGAAATGTAAGAAGCTGACGGAGAACGCCGCGGCCGCTGCGAAGGCGCTCGGGCTCGACTGCGAAGTGGAGAAGGGCACCGACGTCAACGAGATCATGAAGTTCGGCGTCATGATGACGCCGGCGCTCGCGGTGGACGGCGAGGTGAAGGTCGCCGGCAAGGTGCCCGGCGTGGACGAAATAAAAGAGATGCTGCAATGAGGAGGTGACGTTATGGCCAGCAGTGATGGCTGTTGCTGCAGTGTGGACACGGCGGTGACGCTTGCCTGTTCGGGCGGATCGAACGTCGGACATATCACCAACGAGGTGGCCAGGCGGCTCTGGTCGGAGGGGCTGGCCAACTTCTTCTGCCTGGCCGGCGTCGGCGGCCACGTCAGCGGCATGGTTGCCTCCGTGAAGGGCCCGGACAAGGTGCTCGTGCTGGACGGGTGCCCCGTCGGCTGCGCCAGGAAGTGCATGGATGCGGCCGGCCTGAGCGACTACGAGTACGTCCTGGTGACCGACCTGGGAATCGCCAAGGAAAAGACTTTCGACCTTGTTGAGGCGGACGTGCAGCGAATTGCAGCCGAGGCGCGTGCCAGGCTGAGCGCCGCCGTGCCCAAAGGCTGAAGGAGCCTGAGAGGTGGCCAGGGAGCGCAAAGTGACAGTCACGTTGGCGGAGCAGGAGATCCAGTGGGTCGAGCAGGCCGTGCTCGACGGGGACGGCGAGTCCGCGCTCGAGTTCCTGCGCGAGGTCGTCAAGCCCCGCATGGACCAAGTGCTGAACCGGACCGGCTGCAAGCCGGTCTTCGAATGGGGCACGGACCTGGACTTCCGCCCCTCCGCTCCGCCCGACGGTCATGAGGCCAAGGGCGGGAAGTGATGCCCACCTGCCCGTGCGAGCAGGGAGAGGGAAGCATCGCATTCTGGCTGTTTCTGGCAGCCGGGATCGGGCTGACAATCCGTTTGATAGGGAGGTCCCGCATGACCACGGAGAACGCAGAAGAACGCGCTTCGGAGAGCATCTTCGAGGACACCGCAGAGCTCACTGGAGAGGAAAAGGAGACGCGGTGCCTGGCCTGCCGCGTCTGGTGGAAGGTGGCCATAGTCCTGGTGCTGGTAGCCGCCGTCGCGGGCATCATGGCGTCAAAGACTCGCGGAGGCGCGTCTGGAGCACAAGTTCCCGCCGGCCCGGCAGGCATTCAGCCGCCAGGCGCACCGGCCATGTCCGTGGCAAAGCCCAACACCATAACTGGTGACGAGACGGTCCTGGCCACGGTCAGCGACGCGCGCATCACTCTGGCGCACGTCGAAGAGGCGCTCCGGGCGCTGCCCGATCAGTACCGAGGCATGGTCGAGCGGTCCAAGCAGGACCTGCTGGAAGAGCTGATCACGCGCAAGCTGCTACTGCAAGAGGCCCGGAGCAGGGGGCTCATGCCGGCCGACCACCCGGCAGCCCTGACCAGCCCGCTGTGGCCGAGCGCGAGGCCATTCAGGAGTTGCTGCGGAAGGAGGTGCTGGACGGCCTGGATGTAAGCGCCTCGGAGGTTGAGGAGTTCTACATGCAACACAAGGACGAAATGCCCGCCGGGCGCACCTTCGAAGAACTTCAGGATCCCCTGCGCGCCTATGCCCTGCAGGAGAAACAGGGCGAGGCGGTCGACGCCTACCTGGCGAACCTCCGCGCTGCGGCGACCATCACCCGCAACGAGGGCTGGGTCGAGGCCCAGAAGGCGCGGGCCGCTGACAATCCGCTGGACAGGGCACTGGCGACTGGCCGCCCCGTCGTCGCCGACTTTGGCCGTGGCGTCTGCATCCCCTGCAAGATGATGAAGCCGATCCTGGACAAGTTGCAGGAGGAATACAAGGGCCGTGCGGATATCCTGATCATTGAGATCGACGAGTATCCGGCCGTGACGCA
>CAYQXJ010000036.1:0-5657 GCA_964421565.1 uncultured candidatus Brocadiaceae bacterium
GAGGTGCACGCCGGGCATCGCGAGGTGCACGCCGGGCATCGCGAGGTGCACGCCGCGTAGCAGGAACTGCGATCCGAGGTGCGCGAGTTGAGCGAGATAACCCGGGCGCTGCGTCGCGAGGTGCAGCAGTTGCGCGAGCAGGTAACCGGCGCCACCCGTTGAGTTAGAACGGCGCAGCCGTTCAGATACCCATGGCTCGTGCGTGGAAGCGCAGCGCCTTCTGCACGTGGAGATCCCAGTAGCCCCACTCGTGCGCGCCGGCGAATTCCTGGTACTCGTGCGGGATACCCAGTTCCTGCAAGTGCTGGTGGAATTCGCGATTCTCTTCGATGAGGAAGTCATCCACCCCGCAGTCGAACCGTATGGCGGGCAGGCGCTCGCGCTCGACCTGCCGGGCGAGCCAGTATGGATCATTCGGCCCGCCGGAAGGGTCGATGCCGAAGACGCGGCGCATTTCCGGGCTGCGCTGCTGGTCCTCGACACGGCGTTGCATGTCGAAGGCTCCCGAGTGGGATACCACGCTGCAGAACGTATCGGGGTACTTGAGCGCCAGCTTCATGGCGCCGTAGCCGCCCATGGACAGGCCACCGATGGCGCGCGCGCTGCGGTCCGCTCGTGCCGGGAAGAAGCGCTCCGTGAAACCCAGCACATCTTGCATAAGATGGTCCTCCCACGCCGGTCCCTCAACGGCGTTGGTGTAGAACCCGCGGCCGCCGTCGGGCATTACCACGATCATTGGCATACCGCGCAGATAGCGTTCGATCGACGTGCGACGCGTCCAGATGGTGTCGTCATCGCTGAGCCCGTGCAGCAGGTACAGCACGGGGTACGGACCTTCCGCTTCGGCGTCCTGCGGCAGAAGCACGCACATGCTGGTTGCCTTCTGGATCGCATCGCCGAAGAACTGCACACGCATAACGGCCATATTGCATACTCCTGAGCAAGGGTTAGCTGCGCGGTCGGCGCCGAAGTTATACCGTGTACGGCTGTCCCTCGCCAGGCTGGATCACGCGACCCATCCCCATGGCGCGCAGGTCGTCGGCCATCTGCGACGAGGATTCCGGCTCCCCGTGCACCACGAACGCCAGGTCGACTTCCCTCCCCATGGGCTCAAAGTACTCGCCCATCTCGCGCCGGTCAGCATGTGCACTGAGGGCGTTGATGCTCTCGACCCGTGCCCGGAGGGGAAATTCGTCGCCGAATACCTTCACTACATCCACCCCGTCCACCATGCGCCGGCCGAGCGTGTGCTGTGCCTGGTACCCCACGAACAGAATGACGTTGCGCGGGTCCTCGACGCTGTGGGCGAGGTGATGAAGTATACGGCCACCCTCGCACATGCCAGACGCTGAGATGATGACAGCCGGCCCCTGCATGTGGTTGAGCCGCTTGGATTCCTCCACGCTGCTGGTATAGGTGAGGCAGTCGAACCAGAAGGGGTCCTCCCCCGACTCGAGCAGGGCCATGGCCTGCTCGTCGAAGCACTCAGTATGGGCCCGGTATACCTGCGTGGCCTTGGTGGAGAGGGGACTGTCGACGAAGACCGGAATCTTGCTGATGGCACCCTCCGCGCACAGCGCGTTCAGAAAGTAAAGTATCTGCTGCGTGCGCCCGACGCTGAAGGCGGGGATGATGAGCTTTGATTCGTCCCTCTCAATCCGAGAGCAGAGCCGCGCCAGTTCGGCCTTCACGTCCTTCCGCTGGGGGTGTAGGCGGTCGCCGTAGGTGCTTTCGGTAATCAGCAGGTCGACATCGCGCACAACATGGGGGTCCTCCAGGATCGGCATATCCCGGCGGCCGATATCGCCGGTGAACATAAGGCGGCGGGTGTCGCCGTGCTCGGTGATGTCGAGGACGACGAACGCCGAGCCGAGGATGTGCCCCGCGTCGCGGAAGGTGAGGGCAACGCCGTCCGCGACCTGGCCGGGCGTGTCGTACGCGAGCGGACGGAAGGCATGCATCGTTGCGGGCACATCCTGCGGCGTGTAGAGCGGCTCAAACGGGTTCTTGCCCTGCCGGATGCGCTTCTTGTTCACGTAGCGCACGTCCTGCACCTGCAGGTAGGCGCTGTCGGCGAGCATAATGTTGCACAGGTCGCGGGTGGCGGGCGTGGCGTAGATCGGCCCTGCGTATCCGTTGCTGACCAGCGAGGGCAGGTTGCCGCTGTGGTCGATGTGAGCGTGCGACAGAATGCAGGCATCCACCGACGCGGCATCGAACGGGATATTCCTGTTCTTCTCAAATGCCTCCTTTCGATGCCCCTGGTAGAGCCCGCATTCCAGCAGCAAGCGCGACCCGTTGACGTGCAGCAGGTGCATGGAGCCGGTGGTGGTGCCCACCGCGCCGAAGAACTGTATCTGCATGGAGCCCCTCCGCAAAACCGGAGTGCACAGCTTATACGCTGCGCCTGGCGGCGTCGAGCCAAAGCGATACGGTGGCGAGCAATGTCATGGCCGCCGTCTCGACGCGTAACACGTGCCGGCCGAGGGAGACGCCGGCGAAGCCGCACTGGCTTGCCCGCTCTATCTCATGCTCGGTGAAGCCTCCTGCCGGCCCCACGGCGAGAAAGACTGGCCCCCGCCCAGGGTTCACATTCGCAAGCACGCGCAGCAGCGGCTTGCCCGTGGGGTCGGCGGCTATGATGCGCGTGCCCGAAGCAGAAGCCAGGAAGCGCTCGAACGAGAGGGGGTTGCCGAGCGAGGGCACGACCGTGCGCTGCGACTGGCGAGCTGCTTGCTGCGCCTTGCGCCGCCAGCGGCCCACCCGCGCCGCAGCGGCTCGGGCTCGCTGGCCCTGCGTTCTGGCAGTCACAATCGGCTGAAGGTGCGCCGCCCCGAGTTCGGTCGCCTTCTCGATGAGAGTGTCCGTTCGTGCGCCCGCAGCGGGCGCGAAGCCGAGCACGATCCGCACGGGCAGCTCGGCGCCCGCCGCCATGTCCTCAAGCACCAGCACGCGCACTTCGTCGGGTTTGGCGTCAATGATGCGGCCGATGAACTCCCGCTCCTGGCCGGTGAACAGCCGCACGGTATCACCCTCGGCGAGGCGAAGCACCGTCGCCGCGTGGCGGCTCTGCTGTGCAGGCAGGGCCACTGTCTGCCCCAGCCGGCAGGCGGCCGGTGCGAGGAAGCGTCGCAGCCCTTCGCATTTGCTCATAGTCAGCCGCCCTCGCAGGTGAGTCGGCATTGTGTGATGGTCAACCGGGCGCTGTCAACCTCCCGACCGTGTTGACATGACGACGGGGAGCACTAAAATGGTGGCGGCGCGATAACCTGACATCACCATGGGGGCTGCTCGTGACCAACTTGCCCGGCGACCCATACAGGCGGCCATCGAAGAAGACGATTTACATCGAGGACGCTCTCATACTGCTGGCCCTGATACCGCTCTTCGTGCTTACCGTTTTTTTCCGCGACGCTCTGTGGGCCCAGGCTTGCCTGGTGGTGCTTTTTCTGGTGATGGTTGTGATCTTCGTGAGACGCCTGAGGAGGGTTCACCGGGCCTTCACGGGACAGGATGAAGAGCAGTAGCGCAAAAGGAGGCGCCCAATGCCCCCGGCCGATGCCCTCGTGGCACTGAACTTGTGGACGGTACAGGTAGCGATCATCGTTGTCTTCTCCGTGAGCGCCGTGATCATCTCCCTGTACTGCCTGTTCTTCATGGTGCCGGTCAAGCGCTTCTGGGAACGTATCCACTCCCTCGGCGGAGGGATAAAGGGCATCGAGGAACACGTGCGCGGGGTGCGGGAGGAGATTGCCAAGCGACTGCGTGAGCTGGAACGCCAGCACGAGGAGCAGGTCAGTGAACTGGGCGAACAAGCCCGAAGCTCCACCGAGGAACTGCGTAAGGGGGACAGGGAACTGCGGCGCGAGGGCGACCGGCTGCGCAACGAGCTGCAGTCGCTTCAGGCCGAAGTCCGCCAAGCCATCTCCGCCAACGCGAAACTCACCCAACGTGCCGATGCGCTGACTACAGAGCTTTCGCAACTGCGCAACGACTTCGAAGCCCTTGGCGCTGAGCTGCGCGAATCGGTCCGCCACCAGGTGGCCGATTCGTTCATGAGCGTCGAGAGCACCATTCTGTCGGCTCTCGACGCCGTGCAAGACGAAATGCTCTACGGTGTCACGCAGCCACCATCTTCGCGGGGCCCCTTCCCGGCACGACACCGATCTCGAGACAGCGAGTGCGGCGAGGAGAGGGACAACATCATCACCATGGGACCGCTCTTCGCCGGACTGCCCCCGGAAGACGAGGGTACAGGGACAGACGACGAATCGGAATGCGAGGAAGCTGAAGACGCCGAGAGCGACGACTGAGCGTTCCTCAATCCTCGACGTAGCGGTAGAGGGTGGCGAACGTCAACGCCATGATCGCATAGGTGATGGCGCGGTAGCCCTTATACAGCGCGTCTTCGTCGACGCCGATCGCGAAGATCAGGGCCACGATCAGGGACATCACGGTCAGGACTGCGAAGACGATCTTCCCCAGCGTACGTGGGCGCATACGTGTCATTCTCCACACTAACCGGGCGGCTGGTGTGCGGACGCACGCCCGCAAGCCGCGCTTGAGTGTAGGCTCCGAGACGGGCTATGTCAAGCCAAGCGGCAGCTTCCTTCGCCCGGGTTCCACCGAACCGAACCACGCTGCGCCCGGCTACGCCTCGGCGGGGGCACCTTACCAGGATCACTGCGCTCAGCCCTTCGCCCGTTCCACTTGGGTCGCGGGGTATTTCTGCTTGCTGCCGTCGCTCAGCTCCACGGTGACGGTCTGCCCGATCAGGTGATAGTCGACAACCGTTCCCTCGCCGCCCGGCGTTTGCACTCTGGCGCCGCGCCTGGGCATCTCCCGCTTCAGTTCCTTGTAGAGCCTCTCCTCAAACTTCAGGCAGCACTTCAGCCGGCCGCAACTGCCGCTGATCTTCGCCGGGTCAAGCGTCGACTTCTGGTCCTTGGCAAGCTTCATGGGCACAGGCTTCAGCTCGTTGAGGAATCGCCTGCAACACAGCTCGCCCCCGCACGGGCCCACCAGCCCCATCACACGTGCCTCGTCCCGCACGCCGATCTGCCGCATCTCAATGCGTGTGCGGTATTCCTTGGCCAGGTCCCGCACCAACCCGCGGAAGTCCACCCGTCCGTCCGCCATGAAGTAGAAGATGATCTTGTTGCCCCCGAATAGGTGCTCCACGCGCACCAGTTTCATCGGCAATTCGTGCCGCTTGATCAAACGCTTACACGTGCGGGCCTCCTCCGGTTCCTGGCGGTCCTCAATCTCCCGCTGATGTTGCCTGTCCTTCGCCGTTGCGCGCCGCAGCACCTGACCGCTGTAGCGGCGATCGGAACCGTTCTGCTGCTCCAGCATGACCAGGCGTCCGACCTCGACCCCGCGCCGGGTGCGCACCACCACGTCGCTGCCCACCGGTATATCCTCATCGGGCATGGGGAAGCGCTCCGTCTTCTCCATCACCCCGTAGCGCACAACGCCTATATCTGCCATCTCTTATCGCTCCGTTCATGGACGCGCGAAGCGTGAATACGGCGCCTGTCATTATACGGTAAATGCCGCCGCAGCCCAAGCTCCGCGACGGTGAGGCCCAGTGCGCCGAGCCCGTGGCGCGCAGAGCATGAGGGCCCCGAGCACCGCCCTGGTCGCGCAGTGCCGGT
>CAYQXJ010000037.1:0-5310 GCA_964421565.1 uncultured candidatus Brocadiaceae bacterium
TACCGGAGCGGGCGTAATTCAGTGGTAGAATGTCAGCTTCCCAAGCTGGACGTCGTGGGTTCGAATCCCATCGCCCGCTCCACCGCCTCCGCCGGACAGAGCCGGCCACAGGCGGCCTATCGCGGCCACCCCCGCGAGCTTCTGACTCCTCCCGCAGCGCCCGTTTTGCCCTCCATCTGGCCACGAGCGGACAGCGCTGGACAGCGCCGGACAGGAAGTGGGTGAAGATCTGGGTGAAACAGCGGATGAGGATCTGGATGAAGTTTGGCCCTCAGGCGCTGCCTCCCCTATCTGAACCCAGAGTAGCGCTCAGTGCATCTGGCGAGAAAACCGGGTGGTGCTCAGCGGCTGGGCACTTCTCGGTCGCGTCCTTAAGGTCAGGCAGGCCGAGGCCAGTGACCGCGCGCCAGTCCGTCGATGACGGCTGGTCAAGGGGCAAGCATGTCCTCGACAGTGTAGAGGCCAGGCGGCTTGTCCTTCAGAAAGAACGCGGCGCGAACCGCGCCGCGGGCAAAGACCTCTGGACTGGATGCGCGGTGAGTAAGGGCAAGTCGCTCGCCCATCCCGGCAAACACCACCGTATGATCGCCCGCGACGTCACCGCCCCGAACAGCGTGCACACCCACTTCGCGGTCGGGCCTCACCCCGGTTTCGCCTTGGCGGCCGTAGATCGCTGCCTCCTCCACTGCCCAAGACCGAGCTTCGCAGACACGCTCCAAGAGCGTCATGGCTGTTCCACTGGGGGCGTCCTTCTTATTGCGGTGATGCATCTCAACAATCTCGACATCGAACCCATCCCCCAGAGCTCGTGCTACTTGCCCGACAAGTCGGAACAGCACGTTGACGCCGACGCTCATATTGGCTGACCGCAGGACGGGAACACGGCAAGCTACTTCATCCTCCACGTACGCCGCTTGTTCCGGCGATAGGCCGGTTGTGGCGGCGACCAAGGGAATGCCCAGCTCTGCGCATTCCTTCGCCCGAGCTACGCAAGCTGCGGGCGTGCTGAAATCAAGAAGTACGTCAGGGATCTGGTCTATGTCGGTCCGCACGCTTACGTCAACCGCTCCACTTCCCACAAGCGTCCCCACGTCTTGCCCTATGGCCGGGTGACCCGGACGCTCAAGTGCGCAGACGACCTCACAGTCGCGGCGCTGAAGGAGCAGCCGGAGCACTTGATGCCCCATTCTGCCAGCCGCTCCATTGACACCAACCCTAATGGCTTCCACTATCGCCCTTCCCAAGTTTGCGCGCGACCCAGCTTCGCAGCTGACCGCCTGCCTGGCACAGCCAACCCAGGCCGGTCACCAAGGCTCCTGTTGCCAAGTAAGCAACAACCACGGCCACGGCAAGCATACCGTAAGGGGCCTCCGGCGAAGGCTCCTCATAGGTTGCCCATACCTGCCAACCCGCAACAACCGCGAGCACCGAAGTAAGTAGCGTCATTCGGATCCCGCTGCCTACGCCATGCGCAGCAGTGCGCGCTGCTGAAACGGACTGCGCTTGCTCTGCAAGCACTCCGAGTGATCGTTGCGCCCGCTTCATCCCCTCAAGGGCATCGTCGCCCAACCCGAAGTGCCGGACGAAGGCTTGCGCATACAGCATCTCTCCTTGCCCCGAAGCGATGAGTTCTGCTTGGTCGAACGCATCGCCCCGGCGATGAAACAGACTCGTCTCGGCCTTCGAAAGAGACAGTCGCGCCGCCCGGTGGTAGTCGATGATCTTCTGGCGGTACTGGCCGAGGATATGTTGAGCAGCCTCTGACCAGTTCTTTGCCTTGGCGGGGTATAGAGCGAAATCGGTGCTGGCCGCATACACGTGCTCATGATAAACATCTCGGACGACGCCGAACACTTGGTCTGGATACGGCCAGTCCTGCGCCGCGTACTTCCCACCCGTCAGCCTGAAGCCGAGCTTGCCATTTGTCTCGAGTTCCTGGATTTCCGCTAGCACTTCACACTCATGCCCATCATTGCCAAAGATGCCGACTTTCGTCACGAACGCATCCGCATCCATCGCTATGGCAACGCGTCTTGGCGGGTTCCGCCCCGTGTCGTCGAAGTCCCGCAGGTAGCAGAACACCGAGTCCCCAGCGGCAGCCCCCAAGGTGCTCCGAATGTACTCAAGAACTTTTTGAGGAAATGCCCGCTTCTTATCCTTATCGGCCCGTTTCACGTCCTCGCCGACTGGAGCCGAAACGAATGTTCTGTCGACGTCCGTTCCAACGGAGCTATCCGTGAGCTCGGCGACAGCCCGTTTGGGCATAAGGGAATCGCTGAGTATGGGTAACCAGCCAAACCACATGGGCTCAGAGGTGGGCAAAGCAGGAGGGACCTAGACGGAGCCGCCGACCAGCAACTTACCTACGAAACCGGGCACTCGACTCAGAAGCCCGTGGAATCCCCCTACCTGATGGGCCCCACGGTCCGTGGTTTGCGCCGTGGACTCCGGCCCTTCAGGGGTAATCCGATAGCCAAGTCGCACCATCCCGATCGAGGACAACCGCCTCAGGACAGTACGATCCTGCCCGCGAACAGGATTACCGTGTCGGTAATAGGCCAGCACTCTGCGCTCTCGAGCGGTCAGCATGACTCTCCCCTTGCTCAGTCTACTTGCCCATGCTAGCCAACATGCAGTGGTTCCCTACCATATCCCGGCAAGCTTGTCAACACTAAAAACGCTCGCCGCCAGACACTGCTCTCCGCGCCGGAGCAGCCACGTCTGACCCTCCCGGGTAGGTCCAGCAGCTTACTTATACCTTGTCGGCTAGGCGAGAATCAACCTTTTCAGTCGGCGCGCGGGCTACACCAGTCTATTCACAGGGTCCTCGGCTGGGCCTATTCGAGCATCCCAGTATCTTACGAGTATGGGGGGGACAAGGCAGTTTGTCAAGAGGAATTCTGCGCACCAGCAACTCTGGCCTGCTACTGATGAGACACCAAGCCGTCTGACGCACAGCGCGACGGCCTGTCCGGAACATGAGCTACTCCGCGAGCGGCGTACCGTCCCATAGGAGCGCATCCCGGCACATTGTATCAAACCCGATGGCGATAACGTAGGCCGTGATCAGGGCTTATGACGACATCGTTCTGCGGCGATGCGCCCTGTCGATTCGCCTCAACACGTTGTCTGAGGTCGACCAGAGACACCGACATGGGCCCAGCACTCCCAAAGGCCCTGGCCGAAGGCAGGACCGCCTCCGTCTCTACGCAGCCCCAATCGATGCGCCCTTGCGTCACCGGCCGCCTCTACTGCACAGCGGCCGGTTGCCGGCGGGGAAGTTCGAGGGGTGGCAACGCCTCCAACGCACCGGCCACGTCGAGCAAGCTGGGGTCGGTGTAGACGTTCATGGTGAGGTCAAGCGACGAGTGGCGCAGGGCCGCCTGGGCGGTGCGCGGCGCCACGCCGTTCTTGCTGAGGTGGGTGCCGAAGGTATGGCGGAGGGCGTGGAGGTCGACCGTCCGGCCCCGCTCGTCCTCCTTGGCGATGTCCGCCGCCGCCAGGTCCAGGTTGAAGCTCTTGATGAGGTTGCGCGGCACCGAGAACAGCGTCTCGTCCACCGGCAGCTTCAGCGGCAGCGGAGTGCCCTTCTCCTTCGCCGTATCCCGCAGCGCCTTGAGCTTCTCGTCCAGCCAGTCTCGCAGGTCGTCGACGAGGTCGCCCCGGAGCGGAATCAACGCGCGCTGCCCCGCCTTGGCGTCCTTCGCCAGCAGCTCGGCGTGCGGCTGCCGGCCGTCCAGGTGAAGCCGTCCCACGGTGATGTTGGCCAGTTCCCCGAGCCGCAGGCCGGTGAGCACCATGGTCTTGTAGATCAGCATCCGCTCCAGGCCGAGGCGCTCTCGCTTTGCCAGGTAGTCCGGGCTGCCAGCCAGGGCTTCCTGCCCTCGCTCGTAGGCCGCGTCGAGCGTCTCGAAGGTCAGCTCCCTGTAGCGCCACGTGCTGCGTCCCTTCTTCTCCTCCGGCGGCAGGCTGACTGTCTCGCGCCCCCGCTCGGCGACTGGACGCAGCCGGGCCGCCTTGAGCAGCCTCCGCAGCTCGTCCTCGGTCAGCGCCCGGCGCACGCGTCGCCGATCGCTTCGCACGTCGGCCTTGCACAGACCCTCGAGAGGGTTCGCGGCCAGCCGATCGGTTTCAACGCACCAGTTGCAGAAGGCCATGATCGCCGAGCGGTAGGTGTTCCGGGTCCGGGCGCCCATGCACTCGTCCTCGGCGCGGTTCATCCACCGCACCATCGAGTCGCGCGTGATGTCCCGAAGCCAGGAATACCCACACTCCTCCACCAGGCGCTCGAGTTGCCGGCGCACGTTGTAGCGGTGCTTCTCCGAGACGCGCTTGCCGCGCACCGTCTTGGCCTTCAGGTGCTCCAGGCAGGCGGCCACGTGCTCGCCGATCGGCACTGAAGAATGGTCCGCCGTCCGCAACTGCTGCGGCGTGATGATGCCCGCCCTCACCTGCTCGGCGCGCTTGACCAGGTCGGCCAGGACCTGCCGGGCCGATGCCTTGTCGCGGCACCGGGTGCTGACCTCGCGCCGACGGCCCTCGCCGTCGCGGTACCGTGCCACCCACGTCTCCGTCCTGAACTCCAGCTGGCTGCCGTCGGGCGTCACGGGCGCGGTCTGCGCCTGCCCATTCCCGCCCGTCCAGCGGGCCCACGCCCTGCCGTCCCGCCGGAACACCTCGGCGCCCTCCGGCATGGGTCGCGTGTACTTCTTGTGGTAGATGCTGGCCATTACGGGCCTCCTCCTAATTGAGCCTGCTGTGCCATGGTTTCCCTGACCTCAATCAGGAGTGTTGCTCGCGGTGCACCCTGAATCAAGTCTTGTCTCCGCACTGACGTACGATTATTTCTCCGGCGGTTATGGGCAGCCTCAGCGCCGGTTTTTGCACGAAGGGCAGCCCTCCGCGATCCACTCATCAAGCACCCCGCAGCTCCATCGTACCAACGACCCCAGACGCACGGGTGCCGGAATGCGCCCCGAGTCCGCCAGGCGATAGACCGTCCGTGGCGAACAGTTCAGGAGCCGTGCCACTTCTTTCACGCCCAGCAGTGCCGGCTGCCGTCCTTCAGCCTCTGCCGTAATGGCCTCGGTTGTCGGGTGTTCCACGATTCTCTCCTCAAATGGAAATCTCGCTCGCTTCGGCCTCGACGTCTCATCGCGACCGCCAGGGGCCTCTACTGGTAAAAGGGGGGTTCGGACGGCGAGCCGGGACAGGAAATCCGCACCTTCCGGCTGTCGGCGGTTGTGCCTTACAGTTGTTAGGTGTACAATGCTCGATTGTCCACTACCGCGTGGAGGCAGCCATGGCCAG
>CAYQXJ010000038.1:0-4924 GCA_964421565.1 uncultured candidatus Brocadiaceae bacterium
TTGCCGTATTCGAGGGCGGCGTCGAAGTGTAAGTAGCTTATGGCCTTCAGCTTGCGCCACCAGGGAAGGCCCGGGTTGTCGGCGAATGCCTTCCGCAGGACCTTGCGGTTGTTCTCCAGCATGCGGGCGGCGTTGTCGCTGACGCTGGCGTCGCGCTCGCGGTAGGCCGCCAGCACCGCCCGTATCCCTAACCCATTCCAATCACTGGTGATACGACGCCACATATCCCAGTCTTCCGGGCCGAAGATATCCTCGTCGAACTCCCCCGCCTGGCGCACCGCCGCCGCACGCGCCACCACCGTCGAGGTGCTGAACCGATTCCGTATCAGCAGCGTCTCCCCGGAGATATGACGCGTCTCCGGCGCGTCCGCCAGCTCGCTCCACTCCACCTCCTCCATCCTCCGAAAGCTCTGCATCCGCCCGCCACTTATGCCGACCGCGGGATTCCTATCCATTGTCTCAATCTGCACTTGCAACTTGCGCGGATGCCACAGGTCATCCGCGTCGAGGAAGGCGATGTACTCCCCGCGGGCCTCGCGCAGAGCCGTGTTCCGCGCCGCCGCGGGGCCGCCATTCTCGCGCCGCAGGCAGCGCACCGGTTCGCCGTAAGCCTTTACCACCTCGGCAGTTCCGTCGGTCGACCCATCGTCGGCGACGAGCACTTCAATCGGCCGGTACTCCTGCGCCAGCACGCTGTCGATGGCGTCGGCGACGAACGCCTCCGCATTATAGGCGGGCATGATAACGCTGACCAGCGGCCGCTTGCTCATGAGCGCGCCCTCCCCCGCGCCCGCTCGATCACGTCCCGGTATAACTCCATGTAGCGACTCACGATAGCGTCCTTCCCGAAGTTTTTCACCACGTGGCGTCGGGCCGCGCGCCCGACCCGCTCGCGCGCGTCTCTGTCCATAAAACTCAACATGGCTTCTGCCAGTGTCCGTTCCCTGTCCATCGCGACCTGGCGTCCACCGGGGCCGGACATCCACCCCACCACCGGATGCTCGCTGACCAGCGACGGCAGCCCGCTCGCCAGCGCCTCCAGCAGCGCGATCGGCATCATCTCCTTCAGCGAACAAAGCGCGAATACGTCCGCCATACGGTATATACGGGGCATCCGCTCCCTCGGCTGATCGAGCAAGAACCGTGCCTCCCCCCCCAACTCACGCTCCGCCAGTTCGACCAGTTCATGGGTCTGGCCGGTCCGCGCCCCGGCAACGGCCAAAACCAGGCCATCTCGCGCCTTCGTCCGGACGTTGGCCGCCTCTTTGATCAGATAATCGACCCGCTTGTGCCCACGCTTGATCGCTGCCACGCTCAGCACCACCACGGACTCCACCGGGATGTTGAGACTCCTTCTCAACTCGTCGTCCCGCCCTGGATGGAAGCGGTCCGTGTCGACAAAATTGCCGATCGCCGTCCAGCCGGGCCGACCGTATCCCGCCGCCCGTGCTTCCTCGAGGTGGTAGGGGGCGAGGTGCTGCACGAATTCGATCCGTTGCAGCCACTCCAGCGGTTCCTCCGTCCCGTGTCCCAGGATCACCGGCGCCCGGAGCAGCCCCGCCCGGCGCGCGCGCTGCAGGATGAGCGCGACCATCGGGTCCTGCGTGTGCACGACGTCGTATCGCCGCCCGAGCAGGGGGATCAGGTTCAGCGCGAACGAGGTCTGCTCGATATCGTAGGTCGAGCCCATACCCAGCCGCCAGGCGGGGCCGGGCAGCAGGCGGTTCAGCAGCTCGTTCCGGCGCGCGCCCCGCGGCAGCCCGGGCACGGTGCGCTCGTAGGGCTCGTGGTCGGGCCCCGAGCCGCGGAACAGCGTCACGCGCTGCCCTCGCTCGTGGAGCGCCTCCGCGGTATCCGCCGCCCAGGTCTCGATCCCCCGGGCCACGTGCCCCAGCCCGGAGCAGACAACGGCGATGTTGGGCGACTCATTCACTTGTACTTCACTATCCAAGGTACCCAAGGTCTTTAAGACGGTCGCGCACGGATTCTGCCTCATCGTCAGACATGGCCCTTCCACTCCCGCCCTTAGAAGGACGCGCCGCCACGTCGCGCTGGATAGGCGGAAAACCGAACACCCTCTCCAGCGGTCCGCAGTCGCTCATATAGTCCGGCGGCCGCAGCCCGAGCAGGCGCAATATCGTGGGGGCTATGTTTTCGAGTCGCGGAGGCGGACCATCTATCCGACCGTCCTCGACGACATGCGGCCCGCATGCGGCAAACAGGCCATCCGGTGCGTGAACTCCCTCCCCATCCTCCCACGTCTCGAAGATCCCGCTCCCCGGCCGCAGATTCAAAGCGGACGAATATCCGGGCGACGGCACCAGGACCAGCTCAGGCAAGTGCAAGTCCTGCGAGCCACCAAAAGCTTCCTGCCGGGTGAGCGCCTCCTCAAATACTGGGGCGTCTGTATCCGGGTTCTTCAGCTCCAGAGCGGCCTGACTTATCCGCGCGACGATATCAGGGACCGCACTCTGCGACACGATGCCTTCCGGCTCACGGTCGCGGCGGCTTACGTACACGTAAGCGCATATATGGCAGATGGGCACATAAGCTTCCGTTGCGGCCCAATCCAGGGCCAGGTTCGAGACTGTGCGGCGGCGGAACTTCTCGATGTGCCCGTCCGGCCCCGTCAGCTTGCGCTTGGCTCTCTTCACCATCTGACGCAGACGATAGGGTAAAAAGTGCCGTTCTGGCTTCTGCGGCAAACGCTTCAGCAGCCCGAGGGATTCCAGTAGCGCGTTGACGTTGATCATCTTCCCCGCGAAACGCTGGAAACCATGATCCGATACGATCATAACCGTCGCGCCCCGGTCCTGAGCCGCGCCGATCAAGCGGCCGATCTGCTTGTCCAGATTGCCGTAGAACGCCCTGACGTTATCGCTCGGCACATCCCGATCAATCTCCGACCACATCGAATGCTGGAACCCGTCAATTGTCTGGAACTGCACAATCGCCGCGCGCCAGTCCACACGGTCGAGGCAATACAGACCGATCTCGGCCTCCTGTGTGGTGGCGTCAATGGCTTTCCGCGTGTAGTCGTCTCTCCAGTCCGGCTGCCGTTTGTCAACCGCGATGTGTTTGAGTCTGTAGAAACCGGGGAACCGACTCTTCAGCTCGTCCTCCAGTTCAGCAGGATGCGTCACCGGTGCCTTTCCGTACGGCGCATCAAAACCCGAGACGCAGATCCCATCGAGCCGTAGAGGCGGATATGTGCCGGGCAAGTTCACTGTGACCACCGGGCCCAGGCTCTTCGCCACGAGTTGCCAGACCGTTGGCACGCGGAGATCTCCGGATCCTGCAAGCCTTTCCTCCAGAGTAAACGGGTCGTAATGCCGAAAGTCGTGGATACCGTGCTTGTGCGGCGGTACGCCGGTGCTGAGCGAAGTCCAAGCGGCAGGAGTCACCCGCTGTAGCACTGACCTCAAAGGCAAAGAACAAGCATCATGCACTATCCCTTTCAACGCCTCCATCCGCCCGGTTCCTATCACTGGCTCAACTGCTCGCCACGTGGCGCCATCGAGCCCAATAAGCAGGGCCGGCACATTTTGCACTTCAGCAGGGTTCATAGGTCAATATCAAGTCTTGACAGTAATCTATCGATAGCCCGCGTTCTCAAGCGCGCCGGGATCCGCTCGTCGCCGTCGAGGCTATTCCTTCCCAAATCGAAGTCGGTTCAAAGTCGTCTTTATTGCTGAAACCAGACGCTCGGATGACGGCGAACGCAAAACTATCACAAGAGCAAGAACCGCGGGAGAACCGCTAGACTCCGGGCCCATGGGTGGCGTCGGAGTCCTGAGCGCAATACGCGCGCCAGGCGTTCAGGATCCGGGTTTCTCATTACCATCTGGAAGCTGTTAAGGGCAGCCCCCCAATCCCCAACTGCAAGGTCATGGAGGAACACCCGTTCTCCCCATCGGGCTGTGACATTGCGCCGAGTGGCTTTAGTATGGCAACCGTACTGTCCCTTCTCGAATTTCCTTATCATACGAGATGCTGAAAGAGCGACCGGCCCCTTGTCTGAAGAGATGCTACTAAAATGGTGACGACACTCCACCAGTACGGCATCGACAAAACCGAAAACGGCGCAACGGCTAAGGCGCAGCCAAAGATCCAAGTCTTGCCAGCGTGGCAGTGAAACGTCGGACCAGATCTGCCTGAGTAAAGCTGCTTTGGCGACAACCGATGAAGCCCGGATGAAGTTCTCCCTAAGTAATGGCTCTGTACTCTGCTCCTTGAACCGAAACCCATTGTGCGTTATGCGTTCTCTCTCACACCTATAGACGCTGCAGCACATACTGAAGTGCCGGTCCACGCTCTCGCCGAAGCTTACCGCATCACTGAAGCACAGATCTATATCAGAAGCACGCAACAGTTCCATTTGCCGAGCCAGTTTATTTGGTCTCCATATGTCATCAGCGTCCAGAAACGCAACATAATCGCCCTGGGCGGCGCGGACACCCGTGTTCCGAGCTGCGGCAAGGCCTTGGTTCTCTTGGTAGATGTAACGAACTCTCTCAAAGTATGGTCTGAGTCGGGGTAGAGTGTCATCGGTGGAGCCATCGTCAACCACTATGATCTCGGCAGATACACCTTGCTGTCGTATTGCGCTCTGGACAGCCTCGCAGACGAAACGCCCATAGTTATATGTAGGAATGACCGCAGTTATCTCCGGCCTATCGCCAACCCCGTCATCTACATTTTCCACCATCTGCTCCCCAATCCATTCACAGCGCAGACACCTGTAAACAACTGCGCAGTCGCCACAACGCAGGCACCTTCTTATAGCATGTAGCCTCGCTACATATACCCCAATTGACGAAGGCGCTCCCGCACAACTGACCGCTCGAGACCGCGCTCATCTTCTTGCTCAACTGGCTCAGCCCCGAACGGCCCATTGTCGACAGAAAGCCATGGCACCATGCGC
>CAYQXJ010000039.1:0-4855 GCA_964421565.1 uncultured candidatus Brocadiaceae bacterium
AGAGTCTCACTCATGGCGTTTTCTCCTTTCGAGAGGTTCAACTTGTTGTATATCATAGCGTTATGCACATTAACATACAGGCATTTAAGCCGCTGGAAGTCAAGGCGTTCCTGGCCTATTTCTGGAGAAAGATCGGGCTCCGGGCGAACTTGGCCGTCTCGGATATCAGGGGTATGATTCGGGACCCCGACGGCGGCGGGACCGCGGTTGTGTCTGTGCCTGCAAGGCTGGATGTGTTGGCTGAATGGGGCGAGGCGGGCCTTATGCCTGCCTTACTGTCGAGGCTGCCCTGATGGCGCGGATATCCGCCAAGGAACGCAAACTGGCCGAGACCCTGGCCAGCCCCGTACTCTGGGGACAGGGGTACCTGCGCAACCGGGACGGCCATCCGCGGGTATATTGGCAGCACCAGGTAGAGGATCTGCTTTGCCGGGAGAATAACATAATCCACCTGGATGGGCGCGACGTTGGCAAGAGCGTCTGCATCAGCACCGACGTGCTACACTTCGCTTTCACAACCCACGGGGGCCAGGGATTGATCGCCGCCCCGCACCAGGGGCACCTTGATACGTTGATTGAAGAGATTGAGTTCCAGCTCGACGGTAACCCGGACCTCATGGCCAGCATCGCGCTCACCAAGTATGGTAAACAGAAAATCCATCGCAAACCGTACTTCCGACTGGAGTTCACGAACGGCTCGATCTTGTACTTCCGGCCCGCAGGTGCATACGGAGATGCGTTTCGTTCACTGCACGTCGACCGCGTGTGGGTGGATGAGGGTGCGTGGCTCACGGAGAAGGCCTGGAAGGCGCTGCGTCAATGTCTGAAGTCAGGCGGGCGACTACGCATTTACTCTACCCCGAATGGACTGAGAAACACCACCTACTATCGTCTCACCACATCGACGCAGTTCAAGGTTTTCCGCTGGCCGTCCTGGCTCAACCCGGTATGGTCCGAGGAGCGCGAGGAAGAGTTGCTGGAGTTCTACGGCGGCCGGGACAGCGCCGGCTGGCAACACGAGGTCGCCGGCGAACATGGCAAGCCGTCCTATGGTGCCTTCAACATCGAGTATCTGAATCTGTGCCGCCAAGAGCTTCTGGAATACCAGAAGGTGACTATCACTGGTGACGAACTGAGTGGTTGCACATCCGAGGAAGAAACCCATGACCGGCTGGAGACTCTGCTCAATCTGGTGCCGCAGACAGGCGTGTTCTGGATCGGAGGTGATCTCGGTTACACCAATGATCCGACTGAACTCGTCTTGTTCCAGGAGGTAGAATTGGCGGAGCGCCGAATCCTCAAACTCGTCCTGCGCGTCCACATGGAGCACGTGGCCTACCCGCACATCGCACAGACCATCGCACTGCTGGATCGGTATTACACAGCCACAGGAATCGGCGTGGACAACGGTGGCAACGGACTGGCTGTGGTGCAGGAACTGCTGACCCTGGACAAGTATAGGGACCTGGATTTAGAGGGTCGTCTGCAAGGATACGATTTCGGGGGCATGACCACGCTGGCCGTCCGGGATGGACGTGAGGTTCGAAAGCGTACGAAGGAATTTATGACCAGCCTTATCAATGGTGCGCTACAGCGTCGGCAGATCGTCTTTCCGTCCGATGACCTGGAAATCGAGGACCAGTTTACTACCCACACATACACGCTGAACGATGGACGGATTGTCTACTCCAAGGGTAACGACCACATCATCGACGCCGTGCGCTGCGCCATGTTAGTGCGCGAGCAGGCCAGTCTCGATCAGGTAGGTGAAGAAACGGTATCGCTGAAGCCGCTGGTGACGGAACCGGTGTTCATCTGACAGAGGTTTGAAGCTTTGTGCCTGTCTCATCGACATCCAGGACGGCATAGCCAACACAAGCATCAGGAAGGTTGACGTGGGTCATCCTGCGATACCAGAAAGGTACTTTAATACCTCGTCCGATATCGATGGTGTCTTCCGGAATCCGACCGATGAGAGAGAAAGCCTGTTCGACCCAGGCTGCATTGGATTGGGCAACGTCAAGACATGACTTCTTCACAACCTCAAGCCCATTGCGTAGTCGCTGGGTTGCCTCGTCGACCGAACTGACCGCAAACGGATTCCAGACCATGCAGGTCGGCGCTCCCATGTGCCCACTAACGGTGAAGTCAGCCCGCGTCCTGGCACTAATGAGTTCCACGAAAGGCTCTTTGCCCGGGCTGACGTGAGATACGCAGATGCGGGGCTCGGACCGATCTGTCTCCGACTCGACGGTCTCGATCAGGTCAACATACTGCGAAAGCGTGTTCCATATCTTGCCTGCACCCCCGGCAATGGGCCGTTGCATCAGTTTCGACCCGGCAAGGAAATTCCCCCCGAGACCGTAGACAAGCGCCGGGCCGATCTGGTATGCCCGAAGGTGATGCAGGATGTGAAGGTTTTCGATCTGGATATCACCGTGGAAGAATCGTTCGACGACATCCTTGTCTTCGTGATTACCCCAAACGGCGTATACGGGCACATCGAACTGTCTCGTGCCCTCGATATACAGAGGAAGCTCGCTAAGCGGGCAGTCCTCTTTTGCGGCCTTGATTTTCTCTTTCCGGGACAGCGCCAGAATCCTCTCTTTGTCCGCTGGCGACAGCTCGGAGTGGACGATCTGGAGTTGAAGCTCACGATCTGAGAGCCGCTCATAACTCCCATCGTCATGAAATCCGAAATCCCCGGCGTGGATCACCGCATCGGCTCGAACATCGTCTGCCAGCTTGTTTATGATCCCGAGCTTGCCATGAGTGTCGCTGATGAGCAGAAGTCTCACAAATCCTCCCTTAGTAGCCTAATAATAGCCAATTCTGGACTCAGTAGCCAACTGGTCTTTTCGGTAATCCCTTTGATACGTTTGACATGAACGGCCCGTCATACCAACCGAGTTTCAGCGGGAGGACGACAACATGTGGTTGAGATACATGTTTCCTAATTGCTGACCCCAAAACGCTCTCTCGATAAGAACTCGACCGGAAAAACACTTATGTCCCCGGCAGAACAGTTACAGATGGACAGATTCCCCGCAAAACACTTACGACCTTCCATCCCGATCCTTCTAATCTCCCATGTCGACGTTCTTCCCCCGCCTCCGGTAGATAACACGCAGAGCGGGCGTTCCCCGCCACTGGGTGCGAATGTCGCGCTCACAACGGCAAGAAACCGAGAGGACCCCGGTGGAAGAGCGAACCGACCCACAACCCGGCTATTCGACCACAGCGGCGGTTGACGACGACCCGGCGCTGCAAACGGACGGATTTGTAGTCGTTCCCATGGCGGCGGCCGCGGCGCTCGACTCATCCGTGTTCAGCAAGGTCAACGCCTCCGAGGCCGTCCCGGCAACCTGGGAGGAACGAGCGTCCAAGGCCTGGGAATATTACCTCGAGGAGCCGTTGGTGAAGAACTGCATAAACTCGTGGCGCACCTTCGCCGTGGGCGACGAGATCAAGATCGCCGGCGACGACGAGAAGGTGAAATGGGAAGCCATAGATCTGTCCGACCGACTCGGCGTTTCCGCCTTCGTCAAGGATATGATCCTCCAGCTTCTGGTCAAAGGCGACGCCGTCGGGTTCAAACGCTACACCAAAGAAGGTAAAGATCTGGAGGAAGTAATATGCGTCAATCCTGTTTCCGTAAAAGTCAAATACGCTCAGGGTCGACTCGTCAAGGCGCAACAGTTCCCCGAAGATAATCCCGGCATTGGTGAAGGATTAGACCTGCCCGTGGATCAAGTGCTTCACCTCAAATGGGACGCGCCTTCGTTTTCACCGCGCGGTAACTCCATGGTGCTCCCGGCGTTCCAGTCCATCGAGCTGCTGCGCGACTATCGCCGGGCCGAACAGGCCATCGCCAAGCGGTGGACGACCCCGTTCCGGCTGCTCAAGGTCGGCGGCGCATTCGGCCAGAAGATGGTCATGCCCGACCAGAAGATGCTCGAGCAGGTCCGCGACATGGTCAACAAGATGGACCTCAAGAGCGGACTGGTTGTGCCTTTCTATGTTACCGTCGAGACCCATGGCACCGAAGGTCAGGTCCTCAATGTCGAGGATAAGGTCAAAGAGGTGAAAGAAGACATAGTGGTGGCGCTGGGGCTCTCTCGTTCCCTGGTCACCGGCGACGGTCCGAATTTCGCCACCGCCTCGGTCAGTCTCCAAAAGATGCTGGTGATGATCCGGGAGATCAAGCAGGCAGCCCGGACCATTCTCGACTGGGTGTTCGACGACTGGCTTGAGTTGAACGGCTGGAGCGATAAGACCATCCAGTTCTTGTTCAACGATCTTGATCCCTCCGATGCCGTCGATTTCAAACGCCTACTCATCGAGCTATACGACCGCAAACTCATCAGCCGATCCAGTCTCCAGCTCAAGATGGACCTTGATCCCGACATCGAGGCGGCCAACCGGGAAACTGAGAAACGCTCCGTGGACATGCTGGATGAAAAGCAGGTCAAGCCTATCGTGGACATGGTCATGGCGGGGATCATGGGTGTCGAGACCGCCCAGGAGATATTCGGCCTCGACCCGGCGAAGAACCCCGTCGGAAGCCGGACTGAGGCGTCCTGGGCAGGACCCTTCGCCCGGAGCGACATTGGGGATGCCGTCTGCGACGACTGCGCGCATTTCGATGACGAGCAGAACCATTGCCGTGTCCAGCGAAACGAAACCACCTTCGACGCCCCGGCGTGCCGCTTCTTCGACACCAAGACCGTCCCCTCGGAAACCCCATCCGAGCAGAAAGGAGCGGTGTCCCGGAAGACCACGGCCTGCCGGGAGTGCGAGAAATGATCGGTGCGCTCGCGGCCAAGAAACCGGTCTCCCAGGCCGAGGCCATACG
>CAYQXJ010000040.1:0-4768 GCA_964421565.1 uncultured candidatus Brocadiaceae bacterium
GCCAGCACGTCCTGGAAGGCCACATCGGTGTCGGTACCGTAATCAAAGTTGACGTTGAGTGCGTAGAGCCCGGTTAGGGATGTCGAGTCCAGGTAATCCAGGTTATCCACCGTGGCCATTAGGCGTTCGACGGGATCGGCGATGTCTTTGTCCACTTCGTCGGGCGTGGCGCCGGGCCACTTGATCTGCACCTTCACCAGCGGGTAGGTGATGTCCGGCAGCAAGTCCACCGGCAGCCGCCAGAGGCCGTAGAGCCCCAACACCACCAGGGCCAGGACGATGGCGCTGGTGGCGAGGCGGCGTCGGACGGAGTGCTCCGTTATCCTCATCGGCCGCCCTCCGGGTCCTGGGGCCGTCCGCTGCCGGACGTTTGGGTTCGCGCTGCGCCTCGGCCATCCTGACCGCCGCCTGCACCGGCCACGCGGACGGGCGCGCCGTCCTTCAGGTTCTCATGCCCGGTAACGACGACCTGCTCGCCGGGCTCCAGCCTCCGCAGCACCTGAACGCTCTGCTCCGCTTCAATGCCGAGCTGAACCTTCCGTCGCGCCGCCTTGCCGCTCTCGACCACAAAGACAACCCTACCCTCATCTGGCGTCTCAAGAACGGCCTCTGCGGGAACTACCGTCGCCTCCTGAACGGACTCCAGTTGCAGCGCCAGCCGGGCGAACTGGTGCGGCATGGGTTCGAAGTCCGCCTCCAGCACTGCCTCGGCGGTGCGCGTGCGCATGGCCGGGTCGAGATCGGGATAGACGCGCACCACCTGCGCCGAGAACGTCCGGCCGGAAAGAGCATCGAGCGTGGCCTCGAGTTGCATGCCCGGCCGCACGGCGGCGGCGTGGGCCTCGGGCACGCTGAACCTCACCACGAGGGAGGCCGGGGCGTACATCGCAATCATGGGGCTGCGCGGCACGGCCAGGTCACCGGGCCGGACGTGGACCCGGGTGATCACGCCATCGAACGGGGCCCGAATCACGCATTCGGCCAGATGGGCTTCAGCCAGGGCAAGCTTCGCCGATGCTTCTTTCACCGCCGCCTCCTGCACGGCGACCTCGGATGCGGTAGGGCCGGCCTTGAGCATGCGCAACGTTTCCTGCGCGGCTGCCAGCTCGGCCTCGGCGACCTCCATCTTCTCCCGCGCCTGGTCCACGCTCTGCCGGGAGGTGAAGTCCTGCTCAATCAACTCCGTCTGACGCTGGTAGGTCCGCCGTGCCTCCGCCAGCGTCGCCTGCCATTTGCTCACGCTTGCTTCGGCCTTCTGGATCTCCTCCGGGCGAGGGCCGGCTTTGAGGTCGGCCAGCCGCGCCTCGGCCACCGCCAGCGCCGCACGGGCGGCCTGGACCTCCGCCCGATGCACCTCGCGATCGATCTCGATGAGCTTCTCGCCGGCCCGCACCTGGTCCCCCTCGCGCCACGGGCAGTAGGTGATCGGCCCCTCCTTCGTGGCCGCGATGACCACCGAATCGGTGGCCACCACCTCGCCGGTAAGCTCGAGCGTTCGGGCGATAGGCGTGCTCCGCACCGGCGCGACTTCAACCAGCGGCGCCTTCTTCTGTCCGCCCTGCTGCGACGGCGCCGTGACCGGCTGCCCCCTTACGGCCAACCAGAGCGCTGCACCGGCCGTCGCGCACAGGACCACGAGGGCAATCACCACTGTCCGTTTACTCTTCATTTGATCGTTCTGCCTCACTCTCCAATGCAGCCTTGCGCATCTCTACCAGGGACCTTCCGACCGCCCGCTCGAAGCGCGCCATCGCCGTGTGCCAGTCCAGGCGCGCCTGTATTAGGTTGTTGCGCGCGGCCGTGCTCGCCGTCTGCGCGACGATCAGGTCCACGATGGCGCCGCTCCCGCTCTTGTACTCGCCCTCGGCGACGCGCGCGCTCTCCTCGGCGCTGGCGACCAGCCGGCGGGCCGCCTCCACGGCCTGGCCGGCCTCGATGACCTGCCAGTAGGCCGTCCAGACCTCCAGTTCAACCCCGCGCAGCGCGTCCCGTCGCTCGGCCACTGCCCGGGCCAGGTCCGCCTCGGCGCCGTGAACCTGATACGGCCGATCGAACCCGGTGAACAGAGGCAGGTCCGCCGAAACGCCGAGGCTCCACTGCCGCTCGTCGGGCAGCAGGTGCCGCCCGAGCCAGCCGAAGGAGGTGTCGAGCCCCAGGGAGGGCCAGTAGCGCGACCGCGCCACCCGGACGGCGGCGCGCTGCGCCTGGACTTCAGCCAACGCGGATTTCAGCTCGGGACGGTTCCGGGCTGCCTCAGCGAGGAGAACGTCAACGTCCTGCAGTGCTCGCTCATAGGACTCTTCGGAGATCTCGGCGACCTCGAACTCCGCGTTGGCGCGCAGGCCCATCCTCCGGGCCAGTTGCCCTTTGGCGATGTGCACGGCGTTCTCGGCACGGACCATGGCCAGGTCCGCGTCCGCCTTCTCGGTCTCGGCCTTCAGCACGTCAGATTTCGCGACGACGCCGACCCGGTGTCGTGCGCGGGCCAGTTCAAGCTGGTAGGCGCGCTGCTCGACCGTCTCCGCGGCGACTTCTTTGAAGCTGCGTGCGGCGAGCAGGTCGTAGTAGCTCTCTTCCACGGACAGGACCAGGTCCTGAAGGACGGTGCTGTGGCGGAAGTTCGCCGCCAGCAGCTCGGCCTCTGCGCCCTCCACGCGAGCCTCGCGCCCGCCGCCGTCGAACAACAGCCAGCGCGCGCCGAATATGCCTTCATAGCGGTTCTGCGTTCCCGTGTCGGCCTTGCCGTCGAGCTCCACCGGATCCCCGCGCGATGCCCCGGCGCTGAAACCGACAGCGGGCAGGTACTCCGCCCTGGCCCGGCCGGCCCTTGCCGCTGCGGCCCGGGCCGCCTGCCACGCGGCGGCGGTCTGCGGATTGTTTTCCAGTGCAATGTGAACGCACTCGGGCAGAGAGAGCGTGCGCCCGGACAGCTCCAGGGCCGACCCGTCGGATGCGTCCTCGTCATCAAGGCCGACGACCTCACCCTGAAAGGGCTCCGAACGTGCGGAGGGAGCGCGACCGAACACACCCCACGGATCGACGCCCGCGCAGCCGCCAAAAACGACTATGAGGACACCGGCGATGCCGGCGGTCTGTATGTTCTGAGTGATGCTTCTCATTCGCTTCGCCTGTTCAAGGAAGCGGCCGGCAACTGCCCTGCGATCACCGGCCGCAGGCTGAACTTCATCTACAGAGGCGCTGCGTGGTCGGTTCAGTGGCAGCGGCCCCGCCCCCTGCCGCAGCGGGGACCCTCACCCTCGTCGGGACAGTCCCCCTCGTGGGGGCACTTCCCGTCCCTGTGGCATTCAGGCCGGCGGTTGCACACGCCGTCGTTGTCCCCGCCCGCAAAGCGGGGACAGACCGCCGGGTGGGACTGCGCCTCGCTGCTCTGGACCGCAACCGACACCGAGTCTCTGACGGTCCTGCGCGGGCCGCCGGCAGCGGCATAAGCACTGACGGCTACGAGCCCCACAACCAGCACAACAACCTTCTTCATTCCTCCTTCTCCCAAAGGTAACTGTTCACGGCCCTGCTGCAATGCACGCAGACGGGGCTCATGGGCCTCGTAGCACGGCCAGGATGGCCGTGCTACCTCAGAATCGCGAACGGTTACACTGTTACGAAAACACTGCGTCGAGCGACGCCAACAACGGCGCCGTTTGTCTTCGGCGTATCTGCGGCACTGACGTCGCTTCAATAGTGTGCGCCAAGACCCACTCGGGTAGCACGGGCTTCCAGCCCGTGCAGCACGGCCAGGATGGCCGTGCTACCTTGTAACCGTGAACGGTTACTCCTAAAGCGCGTCCCGACCTACCTTTTCTCGCCCGCGCCGGCGGGACGAAGCGGCGCAGAACGACCCATTCGGCCCGTCATGGGGCCATAACCCACACAGACCGATTGTCTGCGCAGCATCTCAAACAGCTTGTCTGCCTGTGAGGGCGTGAGGACGGCCTTCTCGCTCAGCAGATGGTTGATGATGAGTTCCTGCATCCGGCGCTGACAGGTCACGATCTCCTGCTGCTTCGCCCGGATCGCCTCGCGGTCAGGCTCGGAGGCGGCGATCAGGTCGATCATCTCCGCCCGGGCTCCGCTAACCTCGTTGGCGATGGCCTGCGCGGACTTCTGGAACTCCGTCAATCGTGGCTCGATCTGGCGCCACTGCGCCTCGGTCGCCCCGATCTGGCGATGAAGCGGACACCACACGCCTTCTCCGTGCTCCGCCCCGTGCAGCCCCCGCAGATGCGCAGGCAGCGCGTGCACTGCCCAGGTGGAAAGCAGGGCCGCATTCAGCGCAATCGAGACGGCCAGCACTATCGGGCGTGCTTTTCTCCACATGATCATTCTCCCCCTCCGGCGGAGACGAGGCTCACGTATGCTCCGGCCAGCGAATCGCGCGGAGCTTCGGAGAAGTAATCAACCCTATACGTGCGCACTGGGTCAGCCGCTGCAATCTGAGCCGGCTGCGGCTCCGGGGGCTTCTGTCCACGCCACATGTCCCGGCCGATCAGAGCTCCGATGCCAAGCGCCACGATTACTCCCGCAGCCACGGCCGCTCGCAGCCCGGCAGGCATGGCGACTATCCGGCCGAAGGGGCGCAGGATGCGCTCGCTCCATCTCCGCTCCCCAGCGTGCTCCCTGGCCCTGGCCATCAGCCGGGCATGGAAGCTTTCGGGGAGGGGTGGCGATGCTCTCCGGCCAAGTGTCTCGTGTAGTTGCCGGGCGTGCTCCAGCGCCCGGGTGCACTCGGCACAGGAGGCAAGATGCCGCT
>CAYQXJ010000041.1:0-4492 GCA_964421565.1 uncultured candidatus Brocadiaceae bacterium
GCATCAGGTAGTCGGTCTCGCTGATCCGGCCGCTCTCGACGTGCCCTCGCAGCCGCCTGACCCGGGCCCGCAGCTCATCCCTCAGCTCAAAAGCGAGGAGCCCGGCGTCCTCGATCCCGCCCACCAGAGCATCGATCTCGCTGTGCTCGGTTGGCGTTTCCCTATCCGCGCGCTTCCATCTGCGGCTGTATTCCCGGTGCAGGCGGTTCACCGTGTCATTGATCACCTTCTGCACGAGCCGGCGGCGACGCCTCTCGACATCGAGGCGACAAATCGTCTGCAGGAAGGCCCACATCACGTTCTGCCAACGCTCGTCCGGGTCCCTGTCCCAATGGCTTTTCTGCCAGAAGATCGACTCCAGGCCGGGCCAGAAGATGGCCAGGAGGACGGACCTCCACCGCGGGTCCGGCCTTTCCGCGTGGGAGCGGAAGATCGGAAGCAGGACCTGGTCGTTGGCCGCCTCCTCGGACGTGCCTTCGCGCATGAATGCCACCACCTCCAGCCATCCGTCGAACTGCATGAAGAAGGGCTTGCTTTCCTGGAGCGCGCGCAGAAGCTCCGTGTACTCCTCGGTTTCAAGCTCGCGCTCGAGGTGCTCGCGACTGCGATTCCGCCTGGCCTGCGACATGACGCCCGCCTTCCCGGCCGGGCGTCATGCGCTCAAATGGCCAATATCTGGATTTCAAAGCCGCTCAGGGGAGCGGACTCAACCTGACGTTTCCTTCCCGGAATGGGCAGAGGAAGCCGCCGGGCGGCCTGCTCCCTCGATTTCGTTTCGGGTCCGGCACCATTTGCAGATGCCGGTGACCGGGAAGGGCGTCAGGTATTCGTGACTGCTCGAGGAGTTGATGTGAAACCTGCGGCCTTTCCGGCGGCCGAGCAGCTTGCCGCAGCCGGCGCACCGCCATTCGCGCTGCGAATCCATGGGCGATCTCCCGTACATGAGAAGAGGGCAGCCGCGGCACGTGCCGCGACTACCCTCATTGTCTACGTCAATGCGGGAGATGGAATGACGACGTACTGACCGTCTACTGACGGCGCAAGCGCTTTATGGGCAAGGATTTAGAGCCTGTCGGAAGGGCGTGTCAGACTGGTGTCAGACTCGTGTCAGTACGGGAGTGCGGGGCGGGGCGGATTACGGGCTATCGTCTGTGGCGTTACTGCGGGGAGGACCATAGCGCAGGCGTTGCAGGAGAAGCACGACCCAGAGCGTTCCCGTGAAGCTGCATGCGCCCCCTGCAAACCAGAGGGCCAGGCTGAAGTACACCCCGGCGATGCCGTAGAGCCCGATGGCGGTAATCGATGCGGTCTGGACCGTGACGGTGCCCAGCTTCTCGCGGAATCCGTACGCCACCTGGGGCAGAAGGGCGTAGGCGAACGAGAGCGTGCAGATGGTGAGTATCAGGTCACGAATGCCCGGCACCGGTCTCTCCTTATCGGCGGGTTCGATCACTCCCGGTCGGGCGCTTCCCCGTTGAGCGCCAGCAGCATGTTCTCGATTCTGCTGTTCGGAAGGTGATGACGGCGGATCATGGCGTCGTCGATGGTAATGTTGTTCGGCGGCACCGAGAGCCGGTACTGCTGCTGGCCGCTGTTCTCGACCAGTGCCGCCGGATCGACGTCGCCCACGCTGAGCTGTTTCCTGAGCCGCCGGATGATCTGGTAGTAGAGATCGGGGTCTCCCAGTTTCCTTGCCGGAAACCAGGCGAGCTCACTCGTCCTGGCGGCGACCGCCAGCTGCAGGATCGCCAGGAAGGAGCTCTCCGTGAGCCAGGCTTCTTCTCCGTTCAGTGTGACCAGATGGCGCTTGCCGTCGGTGCGACCATCGACATGGACCCGCAGGTCGCAGCGATAGGCCACGCCGAGATCGTCCGACGCGGGGTAGTGTTCCGGCCATTCGGCTTCGAGGGCCTCGCCCTCATCAGGCTCGGCAGCGTCCTCGTCCGCCGCCTCGCCGGCCCGCTGCCGTCGGAGCAGCCGGTGGACCTGCTCCAGGAGCCGTGCGGAGACGGGCCTCGTCACCACCTTCTCGACCTGTTCGCGTGGCGCCTCGGCGATCTTCTCCAGCGCGCCGAGCCCGGCATCCACCAGCGCCTTGATCCTCCCGCGCCCCAGCCCCCGGACGCGAGCGTTCGTTACCTCAAGGCTCTCCTCGCTCACGCCGTGGAGAAGCCGATCGGATAGGCCGCGCAATCTCTCAACCTCCTCGTCCGGCCAGTCGCAGATGCCGGCGATGCCGCTGAAGGCCTCGGCCAACCAGGCGAACTCCGCGGCCATCCCCCGGATGCTTCCGCTGAAGCAGTGAAACTTGACCTCGATGTCCCGAGTGGGAACATCGCTGATCCAGTCCCGAAGGATGAGCGTCTTCTTCGCCCTCTTCGTCTCGTCGTAGCTGTAGAACTCCAGGTCTTCTGCTGCCTGCAGACGCGCACGGGCCTCGGCAGGCAGGGAGTCCAGCGCGTCGTCGAAGAGCGCCTGATACTCTCCCGAACGGTACTCCCGACCGGCGAGGTTGAAGTAGATGCGCTCGCCGTCCTCCGTGCCGCTGAGGCACATCAGGATTTCCAACACGTCCAGCTCGTCCGCATGCTCCCTGTTTCCGCGGGCGAACTCGGCCATCCGGATGGCCGTGTCCACCGATATGCCCTTCACGGCCGTGAGCCGCCCGAGTTCCGTGGCCGTCAGTTCATCTTTCTTCTCTTCGATCAGGCCACCCGCCAGGCACTGATCTACAGCGGCTTCGAGACGGTCCCTGAAAGCCTCCTCCCGCCTGCCGCCGCGCCAAAACATCTCGCCGGTGAACGAAGAGAGCAACACTTCGGCGAGGTCGTCTCGCGTCCGGCAGAGCCGCGACGCGATCAGGTTCACCACGTGCTGCGACAGCGGGTCGTTGCCCAGGGCCGGCTGGATATCGCCCAGGTCGCCGTTGACGAAGACATCCTCGTAGGACCTCGCCTGGAACTCGGAGTCGGTTACGATGATGGCCCGGCCGAACTTGTCTTCGAGTCCCAGCCGGCCGGCCCGCCCGCTCATGTTCTCATACTCAGCCACGGAGATGGGCATCCGGCTCCATTGCCCATACTTGTCGCGATCCCACCGCTGGGGGTCGATGAAGACGTTCCTGGCCGGTAGGTTCATCCCCAGCGCCAGTGTCGATGTGGCGCAGATCACCGCGATCTCGCCCTCCCGGAAGTAGCGCTCGATGATGTCACGGTGATCCCAGTCCAGATTGGCGTTGTGGTAGGCCACCCGGCGTTGCAGGAGCTGCCGGAGCTGATCTCTGCCCCGTGAATCCTCGAGATCCTGGAGCTCCTGAAGGGCGCCGGTCGCCGGCTCCGGGTCGAGCTCCTCAGCCACCGCAGCGGCCGTCTCTACGCACTCGGCCTTTGTCTTGCAGAACACCAGGCACTGCTCGCCGGCGTCTGCGAACCGCCGGACCTGGGAAACCAGAGCGTCGGCCCGGTCCCCATTCCGCTGGTCGTGGTTCAGGGTCTCCTCTCCCGCCCGCCCACTGTTATGTTCGGTGTAGCGGAAGACGCCGTCGCACAGCACGCCCTTGCGCAGTTCCACCGGCCGCTTGTCCGTTACGCACAGGTTGGCCCCCAGCCAGTTGGCCAGGCCCTCGCAGTTGCCCAAGACGGCCGAGAGGCCGATCAACTGTGGATTTCCCTCCGAGATGCGCACCTTGGTCAGCAGAATCTCGAGCCCGGCCCCGCGCGTCTTGTCTCCGATCATCTGGAGCTCGTCGATGACCACCAGCCCGACGTTCCGGAGCAGCGTCGGGTTCGTCACCAGCAGCCCCTGCATCTTCTCGAACACGACAACGGCGATGTGGAATTCGCCCCGGTTGACGGCGCCGTCAAACTCCCTCCGGTCGCGCGTGGAGATCACGACGCGCACGCCGAACCGCGCGTAGCGGGAGTGGAACTCTCGATACTTCTCCTCGGCCAGGGCCTTCTGGGGGACGAGATACAGGACCCGCCGGTTCCGGCGGGCCGTTCGAATCGCCGCCATCTCACCGACAAAGGTCTTGCCGGACGAGGTCGGGGAGAAGACCAGGAGACTGTTGCCGTCGAGCACATTGTGGTCTCGAACGGCCGATTCCTGGACCGGGAGCAAGGCGTCGTGGCCGCTCTTGTGCCATAGGTCGATTATCCCATCGTCAACCCCAAACGCTTCAAGCGCCGCGATTCTCATAGTCTTTCTTCCCGCCGACGGCTGCCTGCCGCCATGCTCATGCCTTGAGTAACCGGTGCACCGCCGCTACCTTTCCTTGAATCCTGAACTCTCCTTCCCCGATGCGAATGGGGGACATCTTTCCGTTGGCGGGCTCGAGCCGTACGCCGTCGCAATCTCGGTAGAACCGCTTGAGCGTGGCCTCCCCGTCGATCAGGGCGACCACGATGTCACCGTCGCGGGCCGTATCCTGCTTTTGAACGATGACGTAGTCACCGTCCTCGATGCCCGCCTCTGTCATGCTTTCGCCCTCCAC
>CAYQXJ010000042.1:0-4385 GCA_964421565.1 uncultured candidatus Brocadiaceae bacterium
GCCCGGCATGCCCCGAGGAGCGAGACGAGACCGGCCGCAGCTTGACAGCTATACGGGCAAGGGGTATGCTGGCGGGAGTCGGGTTTCACAAGGTCACCAGGGGAACACGGCGAGACATCGGCAGGAAGGGAGACGGCCGCCGAGGACGTTGCGGTTTGGCGAGGCCGCGGCAGTTGGAGGCCTAAAGGGCAGAGATACCTTTACCGCTCACCAGAGCGGATTAGGGTCCGCTTCCGACCCCGCATGCACGGGGCGCAGGGAGGTGGGCCCTTTCTCTTTATGGCTCGATATGACTGGTAGGCAGCAGAGGACTGCCGAGAGTGAGGGCACCAGAGGATGTTGGGAGGTAAAGCGCCGACTCGGAAGACGGATGTCGGACCGTCCTGCAGACGCCTGCTGGAAATGATGCAGGAGGTCAATCATGCCAGGATTGAGGGACTGCACGTAAGGGACGGGCGCCCGGTCCTCACGCCGGCGCCCAAGGTCATCCGGAAGGTCCGGATGCGGGGGGAGCACGGCCCCCGGCCGGAGGCGATGAAGGACGATTTCATCCTGAAGGAGGCCCAGGTGAACTTCTTCAAGCACCTCCGACGCATCCGGAACGGAGTGGTGAGAAGCGTGGAGGTCCAGGACGGACTCCCGCTCAGCATGGAGGTCGAGACAGAGCCCGGGCAGTAGCGCGGGCAGCATACTACTTCACCAGACAGCGCACTGACCGCACGAGCGGAGGTCGTTGTGGGTGTCGCCGACACCGGCGTACTCGCAGCGGCCTCCGCTCTTTCTTTGTACCGCCGGCGCCGACTCCGGCCCAGGCCACAGGCGGAGCGCCTGGCCTCATAGATTAGACGCGCCGACCCCGTCCTGCGCCTTCTTGAGCGCTCGACGCGTCTTTGCGTCCACGCCAAGGAGTCTGAGAACCTTCTCGCGTAGGTAGCGCCGGACAAACGAGTTGACGGTGCCGTCCGGGTAGAGCGCGCGGTTAGCTATCAACGTGTCGAGCCTATCCTGGAACCGCTTCTCCGGAACGCCGCTCTTCTGCCTCAAGCTGCCCTCCGAGAACTGGACGTTGTCCCAGAGCCAGTCCCATTCTTCTGCTTCGGATTCGCCGAGTTTCCCGGTCAGTCGTCTTCGATGGCGCACGGTGAGGTGCATCCACGCAGACGCAATGTTGACATATTCCTTGTGGCTTGCGACAAGGAGAACGGCCTCGGGCTGTTCCTTGTCCTTGAACCGGTCCAGTGTGTTTTCGAACTCGCTTCTTCCCATGCCCATCCCTGTGATAGCCCTGTTTGGAGTCTGGAAGTCTGCGGTTCAAGAGACGCGGATTACACGGATGCCGGCCCGCCTGAGCAGCTCCCCTGTCACCCCTTCCTTGTCGCACGACGGGCTGCCGCCCTTTAGATAGGCCCGCCGGGCGCCGACGGTTTGAGCGATCTCCAGCGTGTAGTGCGCCCCTTTCACGTGGAACTGGGTCACGTCTTCCCCGGTTTCCGGCGCGATAATGCGCAGGCTCCCGTCCAGAACCTGGGCTCCGGTGCCATTGAGATACTCTCCGGTGCGTGGGGTGGGCATGCCGCCGAGCTGCTCGGGACAGACCGGCACGAGAACGAACCCTTTCCGAAGACGTTCAATCAGCTCGATTCGTCGCTTGGGGCGCCGACCGTGCCAGCGGCATGGGATCCCCAACAGGCACGCGCTGATGAGCACCGGCGGGCAGTATGGTCGGATATCCTCTTTTCGCCACAGATACTGCTGAGCATCAGCGTTGTCATGGTCCATCACTGGCCTCCACAATGACGCGACGCCAGAAGCGATGCTTCCACCCCATACAGTGTTTTAGATTCAGGCACTCGCCGCACTGGACGCATCCCTCTATCCGCAATTGCTTCGCCTTCCTATCAAACCGCCGACACGGGAAGCACTGGACTGTGCAAAAGCCGCAGTCCAGGCAGTTCATCATCCTCTTCATGATAGCGTCAGCCTGCCGCTCGGGCACGTCCCAGAACCTGATGTCCTTGCCAATGCGACTCCACCTTCCTGTCACGGGGAGTAAGTGCTTGGCATCGATCCAACCGGGGTCCCGCACCGTGTAGCTGATCGCGTTGCCACGCAACGCGCGCTTCACTGCTCCTACTGCATTCTGTTGGGGCGATCGGCGCCAATGCATGAAGCCGTGCCTGTCGAGCTGCTCCTGTTCGGTTCTGTACCGTTCCGGCACGTTACCCGCCTGAATGAGTCCGCTGTCGAAGAGGCATTTTTCGATGTGACCGTAGAACCGCGAGTGCACATAAGGGAACCGCCGTTGCGCATACGTCTGCCGCTGGCGGTCCGGGGCATAGCAGCAGATGCAGTACGTCCTCGAGACGTTCTCGTATAGCGGGTTCAGCGGCAGCCCGTACCTCTGACTTAGCACTGTGAGGATTTCGTCCTTTGTGAAGCGAAGCATCGGGTTGACCGTCGGGAGGTCCAGTCGCCGGTATATTTCCAGCGGCGCGTGATACTTGCGACTCCACTCGCTGCCTGAGATACCGCGGAACATCACCCCAGAGCGCGGCGACCGGGCGCCGTCGAGTTGCAGCCAGTCCAGGAACCCGGTGCCGATAAGCATCGGGATACACCACGGCTCAGTCTTGGTGACGAAGCCGATACCACGGTCTGCCAGTTCGAAGTAGTCCAGAAAAGGGCGCAACACCTGGATGTCAAAGCCGTGCGTCTTCAGTGCGCCCAAGTACTCCCGGTTCACGGGGAACTGAAGCTCATGCTCCACGCACAGGCATGGTGGCCGGTCATGCTCGAGGGCTTCGTAAAGCATAGCCGCCAAGGCCAAGCTGTCCTTCCCTGTTGAGAAGGCAACGAACCGATGGCGACCTTCCGTCCGCTTCCAAATCTCACGCAGCCACCCGACGGTCTTCTCTACCTTCATCTGTAGCGGTAGGTTCATCTCGTGACCCCCAGGAGCAAACCGAAGACCTGACCCGCCAGAGCGCCCGCATCACGGTCGGCCAGGCCGTGTTCTTCGGCGTAGTCCCGGATGGCCTTCTTAAACGCTTTCCTTTTCGCACGAGGCACCTTGACGGAAAGCCCAACGTACTTCCGCGAGGGCACACTGCGCAGACGCTCATTGAACGCTTCCCAATCGAAGTCCTGTTCAGGTGCCAGCAACGCATCCAGTTGGGCTTCGTTGAAGCCTAAACACGTGAGGTCGACCTGCTCTTTCCGTAGTTCCTCCAGGAGCTCAGCCAAGCGATGCGACTGCCAGCCGGAGAGGGACGCGGTCTGATTATCGGCGATATTGTATGCGGCGAATGCCTGCCCGCTCAGATGGGCCACCCGCACAACCGGCACCCGTTTCATGCCCAGTTTCTGGGCAGCTCTCCAACGAACGTGACCAGCACAGATCCGGTAGGCCTCATCCGTGATGATGGGCGCATTGAAGCCGAACTCCTCAATGCTCCTCGCTACGGCAGACACTGCATCGTCGCCGACACGCGGATTGTCCTTGTAAGGAATCAGGACGTCGAGACAGACAAACTCTAACTCCATAGGCCGTACCTCCTGCTGAGCGTGACTTCAAGCGGCCAGCGCCTCGTGCTCACAGGGGTGATACCAGGGTGTTGACGTTATCCGAGCTGTTCTCCGGCTTCCTGTGAGCCACTTTCGGAACGCGCTATCCGTATAGTGGGCGTCCTTCCCTTCTCTGTCAAGTAGTTGCTTGGTCGAGTGACAGCGCACCTAACGTGATGAGAATCCCATGACGCTACCTCATTCTGGCCTGCCGCAGCTTGCGGCCTCCCGGGACATACGTGTCAGCCTAGCGTCTTGGCATGGCCTTGGCCCAGGCTGGCAGTATAGTCGTCCGGGCGAATGCGTGTGTCCGATTCGGTCGTGTTTGGGCGGTCGGACCCTCCTCGTGCCGGATTTCCACATCCTCAGGGTCTGGAGGAGAACGAATTCCACGCTGCTCATCTGGGTGAGAGCTGCTGGAAGGTCCTGGAAAGGGGGCGTCCTACCCGGCACCAGCCGCCCGAGCTCGACCGTTTCGACCTCGTCCTGGTGGATGAGTGTCATCTCATCGGGGAGAGCGAGACCGGCATGTATCGCAGCTTCCTGGCCGACGCGAAAGTGATCAATCGCGCGCTGCGGGTGGTCGGGCTGACGGCCACGCCGTTCCGGATGAAGTCCGGTCCCATCTGTTCCCCCGACGGCTTCCTCGATCAGATCTGCTACGAGATCGGCGTGAAAGAGCTGATCGTTGCCGGCTACCTCTGCCCGCTCAAAACGAAATCCACCCGGCAGAAGGTCGACACGTCCGGACTGCACGTGCGGGCCGGGGAGTTCATCCCGAGCGAGGCGCAGGACCTGATGGACACCGACGAGCTGGTGCG
>CAYQXJ010000043.1:0-4381 GCA_964421565.1 uncultured candidatus Brocadiaceae bacterium
CCTGAAGGGCTTTCGCGACCTCTGCCGAGCCGCCTTCCTGAGCGGCGACGCGGAGCAGGTCGCGCGCATGGTCAGCCTCATCAACCACCGCGTTGCGGTGCGCCCTGCGGGCCAGTCGTCGCGCACGCTCTCAGCGACGGGGACTTCGCCATGAGCACCGCCCTCTGGCTCCTCGTTGCGGCCTTCGCCGTGCCCGCCGTGCTGCCTATCATCGCAGCCCTGCGCTTCCGCCGTTACGTGCGGGAGCGCCTGGGCCGGAAGCCCCTGGACTTCGCGCCTCCACTCACCGTCATCATGCCGTGCAAGGGCATCGATCCCGGCTTCGAAGAAAACGTTGCGGCGATCCTCGACCAGCGATACTCCGACTTCGAGATCATCTTTGTCACGGCCACTGAGGACGACCCCGCGCACCTGCAGTTGGCGGAACTGACGAAGGGGCGAGAGAACGTCAAGTTGATTGTCGCCGGTATCCGTGAGGGCCGCAGCCAGAAGCTGAACAACCAGCTCGCCGCCCTCCGGCACGTCAGGCGGAGCAGCGAAGCACTGGTGTTCGTCGATTCGGATACCCGTCCTCATCCGACCTTTCTGCGTGACCTGGTCGCACCATTGGCCCGTGACGGTGTGGGCGCTACGACTGGCTTCAGATGGTATGTTCCCCAGGACGGAGGGTTCAGCTCTTACTTGAGGGCCACATGGAATGGCGGTGGCATCTCGGTGATGGGCGGCCCTCGGTTGGCGTACGCCTGGGGCGGCGCGATGGCCATATTGAGGGCGACCTTCCGGGCTGCCGAAGTCGCCGTTCGTTGGGAGACTGCGCTGACGGACGACTTCCCGCTGACGAAAGCCGTGAAGGAACTCGGGCTTAGCGTGGAGTTCGTGCCGGAATGCCTGGTCCCGTCGCACGAGGACAGCACGCTGGCGGAGACGATCGAATGGACGAACCGGCAGACGGTGATCTGCCGGGTGTACTACCCGGCCATGTGGCGGGCGATATTCTTGATCCACGCCGTGCACGCGCTGGCCATGGTTCTGGGCCTCGGGGCTCTGCTGGTGAAGGCGGTGGCACCTGCCGTGTCGTATAGCGCATGGCCGGCGGTAGCCCTGTTGGCTGTGCTTCCGTTGGAGGCCATGGGTGCCCTGTTACTGTGGGATACCGTTGGCTTGCTGCTGCCGGACGCGGCTAACTGGAGAGCAATGTTCAAGCACGCGGCGACGGTGCCCCTGGCGGTGGGGCTTATCTTCTACAACAGCGTGCACAGTCTGCTGACGCGGGAGATCTGCTGGCGCGGCGTGCGCTACCGGCTGCTCTCCCCCCGCCGAACCGAGATCCTCGGCATGTCGGAGGCGTAGCGACATGAACGTACCTCTGAACATTTTGATCAAGGTCGCCGTTCGCACACCGCGCGTATTCGCAGGGGTGGCCCGGGAGACCATACGCTGCAAGACGGCCCGCTGGTTCGACTACCGTCGGGAGGACGGGACGGCGCGCTGGCCGCGTTATATTGATATCAAGATGACGAACCGGTGTAATCTGCGCTGCAGCATGTGCGGCCAGTGGGGCGAGAGGGGAACGATGCGTGACGCGTCGGCCGACGTGCTGCGCGACGAGATGGATTTTGAGGAGTTGAAGGCGCTCGTCGACGACGTTGGGGGATTTCGGCCGATGTTCTACCTCTGGGGCGGCGAGCCGTTCCTGTACCCCGACCTGCTGCCTTTCCTGGCGTACCTGAAGAAGCGCAAGCTCGTACCCGCCATCAACACGAACGGCACTCTGCTGGAAGAGACGGCGCCGGAGTTGGTGGAGAGCGGTGTTGCCAATCTGCTGGTTTCTGTGGACGGCCCGGAAAGCGTCCACGACCGGGTGCGGGGCCTCGAGGGGACCTTCGCAAAGGTCATGAACGGCGTGCAGGCTGTCCTTTCGGCGAGATCGGCGCGGCGTTCTGCGACGCCGTACATCACGTTCGTGACCACGGTCAATCGGGAGAACGTCACCGAATTCGATAAGGTGTACGACCTGGCGGCCGAGGTCGGCGTGGACTTCATGGGGCTGCAGTTCGGCACGTTCACGACCCAGGCAACCGGAGAGGCGTACGAGAGGCGGATGCGAGACGCGTTGAGCTGCGAGGCCACGAGTTGGAAGGGCTTCCTGTCCTACGACTCCCACCTCGACGTGGAGGCGGTGCAGCAACGGCTCGAGTCGATAAGGGCGCGCAAGCATCCCTTCGGCACGTACTTTGTGCCGGACCTGCAACCGGAGGACCTGCCGGCTTACTACGGCGGCACCGAGCAGTTGGATGGGTGCGCCACCTGCATCGTCCCCTGGATGCGTGCGGACATACTGCCGAACGGCGACGTGTATCCATGCATCGACTTCCCGGATTATATCGTCGGCAACGTTCGTGAAACGCCCCTCACCGAGCTCTGGAATGGGCCGCGTTACGTGGCGTTTCGGAAGGAACTCCAGAAGGGATTGCTGCCGATCTGCACTCGCTGCCAGACGCTTTACGAGTTCTGAGGGGGGCACGCCGCGCCGTGACAGCTCGGGCGACAGACTGGAAGCCTCTCTGGGCAGCGGACTGCCTGCGGCTCTTGGTTGATCTGGCCCTGTGGGGTGTTGCCCTGTTGCCGGCCGGCGCCGCCTTCGTGGGCCTCTGGAGCACGGGTTCGGTGTTGCTTCGGGTGCTTGCTTTTCCGGCGGCTTTCGGCGGATTGTTCGTCGGTTACGTTCTGGGCATCTTCGCCGCTGCGCTCCTTCTGCTTCGTCGAATGGAGCCCGGCATCTACAGTCTGACCTCGCGGGAGGCCAGGCGATGGCTCGTTGCCGATTCGTTCATGCGCATGTACCACCGCAACCCGCTGCATCACCTCATCGATGATTTTGCCCCTCTCCGATACATATTCTACCGGCTCGCGGGAGCGAAGATCGACAGGTCTTTCTTCTTCGGGTGGAACGTGAAGATACTCGATCCCTGGGGCATCGAGGTCGGACGCAACTGCATCATAGGCAGTTTTGCCGTCCTAAGCTGCCATTCGGTGAAGGGCGACACGCTCATACTGAACCGCGTGACGATCGGAGACCGGGCGACGATCGGCATGCGTTCGGTTGTAATGCCGGGCGTTCATATCGGGGACGGAGCCGTCATAGGCACAGGTGCGCTGGTCACGAAAGGCAAATCCGTGCCTGATGGGGCGGTCTGGGTCGGTGTGCCGGCGGCGCCGCAGGCCTCTCAGGGCAAGAAGTCGGTGGCTGCGACGGACGTCGGCCCTGAGGATTAATGGCTTCGGGTCGGTGGGCTTAGGGGGCGCTGGGTCCGACGGTTGGATGCGAACTGCGTACAAGACAAAGGGCCGCCTGGTGAGGCGGCCCTTCGTGTTTGTGCAGGCTCTGTTGAGCCTGATGCTTACTTCTTCTTCCTCCAGCCGGCGCCGGCCAGCCCCAGCAGACTGAGGCCAAGCAGGCTCATGGTTGCCGGCTCAGGGACGATCGCGATACTTATAGGATCGTCACTGTTAGTCTGCCAACCATCGCCTGTCAACACTATGGAACCGTCGTCGATCGGGACTTGGACCTCGAAGTCAAGCCGGAGATCCATCAGTGGGCCAAAGGCATCCAGGCGGACCAACGAAGCAAACGTGCCGCCTATTACGTTAGCGTACCCAACGCCCTGAAACCCATTCCCGGTGCCGTCCTCTATCAGGACGGTGCTAGACCCCACAAAAAGAGGGCCAAAAGTGGCTATCAGCCAAGGCTCAGATCCCGAAATGGTGGGGAATTCGTCCTGCGCAGTCAGAGCACTATCAGCTGTGGCTCCGCCGGTTCCTTCCATCCAGTCGGTCTGTCCGTCTTGGCCTCCATCGCCACCATCGAAGTCGGCACTGTCGGCCGGAACCTCGTAAACGACCAGAAGTCCTCCCCAACCCAGGCCGGTTGTCACACCACCGTAAGTAGGACTCAGGACTTGGTCTGTCCACGTTCCGTCATCGCCAGAGCCGTCAGACGTATAACGGCCACCGCCCACGAACTCCAAATCTGGGAAAGTGCTGCCGCTGTCGGTTACGTCCGAAATTACAAGGTCATAGACCATGCCGGCCAGCGTGTTCGACGTGTACGGAACGGCCGAAGGGCTAGCGTCCACATACGGTCCAAAGGCGTCGCCGCCGATCGAGCCAAAGTTGATGGCGTCAATCGAGAAGACCGACCTTTGCTCATTATCCTCAGCTGGCTCACTGCCCGTTGCGATGGGCGTCCAAGCGTCATTGACGAATTCATACAGGGACGAATTGTCAACAGCACTTGCCGCCATTTCGCCTGGAGGCAATGTCACCGCCCTCGCTGGCGGGGCCGAGAGGCCGATCGCCAGCAAGGCGACTAAGCCAAACA
>CAYQXJ010000044.1:0-4346 GCA_964421565.1 uncultured candidatus Brocadiaceae bacterium
CCGGGTCCAGGCTCCGCGCCAGGTCCAGGGCAACGCACTCGGCCCCGCCCACCTCGAAACTGCTCAGCAGGTGCACAACGCGCACGGGAGCCATCAGATCTCGCCCGCCGTCTTGTCCAGAGCAGCGGTCGGATCTACGTCGGAGATAACCATGCGGTATTTGCCCGACGGCGCCCGTTCCAGTTCCTCGCTCTCCTCAAAACGCAACGCGATCGTCTGCCCGATCCAGCGCCGCAACTGCTGTTCCAGGTAAGACCTGGCATCGGCGTCCCAGCCCTCGTTAGGCACCACTCGCAGGATCAGTTCCTCCACCGACGGCTGCACGAACTGGAACTCGCGTATGCAGGAAAACTCCTTCATAAAGTGGGGCATCATGATCCCCGAGCAGACTACTCCCTCCGGCGTGACGATCATGTCGCATGTCCGGCCGGCGATCTCCCGGATGCGCGGCAGACCGCGGCCGCAGTCGCACTCGCCCTCGGCCAGCACGCCCATATCGCCGATCCTGTAGCGGATGAAGGGCATGGCGAAGTTGTCCAGGCTGGTGACCACGATCTCGCCCAACTCCCCCGGCGGCAGCGGGTTGCCCGCGGGGTCCACCACCTCGACGTAGAGGCCGTCGGCGTTGATGTGCATGCCGTCGTGCTGGTCGCACTCCTCGGCAATGTTGCAGAACTCGTTGCAGCCGTAGCGTTCGAAGGTCGGCGTCCGGAAGACCTCCTCCATCTTCTCCTTCTGCCACGGGAACACCTTCTCGGCCCCGAGGATGATGCCCTTCATGGGCGGCGGCTCCAGCCCCAGTTGCTCAAGAAGCAGGGCAAAAGTGTAGGCGGACTGGGCCAGGGCGTACATCGTCTCCGGCTGAAATTCGTGCATCATGCGGCAGTATTCGGGCACCGTCTTGGCCGACAGACGCGTCGCAGTTATTGTCTTCCACCGCTGAATGGCCCAGTGCAGGTGCTCCTTCCAGACCTCGAGCCGCGGGCGGTCGCCGACACCCGAGCCGACGCCGAGCCAGAGCACCATCTGGCGCTCGCCGAGGTCCCAGCCGGCCCAGCGGTCGGCCCGCCACCACGCAGCGGTGCGCCGGTCGTAGTGATCGCGGTGGTACTTGAACTCGACCGGGTTCCCTGTCGATCCGCCGGAGTGCGAGGTGATGAGCGCCTTGCCGCGGTATGATTCGGCGATCAGATCGTCCTGGCTCTCCTGCAGGTGCCGCTTCTCCAGGAACGGCAGCCGTGCAAAATCTTCCCGGGTCTCGATATCGGAGGGGCGCAGACCGACCTCATCGAAGGCGCGTCGGTAGTGCGGCACCTCCCCATAGGCGTGGCGCAGCGTACGCTGGAGGGCATCCCACTGCCGCCGTCGCACCTCGGTCGCCGACAGCCACTGGCTCTCCTCGAGTTCCGCCAGGTACTCCAGGGTCTTGCGACCCCGCAGAACTCCATCGTACAGTGGCAGCAGCACGCTGCGGTAGAAGCTCCCGTACACACTCATTTGCCGCAGTCCCCGATGCAGTGTCCGATTTCGATGCTTCCGCACCTTCCGGTTTATTCGGCAACTCCATACCTAAGGGGCCTGCTCGGCCCCTTCGATGCCCATACCGGCCGCGTCGTAGCCAGCCGCCGCCCAGTCGGGCGACCCTCCTTCAGGCGGCGTCAGAACGGCGTCGAACAGAGCGGCCACGCGGCCCGTAAGCCGCCGCCACTCGAACCGCCTAACGTATTGCCAGTCCGGCTGAAACTGTCGCCGGCCCTCCCGGTGGTCGTCGTAAAGGCAGCTCAGCCCCGTTTCAGCCCTTCCACGTCGTGCGGCTCAACGCACAGGCCGACGCCTGCCCGACGAAGGATCTGCGCGGCGTCGCTTTCCGTGGTCGCCGCAAGCACTGGTTTGCCCGTCGCCAGATACTCGTAGAGCTTTAGAGTCAGCCACCCCATGCGCCTCCCGTTCTCGAAACGACTCATCGGGAAGAACATCACGTCGGCGCGACACAATGCGTCCAGGTAGTCGCCCCTATCCAGGTATCCCAACTGGCGCACCTGGTCGGCGAGGCCCAACTGCCGCACGCGCCGCTCGAGCAAGGGGTCGGGCTTCCCCGTCATCTGAAACTCAATATTCCGCCCCTTTTTCGGCTGCTCCTCACGCAGGCGCTTCAGGGCCCGCATCAGGTACTCGGGCGAGTGCACCTGCACATCCAGTTCGTAAGGACGGTAAAGCAACCTGCCCACAGTGCTTTTGTACGCTCTCTTCAGGAACGACGGCCCCGAGTGACCGGAGGCGCCCCAGTGGTGGTAGAACACCCCAGAATGCAGCACCACCATCTTCCCGTCGGAATGCCTCTGTGACTTCAGGCGGGCAGCAAAGTCATCCTCGTCGTAGCCACAGGGGATCCAGCTTATTTTGCTCCGCTCCAGCCCAGGATGCTGTTCGGCCACCTCGTCCGCATAGCTGGCCCAGACCATGTTGATCGCGTCTGCTTCCTCGAGCACCCGCGCTTCCAGCCGTTCCTCCAGGCGGTAGTGCAGCCTGGTTGGCCAAACACCCATCATCCATTGGGTCCAGGGATCCTCGCTGTGCAGCACCCAAGGCTTCTTGAGTATCTTCTTCAGGGCCAGTCCGGCCAGGCTCTGGCTCCACGCCTGCACGGTATTGGTGAAGATCAGGTCCACCCCGTGGCGGCGCGCGATGCGCGCCGCGGACGGGATGATCGACAGGCTCCACGGCAGCCGCTCGTCGGGGCGCACGAGCCAGTGATAGGCCCACAGCAGCTTCAGCCGTTTCAGCAGCCGCATCAGCCCAAACGGCTGCCGGGCCGGCAGGCGGTAGATCGTCAGGTCCGGCGGCAGCTCATGCAGGAACTCGTCGGACGGTCCGGGCCTGAGCGGATCGCGCTCCCATGCCTCCGGCCGCACCGTGAGCACAATGGGCTCCCAGCCGAACTCCCTCAGGTGCTTCAGGTAGTGGGTATTCGCCTGCGCCCCCGCCCCGGCGTAGGGTGGGACCGTGTAGCTTATGTACAGTACCTTCTTGCGCGACATGCCCCCCCTTTGCTAATCGATGATCCGAAGTCGCTCTCTTACGTGACACACGAATTCGGCCTGCCGCTCTTTGTAGCTCAGACAGGCATCATGGATCTGACTGGATAGCCGGGCCCGGTTAGTAGCCAGTTCCTCGACCAAATCCACAAGAAGTGGAGCGTGCACGTCAGTTGGCCGCACAGTCCACTGCAAGCAACCCAACGATTCCATAAAGTCCTCACACTTCGGCCGATAAGCCACCATCACGGACGGCACACCAGCAACCATTGCCAGCGCTGTTGCGTGAAGTTTATAACCAACGAAGACGGTGCAGTGTGCGACGGCCTCAATATACCGTCTCGCGTGGACATATTCTGTACAGACTTCACAAGTGGCCACGTTGCTGCCTGAACCTGCGAGCAACGAGGTGCATGTCGAGTAATCCTCAGGCCGCACAACAAAAAGAGTAATATGCCATCCACTCTTCTGCAAGTGTCCGATGCAGCGCTCCAAGCCATCGCGCACCTGCTCCTCTGCATCGCCCAGAACGGGCCCGATGGCCTGTCCGAAGTTGATGCCCAAGCGCTTGGGCTGTGGAGCATGCGTCTCCAGCGGCGTGAGCGAGAGGCTGGGATCCCCAATCACGCTAATCGGGCTCTTCACTCCCATGCGGCTCAAGGCCTTCGCTCCCTGGGGGCCGCGCACGCCGATCAACGCAAAACTGTTAAGGATGTCGGCCCACTCCGTCAGGGACTGATTGTAGCCGGAGACATCGCACCAGAACGCAGGATCCTTAACACCTGTACCGAAAGCTATACAAGGCACATCGCGATCAAGAATCCTTTGCAGGCATGGGCCGAAGACTTGGCCATTGATAAGTGTGCCCCCCCCCAGAATACCAAAGTCAAAAGCCGACGTCAGGCTATCCCGCACGGTATCTCCAGTGGGATAATAATCGAACAGTTGAGCGGGCTGAAAAAGCTTCTTGCTGAGAGGGTACATCAGTGCATCGCCGAGATTGCAGAGGCCCGTCAATCCCACGTACATCCCGCATGGACGCCCGCGCACTTTCTCTCGACCCAAGCGCAAAAGTCCCAGCACTTGTCTCATTCGCTTCATCAACGGTCTCCTCGTATCATGGCACGAGTCACCGCGTGCAGTGACAACCGGACGGCAAGTTTGGCACGCAGGAAGGGCGCGCAGTACTCTGTGCCTCCCGGTAACGGCCAAAACGCGCACGCCTTCGCCAGTTCCAGCGCCGCACGCCAAATGCTCTCCTTGCCGTATTCGAGGGCGGCGTCGAAGTGTAAGTAGCTTATGGCCTTCAGC
>CAYQXJ010000045.1:0-4223 GCA_964421565.1 uncultured candidatus Brocadiaceae bacterium
GCCTCGATGAACGGCCCGAGCTCCCCGAACTTGTGCCGGAGCAGCATCTGCTCCTTGCGGTCGGGCCGGTCCCGCAGCTGGGCGCGCCTGCGGTTGTAGGCCTGGAGCAGCGAGCTGTCGGTGGGCGGCTCGTCGAGCTCCGCATCCCCATCGAGCTTCCAGCGGGGGTGCTCCAGGCTCCAGCGTTCGCGCAGGCCCTTTTCGACCTCCATCAGGGGAGGGCAGCCCTGCGCGTGGTAGCAGATCGAATGGATGGTGCCGACGTTGCTCCGTGGCAGGCCGGTCTCCCGGCCGGCCAGTTCGACGGCGGCCGCCCGCGTGAACGAGACGCAGAAGATCTCGTCGGGCTGGTACTTCATCAGCGCCCGCCGGACCTGGTGCCCGATCCACGTGGTCTTGCCGCATCCGGGCGGGCCGAAGGCCCGGAACTCCCGGTGGGTCGCCGGCGTCGCCGCCGCTGTAGCCTGAATAGCCATAATAGCCCTGAATAACTCCTTACGAAGGGGTCCTATTCAACGTAACTCGTTGTCAAACAAGGGTTTGAGCGAAGGTGAATAACTGAATAACGCAAAACCGCCTCTTTTTTTTTTTCTTACGCGCGCGTTATTAGTATTCACCTTCCCACTCCTCGGGCACCGCCCACATGCTGCGTGTCGTGCGCCCGCCGCCGCCCAGCTTGACGTTCAGCGTGTTGCGCTCGAATCCCTCGGCCGTGAGCTTCTGCGCCAGCTCCATGGCGTTCGGGGTCACGCCGAACTCCACTTCGACAAACCGCCGGAAGCCCTCCAAGTGGAGGCAGACGCGCCCGTCCGACCGGCAGGGCATCTCCGGGATGTCGGTCGGTTCGGCGGCATCGCGGATGTCGTTGATCTCCAGGTAGCGTCCCACCCAGGCCTTGAGCTGGCCCCGTTCGTAAGCCTCCTCGCCGGGGTCCATCCGGCGGGCGACGTTGAGCATCTGCTGGAGGTAGTGGTCCCAGCCCGGGTTGGCCTTCGAGCCGATCTTCGCCGGCACTCGCTCGGTGGCTTCGATCATGGCCCTGCGGAAGTTGCCCTGGTTCTCCAGCCTGCGCGCGGGGATGCTGACCATGCTGCCTGCGCAGACGAACCGATAGACCGGGTTGGAGCCGCCGATGCGGGTGATGTCATCCAGGGGGATGCCGAATCGGTCCCGAAGCGCCTGGAGCATGAGCTGGCGCTCCTCGTCGTCCTCGGGCGCGATATCCCTCTCGCCCTCGGGCGGCGGTTTGCCGCTCAGGATGGCGTCGCGCCTGGCGATGCTGCGGAAAACCTTCTCGGCCTCCTGGCGCGGCAGGGGCGGCTTGCAGTTACTCTGGTTCCAGGCCAGGAAGGCCGCCTGCGCGCGCTCAGGTTCCCCGATCACCCGCACGAAATAGCCGGCCACGATAGTGGCCGCGTTGTTGCGGCCGTCGAACGGGGTGTCCCCGCCGCCTTCCGGGATCTGCATGGTGAGGGCCAGCAGCACCGGGTCGGCGGCGTCGAGTTGCTCCTGAGGGATTGCGCCTTTGTCGGCTTGGGTAACTGTCCCGCCGCTGAGACATTCCGTCGCCCCGGCCACATCCAGAAGCTCCGCGAACTCCTCGGCGCTGAACCGGCGCTGCGGTTGCCAGTGAACCAGACGCACCGGCAGGCACTCGCCGTTCTTCAGGTTCCAGGTGCCGGGCACCCGAAGGATGCGGGAGGGGTTCTCCACGCGGTCCAGCTTGGGGTTGATCGCATAGCGCAGGGCCTCCATGAGCCCCCGAGCTTCCCGTGCATCCAGGGGCTCGACGAGCAGCCAGTAGGCGTGGAGACCGTGGCCGCTATCGACGAGTGCGGAGGGCGTGAGCGGGCCCCAATCGGTCAGTAGGTCCAGGGCCTCCTCCTTGCCTCCCTCGAACGCCTTGCCGTCCACGTCACCCCATAGCGCACCGGTGCGGGCGATGTCGGCGTCCTTGCCGCTCCGTCGCACGCGCGGCGCCGGGCCGAAGTAATGGTCCCGATCCTCGTCCAGGCGAGGCAGGTTCTTCAGGGGCAGCGGCAGGAACTCCTGATGCGCTCTCCCGTCTGCGGGCGTGAAGGAGCGCAGCTCGCAGAATCCTTCGAGGCCGCGGAAAATCTCATGGAGAAACGCCAGGGCGTCGATTTGTTCTTCAGCCGTTTGTTTCATAGCTACGCGAGTCTTCTGTGTTGGGGTTAAAGGAACGGGGCGACCCCTTTTGGCCGCTCCGCGGGCCGCACAGGTTACGCATCGCCCGCTATGGAGATGCGCCGGGAGCGGCGGCCCTTGTTCCACGCCTCGACCATCGCGTCGGCGAAGGCATCGTAGGTGCTGCGCCCGCCGAAGCTCCGTATCCCCATCGAGCGCTGATAGACAGGGGTCAGGCCCACCTGTTCGAACCGCTCCAGCACGTCACCGTCCATCAGGTCCAGGCCCATGTGCTTCTCCAGCCGGGCCCGGAAGGAATCCACGCCCTTGAGGACCGCGCTGTTCAGGGCTTTGTCGTCCTCCGGCCAGATCAGGGTGATGAAGTCCAGCACCTCGCTGAGTGTCCCCAGCATGTCCTTCGCGGTCTGGGGGCAGCGAAGGATCATCTCCCCGTTGTTGCTCTGACGGCCGACGCAGATGTGGTGTCTGTCGAGGACTTCCTTCAGGCGGTGAGCCTCCGGGTCGCCGGCCGTGATCTCGGCCGCGAACAGCTCCGTGCCCCGGGGCGGCCGGCGGTTCTTGTTTATCCGCACGAAGCACCAGGCCTCCTGCTCTGCCGTCAGGCCCTCGAAGACGTAGCAGGGGACCTCGCCAACGTCCGGCCTCATCATGGCTGCCATCGCCCTGTGGCCGCCGTCCATGACGAAGTAGCTATCGTCCTTCCGTCTGCTGACGGTCAGGCAGCCGAAGGCGGGCCAGTAGAACTCCCTCGCTATGGCGCGGGCCTTCTTCAGGCTCTGTTGCCGCTGGTACTGGCCGTCGATTTTCAGCAGGTGCTTGTCGACCACACGCTTTATGCCCTTGGGGCCGAGCTTCGTGTTCCAGTCGTAAGTCTCGACTTTCGACTTCTCGCCGAAGCGTGCCTGCGAATCCTCGATCCTCCGGATGGTGCCATCGCTGTTTACATGCCTGTTCATTTTCCGCTCCCGTACTCGTTGAGAATGGTGGTGAATTCCTCGAGGGCGGCCTCGATGCGCTCGACTGTGGCGACGCCCAGGCCGTATTTGCGCCCGATGCGCTCCAGCCGGCCGAGAAGCCCGTTCAGTTCGGAAAGGACCTCGTCCACGGCCCGCGCCTCTTCCACGTACACTTGGCCCTCGAGTCGCTCCGGCGGACCGCCGGTGTCTTCGCCGCGGGCTGCCGGTAAAGCTTCTTGTGTAGCGTCTGATTCCTTCTCTTCTGCCTCCTTCTCTCGCTTGGGTTCCATGAGTTTCCTGTGCGCCGGATGCACCTTCCCGGTCTCGTCCATCTCCCGCTGCAGGTCCCCGTAGGCGTCCGGTTTTTCCTCAGCGGCCTCGACCACCTCCTTGGCTTTGCGGTAGGTGTCTTTGCCCATGCCGACCTTCTTGGCGACGCGGTCATCGGTGCGGCCACGCGGTTCGTCTAAATTCGACGAACCGGGCTCAGCTCCTCCGACTGCCCGTTGTCGCTCCTTCGCCGCCTGCTTCTCTCTGGGCTCCAGCGCCCGGCCGATAGCCACCCGTTCGCTCGGGGTGAAGTCCTTCCTGAGCTCGTTCTCGTCGTGTTCGGCCTGGACGAGCCGGTCGGTATCCACCACCCGTACCGGCACCGTCTCCATGCAGAGGCGCTTGCACGCCTCAATGCGACGCATGCCGGCGACAAGGGTCCCTTCGGGAGTAACCACCACGGGGTGAAGGAGACCGAGCTCTTCTATGGAGTCCATGAGGGCTTCCAGATCGCCCAGGTCCTGCCGGTGGCGCTGACCGACCGTGATTTCTGTGATTCGCATTTCTTCCATGTGCAACGCTCCCGGTCTGAAGGTTGGGAGCCTCACCCCGCATGGCGGTCCGAGGCCCCCGGCTATTACGTCTCGATCCCGCCGTCCTCGCCGGTGTACTCCTCGGCCGCCACCGGTGCGGTGAGGTAGGGCCCGATCAGCTCCGCGTACTCCTCGATGCGCGCCTCGTCCTCCTCGGTCAGCTCGCCCACCTGCTGGAAGGTGGCCACCGAGTAGGCGATGCCCTCGGCGTTCTGCGCCTTGTCCAGGCCGACGC
>CAYQXJ010000046.1:0-3802 GCA_964421565.1 uncultured candidatus Brocadiaceae bacterium
GCAAGGTCAGTCCGGCCGGAGGCTCGGGTGCGCTGCTCACGACCACGCTCTGCACCTCGGACTCCGCCGCGTCGCCCTCCTCATCGAGTGCCACGATCCGGTAATCGTAGGCCCCATCAAGCAGTGGCCCGTCCACGTACTCGGTAAGCTCAGTCTGGTCGATCATCTCCCACGCGCCGCCGTCCTTGCGCCTCCAGACCTGGTAGGCGACGCCGTCGCCGGTCCACGAGAGGGCTACCCGGTCGTTCGGCGTCGGGACGTGCATCGGCGGCTCGTCCCAGACGTCGAGCATCTGCCGTATCTCCAGGTCCTCCAGCGCGATCATCTCGCCGCCTTCGACCGTGGCGTAGTGTTGCCCGTCGATCCATACCTCGACAGGCTCATCGGTGGCCCAGGTCAGCCGCCGGCGATCCGGCTGACCGGCCGGCACCGACAGAAACGGTATCCAGAAGCGCACCAGCCGCGGCGCGTTCGGACCACACAGCAAACCGGCCGATCCCTTGGCGGAGCGGATGCGGCCCAGCCTGGCCTGCTCCCCGCAGTCCAGCGCGGCTATGCCGTGCAGCCGTCGAACGAGCGCTGCGACTGCGGAGCCTGACAGAACCATGTCGCCTGAACCGCGCAGCGCCCAGCCCGCCCTGCACCTGGCAGCAGCTTCGAGCCCCAGGCCAGCCGCTCCTTTCAGGACTCCCGACGTGTCGGCAGCCTCCAGATGCAGCGCAGCCGCGCCACCCAGGGACCACGCTGCATCCGCGTCGGCCGAGGCAGCGAAGGTCAGCCCTGCCGAAGCATGGAGATGCTGAACCCCGTGGAGGACCTCGATGCTGCCGGCACAGCCGAACGAGAGCGCCGCGCTCCCTGCCAGCTCCTTCGGCGTCGGCCCCGTAGGCGGCAGGAAGTGCATCTCGTGGCCGGTGAAGAAGTCCACGAACACCAGCCCGCTGGCCGGTCCGTCTCCGTTGGGCATGGTCGCATCCTCCTCACGCGGGCGGCGGGCCCTCGTCCTCGAATCCCACGAACCCGTACATCATCTCGGTGTCCGGGTTGTAGGCGTTCCAGGAGGCGCCGAAGATGTCCACGAAGGCGATGATCTCGGGCTGGCCGGGCTGCCATTCGTGGCCGCCGACGGTCCAGCCCTCGTAGATCGGCTCGCCGACCGAGTTGCCGGCCTTGTCGGGCGTGTAGGTGACGACGTGCTTGCCGCCGCCGGCGTCCGTCCACTCGTACTGCTCCAGGAAGCCCTCGGTCTCGCCTCCCATCGGGTTGATGAGCGTAACGGTCACGTGGCCCTCCTTTAGAGCCGCTATCAGGACCCTTCTCTACTGCGTCCGGCTGCGAAGCCCGATGACTGCGGCGTCGGCGCAAAACGTCCTCAACGTGGCCTCTCGCCACGCCTCCGGGCGTTTTCCGCCTACCGCCTTGCCCTCGGGTCTTCTCGCTCGGCCTCGCGACGAGCATGACCCTGACAGCGGCTCTCAGTCGGCGGTGATCTCGAGGTCGTTCGCGCCGAACTTGGCCGTGTCGCCGGCTTCGATCTCCTTGCTGGACTGGAGCGTCCCGCTGAAGAGCAGGTTGCCCAGCGTCTGCAGCGTCCCGTCGGCAGTGGCGTCGCTCACCGCCTCCTCGACGTTGACGGTCGTCTCATCGGCGCCGCCCTCGTAGCTCGAGCCCGCACGCACGGCGTAGAGGCCGTCGTTGCCCGTGCTGCCGTGCACGCGAAGCAGAGCACCGTCTTCAAGCTCGGACGTGATGTCGCCCGACACGAAGAAGGCCGCGCTCCCGGCTCCGTCGGTCGTCACGCCGGCGATGGCGTGCGAGGCGATGGCCTTGTCGAACAGGGCGAAGTGCGTGATCACGCCCCATGCCTCGGTCGCTTCGGCGAAGGCCAGGTCGACGGCGTTGCTCAGCATGCCGCCGCTGGCCTCGTTCCAGTCGGCCGCGTCTGTGGCCACGCGGTCATAGGCGCCGCCCAGGGGCTCGGTCAGGCCGCTCCCGTCCTCGCCGGGATCGGCGGTGCTGAGGGCCACGTGGACGGTAGGCGCTGCGTAACTCTCCTTGCCGAAGATGTGGTTGAGAACCGCATCCTCAAGATAGTTCCCTGCACTCATCTCACTTCTCCTCCTATCGGTAGGTTTCCGTGTCTTCGAGCAGCCAGCACTTGGCTCGCGGGTAGTAGAGGTCCGGCTCGGCGTAATAGCCGTAGATTGGTGAGAACCGGCACTCCATGTAGTCGCCGCCCTCGGGCTCGCCGTGGATCGTCGCGCCGGCCGGCGGGTTCAGGGCGAAGCCGTAGACCAGCTCGTCGGACCACTGCGCCCTGAGCTGCCCGCGCCCGACGTCCTGATCGATGTCGTTGTAGGGATTCGGCGCGACCTGGAACATCAGCAGGTGGTTTGTCACGTCCGCGTTCAGGTCCTTGAGCCCCTGGTAGGTCAGGCCGGCGAGGTCGAAGTCCTCCAGGATGATGCGCGTGCTTCCGTAGCCGATGACCGCCTCGCGGAAGACGCCCTCGCCGCTGGGGCTCTGGTAGCGCGTGACGACGCCGTAGAGCGGGACCTCGACCATCAGGCGACTGCCCTTGCCGACGCGCAGCGGCTCGTCGAACTTCCAGAGCATCCAGCTGAAGGCAGTCCGCAGCCAGAAGCCGCCGAGCCGCGTGACCCGGAACACCACGCCGCTCTCGCCCGATCCCTCGTCGTTGACGATCCTCCAGTTGCGCGGGCAGATGATCCGGGACAGGCCGCGGCTAAAAAAAAAGAGATGGCTGTCGGCGGTCTCGGTCAGTATCCCCCGGTCGCCGGCCATGGGCTGCCGGGAGGCGTCGTAGAGCACGCCTTCGATCTCCGTGCCGGGGATGACGTAACCCGTGCTGTCGGGCCGGCCGACCGTGCAGGTGCCGTCCGCGACCTCGGTGGCCTGGTAGATGCCGCCGGTGTGGTGAAACCGCACGAGTGCCAGCCGCGTCCCGTCGGGCTGCTCCTGAGCCGCGCGCACCGTCACGAAGACCGCCGAGCCGGCAGTTGCCGACCACGACGGCGTGACGCCGTTCCCGGATCGCATGTCCGGGCCACAGGTGCGGCCTGGCGATACCGCCACTTCAGGATCGTCGACGAGCAACGGCCACGGACCGCCGCTGCAGGCGACCACGCCCATCGCGCCGGAAGGCACCGGCTCGACGGCGATGCCGTAGACGCCCGCCCCGCCCGGGGAGCCGGGCTTCACGAACTCCACCTGCCTCTGGGTCTGACCGGTCGGCTTGAGCTCGACCAGCCCGTGCATCGGCGCGTCCTCGCCCGCGGCGTTGAAGGCCATGACCGTGCCGCCCGGCAGGTCTCCAGCGCCCGGCATCCGAGTGAAGACGTGCGCGCTCTCCCGCTGCGCCCGTGCGGCGTCGATGAAGCTATTGTAAGCCCGCGCCGGGATGCGCAGCGGCTCGCCTCGTCTCACCTTCTTGAGGTCGTCACCCACGGTCAGGTTCCTATCCCGAGTCTTGAGAAGTCGGCGTACTCGTACACCTGCTCCACGTAGACGGCCACCGGTCTCTTCACCAGCCGGCCGCTGTCCTCGTCTTCCGCGTCCTCATACGTGACCCACATGTACTCCCAGCCACTCTTGTCGATGCCCGTGACGTTCCCGACTGCTATGTCGCGGCGGTTCGGGCTGGCAGCGAACCGGAACGTTATCTCCCAGTCCTCACCACTCCTGGCCGAACCGGACGCGCCGAGGAACAGCACCTCACCGCTCGACAGGCCCCGGAAGCTGGCGTCGTTGACCTTGCCGGTCAGGTGAAACAGCGTCACCT
>CAYQXJ010000047.1:0-3739 GCA_964421565.1 uncultured candidatus Brocadiaceae bacterium
GCACGTCCGGTTCGGGGTTGGGGCCGGGGTGAAACCCCCCGGCCTACACCACGTGCGCGTCGAACCGCGCAGCAACACCGCCATCGCGGCCGGCAACAGCTCGTTCCCCGAGCAGGCTGCCAAGATGCACCACCAGGGCTTCGACGTCGCGCGGGGCGTGGGAAACGCGAGCAAGGCCAGGGCAAAGATGCGTCCGAAGGACCGCCCGCTCGAGGGCGATTTCGTCTCGGATGAGGACTTCGCCGAGCTCCTGCGGGCGTGGTTCGGGCAGATCGCGCGCGTCCTGGAGCCCGGACGGGCCTTCTACATCTGGGGCGGGTATTCGAACATCGGCAACATGCCGCCGGCCATGGCGGAGTGCGGGCTCTACTTCAGCCAGGCCATCATCTGGGTGAAGGAGCATCCGGTGCTCACGCGGAAGGACTTCATGGGCAACCACGAGTGGTGTTTCTACGGTTGGCGCGAGGGCGCGGGCCACAAGTGGTTCGGCCCGAATAACGCGGCCGACGTCTGGAGCGTCAAGAAGGTCAGCCCGCAGAAGATGGTGCACCTGACCGAGAAGCCGGTCGAGCTGGCCGTGCGGGCGATTCAGTACTCGAGCCGGGCGGGCGAGAACGTGCTGGACCTGTTCGGCGGGAGTGGCTCAACGCTCATCGCCTGCGAGCAGACCGGCCGGCGTGCGTTCCTGATGGAGGTGGACGCCCTCTACTGCGACGTGATCGTTCGGCGGTGGGAGGAGTTCACGGGGCAGAAGGCGGAGCGAAACGCGGGGAGTCAGGCGTGATAGGCGTTGCCACGGAGAAACTCGGTGACCTCGGCCTTGCCGGCCCTGCCCGCGGCCACATCGCGCACCAGCGCTTCCAATTCGCCTTCGTCTGCCTCCAAACGGATGCCGTTCATGTGCAGGAAGACGACGGCGGCCACGAGGCCGGTCCGTTTGTTGCCGTCGACGAACGGGTGGTTGCGCACGATGTGGAAGAGGTAGGCGGTGGCCATCTCGAAGACGTCACCGTGCAGATAGCCGTCGCCGGTGCCGGCCTGCGGCGTAGCCACGGCCGACGCCAGCGCACCGGCGTCCCGGATCCCGGGCTTGCCGCCATAGCGCTCAAGCTGGTCCTGGTGGATTCGTACGACCTCCCACAGATCGAGGAACGTGGGGGCCATGGCCTACTCCGCGAGGCTTTTCAGTGCGCGGCCGAACCGCCTGTTCGTCTCCTCAAGGGCCTCCTCGAACTCAGCCTGCCGTTCGCTGTCACGCTGCGGAACCAGGACCAGCACGTCCCCGTCCGTTCGGATATCGAGCGGCGTGTCGGGCCGGATGTGGAGCAGTTCCAGAATGGGCTTGTCGATGATGAGAGCGTAGCTGTTGCCGTGTCTGGTCAGGGTCTTGACCATGTCTACCTCCCGCGTGCGTGTATCTGTCGTAAGGACATTGTATCTGAAGCGGCCCGACGCGTCAACGCCGCCTCAGCAGCCGAAGAAGAAGCCCCGACCGGGGCAGTAGAGGCCACTGCTTGGCCGGGGCTTGAGGGAAGAATGACGTCAGTCGGCCAGCGCGAACAGGCCGCGACCGGCCTTCACGAACCGGGACTCGTCGCCCTGCTTCTGCATGTCGCGCAGTATGGCCGAGTAGATGGTGGCGTGCGGGGTCTTGCCGTCCGAGGCCCAGTAGCCGGCCTCCAGGGCGCGTGTGGCTATCTCCTTGCAGCGAAGCGGCTCGTCGGCCTCTTCGAGCACCTTGGCCGCCGCGTCGAGGCCGCTCATCGTGCCCCCCTCGTCGTCCGTGTCCGCGTCTGTGGCGTCTTCCTTGGGCTTCTCGGCCTCCGGCTCGCCCTCGGTCTCTTCGGCGCCCTCAGGCGCCGTGTCGGCCTCGTCGCCGGCCTCAGCCGGCGCCTCGTCATCGCCGTCGCCGCCATTCAGGTACTCGTCCCAGGGCATGCGCAGCCGGCGGCCGGTCTTAATGCGCACCTGCCGGTTGGTCTCCTGGTTGGTGCCGACCCAGCCTCCGTTGGGATGCTCCTCGTCGACGACGACCGGAGCAATCTTGCCAGAAACCTTGACCGCGTAGACGTCTCCGATTTCAACATCTGCCTGCTTCATGGGTCTCCTCCTCACAGCTCGAACATATCTGCTACGTATCGGACCAGGTATCCGAGGTCCCGCGCGTGGACGCGGGTGCCCTCGTCGGGGCTCTTGCCGCGGGCTCGGATGGCCTCGGCGGCGATGCGGATGCCCCGCTCCCGGTCCTCGATGAACTGCTCGTCCCAGCCGGGCATGAGAACCTCGGTCCGGGCGTCCTCTTCGAGGACCTCGGCGGCCCCGCGAAGCAGCTCCATTGCCTCTCTGCGCTTCTCTCCGTCCATAGGCACACCTCCTTCAGTCAGTGGTCTTGCCGTCGACCTGCCGCCGGGCCGCCGCCTGCTCTCGGCCTGCGGCAACGTCGTCGAGGGCCTCCTCGATGTCCTTCTCGTCGCGCTGGGCCAGGAAGGACAGCGTCTCAATGAGCTTCTCGCGGACGTGCCCGAGGTCACCGCACGTGCCGTAGTCCACGCCCTCCTTCGCGGCGTAGGCGGCATGCTGCTGGAGCTCGAGCTCCAGCCAGTCGAGCAACGCCGCGACGTCGCGCTTGCGGCTCACGTAGAGCCGGTGCGCGGCGGCCCGTTTCGGGTCGGTGGGCACGGTGTGGCCGCCGCAGTCCGGGCAGGCCGCCCACGCCTCCTTGTCCGACCATTCCGTTCCGCAGTCCAGGCAGACTCGCCATTGCTCCGTCACGGTTCAGTCCTCCTCCTCGCGTTCGAGGGCGTCGATGGTGTCCTGCATGGTGACCATACCGCTTTCGCCGACAGCGTCGGCGCTGCCGACGGCGTCGGCGATGTGGGCAAGCCAATAGGCCTCGGCCTGTTCGTAGGGGAAGTCATCGTCCAGCGCCCGAAGCGCGGTGCGCGCCTGCTCGAGCGCCTCCTCGATGGCCTCCCTGGCGTCCAGAAGAATCTCGGCCGCTTCGATCCGGTCCATCGTGTCCCTCCTTCAGTCGGCGAGGCGCTGAATCGCCTGCCAGTAGTCCTCAACATCCCCATTCGTGCCGACGTGGCCGTCGAGCGCGTGCTGGACGCGCCTCGCCATCTCGTAGAGGTCGTCCCGGCGGCTGGCGCCCACGATGTGGCTGTGGACCTCGCCCTCGACCCATACCGAGGCGATCACGTTGCCGCCGTCGCGCGTCAGCTCGGCGCGCCGGTTGGGGGCGGCGCCTCTCACGTCTGTTCGCGTTACCCGCATGGCCCTAACTCCCTTCTGGAAAAGAGGTTACGTTTACAGCACACACATGAGGGCATGACCCGCCGCGACAGTCAAGGCCTCTTTGCGGAATCTCGCACGGATTTCGCCTGTCGCAACTGCGCACACGGGAAAGGCATGTGACATGAGCGAGAAAAAGGCCCTGAATCCGATGGCGATGTCGGCCGAGGAGGCCGCCAAAACGCTCGGAATCCCGCGCGACTGGCTGGAGGAGGACCTGGCCGACGGCGCGCCCACGAACACCGATGGGACCATCAACCTGGTGCACTACGCCGCGTGGCTGAATCAGCAGATGAAGGGAGACTGAGGTGGCGAAGCTCGACCCCAGGGCGCTCCGGCCGGCCGAGCTGGCGCGGCTGCTCAACTCCACCCCGCTCGGCGAGGTGGTGCGGCCCCACGTCATCTACCGACAGCGCAACCGGGCCGGCTACCGCATCGGCGACGG
>CAYQXJ010000048.1:0-3702 GCA_964421565.1 uncultured candidatus Brocadiaceae bacterium
TCGACACGGTCGGGAATTTGATCCAACCGATCAGAGAGAAATATGTCGTGCAGATCGCCTGCGCGAGCATGCCCGCCGGGATTCAAGATACGCTCGCTGAATCGTTACCAGACCTTAAATTCACGCTACCGGAGAACGGCTTCATTCGGGTGGAATCCGGCGAACCCGTTCGCGTCGGACCGCTGGTTCGTTTGCTGGAGGAACTTGGAGGCGAGGTTGCCGAGGCAAGAAGAATACGGCCGTCCCTCGAGGACATCTTCGTAGAGATCACGGGTATCGAGGCTGACGCGATGGGTAAAGAGAAAGAAAAAGCGGGAGGCGGCCAATGAAGCTCTGGATCGCCTTCTGGAACATTCTGGTCAAGGACATGCGGACCTATTACCTGAAGCCGCCGAACATCAGTTGGGGGCTGATTTTTCCCCTCGCCTGGACGGGAATGTTCTTCATCAAGTCCGGCAGCGGTCTTGAAAGCATAATGGCGCTGCTCCCTGGCGTGGTGGCCATCTCCATCCTGTTCGGCACTACATCCATGTTGGCTGTGACGGTTACCTTCGAGAAGAAGAACCGCTCTTTCGAGCGGCTCTTGCTTGCGCCCATTCCGTTCGAGCTTCTGATGTTGGCCAAGACCAGCGGAGCTATCCTGTTCGGCGTGGCCAACGCCTTTGTCCCGGTCATCATGGCCGCATTTCTTATAGACTTGTCTGCTGTCGCCTGGGCTACATTTGTGCCTGCCGTATTCTTTATTGCAGTAGCCTCAACCTTTCTTGGCCTGTTCATTGCCGTCTCGGTCAGTGAAGTGTTCGAGGCTCAGACCTTTTCGAATTTCTTCCGCTTCCCCATGATCTTTCTATGCGGTTTGTTTTTTCCTATTGAGAAGCTTCCGGTCTTTCTGAAGCCGATTTCCTACGCCTTGCCGTTAACCTATGGCGCTGATGCGCTACACGGATCCATACACAGCGCCAATGTGATGCCGATATCATCAGACCTGTTGGCTATAGGGGCGTTTTGTATAGGTCTTTTCCTGCTAAGTCTCCAGATGATCCGGAGACGCTGGATTGCCTGACTTTAATGCAAGCGATGAATCCCTGATGGAGGCTGTATGCAATGGGGATATTGGTGCATTCGAGCAAATAGTCCGGCGACATCAGGACTGGATCTGGAAAATCGCATACCGTTTTCTTAATGACAAAGAAGAAGCCAAGGATATTACACAGGAGACTTTTCTTCGGCTTCTGGATGCATCGGACCGCTACAAACCCACTGCTAAATTCACGACCTACCTTTATCAGATCATCTGCCGCCTTTGCCTGGACCATGCCAAAAAGAAACGCCCCCTTTACATGGCAGAGATACCTGATTCTCTTGACCCCAATCCAGGGGTAGCCGAACAGATAGAACAACAGGAGATCTCCGACAGGATCAACAGAGCCCTGCGTTCCCTGTCACCGGAATATCGAATGGTCATAATTCTCAAGTATTTCGAGGGCCTGAGCGGCAAGGGAATCGCCGATGCCATTGACAAATCACCCAAAGCCGTTGAGCGGCTACTAGATCGTGCCCAAAAGCAATTGGCGCTGTTGCTGCGGCCATATTTTCAGGAATGATGCGAGTATTCGAGGGGGATTTTAAGAACTTGCCCGTTTAACCCAATAAGGAGAATCGATGAACTGCCAGGATATGCAAAACAGGATTTCGGACTATCTCGACGGTCGTCTGTCACGCGCGGAACGGGACTTGGTGAAGACACACCTTATAGAATGCCCCTTCTGCAGTGCAGCGCTGGCGGAGGTTGACCCGGTCGCAAACGTTCTATTGCGGTCTGAAGACCCGGTTGTTCCACCTGACTTGGCAGACAATACCATGGCAGCGGCGAGCCGTCTGGTGCGTCGAAATCAACCGGCGGCTTGGAGTCTCCTGAGTTGGTGGCGGCTGGCTCCTCTCTCCATGCAGGCGGCGGCAGTCGGAGTGCTGGTCATCGGTTTGAGCCTTGGACGTATACTGGGCAAGTCAGTCGCAACGTCGCCCGAACCGGCAACTGCCACAATGACGCAGACTGAACCGATTGATATATACCAACTGGACTATCTTGAAGAAGCGCCGTCAGGCTCCCTGGCCGACAGCTATCTGGCTCTTATCATGGCTTCTAATGGCGGGGGACAATGATCATGTGGAAGAAGATCGGGCCGCTGCTGATGATTCTCTCAGTATCAGTGAACATCGCTTTTGTCGGAACCTGGGTTGTCGAAGCTGCGAAGGAACGAGTGAACGGCCCTGAACCCCGCAATCAGGCCTGTAATGGAGCATGTCCCCTACATCAAAGCCTCAATGTCACCGACGAGCAGTGGGCACAGCTGGAACCTCGCCTGGCGCGGTTTCAGTCTGACTCAGAGACTCTATGCAGAGATATCCAGCGTCTTAGAGGAGAGCTTATCGACCTCATTGCTTCACCCGAGTCCGACAGCGCGGCCATCGCCCTCATGCAGACTCAGATTTTAGCTGGCCAGCGCAAGATGCAGGAACACGTAATCAACCACCTGCTGGCAGAAAAGCAAACGCTCACCGAAGAGCAACAGGCCAAGCTGTTTAACATGATAAGAGAAAAGACGGGATGCGCCGGCCAAAACACCGTTGGGTGTCCGCAATCGATTCCTGGCCTGCAGTCTCAAACTCAACCGGATGATATTGATGAACAATAAAGCAACATCAAAGAAGTGTACGTATAAACAAAAACTTGTAACTCTTAGGAGGTAAGGAATTGAAGAAATTATCGCTCTTGGTACTGGTCACAGTTGTACTCGCCGGCAGCATCTACGCTGTCCAGGCGTTTGCGACCAAAAGTACTAACGATGTAGTGAATCCGGCAGTGCAGGCCACCGCCCAGGAGACAGAATCGACTACTGACAACGCTATCCAATGCCCCAAACATCCAGATTGCCCCGCCGATTGCGGACACCAGGGCAATTGCACCAGCGACTGTCCACAATTCGTTGACAATGATGGCGACGGAAAGTGCGACACCCAGGGCAAGTGTCATTCCGCCGGTAAGCCTGCGGGCTGCCCGGGCCACTCCGCAAATGCGCAGAAAGGTTGTTCGGGACATACCAATGGAGGGTGCGGTAGGCACTAAAGTTGTATCGCCACAGATTCCGAGAGCTTTCCAGATCTCCGGAAAAAAAGAATCAGGGTACACTTTGGCATGCAATCCAGAGTGTACTCTTTTTTGGATAAATGGCCGCAAGTGCAAGCTTCTGTTTGTCTCACTTGAGCCTGATAACATAGGAGTGACGGTTGTTTTTTCCTGAAGCCGGCATCGAAGTTGATCTCTGGGGCCCTTCATTGGTCGCCTTCGTCATCTCTTTTTTCACTTCCATGGGCGGCGTATCAGGCGCCTTTCTGCTCCTGCCATTCCAGATGTCATTTCTGGGCTACACAAGCCCGACGGTAAGCGCCACAAACCAGTTGTTTAATATCGTAGCGATACCCAGCGGTGTTTACCGCTACTGGCTCGAATGTCGCATGGTGTGGCCGCTGACCTGGATCGAAATCGCCGGCGGTGTCGAGGAGGGAGAGACGGCTCTTCTAGAGACTCCGGCCTGGCCGTCCGAAAGCGAGGTGCGCTGATGATTGGATGGAGAATGAAGTGGATCAACCTCGCCTGGCGGGAACTTTCGCGCCGCAAGACCCGAGCGCTACTGTCCATCC
>CAYQXJ010000049.1:0-3659 GCA_964421565.1 uncultured candidatus Brocadiaceae bacterium
CGCGTAGGTGTTGCCGTTGCCGCTGACGTCTACCGGGCCGGCGCCGACGCTCGCGCCAGGTCCGCCAGAGCAGAGGGCAGCGCCTCGGCGGCGGCTCGCAAGTGCGCCAGCACGACGAGCCGCAGGTGCGCCCCGCGCTGCGGGCCGACGGCCCGCGCCCCGCGGGCGCGGGGGGTCGTGCGCACGGCATAGCGGCGGCGCATCTGCACCCGCATGCCGGCCCCGGTGCCGAGGGCAACCCCGCCCGCCACGTACTGCTGCTCGGTGCATGTGCCGGGGTAGGTATCGGGCGTGGCGGGCGGGGTGCTCCAGCCGGGGGCGACCTCGGATTCCGCGCAGGCGAACTCGCACTCCACCTCCACGTACCGGCGGCCGTGGACGACCCCCCTGGCGGCGGTGCAGACCGCATTGCCGAAGGTCGAGCGCCGCCCGAGCGCGTCCTCCACACCCAGCGTGCCCGACCCGCTCACCGCCAGCGCGCAGAGCAGCTCGTGGAGGTAGCGTTCCGCGTCGCCGAGATTCGCGCGCAGCCGCCGGCCGGTGACCGTCAGGGCGAGCACACCGCCCCCATTCTCCAGCAGCCGACCACCCCTGCCCGCCGGCTCGAGCAGCAGGTTGCTGCGGGCGAGCCCGGCAGTCGCGAACACGTGCTCTCCCAGCTCGACGCACCTCTCGCCGTCATCAAAGTATCCTGCTGGCATGGGATAACCTCATGATTGTGAATCCATGGTCGTTGGTTCGCCGCTGTTCAGTGCCTCGAGCCCTCGGGCCCGCCGGTCGCGGTTGCCTTGCATTGCCTCCTGTTCACCTGCGGGCGGTCGCCATGCGCTTCATCTGGGCCTGCACCTTCTGCAGGTCGCGGTTGATGGCGTTCAGCACGGCGCTGCTCTGCTCGTGCAGGCGCAGGCTCTGCTGCGAGAGCTCGAGCAGCAGCCGGTGCAGCTCGCGCAGGGCCTGCTGCTCGCGGCGCACTTCCTGCGCCGTGCGCTCGTAGAACTGCCTCACCTGCCGCAGCCCGTTCTCGACCGAATCACCGTGGCCACTCATTGGCTCTGCCTCCTCGTGACGCTCTCAGGTCAATGTCAGTTCGTATGTCAGGTCGCTGCCTCCCGCGTCGCTTCCGGCTTCGAGCGTCCAGCGCGTCCGGGCGACAGCATCCGGGGGCGTGCGGTCCTCGACCTCAGCGGGCAGCGCACACGGCAGGTCCAGCGTCAGCGAATGGCCTGCGGGATGCACCGCGTCCACGCTCAGCGCGCAGGTCGCGCCGGCCCGCTGGGCCTCGCGCAGCGCGGCATCATCGGCCAGCACGAGCTGGGCCGTCACGGTGCGGCGGCCCGTGGCGATGTAGGCCGGGCCGTAGGGCCGCGACGGACCTTCCGCCAGGCGGTTGTCAACCAGCAGGCGCAGCTCGCGCACGTCGGCCAGCTCCACCGCATCGAGGCAGACGGTCGAATGGGTGAGCCGGAACGGCACGTATCCGACGCCCGCGTAACTGAACTGGTCCTCCGCGAGGTCCGGGTTCGCCTGCTCGCGCATGCCCAGCAGGGAGATCCGAAGTGCGAAGTCCGGCGAGCCGGCCGAGGCCGACAGTTCGAGCCGGTCTGCCATCAGGCCGAGGTGACGGCGCGGGTCGCCCGGCGCCCAGCAGTCAGCGCACCAGGATGCGACCTCACCGTTGCTGCGCTCCAGCGCCATGCCCAGCAGCAGGTCGGTCAACTGCGGGTAGGCCAGGGCGCCGAGCGTGCCGCGAAGCGACCATGCAACCGCCAGCAGCGGCGAGCGACGCCAGCCGGCCAGGCCGGCCTCGGACGCCAGCAGCCGCGCACGGGCGGCCACGTCGTAGCCCTCGCCGTGCAGCGGCACACAGTGCCACTGCGGGCTCGCGGGGCATTCGCCCCACACATCTTCGGCGCAGAGGCGCAGGTGGCGTCGGCGTGCGATGTGGCGCTCCGGGCACATGCTGGCTCACCCCCTTCGCCAGAGCAGTTCGATATCGAGAGCGGCGCTCCAGATGAGCCGCGCGGCGCTTTCGCTCGGCACGGCCCGCCAGCGGAGAGATCGCACGCGCGCGGCCGCCAGGCCGTCTGCGGCGAGGCCGAGCCCGTCGGCGTCACAGGCTTCTACGCACTCCATCACCAGCGCGGCAAGCTCCTCGCAGGGGGCGCAGTCTTGCCCGGCAGTGGCGACTTCCACGCGCAGCAGTTGCGGCACCTCGCGTTCCCGGTTGCCGACCTCGCGCACAACGCCCTCTGCCGGAGCAACGCTGAGCACGGGGCAGAGCGCGGGCTCGAGCATGCGTCGGCGGGTCAGCCCCGGGCCGTAGTCGAAACAGGTCTTCACGCGGGCGTCGATCTCGGCGTCGCCCACGAGGGCGGCCACCAGGGCGAGGCGCCCGTCGGTGAGGAAGTTGCTCATGGTGCCCTCCCACTGCTACAGGGGTTCACCGCGTCCGAAGACGCGCGGCCGGGCAGAGTGGCGCACTGACGGGGCCGCCAGCGCCTCGCGCGGGCGCGAGGACGCCCCGAGCCGGACCCGCCCGGCCGCCACGTCCCGCAGCCAGGCCACGTCGTCGCGGTGCTGCTCGCGCACGTCGTCCGTAACGCTGTCGCGCCCGAGCCGCAGAAAGTAGACGGCGAGGCTGACGGCGCGCGTGGTGAGGGCCGCCGGGGTCTCGCCTTCCGGCAGTTCGACCGGCACGGCGTAGCGGACGGCAATGTAGCTGTCCATCAGCGCCTGGGCGCTCGCGATGGCGCCCTCGACGACGGCAGCGTCGGGCGTGCCGTCCTCGTCATGATCGGCGAGGGCGGCGAGTTCCTCCTCGCCGATACGGTCCTCGATGTCCTGCTGCGTGCAGTAGCTCATGCGGCGGTCCTCCGTGGCCGTTCATGGATGAATGAGTGTGGCTCTGTCGCGCATGCGGCGCGGGGCGCCCGCCCGTGCGGACGCCCCCGCCCTGCGCACTTATGCGCCCGCGCTGGCCAGCATCAGCCACGGCGCCAGCACGGCGGCGGCGCAGCGACGCCGCGCCTTATAGGCGTAGATCTCCCGGTAGAACGCATCGTCATCATCCGGGCTGTCCTTCGCGGTGAACTCCGGCCCCTCGCGCTCCTGCAGCACCAGCGGGCGCGTCGGCCGGCTGTCGGCCACGAACCACGCAGGGCTGGCACCCATGTAGCCGAGCACCAGCAGGTCGCAGCGCTGGTAGTGGCGGTTTGATTCGCCACCGCTCAGGAACTGCACCTGCAGGATGCCTTCGGCCGCCGAGCGGCTGGCCGGGCCGCAGACGAGCAGGTCCGCCTCCAGCCCGAGCGGCGAGCCGTCGGGGCCCGTGCGGGTCTCGAGCGCTGCGCAGGCGGACTCGAAGTTGTCCGCGTCGAGGGCCAAGTCGCTCCGGTTGCTCCAGGCGCGGCCGCCGACCCACTCGTGGTCGTCGGCGAAGACGGTGGTGCCGTCGACCCACTGGTCAGTGAAGCCGGCCAGCAGCACCTCTGCAGCGAGCCGCATGGGGTAGAGCGCCGCCCGCCGGGCGAGCTGGCGCACGCCGGGCCGGTAGACGCCGATGTTGTCGTCGGCGACGTCATTGCGCTTCACCTGCACGATGCGCGCGAAGGTCCGGTTCGGCACGCGCTGCACGAAGGTGCCGATGCTGGTGATGGTTA
>CAYQXJ010000050.1:0-3378 GCA_964421565.1 uncultured candidatus Brocadiaceae bacterium
TCACCCAGATCATGAACCTGCTGCACCTCGCCCCCGACATCCAGGAAGAGATCCTGTTCCTGCCCCGCACCGACGGCAGCCGCGCCCCCATCCGCGAGCGCATGGTCCGCCCCATCGCCGCCATCATCGACTGGCGCAAGCAGAGAAGGCTCTGGAGCGATCTGAAGGGCGAGCGCTGACTGCCCTGCTTTCTTGCGCTGCCGAAAAGAGCTTGCTTCGTTATTTGCGATATGGTAGGCTTACGCAAATAAGCGCCGTCGTTATTTTCACCCCCGCAAATCACGAGGTCAGTACATGACAACCTCCCAGAAACCACCGGGGCGCTCCCTGCGGTGTCCCGAGGGCTACGTCGCCTTCGTGCCGGATCCCTTGCCCCCGAAGCTTGAGTGGCCGGACCGATTGGTAAGGGCATTGTCAGATGCCGACCGCCTCATCGGTCGGCTGGCCGGCGAAGGGGGAAGGCTGCCGAATCCCCACCTGCTGATGCGCCCGTTCCTGGCCCGCGAGGCCGTTCTTTCCAGTCGCATCGAAGGCACGCAGGCCACCCTCGGCGAACTGCTGGCGGCACAGGTGGGGGCGGCCGTCGAGCGCAGCCCTGAGGACCTGCGGGAGGTGGGCAACTACGTTGTTGCGCTCGAGTATGGCCTGGAAAGGCTCAAGAAGCTTCCGCTATCGCTGCGGCTGGTCAGAGAGCTCCACGCCAGGCTGCTGAAAGGCGTGCGGGGCGACCATGCGACGCCGGGGGAGTTCCGGCGGTCCCAGAACTGGGTTGGCGCGCCTGGCTGCACACTGGCGAATGCGACCTATGTGCCGCCGCCTCCATCGGAGTTGATGGCATGCCTCGGCAAGTGGGAGGAGTTCCTGCACGGGCGCGCGGTGCCGCCTCTCGTGCAGATCGCACTGGCACACTACCAGTTCGAATCCATCCACCCGTTCCTGGACGGCAACGGGCGTGTCGGGCGACTCCTCATAACGCTGTTCCTGGTGGAACGGAAGGTGCTCCCCACGCCGCTGCTCTACCTGAGCGCCTTCTTTGAGGCGACACGCGAGGACTACTACCTGCGGCTGCGCCGGGTGACGGAGCGGGCGGAGTGGCAGGAATGGTTGGAATACTTCCTCAACGGCGTGGCTCGCCAGTCGGAGGACGCGGTGTCGCGCGCCGAGCGGATCAACAGCCGCCTGGCGGAGTGGCGCCTCGAGCTTGCGGGCACGGCTTCGAAGGTGCCCGCCATGCTCCTGGACCTGATTGCAGCCAATCCGTTCATCACCATCACGAAGGCCGCCGAAGCGCTGGGCGTCGCGTACACGACGGCCCAGAGGGGGATAGGTAAGCTTGAGTCTCTCTCGATACTCTCGCAAGTGGGCGATGCCAAGCGCGGACGGGTGTACTGCGCCAGTGAGCTGCTCGACATCCTGGAAGAACCGCCACGCCTGACGCCGGCCTGAACGCGGGAAGAAACCGTACGGGTTGCCCGCAAACTTGGGAAAGGAAGGCTGAGTGGAACATCGCACTATCAAGGAACTGGTGCTGGAGTTCATCCACCGGTGCGAGGGGCTGGTGGACTACGCGGCACTTGAGCATGCCGTGATGAGCGAGTTCCCGTGGAGCAAGTTCAAACCGACACACTGGTCGTGGTATCGATCTCAGTGCACAAAGGGCAGGTTCGCCGACCAGTTCAATGAGATTGAGACGGCGAACATGGAGGCGACGAAGCACCGCAGTCGCGCGTCGCGTGCTGGCGGCCCTGATGCCGCAGGAGCGGGTGTTAAGGAAGTCGAGGCACGACCGATCAACGGTGCCGTCCTGAGCGCTGTGCGGGACGTGATCGCCGCGGCTCGCAAGTACGAGGCAGCCACAGGCGAAGTGCGCAAGGTGGGCATCACTGGTGAGGTGGGCGAAGTGCTGGCCTGCCGTGAACTGGGGCTGGAGCTGGCGACCGATCCTCGAAGCATCGGCTTTGACGCTGTTGACGTGGATGGCAAGCGCGTGCAAATCAAGACCAGACGAAGCGAGTCAGCCGGGCTCCCACGTGACGTCGGCAGACTGGGGACGTTCTCGCGCCATCCCTTCGACTATGCCCTGCTCGTGCTGTTGGACCACGAGTACGAGCTGGCAGAGATCTGGCGCGCTGAGTATGCAGAGCTGAAGCCACTTATTGACAGCCAGAAGCGGCGTAATCCCAGCCTGTCGGCGTTCAAGAGGTTGGCACGGAAGGTCTGGCCGAAGTAGCGCTGACGCCCGACGTGCACGGGCCGTGCCGACACACGGGGGCTGACGGGTAGTTGCTTTCAGCAAGGGCGAGCAGACCATGCAGGTCAACTGGGTGGTAACGGATGCCGACGTGCACAGGGTCAGGAACCTGGTCCAGGAACAGGTCGGGCACCAGTTCGTGTTGGAGCGCCGGCAGAAGAACGTAGACCTCGGATTCGAGCCACGACTGGACAAACCGCACGTATGGAAGCGCAGTCTGGCTTGCATGTTGAGTTCCCAGCAGCGCAGCGGGCCGGGCTCTGCGCTTCACGCGTTCCTGAAACTCGACCCGTTCCCGCTGGACTATGCGGCCTGCGAAGAACAGCGCGACGGCCTTGCGGAGTACGCCCTTGCGGCGATGCGAAGTGCCGGCGGGATCGGCAAAGTGAACAGGCGTAGTCAGTGGACCGAGGCCAACTTCCGCGACTGGTTCGAGGGCCCGGGCTGGGCGAAGCTGCACGCGGCGGCAACGGAGCTGCAGGTCTGCAGACAGCAGTTGCCTGACCCGGCCCACGCGGCCATCGAGCGGAAGGCTGCCGCCGCGGCGGCGCAGATGGACGGGTTCGGCCCCAAGCAGTCGCGCAACCTGTGGCAGACCCTGGGCCTGACCCGCTACGAGATACCGCTGGACAGCCGCCTGACAACGTGGCTGAACGCGAACGTGCTGGACTCGCCGCTCTCTGGTGCGGGACTGGCTGACGAGACCTACTACCGGCACATCATGGGGGCCATTCAGGCTCTCTGCGCGCGGGCGGACGTCCTGCCGTGCATATTCGACGCCGCTGTGTTCTCCCTGGGCAATCCCGACTGGCCCGCGGATGCCGAGATCTGGTGACGCGAGCGGGGACGGAACGGCGCCGCGTCATCTGTGTTCCTGTTCGTGGCCTTCGGTGGGAAGGGTGCCCCGTCCTCCCCTCGGAACTCCCGTGCACGCACCGCTCCACCTCAGACCACAGCTGCATTTAGCAGCGGTGGTGCCGGAACAGATGAGTCGGCAGTTGCTGCGTGGGCGTCGGTGTTCCGGGTCTCGAGGCCGGCGGGCCAGGGGGCGGTGGCGATCCTGATCACGAAACGGTAGGGCTGGCTGTCGGTGAGGGGGGTGGATTGCCAGGTGTAGCGGGTGGCCT
>CAYQXJ010000051.1:0-3259 GCA_964421565.1 uncultured candidatus Brocadiaceae bacterium
CCTCACCATGAACGTCTACACCGACCCCACGCTGCTGGACGTGGCCGGGGCGATACAGACACTGCCAAGCCTATCCTCGGTGGATACTGGCCAAACCGAAGACCCCAGCACAACAGCGTAGCTTGAGGCACCCATCTTCGTGCCTGTCCGTGTGCCTCATCGGCCCGCGCCTGGAACAGCCAAAGGGGGGTACGTGCCGGGCCGGCCGCGGGCGCCTCAGTCCTGGTTCGAATACGGCTCAGATTGTTCCTGCGATCCCGGGGCGCGCACGCGCATGTGGACGAGCACCGGTCGTCCAGCTTTTACGTCTTTCAGGGCCGCCCGCAGGCCGGCCTGGTACCAGGTGCGGGCAAGTGTCTGCCCGTCGGCCTCTTGGCGAAGAATCCTGAAATCCTGGTCGAAGCCGACTTGTTTCCAGCCGTCAGGCACGTAGTCCCCGTCTTCATCCGAGAACTGTGGGTTGGGGAGCGTGGCGCCTTCGACCTTCTCTATCTGGTAGTCGATGGAGACCGGTTTGTACTCTCCCTCCTCCACGTCGCGGATGCGGGTGGCGTGGAAGGTCAGCTCCAGCTCACCATCGGTCTTCGGTTCGATGCGCAGAGCGCGCTCCACCCATTGCTTGCCGGCCTGACCGAGGTAGATGCCCAACGCGTCGCCCGCGGCCCTATGCCCGCCGTAGGCGTCGGCGTCGAAGGCATCGAGCAGGCGGCCCACGTAGCGCTCCGGCCTGTTGGCGCGCGTGCCCATCCCGCTCGCCAGCTCGAACTTCGTGTGCTGCTCGGGATCGGGCCCGTGGAGGCCGTTGACGGCGATGCGTACGGGATAGCGCGTCTCGGGAGGCACGAACCGATTCTTCCAGCGCAGCACGATCGGCTGATCCTTCACCACATCCGTCATGGTGGCGTTCCAGTGCCAGGACCAGCTCGACATCACGTAGTCCTCGCCTTCGGCGGCGTCGTCCGTGTCGGTGATGTAGCGGCCTTTGGGGGCGTTGCCCCAGCCACGCAGCGTCCAGCCCTCCGGTGTGCCGTTATCGGCCGCGCTCTCGAAGCCGCCGTTCTCCAGCGTGGCGCTCTCCACGCGGATGTCGTCCCAGTGGACGATGTGCATGGCTCCGGGGGCGACCGCGTAGCAGGTAAGGGTAAGCTTGCCGTCCGCGTCCGGCACGATGGTGACCTTGTGCTCGGTCCAGTCTTCGCCGGTGGGGAAGATGTAGACTCGGTGGTATTTCTGCCTCTCTTTGCCGTTCAGGTAGGGCGGTTTGGTGATGAACGCGCCGGGGCCCTGTTTCCAGAAGTCGGGGGACTTCGTGGAGACCAGGATGTCTTCGTCCGGGAAGTAGCCGTCGATGTCCATCCGCACGGTCCAGCCGGCGGCCGGTCCCATGACGGGGTCGGCCGCCTTCTCCTCCGCGGCGGTCTTCAGGGGCACCCGGGCGTGAGCGTAAGCGGCGACGAGCAGCAGGACGAGCAGGACGAATCGCATGGTGTTTCCTCTCAAATACTCAGCGGTCAGTCGGTTTCTCTGTCCATGAAGCTACGTACGGCGCGGAACTTGGCGCTCTCCTCGGGCTTTTCGTACATATGCCGCAGCAGGCCGAACCAGCCCCACTGCGTGGGCTTATGGACCAGGCCGGTGTGTATGCAGGTGCCGCCGCCGGCCTCGCGCCAGGACTGGATGTACTGCCGGAATATCGGCTCCATGCGCGGGTGCAGGTTCATCGCCAGCGTCTTCTCCACGACCTTCTGGTGCACGTCCTCTCCGCGTTCCTGCTCGATGGGGCCCAGGGCGCAGATGATCGGCGTCATGTAGAAGCTGACAGGCTCCAGCCCGAAGCGCCGGGCGCGGGCGATGCCATCGCGCACGTCCTCGTTAACCACGGCCACCTGCTCCAACTCGTCCATCAGAACGTTCAGGTCGGTCTTCAGCAGGTGGTCGACGTTCCTCAGTTTGCCGAACTCCGAGCCGAATAGCGTGACCAGCCCGGCCAGGTCCGCGCCCTGGGCCGCGTCGGCATAGGTGCAGGCCTCCTCGTCGATGGGATTCAGCACGGTCAGCAGCCGGTCATCTCCCTCGAAGACTTCCTCCCAGATGGCGAACAACTCCGCCGAGCGCTTCGCGTAGTAGCGGCTGCGGGCCACGCGGTGGTCGTCGCTGAGGCCTTCCTCCAGGCCTTGCTCGATGCAATACTGGGAGCTGGCCGTCGGCCACACGCCCACGTCGTCGCCGTATTCGACGTAGACCCGGCGGTCCTCCGGCAGGTGTTCCTTCAAGAACCGCGCGAAGTGCCGGAAGTACTCCCCGTCGCCGTTGACCGGCATGGTGAACCACGGGGCAGCGCCCGTTGCCTCGCAGAGCTGGATGGCGTGCTCCAATGCCATGCCGTCCGGGCCGGCCTGGGTCTGATGGGCGGGCGTCACGCGCGTCTCCCACGCGGGCTCGTGTTTCCGGTGGGCGGACCTCATCAGGTTGGTGAACCGTATGACGTCGAAACCCGCGAGAAGCTCCAGAAAGCGTGGATGGATGGGCTCTTGCTCGTAGCTTCCAATGAACTCCCGCGGTATCAGCCGGATGCCGCGGAGGGGATCCTGCGGGTCGGTGTCTTCCAGGACGATCTTCACGCCCCCCTGGCCGCGGTCGATGGCGAGGACGATGCGCCCCGGTCTCGCTTCCTGCACGGACGCGGCCTGCTCAAACCGCAGCTTGCCCTGACCTTCGTACAGGCAGACCCAGGGGCCGGGCGGATAGTGCGGGGCGCAACGAGTATGCACCAGGCTCCAGGCCTCCTGGCCGGGCTGGAGTTCGGTGACCCAGCCGTGCTCGTTCAGCCTCAGCGGGGTGCCTTTCTGACTGGAGCGCCAGGGCAGGCTGTGCTTGAACTGGTTGACGAAGACCCACTGGCTCTGCCAGTGGCTGAGCGAACCGGGGGTGACGCCGATCGGGACGGGCTCGGCCGCGCGGGCCGGCAGGCAGCCGGCAACCAGGACGAGCAAAAGCAGCGCGAGAGTCATTCGGAGCATTCTGTTCGGATGTGTCTTTGGTGTATCAGGATCGCATATATCCCGGGTGGAAGCCCATCGCGCTGAAGATAACCAGCCGACCGCCGGCGTGCAACACGCGTGGGTTAGTCTGCCAGGAGATGCTCCCCGCCCGCGGGCGGGTGAGAATATGCCGGATTCGCGGGGGTCGCGGGCGGCACGCAGGGCTGGGACCTTGCGGCAGCCGATATCCCGAAGGAGGACGAGCGCGGCCGCACGGT
>CAYQXJ010000052.1:0-2950 GCA_964421565.1 uncultured candidatus Brocadiaceae bacterium
CGTAGGGGATGTGCTCCAGCCAGCGGAGCCGGCTGTAGTAGCGCGTCATGCGCTTGAGCCCGCGCGCGGTCCAGCCAGGCGCCACGTAGCTATCGCGTTGCAGGGCGTCGAGTGGTTGGTAGCGCATGGGGTTCGGCCGGATGCCCCAGGAGCGCACCGTCTCCAGCCGGTGGCGGGCCTCGTCCGGCGTGTCGCAGTAGCCGATAAGTGCGTTGCGAGGTCCGCGTCGCGTCAGGCCCCCTCAACGGACGCGGCGGCGTCACATGGGCGGCTTTCCTGAAATGACCATCCCTACTACATCTTGTATGGTAGGCAGCGAGGCGCTTTCCCGTCAGGCGCCGCCCCTCCGCCTGCCTTTCCAGCCCCGCGCAGCCGTCTCCGAGGGCAGTTTGGGGGCAGTTTGCACTTTTTGCGCACCGGCCGCTCGCCGCCATGCAAAGGCCATGAAACCCCCGTTCATGGCCGTTGCAGCGCCCCTGGCTGTTTTGCACCCGTAGTCGCAGCGCTCCCGCCAACCTGCGATATTCGCAACCCCTTTCGCACCAGGGCAGTTTGCCCTTTGCGGCCTCCACAGCCCCCCTCGCGCCCGTTCACTGCAAACTGCCCCCTCCGTAACACCCCCCTCCCCCCTCCATCAGCTCAAGGCCCCGTGCTTGCGCAGGAACCCCGCCGAGAGGTCGCAGGCCTGGGTGATCTCGTATCCCTCGGACTCCTCGTCCACGATCAGCCAGTGGGAGTAGTCCATCTCACATAGCGCCTCGACCACAGGGGCGAGGTCCAGTTCGCCGGCGCCCAGCGGGCAAAACGCGCCGTCGCGGTCGACGTCCTTCAGGTGCACGTTGGTGATGTGCGAGGCCAGCGCACGGGCCGCGGACGCGAGGTCATCGATGCCGCACTTGGCGGCGTGGGCGGTGTCGAAGGTCAGCCCGCAGACCGTGGGATCGAGAAGGTCGCGCATGCGGCGGATCTCGTCCAACGTGCCGACGATCGTGCCGGCGTGGTTGTGGAAGGAGAAGCCCGCGCCCGCCGCGGCGAACCCGCGGCCGGTCTTCATCAACTGCTCCGCCGCGGTCTCGGCAGGGGGCTCGGGGCCGAAGCAGTAGCAGACATGCTCGCCGCCCAGCGTGCGAATCCAGTCCGTGATTCGTCGCGTGGGCTCGGCCCATTCGGCGTAGTCGCTGCCGGGATGGTAGACGACTCCCGCCCGCGCGAGGTCCCTCGCGGCCGGGTCGATCGCCAGTAGGGCTTCGGGCTCGAAGTCCCAGGAGCGAAGCTGCGAGGTCTTGAACTGGATGCCCTGAAAGCCGGCGTTGCGCGCAGAGCGGATCATCTCTTTCGCCTGCTCGGGGCCCTTGGAGTTTGCGGAGATTCCGATCCTCATGGCTGGTACGTGACCTCCTCGACTTTTCCGCTGTCGGCCGACTTCCACATCGCCTCGAATACCGCCATCGTGTGCGTCGCCTGGGCAATGGAACTCTCCGGCTCGCGATTCTCCGCGATGGCGTCGACGAACTCCTGCAGCTCGCCGGCGAAGCCCTGCTCGATGTCCGAGGTCGAGCCGCCCGTGGTGAACGACGGCTTGTGGGCGTCGAAAGGCTTGCCTCGATCCAGGGCGACCATGTCGATGGAGTTTTCCACGCGGATGACTCGTCCGCCGGAACCCGTCACGTAGACGGACTCTCCCGGGATGCGGGGGCCGTTGCTGAAGAGCTGCGTGCTGACGGCACCGCCGACGTGCGAAACGCTGACGAGAAATGCGTATCGTCCGCTCTCCATTTCCGCGGGATCCGTTCGCACGTGGCGCGACGGGCCGAGCAGGTACAGCGCCAGGTCGAGCGTGTGGCAGGTCCAGTCCAGCAGGTGGCGCCGCAGGTCGGGCGCGTCGGCACCGCCTCCGCAACTCCGGATCACCGACATCGCCAGCGGCTTGCCGAACTGCGGATCGGCGATCAGGTCCCGCGCTTTGCGGTAGGCAGGGGCGAAGCGCTTCTTGTATCCCACCATGCAGATCCGTCCGGTGCTCTGCTGCGTCTCGAGGGTCGCGAGCGAACGTTCGAGCGAAGGTGCATTGGGCTTTTCCACGTAGACGTGCAGGCCGCGCTGCATCAGGTCGATGGCCAGTGTCGCGTGTCCTTCGTGGCCGACACAGACGATCGCGCCGTCCGGCTTCTCGGCCTCGAGCATCTTGCCATAGTCGGCGTAGGATCGGGCGATCGCATGACGGCGGGCGGCCTCTTGCGCCAGGGACTCATCGAGATCGCAGTTGGCCGGAATTTCGGCTCCCGTGAGCCGGAAGAGGTTCGGGTAGATATTCCGTCGGGCATGCCTGCCCGCCCCGATCAGACAGATACGCACCGGTTTCGCCATGGTCGTGTCCTCGAGAAAGCAGAAACTCCAGCAGACCGTCCTGACTTCGCAGGGGAGAGTTTGCGGATTCCCGGTGAACGTTTCAAGGGCACGGGCCGGGAACCGCACAGCCGCGCCGGGCCGATGACCACGCTGCGACGGGGGGGCTCGTAGCCGAAGAAGATGAACTTCTTCAGCAGCCCCGTGTGGCTGCTCGGCGGCGAACCCGGCGAGGAGGGTTTCTTGCGTTTGCGGATGCTGCTGCGGGCCGTTCGCCGGACGAACGCCCCGAACTTCGAGAGCACCCGCCGCGCGGAGGCATCCACGGCCCGGCGGACCTTCCTGGTGTCGAAGAACAGCTGCGTCATCTCGAAGCGGATCATTGGTCTCTCTGCTGCCTTTCCGGCGGCATGCGGTCGGCCGGGCGGTGCGGGCGTCGTACGGCACTTTCGTGACCTTGCCGTCGCGCTCCTCGTATCGCCAGCAGAGCCAGCGCCGGAGCGCCTTCAACGCCTCCGGCACCGCCTCGTGGTTGCAGCCGTTCATGTTGCTCAAAATGGGATCTCCTCCTCGCTCAGCACGTATCCCTCCCTGTCGCAGAAGG
>CAYQXJ010000053.1:0-2745 GCA_964421565.1 uncultured candidatus Brocadiaceae bacterium
GCGCAACCCTCGCCCTTAGTTGCCAGCGGGTAATGCCGGGAACTCTAGGGGGACTGTCTGGTACAACCAGGAGGAAGGTGGGGATGACGTCAAATCATCATGGCCCTTACGCCCAGGGCTAGACACGTGCTACAATGGCCGGTACAACGGGCTGCGAACTCGCGAGAGTAAGCCAATCCCTAAAAACTGGCCTCAGTTCAGATTGGAGTCTGCAATTCGACTTCATGAAGGTGGAATCGCTAGTAATCGCGGATCAGCATGCCGCGGTGAATACGTTCCCGGGCCTTGTACACACCGCCCGTCAAGCCACGAAAGATGGTAGTACCCGAAGTCGTTACTCTAACCCGCAAGGGGGGAGGGCGCCGAAGGTAAGACCGTTGATTGGGGCTAAGTCGTAACAAGGTAGCTGTATCGGAAGGTGCGGCTGGATCACCTCCTTTCTATGGAGTATTCTCCAAACGGGACCTGTCACACACATCAAGGTTTTCAGGGAGCTGCATGGTGCTCTCTGGCGAGCTTCTCTATCAAGGGCCTGTAGCTCAGTCGGTTAGAGCACTGCTCTGATAAGGCAGGTGTCGAAAGTTCAAATCTTTCCAGGCCCACGATCATTGAGTACAGTGTTTCTAGTGGGGCTATAGCTCAGTTGGGAGAGCATCTGCTTTGCACGCAGAGGGTCGCAGGTTCGAATCCTGTTAGCTCCAGGGAAGCGTAAGTCGAAAGTCATCAAGTCAACATGCCGGGTGGTGGCGGTCAAGGTCGTGGCCATACGGCGGCCGATTTTCGGCTCCAAAAATAGAGTTCTTTGACATTTTGTTCCTGTTGATGAAGCACATTGTTTCGCCGAACCATAGGTGAAATTCATCAAGATTGTAAGGGTATATGGTGGATGCCTTGGCATTGGTTGCCGACGAAGGACGTGGCAAGCTGCGATAAGCCCCGGGAAGTGGCAAACACACTGTGATCCGGGGGTTTCCGAATAGGACAACCTGATCCTTCGGGATCATCCATGACTGAATTCATAGGTCATGGAAGGTAACGGGGTGAACTGAAACATCTTAGTAACCCTAGGAACAGAAAGCAATAGCGATTACCTCAGTAGTGGTGAGCGAACGGGTAACAGCCTAAACCGATTCTGCTGTTAAAGCCGGTACGCGTTGGCAGGACGGGGTTGTGGGATATCGATCGATCGTAGTACCGCACGGTCGGGGAGTTACAAAACATGTCTCTAGTCTAATCGTTCTGGAAAGACGAACCATAGAGGGTGAGAGTCCCGTTGGCGAAAGAGACGTGTCTTCCTTTCGATATTCCCGAGTACCGTGGAGCACGTGGAATTCCTCGGGAATCTGGGAGGACCATCTCCTAAGGCTAAATACATACCAATGACCGATAGTGAACTAGTACCGTGAGGGAAAGGTGAAAAGCACCCCGAGAGGGGAGTGAAATAGTACCTGAAACCATATACCTATAAGCGGTCGAAGTCGGTTCCGTTCGCGGAACCGGTAACGGCGTACCTTTTGTTTAATGGCCCAGCGAGTTACGCCTGCGCAGCAAGGTTAAGTGTCTCAGGCACGGAGCCGGAGCGAAAGCGAGTCTTAATAGGGCGCTTAGTTGCGCGGGGTAGACGCGAAGCCGAGTGATCTAGTCATGGCCAGGATGAAGTCCCGGTAACACGGGATGGAGGTCCGAACCAGGGAGGGCTGAAAACCTCTTGGATGAGCTGTGACTAGGGGTGAAAGGCCAATCAAACTCGGTGATAGCTCGTTCTCCCCGAAATATATTTAGGTATAGCCTCATGATGACAGTAACGGAGGTAGAGCACTGAATGGACTAGGGGGCTTACCAGCCTACCAAACCCAATCAAACTCCGAATGCCGTTACTCAGTACATGGGAGTCAGGGTACGAGGGATAAGCTTCGTGCCCGAGAGGGGAACAACCCAGACCATCAGCTAAGGTCCCAAAGTGCATGCTAAGTGAATAAGGATGTGTACTTGCTCTGACAGCTAGGAGGTTGGCTTAGAAGCAGCCACCCTTTAAAGAAAGCGTAATAGCTCACTAGTTCAGCGGGTGTGCGCCGAAAATTTGCGGGACTCAAGTATGCCGCCGAAGCTATGGATTCCCGATTCGTCGGGAGTGGTAGGGGAGCGTTCTGTATGCCATCGAAGGTGTTTCGTAAGAGATGCTGGAGGTATCAGAAATGAGTATGCTGGGATGAGTAGCGATAATCCCGATGAGAAATCGGGACACCGTAAGTCTAAGGTTTCCTGGGCAAGGCTAATCCTCCCAGGGTAAGTCGGGACCTAAGCCGAGGCCGAATAGGCGTAGGCGATGGACAACAGGTATAAAATTCCTGTACCGACCGTTAGTGCGATGGGGTGACGCAGAAAGTGAAGCCGGCCTCCTGTTGGTTGGAGGTCTAAGCGCGTAGGCGGAGGGCTTTGGCAAATCCGGGCTCTTAACGCTGAAACGTGATGGGGAACGGCGTCTTCGGACAATGGAACCGGTGTATGCTCTGCTGCCAAGAAAAACCTCTAAGCTTCAGCTAACGGTTGCCCGTACCGTAATCCGACACAGGTAGACGAGGCGAGTAGCCTAAGGTGCTCGAGAGAACCCTGGTAAAGGAACTCGGCAAAATAGCCCCGTAACTTCGGGAGAAGGGGTGCCTCGTTCTGCGAGGCCGCAGTGAAGAGGTCCAAGCGACTGTTTATCAAAAACACAGGACTCTGCTAAATCGAAAGATGATGTAT
>CAYQXJ010000054.1:0-2724 GCA_964421565.1 uncultured candidatus Brocadiaceae bacterium
CGGCGGGGTCTGGTACGACGGCCGCGACCGGCTGTTCAAGATGTGGTACATGGCCAGCTATCTGGGAGCCATGGCCTATGCCGTCAGCCGCGACGGCATCCACTGGGAGCGTCCGTCTCTGGATATGGTGCCCGGGACCAACCTCATCCTGCCGCGGGATGTCCACCCCGATTCCGGCACCGTCTGGCTCGATCACGAGGCGGCCGACCCGGCGGAGCGCTTCAAGATGCAGATCCGCGAACCGAACACGCCCGAGAAGGGCGGAACGTTCGGGGCGCTCATGCTGACCTCACCCGATGGCATCCACTGGAACCAGCGAGGAACCACGAGCCCGATGGGCGACCGCAGCACCATGTTCTACAACCCGTTCCGGAAGGTCTGGGTACAGAGCATCCGCAGCGGGGCGCCCGGCCGGGGGCGCTGCCGTCGTTATTTCGAGCAGCCGGAGTTCCTGGCCTCGGGGAAGTGGGAAGAGGGAGAGCCGGTGTTCTGGACCGCCGCCGACTGCATGGACCTGTGCGGCGACGCCCGTGCTGAACTCTACAATCTGGACGCGGTGGCCTACGAGAGCCTGATGGTGGGCTTCTATCAGATCCTCAAGGGGCCGCCGAACCATATCGGCCAGCGGACAGGCGAGCCCAAGCTGACCGAACTCGTGCTGGCCACCAGTCGGGACGGCTTTCACTGGCACCGCCCCGACCGGCGGAAGTTCATCGGCGCCCGGCGCGAGCCGGGGGCGTGGGAGTATGGATACGTCGAATCCACCGGCGGGGTCATGCTGGTGGTCGGCGACGAACTGTGGTTCTACTATTCAGCCTATGGCGGCGCCCCCGACCGCATCACCGACGACTGGCGCATCAACGGCATGTACGGCAACGGCGCCGTCGGCCTGGCCAAACTGCGGCGGGACGGGTTCGCCTCCTTGCAAGGCCGTTTCCCCGGCGCGAGCATGACCACACGCCCGGTGCAGTTCTCCGGCGACCGGCTTTTCGTCAATACCGGCACCGTCGGCTCGCGCCTGAGAGTGGAGTGCTTCGACGAGGAACGCCAGGTCACCCCGGGATTCAGCCTGGACGACTGCGAGGGCTTCATCGGCAACTCCACCCGGGCGGAGATCCGATGGAAGAACGGGGCCGGCATCGGAGAACTGGCGGGCCGGCCGGTGCGCCTGCGTTTCCAGATGGACCGGGGCGACCTCTATTCCTTCTGGGTGGCCGCTTCGCCGACTGGCGCATCCGGTGGCTACCTCGGTGCCGGCAGCCCCGGATACGACGGCAACCGCGACCTCGACATCCGCCCGGTCCAGCAGGCCATGGGGATCGTCGGCCCACAGGCGGCATCCAGCAGAAACCGGAGCGAACCATGACGGACAATCCCGAACAAATCAACTGGAAACGCCGCCTGCCCCTGCGCTATCGCTGCGACGTGGCGGTGATCGGCGGCGGCATCGCCGGCGTCTGCGCCGCCTGTGCGGCGGCCGTCGAGGGGGCCGAGGTCGTGCTCGTGGAACGCTTCGCCGTGACCGGCGGCAACGCCACCGTCGGCGGAGTGGCTAACTGGTCCGGGGAAACCGCCGGCCAGGGCGCTATCTTCGATGAAATCATCGCGGACCAGGAGGCGTGGGACAGCATAGCCCCCTATCCCGGGCCTTACGGAACGGGAAGCGAGAATCGCGTATTCGACCACGAGATCCTCGCCGTGGTCCTCCAGGAACTGCTGCTTCGGCATGGGGTGCGCCTGCTGCTGCACACCCGCTTTGTCGACATCCAGCGGGAAGGTGGTCGGATGGGGCCCGCACTGCTGGCCGGCGCATCCGGCCTGGAAGCGCTCGCCGCCGACGTGTTCATCGACACTTACCGGTCGGCGATCATGGCCTTCTGCAACTGGTGCGTCGAGACCGACCGGCTGGCCGCGAACCCCTTGGCTGGCCTCTGCAAGGCGGACGTTCGTAGCGACCGCAGGCGCGTGAGGCGGGCGCTGACCGAGGATGAACTGCGCAGACTGCTCAAGGCGGCGCGGCTGCGTCCGGTGGCCGAGTACGGGCGCGAGACGGTGAGCCTGCCGCCCGAGCGGTGCGAGGGTCGCAGCACCTGGCGCTATAAGGGACTGACCTTCGGTACGCTCGATGCCGCTTACGAGCGCGGGCAGGAGTCCCTGGCGGGCAGTCCGGAGTTCCTGGCCAAGCGCGAGCGCCTCGAGCTGGAACGAATGCTCATCTACAAGACGATGGTGCTGACGGGCCTGCGGCTCGGAGAACTGGCCAGCATCACCGTGGGACAGTTGCACCTGGACGCGCCGCAGCCGCACGCCGAGTTGCTGGCCAGGGACGCCAAGGCGGGGACCGCTGCGCTGATCCCTCTGCGGGCCGATCTGGTCGAGGACCTGCGCGGCTGGCTGGACGAGAAGCTCGAGGCCCTGCGGGAACAGGCAGAGGATGGCGGGGCGCCGCTGCCGCTGAAGCTGCCGGTGGACGAGCCGCTGTTCTCGGTGCCGCGCAACCTGATCAAGAGCTTCAACCTGGACCTGGCGGCTGCGGACATCCCGAAGGACGACGAGCGCGGCCGCACCGTGGACTTGCACGCTCTTCGCCACACCTTCGGCACCCACCTCAGCAAGAACGGTGTCGCGCCCCGCACCGCCCAGGCCGCCCTGCGCCACTCCTCCCTCGGCCTCACCATGAACGTCTACACCGACCCCACGCTGCTGGACGTGGCCGGGGCGATA
>CAYQXJ010000055.1:0-2688 GCA_964421565.1 uncultured candidatus Brocadiaceae bacterium
CCTGGTTGTTTTCAGGCAACAGGCGTGCCTTCACCCTTGTTGAGCTGCTGGTGGTGCTGGTGATACTGGTCGCCGTGGCCGGGCTGCTCGTCCCACTTCTGACAGGGATTCACGTATCGGACGCCAGCGGTCAAAAGGCAAAGAGTGCGGAGCAGATTGCCACCGAGACTTCCATGCGTCATGTGCTTGAGGCGGTCATGGGATCTTCGCACGGGCCGGGCTACTACTCGGACATGGGCAGTCTGCCCGACACAGTGGCCGACTTGTTTGTGCGACCTGCGGACGCCGACGCCTTTGACCCCGTGGTCGGCCTCGGCTGGCGGGGCCCCTATCTGCTCCAGCAGACGGGGATCTACGACGAACGTTTCGGGGCGGCCTATGGAAGCTCAGGTGACCCGACGGTAGTTGACGGGTGGGGACGACCGATGGTGATCCAGTGGCCCACCGCAGGGACCGACAGCGAGCGAAAGCTTTACGTGAGGCTGGTTTCCGCCGGCCCGGACGGGTTGCTCCAGACGCGAGCCGACGTCCTATATCCGGACCCGGCGACCGAGCGGGACGACGACCTGGTGCTGTTTTTCCGAAGGGCGGACGTGCAGCCATGAAGGCCAAGAGGCTACTGCCCACAACAGCGGAGAACCGGCATCGTGCGGGCCTGACGCTCGTGGAGCTGCTCGTCGTACTGGTCATCCTGGCGCTGCTTTCGACGCTTGCTCTGCGGGCGACGGCGGGCTTGGCGGATCAGTCGCGTTACGAGGCCACTCGGCGCGGACTGAAAGATATTCGCCGAGCGGTCCTTGGCGATTGGGAAGGAAGCCAAGCCGCGGAAGGATACGTCAGGGACACCGGCAGCTTGCCTGGCAGCCTTGATGACCTGCTGACGCGACCGCCCGCTTTGAGTCTCCACGCCGTGCAGGAGTTCGATTCGGACGAGGACGGCATCAACGACCTCACGATGGCGAGCGGCTGGTTCGGCCCGTACTTGCAGCTCGGCCCCGGCCAGACTCAGATCCGTGACGGCTGGGGGCGCACCTACGAGTATACCACGGGGTCGACGACCACCGTACGTTCCCTCGGTGCCGACGGCGACTCCGATCCGCCTGAAGAGGGCTACGACGCCGACCTGGTCGAGAACATCGCGCCGGAAGACTACAGGGCGGCTCTGGTTACGTTCCGCCTGTACGAGCTCGATGCAAGCGGCAACCTCGCCGACCCGGTCCTCGACCCCGACGACACGCTGGAACTGAAACTGTACGCAGTCAGCCCTCCAGATGGGCAAGTGGCCAGCCAGAGCATTGGTGTTGCGCCTCCGGCGTTTTCACATCAGTTGACGGATCAGCCAATCGGGATCATCTGCGTGCGAGCACTTCATAGAGACGGCGGCGGAAACATCATCAAGAAGAGCGCGGTCCTGTACGTGAGGCTGATGCCACGCGCTGTCGTCACGCAACGATTGGTCATGCACTGAAGAACGGAGCGATCGTACACGCCATGGGCAGTCGCGCAGACCAGACCATCGTGCTGATTACGCCCCGCCAGCTTATCAGGGCTGATTTTCGGGGCAAACGCGGCAGTGACCTGGTCGGCCTGTGGCAGGAGAACCGCCCGGTGACGGAGGGGCTGGCGGAGTTGGTCGGCCGCGCCATGGGCATGGGTTCAGATGCTGCGCGCAAGGTGTGGGTGCTCTTCAGTGACATGTGGACCCAGGTGCTTGACCTGCCTGCTGCTGCCACCCGCGGCGTGCCGCCAGCTCAGCTCAAGCAGGCGCTCAGTTTCGAGGCGACACCCTTGTCCGGAATCGAACTACATGACTCTGCCATCGGATTCGTGCCGATGGGGTCGACTGCTGGACGGGCGCACTACTGGATCACGCAGATCTCCTCGGGCGCGCTCGACCAGACTGCAGAAGCCCTCCGTTCGGCGGGAGCGAAGCTGGCAGGGCTGATGCATCCCGGGGCATTGCCCGCCCCCCTGATGCCAGGGGATCCGGCGCCCGCCGCCTGGCAGCGCTGTGAACTGTGGCCCGACGTGATCATCTGCGTGCACGGGCCGGCCGACGGCCGGCCACGAGTTGCCGTGATCAACGCAGATCCGAAGCAGGCGCAATGGCGCACTCCAGTGGAGGCATGGCGCGAGGACATGGGAGACGTGGATCATTACGAGTTACTGACTACTGATCCGCAGTCCGAAGTCTACCAACCTGGACAGGAACCCCTCGTGCTCGACGAAAAGGATACGTTGGTCTCGCTTATGACAGGCTGGGCGCAGGAACTGGCGGGGGGAGCGCCCGGCGCCCCGGTTCTCCGGCCAGTCCGAAGGCCGATCTCCCGGCGGACCCGTGTCGTTCTGGCCTGCGCACTGGCCACGGTCGCCCTGGCTGGTTCGCTCGCTCATGGTGCGTGGCAGCACTCCAGGATCGCCGATGCACGACATCGACTCCAGCAGGTGCGGCAACCACTGGAAGAGGCCGCAAACATCCGCAAACAGACCGAGACGCTGAGAGTGGAAGTCGCCAGGCTGTCCGAGCGCAGAGAGACTCTCTCTGAACAGCATTCCGCCAACGCTGCCAGGTTGGCTGCCCACCGGCAACGCTTTCACGCGCTGCTTGAAGCGCTGGCTGAGGAGAGACCGACGGACCTCGTTGTGCAGGGCATCGAATCCGACTGGGCAACCACCAGGATAACTGGC
>CAYQXJ010000056.1:0-2651 GCA_964421565.1 uncultured candidatus Brocadiaceae bacterium
CCTCCGAGAGGTCTGTGGACGAAGCGGGGACTATCCCCGCGTGTGCGGGGGAACCTCGAAGGCGTCCCGCACGGCCATTTGTATAACGTCACTATCCCCGCGTGTGCGGGGGAACCTCCCTCAATGTCCGTGCTATTCGGCCCCGATGAGGACTATCCCCGCGTGTGCGGGGGAACCCGACGCCCAGACGTCCTTCCCAGGGTAGAACCAGTCATCACGCGGACTGCCGTCGCCCAGGTGCCAGTCACTGCTGAATGCGATTTTTAGCACGCTTCCGCTCCTCCGGTGTGGGGCGGTGCTCAGAAAGTGCTCCGCCGAACTTGCGCATTACCGCGTGGATTGGATCCACGTCCTGCCTTTCTTCCGGGTTCTTCTCTTCCTTATCAGTCACGGACAACCTCCAGCATAACCTTCCAGAATTGCCTGTCCTCCTGTGCTGCCTCGTGGAGCTCAACGCCGGACTATCCCCGCGTGTGCGGGGGAACCCGCTGAGCGCTTGCTCGCTGAAGCCCCACCGGCGGACTATCCCCGCGTGTGCGGGGGAACCTAATGAGGCGGAAGCGGAGCAATAAATGGTACGGGACTATCCCCGCGTGTGCGGGGGAACCTCGAAGGCGTCCCGCACGGCCATTTGTATAACGTCACTATCCCCGCGTGTGCGGGGGAACCTCCCTCAATGTCCGTGCTATTCGGCCCCGATGAGGACTATCCCCGCGTGTGCGGGGGAACCCGACGCCCAGACGTCCTTCCCAGGGTAGAACCAGTCATCACGCGGACTGCCGTCGCCCAGGTGCCAGTCACTGCTGAATGCGATTTTTAGCACGCTTCCGCTCCTCCGGTGTGGGGCGGTGCTCAGAAAGTGCTCCGCCGAACTTGCGCATTACCGCGTGGATTGGATCCACGTCCTGCCTTTCTTCCGGGTTCTTCTCTTCCTTATCAGTCACGGACAACCTCCAGCATAACCTTCCAGAATTGCCTGTCCTCCTGTGCTGCCTCGTGGAGCTCAACGCCGGACTATCCCCGCGTGTGCGGGGGAACCCGCTGAGCGCTTGCTCGCTGAAGCCCCACCGGCGGACTATCCCCGCGTGTGCGGGGGAACCTAATGAGGCGGAAGCGGAGCAATAAATGGTACGGGACTATCCCCGCGTGTGCGGGGGAACCGCTATCCCGCGAGCGTCATACGCCCGGAGGGGCGGACTATCCCCGCGTGTGCGGGGGAACCGAATCCTCCCTCCTGGGGTAGACGCGCGTCATCGGACTATCCCCGCGTGTGCGGGGGAACCATGGCGACGGCGGAGTCAACAGCACCGGCGTAGGGACTATCCCCGCGTGTGCGGGGGAACCACGTCAGCACCGGTCAAGTTAGTGGCACTCAGGGGACTATCCCCGCGTGTGCGGGGGAACCTCTTACGTCTATGCGCGTCAGCTTCATCGCTGCGGACTATCCCCGCGTGTGCGGGGGAACCCACAGATCCACTCGCAGCCTGTGGTACAGCCTGGGACTATCCCCGCGTGTGCGGGGGAACCGCACCCGGGGTGCTACGCCTGCGATCCTCATGCGGACTATCCCCGCGTGTGCGGGGGAACCGGCACTCCGCGGTAAGCCGTGCTACCGTATGCGGGACTATTCCCGCGTGTGCGGGGGAACCCGATGCAGCGCGCCCATACGCAATATAATCAAGGGACTATCCCCGCGTGTGCGGGGGAACCGACGGTCTTGCCGTCGGTGGTAGCGAGCAGCTGGGACTATCCCCGCGTGTGCGGGGGAACCAATGCATGGCTGGAACAACTACATGATCTATTCGGACTATCCCCGCGTGTGCGGGGGAACCACGATGGTCCGCCCGCCTTCGACCGGCTCCAGCGGACTATCCCCGCGTGTGCGGGGGAACCGAGATCATCCCGATAACGATGGCATCGGCTGCGGGACTATCCCCGCGTGTGCGGGGGAACCTGTGCTCAAAGCGCTGTTTGACGCTCTTGAGAAGGACTATCCCCGCGTGTGCGGGGGAACCGATTTACGGAACGCGACCGCCATACCGCCCAACGGACTATCCCCGCGTGTGCGGGGGAACCGTCTTCCCACCACTTCTCATACTGGTGTACATAGGGACTATCCCCGCGTGTGCGGGGGAACCCCGTTTTGCCAACTTGCCAAGACGGTCGCCGAGGGACTATCCCCGCGTGTGCGGGGGAACCCTCACTTCGAGGAGAGCGAGATACTCGTAACGAGGACTATCCCCGCGTGTGCGGGGGAACCTATCAATGATATACTGGGGTTCTTTACAAAGTGGGACTATCCCCGCGTGTGCGGGGGAACCTCGTAGGCCTTGCGGATGCCCTCGCTGACCGAGGGACTATCCCCGCGTGTGCGGGGGAACCGTCGAGGCGGCGGTTCATGCGGGTCTCGATGTCGGACTATCCCCGCGTGTGCGGGGGAACCGCCTGCACGGCCTCTGCAGGCCCTAAGCACGCGGGACTATCCCCGCGTGTGCGGGGGAACCCATTTCGCGATGCTCGGCATTAGAGCCCTCTCCGGACTATCCCCGCGTGTGCGGGGGAACCGGGGACGACTTTGTCAATGACGGTGATATGCTGGGACTATCCCCGCGTGTGCGGGGGAACCACTTACATCTGGCGCCGTCGGCCGG
>CAYQXJ010000057.1:0-2632 GCA_964421565.1 uncultured candidatus Brocadiaceae bacterium
TGTCCCTGGCTGACCAGGGCCGGCTCTCGTTGGCGCTTCGCTGGGTGGAGCGGACAGGAGCATGCCTCGATCAGTCCTACTACTTCACGCGCTTTGACGGCGTGGCCGCCATCGGCCGAGCGGGATTCACCTACTCGGCGGGGGACAGGTGCTTCCTGCAGGACGGCCGAGGCGGCTTCCGCGACAACAGGATCCACATCAGTTCTGACATCCGCACGATTCTCTCGCCCCAGTATGTCCACTGGCGCTGGACCGACCTGTCAGGCCGCTGCGGCCGAACGTCCCGGCCGGGAGTGGCCGTTGCCATGGGGCACTGTGCGGAACGGGAGGCCTAAGACCAAACAAGGGGGGCGCTATGGCAAAGCAGGATGAGATTGCGGTGATCTTCTGGGATATCGGGGGCGTGCTGCTGACCAACGCGTGGGATCACAATGCGCGCGCGCGGGTGGCGGAGGAGTTCGGGCTCGACGTCGAGGAGTTCGCTGAGCGGCACGAGCTGAACATAGGCACGTACGAGCGCGGGACCATCGGACTGGACGAGTACCTGGAGCGGGTCGTCTTCCAGCGCGAGCGGCCTTTCTCCCGTCGGGAGTTCCGGGACTACGTGCTGGCGCAGTCGCAACCGCTGCCGGGCATGCTGGAACTGGCACGAGCGCTGGCACGGCGGCCGGGTCTGCGCGTCGGCGCCCTCAGTAACGATGGCCGGGAGACGACCATCTACCGCGTACGGGAGTTCGGCCTAACCGATTTCATCGGCTGCTTCGTCTGCTCCTGCTTCGTCGGCTCCCGCAAGCCGGAGGATACCATCTACCGGCTGGCACTCGATCTGGCGCAGGTGGAGCCGGAGCAGGCAGTTTACATCGACGACCGGGAACCGAACTGCGAGGCCGGCCGCCGCTTCGGCATGCAGGCCGTCCACCACCGGGACGCGGAGACCACTCGCCAGGAGCTGGGCGAGCTGGGCTTAGCGTCGGCCTGAACCATTGTGCGGCGGTCAGTGCGCAATCAGCCGGGCCACCTCCTCGGCGACCGTAACCGAGATTACGTCCCCTTTGCCGATCTCCAGCAGTTCCGGGTGGTTGTCAGCGGCCACGTGGGCCTCCGAGCGCACCACCTCCAGTTCCACCTCCGCCTGCTCGCTCAGCTCCAGGGGATCTCGCCCCTTGGTCAGGTTGTTGAAACCCACGCCTATGCCGCCCCGGAAGCTCCGGCCGGTCACCGAATGGTAGTAGCCGGTGGAGCCGAAGGAGGTGGCAACAACGATCCCGTCGCCGATCAGCACCTGTCCGAGGTCATCCCCGTCGATGCGGAGCCGGAAGCGCAGGGCGTGGCGTGGGTCCCGGTTGCGCACCACCACGTCGTTGACTGCCAGCAGCCGGCTTCCGCGGCAGCGTGCCTGCAGCTTCACGATCTTCCTGATGGTGCCCTCCCCGGCGGCAATCATCTTCAACATATCTCCCAATGGCTCGTCATGGCACTTGAAACAGATGCGGCTGTCGCGCACCAACAGCTTGGGCACGCCGGGGCAGCGGCGCTCGGCAATGAGATAGGTGCCGTCACCGCCCAAAGAGAAGATGAAGTCGGGGTCGGCCTCATCGTACACCAGTCCCACTGACTCGGCCTGCCTGCGGACCGGGACGGACTCCTCCGGATTCTTCGCGCAGATGGAGAACCGGTTCAGATCCATAGTTTCCCTCCGTGACCCCGGGCGGTCTGGCCGCGGTGCGCCTACGGCCGGCGGCTATGCTGCGCGTTCCTTGCCCAGGCTGGCGGCGCAGTTGTGTTCGGCCAGTTCTCGCCCCAAGAAGTAGCTCAATACCGTGCGGATGGCCACGAGGCCGCCCAAAAGGCCGAGCTCGGTCAGCGTCGGCCTGGCTATTGTGCGGACGATATCGGCTGCCACCATGAACTCCAGACCCAACAGCAGGTAGGAAGCCATATGGTGCCTGGTCTGTTCTCGTAGCTTGCATATCTGCGCACCACGGAAGCGATGAGACTCGAGCCGGACAAGCTCCACGATTCCGACCGCCATGCCCCACACGATGACGGCAATTCCCACGGCGCCGATAGCAGTGACCAGATAGTCAATCAGTTCCACGGCCGTTCTCCCCAATGCAGCCAGACCCTCAGTTCCGGCGCGCCCTCAGGCACAACCCCAATAGCTCACGCTATATCAAACGCGATTGACCTGCAATCGCGAGGCCAGCCATCCAGCGCCTGGCCGACTGAACGGGCTTGTACTCCGTAGCAAGGGAGCGGAGCGACACGCGAAGGAGGAAGGACACGATGGACCGGATAGGAGCAACGGAGATTCTTCTGGACGCGCGCAAGGCCATCGAGGAGGCGCTCCAGCAGGCGCGCATCGCGTTGCGGGCGTGCGAGGACGAGTTCCTCTGCAGGCAGGCCCTTGACATTGCCGGTCAATGTCAAGGGCTGGCTGAGCCACATCGCCGACGCCGTCGGCAGCGTCGACGGAGAGCGGTCGGGATGCGCGTTCAGTCGAGCCGTTCTCCGGGGCTTTGATCCATGCTCGCTGCCCTGTCACTCCGCGTCCGGGGGCTTGTCCGGCCGCTTTATGCTGTTCATGAGCGTCTGCCAGGTGGGGAACCGTTCGGCCTCGCCCGGGTGGAGG
>CAYQXJ010000058.1:0-2513 GCA_964421565.1 uncultured candidatus Brocadiaceae bacterium
CGCCGCTCGGGTGGACGCTCGGCGGCGCGTAGACGAAGCCGCCGTCGCCTTTCAGTTCCAGGCCCGGCGCGATGGCGCCCGACGCCGTCATGTTCTTCACGGCCGAGCCGGGGTGCTTGAAGTAGGTGTGGTAGCCGCCGCCTCCCGTCTCGACGCAGGGGTAGTCCTGCGAATCGAAGTCGTATAGGCTCTTGGCCACCTGCACCCCGTCGTCCTCACCGTGTCTGTCTTGGTCGAGGACGACCACGCCGCTGACCTGGCCGGTGATGATAGCCAGCCCGTGCTGCGGGTACTGCTCGGCCCAGCGGCGCAGCTCCTCTTCGGTGGGCAGCCGCTTCTGATACGGCTTCCAGGAGAAGGGAGGCCCGCCCTTGTTCCGGCTGTCGACCGGTATGCAGGAGAATCCCTGTCGGCGGTACTGCAGCGCCCAGTCCAGTGTCGTTCTCTCGTCGTCCATTCGCCGACCTCGCAAAACCCTTGTGCGCGGATGGAACGGCGGGGGCGACCGCGCTCGGCCGCCCCGCCGCCCCGGCCTCACGTCTCGACCCCGCCGTCCTCGCCGGCGTACTCTTCGGCGTTCACCGGCGCGGTGAGGTAGGGCTCGATCAGCTGGGCGTATTCCTCGATGCGTGCCTCGTCCTCGTCGGTCAGCTCGCCCACCTGCTGGAATGTGGCCACCGAGTAGGCGATGCCCTCGGCGTTCTGCGCCTTGTCCAGGCCGACGCGCGTGATGGCCAGGTAGTAGGGCGTTGCGGTGAAGGCCAGCGTCGTCATATAGGTCTGGAAGGCCTTCAGCGACGTGGGCGGCAGCGTCAGCAGGTAGGGGAGGATCGCGCCCTCCCGCAGGATGAAAAGCCGCCACATGGCCTTGCAGGCCTGGCCCCGTCCGTTCTGCGCGGACTCCCACTGGGCCAGGGGGCAGCTCCTGCACTCCCCGCCCGGGTCGCCGTAGCCGACGATCCCGTCCGGCGAGCTGCAGCGGGGCGGCTCGTTGCCCCGGAACTCCCCCGGCCAATAGCCGCGGCACGGCTGGTGGGCCAGGATGATGCAGTCGATGTGGTCGGTGGACTCCTCGCCCTGCGCCGTGGGCACCGCCCACGCCTGCGACCCGCTCGAGGGCATCCGGATGCGGGGCAGGCTGAACGCGCTCGCGTCGGGCATGCTGGCCAGGTTGGCCTGCAGCACCTTCGTGACGCGCTCCTGGTTGCCGGCCAGGGCCACGAACTTCTCCTTCTTTACCAGCGCCGTCTCTTCGGACATCTGCGCCTCCTCGTGTGAAAAGAGAGAAAGGGCGACCTGTCAGGTTGCCTTCCGGGCGCCCACCTTCGAGATACGCTCCACGGTGACCGCCTCCCTGATCTGCGGCGGAAGGGCCTCCAGGTCCTCCTCTTCGCGGACCTCGCTTCTGAGCCTCTGCGAGCCCACGATGAGCAGGTCCTCGCGCCCGCAGTCGAAGAGCGCCCGGGCCAGCCGCACGTGGTCGCGGTCCTTCGCTCGCACGCTGAGGCGGTTGTAGAGGTAGAGATTGAAGCCGCCGATGGTCATGTTCTGGACGCCGCCGGCGACCATCCCCTCGATCAGGTCGCTTTCGACCTGAGCCAGCTCCTTCTTCACGTCCCGGAGCTCGGCCTCGATGTTCCGCTTCTTCTCGGTCAGGTCCGAGAAGCGTCGGGCGTCTTCGACCAGCAATGCTTCCCTGCTCTGCGCTTCCGGCATCTGTATCTCCCCGTGTCCAGAGCCAAAGGTGGCCGCGGGCTACCGCCACAGGGCGGGCTGCGCGGCCTGTGCGAGACTGAGAATCGACCGGATGACGTCCTCGCGTCGGTCGAGGGCGCGGATGATCTTCGAGTCCACGGTGCCCCGGGTCAGCAGGCGGTAAACGACCACGGGGCGTTCCTGGCCCGGGCGGTGCACGCGCGCTATGGCCTGCTGGTAATCGCCCAGGCTGAAGCCCAGCGTGTAGAACAACACGTAACTCGCCTCGGTCAGATCGATGCCGAGGCCGCCCGCCTGCAACTGCACGGCGAGCGTGCTGAACTCGCCCCGCTTCCACTGCTCGTATTCGTTGACCCGGCCGCTGATCTCGCCGCAGGTTCTCTCGTAGCCGGGCCGGTCCAGCTCCTCCGCCACCTGCTTCACCGTGTCCAGGTCGTGGTGGAACCGGCAGAAGACCACGGCGCGGTCCTCCCGGCCGATGTCCTCCAGGACCTCCCGCAGCAGGCCCGCCTTGGCGCCGTCGACGTCGCGCTCGCAGCCGTCCTCGGTCTTCACGAACCCGGCGGCGACCTGCTGGAGGCGTAGCAGCTTGGCGAGCGCGTTGGCGGCGGTGACCACCCCGTCCTCGACCTGCGCGATGAACTCCTCCTCCAGGTCCCGGTAGATGCGCGCGGCCTCGGCGCCGAGACTGCAGTAGCGCTCGCCGATGGTGATCGGCGGCAGGTCGAGTGCGTCCTTCGGAACGTGGTAGCAGATGCGGTCCATCCGGGACCGCAGCTCGTCCTCGTTCTTGAAGC